>CALOFM010000014.1:0-53155 GCA_942492625.1 uncultured Gammaproteobacteria bacterium | reverse complement strand
GGTCAGCACTATGAAGTCGGCACCCACCTGGTCGGAGGTCACCGGCGATGTCGGATTATCATCCAGGAATGGATCAATCAGCAGAACCAGGCTCTGAATCAGTGGTAATCTGGAACGGATGAGTGGAAAATATTTCAGTTTCATGATAACCTCCATCAGATTAGTTGAACTCACCTGACAAGAGAGCACTCATAAATCGCTCTGCGAATAAGAGCACTGTACCCTTAGATCTGTTAGTGAATTGTTGCAGTACGTCCCAACCGGTAAAGGCCGACTCCGATTCCCTTCACCTCTGAACCTGACCCTTTCCAATTAATCTGTTATTGTACCTTTTGTCAGCAATAAAAGAATCCCCTTCCAGCGAGCAGCAATGACGGATAGATATCGGAATTTTGCAGAGCTGAACAGGTACGAAAATGGGTTCAGGGTGCAGGTCCAGGACCGAGCCAGTGAGGTGACTATTCTCGCCCCGCATGGCGGGAGAATCGAGCCAAACACCTCTGAAGTCGCCGCCCTTATCGCCGGTGATCACTATAACCTTTTTTGTTTCAACGGTTTGAAAGAAAGCGGCAACCGCGACCTGCACATAACCAGCCATCGATTCGATCATCCTCAAGCCCTGAGTCTGGTCAGCACCTCATCCTATGTGGTCGCCGTACACGGCTGCACAGTCAACAAACCGATCGTCTATCTCGGAGGTCTCGATGATGAGTTGATCAGGCAGATCAACTCCGAACTGGGAAATCTCCAGCTCGACAGTGAATGGGGAAACGACCGCTTTAAAGGAAGGCATCGCAACAACATCTGTAACCGCGGCAGGTTAAAACGGGGCGTACAACTCGAACTATCAAGAGGAATCCGTGACAGTGGTTCAGCTCACATCAAAATTGGTGTGGCGGTCCAGTCGGCGATAGCGGCACTCAAAATAAAACTGAGAGGTAAGGGAGCTACTCTCTCCCCTAAATGCTAGAAAAAACGCGTTGATATGGCAGCTTTTCGCTTTCTAGCAAAATTAATCTTTTGAGGATGGAGAAAAACGAACTCCGCATATTTATAATCGCTCTAACGGATTTTGCAATCGGCCGACATCCTACCAGAAACTAGGCATATATACCTATTGAATGTTTTTTCTTTTCATTATCATACACTTAGGACGACATCCCAAGAAACGGTATGACAAACGAGCGGAAAGGGCACGAATCAACCAGAGCCCGCAACACTTTGTTCATGTTGTGCAAACAAAGCAGATCTGTCGGTGGACCGGATCGAGGCCGACAAAGAATACGGATACCTAACCGCACCGCTTATTCTCTCTACACGCCCGCTCAGACGAGACCTCTGATTTCATGCCATGATGGTCACAGCGCGCTTTCACGCCCTGTTTGCACTCTTTCGCACCCCGCATTGGAGCTTTGGGTCCTTACAAAAAAAATCGGAAAAATTTCGCTTATTTGAGCCTTTTGCAAAACTAAGATTTTCGTTCAAAATCAAGGCATGCGAGAAATTTTACCACAGGCATATATTTGATATTCCGAGGATAAAATTTAAGCATAAGGGACGTGAGTTGGTGACGCCGCCGGCATTGTATATGCTCGACCGGGAAGCTCGCTGCCTGCGCGACCAGGGCCGTAGCTTGGAGCGGGCGGCGTTGGTTAGCACTCCCTCACCCTCTAATGGGCAAGAAATTCAACAGCGCTCGTGTCTCAGCGGGTGAAAACCGGCGGTGGCGCCTGGGAGCAATCCAGCTAACGCCGCCTCGGCGGAAGCTCATCATACTCGACGAGGTTATTCGGCGCCTCGTACCAAAGGGCCCTGGATCCGCAAAAGATATTCTGGACGGGTCGTATTTTCGGGTCCCCATCCAGCGTGCCGGCGGGTACGACGACCGCCTTCCCTGTTTTCGCCAGCCACGGCAGTGATGATCCGCAATTCTCGCAGAACGAGGTTGCGAAATACTTGGCGGTTTCCAGCTCGTACCTGCGAACCTTTTCCTGACCGCTCAACCAGGTGAAGTCTTCAGGCGCCACGAACAGGTTCGAAGCGAATGCACTCCCCGTGATCTTCCTGCAGCGCGAGCAATGGCAATACTGAAACACACCGAGGTCGCCACGTATTTCGTAACTCACCGCTCCGCAAAGGCATTTTCCCGTTGTTGTATGCTCAGACACTGGTGTTTGGCCCTCGATTCTCCAACCTAAAGGGGAGGCGGTTTGCATTGCTTGCCGAGGTCATTGTATCAGAGCGTCCCGCAGCTGCTTGGTCAAAGCTGCCTCCCGCGCCGCCGGGGATGCAGGCGCCCGTGGCGGAGGCAGGGCCTGTCGATTCGCTGCCGCGATTCCGTGTGGTCGGACCGATTGTGTTCATCGCCATTTTCTTTGCCGCGTGGGGCGCCCTCACGGGGATTTTCACCTTCGCCCAGACCCACCTCGCCCTCGGGCTCGAGCTCGGGACCAAGGTTCCTGTCCGGATCTCGATCACCGCTACCGGGCGAAAGGCATTCTGTGTTAGGCCGACAGCTGGCGGGAGGTTCTGGTGGATCTGCTGGACAACTGTGATGCGATAGTCATGGACCAGCGCGGCTTTCAGGAGCGCAACCGCGGCAGCGAATCTTCAGCCGCGCAATTGAACCAACGAGGTATCGGAAAGATGGTTGGCAAATGTTTGTTCCTGGTTTTTCTCGTTTTGATGCCGGTACTGCTCTTCGCCGGAGGCGTCGAGAGCTACTCCATCACCCAGTTGTCGACTGGACCGGGCGGCGGACAAAAAGCGGTGACCAAGTGGTTCGTGACACCCGTGAAGAGCCGCGCCGAGATGTCACCCGACGCAGCGGATCCCGCGGGCTCCGTCGTTGTCATTACCCGGCGTGACAAAGGACTGGCCTGGACCCTGTTTCCGACCAAGAAGGCCTATATCGAGCGTGTTCTGAAAGAAGGCGAACTGCGCCGGCTCGGGGAGCGCTTCAAGGCGGACCTGAAGGTTGAGGACCTTGGCGAAGAGCAGGTTCTGGGCCACGACTGCAAAAAGCAGCGGGTCCGCGGTGAGGTCGAGCTCGGCTCCCGAAAAATGAAGAGCGTGCAGACCGTGTGGCAGTGTGAGGACTTCGACGTCCCCCTGCGGATAGAAGGTGGCGACGGCTCGCGGACCAAGACTACGGAGCTGCAGGTCGGTCCTCAGCCGGATGCGCTTTTCGAGCTACCTCGCGGTTACAGGCAGGCGGAGAGCCTGATGGATGTCATGCGCTCAGGTGGCGGGCGTTGACCTTTCTTGGAGCCATTGAGGCGCGGAGACGCAGAGAAAAATCAAGTTCCCGCAGCCACTGGACGCTCCGGAGACCTGATCCACTCGCTCCATGACCCGGCGTAGAGCTTGGAGCCCGGCAATCCGGCCAGCTCCATCGCCAGGACGTTGTGACAGGCGTTGACCCCGGATCCGCAGGAGTGCACCACCAGCTCAGGGGGCTGTTCGCCCAGGCATTCCAGAAACCGCCGCCGTAGCCGGTCCGGCGGCTGAAAGCGGCCGTCCTCGCGCAGACTGCCGGTAAGGGGCAGGCTGACAGCGCCTGGGATGTGCCCGGATACCGGATCTATGGGCTCTTCCTCTCCCCGGAAGCGCTCAGGCGCGCGGGCATCCACGACCTGGTAGCACTGCGTGTGCAGGTTGTCTTCGATGTCTGCCGTGGTATGCCATGCGTTGTCGTCCCGCCGCGGGATGAACCGCCGCGGCTTCGGATCCGGCTCTGTCGTCTCCAGCGGAAAACCGCGAGCGATCCAGGCAGGCAAGCCGCCATCCAGCAGGGCTACCCGCTCGTGACCCAGCCAGTTTGTATCCACCAAGAGATCCAATCGGTTTTCGGGCATTTCGTCGTCTTTCCTTGCGTCAGTGGGAGCGAAGCTGTGCGCCGCAAACCGCAGGCATCGCAAATCCCACCGCCCGCAGCAGCGCAAATTGCTCAGCCCTTTTCTACAACAAACGCTTCCTGGGGCGAAACGCCTTGACAGAAATCGCCTTACTTGAGCCCCGCTTTCTCGCTCAGGTTCTTGGTGTTGAGCTTGAGCAGGGAGTAGACGGGGCAGGTGCCGAAGAGGCCCGTCAGGATCAGGATCAGACCGATCCAGCCGATCGGGCTTTGCAGGCCCGTGAACACGTTACCTACCAGGATGATGCCGACGATCACGCGGATGATGCGGTCGACCTTGCCCACGTTGTCTTTCAAGAGGGAATTGAGGCTCATGACGCTACCTTCTGCTGCTGTTACTACTCGGGCTCCTTCCCTGGCGGTCCGGCAAAAGCCGGGCCCCAGGTACGATTTGATTTTCCTCCTATTCGCGGCCGATGCCCAGCCCGCAAATGCATGGGCCGGCTCCGTCTAGGCACCGGCTCGTTCCTATGGCCGGCTCCTGTTGAGTCACCGCCGCGCGCCAATTTGCGATATTCCTGTTATCTTGCTGCCTCACAAGGGGCGGGGCTCGCTAGTGCGGCGGGACTCGGCTCCACCACACGACCGTTCGAGCCCAAAGCCTAGTCCGCGTAACGGCAAGGGGAACGAGAAGCGCTTGGGCGCCGGTCGGTACGATAATGATTTCAGGAGGAGGATGCGGAAATGGGTTCATTTCTGCAGGATATGTTTCAGCGCGTCGGCGGGGCCTTCGCGCCCGTAGACAGCGACGAAGAGGCCAACCTGACGTGCAGCGGCGCCTTGAGTCAAGCCGTAGAGCATGTAGTGGACGAGACCTATACTCGCCTGCGGCTGCTGCCTGGATACGCGCGGCGGCTGAAGGGTCCGTTGGCGACGACCTTCCGCTATATCGACGGGCTGGTGAAGGCTATTCCAGACGCCGTCCCTTGTTGCCGCTCCGCGTTTTCCGACGATCCTCGGGTCAATGCCTTCTTCGTCAACCCGAGACACCTTCAGGAGGTTTTCAGCTGCAGCGCGCAGGTACGCGATCTACTGGACGCCCATCCGGAAATTGACGAGTGCTGGGCGCTTTTGTGCATGAGAAAGGAGGAACGCAAGCAGCTTGGGATGTCCTTGGTTGGCGATGCGGTGCACAGAGATGTCATGCAGACGGCCGTGAGCTTTACCGATCACCAGATCATTGCTCCGGGGGGTAGCGAAGCGGAGGCGAGAAGCTCGTTGAAGTGCTGTATTTTCAATGGATTGCTTGGCTATGTCCGGAAGCGGGCGGACGATGCCAGGACCGGGAACATGAAGCTGGACATACGCCGCAAATCCCTGCACAGCCGCCTGAGGCAGGCGGCGCCGGGGCAGGGCGGCGAGTCTGTGGAGGAGCTGCAGCAGAAGATTGACGACCTGGAGCTGGAGCTTGTGCAGGTGACTCCGCGCTTGAGCTCCTTGGAGGATCATCTCGATTTCGTCGCTGACGTGCTGGACAATCCGGCTCAGTACCTGCACGGCTGCGCTTCCTCGATACGCCTGAGCCGCCTCGGGATAAAGCACGAAGGCGGCGGCGACTCCCTCGGCAACGAGGTCCCGCTCTACCAGATCCGGGTCGCTTCGCATTCCCCCAGGATCGGTGCGCTGGTGCGGTTCCCGCGCACCGAGCTGATGCCACGCCAGGATTTCGTTCAGAATGCCGATCTGTTTTTGGCGCTTTAGGGGAGTCCGCCCCGCGAGCAGCGCGCAATCCCTAGGCGTTTGTCTGGCATCCGCGGTTCCGCAGTAGAACAGTCGTAAGCCAGACAGGCTCCTAGACCTGAGGTGGGGGCCGGCCTGCCGCCTTCACTCGGCTCTCCACCTGTCCTTTGAACTGGCTGTACTCTTCGTCGGACATGTATTCGCCCGCCGTACGCATGGCGCTCTCGGCCAGCGTGGCGTGAACCTTTGCGCCCTTTGCGTCGCCCCGCTTGGCTAGAAGCATCGCCCTGTTGATATGATCCAGGGTATTTGCGCGCATTTTCTCGCGCACCAGGGGCGCGGAATGCGATGAGTTCTGGTGCCGGCCGAAGTAGCCGGACAAGGCACCGAAAAGCCCGGAACCGGAGCGCCCTGCGCCGGCCTTGTCCGGCGTAGTGATTCGCCGGGTATCCGATGCGGAGCGGGATGCGAACCGCCGCTCTGCACGGACGCCGCCGCGGTCTGCTCGATGTGATCGTCGAGCAGGTCACCGATGGGGATGCCATTCCGTGGTGTGGTCGGTCCCTGCTGGGTACTCAATCGATCGCTCAAAATCCGTGAGGAGATTTGCGAATACAAGCCTAACAGGGCGCTGAGCAACGACTGCATCTCGTCCATGACCGTGCGCCCGCGGGGGCTGGATTCTGAGAGATCTTTGGTCGGTCGGCATGGTTTCACCTGCGTCCGAAGATAAGGGCTGGACTCTGTGACGACTTGGAGACAGCTGATCGCCAATCCCGAATATAGCGCGGAGTAGCGGGAAGCGGAAAGCAATTCTCTCGGCGTTAAGGCGATTGCTGGAGAATCACATGCCAGATCGCACAGGATTTTTGCTCGTCTTCAAGGACTGGCAAACGGGGCGGAATTGACGCATCCGACCCGGATTGATCTAATGCCCGATTGCCTAAATCCTGCTTCAAGCTCGACGATTCTTCCCATGCTGCTACAACCCGTGATTCTTTCCGGCGGATCCGGAACCCGTCTGTGGCCACTGTCCCGGGAGGCCTACCCAAAGCAGTTTTTGCCTCTGACAAGCGAGTACACCATGCTCCAGGAGACCGTGAGAAGGCTGGACGGGATTGAGGAGGAGCATCCCCGCCAGGCCATTGGTCTGCGCGACCCCATTGTGGTCTGCAACGAGGCCCACCGCTTTCTGGTAGCCGAGCAGCTCCGCATCCTGAACCGGAAGTCCGCCGCCATAATTTTGGAGCCAGAGGGACGCAATACGGCACCTGCGCTCCAGCTTGCGGCCCTGGAGGCAACCCGTGACGGGCATGACCCGGTGCTTCTGGTAATGCCGGCCGATCACTGTATCCGCAATGAGCACGGCTTCCGCCAGGCGGCGGCGGATGGTTACGCGCTGGCTCAGGAGGGGGCGGTGGTCACCTTCGGTATCGTTCCCGACAAGCCGGAGACAGGCTACGGCTACATCCGCCAAGGCGAACCCTTTTCGGCCAGGGACGTCGAGGGCGATGCCTATGTCCTAAAGGCCTTTGTGGAGAAGCCGGATGGCGATACGGCGGTTCGGTATGTGGCCAGCGGCGACTACCTCTGGAACAGCGGCATCTTCATGATGAGGGCATCGGTCTGGCAACGGCTGCTCTCGCGCTTTCGCCCCGATATCGCCGAGGCCTGCGGCAAGGCCTTCGACGGAAGCTCGAAGGATGGCGATTTCCTGCGCCTGGACGGCGTTGCCTTTCACACCTGCCCCAGCGATTCCATTGATTACGCAGTGATGGAGCGCCTGTCCGGGGACTCGGCGGAGGAGGGTACCCCTGCTTTGGTTGTGCCTCTGAGCGTGGGCTGGTCCGACGTCGGTGCCTGGTCGGCCCTGTGGGATGTTCGCGAGCAGGACGAGGCCGGCAACGTGCTCGACGGGGATACCTATGTCCACGACTCCCGCGACAATCTGCTGATGGCCCGTCACCGCATGGTGGCTGCCGTGGGCGTGAACAACCTGATCGTGGTGGAGACCCCGGACGCGGTCCTGGTGGCGAACAAGAATGCCGCTCAGGAGGTCAAGGCAGTGACCCAGTTCCTGCAGCGCGAGCAGCGCACAGAGCACCGTCACCACCAACGCATGCACCGGCCTTGGGGGGATTTCGAGTCCATCGACGTCGGGGATCGGTATCAGGTCAAGCGTCTGACGGTGAAGCCGGGAGAGTCCCTGTCCCTGCAGATGCACCACCACCGCGCCGAGCACTGGATCGTGGTCTCAGGCACCGCACGGGTCACAAACGGGGACGAGGCGTTCTTGCTCTCGGAGAATCAGTCCACCTACATTCCGGTGGGGGCCACCCATCGCCTCGAGAATCCCGGAGCCATACCCCTGGAGATCATCGAGGTGCAATCGGGCAGCTACCTCGGAGAGGACGATATCGTCCGCTTCGAGGACGTCTACAACCGGGCCGAGGGCGAGACCTGACATGGGCTTCAAATGCGGTATCGTGGGCCTGCCCAATGTGGGCAAGTCCACCCTCTTCAACGCCTTGACCAAGGCGACCATTGCGGCGGAGAACTACCCCTTCTGCACCATCGACCCGAACGTGGGTGTGGTGCCCTTGCCGGACGCCAGGCTCGACGTGATTGCCGACATCGTGAGGCCGCAAAACGTCATTCCCACCAGCATGCAGTTCGTGGACATCGCCGGTCTGGTGGCCGGCGCGTCCAAAGGCGAGGGGCTCGGCAACAAGTTCCTCGCGAACATCCGCGAGACGGACGCCATCGCCCACGTGGTGCGCTGCTTCGAGAACGACGACGTGGTGCACGTCTCGGGTCGGGTCGATCCGTTGCGCGACATCGAGATCATCAACACCGAGCTCGCCCTGGCGGACCTGGAGTCGGTGGAGAAGTCCCTTGATCACGCGGCGCGTCAGGCCAAGACCGGGGACAAGAAGGTCCTGGTCCGCAAGGCGCTTCTGGAGCGCGTGCGTGATCACCTGGACACCGGCAAGCCCGTCCGTGCCATGGAGCTGAGCGAGGACGAAGGCATGGAGCTGCGGGACCTGTTTCTGCTCACCGCCAAGTCCACCATGTACATCGCGAACGTGGACGAGGGCGGCTTCGAGGATAATCCCCTGCTCGACGCGGTGCGAGGGCTTGCGCAGGAAGAGGGGTCGGAGGTGGTGCCTGTGTGTGCCGCAATCGAGGCGGAAATCGTGGAGCTGGAGGCCGACGAGCGCGAGATGTTCCTCGTAGACCTGGGGCTCGATGAGCCGGGCCTGAATCGGGTCGTGCGCGCCGGTTATCGACTGCTCGGGCTGGAGACCTATTTTACGGCCGGACCCAAGGAGGTAAGGGCCTGGACTATTCCCCAAGATGCCAGCGCTCCCCAAGCCGCCGGCGTCATCCACACGGACTTCGCGCGCGGCTTCATCCGTGCCGAGGTGATCGCGTACGAGGACTTTGTCGCCTGCAAGGGCGAGCAGCGCGCGCGCGAAGCGGGAAAACTGCGCTCCGAAGGCAAGGACTACATCGTGCGGGACGGGGACGTCATCCACTTTCGGTTCAACGTCTGACTTGACGCTAACCCGCGCCGTCGCTAGAATTTTGCCCCTGCTTTCGGCTACGTAGCTCAGTTGGTTAGAGCGCGGCACTCATAATGCCGATGTCGGTAGTTCGAGTCTACCCGTAGCCACCAAAAAATCAATGGGATAACAAAGCCGACGCCTTAGTCGGCTTTTTCGTGTAAGCGCCATTTAAACAGGCGAAGCGATTTCGTACGGTCGTGCCTTCGGACGCCGCTGTCGTAGAGATTGTCGCGTTCTCTCTCGCCTCGGGATGAGACCGCGTTCAACTGACACGGTTGCGGGTCCCGCTGGAACATCGTCACGGGAACCTTTGAGGTTGTGAGGCTCCTTGCTCAACGCCGTGTGCTAATGTCTCTGACATTTCGAACACGTCTATCGCGACCGTAGCGCGCAACAATCAGGTCGCGGCGAGACCTTTCCACCAGTTACAGGCGCTCACGGCACGGCTTTACGATCGGATTACAGCCCAAACATACGAGGTGGCGATGGACGAGAAAGAGGCGGGTTCAAACCTCTCATCGAAGACGGTATCCGCCAGGCAGGTCCGCCGCTGGCTCTTGCGAGCGGTCGTGCTGGTCGTGCTGGTCGAGGTTGCCTACCTGATGGCTGCCAACGCCCTGCTGCGCGGCGACGCCTTGCCGCGGTTTCTCAATCGCGACCCCGACAGGTTCAACATCGCTTGGTCGAGTGGCGGAACGCTGATCCCCGGCCGCTTTTCGTTCGAGAACCTCGAGGTCGCCGGATCGACAGGACAGCATCGTTGGGCGGTTGCGACGGCCTCCGCGGATGTTCAAGTTTCTCTGTGGCGGCTGCCTTTCGGGACCCTGCATCTCGGACGCTTCCTTGCCGACGAGGTAGCTCTGAGTCTGCAGCCGTTCCCCGTCGAGCCTACTGATACAGGGCGACATCTCCAATCGCCCGAGCCCGAGCTCGATCCGCTCTCCCCCGCACCGGCTGATCGGGCCGCGCCCATAACGGCTTCCGACCCGCCCCCGGCGGACCTCCCATGGACGATCGAAATCGGGGCGCTCGAGCTCGCAAAAGTCCAGGGACTGGAGGTCGACGGCTATCGGCTCGCCGGCGTTGCCTCGGTCGAAGGTGAGGACATCAGGCTCCGGGGCGCCGATGAGATAACTGTCGAGCGCGCAAGACTTCGACTGGCCCCGAGTACGCTGACCGCGGGTACCGAGGCGATCGCCCGCGACCTGCAGCTCGATGCCGATCTCCGCCTCAGTCCGTTTCGGGTGCGAGGCATGCGCCTGAAGGATGCGGCAATGGCGCTCTCGGGGACCGTCCAGCTTTCGGGCCGGGCGGCCTCCTATCGTTTCTTTGAACGCCTCCTGACGGTCGGACGCGGCTTGCGACTGGACGGCCACGGCGACCTGCGCGCGGCACTTCGGTTCGAGGCCGGCCGGCTCGTCGCGGGTAGCGAGCTCGCGCTGGATTCCCCGCGCCTGGCGGTCGAGCTGGATGCGCCTGCCGACCTGCAGCAGGGCGGTCCTTTTGCCGTGGAGGGCGCAGGCGAGATGCGGACCTCCGTCGTCGCCGCCGACGACGGTCCCCAGACACGCGTGCAGATCGAGCTGCGCGATATGGCGGCACGCCGCGGAGCCGACGCCTTTCTCACGGGGAGGGCCTTCCGCCTGACGGCGACAGGCCCGCCGCTCAATCTGGGTAAACCCCCAGTCGAGCCGACCGTCGTTCTCGAGCTGGAGGACACCTCGATGCCGGACGTGTCGGTGCTGAACGACTACATTCCCGGCACGCCGCCCTTTCATTTGCTCTCCGGAAGCGCCCGGTTGGACGGCCGTTTGGAGAATGCCAAAGGGGTATTGTCGGGTTCACTCCATCTCGCCGGGGAGCGAATCGCCGGTCAGATCTTCGAGCGCGCCGTCGTCGGTGAGCTCGGCATCGAATTGGTCATCCGACAGGCCGATTATCGAACCAAGAGGCTCGACCTGTCCGGCACGCGAATTCGCATGCAGGCAGCCCGGGAGGACGCGCGGGAGGACGCGCCACTATCCACCGACATTAGCCTGCTGGAGGCGCGGTTGAGTGCATCTGCGGACCTCGGCGCGTCTCGATTCGAAGCGGCAATGCCTCCCCTCGATGGCGTCTTGCGACTTGAGGGCAGGGTTGCGAATCTGGAGTTTCTGAGTGCCTTTCTCCCGCAGGATGCCGGGCTTGAAATAGGCGGGGACGGACACGTGACCGCGGGGCTGCAAGTCCAGGGCGGACGGCTTGCAGCCGGAAGTCAGGTGGAGGTGGCATCCGAGCGACTTGTCAGTCGTTTTCTGGACTTCGAAGCGAAAGGCTCGGGCCTGGTCCAGGCCGCGATCCAGTCTGCCGATGCAGACCAAGAGGCCGTCGTGCAGGTCGGCTTGCGCGACATGGAAGTGCTGCGCATCAGCGACGGCAAGCCCGTCCTGAAGGGCGACGCCTTGGCGCTGACGGCCAGCGGCCGATTGCCCGGCCCCGGCACAACGCCCGCCGAACCCAAGTTGATCATGGCCTGGCAAAACGCTACCGTGCCGGACGTCGCTGTACTGAATGCCTATCTCGCCGGATCGAAGGTATTCGGATTGAAATCCGGTGTGGCAAGCGCGAGCGGCCGCTTGGAGTACGCCCGGGACATCTTTTCCGGCAAGCTCGACCTCGCGGGCGAGCGCATTGCAGGGACGGTCTTCGGCGAATCGGTTACCGGACAGCTGGAGCTTGGACTGGTCGTCGCGGGTGCCGACCTGAAGGCTCGGAAACTGGATCTTTCCGGAACGCACCTGCGGATGCAGGCAGCGTCCGGCAGGAAGGGAAAGAAGAAAGGCGCGCCGTTGCACACCGAGTTGCGGTTCCCGCAGGCGCGGCTCGAATCGGAGCTGCCCCTCGAAGAGCTGCGCGATCACCCTGGGCCGCCTCCGATCAGCGGCGTGCTGAAAGCGGATGGAGCGGTTGCCAACATCGACTTCATCAACCGCTTTCTCGGCGGTAAACAGCGCCTCGGCTTCCATGGCGACGGCCGCCTGTCGGCCGATCTGCGGCTCGGCAGGGGCCGCCTCGCATCCGGCAGCGCAATGGAGATCCGTTCCGGCAACCTTGCGAGCCGGTTTCTGGATTTCGAGGCGAAGGGCGCCGGGCTGCTCAAGGCGCGAGTCACCGGAAAGGCAAGCGCGCCGGGGGCTGGGATCGAAGTCACCATATCGGATTTTCAGTTCCGCCGCCTCGACGAGACCACCCCCTACATTCAAGGCAAACGCTTGGACCTCAAGACCGCCGGCAAGCGCTTGGACAAGGACAACGTCCTGCGCGAGCTCGACACCGATATCGAGCTGTGGGAGGCGCAGATTCCCGATATGACTGTCTACAACAGATATCTGCCGCCGGACTCCGGTGTCGCCATCGTCTCCGGCAAAGGGGTCGTCGAGGGGGGGGTCGCGCTCAAAGGCGTGTCCGGCAGCGGTGAACTGCAGTTACGCGCCAAGGGCGTCGCGGTGAGGTTTCAGGACCAGAGGCTCAACGGCGATCTGCTGATCTACACCCGGCTGCGCGACGGGGATCTGGACGCGATGACGTTCGATGCATCGGGCACGCGCGTGAGGCTCGACAAAGGATCCCTGTCGACGGGAAAGGGCACTGCCGGACAGGATTGGTGGGGACAGATCGATCTCGAAGAAGGACGAGTGACCTGGAAGCAGCCCCTTGAATTGGATGCGCGCGTCGGGTTGCAGCTGCGCGACAGCGGCCTTCTGGTGAATCTGTTCGTGAAGAAGGGCCAACATCAGGAGTGGCTTAGCAAGCTGCTGACGATCATGAATGTCAAGGGCGAGGGCCGGGTGCGAATCCGCGACGATGGCCTGACGCTGCGAGATGTGCGGATTGCCGGCGAGGACTTCCTGGTGCTGGCCAACGCGCGGCTGCGCGGCGAGCAGGTGGAGGGCGGACTGTACGCGAAGTATGGCGTCCTGAGCGGCGGTGTCGAGCTCGCCGGCGGCGCGCCCGAGTGGCGGCTGGTGAATGCCCGCGAGTGGTTCGACGGGTACGCCAAGGCATTTTCCGCATCCAAGCAGTAGGAGGCGACTGAGTATGTCACTCTTGCAGACAGCGGAGCCGGAAGAGGTGGACTGCGCCGCGTTCGACGAGCAGACGCGTCACTTGATCAACACGCTGCTCTGAATCGGCGTTGCAGCTTCCCTTTGGGGGATCCGGTCCAACGTGCTGCCCGCCTTCGGCATCTTCGAGGAAGTTGTCCTCTGGCACCAAACGGGGGTGCTCGTCGTAAATGAGCGCATCATCTGTAGAGGTCGCGACCTGATCTGACAGCTACCCTAGATCCGGGCCAGGATGAATGGTCGAGGACAGATTCCGATCTCGATTCGCCACTGATACGGCAAAGCTTCTCAGGTCTGTGGCCCCGAGGTTGCCGTGACTGAGCCGCCACCTTTGGCGACCGCCGAGGCGGCGAGCTTGTGGACGGCCCGCAGGGCCACCGAGAGCATGGCCAGGTCCGGCTGGTCCCGAGCCTCGAGCTCGGCGAGCAGACCCAGCCAGGCGTCCACCGCCCCGTGGTGCAGACGCTGCCAGGTCTCGAGCCGGGCGGCGGGGGAGGCGGCCGGCATGCCCTCGGTCAGGACCGCGACACAAAGCGTGCGATGATGATCGAACAGCTCGTCGCGAAAGTCGGCTCGCGCTTCGGCGAGCCAGCGGTCCCCGTTGGGTAGGGCGGAGATGTGACCGGCCAGCCAGTCGAGCTGAAGGGCAGCGCCCAGGGCGAAATAGACTCGGGCCGCCTCGGTCACGTCCACGCCGGCGGCCGCGGCCACCTCGACCAGGTCAAAGGCGCGGGATAGGGCGTCGAAGCCCGCCACCCAGCGGGCGAGGTCCGTCGGCACGCCCACCTGCGTGAACGCCGAGGCGGTCTCCTCCAGGGCAGCGCGGCGGCGCTCGTCCAGCAACTCGGGAAGCTGGGCGGCAAGCTCGTCGATCCGCCCCTGGTAGCGTTCGATGCGCTCCGAGACCTTGATGGGCCCATCGCCGTTCTTCAGCAGCCAGCGGCTGGCGCGTCCGACGAGCTGGGTCCCGCACCACAGCATCTGCCGCTGGGGCCGATCCGGCACCTGGCCGTCCAGCCCCGCGACCGCCGACCACAACCGCCGCATCCCAAGCACCTCCCAGGCCGTGAGATAAGCGCGCACGATCGCCCCGGCGTCGACGCCGAGCTCCTCCTGGAGGCGGAACACGAAGCCGCTGCCCATGCGGTTGACCAGCCGGTTCGCCACCGCGCTGGCCAGGATCTCCCGCCGCAGCCGATGGGCGTGGATGCGATCGCCGAAGCGCTCCCGCAACGGCCTCGGGAAATAGCGCTCCAGCTCCGGCGCAAGACAATGGTCCTCCGGCAGGTCGGACGCCAGAAACGCCTCGTACAGGCTGTGCTTGGCATAGGAGATCAGCACGGCGATCTCCGGCCGGCTCAGGCCCTCCCCTGCACCCTGTCTCTCCGCCAGGGACTCCTCGTCTGGCAGGTACTCCAGGGTGCGGCTCAGCGCCCCGCTCTGCTCCAGGGCGCGCATGAAACGGACATGCTCGGACAGCAGCTCAGCCGCCCGCAGCTCCTCGAGCCCGATTGCACGGCCCTGCCAGTAACAGTCCTGCAGGACGAGCCGGGCCACCTCGTCCGTCATCTCCTTCAGGAGCCGGTTGCGCTGCTTGAGGGTCATATCGCCCTCCGCCACCACCTGATCGAGCAGGATCTTGATGTTGACCTCGTGGTCGGAGCAGCTCACGCCCCCGGCGTTGTGCACGAAGTCCGTGTCCAGGCGCCCGCCGTGGCGGGCGTGCTCGATGCGGGCGAGCTGGGTGAGGCCGAGGTTCCCCCCCTCGCCGACAACCCGGCAGCGCAGGTCCGCGGCGGCGATACGCACGCCGTCGTTGGCATGGTCCCCCACGTCGGCGTCCCGCTCTGCGCTCGCCCGCACATAGGTGCCGATGCCGCCGTTCCAGAGCAGGTCGACCGGAGCGCGCAGGATGGCCCGGATCAGGTCGGCGGGAGTCAGACTCGCGCTGCTGGTACCGAGGGCGGCGGCGGCCCGGACGGAGAGGCGGATGGCCTTGAGGCTGCGCGGGTAAACGCCTCCGCCCTCGGAGATGAGCTTCTGGTCGTAGTCCGCCCAGCTCGAGCCGGGCAGCTCGAACAACCGTCGGCGCTCTTCGAGGCTGGCTTGCGGGTCCGGGTCCGGGTCGATGAAGATGTGTCTGTGATCGAAGGCCGCGACCAGCTTAATGTTGGGGCAGAGCAGCATCCCGTTGCCGAACACATCCCCGGACATGTCGCCGATGCCGGCGACGGTAAAGGGCTCCCGTTCGAAGGGGACCTCGCCGGCGATGAAGTGCTGCCTGACGCATTCCCAGGCGCCCCGGGCAGTGATGCCCATCGCCTTGTGGTCGTAGCCGGTGGTGCCGCCGGAGGCGAAGGCGTCCCCCAGCCAGAAGCCGTAAGCGTTTGCTACCTCGTTCGCAGTATCGGAGAAGCTGGCGGTCCCCTTGTCCGCCGCCACCACCAGATAGGGGTCGTCGCCATCGTAGCGGATCAGGTCCGGCGGCGGTAGGGCGTGGTCGCCTGCCAGGTTGTCGGTGACGTCCAGCAGGCCCGAGATGAGCTGCCGGTAACAGGCGAGGGCCTCCTCGCTGCAGGGCGGCGCGCTCGGCGGGCGGGTGCTTCACTACGAAGCCTCCCTTGGCCCCCACCGGGACGATGACCGCGTTCTTGACCATCTGGGCCTTCATCAGGCCCAGGACCTCGGTGCGGAAGTCCTCGCGCCGGTCGGACCAGCGCAGCCCCCCGCGGGCGACCTTGCCGCCGCGCAGGTGCACCCCCTCCATGCGCGGGGAGTAAACGAAGACCTCGAAGGCGGGACGCGGCTGGGGCAGGTCCGGGATCTCGCCGGAGTTGAGCTTCAGGGCGATGTGCTCCTTGGGTGAGCCGTCGGGCCCTGTCTGATACCAGTTGGTGCGCAAGGTCGCCTGGACAACGGCCAGGCAGCTGCGCAGGATGCGGTCCTGGTCCAGGCTCTGCACCGCCTCCTGGGCCTCCTGCAGGCTTGTGACCAGGCGCGTGGCCTGCTGTGCCGCATGTTTGCGCCGCGCCGGGTCGAAGCGGACCTCGAACAGCTCCACCAGCAGGGCGACGACGTCCGGATTGGCCGCCGCGGCCTCTTCCATGTAGGCCTGACTGAAGGTCATGCCGGTCTGGCGCAGGTACTTGGCGTAGGCGCGGATCAGGGCGATCCGGCGCCAATCGAGCTGCGCCTTGATTGCCAGGCGGTTGAAGCCATCGTTCTCCGCCCGTCCCCGCCAGACCATGGCGAAGGTATCCTGGAACAGCTCCCGGACGCCGCCCCGGTCCGGCGACTCCTCCCCCTCGTAGACCAGGCCGAAGTCGTGGATCCAAAGCGCAGCCGATCCTCGACGCTCGACCAGGTAGGGGCGCTCGTCCTGCACCTCGACGCCCATGTTCTCCAGGATGGGCAGGACCTGCGATAGGGTTAGTGTCTCACCGAGGCGATACACCTTGAACCTGAGCCGCCCGGGTGCTGACTCCAGCGGGGAATACAGGCTCATCCCAAGCTCGTTCGAGGAGTCCAGCCGCTCCAAATGCTCGATGTCCCGCACTGCGGTGCGGGCCGGGAAATCGTCTTGGTAACCGGCCGGGAAGGCATCTGCGTAGGCGAGAAACAAGGCGCTGCCGCGCTCCTCTCCCAGATGCTCGCGCAGTCCCGCCTGCAGGCGGTCCTTCCAAGACTGGACCGCATCCGCCAGCCGGGCCTCGATCTCCCGCGGGTCGTAATCTGGTATTGCGCCGGGACGGGTGCGGACGATGAACAGGATGCGTGCCAACGCGGACTCGGAGACGTTGACCGTGAACTCCACCTCCGTTCCGGCGAGGGCCTCCTCGAGGATGCCTTGCATTCGCTCGCGCACCCCGGTGTCGTAGCGCTCGCGCGGGGCGTAGACGAGGCAGGCGATGAAGCGCCCGTAGGGGTCTTGGCGCATGAACAGGCGCGGGCGCTGCTCCTCGGCCAGCTCCATGATTCCCATGGCGATGCGATAGAGGTCCTCCTGCGCGATCTGGAACAGCTCGTCGCGCGGATAGGTCTCCAGGATATGCACCAGGGCCTTGCCGGAATGGCTGTCGCGCTCCAGATCCGCCCGTTCGCTCACATAGGCCACCTTGCGGCGCAGCAGGGGGATCTCTTGGGGCAACCGGCTATAGGCGCGGGAGCCGTAAAGGCCGAGGAAGCGGTGCTCGCCGCACACGCGCCCCTGGGCGTCGAAGCGCCTGATCCCCACGACATCCAGGTTGACCGGCCGGTGCACCGTCGACTTGGCATTCGCCTTGGTCAGCAGCAGCAGCTCGGGCCGGCGCGCCCGCTCGCGCAGCTCCGGGGGCAGGCTGGCGAAGGCCTTGGACTCTCCCCGGGTTGACTCCCCGCCGGGCGACTCCTCGCGGAGGATGCCAAGGCCCGAGCCGGGGACGATGGTCAGGGTTTCCTCTCCGGCTTCGCCGCGCAAATCGTAGGCGCGGTAACCGAGGAAGGTGAAGTGCTCCTCTCCCAGCCAGCGGAGAAAGGCGACGGACTCGGCGATCCGCGCCGAATCCAGGGCAGGGGGATTGGCCTCGATCTCGGCCACCGCCCGGTCGAGGGACTCGCGCATGCCTTGCCAGTCCTCCACGGAACGCCGCAGGTCCCTCAGGGATCGGGTCAGCTCGGCCTCGAGCCCCTCGAGCACCGCGCCGTCGGTCTGGCGCAGGATCTCCAGGTGCATCACCGCCTCGCGGAAGAGGCGGCTATCCGCGCCCGCCTCGCCGTGGGCATCGCGGTTGAGGATCGCGGTCAATTGGCCTTTGGCATCCCGCCGTACCTGCATGACGGGATGGATGATGCGCACCACCTGAAGACCGCGCCGATTCACCGCCATGCGCGCCGAGTCCACCAGGAAAGGCATGTCCTCGACGACGATCTCGACCACCGAATGGGGGCATTCCCAGCCGTCCTGCTCAAGGGTCGGATTGTAGACCCGCACCAGCGCCTCTCCGTGCCGCTGCCGGGCGAGGCCCAGATGCGCCAAGGCCGCACCGTAGAGGTCGAGCAGCTCGCGGCTGTCCAGCAGATCCGTGCGCACCCGCGCGTAGTAGAGGCGAACGAAGGCGAGCGCCGGCTCCAAGCGATCGGCGGGAAACTTCTCGCGCACCAGGTCCGCGAGGCGTTCGATGAGCTTTTCTCGGGATGAGGATCGATCGTCTGTCATTCGGATGCAGCTCCTGCTCGTTACTTGCCCCGGGGGACTCGCCCGGTGCTTGAGTATAGGTAGCATAGACGCCCTTTTCCCTGGTTCCTCGGGTATCCCCAGGTCCTTTTGCGGCCGTCACCCCGCCCTTCGACGCGATGGCGGCCCGAATCCCAGCCTCCCGAATCGCGGAATCGCCCGCACGCCAACGCGATTTTACGGCCCGGTTTCCGCCCCGGGCTCTGAAGTTCAACGACCGCTTAGTGCGCTGCAGCCGACCATGAATGCACTTGAGCCACGGTCCGCAATGGGTCGACTGCAGCCTCCGGCCTACCGGAGGTCGACTTTCCGCTTCCAGCGTTCAGCCGTCGCTCGTCGGGGTCACGCTAACCGGCAGTGTATGGCCGGACAGAGACCTTCAGGGAAGTCGCCGAGGGTAGACTGCAGATTTGCCATATGTCGGCATCAGCAATTTTTATGGCATTAGGGGCTTACGTCGGTTCCCGATCCTAACCCGTCACTCGCAAAGGGAGTGCTGAGCGGCAGGTTAGCCACACAAGCGGACGTATCGCTAGCACGTAGCGCGCGGGGGACGTGTCGAATTTTCTTACGCAGCTTAAGGGGAGAACCTTCAACATTGGTCATCACCCCATCCAGTCAAGAATCGAAGTCTCGGGGAGTCCCGGGGCGGCACAATCTCTACGGTGCTTCCCCCTCTACTATCCCATCTCCTCTTCACTCCGCCCCAGACTCGCCTGAATCTGTGGGTATCCCTGAGCCTCCCTCATTCTGCGCCGGACTTTTGAAGAATATGGGCAGCGCGAGGCTTACGATCGCTAGGACGATCGCCCCGAGAGCATCGCTATACCAGTCCATCTGCTTGAATGGTCCACCGATGGCGAATACCCAGACGGGAAAAGCGATAGTCGAGGCGATTACCTGTCGCCGGACTGCGGGCTTCCTTACATTGTCCTCCTTCCATAACAGTCCCGCGACTTATGTAGAAGGGGGTCAATAAAGCAAGAAGCCCCAATATGCCCCAAGATGCGAGCATCCTCTGCCCCTCGGGAAGGCCAGCTACGAGATTGTCCACGGCAATATAGACTCCGACGATCTCAGCGGGAATATAGCCTACTAGATTGGCCATGAATCCATCGGTTTCGTGGACTCTTGGCCTGAACGGTCCTCGGACGTTAGACATGGTTCTTACCTCACGCTTTGGTGACTTTCATGTCGGCATGCATGGCAGTAGGTCGTTCCGGATCGCGACCCGATGCGTTTCATAAGCATAGTAGTCGCGACCATATCTGATGCGGATAGGCGGTAGAAGCCAACGTTTCCTCGGACCGAACCGCCGGCTCGCGTTCGTCGGCGCCGGCTGTCGGTCGTCGTTTTGACCAGCCGCCACCGTTGCCCCGCCGCTGGCGTCGCAGCCGTGCAGCTCATCGTTGGGAAACTCTGTCAGTCAAACAGCCGCGTCTGGGACGGCACCCGATTCCACCGCTGCCGGCAGACTTCTGCTACAGGGTCTTTCGAATGAGGTGGGCAAAGACCTCCTCGATCACTACCGAATCCTCGGTGCCACCGATGGCCTGCTAGCAGTCCGGCTGCTCCGGAGGCTCGTCCGCAATTTGATCTTGATCTTGCCGTAGAGGTGATGGTCCGGAAAGGACCGTTTTCAGGACTTAGCGGACCTAACCCGAAGACGGAGTACCGTCCGTTCCTGGCCGACTGCAGATCTAAGCGCCACCATCCTGAGTCGGGCCTCTGACGTTGCGGAGAGTCGCTTCAGAAACCCGGCCAACCGAGTTCGAACCTAAGCAGCCATCGGCGCGTTGGCCCGCTCCCGCAGTTCCTTGCCAGGCTTGAAGTGAGGCACATACCTCGCCGGCACGGCAACCGCCTCGCCGGTCTTTGGGTTACGCCCGATACGAGATGGACGGGAATGCAGCGTGAAGCTGCCGAATCCCCGGATTTCGATCCGCTCGCCTGAGGCCAGCGCATCGCTCATTTGCTGCAACATCACCTTGACCGCGTACTCCACGTCGCGTTCGCTCAGAGTGCTCTGTCCGCTCGCCATTAGGTCGATTAGGTCCGACTTCGTCATACTTGTTCTTCCCGTCGTATAAGGGGCCGATCCGAAGCGCATGCATCGGATTTCCGCAACATAACTTAGCGTAGTGTAGGCAAATCAGGGACATCGTGGCTAGTACTAGCACTTTCCTCACCTTGCAACCGGCTTGCTGGCGGCGACCAAAAACCGAGAAAACACGTCGGTGCGTATGTCTGGAGCCGAAACAGGCCCAGGCCACCGCGAACGGGGAGGCAAGGGTCAGGGCGAGGGCTTGGAGTGATTCGTAAGGCCGACAATGCGTGAAGTGATATACATCGTTAGCAAAATAGATGCCGCAAAGGCGTAAAGACCAAATCGCATCTCAACATCCGCTATTGCTCCGAGCTTCACTGCTACCACCAGCACAGCCACAACAAATACATCCAGCATTGACCATTTCCCATATTCATGCATCCAATGTAACTGTTTCTTTACCATCTCCTTCGGCAGCGCATTCTTGCTAACAAGCCGATACAGAACCCAAAGCTTTAGTATTGGAAGCACAACACTAAACCCCGTTATTACGAAGAACAGAAAAACCTGACCTTCTCTTGCTAGCTCAAGAACTCCAGAAAGAACAGAGAATGTATTCTGAATCAGGACAAACTTACTCAGCGTTATAATCGGCGCTACAAGGCCAATAGACAAAAGGATAGAGGCAGCCCAGATAAAAAATCGGAGATGCTTTGCCTTCTCCGGGTATTTTTCTGGGATTACGACTTCGTCACCCGTCAACTGAAATGCTCTTCCTTATTCGGCCAAAAATTGTTGGCCAGATTCTAAGCTGGCAGCGCATGACAGAACCAGCGTTCGTAGAGCCAGGTAGAAATGTTGAAACGGAAACCTCCGACGTGACGGCAGTCGGGACCAGACAATGCTTTGCGACGGTAGCTCTCGCCTCGCCCGGTAACCAGCATAACGCATACGTGATTCTTCGGAGTCCTGGAGTTGGTTTCTCCAAGCGTCACCGTCCGCTTTTGGCCGACTTCGGCTGTTAGATCGGATTTCTGCGCCGCCGAGCTTAGGAAAGACCGAGTTCGACCTAGAGAAGAGATTTTGGTGTTTCGAGAACACGAGGCCAACGGGAAGGGAAAATCTAAACTAAGAGTTCATGTTGGTCCTCTCGCCTATTTTTTCCGGTACAAAAGGTATGCTGCAGAAGCCTTGTGCAGGAAGGTCCAGCGCACTATTAAATTTGCTCGATAGGTTCTGAAATGCGATCAACGCTGTTAACTCGACGATGCTGTCGTCATCGAAATACGAACGCAGCTCTTCAATAAGCGCTTCAGTTACGTGCTTGTCGGTAAATGTAATTGCCTCGGCATATTCCAATGCAACTTTCTCACGTTCGCTGTAAATATCGCTCTCTCTCCAATTTTCCACGGTCTGCACCTTGTCCAATGAACCGGATCTCTCGGCTAACGTGGCGGAGTTTATGTCTACGCAGAAGCGACACCAATTGATTTGAGAAACTCGGACGGTGATGAGAGACCGAATTTCCGGACTCAGTGGTGAGCTTCGCCGCTCAAGTACCCCATAAAGCGAGGCCACGGCCACAAATAATTTTGGAACTCTCGCCCAAATTAGAGCAGGTTTTAGCACTTGGCCGTACTTCCGCCGTTGATGCCAGAAAAACGGTCGAAGGTACCATGGGTAATCAGATAAGCCGCTCTCAGCAATCCACATCACTACGTCTCTCGTTTAGCCGTTACGGTTATTGTATGTGGCCGATAAGCGAAGTACCGCAAACTTTTGAAGCGCAAACTGTCGTTGCTCGTGGACCATCTGGACTATGTCCTAAGGCATAGACCTGCCGTTTGCAGTCGATGGCTGGAGGTCTGGAGTTGGCCGGTACCTGTCCTTGGCAGATCGTTTCCGGGAGTGTTAGAAAACTTTACACTTGGGAGTGACGGGCGACTGCCCGAACATACGGTTTTGATTAGACAGCGACCATTCGCGCCGAAAAAGCGGCTCCCTATGAACTGCCGCGTTCGCAAAGTCTCGGCGCAAGAATCAAAACGACCGTTCAGGATGACGCGTTGCAACCAAACGAGCGAGCCAGCAAGGACCAGATACGGAAACCAATATTCTTCGCCAAAAAAAAGCGGCTCAGTATCCTTCCTCTCGATGCTTTCCGAACGTATTTGGCCGCATAGGGTGCGAAATCTTTATCGTCATTCTTTATGTGGGTGGTTAGCCACAACTTCAGATCCGACATTAACTTCCTAGTAATATCTTGTCCATCTTTATGTAAGCGTGCGTAGTTGAGTATGTTTTTGGCAAATGCGTCATGAACTTCTTTGTGCGAGTCTACAAGCGGATATCCGATTTGCCGCATAATATCTTCCTCGCATACAAAATGCGTATTCGTATAATCTACCATATCGTTAAGTACTTTTGACACTTTTTCTACATCATTATGACGTTTTGCCACATCAAGTTCGTTGATGTAGTCAAGAATTCTGCGATGTTGCGCATCAATAAAGTCTATGCCAACAGAGAGAGATGAATCCCAAGACCAATAGCTCATTTCTATTTTTTCCGAAGGATGGACGAACACACTGAGCGATAGACTACGCTACGGTAGACAAACATGTCCAATATCATGTGGCGAGAGCACAAGGCGGTTCGCGCGATACGTTGTGTTTTCGCGATGGCTCGGCAGTCGGCCAGATACCCAGCCTTCCTAGAATATTCGTCGTCGTTACCGCGGGTCCATGTCGACGGTCTGCATCACGGCGCATCAAGGTGTCAGAAAACTTTACGTAGGGTCGCTAAGTAAAATTGCTTCGATGTTGCGTTTTCATACAGGCTGGACCCGTTACGGTCACTGGAGCTGAACCAAAGAAGGTCTGAAGTCTGACAGCTAGCCGACTATCGTTACGGGGCATCAGACGCCTTTGCCGCCGGATCCGAGGCTCCGCAAAAACCCGTATTGTCGCGAAAAATCGCGACCAGGCGGCGAGCCCCCCTGAATGCCCAAAGGGTATAAGGGTACAAAGGACATCGGGTCAGAGGTCCTGGGCGAGACGGAAACCGAGGTCGCTGCCCCGGATGCCGGCGTCGGTCCAGCCGCGGGCGGCCGAGCGGAGGAACCCCGGCTTGAGGCCCCAGGAGCCGCCGCGCAACACACGCCGGCCGCAGTCGCCGCCCCCTTCCTGTTCCCAAGCGGGGTCGTCGGTCGGCGCCCCTTCGTAGCTGACGTGCCAGCAATCCGCCGCCCACTCCCAGACGTTGCCGTGGACCTCATGCAAGCCCCATGGGTTAGCCGGTAGCGAGCCGACCTCCAAAGTCTCTCTCCGATATACACCTGTTTCTGGGCAATCCCTCCACCCGTAGTTGCCATTGTAATTGGCCTGTTCTGTATCGATGCACTCGTCGGTGGAGAACGGCGCTTCCATGCCGCCGCGCGCGGCGTACTCCCACTCGGCCTCGGTGGGCAGGCGGTAGCGTTTGCCGGTCTGCTCGCTCAGCCAGGAGGCATACGCTTGCGCATCGTCCCAGCCGACGTAGATCACGGGCCGCTTGCCGCGGCCCCAACCCGCGTCGCCCGGCTTCTTCCTCCCGGTTGCCTCGGCGAAGCGGTCGTACTCGGCGAAGGTTACCTCGTATTTTCCCATGGCAAAGGGCTCGTCGAAGGTGACGGTCCGCACGGGCAATTCGTTGTCGCTGCACCCCTTGCCGCTGACGCAGCCCATCCGGAAATTCCCGGCTGGGATGATGACCATTTCGGGGTACAGGGCACCATCTTTGCGAATGTCATCGGCAACCTGCGGGGGAGTCGACTTGCTTTGATCCCGACCAACATCGGATGCTCCCAGCTCATCGCCGCGATCAGGCTGGTCCTGGGTATCGAAGAAGACAACTCCGCCGATCAACGCCGCTATGGCGAGGGAAATCATCCCAACGGCAACGCCGTGCGATTTGGGCGCGGTCGACGAGACTGGCGGGGCGGGCTGCGGCTCGGGTTGCGGCGCCCTCTCGGTTTTCGGCCGGGGAGCAGGCGTCATGTCCGAGGCCGGCGAGGATTCCTGATTTGGTGGGGCTTCGGGCGGCGGTTTCGGCAATTCTGTGCTAGGCGCCAGCGCCGGTGCGGGCGATGGTCCGGCGATCTTGCGAATGTCCGCGACCAGCTCTTGGAACGCTCGGGCCTCCCTGCCGCCTTCCCAGTCCGTCATGCCCTTTGTGTGCAAATGACAAAACTTCAGGGGCAGCTCCAGATCCTCGTCGATGCGGATGGAAACGAGTCTGTTGCGGTCTATTGCCCAGGCCGACTCCGCGCGCACCCACTCGGACATGACCGATTGCCGCGACCACACGGCGACGACGCACCTGACTCGCTTCAGCGTGTTTTCGATGAGTCGATCAAAAGACTCGCCGGCGCGTATCTCCAGGTCCCACCAGACCTCGTATCCCTCGGCCGTCAGCGCATCGACGAGGCGCTCGACCCGAGCACGGTCCTTCCGCGAGTAACTGATGAAAATGTCGGCCATGTCCCAGCGTGTGCCAGTCGTTCTCTTCTTATCGGGAGGGAGGGGATTGATAGCGTGGAGATTGGTAACCTTGGCGGTGGGGTTCCCCAGGTGATCATCCGCAGCGTGGACCGCAAGCCGGTGGAACTGGCCCCTTTCTCCTCCTGGCAAGAGGTTACAGCATTGGCCACCCATACGCGATATCCGGAAATCAAGAAGTGGGCTCAGTCCACCGGCAGGCGCTCGATCCGGCTATGGATGCCCAAGGACACCGTGCGCGTGCTTCGCAACGTGCGCAACGACGGCACCTATCCCGGGATGGACGTCGGCAAGCTCCCGGTGCGCCGGGGTAGCGTTGGCCTTGTTCGCGACAGGGGGACCTTTCTTCAGGACCAGATCATCTACTCGGTACATTTTCGTGCCGATGACAAGCTCGTCGGCTTGCCGTGAGGAGGAGCTGCAGCCCGCGGATGCGCCTTGGACCCCGAGCCGGTTCGAGTTCCGCGACAAGGTCGCCGCCAAGATCTCACTGGGCATCCAGGGTCGCGTGCTGGTGGAGCAGGGCGAGGTGGGGAAAATCCTCAAGGTGTTGCGAGGAGCCCCGGGCGACGTCTTCTATCACGTCCATTTCATCGGCCGGAACACGATGCCCTGACCGAGGTGGCACGCAAGGCCATCGAGCGCGGAACCGGCGCTAGCGGACTGTGCAGTTTGTTGGAGGCTCCGCTCAAGCGCGCCATGTTCGATCTTCCTTCAATGGCGAACATCGAAATCCACCTTCAGATCCTGTCCCCAGATTCTGCGTAGGTATTTGTCCCGCCCGGATAGGTGACGATAGAACCTGTAGCTCATCGGGTGGCGCAGGTAATAGTCTTGGTGCTTGTCTTCTGCCGAGTAGAATCGTTTTGCCGGCAGTATCGGCGTCACCACCGGCTTCTTATAGCGGCCACTGGAGTTAACTGCTGACTTGGAACGTTCGGCGGCGATGCGCTGTGCATCGGTGTAGTACCAGATGGCCGTGGTGTATTCCGTTCCCCTGTCCCCGAATTGACCGCCCCCATCCGTTGGGTTGACCATGCGCCAGAAGGCCTGCAGGAGTCCGTCGTAGCTGATGATCGTCGGGTCGTAGCGGACCTCCACCGCCTCCCGGTGGCCGGTGGTGCCGTTTGAGACCTGCTCGTAGGAAGGGGCGTGCTTGTGCCCGCCGGTGTATCCGGAGACCGCGGTGACTACGCCCGGCACCTGCTCGAAGCCAGCCTCCACGCACCAAAAGCAGCCACCGGCGAAGGTGGCGACGGCGAGGTCCTTGGTCTCCCTCGGTGGTTGCTCGACAGCGTCTTTTCCGCCGCAGCCGGGCATCAATGCGGCAGCAGTGGCGGTGAGGACCAGTCCCAGAAAGAGTCTTTTCACAAATGTCACCTACTAAGCGGCTCTGAGGTCAATGACCACCATTTAGACCAGAGGTAGCCTATAAACATTTCCCCTGCGACCAGCAATCGCGGCTTCTTGTCGTCGAGCCAACCTGGCGATCCGACGTTCACCAGTGGATAATCCAGTATCTTTCCTCTGTCCAAGCAGGGTTTGGGTATGGCCTGGGTATATCTCGTCATCGCCGGATTCTTCGAGTGGGGCTGGCCCGTCGGGCTGAAGCTAGGTCTGGCGGAGGACGGGTTGCGCTGGGGTTGGATTGGCTTTGCGGTGGTTTGCATGGCCGCGAGCGGCGCCCTGCTGCTCATTGCCCAAAAGACGATTCCCATGGGTACGGCCTACGCGATCTGGACCGGCATCGGGGCAGTCGGCGCCTTCGTGATCGGTATCTTTCTGTTCGGCGAGCCCGCCACCTTCGCCCGTTTCTTCTTCGTCGGACTCATCGTTGTCGGAATCGTCGGTCTCAAGCTGGCTTCCGCCCACTGATGCGGTCAACCTGAACGCCGAGTCAGCGCGCCGAGGCGAGGTGGTGGAGCGGAGCGGCGAAAAGAATGAAACGGCGCCGATCGACGACAGCTACAGCGCGCGGATTCGCCAGTTTCTCGACGGTATCGGGGAGAGCCTGAAGCCGTTCGGCCCTGGCAATGCCACCCTGTTCGATCTCCTCAACCGCTCCTTCGAGACCATGCAGAACGCAATTGCGGCGGTGAAGCTGGCCGCCTATTCGGCGTGTAACTGCGTCGAAGGTTGCTCGAGTCGATTTGCGGTGCCCGCCCACTTTCAGGACCTCGCGGAAGGGTACCCTGTCGAGAGAACCCGACAGTGGGTGCCTGCGCAAAACTTTGCCCGGTCCTCGCAACGGGGCGAGTCACCGCTGCTAGGAAACGGGCTTTCATGGGATCTGGGCTCGTCGAGAACGCCGATCCGCTGCCACACTCCCGGCTCATCGAGCGCGCCCTTTGCCTCTGCGACTGCTTGATCAATTTGATGCTGAAGCCTGGATGGAATCCCCGGAGAATGGCGTTCCGGTATCTCGCAACCACCCGAAATGCACCAGGTGCAGTGCCCGCAGGGGCCGTCGAGCTGCTCGCCAAAATGCGCAGCCAGGGCCGCCGTCAGACAACCCTTGTGTCCGGCGAGATCCAACACCTGGCGCAGACGCGCAATCTCCGCGGTTTCGCGCTTCTCGTAGTAATGGTGCAGCTCTTCGGCCAAGGCCGCGGGCTCGTCGGGAGACTTTAGCCGGCGGTAGCGGTGGCGAACGCCGGATGCCTCCACCTCCAGCAAGCCGTTGCTCTCCCAGCCAATCCAGGGTGCGAATTACGCGCTCCCGCTCGGTTCCCAGGGCCGCCGCGGCGCCGCCGGGATCGATGTGGAACCAGGCGCGGGCCTTGCGCGCCTTGCGGAACAGGGCAGCGAGGAAGTCCCGGCGTTGTCCCTCGAAGCGCGCGAGAATCTCTCCGAGGCCATCAGCGGCTTGAACCGGTATCCGGAATAGAAGGGCGTGCCCCCTGCGAGGAAGCCTTCGCAGCTCCAGGTAGGTGAGCAGGGTGCGCAGCACCAGCGGCCGGATATCGTGCGCGGCCGAAAGGCTGTAGAGGCTGACGTCGAATTCGCTCTCTTGGGAGAAGATTTCCCGGATCAGGCCCTGGACGGCACCCGGGTCGGGCGTGTCGCCGTAGACGAAGTTCTCCAGCACATTGAGGTCGTCCGGGCACACCAGCATGTGGCAGGTGGCGGGTTTTCCGTCCCGTCCCGCACGGCCAATTTCCTGAGAGTAGTTCTCCAGGCTCTTGGGCAGGTTGTAGTGGTAGACGTAGCGGATGTTCGCCTTGTCCACGCCCATGCCGAAGGCGATGGTGGCGACGACGATCGCTTCGCTCGCCGCCATGAACCAATCCTGCACCCGGGCGCGGTCCTCGTCCTTCATCCCCGCGTGATAGGCGCGGGCAGCGAAGCCGGCTCGTGCGATGCGCTCGGCGAGCTCCTCGGCGGTGCGCTGCAGGGTGACGTAGACGATGGTGGGACCGGGCGGGTTGGCCTGCAGGGCGTTCAGCAGCACGCCGTCGCGCTCCGCGTCGCGCACCGGCGTGGTGACGAGGGAGAGGTTGGGCCGGTAGAAGCCGGTGCGTACGGCGCGTTCGGGTGCGATGTCCAGGCCGCGGCAGATGTCGTCGAGCACCGTCGCCGTGGCGGTGGCGGTCAGGGCCAGGATCCGCTCCGCACCGCAATCGCGGGCGAAGCCCGCGAGCTTTAAATAGTCGGGGCGGAAGTTGTGGCCCCACTCGGAGATGCAGTGGGCCTCGTCCACGGCGAACAGGGCTATCCGCACCGGTGCGATGGCCTCGCGGAAGCGCTCGTTGTTGAAGCGCTCCGGCGCCACGTACAGCAGGCGCAGATCTCCGCTGCGTACTTCGTCCATCACCGCCCGGTACCGGTCCGCGTCCAGGGTCGAGTCCAGACGCGCCGCGGCGATATCGCGGCGGCTCAAGGCGTCGATCTGGTCCTTCATCAGGGCGATCAGGGGCGAGACCACCAGGGTCAGGCCGGGCAGCAGCAGGGCCGGTATCTGGTAGCAGAGCGACTTGCCGCCGCCGGTGGGGAACACGGCGGCGGCGGAGTGCCCGCCCATCAGGTGGCCGATCACCGCCTCCTGGCCGGGGCGAAAATCATCGAAGCCGAAATGACGCTTGAGGGTGCGTCGCTGACATGTTACTCACGCGCCGTACGTTCCTCTACCCCAGATGATCCTCTCTTGCGCGGGATCGGCTCTTTGTGGCCTGCCTGCCGCCCGCGGCTGCGGCTCCCGAATCTCTTCCGTTTTTCGATGAGCTCCGGGCACTCGGCCCGTCTTGTCCCAGTCCAGGGTCTCCAGGTAGTCGCGCACGAACTGCTTGTCGAAGCTCGGCGGGCTGATGCCGGGGCGGTACTGGTCCGCCGGCCAGAAGCGGGAGGAGTCGGGGGTGAGGACCTCGTCGATCAGGTGCAGCCGGCCGTCGGCGTCGAGGCCGAACTCGAACTTGGTGTCGGCGATGATGATGCCCCGCTCCAGGGCGTATGCCGCGCACTCGGTGTAGATGCGCAGGCTGGCGTCCCGGACCTGCTCCGCCAGCTCGCCGCCGATGAGCTCGACGGTGCGGTCGAAATCGATGTTCTCGTCGTGCTCGCCGATGGCGGCCTTGGTCGAGGGGGTGTAGATGGCTTGCGGCAGCTGGTCCGCCTGCTGCAGCCCGGCGGGCAGGGCGATGCCGCAGACGCCGCCGGTGCGCTGGTAGTCCTTCCAGCCGGAGCCGATGATGTAGCCGCGCACGATGGCCTCCACCGGCAGGGGCTTGAGCCGGCGCACCACCTGGGCGCGTTCGCCCAGCTGCGCCCGCTCGGACGGATCGGTCACCGCCTGGTCCAGGTTCAGACGCGACAGGTGGTTGGGTACGATGTCGCCGGTGCGCTCGAACCAGAAGTTGGAGACGCGGGTGAGCACCTCGCCTTTTCCGGGGATGGGCTGGGGCAGCACCACGTCGAAGGCCGAGAGCCGGTCGGTCGCGACAATCAGCATATGGTCGTCGTCCACACCGTAGATGTCCCGCACCTTCCCGCGGTTGATCAGGTCCAGATTGGAGAGCTTGGATTCGTATAGGACGGTCATGCGTATCGATTCCGCTGAAAAAGGGCGGCAAATATAGCAGGAAGCCCGTCCGTTGGGGTAGGGTAGCACGCGATCTCGGGCCGGCTGAGTGCCCTTTTCGCCGCGCAGGTCGTATTTCTCGAAGGAGCGTTACATGCAAGATAGCGACGTCCAGGACCAGCCATATCTGCAGGCCTTTCGCGGCAGCTTCACGTCCGCGCTGCGTTGGCATCATCTCGACGAACTCTGGGAGCGCGTACGCGCCTGCGCCGGGGATGGCTGGTACATCTACGCGGTCGGTGAGGAGCCGCCCGCCGAACCCTCCGACGCCGCGCGAGTCAATGCCTTCGTGACCGAGCTGGACAAGCTGCTGCGGGACGAGCATCGCGAGGACTACTGCGGTATCGTCTATGCCGACGACCTGACGGCGCCGAGCTTCATCAAGATCTACGACCCTCACAATCTGGGGGTCTCCTGCGGCTACAGCGACAATCCGCCGCTGCCCGGCTGGGTGATGAGCAGGATTGCGCCCCTGGACCTGGCCGCTGCTCGGGTGAATCCAAAAAATCGACAATGCTGGTGGAAGCGGCTGTTCTCCTGACCTCTCATGAAAAGACAAATTATCAGCACCGACCAGGCCCCACGGGCCATCGGGACCTATTCGCAGGCCGTTCGCCTCGGAGACACGGTCTACCTTTCCGGACAGATTCCATTGGGCCCCGATACCATGGAGTTGGTGGAGGGTGGAATGGAAGCGCAGATCCGGCGCGTCTTCGACAATCTGCAGGCCGTCGCGGTTGCCGCCGGTGGCGGGATGGCGGACTTGGTCAAGCTCAACGTCTTCCTGACCGACCTGGGGCACTTTCCGCTGGTCAATCAGGTGATGGCGGAGTATTTCAGAGAGCCTTATCCGGCGCGGGCGGCGATCGGAGTCGCCGCTCTTCCCAAGGGCGCCGAGGTCGAGATGGATGCGGTGATGGTACTTGGTGACTAGGAGGAGCGTATCCGACCTGCGACTGTCCTGCTCGGAATCGGCGCCTTGCCCGCGCCCATCGGCGGTTAAGGCACCCGTCCGGATTTGCGCTGCCGAAATCCCAACGCCTTGCTTTATACTCCCGGCCGGTATCGAGCGTCCCGGGATTCGCGGCGTCAGACGGCAAGCTGTTGCCGCGGCGCTGCAGGTCTGTGCGAAACATGCAGATTTACTCTAACTTTTTTCCGCCGTTCGGCCGGTCCCGATGCCCGACCGATGCGCCCCCCGGGTGTAAATGATCATGCGTACCCTTGCCTCACTCTTTTGTCCATTCCTGGCCGTATCGCTCTGCGCCTGCAGTTCCAATCGCGAGAAGACGACCGTGACGGTCGACGCCGAGTCGTCTTTCCGTTCCAGTGCTTTTAGGGGCTCGTCCGGTATCCGCGGAGAGTTCGCGGGTTATCCCGCCGCGGCCCGGTTCGTCGACAAGCTAGTGCGCAAGGAGGGCTTCGACCGGCGGTACCTGGAGGGCGTGCTCTCGCGCGCCGAGCGCCAGCAGTGGATCATCGACCTCATGAACAAGGCCAAGCCAAGGAAGTCCTCAGGACCAACCGGCGCCTGGACCCGCTATCGCGCCAAGTTCCTGACTTCGGGCAACATCGCCAACGGCGCGCGCTTTTGGCGCCGTTACGAGAGCACGCTGCGGCGCGCCCAGACAAAGTACGGGGTGCCGCCGGAGTACGTGGTCGCCATCATCGGCGTGGAGACCCGCTACGGGGGTTACACCGGCAAGGAGAGGGTGATAGACGCCCTCGCGACTCTGGCCTTCGATTATCCGCGCAGGTCAGAGTTCTTCACCGGTGAGTTGGAGGCCTTCCTGATCATGTCCCGTGACGAGGGGGTCGATCCCTTCAAGCCAAGGGGCTCGTACGCCGGGGCCATGGGGCTTGGTCAGTTCATGCCCAGCAGCTTCCACAAGTGGGCGGTGGACTTCGACGGCGACGGCAAGCGGGATTTGTGGAATCCGGTGGACGCCATCGGCAGCGTTGCGAACTATTTCTCCGACCACGGCTGGCGCGAGGGCGAGCTGGTCACCGTCCGTGCCCGGGCGAGCGGGGCGGGTGCCAGGGCCATGAAGGCGGGGTACGACACCAGCTACAGCCTCGATGCCCTCGGCAGCAACGGGATCGTTGCGACCGCCGCCCTCGGTGACGGAGACCGGGTAAGCCTCATCAAGTTGGACGCCAGGGGCGGCTACGAGTACTGGCTGGGATTGAAGAACTTCTACGTCATCACCCGCTACAATCACAGCAGTTACTACGCCATGGCCGTGCACCAGCTGGCACAGTCGGTTCGCGCCCGCCAGCGTGGTTCCGTACCAGTCGTCTCCGGGCTCGAGTCGACACAGCAGCCCCCGGTGCTCTGATCGCGGACCGGCGCCCCTACTCGCCGCTGACGGTTACGGTCACCTGGCGGCGATGGGCGTGGGTGCGGTGCTCGTAGAGATAGATCCCCTGCCAGGTCCCCAAGGCGCAGCGTCCTCCGCTCACCGGCACCGTGAGGTCCATGTTGGTGAGAATGGAGCGCAGGTGGGCGGGCATGTCGTCCGGTCCCTCCTGTGTGTGATCGAACAGCGGGTCACCGTCCGGCGCCAGCCGGACCATGAACGCCTCCAGGTCACGGCGGACGGTGGCATCGGCGTTCTCGCACAGGATCAGCGAGGCGCTGGTGTGTTGTACGAAGACGTGGCAGAGGCCGGTGGCAAGGCCGCTTTCCCGCACGGCCTGCCCCACTTCACGGGTGATGTTGTAGGTGCCTCGCCCCCGCGTGGCGATCGTCAGGCGTGTCTGCGCGATCATGCTTCTGCTTCTCTCTGGTCGTTCGGTTTGGCAAGCCTACATCCTTGGTGAATCGGAAGGAACTTGGAAAACAAGACGGGCCAGCTATTGAATCAGGCGCCGGTCGATGGCCTCCGGGGCGTTGGACCGCGGGTAGCCGAGAGATTGACTCGCGTCGGTATCGCCACGGTCCAGGACCTGCTGTTTCATCTGCCGCTGCGTTACCAGGACCGCACCCGCGTCGTGCAGATTTCGGACCTGCGGGCCGGAGACGAGGCCCTGGTGGAGGGGGAGATCAGGGATTCCGCGATCGGTTTCGGCCGCCGGCGCTCGCTCAAGGTCTGGCTCGCGGACGAGTCATCCGGAGCCGGGATCCTGTTGCGCTTCTTCCACTTCTCTCGCAGTCAGTCCGCCTCCCTGACTGCGGGTGCCCGGCTGCGTTGTTTCGGCGAGGTTCGTCAGGGTCCTCAATCCCTGGAGATGGTGCACCCGGAGTACCAGCATCGGGGCTTGGAGGATGCGCCCTCCCTTGAGGCGGCCCTCACGCCCATCTATCCAACCACCGAAGGGTTGCAGCAGTCCTCGTGGCGCTCCCTGACGGACCAGGCCCTGGTGCTCTTGGAGCAAGACGACGGCCTGCTGGAGGAATGGCTCCCGTCGGAGGTCCTGAGCCGGTTTCAGCTCCCGCCCCTTTCCGGCGCCTTGCGTCTCCTGCACCGCCCGCCGACCTCCATTCCCTTTGCTGATCTGCGCGGGCGCCGCCATCCCGCTTTTCGCCGGCTGGCATTCGAGGAACTGGTGGCTCATCAGCTCAGTCTGCGCCGTCTCAGGCGCACCCAGCAGCGCGTCCGGGCGCCCGTACTGGCGGGGGACAACAGCCATCGTGCAAGGCTGCTGGACGCTTTGCCGTTCGAGTTGACCGCCGCCCAGCGACGGGTGGCGGAGGAGATAGCAGCCGATTTGCAGAGGTCCCACCCCATGCTGCGCCTGCTGCAAGGGGACGTGGGCTCGGGCAAGACGATCGTTGCCGCCTTGGCCGCGCTGCAGGCAGTGGAATCCGGATGCCAGGTCGCCCTCATGGCGCCGACTGAGCTGTTGTCCGAACAGCATCTGCGCAACCTGCGCACTTGGCTCGGCCCGCTGGGGCTGGAGCCTCTTTGGCTCGCCGGTCGGCACAAGGGCAGGGAGCGCGCCGAGCTGGTGGCGCGTATCGCCGGGGACGATACTCCGGTGATCGTCGGGACCCACGCCCTGTTCCAGGAGGACGTCCGGTTCCGGGATCTGGGTTTGGCAATCGTCGACGAGCAGCATCGATTCGGCGTGCATCAGCGCATGAAGCTAAAGGAGAAGGGGGCACAGGAGGGAAGCGCGCCCCACCAGCTCATCATGACCGCCACCCCCATCCCGCGCTCCCTCGCCATGAGCCTGTACGCGGACCTGGACCTTTCGGTGATCGACGAGCTGCCGCCGGGCCGCACCCCCGTGACCACAGTTGCGGTGCCCGACAGCCGGCGGGATGAGGTGATCGGCCGGGTGCGCGATGCCTGTGCCAGCGGGCGCCAGGCCTACTGGGTCTGTACCCTGATCGAGGAGTCCGAGGCCCTCCAGTGTCAGGCCGCCGAGGACACCGCGCAGGCCCTGACCGTGTCTCTGCCCGGGCTGCGCGTAGGCTTGGTTCACGGCCGGCTGAAGGCCACGGAGCGCGAGCTGCTGATGGGGGGCTTCGCCCGCGGGGAGCTGGACCTGCTGGTCGCTACTACCGTCATCGAGGTCGGTGTGGACGTGCCTAACGCGAGCCTGATGATTGTCGAGAACCCGGAGCGCCTCGGGCTCGCCCAGCTCCACCAGCTGCGCGGCCGGGTGGGGCGGGGAGCCGTCCAGAGTCATTGCGTCCTGCTCTACCGTGCCCCGTTGTCGAAGCAGGCGCGGGAGCGGTTGGCGATCCTGCGCCAAAGTACCGACGGCTTCGAGATCGCCCGTAAGGACTTGGAGATGCGGGGACCCGGCGAGGTGCTGGGTACCAAACAGACCGGAGATATGCAGTTTCGCGTCGCAGATCCGGTCTCCGATGAGGCCCTGCTCCCGGCCGCCCAGCAGACGGCGGATCTGATGCTGGACCGGTATCCGGACCATGTGGATCCCTTGATGGAGCGCTGGTTCGGGGGTAGGGCGGAATACGGGGGGGTGTAGAGGTCGGCTGCGGTCGAGGAGATTCAGGCCTTGGTTGTTGCGATTCCGTCATGTTCAACGAGTTGAGAGCGGTGGGACATCCACAGGTTGCGCGCAGGCCTTTAGAAAAGAGGTTCGTTCATCGGCCCGCTAATCGTCGCACTTCCAGTAGCATTCGCCGCTGAAGTTTTCCGGAGCGACGCAGTCGTTGGCGGCGCATGTGGCGTTACGGCCATCCGTGCTTCTGCACACGCATTCCTCCTCCATTTCCGCCGTTAGCTCGTCAATTCGACGCTGCCGCCGGTGGCGCGGCGCGTTACCAACAAGCATGGGAAATCCGCGACGCGCGACGACGGCGTGGTCGAGAACCGTACCCTTTCCTCGACGAGGGCACTGATCGTCCGGTCGTAAGGTCCTTTGCGCACACCGTCGGCGGTTATCCGGTCAGTCAGGCACCACAATACCGGGTGCACTCCTCGGTTTCGACCTCACGCGTTCCCTCTCTGTGTCATAATCTAACGCCCTGTTGAAGCGGCCCCTCCGCGGGCCCGAAGGCCTCGGATCCGATACAGCCCCGAACATGACCCTTCCCAAAGTCAAGATTGGTCACCCGCGTGCGCCGGATTGGCGGGAACGGCTGGCCCTGTTCGCCAAGTTGGTGCGTCTCGACCGCCCCATCGGCATTTTTCTGCTCATGTGGCCAGCGCTTTGGGCCCTCTGGATTGCGGGGGAGGGGAGCCCGCCTTGGGGAACCGTGCTCATCTTCGTGGCCGGCGTCGTGTTGATGCGTTCGGCGGGCTGTGCGATCAACGATTTCGCCGATCGTAACCTGGACGGACAGGTCGCCCGCACGCGGGAACGACCCATCGCGGCCGGACTCGTCAGTCCCGGGGAGGCCATCGGGGTTTTCCTGGTGCTCAGTCTGGGCGCTTTCGCGCTGGTGCTCTTTCTCGATTGGAAGACCATAGCGCTCTCGGTCGTGGCCCTGGTGCTTGCGGTCATCTACCCTTTTATGAAGCGCTATACGCATCTGCCCCAGCTCTTCCTGGGCGCGGCGTTCGGCTGGGCTGTGCCCATGGCCTTCACCGCCATCACCGGCGCGGTCCCGCCGGTGGCTTGGGTGTTGTTCACGGCAACCGTCGTCTGGGCGCTGGTTTACGATACCCAGTACGCCATGGTGGACCGAGAGGACGACCTCAAGGCCGGTATCAAGTCCACCGCCATCCTGTTCGGACCGAACGATCGCCTGATCGTCGGCTTGCTGCAGGTGCTCCTTCTGCTCCTGTTGGCTTACGTAGGGCATCTGGCCGGGCGAGGTGGCTGGTATTTTGCCGGGCTGGCCTTGGCCAGTGCCCTGGCGTTACATCATCAATACCTGATACGCGACCGTGATCCTGCCGCCTGTTTCCAAGCATTTCTGGACAACAACTACTTGGGGACGGCGGTGTTTCTCGGGTTGGTGGCGGATTACGCCCTGGGCTGAACCCGTAGACCCGGTACCCATCTAACCGTACTTGCGATGGCAGGGCGGCCTGCGCCCGCCGAACAGAGGAGAAATGAGAGCGATGATAGCGAGAGCGTTACTGCGGGTGGCACTTGGTGCGCTGATTGCCACCCATGTTTGGGCCGTTGAAGAGGGGATCGACTACACGACGCTGGGTAAAGCCCAGCCGACCGAGACCGGAGACAAGATCGAGGTCTTGGAGGTCTTCATGTACAGCTGCCCCCACTGCTTCCACCTGGAGCCGACGATTGACAAGTGGCTCGAGACCAAGCCGGACAACGTTGGGTTCCGGCGCATGCCAGCGGTCTTCGGACCCAAGGTCGTGCCCCACGCCCGTGCCTTCTACGCCGCTGAGATGATGGGGGTGCAGGACAAGCTCCACATGCCCCTGTTCCGTGCCCTGCATGAGCAGAAGAAGCATATCGTCGACGAGGACGCCCTGGTGGCCTTTGCCGAAGAGCAGGGCATCGACGGCGAGGAGTTCCGCAAGACCTTCAATTCATTCGCCGTGGACATGAGGGTGCGCCGCGCCGAGGAAATGGGCAAGCGCTACGGTGTGGACGGGGTGCCTGCGGTCATTGTCAACGGCAAGTACCGCACCAGCCCGTCCCAGACCGGCAGCAGGGACACGATGCTCGAGACGATCAATCATCTGATCGCGGTTGAGTCCGGGCAGGAATCGGCGGAATAGGCAGCGCCGGCCGCATCCGGCGGGTCCTGATTTCGGACGTCGAACGCTAAGAAAAAAAACGGGAAGCGAACGAAGGGCACGATGGACCCATCAGTCGTCCTTCGTGCTCTTCGTGGCGAAATTGAACGTCGAATTGCCGATCCGGGCAGCTGATTGATCCGTCGGGTCGAGGCCGAGGCCCGTCAGTCGTAATAGGCCGGCTTCTCTTCGACGATGACCTTGGCATCCGGATTGGGGAAGCGCTCGATAACCCACTTCGGCAGCTTGGCCTGGTTGGCGTGGTAGAGGGCCTCGGACTCCATGATGATCAGGACCAGCACCGTCACCATGATGGGGAGTATGCCCACGCCGCCGATCAGGGCCCATACCGCCTCTTTCATCACGCCGGCGTAGGTGTAAGCCACCCAGCCGAGGATCGCGATCACCAGTAGCAGGCTGAGCATGAGGATCAAGATGGAGCTGCGCCGCGCGCATATCTGCCAGTGGCACATCACGTACCAGGGATCGCGGCCGACGGCACGGCGGGCACGCCACATGGTATAGCCGAGCAGGCTGAAGGAGATGATCGGGATGGCGGACATGATCCAGGGAAAGGTTCCGGCCATGCCGCCGACGCCCGCGGTCACGAGGATGTGGTTGCCGATGAGGTTGGTCAGAAAGATCTCGTGGGGGACGTTGGCCTTCTTGATCTCTTCTTTACTGACTTCGAAGCGCATGGGGATGGAGCGTAGACGGATGCAGCAAATTAGTACATCAACATACACTAAGGGCTTGGCTGTTTCATCCATTCTCGCGACGGGAGCGGGGATGCAGCCGGGTCTGGCCGTTTCGGCCTCAGCCTCCGGATTTCGAGTATTGAGGTGGTGACATGAAGCTCCGATTGACCCGTTTTACCTGGCGTCTGATCAAGGCCGTCGCCTTCTCGCTCGCCGGCGCGCTCGTCGTGCTGATCATCGGTTTCGTGCTCTTTCTGGACAGCCGCCCGGACCTGGATGTCTGGCACCTGGCGAACTTGAACGAGGAGTTTAGGGCAGACGCCGGGGTCGAGACCTTTGCCGATTATTTGGCCTTGGAGGAGCGCCTCTTCGCCCAGCTCGACGCGCTGGTCTACCGCGAGAGCGGGGAGGAGACCGAGTACCTGATCAACCGTTACGACCGCGGCAGTCTCTCGGACCCCGGGCGCTGGTCGCCCAACTGGAACCGTACCTTTCAGCTCACACGCAAGGCACCGGAGGCCGGCGTCCTGCTGCTCCATGGGATGTCCGACTCCCCCTACAGCCTGCGTGCCCTAGGTGAGCGTATGCACACACTCGGGGCGCATGTCATCGGCCTTCGGCTGCCGGGTCACGGTACTGCGCCCTCGGGCTTGGTGGATGTCCATTGGCAGGATATGGCCGCCGCGGTGCGTCTTGCGATCGGCCATTTGCGCGAGCAGGTCGGGGAGCGGCCCCTGTATATCGTCGGCTACTCCAACGGAGCGGCGTTGGCGGTGCACTATGCGCTCGCCGCCCTGGAGGAGCGATCCCTGCCACGGGTCGAGCGCCTGGTGCTCATCTCCCCGGCCATCGGCGTGACGCCAGCTGCGTCGCTCGCCATCTGGCAGGCGCGGATCGGGCGCCTGCTCGGGCTCGATAAGCTCGCCTGGAACTCGATACTGCCCGAGTACGATCCGTTCAAGTACGGCTCCTTTGCGGTAAACGCCGGGGATATGACTTATCAGCTGACCTCCGAGATTCAAGCCCGGTTCGATTCACTGGAAGGGACCCGGCTGTTGGAACGCTTCCCGCGCGTGCTGGCCTTCCAGTCCGTCGTCGATGCCACCGTATCGGCTCCCGCCCTCGTTCAGGGCCTGTTCGACCGCCTTCCGGCCGGCGGGCATGGGCTGGTGCTGTTCGACATCAATCGGATGGCCGAGATCGAGCCCATCCTGAAGGGCGATCCGGCCGCCGATGTTGCGGCCTTGCTTGGCGACCCGGACCGGGCCTTCACCCTGAGCCTGGTGTCCAACCGGCGCACGGGAAGCAGGGGTGTTGAGGTGCATATCGAGCCGCCCGGCGAGGAGCCGGCCGAGTGGCGGGACCTTGGCTTGAGTTGGCCGACGGACGTCTATTCGTTGGCCCATGTCGCCTTGCCGTTCCAAGGGCAGGACCCCGTTTATGGTGGTGCGCGGACGCAAAAGAGCCCGGGCATCCATCTGGGAGACCTTGCTTTGCGCGGTGAGCGCGGTGTGCTCCGGATCTCGGCGTCGGACATGCTGCGGTTGCGTTGGAATCCCTTCTATCCCTATCTCGAATGGCGGGTGGCTGGATTCCTCGACCTTGCACCGCATTGAGAAGTCTTTTTCGCGCCGGATCGACGAAAGTTGGAACGGCCATTCCGGCACTTGGTAACCTAACTAGAATAATCGACATTCGGGAGGGGGGTGTGCAGGTCATTAAAAAAAGGGGCGTCCATATCATCGTTTTGGGGAACGAGAAGGGCGGGACCGGCAAGTCGACGACGGCGATGCACCTGGCCGTAAGCATCCAGAAGCAGGGCTTCCGGGTTGGCGTGCTCGACCTGGACACGCGCCAAAGATCCCTGACGCGGTACCTGGAGAATCGGGAGACCTATGCGGTGGGTCGCGGCCTCGGCTGGACCATACCCGAGCACCTGGTGGCGACCCCGTCGGAGCTGCCCGACGTGCGCGAGCGCGAGCAGGAGGAGGCCGAGCTGCTGGATTCGCTCGTGGGCCAGCTGGAGAAAGACAACGACTACCTGGTGATCGACTGTCCGGGCGGACGGACCTACTTCTCCCAGCTGGCGCATTCCATGGCCAACACCCTGCTAACGCCCATGAACGATAGCTTCGTGGACCTGGACCTGCTGGCGCAGGTGAATCCGGACACCTACGCCGTCGACAAGCTGAGCTTCTACGCCGAGAGCGTCTGGGACAGCCGCAAGCAGCGCGCCGCATCGGGCCTGCCGAGCCTGGATTGGGTGGTGATCCGAAACCGGATCTCCACGACCCATTCAAAGAACCGCCAGCGAATGGACACGGCCCTTTCGAGCCTGCAGAAACGGATCGCGTTTCGCTACGTATCGGGGCTCTCCGACCGGGTCATCTACCGCGAGCTCTTTCCCAAGGGCCTGACCCTGGTGGACCTCAAGGATGTCGACGACGGCCCCAAGATAACTATGTCCCACGTGGCGGCGCGCTACGAGCTGCGCAAGTTGATGAGCGATCTCAGTCTGCCGGCGTGGAACCGCTGAACGTCAATTTATTGCCAGCGCCCATCCGCTGATGTGGCGCCGAACCTGGCAGAGGACCAACGACCTGCGCACCGCCCGAACGTTGCGTTTCGCCCTGGGCGTGCTGGACCGATTTCTCTTTCGTTCCGCGGGGCAGGCAGCAGCTTGATTCGGTTCTCCGGCAATCGCCTTTGCACCAAGAAAACCGCCCGAAGGGCAATATCTTCAGGATTCCCACAGGAATTTTGGAGCTAGGGCGCTAACGAGCCGCGCACCAGAATGACGGCGACCAGGATCAGCAGCAGGCTCGCCCAAAGCGAGATCGAGATGGCCAGGGACTGTTTGGCCTTGGTTCGCTCCAGCCAGGTGCGCGCCTTGACCCCCTTGAGCAGAAAGACGCTCATGGCCGAGAGCAGGACGCACACCACGTTGACCGCGAGCAGCAGCGCTGCGCCGGAGGCCGGTTGCGGCTGACCGCTGCCGAGCAACATGCCCAGTGTGGCGGTCGGCGGCAGCAGGGCCACGGCAACCATTACCCCCACCAGGGCGGAGGACAATCCTGTGGTCAGGGAAAGCACCGCAGCGGCCCCGGAAGCCAGGGCCAGGATCACGCTTTCCACGCCGACGTCGGTGCGCGCGATGATCTCCCCGCTGGACAGGTCGACTCGCCAGATCAAGCCGATGATCACCGAGAGTAACAACGCCAGACCCAGCCCGGCGACGTTGGTCTTCAGGGCCTGCCACATGAGATCCAGATCGCCCAGCGAGGTGCCGAAGGCCAGCGCGATGTTGGGTCCGAGCAGCGGCGCGATCACCATGGCCCCGACCACCACGGCCACATTGTCTGCCGCCAGACCGATGGCGGCCACGATGGTCGACAGAAACGTCAGCAGCAGGAAGTTGCTGTCCAGGCGGGCTCCCCTCGCAATCTCGCTGTATAGCTCCTCCCGCGTCGTCTTAACCGCCTTGCGCTTCCTACCCTCCTCGTCCTCGTCCGGCGGGCGCGGTAGTGCGGTGTCCACCGGGAGGATGATGATGCGGGTGTTCTGGGCGGCGCCGAGCAGGCTCTGCAGCGCGTCCACCACACCTTGGCGAGAGTCGTCGGCGACCAGAAAGCGGAAGCTTCTCCGGCCGTCCTCGTTTTCGACGCCCCACCAAAAGTCGGTCGCCTCGAAATGCTCGGCGATACCGGCAAGGCTGTCGGTATGGGCGGCGTCTGTAATGACTTCCACGATGCGCATGGAGAAGCATTTTGACCCGCGCGTGGGGAGTTTGGAAGCGGGATGGTGCCGCTTGGGCCGGAACCGGGTAGTCGTCGCGGTTCATTTTTTGGGGCCCTAATGAGATCCGACATCCCTGTTCCTGGAAATCAGATGGACAGGCCATTGAGATAAGGGATTCAGGTAAACTGTGCCACATCCTTTCTCGTCCAAGCCAGAATTCCCATGAATCAACCTATTTGTGACACTGTAACGCGCGTTGACAGTAATGACATAACCACGCTCACCCTGAACCGGCCGGATCATTTTAACGCCTTGTCCGAAGCGTTGCTGAACCGGCTCGAACAAACCTTGGCTGATATCGGCGAGGACGATTCGGTACGGGTCGTAATCATCAAAGCCAATGGTCGTGCATATTGTGTTGGCCACGACTTGAAGGAAATGCGCGAGAATACTGATAAAGCGTATCTAAACAGCCTGTTTTCAAAAGCGGGCGACCTAATGTTGCGTATCAAAAATCTACCGCAGCCGGTGATAGCCAGCGTGCACTCGGTCGCTACTGCCGGAGGCTGTCAGTTGGTGGCGGCTTGTGATTTGGCCGTCGCCAGTGAAAAAGCCAAATTTGCAGTATCGGGCATTAAGTTGGGCCTATTTTGCTCAACCCCTGCGGTAGCACTGAGTCGAAACGTTTCTCAAAAAAGGGCAATGGAAATGTTATTGACCGGAGATTTTATCGATGCCGAAACAGCTTTGAATTATGGCCTGGTGAATCAGGTGGTACCGGCGGATTCGCTGGATGAGGCGACGACGACGCTAGCCGAAAAAATCGCCAGCAAACCCCCCGCTGCGGTGCAAATGGGTAAAGCGCTGTTTTATCACCAACTCAGTCAGTCGTTAGACGCGGCTTACCTGCAAGCCAGCGAAACCATTACCTGCAACATGCTGCTGCTTGAAACGCTAGAAGGCGTTGATGCCTTTATTGAGAAGCGCCAACCTAACTGGCAACGATAGGCTCTTGTCAAGGAAAGCACGGATTAGAAGCGGCGTTCTAATTTCGTGGCGACAATGTGAAGAGCCTGACGCTCCAAATCCCAGCTTGGCGATCAGGTCCAGCTCTTCTTCGCCCTGGCGGTAGCTTCGCACCGAACGGAAAAAACGGCTGGGCGCGACGTGCGCCGTCTGGCGCACGTTCTGGCGCGCGTTTAAACTTCCCGCGTGACTTCAAAGCGCGGTTAGCAGGGATTTCAAATCCCTGGTACTCGCCGTAACCTGATTAGAAAAGGGCGACAGCTCCATGCCCCAATACAAGGACTACTACAAGATCCTTGGTGTCGACCGCGATGCCACCCAGGACCAGATCAAGCGGGCTTACCGCAAGCTCGCGCGCAAGTACCATCCGGACGTGAGCGAGGAAACGAACGCCGAAGAACGTTTCAAAGAGGTCAACGAGGCCAACGAGGTGCTCAAGGATCCGGAGAAGCGCGCTGCGTACGACCAGCTTGGCGCGCAATGGCAGACCGGGCAGGATTTCCGGCCGCCCCCCGATTGGAAAGAAGGCTTCGAGTTCCGAGGGGGGGGGTACACGGAGGCCGGTCCGGAGCAGTTCAGCGACTTCTTCGATTCGCTGTTCGGAGGAGCGCGGGTGCATCCCGGTGAGGCCACCCGGCGCTCCTTTCGGATGCGAGGCGAGGACCACCACGCAATGGTGCTCATTGATCTGGAAGACAGCTACAAGGGATCGACCCGGACAATTACGCTGCGGATGCCAGGGCTGACTCCGGACGGACATGTCACCACGCGCGAACACAACCTCAACGTGCGCATTCCCAAGGGTATCCGCCCCGGACAGCAGATTCGTCTCGCCGGGCAAGGCGGTCCCGGGATAGGGGGTGGCGAGGCCGGAGATCTATTTCTGGAAGTGGACCTGAGAGTGCATTCCATGTACCGGGTCGATGGCGCTGATGTTTTTTTGGATCTTCCAGTGGCGCCCTGGGAGGCGGCCCTGGGCGCGAGCGTCAAGGTGCCGACACCCACAGGCGCCGTCGATCTAAAAATCCCGGCGGAGTCGCAGCCGGGCCGGAAGCTGCGGCTGAAGGGGCGGGGGCTTCCGGGCAAGGCGCCGGGAGACTTCTATGTCGTGTTGAATCTGGCGCTTCCGCCGGCCGATAGCGACGATGCAAAGGCCCTGTATCGGGAAATGGAGGCCAAGCTCGGATTCGATCCACGCGCCAATCTGGGGGTATCTTGAGCCCATGAGTAAAAACGAATCACAGGCCCTCAGCGGGCAAATCCTGGACGAGGAAACAGAGGTCACCCTGATCGAGCTTTGCCGCTCCTGCGACGTGCGGGGCGAGCTGGTAGAGGCCATGGTGGAGCAGGGCATCCTGGAGCCTTCGGGCAGGCGCGGCCCTCACTGGTGCTTTCCCACGTCCAGCCTGCAGCGGACCCGGATCACGGTGCATCTGCAGCGGGACCTGGGGGTGAACCTGGCCGGTGCAGCGCTGGCGCTGGACCTGCTCGAGCGAATAACCAAGCTCAAGACCCGGCTGCGGGCGGTGGATCGGGAGCGAAAGGGCTAGTGCGTTGCCGCGGCGCCAGCTTGTTGGCGATCCCAGCCCTGCTCGCTTTGCCCTTGGCTGCGCAGGAAGGTCCAGGGAGCACCGATGGCGCTTCAGACTCTGTCCTGGTCGAAGTTTTTTACGCGACCAACCGGGAGCGTCACGAGGACAGGCCGGCGGACGAGGCTTACGGCGGTGAGCGCGGGGAGCCGCACTACGGGCACTGCGCGGTTGAGTTTACGCCGATCCCGTTCCTGGACGAGGTGGCGGGAAAGGTGCCGTTTTACGTGCCCAGTGAGATCAATCGGATCCAGGTTGCAGAGCAGGCCGATCCGGATGCGTTCTGGGAGCGCTTGGCCGCCGCCGCGGCCGCGACGGCAACTGGCGCGGTAGTGGTGTTCGTGCATGGTTACAACTACGGATTTGACCGCACCTGCCGAATGGCCGCGGAGCTGCAGCGCGACCTGGCCGGTAAGGCCGTTGTGCTGATGTTCAGCTGGCCGTCGAATGCCGGACCGGTCGAGTACGTGCGCGACCTGGCGGACGTGGAGTGGAGCGTCCCCTTCCTCGCGGGTTTTTTGAGGCAGCTCGGATCGCGCATCGGCCCCGCCAACATCAGGCTGCTGGCCCACAGCCTAGGCTCGCGCGGTGCGCTCTTCGCGCTCCAGAGGCTGGCCACCGACTCGAAGGCGCGTCCGGCGATTGCCGAGCTGGTGCTGTTGGCGCCGGACTTCGACTCCCGGACCTTCGTCGATCTGCTGCCCCAGCTCGTACCTCTTGCGGGTGGGATCACCCTGTATGCGTCGAGCAAGGACGCCCCGTTGAAGCTTTCGCAGCAGCTCAGCGGCTATCCGCGCTTGGGTCAGGCCGGGGAGTTTTTGACCGTCGTCGACGGCATGGAAACCATCGATGTCTCAGGCAGCAGGCGCTACCAGATCTTGGGGCACGAGTATTTTTACTATCATCCGCTGGTAAAGGCGGATCTGGTCACGCTCCTGGCCACTGGCCGGCGTGCGGCGGAGCGCTCCGGGCTCCGGGCCCGGACGATCGACGGCAAGCGGTTCTGGGAGATTTATCAACCTGCGCGGGGTTGAGCAGCCTCTCGCATGACGCCGCCGCGGCCATTTGTTCGCTGCCACTCGGCGATCCGGTAACTGGCGGGTGCGCGACCTCCTTGTAGGGCGGTTCAGAAGCCAAACAGTATCTTCAGTAGCAGAAAGAGGACTGCGAAGACACCGACCGCCTGCCAAAAGCGATCGGCGAGCCGGTGCCGCCAGTGGTGTTTTGCGATGGTCTTTGCGAGCGCCTCATCTCCGGCGAGATCCGGATCCAGGAAGACTTGGCGATGGCCGAGCGTGAGGGACTGGGTCGCTGCGATCGCCGTAACGGGGTCGCAGCCGTAAAGGCCGGCGTCGACGTCGACCAGCTGGTGGCGCAAGCGGATGTGGGTGTGCATCTGTGCCGCGCTCACGTCGTTGAAGCGGGCGATGTAACGGATATGCGGGCCCGTTGGATCTCCCGGCCCTGGCTCCGTCTCCGGCGGAGGTGCCTCGGACTTGCGGATCCGAACCAACCCCGGGCGCTCCGCGTTCGTCTCGATGATCAGGTAGCCCTCCTGCATGCTGCAACTGTACTCGCAGATGGCTGCCCGATGGGGCGGCTCAAGCGGCCTTGACTCGAGCGCCGGTCTCCCAGTTGCAGCGGTCGATAAGCTGCTCGATCTCGCGCGTAACATGTAGCTGCCGTTCCGGCTCGTAGGGCTCGCCCCTCTCCCAGCGGGCGGCGGCTTCGTCGGCTGTGAGAGGAAATCCCTGTCGGCATAGCTCCCAAACGGCATGCAATTGGCTGATCGTCATGGTTCGTACCTCTCGACCCGGGATGTCCTTGCGGTCAGTGTTGAAGCCATCTCAAGACCTCTACCGAAACGTTGAAACATCGTCTGCATAACGCACATGTTGTGATTATGGATCATTTCTCGGTAAATTGCACAAAAAAATAATTCCATTTAAAAAAAAGAGTTATGCATATGATTTGACAATTTACTTTATACATATCTGCATAATAGAGACATGTTATGTTTTTGTTTTCATGCATGGTGTTGCGGCAGGGCATCCGAGCGTTCGGTCAGGTTCGGCAACGCTAGGTGAATCGGCAGCTCCCGTTCATCGGTGCATAGATCTCAGTCGAATCGAAGGGGGAGGCTCGTGCCTGGGCGAACAACCCGCCTCGGCACCGCGCTCCCTCGCGACGAACGCGTAAGCTAGACAGGCTCCGAGGACTTCCCCAAGGGCCTGACCGTGTTCGGTAGGTGCTCCGTGATGACGCTGGCAAAGGTGCTCAGGGCGGGCCGCCTCGGAAAGGTCCGGCGGTAGACCAGAGAGATGCGGCGATGGGCGTCCGGCAGCTCCAGGCGGCGCGCGATGATGCCGCTATCGGTCATCCAGCCGCCGCGGATGGCAAGCGCCGGGACCAATGTGCAGCCGAATCCGGCACCTACTAGCTGAAGCAGGGTTTCCAGACTGGCCGCGCGCAAATCTGCCATCTCTCCGCGTTGGGACCGCTCCGCCAGGTGGCATACCTCCATGACCTGATGGGTCAGGCAGTGGCCCTCGGACAGGAGCAGGACTTCGATCTCCTCCAGGTCCTGCTGTGAGATCTCGTCCTTGTCGTAGAGGGGATGCGCGCGCGGATGGGCGAGCCAGAAGGGCTCTTCGAACAAGGGGGTCTGCTCCAGGTCCGGATCTTCGATCGGCGTGGCTACGAGAATCGCATCCAGCTCGTGCTGATGCAGCCTAGAGATCAGCGAGTCGGTGATCTCTTCGGACAGTACGAGCTTGAGCTGAGGAAACCGGCGTTTCAGCGGCACGAGAATCAAGGGCATCAGGTAGGGGCTCAGGGTTGGGATGGCCCCTACGCGCAGCGGGCCCGCCAGGGGGTCTTGGTGGGCCCCGGCAACCTGCTCGATGGCCTGTGCCTGCTCCAACAGCAAGCGGGCATGGGCGAGGATGGATTCACCGATGGGCGTGATCTCGACCGAGCGGTTGGTGCGCTCGAAGATGGTCACACCCAGGTGCTCTTCGAGCTTCTTGATCTGGCCGCTAAGGGTCGGTTGGCTGACGAAGCAGCGCTGGGCGGCGCGCCCGAAGTGACGGGTATCGGCTACGGCGAGTATGTATTGCAGATCGCGAATGTTCATGGGGTTGGATCATAGCGCGAAGCTTGGATAAGGCCATCTGTCTTCGCTTTCTAATGGGAAGGCAGCACAATCCGAGCCCGAAGAGCAGAAGCGATACGGGTTCCCTGACTGTCGAGGGGCCAAAAGGCTTGCCGTCTATCCGGGTACCGGGAGCTGTCCACGTGCGCTAGCGCCGGCCCCAGCTTCTCCATCAGCAGGATCGCTCCGTCGGCGGCCGTCACGGATTCTTTGCGAGCGACGGCTCTGATCTCCGATGTCGCTTCTTCTAGACGTTGAGAGGCCAGCTTGGAAGCTCGCCAACCGAAGGCGTTTGCACGGAAGCAGGGGCGAAACGCCCATTTATGGCTTGGATTTTTCATCGGATGCTTGGCTTCCTGTTGCTTGTGCGGACCGCCTATATCGCTTCCTGGTCATTGCCGGTGAGGTCGGCATCGGGGTCAGCACACGCGAGGCGCTGTCGTTGTGGATTCATATCGAAGCGACCACTGACATACGCCTCCGCAGGTTGAGTGGCGGCTGCGAGTACAAAATTCGCGGCTACCAATGGTTGCGTAGCGTAACGCTTCGCTATACGGTTGGCCAAGTGATCAAACTCGACGGCGTGGACGCTGTGCTCGTCGACTATCAGGATTACCACTAAGCAGTTGCGGCCATGAGTGAAATGCATAAACCCCCACATCCTGGCGAAACGCTGCGCGAGGATGTACTTCCAGCACTCGGCCTCACGGTAACCGAGGCGGCCCGTCAGCTTGGCGTTACCCGCTCGGCCCTGTCGCGGGTCCTCAACGGCCGCGCCGCCATCTCGCCGGACATGGCCCTACGCCTTGAGGCCTGGCTGGGCGAGCAGCGCGGTGGCCGTGCCGAGGTCTGGCTTTCACAGCAGATGGCCTTCGATATCTGGCGCGCGCGTCAAAAACCGCGGCCGGAGATCGCGCGCGTCGCTGGGACCTGAAATGTGAAGGACGTATTTGATTCAACAGGAGCACGCTCGAAGCTCCGGTCGCGTGATTGCAGGACCAAACCGCGCGATACCAGACCCCGTGATACCCGTTCGTCGTCTTTCCCAGGTTTACGCGACGTTGGCTGTCCCAGACTTACCCGTCAATTGCGCCCTCGCTCGCCCATTCCCAATAACGAGCATTGGAGTCGGAAGAGAGCGAATTGATGAAGCGCAAGAAGAACATGCCAGAAAGGGAATTGACCCCATTCCTAAAATGGGCAGGTGGGAAGCGCTGGTTCGTGTGCCACTATAGCCATTTGATGCCGAAAAATTACTACACGTACATAGAGCCGTTTCTTGGCGCGGGATCAGTCTACTTCCACCTAAAACCCCGGTCGGCACTGCTTGGCGATATCAATGCCGAGGTCGTCAACGTGTACCAAGCAATTAAGCAAGACTGGCAAGGAGTTGAGAAGAAGCTGAATGACCACCAACTGCGTCACCGTGAGAGCGCTGACGGTTACTACTATTGGGTCCGGGAGCATGCCGCGCCGGACGAATTGCACGCGGCCTCGCGCCTGATCTATTTGAACCGCACGTGCTTTAACGGCATTTACCGAGTCAACCGTCAAGGGCAGTTCAATGTGCCTCGGGGGTCAAGAGACAAAGTTGTTAGTGAAACTGACAACTTCGAGGCAATATCAACGCTGCTGCGTGGAGCCGATCTTCTAGCTTGCGACTTCGAACCACTCTTGGACCGCGCGAGGCTGAATGACTTCGTTTTTTGCGACCCGCCTTACACGGTCCGCCACAACTACAACAGCTTTCGAAAGTACAACGAGGTGCTGTTTTCCTGGACTGATCAGGAGCGGCTCGCTGCAGCCCTGCGCAGGGCTGCCCATCGCGGCGCGAAGGTGCTGTGCACAAATGCCAACCATCAGTCAGTTCGGGACCTCTACGAAGGCGCAGAGTTTGATTTGCAAGCCGTTTCGCGCTCCTCATGCATCTCGGCCGACAATTCTAGCCGTCGCCACTTCGACGAACTCATCATCCGCGCGAACATCTAGGGATCAGCAAAATGGCAACACTGGGCAACCTTGTTAACACCGCAGCCACCCAAGGCAATCCCATCGATGCCCTTCGTGGCTTCTTACAGTTCGAAGAGCAAATGGAGCAGGCGCGTCGGACGGAGGAAATGCGCTTCGTGGGATACGTCCTCGAGCTTGGTTACGACACAGCTAAGATCATCACAAGCGACCCCTATAAACTGGCCGTAGGCGGCATTCCGCGCGGCTCATTTCTCATCATGACGCCCATAAACGCAGGTGATACGCCGCCCCATTTCACGTTGTTGCGCGTTACTGGCGTCTCGCCCACACCGCTCTCAAACCAGGTTCAGCAGACCTACTTCGAGCTGCACAAGAAATCGATGCCTGAACTTGACGTGTGGACCCAAAGCGAACTGCAGTGGGGCGCTCTAGACTGCGATGTCCTTGGCATGTTTTACGCGAATCCGGAGGACATGCAAAAGCTGGAATTTTCTGGAGCCGTCAATAACGTTGTCAGCGCCCATCGGTATAAGGTCTTCGCTCCCGACGAAGCGTTGTTGAAGCTAATCGTCAGCGGCATGGTCAAAACGGAACAACGCGTAGCCATCGGTAACCTCCGGACCATGGAGTGTGGTCTGTTTAGCAATGGAACTGTGACGAACATTCCAGTCGAGATCTCCATGCGGGACTTCAAGGGGTGCCGCACCGCGATGTTCGGGAAGACCAGGTTGGGAAAATCCAATGTTGTCAAGCTGCTTGCCCAAGGCATGCTGAACGTCACCGCTCAGGACAATTCGGTTGGGCAGTTGATTTTTGACATCAATGGCGAATACGCCAACGACAACCCGCAGGACGGTAATCGCTCTCTGCGTTCTACAAACGAAGACCGTTGCCAGGTCTACGCTCTGACGGAGCGAGCTGGGACGCCTTCTAGGCCCCTGCGTTTGAACTTCTATGAACAACCGGCCGCATGCATCCAAGTTCTCGCGTCAATGCTTGAGCAGGACAATCAGCGATCAAACTACATTCGAAGCTTCGCCAGCATCAGCCTACCCGAGATTGACGACCTTGCCGGAATGAACGAGTCAGACCGGAGCAGGGGGGTTCGCAAAATCCAGATGTATTGGGCGATCCTTAACAAAGCGGGATATCCGGCAGACGAATCGAGACTTAAACAGCTTGGTGTGGTTGCCACTCGGTACGTTCGGCACTTTGATTGCCACTTCAATGCGCAGCTCAGAACAGCTGCGTATGCTGCAGTCAGTCCCAGCCAGTCTCCTCCAGCAAACCCTACGAACTTGGACGAGCTTCAGTCTGAGCTAGAGGTACTAGCAAGATTTCGGAGGGAAAACCAAAATGCCCCAAACCTGACAAGTGTAAATAGGCCCGTATTTGATGCTGAGGCTGGTTACCTACTCGATTTCTTGAATCCTGCGAGTGGGTCTGGTCCTTCCGTCATTAGCGCCTATCGTCAATTCCACGCTGCAAATGCCGGTAATTTGCAGTCCCAAATTTTAGCGCTCCTCGACGAGGGACGCACTGTGATCTTGGATCTCGGTAACGCTACCGACACCATTCGGCGTTACTTCTCTGACATGCTTTCTCGCGCCGTATTCGGCCATCAGGAGACGAAGTTCGTCGAGAATCGATTGGGCAATGCCTTCGCGCAGCTGTACTTCGAGGAAGCACACAACTTATTCCCACCTGACAGCAAGGATTTGACCGGCGTCTATGCGCGGTTCGCCAAAGAGGGCGCAAAGTTCCATATTGGCATGGTCTATTCGACCCAGTCACCGTCGACCATTAACAAGGAGTTGTTGGCGCAAACGGAGAATTTCTTTGTCGGGCACCTGTCTAGCCAAGACGAGACGAGATCGTTGTCACGGGTGCAGGTTGCGTTCGCGGGTGTTGAAGAGGACATCCTTCGAGCGAGAACACCGGGCTACATGCGCATGCTGACCATGTCACATCGCTTTGTCGTTCCAACGCAAGCGCTCCGCTTTGAGGCGGCGCAGCCCGTGGAAGCGGACGCGGCCATGCCGGCTGCTTGAGGGAAGGCGTCATGCCATATACAAAAGGCACGCGGTTGCCCGGAGAAACTGCCTCAAAGTTGGGTCACTTGGCTGTCATCGAGAGCCAGTGGGTCAAGTCTTTAGTCGAAGATTTCGAGAATGCCCAGTCTCCCGATGGTGATCCGTCGAGCACGCTTTGGATCGATTTCGAACCGGCTGGCGTGCAGCCCCTGCGTAACATCTGGGCTGTCGACGGCTCCTTCGTGCCGGTGCGCTCGGCGCAGAAACCGCCGAAGGAGGTCGCCTTCGTGAAGACTGCGCTCCTGATGCTGGACAAGGCCAAACTTGATGTGATCGACAAGGACTTACCACATCCGCTTTTTCTGCGCGATGCGCTGAAGGACAGTGGTGTTCAACATGCCACGGTGTTTCCGTTAAAGAATGTGCGGACGAGCATGGGTACGAATTACCAAGCTGTACGACATATTGTGCGAGACTCGATGCGGGTCGACCAAGGCGGCGCTTTCTACGACACCCTCAAGTGGCTGGCCTACAAGAAATGGGATCCTCGCTCCAGTGCGTTCTCACCGGGCTTCCAGTGTCCGCACTGCGGCGAAGAGATAGTCGAGGGACTGCCTCATGGGAGCGACAGCAGCAGCTGCCCGCACTGTAACCACGAGGTGTTTCTCTCGGACGTTTGGGGCTTCCATCTTGCGATGGATGAGGACAGCGCACCTGACTCTGTCGCGTCGTCGTACATGTTGGTCATGGAGCACCTAATGCTGTTCACCGCCGTGCGCTTGATGTGGCACCACACGGATCGGTCGCTCGTCAGCGACACCCTCTTCATAAAGGATGGTCCCCTGACGCTTCGAGGCCAGTACTCGAAGTTCGTTCCAAACTTGCGCGCCTTCCTTCAGCATACAAAGACCGTAGGCCGACCAGTACACATCATTGGCCAAGAGAAGAGCGGCGCTTTCTTCGATCACTTGGTATCAATCGTGCGATTCGCCCCGCCGCATGCCCGAGGTGAACATCTACGCTACGCACCCTTGACTCACGAGTTTGTTCGGCGCGAGGTTTATCGGTCACCCGACCTCTCAAATCCCTATGGCTCGCGCACGAACTGGGGCGAGAAGATGTACGTCAAGGTCGATCCTGGCGCATACATGGTACTCAACGTTCCAACCGGCGATTACCTTTCTGAAAACGACAAGCCCACTGGGGAGGACCTTATTGGGCTTGCCCGAATCCTTGCAACACTGCCGTCTTTGGTCAGCCACAAGTTCGAAGGCGCGCTGTATCCGGTCGAGCTGGCGAACGGCATTGCTTCGATGTCTAGCTACCCTTCGGCAGCCATCTTGCAGAGGTTCTTGGAGGCGCAGGAAAAGCCTTGAGCAGCGGGTTTGCCGCATTTAGCCCCGGCAGTGTTGGGGGCGGACCACCATAAGCGGCAACCCTGGTGGACGCTGAGGCATGAGCTTGGTCCGCGAAGGAGATAACCAGGGACGGACCAAGAAGAAACGCGGAACGCCGGCGAGCTGGACGGATGACGAATGGCGAGAGGAAGTAATTTAGTCGCTCTCAGTCGTCCCGGTTGCGAAATACCGGTCGATGGCCTGACGTGAGGTTTCACGCAGCCGCTTCCGGTCATCGTCGGTCAACCTCTTCCACAAAGCCGGTGCGAACCGGACC
>CALOFM010000013.1:0-15588 GCA_942492625.1 uncultured Gammaproteobacteria bacterium | reverse complement strand
ATCTCCTCGTCGAACAGCTCCACCCGCAGGGCCTCGTCGTCGGACTCCGCCGGATAGATGTCGATGACGTCGCCGCGCACCCGGTAGGTGCCACGGGCGAGTTCGACCTCGTTGCGGCGATATTGCAGCTCCGCCAAGCGTCTGAGCAGAGCGCGCTGGTCGATTAGGTCCCCACGGGAGAGGTGCAGGACCATACGCAGATACGCGTTGGGATCGCCGAGACCGTAGATGGACGAGACGGTGGCCACGATGATGGTGTCGCGCCTTTCCAACAGGGCCTTGGTGGCAGACAGGCGCATCTGCTCGATATGTTCGTTGATCGAGGAGTCCTTCTCAATGTAGGTGTCCGTGGAGGGGACATAGGCCTCCGGCTGGTAGTAGTCGTAGTAGGAGACGAAGTACTCCACCGCGTTGTCCGGAAAGAACTCTCGCAGCTCGCCGTAGAGCTGAGCGGCGAGGGTCTTGTTGGGCGCCAAGACCAGGGCTGGGCGTTGCAGCTCGGCGATGACGTTGGCAATGGTGAAGGTCTTGCCCGAGCCGGTGACGCCGAGCAGGGTCATGCCCGCCTCGCCGTCCTGTAGGCCCTCGGACAAGAGCCGGATCGCAGCCGGCTGGTCGCCGGCGGGAACGAAGTTGGCGACCAGGCGCAGGGGCCTCGGGGTGGCGGGTATGTCCATAGTGGGTCTCGGGACAACTGTTTGGAGGATTGTGCCTCAGTCGATGCGGGGACAGGCAGTCGAAAAGGATGGTGGGGTCTGGGAAGGCTTTGCACTAAGTTTAATTTCTTCTTATCTTCAGATTGTTATTACTGTTAGGCCTGTCGATAACTCGCGTAGTCGAAATATATAGCGATTTATCAGACTGTTGCGTCGATATGAAACTCGGGATAGGACAGGTTCTGGGTGTGGGCCGCCTGTGGATACTTTGGCGCCGAAATTTGATCCACAGCTTATCCAAAGGGTTGTCTTCCCTGATTTCAACAGGAAACCCCGGGCGCCCTGATAGGTGCCGTACAGGCGCGGTTTCGCTATCATGCGCTGCTGCGATCCAGCGCCCTCGTCACCCTCACGTTGCCCACAAAAATCAGGCAGAGAGTCCCGCCATGAGCATCAAACTTGCCGCCCGCGTCCAGGCAGTCAAACCCTCCGCAACCCTCGCGATCACGGCACGTGCCAAGGCCCTCAAGGCCGCGGGCCAGGACGTGGTCGGCCTGGGTGCCGGCGAACCGGACTTCGATACCCCGGAGCACATCAAGGAGGCCGCCATCCAGGCGATCCGCGATGGTTTTACCAAGTACACGGCGGTAGACGGGACCCCCGAACTCAAGGCGGCGGTAATCGCCAAGTTTCAGGCGGAAAACGGCCTGACCTATGCCCAGGATCAGATCCTGGTCTCATGCGGCGGCAAGCAGAGCTTCTTCAACCTGGCGCAGGCGATCTTGGACCCAGGTGACGAGGTGGTCATCCCGGCCCCCTACTGGGTTTCCTATCCGGACATCGCCCTGCTTGCCAGCAGCGCGCCCGTCTTGGTCCACGCCGGGGCGGAGCAGCACTTCAAGATCAGCCCGGCCCAGCTCAACGCCGCGATGACCGATCAGACCAAGCTGGTCGTGATCAACAGCCCGTCGAACCCCACCGGTATGGCCTACACGGCCGACGAGCTGGCAGCCCTGGGGGATGTGCTGCGGGAGTATCCGCGGGCGGTGATCGCCACGGACGACATGTATGAGCACATCCGTTGGTCCAGCGATCCCTTCGTCAACATCCTCAACGTCTGTCCAGACCTGGACTCGCGCACCTTGGTGCTCAACGGTGTCTCCAAGGCCTACTCCATGACCGGGTGGCGCATCGGCTACGCGGGCGGTCCGGCTGAGGTCATCAAGGCCATGAAAAAGGTCCAGGGACAGAGCACCTCCAACGCCACCTCGATCTCTCAGGTCGCAGCCCAAGCTGCCCTGTCTGGCCCTCAGGACTGCATTGCCCCCATGCTTGCGGCCTTCAAAGAGCGCCACGATTTTGTCGTGGAGGCCCTCAACCGTATCCCCGGCATCGAGTGCCTGGCCACGGACGGAACTTTCTATGTGTTCCCGCGGGTGCAGGGGTTGATCGACCGTCTGGACGGCATCAACAACGACCTGGAGCTGGCCGAGTACCTGATCGAAAAGGCTGGGGTGGCATTGGTGCCCGGCTCTGCCTTCGGGCTCGGCGGGCACGTGCGCATCTCCATCGCCACCGGTCGCGCAAACCTTGAGAAGGCCCTGGAGCGCATCGCCGCTGTGGCGTCCTGAGGCGACGCGGACAGATTTGAGCCAACCGACCGGTCTCCCTGGCTGGTGGGCAGCCTAGGCGGTGGTTTGGCGGTGGTTTGGCTTGACGCTGCTCGCGGGTCCGGCTACCATGCCGCGCTTGAAAAGATCCCTGGTAGCTCAGTTGGTAGAGCGGGTGACTGTTAATCACTAGGTCGGCGGTTCGAGCCCGTCCCAGGGAGCCAATAAAAAGAACGGCTTAGATCCTCGCGGGTCTAGGCCGTTTGTCTTTTGGTGGGACTCTAGGTGGGACAGGCCGCTGCGTAAAGAGGAAGGTCGCGCCGCCGGTAGAGGACAGGCGCCTGGCATAGACATCTCTGTAAACCAGGGGAAGCTGCTCCGTCTATGACCGACATCGACGATTTCCCCGCCTACGCCCGTCTAGCCGACCAACTGATCGAGCGGGCCACCAAGAACCAACTGGCTGACGTGGCACGCCTCCTTGCCCTCAATATCGTGTACTACCACCAGAGCTACGGGGACGTGCCCCAGGACACCCTGCTGAAGATGATCCGGGCTGAGGCCCTGGACGAAGAAACCCTCGCGCTGCTCTCGTCTGGCACGCAGAATCTCGTCTCGGCTCTCGCCGAAGTCACAGGACTGACCGATGATCCACAAGACGAGTCTCGTCACTAGCCTCCTCGCCCTCTCACTTGGGCTCTCTGCCTGTGTGCTTGATCGGCAGGCCAAGGACACAGAGCCGGCGTCTGACGGTCCCACTGTCTACGGCAAGGTTTCGGTGTCTGTGGATCACGTGTCGACGCGCTGAATTGCCGCCTACAACCGACGAGGGCGGAGGAAACGCATGAAAGCACTTATCACTACCCTGACATTCGCGGCAGCGTTTGGGGTGGCAAAAATGTCCTGCGCAGCGACGGACAAAATCGACAGCATTTACTCCAGTCTCGATACCAACGACTGCAAGACCCTCGAATATAACGAGGACGAAGCCGGCTGGTACAAAGGCCGCTGCGCCGGCACGGCAGGCTACCAACTGGATTTGATGGAAGGCGACATTCGGCAGACCCTGACGGTCATCAACCCCACCGGCAAGGAGTTTCCTCTGGAACTGTGGTCAACCGTTTCCGGTGGATTCTCCGCCCTCGGCAGGACAGCGGAGTGGCGCGTGAAAACATCTGGCGGCAAGGCCACGCCCTTGGCCCTGATCGTGCGATACAACGTCAACGAAGACTCTGAACAGCCAGAGAAAACCACGTCCTATCTGATCGTGAGCAAAATCACCGCCAAAGAAATGTGCGTGACGGACGTTGTGAAACCCATCCGCAACGCAAATGAGAAGGCCCGTGTTCTGGCCGACAAGGCTGCTGACAAGGCATGTAAGTCTGCTCCTTAGGGAACCGCTCAAGCCGATCCGGCAGCGGACCCAGGATGCACTGAAGTGTGCTGCCTACCTCGTTGTTCCCCGTCGCAATGTGCCAATCTCTTGGGGAAGTTCAAGAGCGGGTCCAGACGGTCTCGCTCTAACCTCGGCTCTCCTCATGTTGTGGCTTCTAAGCTCCGGTACCCCCGGGGCTTCTTTTTCCCTGGACGTCGGGAGCGCAGTCGGCGGGCTCTGCCATACAGCTATCAGCGGACTCTATGCCTGTATACTAGAGCAGTTAATGACCTAGGAGAAATCTTATGAATGGCGTCTTTGCTCGTTGGGTATCGCTGTTGTGGGGCCTCGTTTTGCTGACAAGTTCGTGCCTGTCGCAGGCGACAAACTATCAAGATTGGTGGAGCAACCCTCAGCTGAGCGGAATGGGTTTGAACATCGGGCAACAGGGAAAGAACATCTTTGTCACGTGGTTCATGTACGACGAGAAGGGGGATCCTTCCTTCCTGCTGTTCTTTGGCGATTTGAACGATAGCCAGTCGCTGACAGCCGAGCTTCGGCGGTATTACGGAACCGAGCCGTCCGGATACGACGAGTCGCTCTGGTATTCGGAGGTGGTCGGGACGGCCACGATTTCCTTTTCCAGCGTTGCCGCGGGAACATTCAGCTATCAATATGGCAGCATGTCCGGGTCCTTCCCTATCCAGAGATACACCTTCCGCAACATCAATCTGAGCGGAACATACGATGGACTAACCGTCGGAATCACTTCGAACTGCGGCGCGGACAACGGCAGCTGGGTTCGCCATGAGGTTGACGCAATCACGCATAATGGCAACGATTTCGCCCTGACACTGACCGACCAAGATGGCAGAGTCCACAACGTTCAGGTGGACCTGACGCAGCACGGCACTCACTTCACGGGCTCCGGCACCTTTAGCGGTCCCGATGACGCGGGAACCCTCTCGATCACGGACATGCAACTGGTCGACGATGCCCTTATGTTCAAGTATGTGGTCATTTCCCAAAATGGTTGCCGCTCCGATGACACGACACTGGCAAGCCGGACAACCCACGCGTTTGACTTCGATCCCGCAGCGTTCATCACCGAGCACAACAAGTGGCGTGCCTACGTGGGTGTGACAGAGGAACTCGTTACTCGCCAGCACTGGCGAATCAGGCGCAGGCATGGGCTGACCACCTGAAGAAGACCAACCACTGCAAGATGCGCCACAGCGAACCGGATGGTAGTTACGGCGAGAATCTGTATTGGGCCAGCGCGATTCAGTGGTCAGATGGCCGCAAGGAATTACAAAGGGTCACACCGAAGCAAGTGGTAGATAGCTGGACCAACGAGATGGCCGATTACGATTACCAGACCAACACCTGCGCGCCGGGGAAAGTCTGTGACCACTACACCCAGGTCGTTTGGCGCACGACTACGACAGTCGGCTGTGCTATGGCCGTGTGTGAAGACACCCAGGAGCAAGTCTGGGTGTGCCAGTACCAACCGGCGGGAAATTGGGTGGGCGAGAAGCCGTACTGATACTGCTCACCCTCGGCATAGACTCAGCAGATCTTAGGTAGCTTCTCTCACGCAGATCACTACTGTAGAACCTTACCCTGGACTTACGCTCATCACCATTTCTAGACCCTGAGCAGGACCCGGGTCAGGCCCTTCAGCGTGTTGCCCCCTGCAAGGTCCCCCGCCAAGCGGTTGAGGGTGTCACGGAAGCCGTGCTCGGGGATCGCTGCGCTGACGGCATCGACCTCGGCACGCGTCAAACCGTGACGGATCACCCCGCCGCTGGCGTCCACCCAATCGGCCTTGCGAAAGGCGTTCACGATATCGGCATCCTTGCCGCGGAACGGGAAGACCTTGTGGTGCCAGTAGATCAAGTTGCACAGAAGCTCCGGGTCCAGGTCCCAGCCATTGGCCTCGTTGGCCTCTAGTACACGGCGGATGGACGGCTCCAGGTAGGCCAGATTGTGGTCGGTCCAGAGCCCCAGGTCGTGGAAGACCAGTGCCGTCTCGACCGCTCGCCGGTGGGTCTCCTCACCCCCAATCAAATGCATCGCGGAAGTCAGCACACGATAGACGTGCCCGCGGTAGCCTTGATAGTCGGCGCCGGTCTGGTCCTGAAACGGCCTGAGGAGCTGTTCGACCGTTTCCGACTGGTCGATGATCTTGATGGTCATGTGCTTTGTCTCGCGTTGGCTGGGGCACCGTGCGGCATCTCGACCAGGGCGGTTCGCCCCCAAGCCCCGCGAGCGGGGTGACCCGCACGCCTGATTACGCGCAGCGACCGACAAGGCACCCGGGCGCACAGGCCATCCCGCGGTCTGCGGTGGCGCTCGTCTCGATCCCGGAACATGGCCTAAACTCCGTCCCCAACAGCTCGCCCGCAACCCCTTTGGAGCCCCAAGGATGCCCCGACCTCCACCCCGCGGACCATCGCCTGCCCTCGCTCCCGACCACTCCCGATTGTCGCCGTTGCGAGCCCCGGGGATACAATCCCCTATCTCTAAGGAGACCCGATCCCGCCCCACACACCGTGCCGGGATCGGATTAGCTCAACAAACGTGGCGATTAGCGTCGTACCTCAGCCAGCCGCTCTGCGCGCCGCACGGCGGGGGCAGGCTCACGTTTTGAGCCGCCTGGGGGCGGAGAATCTGCGGTATCCACCCGCCGAGGAGAGCCCCGATGCCCCAGAACACAATTCAGTTTCAGCCTGGTCAATCGTTGGCGGAGTTTTTTGCCCTCTACGGCACCGAGGCGCAGTGTGAGGCGACGCTGGAGCGCAGGCGCTGGCCCGCGGGGTTTGTCTGTCCGGTCTGCGGCGGACAGGCCCACTCGACCTTCTGGGTCGAGGGGCGCCAGTATTGGCAGTGCGCGCAGTGCCGCACACAAACCAGCCTGCTGTCCGGGACACTGTTCCAGGCCACCAAGCTCCCGCTGACGAAGTGGTTCCTGGCCGAGTACCTGATCGGGCAGAACAAGAACGACTTCTCGGCGCTGTCGCTGAAGCGCCATCTCGGGGTGTCCTACCGCACCGCCTGGCGGGTCAAGCACAAGCTCATGGAGGCGATGGCCGAACGGGAGTCCACGCGCCGGTTGCACGGGGTCGTGATCGCCGACGATGCTTACCTCGGCGGCGTGCACGCCGGCAAGCCAGGGCGCGGCTCGCCGAACAAGATGCCGTTTATCGCTGCGGTGGAGTTGAGCGAGGAGGGCCACCCCTGGCATGTGCGGCTCGATGCGTTGCCCAACCTCAAAGGCGAATCGATCCTGGCGTGGGCGACCAAGGCCCTGCGCCCCACGGTTCACCTCGTCACCGATGCCCTGTCCAGTCTGGCCGCCGCCAAGGCGGCGGTGGCCAACTATGGCGCTATCGTGGTCAGCCCCCGCCGCTCCAGCGACCTGGAGGCGTTCCGCTGGGTCAACACCATCATCGCCAACCTCAAGACTGCCATCCGTGGCACTTACCACCACTTCAACGTCGCCAAGTACCGCGCTCGCTACCTTGCCGAGGCCCAGTACCGCCTCAACCGCCGCTTCGACCTGGCGAGCATGGTCGAGCGTCTACTCGGCGCCTGTGTGCTCGCGCCCCCAAGCCCCGAGGCTTGGCTGCGCCGCGGCGAGATCCGCAGCCGTTGACGCCTGCCCCGCCGCCCACCCCGCCCCACCGACGGGCACCAACGCCCGCGCCGGCACGATGGCCTTTGCCTGCAGCGGCAGCTCCCCGCGCACCGGCTGCGGGTAGCTGCGCGCACGTCTAGCGCCGCGCCTCCGCACAGCCGCCCTGCCGGCCTGAAACATCTCCCCTCCGCGGATCCCCCGCCTTCTTCCCCCGCCATGAGCACGCCCGCTGGCAAGGTACGCCCCGCCGGCTCGGGAACCCTGGCTGAGGAATGGCGCTAACCGCCCTCTGAATCATGGGTGTTGTTGATCGTGGTCTCGGTGCGCAGGGCGCGCCCTTCCTTGAAGTACTGCTTGATCTTGGAGGATTTGTAGCCGACGTGCAGCGAGGGGATGACCCCTTGGGTAACGACGCGGGTGTGGAACGAACCTGGCGTGCGTTTGTTAATCCTCCGCTCGAAGATCAGGCTGACCTTGGAAGGTCGCCCCAGGTCGAGGTTTTCGCGGATGAGCGTCTCGAACAGGTGACGCCCTGACAAGGGCCGGTCGAACACCTGGGTGCGGGAAAACTCCGCTTGCAGGATGGATAGTTTGGGATTGAAGCCAGCCTCGTGGTCCGCGGCGGCGAACGGATCGGGCAGACGTGCTAGCCACTTGGCCACCAGGGCTGCGATCTTGGTCTCGTCCAGTTCGTCGAGGATCTGCTGCAAGCGCACCGGATCGGCACACGACAGGACCCCGTTGTCCAACGCCTCGAAGGCGATCCCCTCCTTGGCCAGCTGTCGCTTGGCGTACTCATGGCCGTTGAGGCAGACCCGGGCAGTGTAGGGGAAGTAGGAGGAAAACTTGATGAACAGCGGGCCAAAGTCCTCATCCACCAGGTAGAAGTAGTAGTGGTTGCACATCACCGAACTGCGGTTCAGCCAGGGATAGGGCTGGCCGGTGTATACGCTGATCTTCTTGATCACGCGGAAACTGGCGAAGCGCTCTTGTGCCTTGCCGATGTAAAGCACGCCCTCGGTGGCAGAGAAGTCCTTGAGGCGCTCGCCGGTCACCTCGTCCTTGCGCTGCCCCTTGGCGAACGCGACGATTTCGACCCCCTCGTGTTTGGCGAAATCATGGATCGCCTTGACGAAGGCGTGGCTCATCGGTGCCATCAGCGTGGTCGAGGCCACCTTGGCCCCGCGGTGGACCTTGAAGAAGGTCGCCACCCCGCCGCCAGTTTGCAGCATGGGCTGATACAGGTTCAGGTACAGCCGGTCGATCCCCTCGACATCCAGCACCACATGTCCTTCCAACAACTCGCGCACCGTTTGTTCTACCATGACAGCAGGCCCCGGTTGACGTCTCGGCTGCAAGCCACCACGCCGCTTCGCGCGGCTACCAACGGGAGCATAGCCTCCCGTCGATCAACCGGGGCCGCCTAACCCACCCATGCCTCGTCGGTCTGAGGCGGAGCCTCGCTAGAATTGGTTGGGTTACTTGACTTCTGACCTATGGGGCGCTTCGACAATGAAAGTGACGTCAGCAATTGTTGTGCTTCTTGGCGTTTTCGTAGTGTTTCGATTCACAGGGGCCCACGCTACCTCTGAGTACGTTCAGCGTGCGGAAAGTGCTGCAAAGGAAGTGGAGCAAGCTGGGCTGTGCGGCACATATCAAGCGACCGGGGAGAAAGCCTTCGTGGAGTCGCTGAACTTCAAATCTCCTCAAAAGGTTGTTGTCAGCGTTTATGGCTTTGAGGACGAGTGCCCTTTTTTCGTTCGAGACGGAAAGCTCAATATTCGAGCTGATAAGGCGATCTTTGTCTTTGAGATTGGCGAAGAAGACCTGACGGGGTTAGACGAGTGGACCAAAGGCTCGACTCTGAAGCGTACCTCAAACTGCGCACCGATGAGGGGTGACAGTGCGAACATCGAGGAAATCTCTCACGAACTATGCTATGCGGATGGGGTGGATCTTCAGTCGCAGGGAATGTTGGAGCCCGCGATGGAACAATATCTCAAGTGCTGCAAGAACGGCTCGGCGCTTAGCTGCAACAAATATGGGCTCCTGCAGGGGTTTTTAGGGGGGAATGCTACGGAGGCGACGAAGTATTTCAAAATGGCCTGCGATCAGGGATATGGAGGAGGCTGTAGCAATCTTGCGGGTATTGAAACCCGAAAGGGCAACCACGAAAAGGCTATTTCGCTGCACAAGGAAGCCTGCGCCAAGGGTTTTCGAGAGAGCTGTCCCAAATCTGATCCGGATCTCTACGAGATCCTAAAATGACGATGCCCGACAAAGGTCGGCTTTCCACTCGCATTTTCGAAAGGCGGCTGACGAATGCCCGTGAACCGCCCTCCTGTGTCAGTCCAGTTGTGTGTGACGCAGCACTGCGGTTTCGGTCGGCAAGAGGCCGGCCGTGCAGCACGAGAAACTGCCGAAGCGATGGAGAGACCGCTGTCGCGATAGACTTCCCGGGCGACCTGCTTGAGGGCATCCTCCACCTCGGTCCCCGGTGTGTCCATGACGGTGAGCAGGTGCTTTGTAAACAGCCCATTGCGCCCGCTCGGGTTGTCGCTTGCGGTCTCCCCAGGGCGGGTCGCGTAGAGGACAAGCGTGTCGCTGGGGGCGCTGACCCTAGCCAGTCCCCTGTCCCTGAACGCATTCGCCAATGCTATGCTTCCGACTGCCGAAAGGTCTTGAGAGGATCGCAACCTATACGGTCACAAGACGATCGAGTTTCGGGACCCACAAATTCAGGCGGCCAACTAATGAAGGAGGTGTATGATGGGTACTCCACCAGGGAAGAGAACCAACGTAGCGAGGGAATTTATCGCCAATATCAGTTACAGGCACGAAAAGACCCTGTCCGAGAGTACCAAGGACGAGTATAGCAGGATTATTTGGAAGATTGCTTTTTGGCCCAGAGGTCTGATGCTCCTCAAGAAAGTCAATGAAAAGCAAAAGAATAAAAGACTCCTTGAGATTTGGCCTAGGGCCGGGGTGCCCACATACAAAGCCGGTACGATTGAATACGACTTTCGCTTTCCCAGCAAAGACACGCCAATGTTCGAGCTGACCCAGGAGTTTGTCGTAGCTTGCAAGAAGACTTATATCTACTTTGCTCACGAGCTGATACATCATCTGCACAATCTCGAGGGCACATTCAAAGCGGACGATCTTGACGAGGAATGTCGGACGGTTGGCCTTTACCAATATGACCATAATAGCTTAACGGAGAATTGGCTCAGGCAGGAAATGGGTCTGCCTCGACGGCCCTGCTACCAATACTACAACGGTGTGTCAGACTCGAAGCAGCTCCTCAATGCTTTCAATGTGTGGAAGAAGCAGAAGAACCACTACCTTCCGGAACTCCAAATTCGGAAGCAGCACGGACGATTACCGCCCCAAGATCAAATCCCCATTGATTCCTTAGAGTACGCCTTCCGCTTGAAAGTAGAAGACGGCAAGCTAGCGTCGGGCCTGGTTCCGGGATTTCGCCCGCCAAAGCCAGCCTCGGGTCATAAGAAGGCTGTGAGCCCATGAAGAAAAATCCCTCCGTAGTCGGCGAAAGTGGGCCTGGGCCGGTAGAGCGCGGTTTGAATGCGGCGAGGCACCTCGCTGCAACTAGGGATAGAGGGATAGGGACTCCAACCGAGGGATAAGGGATAGGGATAGGGATTCCAACCGCTCGCGGCTGAAGTCGGGGGGACGGTAAAACCGCAGGAAGGCTCGCCGCAAGGGCACAGCGCGAGCCGACGGGGAGAGAGATGGGGAGCAGACCGCCGTCTGGGAAGGTGCCGGGCGAGCTCGCGGCATCGCTTGACGGGGCGCGGGCGCAGCGGATGCAGGAGATGGCGGGTCGCCTGCGTGACCAGGCGGTGGGAGGAGGCGACCACTGCACTCGCTGGTCGAAGGCGTACTCCGGTGGCGGTAGCGTCAGGGCGTCCCAGTCGGGTACGGCCTCGACGGGCGGGTCTTCCCAGGCAGGCGGCCCGCGTACTGGGCTGATCCCCGGCGGCTGGGCAGGCTCGCCGATGTGGGTGAGAATCCGCGCCACCGGTGCGGCCTCGGTGATGAAGGCGACGATGCGCATGTCGGCGCTGCAGTGGGGGCAGACCAGCGGCAGGGATGGGAGCGGCCGTGACAACATTGGTGCCCGGCGATCACGGACCGGCGAAGTAAGCCTGTGAACGCCAGCTTTGCGGCTTTCTGCTGCCGCTCGCCAACTGAGCTTCTCCGTCCGCTTCGGGTCGTAAGCTGTCCCTGCAGAGCAAGCTCGGCTAGTATCCGGTGCCTACCGCACGGGCGACATGGGTCGAGGGTGAGCTGTCCGTGCGGCTGTTCGCTAGGGATTGTTGCCTCGCGCGCGTCCGCGCCGCATGCACCGCTCGACGGCTGTATGCAGCCCACGAGATTTTCTTGGGAACATAAAGAGGGGGTCCCATGAACGGCCAAGCGCATCGCTGGCTCCTTGCGGTCGTGGTTTGTGTCCTCACTGCCGCGCTTCTCAGCTGCTCCGACGAAGCCCGCGACAGCCACACGGCGGTGGTAACGGCCTCGGCCTATAACTCGTTGCCTGAGCAGACCGATGGCGATCCGACCGTGGCGGCCTGGGGCGACCAGCTCAAGCCCGGCATGAAGGCGATCGCCGTTTCTCGCGACCTTGTCGAGCGAGGGCTGACTCGGGGCGCCAAAGTCAGGATCGAAGGCCTACGCGGCGCGTACAGCGTTCTGGATACGATGCACAGTCGCTGGACCGACAGGATCGACATCTACATGGGCGAAGATGTCGATGCCGCCAAGGCCTGGGGCAAGAAGCAGGCTACGATCTCCTGGCGCTAGCGAATTTATGTGGACTGCAGCGCACTGTCCCTGATTGCTGGAATTTCGCGGCGTTGTTACACAATGTGGGCGGGAGTGGCCGCTCGCCATCCCGACGCCCGGCGTGTGCTACGGATCGGAAGCTTCCTCTGGCCGTGAGCTGGGCAAAGCTCCTCAGCCTGACACAACGCAGACCTTCGCGAGGCGACGCTCGACCGGCAATTGTCCGCTAAATTCGGACGTCGCCCGAGCCAGAAGTCGCAAGCTGGGTTAACGTCTCCCGTAGCTCACTGGCGGAGCTAGGGGGCCGCCAACATTGGCCACGAAACCGAGCATCACCCTGTTGCCTGCCTTCAGCAAACGAGTGGTGCTTGCGAAACTTAAGACTCGACGAGCTTCAAGTCGTTTGGTCCATCCGAACTCAACAGGCTGAAACGAACACAGCATGGCCGAACCGGTGCCTTCTGCGAGTGTTACCGGATCTGCTCGATGATGCAGGTGTCATTCCGATGAGGAACTTAAAATGAATGAGCGCTTCTTGGGAATAGCTGCGAACATCGTGGCTGCGATTGGAGTGATCGTCTGCGCGGTTGCCGGTTTCAGCCGTCTGTTAGGAAGCTACCATGTGATCGGATATGAGGCGATGACGCTGTTCATCGGCGGCATCTCGCTAATGGCGTTCGCGACGCTGATCAAGCTATACGTCCTTGAACGTCACATCTCGGGCCTGCGGTAAATTGCGAGCTTTCAGCAGGAATGGTACGGGGAGAGGACGCTTGTCTACGTTGACGCGGTTTCGGCGACGAGCGGTTACATCTAAGTCCGGCCAGGACCAGACGCCCGCATCAGCAAAGACGTGCGCCTCGTTTCGGCCACTAAGCCACATTCCCAGGTCGGATCACTACACCCAATCCCTGCAAGAAGGCGACACCGCACCTCTCATCGCCTACACTTCGGCAGCAAAAGAAGCCACGGGAGTCTATGCATGCACGTCCTCGGCGTTGTCGTGTGCGTTGCCCTGACAACAGCGGCACTCTCCGGCTGCGGTCCGCAATCACCGCCGCCCGATGTCGATCAAACCCTGGGTCGGGCCTGCTTCGAGGCCCATCAGCCCGCCCTGCCGCCCGGCAGCCAGTACGAGGGCATCGCCGAGGCATCCGAGACCCGCATCACTATTCGGGCGATGACCGGCGCCACGGTGGAGACTTTCGAGTGCTCACTGGCGCCAGACGGGACGGTTACCGCGATCCGAGAGTGAGTCCGTGCGAGGGTGTCCCGTCCTGACGCCCAGACCCCGCTGCGGCGCCATCGAAGTACATCGCGAAGGACACACAGTGGCGATCTTCAGCGATAGCGTCGGTGCTCGGTGCAGCGCTGCAAAATGTCAAAGATCCGGGCGATTCCTGCCAGTCCGTCCCACGCGATCCAACGCCCGCAGAGTGGCGCACAGCAGACGTTCGAAGGCGCGTCCTTCACTGGCAGCAGTCGGCCAGGAGCGGTCCCCGAGCATGGTTCTGTTCGCGACGGCTAAGGGACGTTAAGCGGCCGCCCGACAGATCGAAGTATTTGACCTTGTCCCCTTATCCCCTTACCCCCTTATCCCTTCAGTAGCTGCCTCAGTCCGGCGCGGTCGTGGCCGGCGATGCACACCGAGGCGTCGAGCGAAAAGCCACCATGCTCCCAGGCGAGCATGTCGCGGGCGTCGGCGGGATCGAGCAGGCCGTGGCGGGAGAACCAGCGCAGCACGCGGCGGCGGACCTGCTCGTCGATCGCAGTAACCACTCCTGCCTGCCGTCAGTGCCGAGGCCTGCCGGAACTGGACCCCGCCCTCTGCGAGGGGCTCGAACACGCCGTCGAGGATGCAGCAGTGGTAGTGGAGGTGGCGATTGAGCGAAGCACCGAAGCGGTGGACGAAGCTGATCGCCCCGAAGCGCGCCTGCACGGAGGCCCCCTGAGCGGCCAGGCCCAGTGGAGCCCGAGCAGATTCTCCGCCACGATCGGGGCGCCATTGGCGGCGATGACCAGGATCAACAACTCAACTTCGGACTGCATGCCTGGGAGGCTCCCAACCCAAATTCGATCTTTCGGCCCCCGACGCGTTAAATTATGGACCCAAAGTTGCCACCGGACCCGCCGTCCTCGCCTCGACGAGAGAGCCGTAATCCCCGGGTATGCGCCCCATCGCGCCGGAAACCCTATGAACCGACTGACCGCGATCGCACTCGTCTGCCTGCCGCTGCTGACGCCCACTGGCGCGGCATCGCAAGAGCCAGCACGGCCTCCCATTGAGGAGGAAACCGACACCTGGTCCCGCGCCAAATCCACCGCCGACGAGTGGATGAGGCGCTCGATGGAGACCGCCGACCAGTGGTGGCAGCGCTCCCAGGACGCCGCCGACTCGGCCTGGGACGCTACCCGCGAGTATATCGGCCAGGGCCAGGCGAACCATCTCGGCCAGCTCTGGAGCCGGCTGCTGCCGACGCTAGAGGAGACCCTCACCCTGCAGGAGCGCCAACCGACGCTCCCGCAGCGGGCATGGTTCGGCGAGGATCAGCGCTCGAACCAGGAGGCCATCGACCAGCTTCTCGACGAGGCCGTCGCCCTGCTCTCGACCTCCAACGTCCAGCACTACAGGGATCGCATCGCGGTGCTGCAGAAGGACATCGCCCAGGCCCGGCAGGACATCGACGACTACCGCCGGCGGCGCGTCTCGGCCCCAGAGAAGTCGATGGTGGAAAAGACGGTGTCGGACTACGAGCGCGCCATCGCCGCCCGGGAGGACGACATTACGCGCAAGGAGGCGGAGCTTGCTGACATCAAGCGGGAGTTCGCCGCGGACCTGCGCGCCATGGGCCTCGAGCTCAGCGACGAACAGGTGGACTTTCTGCTCTCGACCGTGGTGGGCGATAACCTCATCGATCTCGGCATCGTCTTCGACAACGTCAAGGCCATCACCCTGCAGATCGAGCAACTGGTGGAGGACAGCCGGGAGGACCTGCAGAGCGCCCGTCGTTACTACGGCATGTACGTGGTCCTGCTCAAGAGCCTCAGGCAGATGCACCAGCAGGTCGAGAACGCCATCGCCAAGCAATACCTGCCCCAGATCGACGGTATCATCGAGCGCGCGACGACCCTGTCCGCCGAGACCCGTTCCCTGCTGCAGAGCTCCCCGGAGAAGAAGGAGCTCCTCACCGCCAACCTGGAGGCCCAGGCCCTCACCGTCGAGGCCGCGGGCGTCTACCGCCAATACCTGACCGAGCAGGCGCAGCGGGTGGCCCAGGCGCGCATCGAGCTCGAGAAGGATATCGCCGCCGCCTGGAACACCTACGAGACGGTGCGCGTCTCGGGCGAACTGGTGGGTCTGGTCAAGTCCAGCCGCAGGCTGCTCGACGGCCTGCTCAATCGCCAGGTTCCCGCGCTGCGGCCGTTCGAGAACCTGGAGCTGAAGCGGGAGTTCGAGAAGCTGACCGCCCAACTGCGCACCACGGAGCCGATTTGAAG
>CALOFM010000012.1:0-177572 GCA_942492625.1 uncultured Gammaproteobacteria bacterium | reverse complement strand
GCCCTCCATGCGCTCAACTACTCGGGTGCTGCCTTGTCCATCGGTGATGTTGGAGGCGCAGTGGCTCATATTCACCGAGGCCTCATCACTCAGCAAGGGCGCGAGGGTGGGCACTAATTGCTCGCCGATAGCGCTAGGCTCACCAATCAAACCGGCGGCACCAGCTGCCAAAAGAGCGCGTGCACCGGACCATTGATTCTCAGCCAGCACGACCATGAGGGCGGGGAGACCCAAACTGCAACGCTCCCATGAAGTGGTGCCCGCCGCACCGATCGCCAGATCACTGTCGGCCATGACCTGCGCCATGTCGCTGATGTCGACCCGTAATTCGGTCGGCCAGGGCATGGTTGCGGTGATTTCGCGAACCCGCTCGAGCCAGGGGGCCTTGCCCCCCATCACCACAGTGATCTTGCACTCGACTGGCAACGGACAGGTCTTGAGGGCTTCGAGCACCTGGCCGGTGGCATTCGGCTGGCCCACGCCCCCCATGGTGACGAGCAGATGTCTACGAGCCGGCGCCTTGCGACGCTGCAGGCTGTATTCGCGCAAGGCGGCAAACTCGGGCCGCAGCAGCGCGAACCGCGGACCGGCAAGAACCTTGCAGTACTTGGGAACTAGGTTGGCGTAGTCAACAGCCGAGCGTCCCAGGTTTTGATCGAGCAGCAGGTCGCAAGCATGAGGCCGGTCGGCGAGGTCGTCGATCACCAACAGCGTCCCGCAATGTGCACGAAGCGTATTTTCCCAGCGGTTATCCAGGGCGTAGTGATCGACTACCAGCCAGTCCGGTTTCAGGGTGGAGAGTATCTCGCCGGTTTGCCGGGCGTCGGTTCGCCAGTCGCAGCCGAGCCAGTGCGCATGGGCTGGCGGTTCTCCGGTTTCGTCCAGCGGATGTTCTATGGACTCGCACGAGGGCAAGCCACTGACTGCGAAGCCGCGCTTGCGGATGTGGTCCAGCAGGTGGCCAGGATGTTCGCGGCAGATGAAGTGGCAAGTCGCGCCGCGCGCGTGGAGTGCTTCGGCCAGCGTCAGGCAACGCATCACGTGGCCGATGCCGATGTCGAACGATGCGTCTGCCCGAAAGGCGACAGTCATGTTGATTGCCGCGTTCATTCCTGTTCCTGCATGGCCCTGAACAACCACTCGGCGCGGGTCCAGTCTTCGGGCGTGTCGATGTCCTGCACGCGGTGGCGAGGCAGGATCACGGGAGCGGCGTCCGGCGAGAAGATCGGCTTTCCGGCGAGCCAGGCGCTGGCCTGGCCCCAGTAGAACTGGCCGGCGTCGTGGAAGGCTTCCTCCAGATCCTGTGAGCGGGTGTTGAAGTGTTCCGGGTGGAACATCTCGACCCTTCCCTGGGGCGTGATGCGAATGGCCCGCTGGATGGGAAAGGCGTAGCTGGTGACGGAAAAGGCATAGGCGCAACCGGTCTCGTCCAGCATCTGCAGGCTGTGATTCAGGTCGTCGACACGAACAAACGGTGCGGTCGCGTAGATGCAGCAGACTTGCGCCGGCGTCTGGCCTTGGCCTTGGTGCCACTCGATGGCATGGCGAATCACGGGAATGGTCCCGGCGCAGTCATCCGCCAGTTCGGCTGGCCGCATGAAGGGCACCATCGCACCGTGCGCACGGGCGACCTCGGCGATCTCTGCATCGTCTGTGGAAACGACCACCGCGTCGAAGCAGCCGCTTTGCAGCGCGGCCTCGATCGACCACGCGATCATCGGCTTGCCGCAGAAGGGCTTGATGTTCTTGCGCGGGATGCGCTTGCTGCCGCCGCGGGCGGGAATGACGGCGAGCCTCATTCCTGTGTGGCCTTGCGCAGGGTGGCAATGACCTGGTCCTGCTGGTCTTCGGTCATTGTGGGATACATGGGCAGGCTGATGGCTTCGGCGTAATAGCGCTCGGCCTCCGGGAAGTCGCCCTGCTTGAAGCCCATCTGCTGGTAATAGGGCTGCGTGTGTACGGGGATGTAATGCAGGTTGACGCCGATCCCTTGCTCGCGAAGGGTTTCGAACACCCGCCGATGGCTGGGCACGATCTTGTCCTGCTGCAGCCGAATGACATACAGGTGCAGCCCCGAATAACCATCCGGGTGTTGCCACGGGGTGGCCACCGGCAGATCCGCCAGGCGTTCGTCGTACCGTGTGGCCAGGGTGTGCCGTCTCGTGACGAATTCATCCAGCCGCTGCATCTGGCTCAGTCCCAGTGCGGCTTGCATATCGGTCATGCGGTAGTTGAAACCCAGGTCGATCTGCTGGTAGTGCCAAGGCCCGTCAGATGCATGAGTCATCTGCTCGGCGTCGCGGGTAATGCCATGGCTGCGCAGCAGCCCCATGCGGTTCGCCAGTTTGGGATCGTTGGTCAGCGCCAGGCCGCCTTCGGCAGTCGTGATGATCTTGACCGGATGGAAACTGAATACGGTGATGTCGCTGTACCGGCAATTGCCGATGGGCTCGCCCCTGTATTTGCCGCCTATGGCATGCGAGGCGTCTTCGATGATCTTGAAACCGTAGCGCTGGCTCAAGGCACGGATGCCGGCCATGTCGCAAGGCTGCCCGCAGAGGTGGACAGGGATGATCACTTTGGGAAGGGAACCAGATTTTTCCGCTTGTGCCAGCTTTTCCGCGAGGCGTTCCACGCTCAGGTTGTAGGTGCGCGGATCGATGTCGACAAAGTCGACCTGTGCGCCGCAATACAACGCGCAGTTGGCGCTGGCCACGAAGGTGATGGGCGTGGTCCATACTCGGTCACCCGGCCCGACGCCCAGTGCGAGGCAGGCGAGGTGCAGCGCGCTGGTCGCGCTGTTGACAGCCACGGCATGCTGGGTGCCGCAGTAGTCGGCGATGGATTTCTCGAAGGCAGGCACAGCCGGCCCCTGGGTGAGGAAGTCCGACCGCAGGACATTCACCACTACTTGGATGTCGGCCTCGCTGATGTCTTGGCGCCCGTAGGGAATCATGGTGCTCAGATGTTCCCGATCTTCTCGCAGTTCTTTGCGATCCAGGCCTGCAGGGTTTCGATGCTCATCCAGTCCTGGTTGTTGTCCGAGCAGTAGGTGAAGTCATCCGCGACTTTCTTGCCGCCATTGATACGCAACGGGTCCGAGCTCCAGTTGTGGATCGCCGGCAGAATCTTGAAGTGGTCGTCGTACTCGTAGGTATGTAGCGCATCTTCGGTACCGATCATCTGTTCGTGCAGCTTCTCGCCAGGGCGGATGCCAATGATTTCCTGCGTGGCTTCAGGTGCGATGGCGAGGGCGACATCGGTCACTTTCATGGAGGGGATTTTCCTGACGTAAATCTCCCCGCCCACCATGTCGTCGAAGGCATGCCAGACGAGTTCGACTCCTTCTTCAAGGGAAATCATGAAGCGGGTCATGCGCGCGTCGGTTATGGGCAGTTTTCCCTTGTCGGCGATTGACAGGAAAAAGGGGATGACCGAACCACGGGAACCCATCACATTACCGTAGCGAACCACAGCAAAGCGGGTGTCATGGCCCCCTGCGTAGGAGTTGCCTGCCACGAAAAGCTTGTCCGAGGCCAGCTTGGTGGCGCCATACAGGTTGGCGGGGCTGCTGGCCTTGTCTGTGGAAAGTGCGACCACGCGCTTCACCTTCTTGTCGATGCAGGCATCGATGAGATTCATCGCGCCCATGACGTTGGTCTTGACGCATTCGAACGGGTTGTATTCCGCAGTAGGGACGATCTTGGTGGCCGCTGCATGGGCCACGTAATCGACTCCATCGAGCGCGCGGTAAAGCCGTTCGCGGTCGCGCACATCGCCGATGAAGAAACGCACGCGCTCATCGCCGGAGAACAACTTCGCCATCTCCCATTGCTTCATTTCATCGCGCGAGTAGATGATCAGTTTTTTGGGGTTGTGCTTTGCGAGCGTCATCGGCACAAAGGTGTGGCCGAACGAACCGGTGCCGCCGGTGATGAGGATGGTTTGGTTGGCGAGCATCTGATTGATCCTGTTCTCTGAATATTTAGCGCTGGCCAATGGCCATGGTACGGAATTGATCGTTTTGGTTTACCACGACGTCGTACATACCCTGCCCCGTAAGACGACCTTGATCCAGCAAGTAGATGCAATCGCAATCACGCACAGTGCTAAGCCGGTGGGCGATGAGAATGATGGTTTTGTCTGCGCGCACGTTGTTTACGGCTTCCATCACGGCATGTTCTGTGAGCGTATCCAGTGCGCTGGTGGCTTCATCGAACACAAGAACTGGCGGATTTTGATAAAGAGCTCGGGCGATGCCGATACGTTGGCGCTGGCCACCGGAGAGCCGGACACCGCGCTCCCCGACGAGGGTGTCATACTGCTGGGGTAATTCATTCATGATGAATTCGTGCACTTGCGCCATGCGGGCGCAGCGCAAAACGGCCTCGCGATCGATCTGCTCAAACGGCACCCCGAGTGCGATATTCTCGGCGATGCTGGAGTCGGTAAGGAAGATGTCTTGAGGCACGTAACCAAGGGCGTTCTGCCAGGCGCGGAGATTGTCTTCCGTGATGGGTTCACCATCGATGCGCAAGCTGCCTTCTGTCGGCCGCAGTAGGCCCAGGATGATGTCCACCAGGGTTGTTTTGCCAGCACCGGTGGTGCCGACAAAGCCAACTGTTGTCCCCAAGGGAATAGTGAGGTTGATTGCACGTAATGCTGAGTTGGTGGCGTTCGGGTAGGCAAAACTAACGTGATCGAGGCGAATGTCGCGTTCCGGGACCAATGCCTTTTGCGTGATACCCACAATTTCTGCGAGGCTGGTACGCTGGTGCAGGTCCTCGTAAATTTCATCGACAGCGGTGGCACCAAAACGGAGCCGCGCGAACCCCTCGTAGATTTTTTGTGCTGCCGGAATCAACTTGTAGCCAGCCAAGGCGTACAGACCAAGAATGGGAAGGGCTCCGCCGATGCCGTCCTTAGTCGCCATAAGAACCAGGGCGAGTAACAGAACGCCACCCAAGCCCATCGCTTCGATCAAATATTTCGGTACCTCCGCAGCAGTGGTCGCGGTGGCTTGGTGCCGGGCAAAGCGGCTGGATGCGGGCCGGAAACGGGAGAGATAGGCGTATTCGCGACCCAGTAGCTTGATGGCCTTGATGCCGCCTAGTGCCTCGCCCGCGGTTGTGAAGCGCTCGCGATTGGCGTCGGTTCGGTCTTTGCCGATACGGCTCATCAGGCCTTGAACCGCCAGGAATGCAAGTAGATACATGCCACTGATGGCCAGTCCCACCCCGAGTGCAAGCCAGGGGTCGATGACGATGAGCAGGGTAACAAGTGCCAGTGCAACCACGGTATACGCAATCACGTGGAAGCCCGGGTGCAGGACATTGTTTACGACCTGGTCTACCTCGGAGAGGATGCTTTTTGCCATATCGCCGCTGTGGCGATTTAGAAAAAAGGCGTAGGGCTGGCGCAGGTAGGTTTCCAGGAGACGCTCGCTAAGGCTGTGCCGGCGCATGTTGAGGAATCGGCTCATGGCGTAGACGGTGAGGATGCGAAAGCCAGCGGCGAAGATGATTACACCGAAGGCTGCAATGCCGAGAGCCATGAGAAAGTGGCTAACGGACTGAAACTTGAAAAGCGAATAGAGTTGGGCGAGGACGGGGTTAGATTCAACCACCTCGGGATTGCCTAGTACAGCGAGGAAGGGCAGTACGGAGGCCACACCGGCGGTTTCCAACAATGCCATAAATACCACAAGCACCAATACAAGCGCGCCGCGACGTTTTTCATGCGGCGTAAGTAGTGCATGAATTTTGCGGGGAGTGTCAAACAGAGGTATTGGCGCGGTCATTTTTTATGTGCTGCTCGTATGGCAAGCGGGCTGGGCTTCTGTTCAGGCTGCCCGTCATTTAGCGAACTGGTGGAGTCGAGGTCACCTTTAAGGGCTTCGATCTCGCCCTTGATGGCCTCGAACTCCGCTTCCTTGCGTTTGAGAGAGGCGAGGGTGATGCGGGTTTTTTCGTCCAGCCCGACTGGGGTGAGGATGTAGGCGTATTTGAGCTTGTTCGGGTTCTTGCTGAAGTTGCTGAGCGTGACCAGCCCCCTTTTCGACCAGCGCGCTCAGGCCGTAGTTGGCCTTGCCCAGACTGACACCCATCTCCGCCGCGAGCTGGCGCTGGCTGAGACTGGGGTTGGGCTGCAAGAGCTTGAGAGCTTGCAGCCGCCAGGCTTCCGAAGGGGTGCGAGGGTGGGTGTTCATTTTTGCGGATATTGGTGCCTGAACCGATGGCGCTGGACTGGCCGTCGGCGCTGAGGTGAATTCTTGGGCTATTCGGCTGGTTCATGACTGTGGCGATGCTGGTTAGATGTCCCGATGGTCAGACGTCGCATTAGCCGGCTGGATGATTCAAGCTGACTTTCAGCACCTCGGTCTCCCTTGGGGCGCTGCAAAATGGGGTCGCGATCGACCCCGTCGGCGATTCTTAATCGCCACGCGTGTCTGCCCGGCCTGCAGCGGCAATTCTCATGAGCTGCGTCCCACCCATTTTGCTCGGGAGCAAGCATCAGCCCCGCTCGCTGTTGACATACGAATCCATCGATTCCCCCAGCCCTTCGCCGATACGGTGGGTGGGCTCATAGTCGAGCAGGGTCCTCGCCTTTCCGATAGCGGCGAGCGAGTGACGCACATCGCCGGCGCGGAAGTCCCGGTAGCTGGGCTTGAAGGTCCGCAGGTACGGGAAGCGCAGCTCCAGAGCGGAGCGGATGACCTCAAACAGCTCATTCAGCGTGGTGCGCGCGCCGACGGCGACGTTGCAGACCTGATTAGCGGCGGCGGTGTTTTCGGCGGTGGCGGCCAGAAGGTTGGCCTGCACAGCGTTAGCGATGTAGCAGCAGTCGCGACTGGTCTCGCCGTCGCCGTTGATCCATACGGGCTCGTTTCGGATCATCGCCGCCGTCCATTTCGGGATCACGGCGGCGTAGGCGCCGTTTGGGTCCTGCCGCAGTCCGAAGATGTTGACGTAGCGCAGGCCGATGGTCTTGAAACCGTAGTTCCTGGCGAAGATCTCCGCGTAGAGCTCGTTGACCAGCTTGGTGACGGCGTAGGGCGACAGCGGTTTGGCGATCTTGTGCTCGACCTTGGGCAGGTCCGGGTGGTCGCCGTAGGTGGAGCTGGAGGCGGCGTAGACGAAACGCTTGACGCCCGCATCCCGCGCGGCGATGAGCATGTTGAGGAAGCCGTCGATGTTTGCCGTGTTGGTGGTGATCGGGTCCTCGATAGAGCGCGGCACCGAGCCGAGAGCGGCTTGGTGGAGGACGTAGTCTACGGGTGACGGCTGCGCCTCACCCCCTCCCCGGCCCTCCCCCTGCGAGGGGGCGGGAGGAGTTCGAGGGCGATTCGCGTCAGAACTAAATTCGCTGGCTCGAGGCAAAGGCCGATAGTACATGGCGCGTTGGCAGTCCGCGAGGTTGCAAATGTCGCCGTCGATGAATCGGAAGCGCGCCCACTGGTCGGGCGAGACGCTACGCTTGACCTGTTCCAGGTTGTGACGGTGTCCGGTGGCGAAGTTGTCCAGACCGACGACCCATTGGTCCAGCCCCAGAAGTTCCTCTAGCAGGTTGCTGCCGATGAACCCGGCAACCCCCGTGATGAGCCAGCGCTTGGGGGTTTCGACGAGCTGTTGTTTTGTTTGTTGGATTTGCATTCTATTGGTATGGCTTGTCGGTATTTGCCGCGGCGCGGAGCGCCCCTCCCACAGAAATCAGGTTCAAGGGGCTGATCGCACAGGTCGGAGCAACCTCTTCGGTTCGCGTCGCGGGAGCCAGGCATTGGCAGACGGAGGGAACCGACGGCTGTTGTGCTGCTGCCAGGTCGCAGCGCGTCGTCGGATCCGCGTTGTGCCGTTTCCTGGGAAAAAGGGGTCAGATCCCTTTTTCTTCATAGTACGGAAAACATCGTACGCCAAGCCCAGAGCCAGCGTCAGTGCTCCCAGTTCTCCATCGCAAGCACGGAAACCTGCGCAAACCCCCGTGGTTTGTTGCTCACAAGGATCAGCTCGAAAGCCAGGACGTGTGCCGCAATCCACAGATCGTTGGCACCGAATCGATTGGTGTGCCGGCACGCGCCAACTACCTTGACACTTACCGGATGCTCTCGCGGGATCTGCGCTCGACCGGGTTTCTAGTTTTGCAATCACGCATGCGTACTGACGCGAAACTCGTTACACCTAACCTGCCTGCCTGGTTCGCGACGTCAGCTCCGTTCCCTCACTCCCGCAAATCGCGCAACGAGAACTCGATCGCATCGAATGGCACGATCCGGACCGCATCGTCGTCCTTCAGCGTGGTCAGCAACAACCATTGGCCGTCTTTGAGTTCGTAGGCTTCGAGCGTCTGGACGATCGGATCAATCAACCAAAAATGCACCACGCCGTAGCGCGCATAGCGGGGCATCTTTAGCGCTCGGTCATCGCTCGCCGTCGACGGGGACAGAACCTCGCAAGCCCACTCGGGTGCAAGCTCGAACCACGCCGTCTCCGGCAACTTCGGCATGCTGTCACGCCGCCAGCCGGCGATATCCGGTACCATGATGTCGCCATTCAGGTGGAGTTCGGGCTCGTCGATTATCCACCAGCCACCGGGACCGCCGGTTCCTTTATGAAAAGGCTGAAAAAGTTCGCCGCCAAGCCCCGAAGACGCGACGGCGTGCTTCGGTGCGGGCCGCGGGTGGGTGTGAAGTTTACCGCCCAGAATTTCGGCGACCAAATGCTCCGGGACCTGAAGCAGATCTTCGTAGTTAGCTTGTTTGTGCGCGGGCTCGCCCATGAGAATCTCCAGTCGTTCCCGTGTTTGGGCTTCTAGATACTCGGGGTCAACTTAGCACAGCCTGGAAGATGCGCAAACAAGGCTCCAAAAAGCCCAGCCTGTTTCGCCCTCTTTCTGTGGCCCGCCCGGCAACCATCCCTTATTTTATCGGATGTCTCTGCGGTTTATAGCAGACGAGAATCTCCTCGTCGGGATCCAGGGCCAGTCGGGCGGCTTCGAGTTTCCTGACGTACCAATTGACGTCGACCTCGAATCCCACCGCGGCAAGCCGATCTTGGTAGTCCATGCCGTAAAGACCGACGTGGTCGGCAAACCCATAATGCCGGGCGCGCTCTTCCGGGCCGAACGTCGGATCTTCATTGGTGGCCTCGGCCGATTGGTCAATGGGGACCTGCAGTATCGAATAGCCACCCGGTCGCAGGACGCGGAAGATCTTTTAATGGCGCGTGCATCATCGCACGCATGCTCGAGCACGTGGTTGCACAAGACGACGTCAAACGCTTCGTCGGCGAAACCGATCTCGGTGACGGACATGACGTGGTCAGGCGCGCCACTCCGCGCCGTTGATCGTCACATCGGGATCACACGTCCAATCCGCCGTATAGCGGTCACGCCGCGAATACGCGTCAGGTTGTTCGGGCAAAACGACAACGGCGTCAATTGCCAATGGATGTCGATTTCTGACTTTACGGAACACGCGCCGGAGAAGGTCAACATAATCCGCCAGTCTCGATCGATGCGGTTCGTAACTCACCACATCCTACGCGCTTCGCTTATCCACACCCCGCGGAAAAACATGTGCCGGGGAGCCCGCGAACAAGCATCCTCTCAGCAGCGGTAGCCGCGGTAGACTACCTCATGCGACATTTTTCTGGACATTTTCGGTGCCTCGATTGGACACTTGACTGTTTTTAAGTAGATAAAAGAGATAGCGCGGTGGACATTACTCCGGACATTTTCGCTCGTTTGAGCGCCTTTGAGCTTGTGCATCGCGTTGAGACCAGGCGGGCGGGGCCGTTCAGATTCCAGGTTGGTCTGGACGAAGATGCGCTGCACCTCCCTTACCAGCGTGTCGTCGACGCGTATGCCCGCTTCCATACATCGCCGCTCGCTCAAGTCGCGAACCGTCTGGAACCTGAAGTCATCGCCAGCAGTGTCTTCGGTACCAACACCATCGAAGGCGGCACTCTGTCCGAGGAACAAACCCGGTTTGTCTTGGACCTCGCGCCCGAGGCCGTTGCCGACGAGGAACAGCGCCGGGCGCTGAACATAAAGGCTGTGTACCAACTCGCGTCGCAAGCGTCCGCGCGGGCGAATTGGCGGATGGACATCGAGCTTATCCGATCAGTTCACGCAACCATCACCGACAGCCTGACGCATCCATTTAACCAACCCGGAGAGTTTCGGGACAACCCGAGAGGAATCGTTACCCATGTCGGTGACGCGACGCACGGGGGGCGCTACAAACCTCCGCAGCATGGCGCGGATATCGAGAGTCTGCTGGCAGAGCTGGCCGCCTGGCACGACCGGCTCGTGGAACGGGGTGTTCCCGCTCTTGTTCGAGCCCCACTGGTCCACTATTACTTCGAGCTGATCCATCCCTTCTGGGACGGCAACGGGCGTGTCGGGCGAGTCCTTGAGGCCACTCTGCTCCTGGCGGCCGGCTTCGAGTACGCGCCCTATACTCTGTCTCGCTTCTATCTGGATCAGCTCGACCGCTATTTCACGCTCTTCAATACGTGCCGCAAGGCCGCCGGCAAGGGCTTGGCATCACCCAACGCGCCTTTTGTCGCCTTTCACCTCGAGGGCATGCTGGTCGGCATCAATAGATTGCACGATCGGGTGAACGGCCTTGTTGGCAGGTTGCTCTTCGAGTCCGAAGCGAGTCAGCGGTACGGGAGCAAGGAGCTGAACGCGCGACAATTCGCGATCCTGAGTCAGCTGCTCGATCGCCCGGAATCCATCGCGCTGGCGGATTTGCGAAAAGCGCCTTGGTACCTCGCCCTCTACACGCGGCTGACCGACAAGACGAGACAGCGCGACCTGAAGCGGCTTCGAGAGCTCCAACTCGTCGAGATCGATTCCGACCAGCGAATCCGGCCCCGATTTACGTCGGGAGCGGCGGGATCCAGTCCGCGTAGGATGCGGTGAGGGACGAACCGCATCGGTCGCGATCGCGTCACTCCCCGCCCTTAACCGCCACATCGGGATCACACGCCCAATCCGCCGGATAGAGGCCTCGCCGCATATACGCGTGGAGGCTCGAATACGGCCAGTCGCCGGCGCACCTCACCCATCCGTGCTTGACCGGATTCCAGAGAGGGTAATCGACATGCCGAGGTCGTACGCAACGCCTTGGATGCCTATCTGGCCATGGACACGATGCCGCAGAAGGGCTCGGCCCTCGATCTCGCGGGCGACTTGGTTGGATCGCTCGAAGGTCCTGGCGACCTATCCCATCATGATGAGCACATGCGCGGATATGGCGAGTGAAGCGAAAGATCATCCTCGACACTGGTCCGCTGGTCGCCCTGCTAAATCTTCGCGACACCTATCACAACTGGGCAAAGGCACAATTCGCAGAGATCGCGCCGCCTCTGTTGAGCTGCGAGGCTGTGATCTCCGAGGCATGCTTTCTGTTACGAGCGTTGCCTGACGGTCCCCGAACCGTACTCGCTTTGCTCAACCAGGGTATTGTCGAGATCCCGTTTCGTCTGGCCGAGGAAGTCGATCCCGTCCTGCGTCTGCTGACACGCTATGCCTCGGTTCCGATGGCGTTGGCTGATGCCTGTCTGGTACGTATGGCCGAGCAACATGCCAAGGGCACCGTCATGACCCTGGAAAATGACTTTCACATCTATCGAAAACAGGGTCGACAGGTCGTCCCGACGATCATGCCGGAGGTGGCCCGACGCAGAACCTGATGATCGATGCGGTTCGCGCCTCACCGCATCCTACGCACTATACTCCCCTGGACACAAAGCAAGCTGAACCATGCGATGATCACCGTGCACGAAGAGTACCTTATCGATGAGGCGGGAAACCGTAAGGCAGTAGTGCTGCCGCTTGCCGCCTGGCCGATGAGCCGAGACCCCGCGGAGTCAAGAAGGTTAGGCCGTTTTCTGAAGATGATGGAAATCTTCAATCGACTCCAATGTAGACAGGATTTTCTCGCAGCCTTCGAGTTGATTCCATTGAAGATGTCCGCCGTTGCCTGATCTCGAATCGATTCGATCATGCAGCCATGATGGCACCGCTTCCATACGATTTCTTAGGTTCCGAGCTTCGACCCACTCGACGACTGAGCTCAGCAGACCCAGTTTCTCCATTCTATTCAGGTTGTCCAAGGCCGCCCCAGGCGTCTCCATCAGGAATACGAGCCGGTCGGTCTCGGTGTCATTCAAAGCGCTACGCCTCCTTGCCGAGCCGCTTCATGGATGGGCTTTGGTGGCGTTTGCGGATCGACAAGGAGAATATCGATTCTTTGATCGCCCAAGGTCAACTGAAGCTTTGCCGCGAAACGAGCCGCGGCAGCGGTTCGGTTGGTCAGCGCATGATCGACTTCGACCATCAAATCAATATCGCCGCCGCGCGCGGAATCGTCAACGCGCGATCCGAATAACATGACGCGGGTGTTCGGCCCGAATTCGGCCTCGGCCATCTTTCGGATTGCTCGTGCCTCAGCTTGTGGTAGGCGCATGTGAATTCAGAAACTCAAGGGAAACTCGGGGGCGGTATGTAGCCGCCACGCTTCGCTTTTCATCGCATTAGCCGCCCTTCGCACCCTACGGCGACGCAAATTTGGGAAAAGGGGTCGGATCCCTACTCTGTTTTCCCACTCGCCTGTCATCGCCGTTGGCGCTTTTTGTCCAAATTGCTTCGCTCGGGCCGCAACCACATCGGTGTTCTAACGCGCCTGGGCAGCTATGCTCACTCCGTTTAGCGATCGGTACGACGGTAGATCTCGTCAACAGCGATGGAGAGCCCCACAGACTGGAGCAGGACCTCGCCTCTTGTGTAGTCGGTGCCCCGCCACTGTTCGGTACGGCAGAATACCTCGACTTGGCGGTATTCCTGGGAAACGAGGACGTATTCTTCGAGCGTATCCAACTGCCGGTAGAACAGGAACTTCTCGAAACGGTCCAATCGAGCCGTGTGCGGGGAGAGGATCTCGACGACAAGGCAGGGGTGCTGGCGATAGTAGGTCTCGCGGTCTCGGGCGTCGCAGGAGACGACGACATCCGGGTAGTAGAAGATTTCACGCTCGGCCGTTCGAATGCGGACCTTCATGTCTGAGGAGAACACCTGGCAGCGATCCGGGAGACGTTGCGACAGTAGACCGGCAAGGTTGAGCGTGATCAACCCGTGCCTGTCACTGGCGCCCACCATGGCGTAGGTCTCCCCGTTCACGTATTCGTGGCGAACCTGGCTCTCCACTTCCCCTTCGAGGTAGTCGCCGACGGTAAGAAGGCTTGTAGTGGTCTGGGGTTGCATCGTTCGCCCTTGCCTGATAATCCAAAACGCCTGGGTGCTTAAGTTTAATCAATGCCCGGTGAGGGGACAATGAAGGGGACAAGCGATGGCCAGCAGGCCGCAGCGGGCCTCGCCAATCAGGCCAATTTAGACTCCTGCCGCGCCTTGATTTAGCGCGGCGTGCCAAACTTCCATGACTCGATGCGCTTCGACGCCCATCCACCGAGGATCAGGCTCTGTCAAATAATCTTGACAGCCATCCCCTTCGGGACTTGTTTGATCCCTGCTGTGGCGGATTTGCGCCCATAGCGGGCGGGGGAGGGACGTCGGCGGGCTTGCGGTTCTCGATGACGGCTCGGGTGCGGCCGGTCACGAGCAGGTCGGCCTCCTGCGCACCGACGTAACGCTCGGCAGCCAAGCGCCCTTCCTCAAGGAGTGGGGGACGACGCCTTGGGTCGTGCCCGTCTGTCGCCAGGACATGGACAAGCCCATCGTCCAGGAAGCGCTCGGACCAGTATTTCGGGCGGCGTCCAAAGCGGCCGGTCACTGCGCCCGCCGTGAGCTGAATCCAAGCGCCCCGGTGAGCGGCATCGACGAACCACTCGTAATGTTCGTGGTCGAGCCAGGTTAGCCGTTCGGGATGTGTGATCACAGGCACGTAGCCGGCGGCCAGCAGGTCGAAAAGTATTCGTGAGAACCCCGAGGCGATCGTGTGGTGCGGCGGCTCGAAGAGAAAGTAGCGCGTGTCGTGGAGTGTGGGCATGTGGCCGGTGCGGAGTCCCTGCAGCATCTCCGGAACCATGTGAACGTCTGCGCCGAAAGTAATTTCGAGCGCAATCCCGGCTTCTTTTATCGCGGCGCGAAGGTCTTGCACCTGTCGCTTGATCTGGTCTGCATTGTTTTCGAAGAGGCCTGGATAGATGTGGGGCGTACAGGCCGTCATGACGATGCCGTCACCAACGGCGATGCGGGCCATTTCCAGGGCCGTATCCAGATCTTTGGCACCGTCATCGATGCCTGGAAGCATGTGGCAGTGAAGGTCTATCATTTGCGGTGCTCGCGACTCTCTGCTTTGCGGGAACGCCCAGGCCGGCAGTGGCCTCGCCGTTTCTTCTGCTGGCGGGGCGCGAGAATAGCATGGCGCGGATTGGCCGGCATCAGCGAACCAGTGCGAGCGCCCTGCCAACGCTTCGTCGGGTTAGTATGCGCCGATCGATCAAGGAGCTTTCGTTCTTTTGGCTGCATCTCGACACAAGATCGGTTTCCGATTCCTCGTCGCTCAGGTAACGCCGCAGCGCTCCTTGCTGCTGTGGGGCCTGCTCCTGACCCTCGCGCAGTCGGCAGCTTCCCTTGCCGTTCCCCGGCTGGCCGGAACCTTCACGGACACCCTTTTGGAGGGAGGGGCTCCGGACCGAATCCTGCTCGTTTGGCTGGCTGTGGTCGTGGCTCAGAGCGCGTTGAGCTTCGGCAACGGCTATTTGCTGGGCCGTGCCGGCGCCGAGGTTCTTGCGCGGCTGAAAGAGCGTCTCTACGATCATCTGCAGGCCATGCCGCTGGCCTGGTTTCACGAGCGTCCCCGTGGCGAGGTACTGGCTTTGCTGACCAACGACGTCCTGCGGCTCAGCGACTTCGTCACCGGAACCCTGGTCCGATCCCTGCCCAATTTGGTCACCTTCTTCGGCGCCTGGCTGATGATCTATCTAATCGATCCGGCCATGGCGATTGTCGTCATCTTCGCCCTGCCGCTGTTTTTTCTTGCTCTCAAGGTCGCGACACGCAGCGTGAGGCCCTTGTCCAGCAAGCTCGTGCATTCACAGGCGGCGCAGGTTGCAATCGCGGAGCAGAACTTTTCTCTGCTTCCTGTCATCAAGTCCTTCGTGCGCGAAGAGCGTGAGTCCGCGCGTTTCCGCAAACAGACGCGGCGTGTCCTGGCCTTGGAGAAACGGCACCTGCGCATGATGCGGCTCATTTCACCGGTTACGCGTATCCTGCTCACCGTTGGTCTGGCCATCCTGCTTTGGTCTGCGAGCGCAAAGGTAGCCTCGGGCGCCATGGCGCCGGGCGACCTGGTCAGCCTCCTGCTCTACGGCATGCTCATGTCCATACCGCTCTCCAGTTTGGCCAACATTTACGGCGAGACCCGGACCGTTCGCGGAGCCGCAGAGCGGGTGCAGGATGCCTTTGCGGTCCAGCCCGAGCCTTTCCTGGAAGACAATCCCGCGATGCCGCCGATTCGCGGGGAGGTGCGCTTCGAGGACATTTGGTTCCGCCACCCGGGCCGTGACGAGCTATTCGGGGGCATGAGCCTTACGATCTCTGCCGGAGAGACGATCGCGCTGACAGGCCCGAATGGCGTGGGAAAGAGCACCCTTGCGCACCTCTTGCTGCGTTTGATCGAGCCGAGCAGGGGCCGGATCAGGATCGATGGGATAGATATATCCCAAGTGGAGCTGACCAGCCTGCGGCGGCAGATCGGACTGATCGATCAGAACATCCTGTTGCTCAACGGCACGGTTGCGGAGAACATCGCCTACGGGCGCATCGATGCGTCTCGCGAGGAGTTGGACCGAGCCGCCGCGGCGGCCCATGCGCAGGGGTTTATCAGGGACTTGCCCGAGGGGTACCACACCTTGATCGGAGATCAGGGGGTCAAGCTGTCCGGCGGTCAGAAGCAGCGCATTGCATTGGCGCGGGCGCTGCTCAAAGATCCGGCGATCCTGATCATGGACGAGGCGACCTCCATGTTCGATCCGGAGGGCGAGAGGCTGTTTATCCGCGAGTGCCGCGAAGTGCTGCGCGCGCGTACGGTCATCTTGATCACGCATCGGCCCGAAAGTCTGAAGCTTGCCGATCGGATTTATCGGTTGGACAGCGGTCAGCTGCGCACCGTTGTGCTTTAGGATTGTTGTATAGATCCACGATTGGAGGTCTATGCAGACCCTATTGAGTATCGAGGTGCCGCCTGCCGATTGCGTTCAGGCGGCTCAAGCTTCTGACGAGGTTGTCGCCGCCGCAACGGCGGATTCTGTCTGTGGCTATGTTTGCGCTTCCCCTCACCGTGCTGAGCCTTCCTTACACCGACGAGACGCCGCGCCAGGTCGGGCAGGTGGTGCTTGCGCGGGCCCCGCCAGTCCGCGCCCGCATCCGTCAGGTTGAGCAGGCTGCAGGCGATGACGCAATGGCCATAGGTCTCGACCCCGGCGATCAGCGCTTGCGGGTCCATGGGTGCGATCCCCGGCCTGGACGCGGTCGCCCGGGGTGCGGCTCTCAGGGCGTTGCCGGAGTCGTCCGGGGAGCCTGCGCGGCTTGACGCAAGCAGCGCGCCCGCATAGTCTCCGCGGAGGTGAACCATCGGCATCGGGAAATTCCGATTCCCGCCCGTTTCGCGACCATTCGGATCTCAACCGGCAATGACAGCCGCCGCATCCTGAACCCGTGTACTCGAATTATTTCGGTCTGAAGGAGCCGAGCTTCTCCATTACTCCCGACCCCCAGTACCTGTTCCTCAGCGAGCAGCACCGGGAAGCGTTGGCACACCTGCTCTACGGCGCCGGTGAGAGCGGAGGGTTCGTGCTGCTCACGGGGGAGGTGGGAACCGGTAAGACCACCGTCTGCCGGGCCTTTCTGGAGCAGCTGCCCGAGGGTGTGGACGTCGCTCTCATCCTCAATCCGGCCATGACGGTCACCGAGCTGCTGCGCGCGGCCTGTGATGAGCTGCGCATCGAGCTTCCCGACCGGGAGCGCACCGTTAAGCGCATTGTCGACCGCCTCAACAAGTACCTGCTCAAGGCCCATTCCGAGGGGCGGCGGTCGGTGCTCATGATCGACGAGGCCCAGAACCTGAGCCCGAAGGTCCTCGAGCAGATCCGGCTGCTTACCAACCTGGAGACCACGAAGACCAAGCTGCTCCAGATCTTCCTGGTGGGCCAGCCCGAGCTGCGCACCCTGCTTCAGAGCGAGGGTCTACGCCAGCTCAACCAGCGCATCACCGCGCGTTACCACCTGCGGCCGTTCGAGCCCGGGGAGACGGCGGAGTACATCCGTCACCGTCTGGCGGTGGCAGGTGTGGAACGGGCGCTATTCACCCGCTCGGCTTTGCGTCGTGTGCATCGCATCTCGGGCGGGGTACCGCGGCTGATCAACATCCTGTGCGACCGCTCTCTGCTCGGTGCCTGCGTGAACCGCAGCCCGCTGGTGACCAAGTCGATCGTCGACAAGGCGGCCGGCGAGGTGAAGGAGCCCGACCCCGCTAAGGCGGGCTCGAGTGCCGCCGGGGGTGTCGCGGTCGCCGCCGCAGTGGTGCTGGCCATTGCCGCCGGTTGGATGTCCCGGGACTGGCTGGCCCGGATTCCGTTCGCCGAATCTGCGGCTCCTTACGTCCCGGCGTTCGTGGCGCGTTGGTTGCCGCTGCCGGAGAATGCGCCGTCGGCCGGCGAGACGCCGGTGCAGGTGAGCGAGACCTCACAGAGCGTGGAGCAGGAGGCGGTTCAAGCGCAGGAGGCGCAGGCGCCCAGGGCGGCCTTGGTCAGTGCGGAGACGGCGGAGCCGGAATTGTCCCTGGACCGCATGATCATGGACCGTTCCGCAGCGATGAAGGTGCTGTTGCGCCGCTGGGGGGTCGAGCTCAAGGATCTGGGGCAAGGCGACCCCTGCGATCGGGTGACCGATTACGGTCTGCGCTGCGAGCTCGATCAGGGCGGTTGGAACCGTATGCGTTTCTTCGATCGCCCGGCGCTGATCAAGCTGGAGACCGCGGAGGGTAGAGACGGCTTTGCTGTGGTCGGTGCCCTCGATGCTGATCTGGTCACCCTGGACCTGGTCGAAGGCGAAGAGCGCGCGCCCGTCGCTGCCCTGGACGACTATTGGGACGGTGAATACTTACTCCTGTGGCAACCTCCGCCGGTCGGCAGCGGTGTGATCGCCCGGGGCTCTTCCGGTGAGCCCGTGCGTTGGCTGCGCAAGCTGCTGTCGCAGATCCCCGATCTAGCGGTCGAGGCAACGGATTCCGGGCTGTTCGACAAGGAGCTGGATGACGCTGTTCGCCGCTTTCAAGGGCGAGAGGGGCTGCATATCGATGGCAAGGCCGGACCCAAGACCCTTATCCGGCTCCACAACGCCGTGGCGATGCCTGCGATCCCCAGGCTCAGTGTCACTCCCTGACCGCCATGTCCTACATACTGGAAGCACTGAAGAAGTCCCAACAAGAGCGCGAGCTCGGCCATGTTCCCACCTTGGAAACGCCGTCCTTCCTCTCCGAGGAGGGAGCGGAGCGGCCGAGCTTGTGGGTCCTATCGGCGATGGTTCTGGCCGCGCTGGCGGTGGCCATCGCCCTCTACTCGGCATTGCGCGGCAACCCGCCGGCACCAGAAGGGGGCGAGACCGCGGCGCAGCAAGCCCCGTCTGCGGGCCGGGCGCAGGAGAGCCAGGCCCCTGCGGCCAAGCCGCTTGCAGCGCCGGTAGTCGCCCAATCCGGCTCGGACCTCTTCGAGCCCGAAGGCGAATCGATGGCACCTCCTATGCCGAAGGCGGCGGATACCACTACGCCCGATACCGCGGTGCTCATGCAGGCCCCTGCGGCTTCGGCGGCGCCGCGGCCTGCGCCGCCGCCGGTGGAAGCGCCGCCGGCCGCTCCCGAGCCGCCCACCGCCCAGGTCAGTGCCCAAGGCACACCGGTCCCGCAAGACCTGCTCGCGGACATCGAGGCATTCAAACAGGAGGTCCGCAAGACGCAGTCGATCGAGACTCCGGGAAACAAAAAAAAGGCCGCGATTGAGCCTCAGGACCTACGTTTGCCCAAGGACGTTCGCGAGCGTATGCCTGATCTTGTCATGTCGGCACACATCTACGACAAGGAGCCGGCCAAGCGCTTCGTTTTGATCAATGGCCTTAAAGTCCGGGAGGGCGAGGAGTCGCGGGAAGAGATCAAAGTGGAAGAGATCTTGCCCGACGGCGCGGTCCTGAGCTTCGACGGAAACAGGTTCTTCGAGCGGCGCTGATGTGCGAAGGGATGTCACCCTGGTGTAACGGGTCACATGGTCTAGGAGGCTGTTGGCTACCCCCATTAAGGATCTGATTGCGCCCCTTTTGCGGGCCGAAGGCGTGTGGTTTGGCAACATGGGTTCATGATTCCTTCATCTTCTGTACTCGATTCATGCCCGCTTCGCACTTCGGTACGCGATTGGCCAAGGTGCCGGCCAACGTTATGATGGCCTGGGAGGCTGTCCGGCTTGCTCGTCCGTAGCCAGGGATCGCGGGGTCGAGACCGATTTCTCCCACGATCGAGGCGAATAGCATGCCCTATTTAACGAGATCGCGAGGGAAATCGGGCCGGCATCCGCGATTCCGCATTACAGGACAGTCATATGTCCGACAGCCTCCTACGATGCGCACCGTTAATCCGGAGGCCACACATGTCGCCGAATACAGTCGAGAAACGAGACACGCCTTTCACTTGGGCCGACTACCTTTCCTGGCCGGATGACGAGCGTTGGGAGATCATCGACGGTGTGCCCTACGCGATGTCTCCGGCACCGTCCACAAAGCACCAGATTGTCACTGGAAACTTATTCAGCCGGTTGGCCCAACGCCTTTCCGGCAAACCCTGCCGCCCTTTCATCGCACCCACCGACGTCAAGTTATCCGACCTGGACGTGGTTCAGCCCGATATCCTGGTGGTTTGCGATCCCGCCCGCGTTACTCCCGCTCATATAGAAGGTGCCCCGGATGTCGTGGTCGAGGTCCTCTCTCCGGTGACTTCCGCCAAGGACCTGCGGCAGAAGAAGGCGCTTTACGAGCGGACCGGTGTGCGCGAATACCTGGTGGTGGATCCGTTGGAGCATTACGCAAACCGCTTTTTACTCGGCGCCGACGGTTTCGACAAAGGCACCGTGTTTGCTTCTGATGAGATGGTTGTCTTTGCCACACTGGACAACCTCGAAGTGCCGCTTTGGGAAGTGTTCGAGGTGGAGGGCCCGGGAGAGGGGGGGCTGGCGCAAGAGAGCGACAGGAGGTGATCTTGAGGCAGATCAATCATAGCGACGACGCCCCTTGAACAGATGGTTGGTGCGGGTGGCTCTTAACGGGTTGCTAAGGCGATTGCCGGAGATTTGACAGAAATCGCCTAAGGATCCGATAGGCGCCCGCGGTTGTCTCGATGCCGCGCAGGCCCGATCGAGCTTAGTCCGGGCCATACAGGAGATTCAGATGCATCTTCCTTTAGTTCCACTGTTGATCGGCGCCGCCGTTGGTGCGGCGATCACCTACTTTGCAATGACCAGGAGCTCGCGCAACCCGCTCAAGGGTGCAGCGCAAGACCTTACCGATTCCGTGGAAGACGGAGCGAGCCAGGTTACGAGTGCGGTGTCCGATGTTATGGAAGACGCCACCAGAGCGGTAAAGGGCGTCGCCAAGAAGGTCAGCAAGTAAGGCTACCGGCGGGATCTTTTGTGCCTGTCACTCCGGCGTAAACTCGTGAGCCGGCGGCTAGCTGAATCGACGTCCATGTCAGGGTCGCTATATACGGTGCGGTTGTCATGGGAAGATGACCGTCACTGGATCGCGGCGTCACATACGATTTCGAGCGGCCGTTTCCGCGGAGAGTCTCATGCGAAGGGTCGAGTCCCGAGAGTACAAGCTGATGCTGCGTGCCCCGAGGTTCAAAGGGGACGAAGACAGGCTGATTGAGACCGCAACCGCCCTTTGGAGCGACTTGGCGGCGCTCCTGTCGCCCTACGCAATATCCGTCAGCGATGGCTCGGATCAGGAGCACAAGCGGCGGGAGGTTCAGTTCCTGGACACCGGGAAACGATGGCTCAGATCCAATGATTACGTCTTGCGCGAACGTACGGACGCCAAAAAGGACGAGCGTAAGTTGACGTTGAAGTTCCGTCACCCGGACCGCTACATCAGTCAGGACCGGGACATGTCCCCCGCCGACTGCTTCGAGGAAGACACGAAGTTTGAGGAAGACATCAAGCCGGAGTTTCTCAAGCTCTACAGCTTCTCCAGCGACGTTGTCCTTTTTGAGGAAGTGAAGCTGAAGACCCTCGCCGACGTGCGGAAGCTCTTCCCGGGGTTACCCGATTCCGTTGACGGCTTTCCTGCGACCGAAGAGCTGTCTCCGGTTGGTGGCTTCACCGCTCGGGAGCGCGTGATCGAGGGGATCGGCTTCCGGATCCGCAAGGACCCGGAAGTAAACGCAGAGTGCTCGCTGACGCTTTGGTATTCCGGCAAAGAGGGCGAAGTACCGGTGGTGGCGGAATTCAGCTTCAAGTACGAGGACGCGCACGAGGCCTATACGGGGAGGATGGCGCGGCGCGCATACGACGCCTTCCTGGCAATCCAATCGGGGCTGGGAGAGGACTGGCTCGATCCCGACTCCAGGACCAAGACTGCGTACGTCTACGCGCTCGCTACCTGACGACCCATCGCAGGTTCCGCGTACCCAATGCCTCGGTAAGCGTCCGGGCGGGGCGCGGATCAGTCCGCTGCCGAGACCAGCGAGAGCACCTTTTTGATCATCTCCACGATCAGCTCAGGCTGGTCCGCGTGTATGAGGTGCCCACTCTCGGGAGCAATCGCAAAATGGCCCTGCCGCTGCGCTTGCACCAGCTCCTGATTCGCCCGCAGCCAGTCCTGCTCAAGCCCGTCGCCGATCGTACCTTCGGGAAAGATCCTTCGGCCGTGCATCAGCACGCCCAGGGGGATATCCGCGTGTATGGGCGTGGACTGAAGCTCCTGCCCGCTGGCGTCGAACGCCGCCGCCTCGTTGATGATCGTGAACCAGGTCTTCGCCTGCATGCCCAGCATCTCGGCAATGGCCGCGGACTCCTCAGGCAAGGAATAGATCAGATCGGGAGACCAAAAGGAGCGCAGCCATCCCTTGGGGTCGAGGAAGCGCAGGATTCCCTGCTCGAACAGCGCTTCGGCTTGGGCCTCGTGGGGGGAGTCGACCAGCACGACACCTGCAGTGTCTTCGGGGAAGAGACCGGCGAACAGGCGTACGTTGAAACCGCCGAAGGAGTGTCCCACCAGGAGGTACGGTGGCGGCAGGTCCGCCAGCATCAGCAGGGTGCGCAGCTCCGCGGCAATGCGCCCGCTGGTGCGGGGCAGGGGGCCGCTGTCGCTGCGGCCGTAGCCGGCACGGTCGTAGATGCAGGTGCGGTTGGTCTTTGCGAGTTCCGGCTGAACCTTGCGCCAGTCGCCGGAGGCACCGCCGAGACCTGCGTCGAGCAACACCACCGGCAGGCCCTCGCCCTGGCATTGGATGTACAACAAATGGCCGCCGACGTCGATCAGCTCACCGCGCGTCTGAGGCGTAGGCCAGGCCGTTATAGGGAGCATCATGAACAAGCGCAGGAGGGCGAGGGCGGTCAGCTCGATGGCAGGTTTGTGGCGATGAGTGGGCATTGGGACTGGCTCCGTGACGTACTCGTATGTTAGTACGGCGATGCCGGATACACCATCGGCACTTGTGTCTGCATCCGGTTTCCAACGTCGACGATGCTGCGCTGGCCAATGATCTCGCTCGCCTGTTATCTTGGTGTCGGACTCGTATGATTTTACCGCTACTCCCCTCAGCGGTGAATTTTCCAAGGTGCCCTAAAGGTCCTTCAATTCCCCTCCTCGTTGAACAATGTTCAAACCCCCTATAGCCTCGGCGGATCGGCTCTGCTCGATTTTTTCCACCGCTTCGTCGCGGCTTGCCTCGGCGCCATGCTGCTCTCGGGGACACCCACGCAGGAGGCCGCCCACAACCTCGATGCAGCTTCGGTCTAAGTCGACTTCGATCCTTACGCCCGGTCGCTGTGGGGCGCCCGGATCGCTCATTTGATGTTGGCCCCTGGAAGCGCATCAAGTACCCCGGCAGTGCTGTCGCCGACGACTCGCTGGGTAAAGACCCCTCCGAACAGCCCTACGGCGCCGGCGGACCGGAGGTTGTGAATAAGGCGCTCGACGCTGCCGGGGACCCGCGTCTGCCGGCCATGGACCTCGGCGGTGGCGCCGTGCAGGCTGACCTCCACGACGTAGGGGTCGAGCTCGGCCTTCACGCGGTCCGCCATGCGCCGGTTCAGGCTGTGCCCGTTGGTACGCACGCGCACGACGAAACCAAGGTCTTTCGCCTTGCGACCGATTTCAAAGAAATGGGGGTGCACCATGGGCTCGCCGCCGGTAAGCATCAGGTGCAGGGTCTGCATGCGGGCAAGGTCTTCCAGCAGGTGCTCGTATTGCGGAAGCGACAGGGGCTTGCCGGGTTTGTCTCGGTCGTTATAGCAGAAGAAGCAATCGAGATTGCAGCCGTACGTCGGCTCGAGGGAGACGTCGGAGAGAACGCGTTACTCGCGAATGCGGCGGAGAATGGCCGCACGGTAGGTCAGATTGTGTTCCCGAAATAGCGCTCAAGGCGACTCGCCGTGGGGGTATGTGCCCTGCAGTTCGTAGGCGGGCATGTCGTTTGTGCCTGCACGTCTTGGGGCGCAGTCGAGCCGCGTGGGCACCAAAACCCTGCCCGTCCTACGCGTGCAGCAGGTCGCCGATGTCGACCTGGATTTCGACGCCTTCGATGGTCACCGACAGTGAGCCTTCAGTGAGCGAATGCAATTGCCGGTATCGGCGCCCGAACTGGTCCGGGTCGCGGTGATCGTGGAGGGTGTGGTCTTTGATGTTGACCACCCAGTAACGGCAGATTCCGGCGCGGGCGTATTTCGCGAGCTTTACCCCCAGGTCGAGGGGCAGGCTGGAGTCCGCAACCTCGATCACCAGCAACACATCCTCGCCGGACGGGTTTGAATGCCGATACCCGTCGTCCCGCTGTTTCAGCACCAGCAGGTCCGGGTAGACCTCGGTGCCGTCGTCCAGGGCGAGAGGGCCTTGTACCCGAACAATTGCCTTGCCGGCCAGTTGCGGCGCCAAGATCATTGTGAGGTCGTCGGTACAGCCCCCGTGGGGCGGACCAATGGGTGGCATATCTCGCATCTCCCCGTCGATGAGCTCGACCCGGTCACCGTCGGCAAACAGGCCAGCCTCGATCATGCGGTGGAACTGATCCACGCTGATGCGGTGGATCGGGTTTGTAGAATTGATCGCTTCCATCCTATCGAGCCGCGTGGTTGCGTTGACCCCTAGACCGAGACTACCAGATTCGGCAGAATTCCGCGTGGGCGAAAAAAACGTCCCCACCGTACCAGGGATGGCGCTCCAGTCGGAAGATTCGGCAAACGACATCAATCGATTTTGCGATGTCCTTGGATTCGTCACAGAGGACACCACTGCAGGCGCCTTGGAGCGAAGAATGCTGGGTGGCGCTCAATTCGGTGAGGCGCCGCCGAGCCCTGCGTCGAGCACCACCACTGGCAGGCCCAGGCTCTCGCCCTGGCAATGTATGTACAGCAAATGGCCGCCGACGTCGATCAACTCACCGCGAGTCTGAGGCGCGGGCAAGGCCGTTACAGGGAGCATGATGAGCAAGAGCAGGAGGGCGAGGGCAGTCAGCTCGATGGGAGGTTTTTGGCGATGAGTGGGCATTGGGACTGGCTCCGTGACTTACTCGTGTGTTAGTACGGCGATGCCGGGCACTCCATCGGCATTTGCGGTCTACAACCGGTTTCCAACGTCGACGTTGGCCTCGCCATGAGCACTGTCCTCGCTCGTGAACAACTTCAGGTTTTGTGAGGGCGTTTCTTTCGCATGGTGTTTTCGATGTGTCATCATGTGTAATCGATTGTTCGGTAACCGCTTTAAATGTCGGGTTTCGAGGGCACCTACGCCACTGGCGCGCGGTGACGTCAAAATTCGGACTTTTCCCGGATTTTGCGCTGATGCAAGAAGGGCAAGGCGAATCGCCTGCGGTGTATCCGCAGATGGAAAATGCGCGGAATAACGATCTGCCGATGTTGCGTGCGAGAGGATTTATCAATGAACGGTCGGCAACAAGCCATCTTACGAAAGTTTCTTCCCCATTCGTGTCCGGTCCCCGGAGAGGCGGTTGCCGCAAGCTGGCTATGATTCCGGCGCCTACGGCCCCTCGGGCGGGCCTGGTGCCGAAGGCGATCGTAGGCAATGGGGGCGGTTTCAACCTCGTGAATTATGATGAAGAAGATGTCGGACCACTTGGACATGTTCGGAAAAGATAAGAACCAGGAATCAGTCAGCGGAAGCGAGACAAGGGCCTGGTCGTATTCGATCACGCCCTTTGTGCTATTTCAGATCACTATGTCCCCTTCTGGAGAATACGATCAACGTGGACAGGAAATGCGTCGAAATTGGAAGGGTGCGAGCCGCCACATAGGCGATTTCGGAGGTTCAAAAAGGGTGTCGCTCTCAGAGATACGAGCGGGCAAAGAGAACCACATCACGACTCGGCGCTGCAGTCGATGGATTGCAGGCTACGTGTGACGAACATCAAGGAACAAGGCGCGGAGAATGCCTAGTCTTCAATCTCAGCAAGGGAATGGGCACAGGATAGGCTTCTCATGCCAAAGGATGGGGGTACTAATATTGCCTCCCCAGTGGCTTTTTTTTCACTCGGGAGAATTAACGAGGCGCTGGCAGGCGAGCAAATTACAGAGAATGCCGTTGTCGATGACGCGGTGCGGAGCTTCGCATCGTCCTGATCGCAGGCTAGATTGCCTTTCACAGCTACCGGGCTGAAGACGGCTTTGGCGACGGGCAGCGGCATGTCTGGATTGCCATTTGAGCCTGGCCCCTTTCCGTTTTATCTAAACGCGTCGGACCTGCTTGCAGGCGAGGGCTTGGTCGTGCAGTAGGGTGTTGTGGCCGGCTCCGCGGCGTCGAGTTCGTGCGTTTGTTGGGTTTCAAGACCTGACCCCATTATTCTATGGTCCTAATAAATCAGGCAATTGTCATTAGCTTTATTTAGAGATCGCATCCGTTTGACATGAACATATCCATCATTCCGTCCCGATCAAACCGCTCCACGGGTGGACTGCATAGCGTTGCCTGGATGGTATTCCTATCCTTGGCATTCCTCGCCCTAATCGTTTTATCGCCGCAAGGCCGTGCCGGAGCGCCCGCGGGATACGGGAAGTTTGTCATCCCCGGCGACGAGGATGTGCTCGTCAGCGCGCTGGAGTATCTGGGCAGTAATACCCAGAATGGTCCCATGCACTCGGTGATCGCGGTGACGGCCTGGGCTGACGACACCGTCATATACTACGATCACTGGGAAGACGGTTACGACTTCGATCCGGACGATCCCGATACGGCGGACGCGACCTTTGTCCTCACTAAGACAGGTGACGGAGCCCGCTTCGAGAGCGCGGACATTCCCCTACCTCGCCCCACGACCATCATTTCGTGCGCCGACACCAGCGCCACTACGGGTGCCGGTTCCACCATCCTCCTCGCACCGGGCAGCCCGGCGGTTGGTGGCAATGGCTGCCGATACGACGGGCGCGACATCCTCTACAGCGCGGGCGGGGCCATTACGGTCACCCGTTCCAGTTGGGACCAGGACACCTCGCCGCTGCAATCTCTTGCCTGGGAAGTCTTTCCGGTACGGCCGCAGTTGATCCAGTACATCATGCCATTCGGCGAGGACTTGAGCGCAACTCGAACGAACGGAAACGACAGCAGTGCTGCGACCGGTGATTACACCGATTTCGAGACCGTCTATGCGCTGATTCAAGCGACCGGCGACAACACGGTGGTACAAATCGATTTCGATGGCGACGGCACCTTCGATCCGATCGACGAAGACGGGAACGGGAGTTGCACCGACGACAACGACGGCGATGGCGACAACACCACCATCAAGCTAGGCGCTGGCGAGAACTTCCTGCTCTCGCGCAACAGCGACGGCAACGGGGGGGGCTCTTGCATGAGCAATCACGGTCTGCTGCGCACGGGTACGATCGTGCTCGCCAGCGAGACCATACAGATGCAGTACATCATCGGCGACTACCAGACGGGATATGAGGTCCGTGGGCTCAGCGCCTTCCCGCGTGGCTTCTGGGACGACGAATATTATGCCCCGGTGGACAATCCGACCACGAATACCGGCAGACCCGTCGATATTTTTCTCTTCAATCCGCATGCCACGTCCCTAACCATCGAATACCAAACGAGCACGGCATCGGGCTCGTTCGTCATCCAGCCGCGGGACCAGAGCGACGGCTCCCCCTCCGGCGTCATGTCCCTGCGCGAGGTCATCCCCGGTGGCAATCTGCCCGCAGACTCCTCCATTTATCTCAAGGGTAGCGACGTATTCTGGGGGATTTCGACCATCGACTCCGAGGGCGTGATCTCTGATTGGGCTTACAGTCTGGTGCCAGCGTCTTTTTTGGGAGAAGAGAATTACCTGGGATGGGCGCCGGAATACGACAGCAGCGCGGGTACCAACGACGATGCTTCGGGTATCTTCTTGACCGCGGCGCAGGACAACATCACCCTGTTCATCGATACCGACAACGACGGCGCACCGGAAGATACATTCACCCTCGATCGCCTGGAAACCCTCTACTATACGGACCCGGACGACATCGACCTGTCCCAGGCCCACATCTACGCCACCGGGCCTTACACCCTCGCCTACGGCCAAAACGCTGACTTCGGCATTTCTGGCAATTCCGCCGGTTACGATGTCGGATACACGGTGCTGCCGGCGGCCGACGACTGGTATGACTTGGCGCTGACCGTCGCGAAGGCGACCGACCCCGTCACTGTCGGCACCGGCACCGGCGAGATCACCCGCTACACCATCGTCGTGGGGACCCACGAGTACGACATGGACGACATCGCCGTCGTCGATACGCTGGCGACGGGTTGGGGATATTGCACCGGGACCGATACCCCCGCCTCCGGTTGCCTACCGCCCGTAGTCACCTTTCCCGACGGCAGTACCAGCGGTGATGCACCGAGCGTCAATGGTCAGGACCTCACTTGGGGTAGCGCCGAGTTTACCGGCGGGCAGCTCGACATGGGGCAAAACCAGCAATTGACCGTCGAGTACTACGCCTACACCACGGCCGCCCATGCCGCAGGATCCCTCACCACCAGCCCGGTGGTGGCCATTGGCGAGCGCACGGTCGGCGACCCCGGCGTGACCCAGACCTTCACAGCCACGGACCGCGTGTTCAACCTCTACACCACCAGCGAGATGACGATCACTAAGAGCTCCAATGTGACTGATGTCGCCTCGCCGGGGGATACGATTGAATACACGGTGGTGGTTGAGAATCCAGGAAGTACGGCTCTGACAGATGTCAGTATCTATGATCCGATACCGACCGGTGTGGCTTATGTGGCGGGGAGTGGAGAATTAACCGGAACCTGTGCCGCTACTGATAATAATGTGGCAGATGATTTTAATCCCAATGACAGTTACAGTGGAAATGATGGCTCTGTCAATTGGGCGAACGACTGGTCTGAGACCAATGATGGAGGTGGTAACGGTGGTGCGACTGGCGGCGATATTGAAGCCGAACAAGGTCGGCTTGAGTTTCAGGACTCTACTGATGGAGGCGAATCCGTTCAACGTTCGGCAGCAGTAACTGGGGCGACGAGTATTACGATCAGTTATGATTTTGCTGATAATGGTTTAGATGGAAATGATGACCTCATTGTACAGTACAGTTCAGATGGTGGAAGTAACTGGACTGACTTGCAAACATTGGACGGCAATTCTTCTAATACGACGTACTCCCATACGATTTCCTGGGATCCTACGGATAGTGCGATTATTCTCCGCTTTTATGCGGAAAATGGCTTTGAAAATAATGAAGAAGCATATTTTGATAATGTAGATATTACCTATAGTGTGCCTACTACAGGTACTTTTGCGTCCAACGACCCGCCGAATTTTGCGACAGGCTGCTCCATCGCGGCTGGTGGAACCCTGACTCTTACCTTCGACGCCACCGTTAATGACCCATTGGCCACCGGCATCGCCCAGATCACCAACACCGCCTCTTCCACGAGCGCTGAAGTACCCATTCCGGTCAAGGCATCGGTGACCGATCCAGTTAATAATCCCAGCTCGCAAAGCGCCACAGTCGGTGATCGGATCTGGCTGGACAGCAACGGCGATGGACTCTTGGGTGTCGGCGAATCCGGCCTGGCCGGGGTCGAAGTCACCCTCAAGGACCAATACGGCACTCCGCTGCAGGTGACCACCAGCGATTCCCAGGGACGCTACAGCTTTACCGGCGTCGCGTCCGGCAGCGGATACTATGTGGATGTAACCGGCGGCCTGCCCGCTGGACTGACGCAGACCACCGACGGGCGCACGGACGACCGCACCAACGCCTTCGATCTGGCTTCGGGTCAGACTTATTTGAGCGCCGATCTGGGCTACCGGGCCGCAACTGGTACGACCGTCATCGGCGACCTGGTGTGGAGCGACGGCGATGGCGACGGCGCACGGGATCCCGGCGAGCCGGGCCTGGCCGGCGTGACGGTGCGCCTCTACACCGACACCAACGGCAACGGGCTCATCGACACCGGCGAGACCTATGTGGAAACCACCACCGGCGCGGACGGCGGCTATCTGTTCAATGTCGCCGCCACCGGCACCCAGGACTACATCGCTTACATCGACTCGGCCCAGAGCGCCCTGTCGGCCTACAGCGCTACTACGGGCATCTCGACCCCTTTCGGTAACGTCGCCAGCGGCAAAGCCTATCTCACCGCGGATTTCGGCTTTGTGCAGACTGCCGGCGGTACGACCTACAGCATCCAGGATCGCATCTGGCTGGACAACGGCGCCGGCGGGGGCACCGCCGACGACGGCAGCCAGAATGGCAGCGAGTCCGGCATCGGCGGCGTGACAGTCGCCCTGCTGGATGCCAGCGGCAACGTCATCGCCACCACCACCAGCGACAGCAGCGGTAACTTCAGCTTCTCCGGCGTGCCGGCGGGCAAGCGCTACAGTTGGCGGATCACCGACCAGAACGCCGTGCTGAGCGACTTCTACGGCACCACCAGCTACGCCCAGGCCGAGGTGTTCCAGATGCCTGCCACTCTGAGTGGCAATCTCGATTACACTTCCACGCCGCACTTCGGCTACAACGTCACCCGCAGCGTCGGCGACACCGTGTTCAACGACAGCGGCGCCGGTGGCGGAACCGCGGGCAACGGCACCCAGGACGGCAGCGAGCCGGGCATCAGCGGCGTCACCGTGCTGTTGTACCGGGATGTGGACAACGATGGTAATTTCGAGCCGGGCGGCGATGATGGCGCCGCGGTGGCCAGCCTGGTGACCGACGCCAACGGCAAATACCTGTTTTCCGGGCTGAACGACGGCCGCTACTGGGTCAGTATCGACAATACCCAGACAGCCCTCGGCGGCTACGACGACCTGACCACAGACGATGATGAAGCTGGTAGCGGTGGCCATCAGCGCGAAGTCAATCTGAGCGGCGGGGTCAGCGTGCTGGACATCGACTACGGCTACCGCGCCACGACCGGCTACAGCCTCTCCGGCGTGCTGTGGGACGATGCCGGCACGGGCGGCGGCACCGCCAACAACGGTGTCCAGGATGGCACCGAGTCGGGCTTGGGCAATGTCACCCTGGAGCTGGTGCAGAACGGTGTGGCGATCGGCACGGCAACGACCGCCTCCGATGGCAGCTACAGCTTCGACGGCCTGCCGGCGGGCACCGCACCCGATGACTATACGGTGCGCATCACCGACACCAACGGAGTGCTGTCCGGTTACAGTACGTCCTTCGAGAAGACCGAGGGGGCTGGCGCCGGTACCTACAACGACCAGGAGACCGTCACCGTGTCCCTGAGCGCCGACGTGACCGATCTGAATTTCGGTTTCTACAAGCCCATCCCGACCCTGGCCCTGGTGCGCAAGCTCAAGGCCTACGCCTATGGCAAGGACGTGATCGTTGAATGGCGCGTCTCTTCCGAGCACGGCACCCTTGGCTATTATCTGGAGCGCCTGGACGAGTCGACCGGCGAATACGTTGCGCTGCACGACGATCTGCTGCCCGGCTTCATCCAGGCGCCGCAAGGCGGCACTTACTGGCTGCTCGATCCGGATGCGCAAGCCAAAGAGCGCCATAGCTACCGGCTGATCGAGGTCGAGGTCGACAACGACCACATCGAGCACGGCCCGTTCGAGATCAAGGTCAAGAACGAGAACACCGGTCGGCGCATCGTCGACGCTTGGGACAGCGAGCGCATCCAGGACCTGTGGGACGACGGCTTCGCCCGGGAACGCAAGGAACCGAGTGCCGCACGGATCGCCAAGTGGCAGGCAAAGCAGGCCAAGCGCGCGGCCAAGGCCAAGAAACCCAAGAAGGCATTCAAGTCTGGGAAGAGCCAACTCCGCATCTCCGTGGTCGAGGACGGTCTCCATCGCCTTGGCGTGAGCGAGATCGCAGCGGCCTTCGGCGTCAAGGATAAGCTGATCGCGCGATATCTCAGGAAGGGCAAGCTTGCGCTGAGCAATGGCGGCGAGGAGGTTGCCTATTTCGTCGCCGACGATGACAGCGCCCTGTACTACTACGGTGAGGGCATCGACACCCGCTACACGGATACCAACGTCTACTGGCTCGGCGTCGGCAACGCTCTGTTCATGACCGCGCGTGACTCCGCAAATGCGGCACCCGCGCACGCGGGAGCGAGCTTCCCGACCGTTGCGCGATGGGAAGAGAACCACATTCCCGTCACCTACCTGATCGGCGACCCCGACGGCGAGTATTGGTACTGGGGAGGAGCGAACGCGGGCCAGGCTCCGTTCAAGATCGAGAGCCTCGACGCCCCCGGTTCGCTCGCCTCGGGCCAGGCCATGGTTGCCCTGGAGCTGCGGGGAGGCGGCGAGAGCGCCCCGGGACTCGACGATCACCATGTCGAGATCTGGTTGAATGACGTCAAGGTTGGCGAAGGGCACTTCGACGGTACCAATCGCCATCGCATCGAGGCCTGGTTCGAGCAAGGAATTTCCGGAGCGCCGGTCATTCTGGCGACGGACAATCGAGTCGAGGTGCGCGCCATCAAAGACAATGGCGTACCCAGCAGCTTCTTCTGGGTCGACAGCGTCGAGCTCGGCTACCGGCGCGACTTCGTCGCCGACGGCGATCGCCTGCGGCTGACCCCCGATGGCACCGAACCCGTCAGCGTGCAGGGTTTCGCCAGCGACGACATCGTTCTCCTCGATATCGGCGACCCGCGCCGCCCGGCGCTCCTCAGCGGGATCTTGGAAGAGGACGCCGACGCATACAGCTTGAGCTTCTCGCCGGCGACAGCGAACGGCGCTTATCTGGCGACGAGCCTCTCGGCCGCACACAGTCCCGCTGGCCTTGAGTCGGATGAGCTGAGCACGCTCAATACGCGTAACAATCGCGCCGATTACCTGATCATCATCCCCTATGCGCTCCAGAGTGGTGCCCAGACACTCGCCGACCTGCGCCAAGCAGAGGGCCTTAAGGCCCGCGTCGTCGACCTGCAGGACATCTACAACGCCTTCACTCACGGCGTGGCCGACGCCCATGCCATCCGTGCTTTCCTTGATTACGCCTACCGTGAATGGAAGCGGGCGCCGCGCTACATCGCCCTAGCAGGAAAGGGCACCATCGATCCACGCAATTTCTGGGGCTACGGAACCAATGTGCTGCCGGTGGTGATGGCAGACTCGCCGTTCGGATTAGTAACCTCCGACAACCGCTATGCTGACGTCGTGGGTGATGACGGCGTACCGGATATGGCCATCGGCCGCATCCCTGTGCTGACGGACGAAGAGCTGCAAGCCTACGCGGACAAGCTCGCGGCTTACCAAGGCCAGGGTCTCGGCACCGGTGCGGAGAGCTGGCAGAATCGCGCCATCATGGTGGCCGACGTCTACCCGGACCCGGCAGGTAACTTCCCGGACAGCACTGAGTCCGTCATCGCCCTGCTGCCCACCGAGATGACGGTGGATCGCCACTACGCCCCCTCGGGGGTGGACGATGCGGACATCGCGGCGTTCCGTGACCAGTTGAAGGAGGCCATCGGCGCCGGCTCCGGGCTGGTGAACTTCATCGGCCATGGCAGCATCGTCCAATTCGGCAAGCAGGCATTTTTCACCACGGACGATGTGGCGGACCTGACCAATGGCGCGCGTTTACCCGTGGTTGCGGCCTTGACTTGCGCCGTGGGATGGGACAGCTACCCCGGCGTCGATTCTCTGGCGGGTAAGCTTGCTCTGCATGCGGGCGGCGGTGCCTCGGCGGTGTTGGCGCCGAGCGGTCTTTCCTACAACGATCCGGCCCTCGAGTTGAATCGGACCTTTGTCGAGGCAGCCTATATGGATTCCGGCATGCGTATCGGCGAGGCGGTTCAATCCGCGTTGTACGAGCTGTCGGCGATCGGCGGTCCTCGCTATATGATCGACATGTATGGGATCACCGGCGACCCTGCCGTAGCGATTCCTCCTGTCTCGCATTAAAATGAATTGATCGACTATCCCTTTCACGAGTTTGCAAAATGAAAAAAGAGTTGGGTGTAACGACTGCAACGTCAAATAGCCCGGTTTCCGCTTCTCGAGGAAAGAAGGTTTATGAGCGCCCCCGGATACTGACCCGGGAAGCGCTGGAGGCGGTGGCCGCGACCTGTACTCCCGCTCCACCAGCTAAGGCGGCTCCGGGTTTCACCGGTTGCAATGCCGGAATACTCGCATCTTGATGACGTGTCTGAGCAACACTCTTTTTTCGAGGATCTCGATCCTAACCGGCTATTGTCCGAAGCCACGGCGTGGTTCGCCGCGGACGGTCCGTTGCGGGTCGCCGTTCGCGGCACCTGCATGGGAAAAGCGCTGCAGAGTCCGGGCCATGTCGAGGTGTCCGCATAGCGCAGATATTGGCCCGGAGATGTCGTGGTCGGCTATTGGGTCGGCCAGGGATTTCGCATCCACCGGGTGATCGGCGGCTACCGCAAACGGAGGGTCTGGAAGGTGCTGACGCAGGCCGACCGAGCGCAGCGGCCCGATTCCGCCATCCCGGTCCGCCATGTGGTGGGTAAGATCGTCGCGGGCGACGTCAGCCGCCGATTGGTGCGGGTGCCGCCACGAGACCGCCTATGGGCGTTCTGGCGATTCTGTCGATTTTCGTTCGCCTGGACTGTTGGTCGAAAGTGTCGATGAGGTTCGGCGAGGGGTTTCTCTACGACCTTCCTCGGTGGCAGGATCTAGGCGCAGACCCGTGGGGCGATGGGGCTGTTTCCATCGGCTTTGTCGGTGGTCCCTATGCCTTCAGCGGCCTTTCGGCTGCCCAAATCGGAGTGACGAGGGATCGTTTTCATGGGCTTTGCCGAACATCGCTACCGACCAACTCCGGTCTGCAATGCACCCTGTCGCGTGTCGATCCGCGCTGCTTTCGGACCTTTGAGACCTGCGGTTGGAACTATACCTTCGATCGCGACTACCATCAGAGGTCGGTGCGCTTGGCCGGACTTGATTTCCTTGGTGAAATATCCCTCGACGCAGAGGCTCATGGCCGTCTTTGGACCAGTCAGGAGTCTCCAGAGGGTTTCCCCGGGGTTTTCGAGAATTTTTTTCGAGTATTGGTTGCCTACCGCTTGCATCATATGGGAGCCGTGTTGCTGCACAGTGCCGCCATCTCGGACGGGCAACGCGCCTATGTGTTCTTGGGTCGATCAGGTGCAGGGAAGTCGACCATCTCCCGATTGGCCCTGGACGCGGGCTGGGAGGTTTTGTCGGATGACATGAACGCCCTGTTGCCTGGTCCGGCAGGCTGGCTGGTGGAGAAGCTTCCGTTTGCCGGAGATTTAGGACAGACGCCGACGGGAACCTCTGCTTACCCGGTGGCCGGCCTGTTCTGGTTGGAGCAAGGTGAGATACATGCGATTCGGCCGCTCGGCAAGGCTCTAACAACGGCGCGGTCACTGGTCTGCGCCCCCGTTGTCAATGAGGACCCGTTTCGGCTCGAACGGCTGCTGGAGAACCTTGGGCACCTCATCGACATGGTGGGCATGCGAACGCTGTGTTTCGCCCGCGCCCCGGGGTTTTTGGATTTGCTGGTGAACGACAGCGAGGTGTCCGATGGAAGATAAGCTTTCCCGGTATTGCATGCGCTCGGATGTCCGCTTTCAGCGCGTGGCCGACGAAGGTGTGGTGGTGCGCCAGGCCGAAGGGGAGGTGTTGGTTCTCAACGGCGTGGGCATGAGCGTCCTTGAGTCGTTGCGGACAGGCGCGACCGCCCGGGATCTCGTCGAGCGGTTGAATGAAGAATATGCGGTTGCCGCGGATGTGTTGGAGGCCGATATCAACGAGTTTCTGCACGAGCTAATCGATGCCGGGGTGATCGAGCACGACGCCGCTGCCGGAAAGACTGCATGAGCCGATACGCGGCGCTGCTGGCCAAGGTCTTCGACGAGAACATCCCCTTCTCCGTTCTCCTTGAGCTGACCTACCGCTGCAATCTCGATTGTTTTTTTTGCTATAACGATATCGAGCAGCGCGGCCGCCTCCTGACCTTGGAGCAGTATTTCCGTTTCTTTGCGGATCTACGCGCGCTGGGGACCATGAATCTTAGCTTCAGCGGCGGCGAGCCCCTCGCCCATCCCCACTTTTTCGACCTGGGCCGCAAGGCGCGGGAGCTCGGCTTCGTCGTGCGCATCAAGTCCAATGGCCACGCCCTGCGCCCGGCGATGATCGAGCGAATCCGCGACGAAATCGATCCCTTCGTCATCGAGATCAGCCTTCACGGGGTGTGCGCCGCGACCCATGATCGGCAGACCCGCGTTCCCGGGAGCTTCCGCCGGCTGATGGCGAATCTGGAGACGCTCAAGCGCCATGGTCTGCGTACTAAGTTGAACTCCACACTCACTGCTTGGAACGAAGCGGAACTCAAGGAAATGTTCGCCCTGGCGGATGGTCTGGAAATTCCGCTTCAGGTGGACCCCACAGTGACCCCACGCGACGACGGGGATAGCGGACCGACACGGATCGCCCCTTCCTCGACGGCCATCGAACGGTTGTACCGCCTGCTGCGCACGCGTCGCAACGAGGCGGCTGGAGCCGAGGACAACACGCGGGATGCGGAACCTGAGCCTGCCGCGCCCAAGAAGCACTGCGGCGCAGGCGCATCTGGTGTCACCGTCGATCCCTTTGGAAATGTCTATCCCTGCGTGCAATGGCGTGTGGCGGCCGGCAATCTCCACGAGCAGTCGATCGCGGAAATCTGGCAGGGTTCGTCGGTGTTGGAGGAGGTGCGGGCGAAGACCAAGGTCGTGAAGACCGCCGTCGATCGCTATGGACAGGCTGGCCGCCAAGCCGGATTTTGCCCCGGGCTGGCCGTGCAAACAGAAGGAGAAGCAGTCACACTCGATTCGGGTACGCTGCGGCGTATCAATCTGATTGAGCGGGCCTCCTAGCGCCTGGCCAGATCTCAACCGATATCGCGCCCTGCACGGGAGTAACGCGCTCCGATGATCCGACGAATCGCGCATCGGAGAAACTGCCGGAGAGCGCGGATGATTTAAGGCGGGATCCGGCCGCTGCGCCGAATCGGCCTGCGTCAGCCAGCGCCACTCGCCTCTCTTCCAATAGGCCCCGATACAGCGATGCGCCACCAACCCCGAGCTACTGGCGCGAACCACCAGCACGTCGCCCGGCCAGTACCAGTTTCCGGCATGTCGAAACTGGAGGTCAAGGGCTACGGTTCCACTGCGGAGGGAGAACTGAAGAAGCAAGGTAAGGCGGGCTATCGCTTCAAACGGATCCTGATTTGGCCCGAGCTGGCCTTCGAGGCGGGTAGGGAGGCGCCTGCCGAGCGTTTTCCGGAAAAGGCGCATTCCCCCTCCAACTCCCAAAAGACGGTGCCGGGCGACAGGACGATTTTCTGATCCAAGACCATCTGCGCTTCGGCGCGTTGTTCCTGATGCTGTGACGGCGAGTTGTATACTAACGCGCGCCGAGAGCCGATTTTTCACCTATTTCGCTTTCCTTGGTGATTTTTACCAGGACGGCAATAGATATGCGTCTCCCTAGGGTGCGCCCTGTTAAGCGAAATACTAGAATTGCTGCATATCAGGAGCCGATCACGGCCCAAAGAGACAAACCATGGCAGAGCTGACCAAAGAGCAACAGATCCTGATTGCGATGCGCAAGACGCTGACGGCGATCATCAAGGACATTACGCCCCCTCCGGGGATGAAGCACCCGCTGTCGGAGGCGACCATCGCCGACGTGCGCCAGTGTCTAAACCTGATCTCCGCCCGCGAGAGGGAACTCGCGGACGACCAGGGCCGTGCAGGCGAGCGGCCTTACTACGCAGACGAGCCCCAGTCGGCGCAGGTGGTACCCATCGCCGGCTTGGGCAAGGGCAAGAAGAAGGACTGAGACTATGCTCGGTAACTACTTTACAGAGACGACACCGGGTAAGTCCGGGTCTTTCGATAGTCGAGGCATCATTGCGGCAGTCTTGTTGACGTTCCTGCTTTCGGTAATGGCGTTCCCGGCCCTTGCCTGGCATTCGGTGTTCGGATTGGAGGAGCCGCAACGGCAGGTCGATTGGACCTATCAAGGGGAAAAGGGCCCCGAGCATTGGAGTGAATTGGCCCCGGAGTTTGCCTCCTGCGAGGGGGAGCGCCAATCCCCGGTTGACCTGAGCGGGGGACGGCCGCTGCAGTATTCGCCCTTGTCCTTCCGTTACCGCAGCAACCCGTTGTCCGTGCACAACGACGGCCGCTCCGTGCGGGTGGAAGTCGCGCCAGGCAGCTCTCTTATCGCCGGAGGGAGTGAGTATCAGCTCACGGGATTTCATTTCCATGCCCCGGGGGAGCACCAGATCAACGGTGTGCCGCCGGACATGGAGCTGCAGCTGGAGCACAGGGATCGGCAGGGGAGGATCGCAGTCGTGGCGGTTCCCATCAAGGCGGGAAGGCGGATGAACAGCACCCTGTCCCGCATCTGGGACCATATTCCCGTGGGACGGGGTCAACGCTTTTACGGCCGTCAAACCGGGATCAACCCCAGGTTCCTGCTGCCCCATGATCACAGCTATTTCACCTATGTCGGCTCGTTGACGGAGCCCCCCTGCACCGAGGGCGTGGAGTGGTTCGTGCTGGCCAAGCCGCTGGAGGTGGATCGGAGCTACGTGCGGAGATTCCTCGGCGCAGTGGGTCCCAACGCGCGTCCCGTTCAGCCGCTGAACGGCCGTGCGGTGCTTGCCGCTTTTCGGCGCTAGGGATTTGCCGCTACCGGCCCGTATGGTTCCGGAATCTCGCGAAAATCGTTCGCTCTAGCATGAACCCGTCTTCCGATCTCGTCGCTATCGATGAGGCCCACGCGTGGCATCCCTACACCTCGACCATCGATCGGGATCCGGTCTATCCAGTCGCATCTGCACATGGTTGCCTGATCGAGCTCGCGGACGGGCGCACCCTGATCGACGGCATGTCGTCCTGGTGGTGTGCCATCCACGGTTACAACCATCCGGTGCTGAACCAGGCGGTCACGGACCAGCTCGGGCGTATGTCACACGTGATGTTCGGCGGCCTCACTCACGAGCCGGCCGTCCGGCTCGTGGAGTTGCTGGTGGAGCTGACGCCCGAGCCTTTGCAGCACGTATTCCTCTGTGACTCGGGTTCGGTCTCGGTGGAAGTGGCGATCAAGATGGCCATCCAGTACTGGCAAGCCACGGGTGAGCCCGAAAAGCATCGCCTGTTGGCCATCCGCTCGGGCTACCACGGGGATACCTTTGGTGCCATGTCCGTGTGCGATCCGGTCACCGGCATGCACCATTTGTTCTCCCGGGTCCTAACGCAGCAGTTATTCGCTCCGGCGCCTGCCTGCGGGTTCGATCAACCCTGCAGCGATGAAGACGTCGCGGCGCTTGCATCCTTGCTGGTGAGGCATCGGCGGGAACTCGCAGCCGTCATCCTGGAGCCTATCGTCCAGGGGGCGGGCGGGATGCGATTTTATGCTCCAGCGTATCTGGCGCGGGTGCGTGCGCTCTGCGACCGCTATGGCGTTCTGCTCATCGCCGATGAGATCGCCACAGGCTTCGGACGCAGCGGAAGGCTTTTCGCCTGCGAGCACGCGGGAATCGCGCCAGACATCATGACCGTCGGCAAGGCCCTTACCGGCGGATATCTGACGCTGGCTGCGACGCTGGCTAGCGCCGAGGTGGCACGGACGATCTCGGCCGGCGATCCGGGTGTCTTCATGCACGGCCCGACCTTCATGGGTAATCCGCTGGCTTGTGCTGTAGCCAACGCCAACATCGGGTTGCTGCTGTCTGCGGACTGGGAGGCCAACATTCGGCGTATCGAGCGCGCCCTCACCCGGGGTCTGGCCCCCTGTGCGGATCTACTGGGTGTGGCGGACGTGCGGGTCCTGGGTGCAATTGGCGTGGTGGAGATGGAGCATCCAGTGCCCATGCGGGAAATTCAGAGCCGCTTTGTAGAGCGCGGCGTCTGGGTGCGGCCCTTTGGCAAGCTCGTTTACCTGATGCCGCCTTACATCATTTCAGACGAGCAGCTCGATGCGCTCTGCTGCGCTACGGTGGAGACACTCGGCCGCTTGGGTGTCCAGTAGGCTGCCCGGCTTGCGTTTGACCCCGGAAATGGCGTTTAGCCGCGAATGAACGCAAATCAACGCGAATGGAATGAGGGGCTGGAGAACGAGGCCGCTCCGACCCGTTCTGCGGGGTCGGAGCGGCGCCGGGACTTACTCCGACTTCGCCTCGGGGGCGGGCTCGGCAGGTGCTGCCGCGCCCGGCTCACCGGCCTTGATGAGGTCGGGATTGAGCTCCAGGTCCGCTTTCTCGCGTAGGTCGGAGACATAGGCCGCGAGCGTATCGCGCTGCAGTGCCGCCGTCAGCTCTCCCTTGACCTCTTCGAGCGGGGGCGGCTCGCTCGCCCTGGTCTCTTCCAGCAGGATGACGTGCCAGCCGAACTGGGTCTGAACCGGCTCGGTGGAGTGCTCGCCGGGCTTCAGCGCGGCGGTCGCATCGGTGAAAGGCTGAACCATCTGGCCGGATCCGAACCAGGGTAGCTCGCCGCCATCCTTACCCGTCGGGCCGAGGGACTTGCTTTTCGCCAGCTCAGCGAATTCGGCCCCGCCCTTGAGCTCCTCGATCAGCTTCTTGCCCTCGTCTTCGGTCTTGACCAGTATGTGGCGGGCCTTGTACTCGGTGCCGTCCCCCTTGCCGAAACGTTCATCGTAAGCCTTTTTCAGATCCTCCTCGGATGGCTGGCGTGTCTTGGCTGCGTTCTGAATGGCGCCGCTGGATAACAGCTGAAGGCGCTGCAGCTCCAGTGCCGTGTCGAAGCCCGGTTCTTTGTCCAACCCCGCGTTCTTCGCGTCCTGTGCCGTCACCAGTATGTTGATGAACTCATTGAACGCCTGGTTCTGAAAGGCTGCAGTATTCGGGACGTTGGCTTGGCGCAGACGATCGGCGAAGAAGCGGCGGAAAAGGTCCAGCGAGATGTCTTGGCCGTTAACGGTAGCGATGGTGGTGTCGCCGCTCGGGGTCTCTGCGGCGGCCTTGTCTGCAGGCTTGTCCTCGGCCAAAAGCCCGCCGCTCGCCATCAGTGCGACGAGGCCCCAGATGTGAAAGATACGCTTGTTCATGTTTCTAGAGTGTCCTCTTGGTGGTGTAAGTGCTCGAACCTGAGAGAGTTAGATCGAATGCGAAACTAAGGAAAAGGCTTTACTCGGGAAAGACCTTGCGAAAGGGTTTGACGGTTACGTCGGCAAAGACATCCGCGGCCACGTAGGGATCGTCTGCTGCCCATGCCTGCGTGGAGGCGAGGTCGGGGAACTCGGCCACGATCAGCGACCCGGTGAAGCCTGCCTCCCCGGGGTCTTCGCTGTCAATTGCCGGGTGCGGGCCGGCCAGCAGCAGTCTGCCCGCGTCCTGGAGCGCTCGAAGCCGCTCCAAATGAGCCGGGCGTGCCTCGAGGCGGGCGCGCAGGCTATCCTCCTTGTCACGGGCGATGATGGCGTAATACACGTTAGTCGGTCTCCGCTGGATTATCGGGGTCCTGGATGTGCCGGGCCAGGTAGAAGGCCTGGGCGACGACGAAGGCGATCGTCAGGCCCATCATACCGAAGAGCTTGAAGTTGACCCAGGTTTCCTCGCTGGATTGGGCGCTCTTACACAGATCGAGCAGCTCGCCTGAATAGGTCCCTGCGCAGTTCGCCAGGTCGATCTCCGCCTGGCCCGCCGCGGCGATCAGTGCCTGCTCCGCCGTGAAAAACCCGTTTGCCACGTATAGGTTCGCGAGCCCGGAGAAAATGAAGAATGCCGTCCACATGAGGTTCAGACGCCGCCAGGTGCGGCTCGGCAAGTGGACCGCGTGGCTCATCATGCGTTCAACGATCGGGCGTTCACCGATGAAATGGCTCCCCAGGAAGACGGCGGCGAAGAGCCAGTTGACGATGGACGGCTTCCACATGATGAAGGTGCGGTCCTGTAGAACGATGGTGAGTCCCCCGAAGACGACGAGCAGGCCGAGGGTGACCAGGTGCATGGTCTCGGTTCGCCGGTGCCTGAGCCAGATCCAGCCCACCTGCAGGACCGAGGCGGCGATCGCTACGGCAGTGGCTACGTAAATGTCGTAGAGCTTGTAGGCGGCGAAGAAGAGCAGAACCGGGAAGAAGTCGATCAGGAGTTTCATGCTGGTTCTCGATAGGCGCTCGTTGCGCGGGTCCCTTTCTTGAAAGAGATTCAGTGGAGCACGCGTTGCCCGCACCACTGATCGTAATAGCGTTGCACCAGGGCCCGAACCCGCGCCGGGTAGTTCAGCGCGTCCATCTGCTCCATGCCCTCGCGGAAGAAGCCGGGTGCCTCCTCCGGCAGGTGCTCTATCAGGGACTCGAACGCCTCCTCCATGAGCAGCGGCTGATGGCTGCGCGTCGCCACGATGGCGCGGTTGAGCAGCAGGACGCGCCAGGGCCGGGTCGGGTCCGTGGAGGCCGTGTCTTGCCAGACCTGCGGCTTTACCGCGTTCACGACCTCGGTCAGCAGGACGTAGAGCTGACCCAGCTCGGCGGGCTGACTCAGGCGGTTGGCGACGCTCGCTGCGCCGTTGACCACGGGACCCAGGTATCCCAGCTCGCCCTCGCGCTGCGCAAACCAGCAAGCGAGCGGAAATGCGAGCTCTTCGATCGCGCGCGCCTGATGCGGCATCCGAAGCCGTCCGGCCAGGGCCGCCAGACGGGCCAGTAGGTCGATTCCGTGATCGCCCAGGGAGCGAATGTCCAAAACTCCAAGCGGCGTGCCTGCGCCCGTCGACAAAGGAGACTGGGAATCCTCTTCGCGTGAGCGCAGGCCGTCGAGGAGATCGTTCAGGGCCTGCAGCAGTGCACTCGGGTCGGAATCCGCATCGCTGCCTTGGTCCTCGAACGCCTCCGTGAGCTCCTCCGAGTGCCGGCGGAGCTCTTCGTCGATGTAGGAGATGTCTACCGGCGGGAGCATAGGCGGGCGATTTTAGCAGCCCGCTCCACCGCCGTCTGCCCGTGTCGTGTGCACACCGGTAGCTGAGCAGCGCAACTAGCCGTCGGCGAACAGCGGTTAGCCCTTCTGTGTCCGAGAAAAAACCTCGCGGTTTCATATACCCAGCCGGTAAGCCGACCCTAAACCCCACCACCTGTCAATCACCAAGCAAATCGCTAACGGCTAAGCGCTGGTCGCTTGTTCCAGGAGAGCTTGTGCCACGGGAACTGCGCCTGACGTCGAGATCAGCGTCTACACCGGCGTCGGTCTGGCCTGTCGAATGGGTTAAAATACCCTGATGTCCCTGACATACGACCTCCACACCCACTCGACGGCCTCCGACGGTACATTGGCGCCGGCGCAATTGGTTGCGCGCGCCGCTGCCAACGGTGTCGATGTGCTTGCCCTGACCGATCATGACACCCTGGACGGTCTGGAAGAGGCGCAGAGGGCTTCGGATGCCGCCGGTGTGACCTTGTTCCCCGGCGTCGAGATCTCGGTCTCCTGGGGAGGGCGGACAATCCACATCATCGGGCTCGGGATCGATTGCACCGACGAGATGCTGCGCAGCGGTTTGGCAGGTCTAACCGAATACCGGCGCTGGCGGGCCGCAGAGATCAGCCGGCGTCTGGCCAAGAGCGGGATCGAGGGTGCTCTGGAGGGCGCGCATGGCTTTCTCCAACGGGCGCATGATCGGGCGCACTCATTTTGCCCGCTTTTTGGTGCGTCAGGGGCATGCACAGAGCGTTCGGGATGTGTTCAAGCATTTTCTGGTCAAGGGCAAGCCCGGATATGTGGCAGGGGATTGGACCAGCCTGGAGGAGGCTGTTGCATGGATCTGCGATGCCGGCGGGCAGGCGGTCATCGCCCACCCGGCGCGTTACCGCTTTACCGCTGCCAAGCTGCGGCGGCTGATCGGCCTGTTCAAGGAGCAGGGCGGGGTCGGGATCGAGGTGGTTTCGGGCAGCCACGGTCGTGACGAGTGCCTGGTGTTTGCGCGTCACGCTCAGGAGTCCGGGCTGCTGGCCTCAGCGGGCTCCGACTACCATGGGCCGGAGAATCCCCGGGTGGAGCTTGGCCGGTTGCCGCCGTTGCCAAGAGGCTGCAGGCCGATCTGGTCCGATTGGGAGGCGCAAGGCCCGCTCCGGGCCGCGTCCCGTTAACCTTCCGGGCCGAAGTACCCATGGCGCAGTTTTTCGAGATCCATCCGGAGAATCCGCAACCCCGGCTCATCCGGCGGTCGGTGGAAATCGTTCTGCAGGGCGGGGTGATCGTCTATCCCACCGACTCTTCCTATGCGCTGGGTTGCCAGATCGGCGAGAAGTCCGCCATGGAGCGTATCCGCCGTATCCGCGCACTGGCGGACAAGCACAACTTCACCCTGGTGTGCCGCGACCTTTCGGAGATCACTACCTATGCGCGGATCGACAATCAGGCATTCCGGCTGCTCAAGAGCCTCACCCCCGGCGCGTATACCTTCATCCATCAGGCGACCAAGCAGGTGCCGCGGCGTCTGCTCCATCCCAAGCGCAAGACCATCGGCATCCGAGTGCCGGACAACGTCATCTGTCTGGCTTTGCTCGGCGAGCTGGACCAGCCGATCCTGAGCACGACCCTGATGCTTCCCCGGGACGATATGCCCTTGACGGATCCCTACGACATGCGCGCGCTGTTGGACCGGCAGGTCGATCTGGTCATCGACGGTGGTTTTTGCGGCCTGGAGCCGACAACGGTCGTCGATATGACCGGCGAGGCGCCGGAGGTGATGCGGGTAGGGAAGGGGGATGCCTCACTGTTCGAGGAATAATGACCGCACCGCTATAATGCTGCGATGAATGCCTTGAACAGTATCCAAATGCTGGCCGTGATTGCGCTGCCCGTGCTCTTTGCCATTACGGTACACGAGGCGGCACACGGTTGGATGGCTGCTCGTCTCGGCGACGGTACGGCGAAGATGTTGGGACGCGTAACGCTCAATCCCCTCAAGCATGTGGATCTCGTCGGCACCCTGATCGTCCCCATCGCGACCTTTCTGTTGACTGGTTTTCTCTTCGGCTGGGCCAAGCCGGTGCCGATCAATGGACGCAATCTTCACCATCCCCGCCGCGACATGGCGCTGGTGGCTTTGGCGGGTCCCACCGCGAATCTGGTGATGGCCGTGCTTTGGGGCTTGGTGGTGCAGGTCGGGCTCTCACTTTGGGATGCCTCCCAGTGGCTTGCTCTCCCGTTGGTCTACATGGGTGCGGCGGGCGTACTCATCAACGTGATTCTGATGGCCCTGAACCTGTTTCCTTTGCTTCCGCTCGATGGCGGTCGCGTGCTCAATGCGCTGCTGCCGCCCGCTTGGTCCGCGAATTTCTCGAGGTTGGAGCCCTATGGCCTATTCATTTTGGTGGCTTTTCTCTTCACCGGTCTGCTCGGTGCCGTGCTTTCGCCGGTGATCAGCGGGACCATCGGTCTCATGCCGGGCGCGAACATCGTCAAAGAGATCTTTTTCGGCTAATCCTTTAGGCAGATCCATATTGAACACCGCTTCCCCCCCGAACAATCGTGTCCTCTCCGGCATGCGGCCCACCGGACGACTGCACCTGGGCCACTATCACGGGGTGCTTAAGAACTGGCTGGAGCTGCAGCACGAGTATGAGTGCTTCTTTTTCGTCGCCGATTGGCATGCCCTGACCACCCACTACGATGACCCGACGGATATCCCCAAGAGTATCTGGGATATGGTCGTGGACTGGCTTGCCGCCGGGATCAATCCGGGCTCGGCGACAATGTTCATCCAGTCTCGCGTCCCGGAGCACGCCGAGCTGCACCTGCTGTTGTCCATGATCACGCCCCTGGGCTGGCTGGAGCGGGTCCCGAGCTACAAGGACCAGCAGGAAAAGCTCAGGGAGAAGGACCTGGCGACCTACGGCTTCCTGGGCTATCCGTTGCTGCAGAGCGCCGATATTCTCATGTACAAGGCCGGTCAGGTTCCGGTGGGGGAGGACCAGGTGGCGCACGTGGAGCTCACCCGTGAGATCGCCCGCCGCTTCAACCACATCTACGGCCGGGAGCCGGGCTTCGAGGAGAAGGCCGAGCAGGCCCGGAAAAAGATGGGCAAGAAGAACGCGAAGCTCTTCAGCAAGCTGCGCAAGGCCTACAGGGAGAAGGGCAATCAGGAGGCACTGGAAGTGGCCCAAGCCCTGGTCGAGAGCCAAGGAAACATCACCATGTCGGACCGCGAGCGCCTATACGGTCACCTGGAAGGCGGGGGACGGGTGATACTCCCGGAGCCCTTGCCGTTGCTCGCGAAGGCATCCAAGATGCCCGGCCTCGACGGACAGAAGATGTCCAAGTCCTACGGCAACACCATTGCGCTGCGGGATGACCCGGAGGAGGTCGAGCGATCCCTGCGGACCATGCCCACGGACCCGCAGCGGGTGCGCCGAAATGACCCGGGCGATCCGGATAAGTGTCCTGTTTGGCAGCTCCACCAGGTCTACGCGGACGAGGAGACCAAATCCTGGGCTAGGGAAGGCTGTCGCTCCGCGGGCATCGGCTGTCTGGAGTGCAAGCAGCCGGTCATCGACGCCGTGCTCGAAGAGCTGCGCCCCATCCAAGAACGGGCGCGCGAGCTGGAGCAGCAGCCGGACATGGTGCGCAACCTCATCAACGACGGCTGCGAGGCGGCGCGGGACGTGGCGCGTGAGACCATGGAAGAGGTGCGGCACGCCATGTCGCTGGTGTTCCGTTGACCGGGGAGACTTCCCGCACAGAGGCCGACCCGCCGGAGGCCGGCCCCCCCGAGCTTGGTGAAAAGGCGCCCATGCAGCAGGAGATGCCCTTCGCGGTAGTGCAGGGCGCGCCGATGCTCACGTTGCCCCAGGACCTCTATATCCCCCCCGACGCATTGGAGGTATTCCTCGATGCCTTCGAGGGCCCTTTGGACCTGCTGCTCTACCTCATCAAGCGCCAGAACCTGGACATACTCGATATCCCCATCGCCGAGATCACCGAGCAGTACATGGAGTACGTCGAGCTGATGAAGGACCTGCGCTTGGATCTGGCGGCGGAGTATCTGGTCATGGCCGCCATGCTGGCCGAGATCAAGTCGCGCATGCTCCTGCCTCGGCCCACCGAGCACGAGGACGAGGATGACCCGCGGGCAGAGCTGGTGCGCCGGTTGCAGGAATACGAGCGTTTCAAGAAGGCAGCCGTCGACCTGGACGCATTACCGCGGCTGGAGCGCGACGTCTTTCCTGCTCAGACCGAGGTTCCACCCGGACACGTCCGCCGGCTGCCTCCAACGGTGGACCTGCGCGAGGTGCTGCTGGCACTGCGTGACGTGCTGGCGCGGGCGGATCTCTACACCAGTCACCGCATCGAGAAGGAGTCCCTGTCGCTGCGCGAGCGCATGGCCACCGTGCTGGATCGGGTGCGTGGAAAGGGCTTTGTCCCCTTTGTTCGCCTGTTCGAGCTGCGGGAGGGTCGGGCAGGTGTGGTTGTCACCTTCCTGGCCCTGCTTGAGCTCATCAAGGGGGCCTCTATCGAGCTGGTGCAGTCAGAGCCCTTCGCTCCCATCCACGTGCGTCTGCGTGGGGATGAGGCGTGAGCGGGACGCCTGCGCTGAAGCAGATCGTCGAGGGGGCCCTGATGGCGGCTGGCGGTCCACTGACGCTGGATCACCTGCTCGGTCTCTTCCCCGACGAGGAACGGCCGAGCCGGGATGAGGTGTTGGACGCCCTCTCGTCCTTGGAGCGTGACTATCAGGGTCGTGGCATCGAGCTGGCTCAGGTGGCGGGCGGTTACCGGGTGCAGGTGCGAAAGGAGACGGCGCCCTGGGTGGCCCGGCTGTGGGAAGAGAAGCCGGCCCGCTATTCTCGTGCCCTGCTGGAGACCCTGGCCCTGGTCGCCTACCGTCAACCCATCACCCGCGGCGAGATCGAGGACATCCGCGGTGTTGCGGTCAGCACCAACATCGTCAAGACGCTGACCGAGCGCGAATGGATTCGCGTCGTCGGCCACCGGGACGTCCCCGGCAGGCCGGCCCTGTACGCCACCACCCGCAAGTTTTTGGACTATTTCGGGCTGCGCTCCCTGAACGATCTGCCCACGCTGGCGGAGATCCGTGACCCCGAGTTTCTCGGCGATGACCTGGACCTCGGGGAACCCGAGGACCCGGCCGAAGCGCTCATCGAGATTCCGGCTTTGTTTCCCGCGCCCGAGGGCCCGGACGCCGGGTCCGAGGATGGGGTCGACGCCGAAGAGGAGCGTTGCGGTGACTAGTGCACAACAGCGAAAACCCTGAGACCCTTGTCGAGAGCGGTCCGCACAGCGAACCCTACCGAGAGCCGTTTCATGTTGTAGGGTCCAATGTGCGGACCGCCTGTCGGGGAGGATAGAATAGCTTGGGGAATGTCGCCGCAGATCACCAGTGTTCTGCGGCGCCGCTCCCGCAACCGCGCCGTCGGCAATTCCAGACGCGATCCCGCTCTCTGCGGCTAACCCCTGAGGACATCTACCGTTGCGCACCAAACGCCCATCGTCCCCGTCCGGCTCGACTCCGGAAGCTATTCGGTTGCAGAAGGCGCTGGCGGATGCCGGTTTCGGCTCACGCCGCGAGATCGAGGGCTGGATTCGGGACGGCCGGGTGCGCATCAATGGCAAGCAGGCGAAGCTGGGAGATCGGATCACCTCGGCGGATCACGTGCGGGTCGATGGCAAGGAGGTCAAGCGCGGGCCGGCGCGTATGCGCGAGCTCCGCGTCATCGCCTACAACAAGCCGGAAGGGGAGTTGGTGACCCGCCACGACCCCGAGGGTCGGCGCACCGTATTCAGCCGCCTGCCACGTCTCAAGGGCGGCCGCTGGATTGCCGTCGGCCGGTTGGACATCAACACCGCGGGTCTGCTTTTGCTGACCAACGATGGTGAGCTGGCAAACAGGCTCATGCACCCCTCCCGAGAGGTCGAGCGGGAATACGCCGTGCGTATCCTGGGCGAGGTACGGGAGGATGCCTTCGTGCTTCTCACCCGTGGGGTTGAGCTCGAAGATGGCCCGGCGCGCTTCGAGGAGATCGTCGAGTCCGGGGGCGATGGAGCGAATCGATGGTTCCATGTTTTGTTGCGCGAGGGTCGCAACCGGGAGGTTCGGCGTCTGTGGGAGGCTGCCGGTTGCCGAGTGAGCCGGCTCAAGCGTGTGCGATTCGGCAACGTCATCCTGGGCCCGCGGGTTTTTGTTGGCCACTGGAGGGACCTTACTGAAGAGGAGCTGCGCGGGTTGCTGGAGCTGGCTGGGATGGAGAAGCGACAGCCGATCAAGCACGGCCCGGGGGAGAACAAGCAGCGGAGGCCCGAGCGCCGGTGCGAGGAGGACGAGCCTCCCTCAAGGCCATGGGAGAAGGCCGCTTCGCGCAGATCCGGGAGCTCCGGGCCGAAGAAAACGCCCGCCAACGCATCAAGGCGTAAAGACCGAAACGAAAAGAGAAAGTAGGATGCGATGGGGGACGCGAACCGAATCTTTCGCGTTTGCGGATCCGGCCGATGGCACGCAAAGATCTCAAGCTGGCGCTTTAGACGCTGGTCATACCCCGCCTCGAATCGCTCGTACAGGGCGAGGCTCTGCTCCCAGCGGGGCACAAGTGGACCGTCCATCAGGAGCCCCGGATCTGCGGCTTCACGAATCTGTTGACCGCAAGAAGGCAGCCGGCGTTTCACGAACAGGGGATCCATGTCTCCCTGCAGGGTCACGCGTAAGTCCGGGATACGCCGGGCGAGCTCCTCGGCGACCGATGCGCTTACAGTATGCCGCCGCGGTTCGCCCTCTGTTAGAATCGCTGGCCTTGTTTATCACCGCCCTGATATTCGACCTGCCATGACTGTCCGCACCAGATTCGCCCCTTCGCCCACCGGTTATTTGCACGTGGGGGGAGCACGTACGGCGCTCTTCTCCTATCTCTTCGCACGCAAGCACGGCGGGACCTTTGTCCTTCGCATCGAGGACACGGACCTGGAGCGCTCCACTGCCGAATCGGTGAACGCGATCCTGGAGGGCATGACCTGGCTGGGACTTGAGTACGACGAGGGGCCCTTTTACCAGACTAAGCGCTTCGACCGCTACAACCAGGTCATCGATGACTTGATGGACAAGGGGCTGGCTTACCGCTGCGACTGCTCCAGGGAGCGGCTGGAAACCCTGCGCGAGGAGCAGATGGCGAAAAAGGATAAGCCACGCTACGACGGCCACTGCCGCCACCGAGAGATCGATCCCGAGGTGCCGCACGTGGTCCGCTTCCTCAATCCGGATGACGGGGACGTGGTGGTGGACGACTTGGTTCGCGGCCGGGTGGTCTTCAGCAACGAGGAGCTGGACGACCTCATCATCCGCCGCAGCGACGGTTCCCCCACCTACAACCTGACCGTTGTCGTTGACGACTGGGACATGGGGATCACGCACGTCATCCGCGGTGACGATCACGTCAACAACACCCCGCGCCAGGTGAATATCCTGCGTGCCCTCGGCCAGGAGCCCCCGCAGTACGCCCACGTACCTATGATCCTGGGGGACGGCGGGGCACGACTGTCCAAGCGACACGGTGCGGTAAGCGTCATTGCGTACCGGGGGCAGGGCTACTTGCCCGAGGCGCTGCTGAACTACCTGGTGCGCCTGGGCTGGTCCCACGGTGACCAGGAGATATTCTCCCTGGACGAGATGGTGGAGCTTTTCGATATCGACCAAGTCAACAAGGCCGCCTCCAGCTTCAACACCGAAAAGCTGGATTGGCTCAATCAGCACTACATACAGCACGGCGATCCGAAGCGCATCGCGCACCTGCTCAGTCCCCACCTGGGCCGCTTGGGTATAGACCCCGCCACCGGGCCGGATCTGGTGGACGTGGTACGGGCGCAGCAGGCGCGGGCCAAGACCCTCGTGGAGCTGGCGGCGATCAGCGCCTTCGTCTACCGGGACTTCGAGGACTACGACGAGGCAGCGGCCAAGAAGCACCTGCGCCCGGCGGCGAAGGACGCGTTGGTGAAGCTCCGCGATCAGCTCGACATGCTAGCCCTGGAGGACTGGGAGCCGGCGACCCTGGAGCACACGGTGGAGCGGGTCGCACAGGAACTGGATACCAAGATGGGCAAGGTGGCCCAGCCCCTGCGCGTGGCGGTGGTGGGCCGCGCCGCCTCGCCAGGTATCGACGTGACCCTCCGGCTGGTGGGAAAGGAAGCAACTCTGCGCCGTATCGACAAGGCCCTGGATTTCATTGGTAAGCGTGAGAAGTAGCAACTAGATGGGCCGATGAAAGGCGCCCTTGGCACAGTGAACCTGGAGATTCCGCGCCGTCGGTTGGCCGTCCGTTGTCGGGCGGGAGGCAATCGAACGGATCTTACAGAATTCAATGGGTTGCTCTCATGTTTCATGGGAGTCTACGGAAGGAAATGGACCACAACAGGCACGAAGAGCACGAAAGATTTCGCGAACGTCTTCGTATCCTTCGTGCTCTTCGTGGCAGAAAAAGGGTGATTCCCAAGCGCATCCTGCGGGCAGAGCGACGGGTTTGTGCTCAGCAGACTACCGCGGAGGCATCATCCCCGGATGGGGCTGTCTGCTCTGCGGGGCATAGCCTGGCGGATACTGAGGCATCCGCGGCGGGTTAAAGCCCGGCGGCATCCGGCGCGGAATACGGGGCGTATGCCAGCGCGATAGGGCGAAGCAGGCCTTCTGCTGCTCGGGTGTCATATTCCCGATGGTGTCGAAGATGCGTTTTTGCTCTTCGGGGTCCCCCATCGCCATAGGCGGTGCGGGAACGGGCGGCGGCGTAGGTGCCGCATCGGATGGGGGCGCCTGTATCTCAATCCCTCGGGCCTTCATCCGCTCCTGCATCTCCTCAAAGCTCAGCCACTGGGGGCTCTCTGTCCAGGGCGGGGCCGGCGGCATCTCGAAGTCGTAGATTGCCGCCTGCTCCCGCAACTCCTCGTGGCGCTTTTCCAGCTCCGCCAAGTGGGCAGCCCGCCGTTCCTCCATCGCCTCGCGGGCGGCTTGGCCCGGATGCTGGGCCGGAGCCGTAGTAGTTGCAGCAGGCTGCTCCGCGGGTGCGGCGGCGTGCGCCGCTTCCTGCTGTGCATCCTCTGCGAGCGAGGGGTGGCCCAGCCCCAGTGCGAGAGCGACGGCGGACAGGCTCGCCGACAGTTTGGTCATTTGGGTTGCGGTCATCGATTGCCTCCTCTTCTGTTGTGGTTTGACTTGTCTATTTCCAAAAATGGATCGCCGATCAGGATGCCTCCGAGAGTCCGTAGCGGCGGATGAGCCGGTAGATATTGCGCTCACTGACGTCGAGCACCTCCGCGACCTTGGCCCGGTGGCCGGAGAACTTGCCCAGCTGCATGCGCAGGTATTCCGCCTGGAGTTCCTCCAGCGTGGGGTCGTGGTCGAAGCTCATCTTAACCTTTATGTTACTGCGGTTTCCGTTGGTGCCGGACGCCAGGTGCTCGGGGCGAATGGTGCTGGTGTCCCGAGACAAGATTATGGCCCTTTCCACTACGTTCTTTAGCTCGCGCACGTTGCCGGGCCAGTCGTAGGAGGTAAGCCGCCGGATCGCCTCATTGGAGATGCGTTTGTTGATCCGGCGCGAGAAGTTGTGGTTCTGAATGAAGTGCGTCGCAAGGTAGGGGATGTCGTCCCGCCGCTCGCGCAAAGGTGGCGTGTCGATGACGAAGGCGCTCAAGCGGTAGTAGAGGTCCGAGCGGAACTCGCCGCTCTTGCTCAGGGCCTCCAGATTCCGATTGGTGGCGGCTACTGCCCGGATGTTGGCCTGTAGGTCCTTGGTGCCGCCGAGACGGCGGAAAATGCCGGTCTCAAGCATTCGTAAAAGCTTGGACTGAATGGTGGGGTCGATCTCGCCGATCTCGTCCAGAAAAAGGGTGCCGCCTTCGGCGCCCTCGATCAGTCCCCGTTTCTGCTTGTCCGCGCTGGTGAAGGCCCCCTTTTCGTGACCGAACAGCTCGGACTCGAACAGCTTCTCCTGCAGGGTGCAGCAGTCCACGGCGACGAAGTTGCGCTTGGCGCGCCCGCTGCTCTCGTGGATCGCCCGCGCGACCAGTTCCTTTCCCGTGCCACTCTCGCCCTGGATCAACACGGTGATGTCCGTCGGCGCGACCGCCGAGATCGTCTCCTTGACCCGCAGCAAGGGGGCGCTTACGCCGATCATGAAGCGCCCCGTACCCTCTTTTGCCTGCAGCCGTTGGCGGCAGAATTTGTGGTCACTGCGCAAGGCCGCATCGTCCAAGGCGCGTTGGACAACCAGCAACAGCTCTTCGGGGCTTGCGGGCTTGAGAAGATACTCGAAGGCTCCCGCTTTCATGGCCGCTACCGCATCGCGCACCGATCCGTAGGCGGTCAGCACCACCACCGGTTGCGCCTTGACTAGGTCGGGGAGGCGTTCAAGGCTGTCGCCGTCGGGAAGCCTGACGTCCATGATGACCAAATGAGGCTCTTGGCTGGTCAGAAACTCATCGGCGTCCCGCCAAGTCTTTACACCTGTCACGTCGTAACCTTGGTCGTCGAGCTGCTTGACGATCAATCGGTTGAGAACCGCATCGTCTTCGATGATCAGGATCTGTTTTTTCATTTCACCCACGCTTCAAATCTCCAGGTCCGCGTCAGGGAAGCTGACGGTAACCCGGCTTCCGTGTCCTTGCTCGCCGTCCACCGAGATGGTTCCCTGATGGTTCTCGACGATGTTCTTGGTGATCGAGAGCCCCAGCCCCGTTCCGCGGATACCATCGGCTCTGCGGCTGAAGAAGGGCTCGAACACCCTGGCGCGGTCCCTCGGGTCGATTCCGACGCCGGTGTCGTCGAAGATGATTCTAATCCTGCCGTCCGCGCGCTGGCAGCGGACCGTCAGGGTGCCACCCCTCGGCATCGCGTGACAGGCGTTCTGGGCGAGGTTCAGGGTCACCATCCGGACATCACTGTCGGTGGCAAGGATACGCAGCGGCGCGTCTTCAGTACACAGGCGGATGCTTACGGAACGGGTCTCAGCCTCCCAGCGCAACAGCTTCAGGGTCTCGTCCGCGACCCGGTCGATGTCCACGAGCTCCTGCTGCTCCGGAGGCGGGATGCTGAGCTTTAGCAGTCGCTCCGTTATCTGGCTGCATTTCTCCACTTCCTGGTCCACCAGCGCAAGGTATTCGGACACTTGGGCGCAGTTCGGCTGCTCGGCCGCGTTGGCCTGCTCGGCTGCGTGCAGGGCCATCCGGACCGCAGCCAGGGGGTTGTGGATCTCATGGGCCACTCCAGCGGCGAGCCGGCCGAGCTCCGAGAGCTTCTGCTCGTGGGAGAACTTCACTTCCTGTGCAAGATCACGGATCGACTCGATGACGAGCAATTGCTCCTGTCCCTTTTGAGTCACGCGCATCGGCGCCGCGTACAGCTCCACGTCCAGCGTGCCGCCGTCCAATCGCTGGTGGCGGTGTACCGCTCGTAGAGGCTCACCGGTCCTTTGGATCTCCTTCAACGGGCAGGTGATCAGGGTTTGAGGGCAGGGATTCGATCGGGCGTGAGTCGCCGCGTAGCAGCGATCCGGAAGGTCCCCGTCCGCATCGAGTCCGATCTGGCCCCGGTAGGTAGCGTTCGACAGCAGGACTCTGTAGTCGGCATCGATGACGCGAATGCCGTCGGGGATGGCGTCGATGAGTTGCTGCAGGAATTTCTCCTTGTCTTGCAGCTCGGCAATCTTATCCTGCAGGCTTGCCGCCATCTGGTTGAATGTCCGGCCCAGGACGGCGAGCTCGTCACTTCCCGTTAGAGCGGTGCGTGCGCCGAGGTCACCCTCGGAAAGGCGTAGACTCGCGTTGGACAGGTGCTGCACGGGCCGAATCACGAACCGGTGAATGAACCACCAACCCCCGGCGAGGTTGATGAGAACAATGAGCGCGCCCGCACTCATGAGCAACAGGGTCGTCGTGCGCGCCTGATGCTGCAGGGGACCTCCATCGAAATCCACAAACAGCACGCCGTTGATCGGGTTCTGGTCCATAGGGCCGTGGCATTCCTGACAGGGAGGCTTGTTGTGGACGGGGATGATGCTGCGCAGAACGGGGCGGTCCGTAGCGTCGGCCATGAGCAGGGTGGTGGGCTGGTCTAACAGATCACCGCCCACTGGCATCTGTTTGCCCAAGTCATCTGGGTGGCTTGCGAAATGAACCTCGCCCTTCGAGTTTGAAATTGCGACATCGAGTATGCCGGGTTCGGCTCCGAGGCGGTTCACGATGTCCCGTAAGCCTTCGAGGTCGCGCTTGAGCATTGCGTTCTCCAGGGAAGTCTGGAGCAGGCGTGTGACTTGGGCGGCGGCGTCGGAACGCTCCTGCTCAAGCTGGGTGCGGTACAGGCTGACGAACAGTACGAGAAAGGCGAGGGAGCTGACGAGCAGTCCCGCCGCGGTGCCAACGGCGAACTTTCGGTTCAGGCCTTTATCGATCCACTGCATGGGATGCTCCGACATCTGATGCGGGTCGGCTCTTGAGTCTTCTGTATGTCTGTTTAGCGGCGGGGCTAAATACTTACTATGGATGTTATCCGAGCCCCGCTCGCTTGTACTGCCAATTTGGCAGTCTGTGGTGCCGGCTGCGGGCCTTGCCTGCTGCAGGGGGGGCGAACGGTCGAGCATTCAACAAGAGGGGGGAGTTTTTGCCGAGGATTCCCCCTATGACAGCCTGGCAGGTAAGCGTCCGCGTCTCGCGTTTCCTCCTACCATTTCCGTGAACACCGACCAGCTTGTTCGGTTAACTCTATGAATATCTGCAAATAGCTTGCTGAGTGCTAATCCGCTCGTCCAGGACAGGCACCCGGCCGGGTATGCCGCCGCAGAGGCTTGAAGGTCCCGGCTCGTGACAATTCGTCAGGCTGGCGCGGCTGCTTTTCCTCAGTTTAACAGTTGGTGATTCAGGAAAATTGGAAGTAAAAACAGGTAGAAGAGACGCTTCTCTATATGCTGGCTCGATCTGTGCTTGCTCTACTAGGTGCTAGGCGGTTCTAGTAGGCGGTTGCTGTCGACTGCTGTTCTATCCGGAGAACGGAAGGCGACGTCAGGCAGGGCTGTTCACGCGTTTTCCGAATGGAGGTTATCCAAATGAGAGCCAAGACCTTGATAGTGGCCGCGCTTGTCGGCGTTACCCTGTCTGGATGGGGGTGCATGGTTTCTGCCGAGGGCGGGTTCCCGATTGCCGGCACTCAGCCGTCCCAACGGCCGCAGGGGGCGCCAGTGATCCTGGATGTGCAGCGGAAGCCGGATTGGTACCAACAGGCGCTGACCGGTGTAAGCCAGCCATATCCGAACAGCCTCAGATTCCTTGAGAATCAGGGAAACTGGTACACCCCGTTCAACCATCCGGGAATGCCTGGCCGTTATGACATTCGCGGGTGGTATGGCCAATGATCCGATTCTGGCCAACCCGAGTATTTGAGATCCACGTGGAGGATGACTGAATGAAGACGAATACGATGAGGTTTAAGAAAGCTGCCGTCGCTGCGGTTGTCAGCTTAACGCTGGCCGGAAGCGGCGCGGCGGCTGCTGGTATGTCCGGCATGGGCATGGGTGGCATGTCCGGAATGGGAGGCATGGGTGGCATGTCCGGCATGGGTGGCATGGGCGGCATGTCCGGCATGGGCATGGGCGGTATGTCCGGCATGGGCATGGGCGGCATGTCCGGCATGGGCGGAATGGGTGGCATGGGCGGCATGTCCGGCATGGGCATGGCATGTCCGGATGGGCATGGGCGGTATGTCCGGCATGGGCGGCATGGGCGGCATGTCCGGAATGGGCATGGGCGGCATGGGCGGCATGTCCGGAATGGGCATGGGCGGCATGTCCGGAATGGGCGGCATGGGTGGCATGAGCGGCATGGGCGGCATGGGCATGGGCATGGGCGGCATGTCCGGCATGGGCATGGGTGGCATGTCCGGCATGGGAGGCATGGGCGGTATGTCCGGCATGGGTGGCATGTCCGGGATGGGCGGCATGTCCGGCATGGGCGGCATGGGCGGCATGGGCGGCATGTCCGGGATGGGCGGCATGTCCGGCATGGGCGGCATGTCCGGCATGGGCATGGGCGGCATGGCATGGGCGGTATGGGCGGCATGTCCGGCATGGGCATGGGCGGCATGTCCGGCATGGGCATGGGCGGCATGTCCGGCATGGGAGGTATGGGCGGCATGTCCGGCATGGGCATGGGCGGCATGTCCGGGATGGGCGGTATGCCCGGGATGGGCGGCATGTCCGGCATGGGCATGGGTGGCATGTCCGGCATGGGAGGTATGGGCGGCATGTCCGGCATGGGCATGGGCATGGGTGGCATGTCCGGTATGGGAGGTATGGGCGGCATGTCCGGCATGGGTCAGATGGCTAACGGGCATGGGTGGCAACATCACGCCTGATGGTCAGATGTCCGGGATGGGCCGTCCGTCCGGGATGGGCGGTATGTCCGGGATGGGCGGCATGGGCGGCATGTCCGACGGCATGGGCGGCATGCGGCATGTCCGGGATGGGCATGGGCGGCATGTCTGGAATGGGAGGTATGGGCGGCATGTCCGGCATGGGCGGTATGGGCGGCATGTCTGGAATGGGAGGTATGGGCGGCATGTCCGGCATGGGCATGGGCGGCATGTCTGGAATGGGAGGCATGAGCGGCATGTCCGGCATGGGCATGGGCGGCACGTCCGGCTACTTCAAAATCACGCCTGAGGGTCAGATCTACTTCTACCCGGCTGGTGGCATGTCCGGTATGTCCGGCATGGGCATGGGTGGCATGAGCGGCATGTCTGGAATGGGAGGTATGGGCGGCATGTCCGGCATGGGCATGGGTGGCATGTCTGGTATGGGCATGGGCGGTATGTCCAGTTGGAATCCGCCTTCCAAGTAAAAGATTTGTCCTAACGACAAAAACGATTAAACATTGCTCCAGCACATGGAAGTGCTGCTTTTCTGGCGCAAAAATGATGTCCAACAGGCCGGAGCAGACAGAGAGAGGAGCCTCTTTTCATGACAAGAACCAGCCTTTTCGCACTGATTTTAATTCCGGTCTGGGGGGCGGTAGTCTCCAACGCCCAAGCCGCGAGCGAGCTTAGCTATCAGGACGCCCGGTGGCATCCCCTGCATTTCAAGCCAGCCATTGACGAGGCGACGAACGAGCAGTGCCTCGAGTGCCACAAAGAAATCCTCGAGCGCCGCGTTTCGGAGACTTCTCCCGCAGGCGTCACAGCCGCGCAGGCGCTGGCCTGGTATCAAACGCTGGGTACCTATCAGGGCGAGCAGGAAACCATGCACCGGCGCCACTTGGTTACCGAATACGCAAACCAGGTGATGGACATGAAATGCAACACCTGCCATCAAGGCAACGATCCCCGAGAGGAGACAGCCATGTCTCACGCCGGTGGTGACGCGAGCCTGACGCAGCGCAAACATGTTGATCCGAACACCTGCTTGATGTGTCACGGACAGTTTTCCTATCAAAACATGGGCGTCCCCGGGCCTTGGCCTGAATTCGGGGCAGCCTTCCAGGACAATTGCCTGCTTTGCCACGTCACGTTCCGGACCAACAGGCATCAGGTCAATTATCTGAAGCCAGACGCCATAGAGGCGCTTGCAAAAGAAGACGCGGATGTCTGCTACGGCTGTCATGGCGGCCGCGCCTGGTATCGGATCGGCTTTCCCTATCCCCGTCACGCATGGCCCGGGATGGTCGAGGCCGTGCCCGATTGGGCCAAGGACCGTCCAGCCGCGTCCGAAGCCCGATTCCTGGTCGGGGTTTCCAAGCCGAAAACGGAAAAGCAACCTGCCGAGTAGGGGGCAGTCATTGATGAAAGAGCAAAAAGATTTCTCGTTTCTCGACTCCCGTCTGAATGTCACGCGGCGGTCGTTTCTGAAGTCGACCGCGGCTGGCGCGGCGGCCATCGGTTCGGGCGGACTGGTCAAGACGAAGGACGCCAAGGCTTTTGCCTATGAGCCTTATCCGCGGGACGACGACCTGGAGACGGTCGTCACCAGCTGCGCCCATAACTGCGGCTCCCGGCATATGCTGGTCGCCCACAAGAAGGGCGACGTGATCGTTCGTCTGTCCACGGACGACGGGCGATACCAAGAGAACGGCGAGTTCGGCAAGGACACGGAGGCAGAGCCCCAGCTGCGCGGCTGTCTGCGCGGACGGTCCTACCGGCAACGGCTTTATTCCGCCGAACGGCTGCTCTACCCGATGGGAAGGGTCGGTAAACGGGGCGAGGGTAAGTTCAAGCGCATCAGCTGGGACGAGGCGCTGAACCACGTCGCCAACAAGATGATCGACATCAAGAACAAATATGGCTCCACGGCCCTGCTCGACCAGAGCTACGCCGGCGCCTCCTACGGCGTTTTGCACAAATCCGATCAGATCGAGGGTCTGTTGGCCCGATTCCTGGGGATGTTCGGGTGCCGCACCAGCTCTTGGTCAGTCCCCTCTTACCAGGGTACGACCACCAGCTCCCTCTGGACCTTCGGTACCACGGTGGACGGCAATGAGGACGACGCCTTTGCGCACGCCAAGCTGATCATCATGTGGGGCTGGAATCCGGCCTACACCTTCCATGGAGGCAACACCTTCTATTACATGCGTTTGGCCAAGCAGCGGGGTTGCAAGTTCGTTCTGATTGATCCCCAGTACACGGACTCCGCCGCAACCTACGACGCCTGGTGGATCCCGGTCCGTCCCAACACGGACGCCGCCATGCTGGCTGGAATGGCCCACTTTATCTTCGCCAATAATCTGCAGGACCAGGAGTTCATCGACAAGTTTTGTCAGGGGATGGACGCGGGGACCATGCCGGATTGGGCCCCGAATTCGCCCAACGGAAATGAGAGCTTCAAGGACTACATCCTGGGCACTTCGGACGGAACGCCGAAATCGCCGGAATGGGCGGAGCGGATCTGCGGCGTTTCGGCGGCGGATATAGCGAAGCTCGCCGACATGTACGCCCGCACCAAGCCTGCCGCGCTCAAGGCCTCCTGGGCACCGGGCCGCAACGCTTACGGCGAGCAGTACAATCGCATGGCGGCCGCGGTCCAGGCTATGACGGGCAACATCGGCAAGCTCGGTGGTTGTGCGGAGGGTGTCGGCAAGGGCTGGCACTCCGAGGCCGTAGCCTATCCCTACGACCAATATGCGAACATCTGGTTTGCCTCTATCAAGTCGGACCGCTGGGCGCACATCGTGCTCAACTACCCGAACGTCACCCGCGAGGAGGCAGGGCTCTGGCCGCGCGACGATCAATTGGACGGCGTGATCCCCAACATCAAGGGCATCTTCTGGCAGGGCTCCGATTGGTTCAATCAGCTCACCAACATCAATAAAGAAATCCAGGCCATCGACAAGCTCGAGCTGGTGGTGTGCATGGACTCCACTATTACGCCGTCGGGCCTGTACGCCGATGTGCTGCTACCCGTCTCGACCCATTTCGAGCGCCACGACGTCGCATTGCCCTGGTACAAAGGGCATTACTACATCCACCGCCCGAAGGTCATCGAGCCTATGGGCGAGTCCAAGACCGATTTCCAGATTTTTACCGAGCTCGCCTATCGCTTGGGCCACAAGACCGGCGTTGGAGACACGTTCGGCAAGAACTTTAATCCCCGTGCGGACCGCAGCTACTGGCTCAATCCGGACTCGGTGGACGAGGCCTATCTACACCACTGGTGGGACCACCAAGTCAAACATCACCAGAATGTAGACATGCCTTGGGATGAGTTCAAGGCGAAGGGTGTGTACAAGTTCGTCTATGACGAGCCCCACGTGGCTTTCCGCGAGCAGATCGAGCAGGGAACGCCGTTCAAGACGCCATCGGGCAAAATCGAGATCCTGTGCACGCCCCTGGCACAGACGGTGGATTGGACCCGAACCCGCTACGGTTACCACGTGCCCTCGATTCCGAAATGGATCGAGCCATGGGAGTCCCTCATCAGCCCGAAGGTATACAAGTATCCGTTCCATCTGGTGACACCGCACCCGCGCTGGCGCACCCATTCGATCTTCAACAACTGCTCCTGGCTGCGTGAGACTTACGAGCAGGAGGTAACGGTCAACGCCTCCGATGCCAAGACGTTGGGTATCAAGACCGGCGATACGGTGGAGGTGTGGAACGACCGCGGCAAGGTGGTGGTTCCAGTGTACGTCACCGAACGGGTGATGCCCGGGGTTGCGGTGCTTCACGAGGGTGCCTGGCTGGATCTGGACGAGAACGGCGTAGACCGATCCGGCAATCCCGACATGTTGACCCTGGACGAGCCCAGTCCCGCAGGGGCGTTCGCCTACAACACGATCTTGTGCAACATCCGCAAGACGGACCTTGAGCATCGGCCCGGATGGGACAAGCTCGGGACATCCCGCTCCCACGTCTTCCGGCGTGATTTGTGACAGGTTCGGAGGATCAATCCATGGCTGAAAAAAAAGACAAAGCAAAGATCAAAGAGGCCGTTAAGCGCCGGAAGCTCACAGTCTACAAGCCCGTCGTGCCCGACATGCAGCTTGGGTTCGTGCACAACAACGTGGACTGTATCGGTTGTCGTGCCTGTGAGATGGCCTGTAAGGACAAGAACGGTCTGCCGCCGGGGCCGCGCTTCCGCCGGGTACAGTACATTGAGGGAGGAGCCTTCCCCGACGTCTACGCTTACAAGGTGAACACGTCCTGCAATCACTGCGCCGAGCCTGCCTGCTTGCCGGCCTGTCCGACGGGCGCGATCTGGAAGCGCCAGGACAACGGAATCGTCGATATCGATTCGACCCTGTGCATCGGTTGCCGCCGTTGCGAGGCAACCTGTCCCTATGGTGCGCCCCAATTCATCCCGGAGCAGAACATCGTCTCCAAGTGCAACCTGTGCGTGGATGAGATCGAGGCCGGGCGCAAGCCCTACTGCGTGATGGCCTGCATGATGCGGGTGCTGGATGTAGGCCCCATCGACAAGCTGCGGGAGAATCAGTACGAGACCAAGGCAATCGGTCCGCAGGAGACACCGGTACGCGCGGTCAAGAATTTCGCCAATCCCGAGCTGACCAATCCGTCCATCGTGTTCGTGCCCCACAGCAAGGGTAAGGTCGAATGATGGACCCGGTCCCGGATCAGGATAAGGGGGGGGCGGCCCCCCTGTTGCGTTTCCGCAGCGCAGCGGCGGGTGACCTTCTCTCGTTGGCGCTGCTGCAGGACAAGGAGCTGGACCAGGGGCTTGTGCGGGCCCTGAGGCAGGACTGCCGCGAGGACTTCCTCGCGCTCATGCTTGTGAGCGAAGCGGGCCAGGAGGCCATGGGCCTGCTCCGGCAAGGATTGATCGACCTGCCCGAGGAGCTTACCGACCAAACGCTCGACATCCTCGCCGCCGAGTATGCCGATATCTATCTGAACAACAGCCTCCAGGCCTTTCCCTGCGAGTCCGTGTGGCTGGACCCGGAGGGCCTTACCATGCAGGAGCCCATGTTCCAGGTGCGCCGATGGTACGGACGCTTCGGACTTCAGGTCGAAGATTGGCGCAAGCGCACCGACGATCACCTGGTCAATCAGCTTCGCTTTGCGGCGCACATGATGGCTTCGGATGCGGGTAATGCCGCTTTGTCCGATGTGGCTCGTTTTCTGGATGAGCACCTGCTGCGCTGGATTCATGAATTCGCCGAACGCGTGAGCAATCGTTGCCAAACGTACCTCTACGCCGGGCTGGTGCAACTGACTGCCGCCTATTTATCCGAGCTCAGGGAGCTGTTGGCCGCCGCCACGGGTGAGCCCATCCCCTCTAGAGAGGAGATCGACGAGCGCATGCGGCCCAAGGATTCCGTCGCGGTGGATCTCCCCGGACCCTACGTGCCGGGTACTGCTCCCTCCTGGTAGCCATGTGGCGTGAGCTGCTGGCCTCAGCCCCAAACGATCCAAGGCTCCCCGAGGTCATCGGCGAGCGCTGTGTCCATGCGCTCATGGAAACGGCCTCCTGCCGGGCCTGCGTGGATGCTTGTCCCAGGGATGCCTGGGTTATCGACGACGAGCTGCTGGGTATCGATAGGGACAGATGCGACGGCTGCGACCTCTGTGTGCCTGCCTGTCCGCAAGGGGCCATCGAAGGGCGGTTCTCTGCGTCACTGAAGACGACCGACCAGGGCGGTGCCGCCTTTGCGGCCTGTGAGCACGCGGGCGTAAGGACCGGAAACGATGGCTTGATGCCCTGCCTGCATACCCTGGGGATGTCGGACCTGCTGCAGCTTCGCCGCGATGGCGCAAGCTTTCTCGTTACCAGCCGCGGTGACTGTGAAGGCTGTAACAGGGGCGGGGCAAAGCGTTTGACGCAGCGTCTGGATGAGGCCAACCGCCTGCTGGCGTCCCGCGGGCTGAAGCCGCTCAAGCACCGGAATCTTGAGGCGGATGCCTGGGACAAGACGTTTCGCCGTGTTCGCGAGCTTTCTGCTTCCCGGCCCCTGGATCGCCGTGCCTTCTTCCGCAATTCCGTCAAGCTCCCGAAGGAACGGGTGGCGGCGGCGATTGAGGACGTGATCGGAGCCTTCGTGCCTCCGGGTATGTTGCTCGAAAGCGGTGACGCCGATTCCCTGTTCCCCTACGTGCCTCGAATCGACCCCGGGCTCTGCGTCGGTTGTGACGCCTGTGCGCGGCTGTGTCCGCAACAGGCGATCGAGCTGCATGCGGAGGCGCCGGATGACCTCCTTTTCTTGATTCACGCCGAACGATGCAGCGGTTGCGGCATTTGTACCGACGTCTGTGAGCGGGATGCGGTCCGTGTCAATCCCATGGACCGGGAGCAGGAGACTCGAATTCCGTTACAAGAGCGGCGTTGCCCTGCGTGCGGTGCAGAGTTTCACGCCCCCGCTACCGGCGCACAAGCCGCGTGTCTCTGCTGGGTCTGTCTCAGGACAGATCATCACAGAACTCTGTACCAGATGCTGGATTGAAGCGGTGGCCTGCAAGAGCTCCGGCCTCCGGCCGCAGATCGAGTCTCGGCGGGCGGTTATGGCCGATCGGCTTCTGACCTCCAATCTTAACGGGCCAACCTTTGAGGTAGGCTACTCTTGCGCCTTAGGGACGCGATATTGATGAATTCGAATGATGAATGAGCGAAACGGGCATCCTTCCCACCGCCGGACGTACTCGCTGCTGATCTGTCTCTGTGCCTTGCTCTTATCGTCATCGGCACAAACCTCACCGCGGGGTGCGCCAGCTCTGGCTTTTCCAGAAGGCCTGGAGTGGCTGAACGTCGAGCGACCGTTGACCGCAGGAGATCTGGCGGGAAAGATCGTCATTCTGGACTTCTGGACTTACGGCTGCATCAACTGCGTCCACGTGATCGAAGAGCTGCGCCAGCTGGAGGATCGTTTCGGAAACAAGATCGCGGTAGTCGGCGTCCATTCGCCGAAGTTCGACAACGAGAAGAACCTGGAGACATTACGTAATACGGTCGTGCGGCTCGACCGCCGCCACCCGATCGTCAACGACCCGGACTGGTTGCTCATGGAACGCTACCGGGTTCGTGCCTGGCCGACGTTGGCCCTGTTCACACCGGATGGACGCTGGCTCGGGCGCGTCACGGGAGAGGGCAACGCGCAGCGACTGACCCGGGCCATCGTCAAGATCGAAGAGCTGTATCGGGAGAAGATTGACGAGCGGCCTTTGCCGATCTCACTGGAGAAGGCCCGTTTCGCCGACTCCATGCTCGCCGCCCCGGGGAAGATCGCCGTCAGCTCCGACGGTTCCCAGGTGGCGATCAGCGACACGCTTCATCATCGGATCATCGTTGCGGACGCCGACGGGCAGGTGATCCGGACGTTCGGCTCCGGAGCCCCCGGCCTGAAAGACGCAGCGGCGGATGAGGCGCAGCTCAACGCCCCTCAGGGTCTGGTGTTCGGGGAGGACGGTATTCTTTTAGTGGCGGATGCGGGCAATCATGCGGTCCGTCACCTGGACCTCGGGAGCGGGCGTGTCACCACGCTGGCCGGCACCGGACGGGTCGGCCTGCTGGAGCAGGGGGAGTACGACGCACGGCACCTGGATCTGCGCTCGCCCTGGGATCTGGCGCTGAAGGGGAGCGACCTTTATATCGCCATGGCGGGGAATCACCAGATTTGGCTCCTGGGTCTGGATGACGGCAGGATCCGGCCCTATGCGGGTTCGCGGCGCGAGGGCATCGACACTGGGCCCCTTGATCAGGCGAGCTTCAGCCAGCCGAGCGGATTGGCCCGCAGCGGTGAGGATCTCTTTGTTGCCGACGCGGAGGCATCGGCCATCCGGCGCATTCGGATGAACGAGGGAGAGGTGGAGAACCTGGTAGGCAAAGGCCTTTTCGAGTTCGGCGACCGGGACGGCGATTTGGACGATGTCCAGCTCCAACATGCCTCCGGCGTCGCATTGTTGGACGCCGACCGGCTGTTGATCGCCGACACCTACAACCACAAGATCAAGCTGCTGGACCTGAAAGATGGTCGTGTCACTACGCTTTTGGGGACGGGAGACCCCGGTGGGCGTCTTGGGGCTATTGCCGAGACTCAGCTGAACGAGCCAGGCGGTGTCGCTGTATCGAATGGGCGCATTTTAGTGGCTGATACCAACAATCACCGCATTCTGGAGCTGGATCTGGAAGCAGGGACGGTTCGTCAGTTTTTGCTCCGCGATTGACTCAATTGCGCGACCTTTCTGTCGTTTCTCATTGTGCCCTGGGAACGAAGATCTCGACCACTCCATTGCCCCGCGATATCCGCAGGGCTGAGACGTTGGCATCCGCTGGCAGCGACACCCACTGGGTCGACCATCCAGATTGCTGCATCTGTACGGGCATGCCGGGTGCGGTTTGCGCCATCGCCCGCTTTTTGATGACTAGGGCATGGCCTTCCAGGCCGATGTCGATGTCTTGTGTTCCCGGGTGTCCGGTGCGGACCCTGATGGCATACCCCAAGGGGGTATGAGACTGCTCGACGAAAAGACTGCTCATGGGCATGGTTGAGGACCAGATGCCGGTCGGTCCGGTAGGCATCGATTGGTTGTGCCAGAACCAAGGTTGCATCTGACCTGGTGCCGATCCTTGCGGGATATACTGATAGAGCCATAAACCGGGCCCCGGCGCATAGGGCAGGTCTTGGTGGAGCCACTGCCACCAAGCGGAGGCAGAGGCGGTCGGGATTAGAACGCCAAGTGCGATTGCTGCTGCGATCCTGTAGCGCTTCACGGCATCTTCCTCGTTGGGTCGAAATCGTTACTAACAGCATAGCCCAAGCTGGATGTATACCGGTAGACATGATGTTTTGACCTGCCCGTCCTCAACGCTCGTGGGTGATGTTGGGGACGGAATATGCCATCAACACAGAGCCACATTGAGGGGGGCAGGTCATGAACGAGTTTAACCCAGCGCAGCAGCGGATCGAGACGGCGTCGGCGTTGGAGGTTGTAGGAGACGCAGGTGTGAACGCAGGTAACGGCGAGCGCCACGCGGCCTATGTGGGCCTGGATGTGCACAAGGAGACGATCGCCGTTGCGGTGGCCGAGCCGGGGCGAGAGGAGCCGATATACCGCGGGGAGATCGCCAACAAGCCCAAGACGGTCGAGAAGCTGCTGGCCAAGCTCAGCGCGGACTACGACGGGGGACTGCTGCTGTTGTGCTATGAGGCCGGCCCGTGCGGCTATGTGCTCTACCGCCAGATCCTCGCCAGCGGCCACGACTGCCAAGTGGTCGCCCCATCGCGAATCCCCAAGGCGCCGGGCGAGCGAATCAAGAACGATCGACGCGATGCGTTGAAGCTGGCGCGGCTGCTGCGCGGGGGTGATCTCACGGCGGTGTGGGTCCCCGATCAGGAGCAGGAGCGGATGCGCGATCTGAGCCGCGCGCGTGACGACATGAAGGGGCAGGAGCGCAAGGCGCGCCAGCAGCTCAATGCCTTCCTGCTGCGCCACGGCTATCACTGGCCGCGGGGCAAGAGCCGCTGGACCCCGGCGCACGAGAACTGGCTGGCCGGGTTGAAGATGGAGCATCCCTGGCAGCAAGTGGTCTTGGAGGAATACATCGCTGCCGAGCGCGCCGCCGGTGAGCGAGTGGCCCAACTCAATGATCATCTGATGCGTGCCCTTGCGCAGTGGTCGCTGGCCCCGGTGGTCGACTCCCTGATCGCCTTGCGCGGGGTCGACAAGCTGGCGGCGATCGTCCTGCTTGCCGAGCTCGGGGACATCAGCCGCTTCGAATCACCCAAGCAGCTGATGGCCTTTCTCGGACTGGTGCCCAGCGAGCATTCCACCGGCACGCGCCGGCGCCAGGGGGGCATCACCCTCACGGGCAACGCCCATGCTCGGCGCATGCTCGTCGAGTCGGCCTGGAGCTACCGCTTCCCGGCGCGTTGGACCAAGCACCTCAAGGGCAAGGCGCGCAATGCCTCGCAGGAGGCCAAGCAGATCGCCTGGAAGGCCCGGACACGCCTATGCGGGCGCTATCGCACCCTCACCCGGGCCGGGGAAGAATACCAAGTTGGTGTGCGTGGCCATCGCCCGCGAGCTGGCCGGCTTCATCTGGGACATCGTGCGCCAGGAGATGCCCCGCCTGGCGGTGCAGGAGGGCTGAGGCGGTGGCTCACCAGCACGTATTACATCAGTCTTGATCGAGCAGGACAGGAAAGAGAAACAGACACATTGACTCAGGGCATACGCGGCCGGTGTGGAGAACCCTTGTCACCGCTATATCGGCGGCGTTCGGAAAATCCCCAACGGGCATCCCGAGCGCCGATCCCTGCGAGTAGAAAAAGGCCAGCTCCGTGACGTAGTGAAGTCCGGTCGGTAACCAATCCACGCATCTCAGCATGATCCACCGTCGCAATCTGCCGTGTATGTCCTGAGCCAATGTGTTTGCAGCAACGTCTTCGCCAGCCTGTGGATATGTGGACGAGTGCGCATCCGTGCGGACCGCCCCGAGCTGAAGACGTGTGGACAACCCATGGACCGCGCCCAAATGCCGTCGAATTTCCTCGAGCGCATCGCTGGCGCGGCCCACAGGTTGACCACACTCTCGGGCCTCTCGCCCACATCCCCACAGGCTCAGCAACAAATTGTTTTTAATAGAGAATCGAAGAGGAGTGCTACGAAACTAAGTACCAACTGTTGACATCAAAACATATCAGCGGGTCGATTCTCGGTTTCGTGGGTCGGACTTCAGCCCGGCAGAGCTGGGCTTGCGAACATCCGGTCACCGATAACCCGAGTGCGAAAGGTATGTGTACCCCTTCGGAGCATTCTGAATTAGACGCAAAAAAAAGCCGCCATCACTGAGCGATGGCGGCCTTTTTGTTCGGGCTAACTATACCGGCGGAAGCCTATTTCCAGAACATATACCAGGGTTTGTTGCCCTGCATTCCGCCCATTCCGGACATCCCGCCCATGCCGCCCATGCCGCTCATGACGCCCATGCCGGACATCCCGCTCATGCCGCCCATGCCGGACATCCCGCCCATGCCGCCCATGCCGGACATCCCGCCCATGCCGCCCATGCCGGACATCCCGCTCATGCCGCCCATGCCGGACATCCCGCTCATGCCGCCCATGCCGGACATCCCGCCCATGCCGCCCATGCCGGACATCCCGCCCATGCCGGACATCCCGCCCATACCGGACATACCGCCCATGCCGCCCATGCCGGACATCCCGCCCATGCCGGACATACCGCTCATGCCACCCATGCCGGACATCCCACTCATGCCGCCCATGCCGGACATCCCGCCCATGCCACCCATGCCGGACATCCCGCCCATGCCGCCCATGCCGGACATCCATGCCGCCCATGCCGGACATCCCGCTCATGCCGCCCATGCCGGACATCCCGCTCATGCCGCCCATGCCGGACATCCCGGACATCCCGGACATCCCGCCCATGCCGCCCATGCCGGACATTCCCGCCCATGCCACCCATGCCGGACATTCCGCCCTCCGACATTCCGCCCATGCCGCCCATGCCGGACATTCCGCTCATGCCGCCCATGCCCATGCCGCATCCCGCCCATGCCGCCCATGCCGGACATTCCGCTCATGCCGCCCATGCCGCCCATGCCGGACATGCCGCCCATGCCGGACATCCCGCTCATGCCGCCCATGCCGGACATCCCGCCCATGCCCCCATGCCGGACATGCCGCCCATGCCTCCCATGCCGGACATGCCGCCCATGCCCGGACATGCCGGACATGCCGCCCATACCACCCATTCCGCCCATGCCACCCATGCCGGACATTCCGCTCATGCCGCCCATGCCCATTCCGGACATGCCGCCCATGCCTTGCATGGCGGCGGTTGCGGACGTTGCCGTGCCCATGGCGAGGGCGATACTCATGGCTCCAGCCAAAATATTCTGGTTCATCTTGATCCTGTCCTCTCTCAAGTATTAAAACAAAGTTGGAAACAACTTATAGGCAATTAATGAGCCATTTAACCTCCCGGGCCGTCGGCGCTTTCCGCAAATCCCTATATCCATATGTAGATCAAGTATAAAGGGCCGGCTTTATTCAGACAGCAAGCAGCAATCTCCGGTTAGGCTCGGATAAGCGATTTCGGGAAAACTGACAAAGTGGCAGGAGCTATCGCCTGCGGGAGCGGTATGGACCGGTAGATCACACAAATGGGGGATGCCTTTTTGGCAGCAGAAATACCCCTTATCTGCCAATTTGGCACAGGCCCCGTCGTTCCAGGCGGATCGAGAGCAGGGTCCGCCAACCGGGTTGCGCGAAAGGTACTGCGTTCGGCTCCGTCCCTCTGGAGCAGGGCGCATTCCTTGACATTCCTACGCCTTTCCTGACCAGGTTGTTGAGGCATAATAGCTCCTCACCCGTGTCCTTATCCTTTTTTTCCTTCACAGCAGCGTACAGATGTCAGAAAAAGAAGCTCCCCTGAAGACCAATTTCATTCGCCAGATCATCGATGAGGATCTGGCCAGTGGAAAACATACGCGCATTGCAACCCGCTTCCCACCGGAGCCGAACGGCTATCTGCACATCGGGCATGCGAAGTCCATCGTTCTCAATTTCGGGGTCGCGGAGGATTATCAGGGCACCTGCAACCTGCGTTTTGACGACACCAACCCCCACAAGGAGAACATGGAATTCGTCGACGCCATCACACAGGACGTGCGCTGGCTCGGGTACGATTGGGGAGATCGGCTCTATTTCGCCTCGGATTATTTCGAGCAGCTCTGCGAGTTTGCCGTCGAGTTGATCGGGAAGGGGTTGGCGTACGTTTGTGAGCTGAATGCGGATCAGATGCGCGACTATCGCGGTACCCTGACCGAGCCCGGGAGGGAGAGCCCCTACCGTAGTCGCCCGGTGCAGGTGAATCTGGACCTGTTCGAGCGTATGCGTTCCGGGGAGTTTCCCGACGGAACCCTGACCCTGCGGGCTAAAATCGATATGGCGTCGCCCAACCTCAACATGCGCGATCCGGTACTGTACCGTATACGCCACGGCGTGATCCACCACCAAACGGGCAGCGAGTGGTGCCTGTACCCCATGTACGACTTCACCCACCCGATCTCCGACGCCCTCGAGGGAATCACCCACTCGTTGTGCACCCTGGAGTTCGAAGATCACCGGCCCCTCTACGACTGGGCCGTCGACAACGTCTCCGTGCCCTGCAAGCCGCGCCAAATCGAGTTCTCCCGGCTCAACTTGGAGTACACGGTGATGAGCAAGCGAATGCTCACGCAGCTGGTGGACGAAGGATTCGTCGAGGGCTGGGATGACCCGCGCATGCCCAGCGTTGCCGGGCTTCGCCGCCGCGGCTACACGCCGACGGCCATCCGCGAGTTCTGTGGCCGCATTGGGGTGACCAAGTCTGACAACCTGGTGGAAATGGCCATGCTGGAGAGTGCCATCCGCGAGGACCTGGACCAGAACGCACCCCGCGCCATGGCGGTCTTGCAGCCGCTGAAGCTGGTCATAGAGAGCTATCCCGAGGGTCACACGGAGGAGCTTACGCTGTCCAATCACCCCAAGGACGATTCCATGGGTACGCGGGTCGTACCCTTCTCGCGGGAGATCTTTATCGACCGGGAGGACTTCCTGGAGGAGCCGGTCAGGGGTTTCAAGCGATTGATCACCGGGGGCGAGGTGCGGCTGCGCAATGCCTATGTCATCCGCTGTGACCGGGTCATCAAGGACGAGGCGGGGGAGGTCGTCGAGCTGCGCTGCACCCACGATCCCGACACGCTGGGCAAGAAACCCGAGGGCCGCAAGGTCAAGGGCGTCATTCACTGGGTCTCGGCGGATCATGCGGTCCATGCCGAGGTGAGACTCTACGACCGGCTGTTCGCGGTGCCGGAGCCCGGTTCCGGGGGTGCGGACTTTCTCGCAGACCTCAATCCGGACTCGCTGCGCACCCTGACCCACTGTGTGCTGGAGCCGAATCTCGCAAAGGCGGCCCTGGGGAATCGCTATCAGTTCGAGCGCGAGGGCTACTTCGTGGTTGACAAGGACTCTCACCCGGAGAAGCTCGTTTTCAACCGCACCGTCGGGCTTCGCGATACTTGGGCCAAGATCTCAAACGCGTGCAAGACGGGTTGAACTTGCCTAAGCTTTCAACGAGCACGAGCGAAAACGGCCGGCTTGCCGAGCCCGGTAGAGGACTTCCCGCTCACTAGCGTTGGATCGGGTATGCAGGGCTGCGTACTCTTTCAGCGGTTTCTTACAAAGATCTGAGTACAGGTCAACCCGTTCGCGACTTTTTCAAACGCTGATACAGAGGCGTAAATGTGATCGACGACGAAGGACCGGAAAGTAGCCGCGAATGCGTCCCTGAATCCGGTGATGAAAATTCGAGCTGCGGCCCGGCACGCAGGAGCCTTCCCATCGCAGGTATCGGCGCCTCGGCGGGAGGGCTCGAAGCGTTGCGTATCCTGTTTACGGCCATGCGCGCGGATACGGGCATCGGCTTTGTAGTCACCCAGCACCTAGATGCCGATCACCACAGCCTGCTTGCAGACCTGCTCTCCAAGTACGCATCGATGCAGGTCGTGCAGGTCGTGCAGGTCGTGCAGGTCGTGCAGCTCGTGCAGGTCGTGCAGGTCGGTGCAGGTGGTGCAGGTGGAAAACGGGATGAGCGTCGAGGCCAACCGCATCCACGTCATTCCACCCAACACTTACATGACCATCAGCGGTGGCATCCTGCTGCTCAAGCCGCCCGCAGACGCCCGCAGACGCCCGCGGCAAGCCCATGCCCATCGACCGGTTTCTCATCTCTCTGGCCAGGGACCGGCAAGAGCAAGCGATCTGCATCATTCTGAGCGGTACCGGCACCGACGGTGCCTTGGGTATCCGGGAGATCAAGGCCAACGGCGGCCTGGCTCTCGTGCAGGACCCGGAGTCAGCCCAGTATGACGGAATGCCCCGCAGCGAGATCGCCACGGGATTGGCGGACGCCGTGTTATCCCTGGAAAGCATGCCGGAAGTGTCGCTCAGCTACATCCGGCACGCTTACATGGCACAAGCGATCCCTCCCCCGACGAACTTGGAAGCGGGCCATGATCCGCTAACGGCGATCCTGTCCCTGCTGCTCGCCAAGACCGGGCATGACTTCAGGTGCTACAAGAAGGGATCGCTTGTGCGCCGCATTCATCGCCGCATGGGCATCGCCCGCGCAGCGCGCATCGAGGACTATCTCGCCCTTCTGCGGGAGCGAGACGACGAAATTCGCGCGCTGTCCAAGGACCTGTTCATTGGCGTCACCAGCTTTTTTCGCGAGACCGAAGCATGGTCGGCCATCGTCGTGCAAGTTGTTGATCCTATAGTGGCAAGCTACGCTGGCGACGGCCTCGTACGGGTCTGGGTGCCAGGATGCGCGAGCGGACAGGAGAGGAGGCCTATACGCTGGCCATCCTGTTCGCCGAAACCTTCGAGCGGGCCAACAAGAGCATCAAGCTGGTCGTCTTCACGGTGCAAAATCTCATCACCGATCCGCCATTTTCGAAGCTGGACTTGGTAGCTGCCGCAACCTGCTGATCTATCTCGAACCGCGTCTGCAGGAGAAGATCTTGCATCTTTTCAACTTTGCCGTTATACCCGCCGGATTCCCGATGCTGGCTAGCTCTGCCTATGCCCCATAGTTAGCCACTGGACATCGACATGCCGGCCGTTTACGGTAGCGGCATGAACACACAAAACCAAATCAAGCGAACGCTGGAACAACCGGCTGCAATCGAGACGATCCGGGCGACGTTGGCGGGAGGGGATGTCGAGAATCGCTCGCGGCTTGCCGATGCACTCTGTGAACAGTTCGGCTTCCACGATCCACGCGGGCACTTGCAGCGAGCGGGCTGTCTGCGCGCCTTGCGAGAACTCGAACAAGCCGGTCATTTCGAGTTACCGGCATCGCGATTGCGGGCCGTCTTCAAGGCACGAGAGCCGAGGCGGCTTTGCGAAGCGGTGGCAGCGCCGACAGGGGTCCCGGCGCAAGCGCAGGATGTCCGTGGACTGGAGCTCATTGAGGTGCGCACGGAACAGCACATGCGGGTGTGGAACGAGCTGATGCTGCGCGAGCACCCACGGGGCGCAGGACCACTGGTGGGGCGCCAGCTGCGGTATCTCATTGCCTCGGAGCACGGCTGGCTGGGAGGACTGGGGTTCGCGTCGGCGGCGTTGCGGCTCAAGGATCGGGAGCAGTGGATCGGCTGGGACGATGCGACGCGCCGCCGGCATTTGGATCGCGTGGTCGGGATGAGTCGTTTTCTGATTCGCCCCGAGGTGGGGTGCCAGAATCTTGCGTCGCGGGTGCTGGGCAGAGTCCAGCGGCAAATCGCCGATGATTACGAAGCGAAGTATGCGCTTCGCCCTTGGTTGCTGGAGAGCTTCATCGACACCGAGACCCATCGTGGGAGTTGTTATCGGGCGGCGAATTGGTCCTGCATCGGACAGACTGCGGGGCGGGGCCGACAGGATCGCCATACCCGCAAGCAGGAAACGCTCAAGGCGGTCTATGTCTATCCATTGGAGAGGGATTTTCGTGCCTTGATGGAGATCAGCGAACCAGCGGGTTCGCCACCGCTGGAGCCCGGCGCCGGGATGGACGGGCCGCAGTGGGCGCAACAGGAGTTCGGCGACGCGTGTTTGGGTGATACACGCCTGAGCCGCCGATTGGTCGACAGTGCCCGCCGACAGGCGCACAAACCCGGCGATGCCTTTACCGCTGCTGCCGAGGGAGAACGTGCGACGGTCAAGGGCTACTACCGCATGATTGATCAACCGGACCCTTCGCCGATCACCATGGATGCCATGCTGGCGCCTCACCGCGAACGCACGGTGCAACGGATGAAGGCGCAGTCGACCGTGTTGTGTGTGCAGGACGGGACCGATCTGAATTACTCCGCCCTGGCGCAGTGTCAGGACCTCGGCATCATCGGTGGCAACCAGACCAGCGCCAAGACCCGTGGGCTGCATCTGCATTCCACCCTGGCGGTCACCACCGATGGGCTGCCGTTGGGGGTGTTGCGCGCGCAGTGTTGGGCACCGACCCCGGCAGCGCCCGAGAAGACCAGGCCAAAACGCAAAATACCGATCGAAGAGAAAGAGACCTATTGCTGGATCAAGGCGCTGCGCGACTGCCGCGAGGTGGCCGAACAATTGCCGCAGACACGCCTGGTCTGCGTGTTGGATCGGGAGGCCGACTTCTATGAGTTGTTCGATGAGCAACGCCACAACCCCGGTGTCGACCTGTTGGTGCGGGCCCAGTACAACCGCAACACGACTGACAGCCTCCAGCTCTTCGACTCCCTGCGTGCCAGCCCGGAACGTGGCCGTTTCAGCATTAAGGTCGAGCGCCAAAGCGCTCGCCCTAAACGGAGCAAGCAAAAGGCCAAGTCCGGGCGCCCGGCGCGCACGGCACATGTCACCGTGCATTACCGGCGGGTCGAGTTCCGTCCACCGGCACCCCATAAAAAGCAGGGCCCTCTGTCGGTCTGGGCCGTCTACGTGCACGAATCCGATCCGCCGCAAGGGGTCGAACCCATCGAGTGGTGCTTACTCTCCACCTCGCCGATCGCGTCGCTGCAAGAGGCCCAAACGTGCCTGCGTTGGTACTGCTTGCGCTGGCGCATTGAAGACTGGCATCGCGTGCTCAAAAGCGGCTGCCGTGTCGAAGCCCTGCGCCATGAGACCGCCGAGCGTTTGAAACGCGCCATTGCCATCCGCCTGGTCATTGCCTGGCGTCTCATGCTCATGACGCTGTTGGGCCGAGAGTGCCCCGACCTCCCGGCCAGCGTCTTGTTCTCCGATCTTGAGATCGAGGTCCTGCAAGCATTCGCCCAAAAAAAACTTTCCGCCCCCGGCTCGACTCGGGGAGGCCGTGCGCTTAGTCGCCCGCATCGGCGGTTATCTTGACCGCCGCGGCGACCCACCTCCCGGTCATCAACTGATGTGGCGCGGCCTCACGCATTTGGGGTTACTCTGCGAAGGTTTCTCTCTCCGAGAAGACTGGTCAAGCGGAATCTATGGGGCATAGGCAGGGCGAGCTCGGAGAACTCGGGGTCGCAGCAGCAGGAGTTTCGCGCCCTCTCGAAGAAGTGGCGAATCTTCCGACCGGAAGTGCGGTCGCAGCTCGGTCTGATGGAGATGCCCATTAGCCGGGATGCGAAGCGCACCGTCCCTCGGTTCTTGGCACAGGGTCAGACCCGGCGCGAGCCGAACCTGGCCGATATGGCTCAGCATGCCTTGGTGGAGACTTTCACCCCGGCATCAGTGCTGGTCACCCGCCGCTATCAAGTGCTGTACGTATACGGCGACACATCCGACTATCTCGTCCATCCACCTGGAGAGCTTACCGACGACCTCATGTCCGTGACGCGTAGCGAGTTGCGGCTCAAGACCCGGGCAGCGGTGCATCAGGCAATCTCCGAGAACCGACAGCTAATCGTGCACGGAGCAAAGGTCATGCGCGGCGACTTGGTGCGGTTGACACGGGTTTTCACGAATCTACTGTCCAACGCGATCAGCTACACGCCTGATGGCGGCCACATCCTGATCACCCTGACCGAGGAAACGGGAAAGGCCATAGGCCGCGTCCGGGATAACGGCTCGGGTATCCGACCTGAGGACATGGCGGGGCTTTTCGGCCTCTTCTCCCGGTTGTATAGAGAACACGACAGAATTCGTGGCGCCGACGGCCTCTCGGCCTGGGCTTGACGCTGGCACGACGGCTCGTTGAACAGCACGGTGGCGTCCTTGAGGGCCATAGCGACGGCCCGGGCAAAGGCAGCGAGTTCGTCGCGACATTGCCCACCTGTTCCCAGACGGTGTCGCCGGCCCCAACGTCCGAGCGGGGAGTAGCGACAAAGACCGAGCCATGCGCGAGCCGGATCCTGGTGGTGGACGACGAAGCGATCATTGCGCTGTCCTTGCAAGTTCTTCTCGAATCGATGGGGCACCGCGTCCGAACACTCAATGACGGCCGCGAGACTCTCGCCGTGATACGGGATTTCCATCCTGAGGTTGTTTTCCTCAATATTGGAATGCCTGATATGGATGGCTGCGAAGTGGCAGCTTCCATCCGAGCCGCAACTCTGGATTTCCAACCCCTGCTCGTTGCACTGACGGGGTATGGCGGGGAAAGCGACCGAGACGCGGCGAAGAAGGCGGGGTTCGACGAGTTCCTGCTTAAGCCGCTTGCGAGTGAAAAGATCGAGACCCTGCTGGATGGGCTCGGATAGGAGCCTGTCTGACTTACGGCTGTTCTACTGCACAACCGCGGATACCGGTGGGATTTTCCGCCGGACGTCGGCCGAGAAACGCGGCAAAGGCGCGGAGCTTTCCGAGGTGCAAGAGTCGGTGGTCGCGCAGGATGTGTTTTCGGATGAGGCGGATACCGCGGAACCGGCGGGCGAGACGGAGGAACCATCAACAACCGACGCCGAGTGGGTCACGCTGGGGACGATGGTGAGCGAGCGAAATCCGAACGGCGGTCGTAAGCTCTTGATTGGAAATGGTGCGCAGGGGGGGACTCGAACCCCCACAGGTTTCCCCACTGGAACCTAAATCCAGCGCGTCTACCAATTCCGCCACCTGCGCAATCAATCAATTAGGAAGTAACTGACTGTATATACACCACTTTCCATGTCTTAACGGTGTACGGCCGTTTACTCCCGTTTGCCGTGCTCTAGTGCCCCTGTTGTCCCCTGATTGTCCCCGGATGTAAGTTGGACACTGTCCCTTGGCGACACCGCCGGAGGGGTGCGCGAACACCCCTGGGGCGGCTGGGCACAACCGATGAAGGCGGTTGGTGCCGTGGGGCGATATCCTACCGCACCGCCGCCATGGAGACCAACATGGCGACCATCACCAAGCGCGTCCGCAAGAGTGGCACCACCTACCAGGTCAAGATCGGCTGGACGCGGGCAGCGCGTCCGCGACGTTCAGCAAGCTAACCGATGCACGCCGGTGGGCGGCGCAAACCGAGACCAAGATCCGCAACGGGCAGTATTTCGAGGGGCAGCACGCGCGCGTCCACACGCTGGGGGACGTGATCGACCGCTACCTCGCCAGCCCCGACTTCGAGAAGATCACCGAACAGGACACCAGGAAGGCGCACCTGAACTGGTGGCGGGGACAGCTGGGGACAGTGACCCTCGCCAAGCTCACGCCCGCCCGAATCAGCGAGGCCCGCGACGAGCTGCGGAAGCTAGGCAAGGCCCCGGCGACCGCGAACCGCTATCTGGCTGCGCTCTCCAAGACCTCGCGCCTCGCCGTCAAGCTGAGCTGGCTCCAGGTCAACCCATGCAGCCGCGTGGACAAGTTCGCCGAGGACAACGCCCGTGACCGTGTCCTGACCGTTGAGGAGTTCGAGCGCCTGCTCGACGCCTGCTGCTCCCAGGATCTCCGCGACCTGATCACCCTGGCCCGGTACACCGCTGCCCGCCGCGGTGAGCTGACCGGCTTGCGTCGGGAGGACGTGGAACTCAGGCGCGGGCTGGTGACCTTCCGCGACACCAAGAACGGCGAGACCGGCTGCGTGGCCCTGGTCGACCCCGCGCTGGAGGTCATGAAGCGGCGGCTGAAGGTCCGCAGGCTCGACACCGATTTGCTGTTCCCGCAGCAGCGCAACCTCAAGAAGCCCGCCGAGAAGCTTGGCATCGAGGAGCGCAGCGTCTACCGCCTCTCCAAACCCAAAACCTGACGGTACATGTCGGTCACCTGACGCGAGATGTCGGTCAAGTTTTGCCCACCCGAAGAGGTCGCTACCTTCTCTCTACATCGCAGCGGATGGACCGCTGTGGACCAACGGAGACAGAGCAGTGACCTCAAAAAGATACCTTCAGCTTAAGCAGGTCGCCGAGCACGCCGACTGCCCCTGGAGCAGTGTGCAGGAGGTGCGTGGAGCCTATTACCGAGCCCAGCCGCGGGCGGACACCAGCGACAATATCACCGACCCCGGCGATCCTGCGCTGCTGCGTTGCTTCGTCCAGTTGGCGAAAGGAGGCCCGCTGCTGGTCGATATGGTCGCCTTGGCCGAGGAGATGGAGCATCGGCGCGTGGGCACGGGAGAGGCGGCCTGAAAAGAGGATCGAGCTTCCCCAGACCTTCAAGGGGCGCATGACCGACGCCCGCCAGGTCGAGAGATACAACCAGTTCAGGACCTTCGCGGCCCAGCTCAAGAAGCTTGCTCGGACCGCGGACTTCAAGATGTCCGCCAGGGGGTACTGCTACCTGTTGGAAGATCACGGCCTGCTCAAGGACGAGTTCGACCGCGCCGATGGCATCATCAACCGGTGCCGCAAGGGTGACCACCTCATCCAGCCTCTTCCGCCGGTGGACTTCACCGCCGACGATGACGCCCGCACGCCGAGCGGCTTGGACGGCACCCAGTGCGTAACCGGCCATTCTGCGCCGTTATTCCATGCGACTTGAAACTCTCTATGCTGTCGCCCACCGATTTGTTTTTGAGCGGAAGGCGGGACAGCATGGCCCCATCGACAATACCGCCGAGGCGGTCGCGGATTCGGCGTAGCCGAGATCAATGGTGCGAGCTGCTGGAGTGCTTTGAGCGGAGCGGGCAGAGCCGCGAGCAGTTCTGTCTCGAGCGAGGCCTGACCTTGAGCAGCTTCGATCGCTGGCGCCGGCAGCTGGGTAAGACGGCGGCGCCGCGACAGGTCAGTGCCGGCGAGCCCGTGTTTTTCGAGCTGGCGTCGCACGCGCGTGCGTCGAGCGGAGCATGGGACGTGGAATTGCAGCTCGACGCTGGTGTGTTCTTGCGCCCTTGAACAGGTCGGGGTTGCCGTTCGCCCAACCTTGGTAACGGCCGACGCTGTTTTCGATGCTCGGCTGCACGCCGGTGAAGTTGTCGGCGCTCACGCGCTGCGTGGACAGATCCGAGTTACCCTCGTCGAGGCCTCTGTAGAAGCCGGCGGCGCTGCCTCCGGCCGCAAAGAAGCTCGGTGCGATCACTGCAAGTAGACGTTCCATCATTCCTTCTCCGAGATGGTTGGGGGATTGTCCTTCTCGTAACTACACCTGAGATTATTCAAGGGCGTGCTCAAACTATAGCAGGCAACCAAGTAAAACGCTCAGGTATTTACGGGGTTTCGAGTTGCGGTACTGGAGCACCGAGAGATTGCTGAAATTGGTACTCAGCCGCAACGGGCATGTGATTTACTAGGTCCCGTGTCCGACCCGACCCGACCCGACCCGACCCGACCCGACCCGACCCGACCCGACATGGCGGACGTCATGGCCTCGATCTCCGCAATGAAGCAACGGCGCCGGCGGATCGCCGGTAGCGATCAGAGATTAAGAAACAACCGATAGCGTCCCGCCTTTGGTGGCTGGTGCCGGAGCGTCGGTGGGAAACGCCACCAAGTGCTCCAGCTCCAACCGGATGCCGATGTGCTCGCCGGGCGCGTGATCGTGGTGGCTTTGCACCATGCACAGAACCTCGATTCCGCTCGCCAGGCGCAGGTTGTAGAGGTACTCGGCGCCGCGAAAGGCGCGGTTCATGACCTTTGCCTTGATGGGGCTGGAGTCGTCGTGGATCACGTCGTCCGGGCGCAGCAGCAGCTCCGCTGTGCGCCCCGTCGTCAGTCCGTGGGGGTAACGCCCGCTCACGTAACCCAGCTCGGTCTCAAGCCGCCGCTCGTCCACCACCCGTCCCGGGAGCATGACCCCTTGGCCGATGAAATCTGCGACGAAGCGGTCCGCCGGCTCGTGGTAGAGCTCGAATCCGCTCCCCCATTGGCGCAGCCTGCCGTCCCCGAGCACCCCGATGAGGTCGGCCATGGCGAAGGCCTCGAGCTGATCGTGGGTGACCAAAATGGCGGTGATTCCGTCGCGCTTCAACATCTCCCGGACTTCTCGCGCGAGCTGCTCGCGCAGCTCTGCGTCCATGCTGGAGAAGGGCTCGTCCAGGAGAAGGATATCCGGCCTCGGTGCCATGGCCCGTGCCAGTGCGACCCGCTGCTGCATGCCGCCGGAAAGCTGGTGGGGATACTGCTTTGCGGCGTGCTCCAGACCCACCAGCCGCAACAATTCGCTGACACGCTCCTTCCTGTCCTTCCGGGACAGACTACGCAGACCGAAAGAGATGTTGTGCTCCACGTTCAGGTGCGGGAAGAGGGCGAAGTCCTGGAATACCATCCCTACTCGGCGCTGCTCGGGCGCCACGGTCTGGCCGGCCCCGGAGACCAAGCGTCCTTGGAGGTGGATCTCCCCGCCGCTGACGGACTCGAAGCCGGCGATGGCGCGAAGCAGAGTCGTCTTGCCGCAGCCGCTGGGTCCGAGCAAGCAGCCGATGGCGCCCTGACTCAGGGTGAAGCTCACATTTCGAACGACCGGATCGCCCGCGTAAGCGACCGAGACCTCTCTGACGTCAAGCTGTCTGGGCATGGCGGGAACGGGTAATGGATCGACTCAGCAGGATAACCGGCAACAGGCCGGCTACGACGATGGTCAGGGCGGCGGGAGCCGAATCGGCCAGGCGCTCGTCCGATGCGAGCTCGTAGGCGCGCACGGCCAGGGTGTTGAAATTGAAGGGTCGCAGGATGAGCGTGGCCGGCAGCTCCTTGAGCACGTCCACGAATACCAGCAGGAGTGCCGTGAGCAGGGTACCGCGCAGCATGGGGATATGGATGCGTGCCAATACGCCCATTGGCCGGCAGCCCATGGAACGCCCGGCCTCGTCCATGGATGGCTTGATCTTTCCCAGTCCGGTCTCCACCGCCTGCAGGGCGACGGCCAGAAAGCGGACCATGTATGCGAACAGCAGGGCCACGAGGGTTCCGCTAAGGATTAGGCCCGTGGAGATGTCGAAAATCTCGCGCATCCAGGCGTCCAGGCTGTTGTCGAACCAGGCGAATGGGATGATCACGCCAACAGCGATCACGGTCCCGGGCACGGCGTAGCCCATTGCGGCGATGCGCACCGAAGACGACACGGCGCGGGTCGGGTGCAGCCTGCGTCCGTAGGCGAGCAGCAGGGCCAGGATCAGGGCGAGGAGGGAGGCGATGGCGGCGAGTTCCAGGCTGTGCCATGTCAGAAGCAAAAAATCCACATCGAAGGGGGTGTCGGCGATGGTCAGGGCCCACGTGGTGAGCTGGCCCGCTGGAAGCAGGAAACCGAGCCCCAGTGGGATCAGGCAGAAGGCCATGGCTGCCGCGGCGTGCCAGCCCCGCAGCCGGTGGCGGCGAATATCCTGTTGGCGCTGGCTGGTATGGTGGTAGCGGGCGTGGCGCCGGGAAATCTGCTCCACGGCAATGAGCACGAGCACGAAGCCCAGCAAAAGGGACGAGAGCTGGGCCGCTGCAGCCGCATTGTCGAGTCCGAACCAGGTGCGGAAGATGCCGGTGGTGAAGGTGGAGACCCCGAAGTACTGGACCGTGCCGTAGTCGGCTAGGGTCTCCATCAGGGCCAGGGAGAGGCCGGCGACGATGGCGGGCCGCGCCAGGGGTAGGGCGACCCAAAGGAAGGTACGCCAAGGGCCGTTGCCCAGGGTACGGCTGACGTCCAGCACGCACAGGGATTGGCCCAGGAAGGCCGCGCGCGTGAGCAGGTAGACATAGGGGTACAGGACCAGGGACAGCATGACGGCCGCTCCCTGCAGAGATCGGATCTCCGGAAACCAGTAATCCCCGTAGCCCCATTCGGTCCAGTTGCGCAGCGCCGTCTGCACGGGACCTGCGAAGTCAAGCATACCGGTGTAAGTGTAGGCGATGATGTAGGCGGGCATTGCCATGGGCAGGAGCAGGGCCCATTCGAATAGCCCGCGGCCGGGAAAATGGCACATGCTGGTTAGCCAGGCGGTGCCCACACCGCCGACGAGCGTGCCAATGGCGACGCCGAGCATCAGCAGTAGCGAGTTGATTACATAGTCGGTCAGTACGGTGTCGGCAAGGTGCCGCCAGATTTCTCCGGCTGGCACCAGGACAAAGCTCACCACGACCAGCACCGGCAGCGCCAGCACGAGTGCCACCAGGACTACACCGGCGGACCAGTAGCTGCGTGTCGCCGCCGGGTTGCCGGTTTGCTCGTCTGTCATCCGGAATCGATTAGCCTCAGAAGTGGCGTGTTGCCGCTAATCAACGCAAATTAACGCAAATGGACCGGGATCCCTCTACTTCCAACCGGCCCGGTCCATGAGGCGGACCGCCGTGCCGTTGAGCTCGCCGAGCTTCGCCAGGCCCAGGTCGTCGGCCTTGAATTCGCCCCAGGCGGCCAAGGTCTCGCTGACGGGGATGTCGGACCGTAGCGGGTACTCGCCGTTGGACTTCGCATACCACTGCTGCGCCTCGTCGCTTGCAAGGTACTCCAGCAGCTTGACGGCGGCGTCCGTATTCTTGGCCGCCTTGGTGACTGCCGCACCGCTGACGTTCACATGGGTCCCGCGCCCGTCCTGGTTTGGCCAGAAGACCGCCATACGCTCGGCAGCGCTGCGCTGGGCCTCGTCTTTGGACGCCAGCATACCGGCCAGGTAGTACGTGTTGGCGATCGCGACGTCGCATTGCCCGGCCGCAGCGGCCTTGATCTGATCACGGTCACCCCCTTTCGGTGGGCGCGCGAGATTCGCGACAAGGCCCTTCGCCCAGGTCTCCGTACTCTCCTCACCGTCAGCGGCGATCAGTGAAGCCACCAGGGACTGGTTGTAGATGTTGTTCGAAGAGCGGATGCAGATGCGGCCTTTCCACTCGGGTGCGGTCAGGGCTTCATATGTGGAGAGGGCGGAGGGGTCGACCCTGTCCCTGACGTAGAGAATCGGGCGTGCGCGCAGGGACAAGCCGAACCAATGTCCCCCCGGATCGCGATAGCTCGCGGGTATGGCTGTGTTCAGGGTCTCCGACGCCACAGCTCGGGTGACCCCCGCCACCTTGGCGCGATGAAGCCGGCCGGCGTCGGTGGTGATCAGCAGATCGGCGGGGGAGCTCATCCCCTCGCTCTGCAGCCTCTTCAGCAAGGCATCCGCCTTACCCGTGACCAAGTTGACCCGGATGCCGGTCTGCTCAGTGAAGCGGTCCAGCAAGGGCTTGATCAGCTCTTCCTTGCGGGCCGAATAGAGATTGACCTCATCGTCTGCCACGCCAAGGGCGGGCAAGGCCATGAGAACGGCCATAGCCGTGGCGCACAGGGTATTTACGCGGGTCTTCACGCGAATCTCTCCTTCTTGATTGGTCGATGTTCGTGAGGTTATCGAGAATCTGCTTCCGGCCGGCCGGCCTGCGGCAGTTCCCCGGCTCCACGAGAATGCGGTCGTCGATGCCGCAGTACAACGAGCGTTCACGCAACAGGGCGTCATCGGATTGCTGCTCGCCTTCAGTCAGGGGGTTTATAGTAATAATAACGATTCGCATTAACAAGTTCTTTTAGGCGATTGCCGGACAATCACATTTCAGATTGCACATTTCGCAGGTTCTGAACCACGCCAATAAAGCCGGAATGCTCGAGGGGTGAGGATCTTCTCTGCTATCTTGAGCACATTCGCGAGATTCGCGCCTGAGGAACGGAATTTCTGGTGAGTGGCTTGATCGAAACTGTCGAAGATGCCTTAATCGTGTTGGCAGATCCAGCCAACCCGTCTTGGGCGGATGCCTTCCGTTTTCTCTCGGGTCATCCCGACACGGCCCGGTTTGTGTTGGAGACTTTCCAGGAGACGCTGGAGCAAATGGGCGTAAAGCCCTCCGGCACCGACCCCGTAACTTCGGAGCCGCGGTACAGGCTCGAGGACGTGGCAGGCGCCCTGGGTGTGCCCGAATCCGACCTGGATCCGGATGCCGTCGAGCCTTCGGATCCGTTGAGCGACTCCTAGGTCCCCGAGGGACATTCGGCCGGGATTGGTTGTACGTTGCGTTTCGAGGAGACGACCCGATGAAGCATATCGACCCTTCCTGGCTGTTGGCGCTTGCCTTTGTATTGCCCTTCGCGGCATTCGGAGCCGATCGTGTTTACAGGTCGGTCGACGAGGAGGGGCGAGTTACCTATTCGTCGCAACCACCGAAGGATGCGGTAGAGGTTGAAGGCATGGATGTCGGCCCCGAGCCTTCGGCACAGGCAACGGAAGAGGCGAGGGCGCGAGTCAAGGAGATCGAGCAGCGGACAGACGCGCAGTTCCAAGCCATGATGGAGCGCCGCCGGCTCGAGGCGCAAGCACGAAGAGAAACCCGTGAAGAGGCTGAACGCAGGCGCTTGGAGCGCGAGGCGGCGGATAGGCAGCGGCGCATCGACGACTCCCTCGACCGCATTGCGATCGAGAGGCCCTATTATCGGCGTTATCCGCATGACTGGCGCTGGCCCTACCGGCCGCCTCGTCCCATACATCCGATTCATCCGCCCAGACAGCGGCACTACCCGATCATCAGTCCCAACAGGCCCTACGACAGCCACATCAACCCGCCGACGCGGAACTGGTGAGATGGGCTCGAGCCACTGGAGCGCTGTCGACAGCGTTGCCGGATCGGGTGGCTGGTAGCTAGTCCCGTAGCCACCGAGGGCGATCGTAACGGTGAACAAGCAAAGATAGCAGATGAGCCGATTGGTTCACGTCATTGGGCTTGGCTCGTTAGGAACAGGCAAGGTCGCGGGACGAAGATAACCTCGGGGTCTACCGCTTAACCGCGAAGGACACGAAGAGCACGCCAGATCCCGCTCGCGGTGTAAAATGCCCAGCTTTCCGGGTGGAGCAGGGGCTTGTTGCAGATTTTTGCCATTGCCAGCGGCGGCGCACTGGGTGCCCTGGGTCGATTCTGGGTGTCCACCGGCGTGTACCGCGTTCTCGGCCGGGACTTCCCCTGGGGAACCCTTGCTGTCAATACACTGGGCTCCTTCCTGATGGGTCTGCTATTCGCGCTCTTCATCGATCGTCTCGCTGCGGGGCCGGAGGTACGGGCCGCGGTGTTGGTGGGTTTCCTGGGTGCCTTCACCACCTTTTCCACCTTCTCTATCGAGACCCTTGCGTTGATCGAGGAGGGTTATCTGGGAAGGGCCTTTCTCAACATGTGGGTGAGCGTTCTGATCTGTCTGCTGGCCTGCTGGGTCGGTGTGCTGCTCGGGAGGTGGCTGTGAGTCGAGTCGAAGCGCTGATGGTCCGGGTCTATCTTTCTGAGTCGGACCACGAGATGAAGTCCCTTATCAAGTGTCTGCACGACGAGCTCAAGGTGTGCGGAGTCACCGTAATGCGCGGCATCGCCGGTTACGGGGGCTCAGGCGTAGTGCACAACACCTCGCTGGTGGATCTGTCCGTGGATCTGCCGCTGGTGCTGGAGTTTTTCGACCTGCCCGACAAAGCGGCGAGTGCAATCGAGCGGATTGCGGATTTCGTCGCACCGGGGCATGTGGTGTCCTGGCCGGTTGTTGTCGAAGGGGGCAAGAGAAAATGTTAGATCCCCGCCTGTTGCGGAGCGAGGTTACCTATGTGGCCGAGCAGTTGGCCCGTCGCGGATTGGAGCTGGACACCGGGCGCATAGAATCCCTGGAGGCCAGACGCAAGGAGCTGCAGGTCAATACACAGGAGCTGCAGAGCCAGCGTAACACTCGCTCCAAGTCCATCGGCAGGGCCAAGGCTGCAGGGGAGGACATCAAGCCCCTGCTGGCAGAGGTCGCGGACCTGGGAGATCGGTTCAAGGCGGAGGAGGCGGACCTTGCGGCCTTGCAGTCAGAGCTGAACGAGATTGCCCTGGGCCTGCCGAACATTCCCCACGAGAGCGTTCCCGAGGGCACGAGCGAGGACGACAACCGGGAGGAACGCCGCTGGGGGCAGCCTCGGGACCTCGAATTCGAGCCCAAGGACCATGTGGACCTTGGGGTTCCCGGCGGTTGGATGGATTTCGATGTGGCGGCCAAAGTGACGGGCTCGCGCTTTGTGGTCCTGAGCGGCCCCCTGGCACGGCTGCACCGGGCACTGATCCAGTTTATGTTGGACGCTCACACGACCGAGCACGGCTATACCGAGGCCTACGTCCCTTACCTGGTGAATGCCCACAGCCTTTACGGGACGGGGCAGCTGCCCAAGTTCGAAGAGGATCTGTTCAAGGTGCCGGGAGAGAAGGACTTCTACCTGATTCCCACGGCTGAGGTTCCGGTGACCAATCTGGTGCGGGACCTCATCGTCGAAGCCGACTGCATGCCCCGCAAGTGGGTCGCGCACACGCCTTGCTTTCGCAGCGAGGCGGGCTCCTACGGCAAGGACACCCGGGGCATGATCCGTCAGCACCAGTTCGAGAAGGTGGAGCTGGTGCAGGCGGTGCGGCCGGAGGACTCGTTCCAGGCCCTGGAAGAGCTCACCGGGCATGCGGAGTCGATTCTTCAAAGATTGGTGCTGCCCTACCGCGTGGTGACCCTGTGTGCCGGCGACTTGGGATTCTCCGCAGCCAAGACCTACGATCTTGAGGTCTGGTTGCCCGGGCAGCAGAAGTACCGGGAAATCTCCTCCTGCAGCAACTTCCGGGATTTCCAGGCCCGGCGTATGCAAGCCCGTTGGCGCAACCCCGAGACCGGCAAGCCGGAGCTGCTGCATACCGTCAACGGCTCGGGACTGGCCGTTGGCCGTACCTTGGTGGCGGTGTTGGAGAACTACCAGGAGGCGGACGGCAGCATCGCAGTGCCGGAGGTTCTGCGTGGCTACATGGGTGGGGCGGAGGTGCTCGGCTAACGGGTGGTGTTGTCTGTAGACACTATCGAGATTGCGGGAATCATTCTCGAAATGTCAGCCGGATGCGGATCGGACCTCAGTTCGACATCCGCCGCTGAAGTGGTTTGAAGCGCAACGCCTCCGTAGCAGTCGCTCCGTCCGACATCCGGCGCTGAGGCTGGGCTGAAACCCGACTTCACCACAGCAGTCGGCCTGAAGCCCGTCCCACGCAGGGATTGCGCCCTGGCTGCTCGGGCCGCGCCTACCTGACCATCGCCACCAGCAGTGCGACCAACCCGACAACCAACGCCAAGGGCAGGATTACCGCCTGCCAGTCCCCCTTTTGCGCCTTGGGTCCGTGCTCCTGCCATTGCTTGAAGGCCCGCCACGCGTAGAAGACCATCATGCCCATAACCGCGGCCGCGGCGATTTTCAAAAACATGTCCATTGCGCTTTTTACCTGGTCTATTCAGAGTTGCGCCGAAGTCGCTCCCCGTCTCGCTCGCCCATCGGATTGGTTCGCCAGGTGCTGCGACCCGCCATCTCCCTGCGGCAGAGGGGTGAGGGGAAGGGCAGGGGGGAAGAATCAGCAAACGAAAAACCCCGGCGCGAGGCCGGGGTCGGTGCCGGGATCAGACCCGAGTTGTCAGTCGTCGCCCATGATGCCCAGGATCTGGAGCAGGCTGATGAAGATGTTGAAGATGCTCAGATAGAGCCCGTAGGTGGCCATGATGTAATTCGTCTCGCCACCGTTGATGATACGGCTGGTGTCGAACAGGATAAAGCCGCTCATGAGCAGGATGATGGCGCCCGATACCGCCAGGGACAGGGCCGGCATGGCGAGAAAAATGTTCGCAATCGCGGCGATGAAGACCACCATGATACCGGCGAACAGGAACCCGCCCATGAAGCTGAAGTCGCGCTTGCTGGTCAGGGCGTAGCCGGACAGGCCCAGGAAAATCAGCCCCGTGCCGCCGAAGGCGGTTCCAATGATCTGTGGCCCGTTGGGCATCGCGAGATACAGGCTGAGGATGGCGCCGAGCCCGAATCCGAGCAGGCCGGTGATCAAAAAGAGAATGCCAATGCCGCTGCTGGAATTGGCTGTGCGAGGCAGTACGAAAATGCCGAGCAGCATGCCGCCGATGACCGAGACCAAGTACATCCAACTGGGCACCGCCAGCATCATGGACAGACCGGCCATCAGTGCGCTGAAGACCAGGGTGGCGGACAGAAGCATATAGGTGTTTTTCAACACCTTGTTCGTTGCAGTCGCGTGCTCAGCGCTGCGTGCGATGGTGTAATCAGGGTTTGCCATAGGTTTTCTCACTCCTCGTTGATGCAACCTCGTGTCTATACCGGGATTTATGACCCGCTACCGAATCTGGAGTTCCGAAGCATACCGAAGCGATGTGAAACTGCAAGCGGCGTCACGTTGGTCCGAAACCCAACTTCCGGTATTCTTCACTATCAGGGATTTGGGGACGCGCAGTCCCGAAACAAGATTACAGTTCGGAGAGGTGGCTGAGTGGCCGAAAGCGGCGGTCTTGAAAACCGTTGGACCGTAAGGTTCCGTGGGTTCGAATCCCACCCTCTCCGCCAACCACTTGAATTAACGCGCTGATTATAAAGCGTAATTAATCAGGTGCGCTGTCGATTATCCCCTCATCTATCCCCAAGTTCGACTCGGCAACATTCGTGGGTTCTCGGTTTTGAGCTTAGAGACGTCCTGTTTGCGGAAGCGGGCATCGGTCGTTTTGCGGTTAAGTTGCCCTGCGTAGCTACTAGGCCAGCGTGTAGGTCAGGCCTCCGCTCCTTCTACTCCGCCCCCAACGCCTTAAGCACCGCATCCACTGGATCCGCGTAGAAGAATGTCTGGAACTTGGCGAACAGTTCCCTCGGGATGCTGGGGATGTCGCCGACGCTGGCCATCGGCAGCAGGATGCGTTTTGCTCCAGAGTCGTGGGCGACCTGCAGGCACTCGGCCAGGATCTCCACCGGAGATCACGCTACCACCCAGGCTCATGTCACCAAGGTCGACGAATTGTCCCTGGACAGACTTCTGCATGATCCCTGAGCAGACCACGAGCAGGGCTTGCGGCGTCTTGGGGTCGAGGAGGCGCGGCTGATCGGCAAGGCGCTCGGGACAGCGTCGGCTACCTACTTGCTTTGCATGGAGGACGAGGAGCTGTGCGGACAAGAGCAGGAATTGCTGAACTGTCTCCGCCATCCGCCTTGTGGATCTTCAGTGCGTCTGCAATCTCCCGGTTACTCCAGCCCTGACCGTTAGCCAACAGGAAATTGCGCGCCCGCCGTGCAATCTGCTGAGGCGCGCCGTGGGTACGGATCAGCTTCTCCAGAAATTCTCGCTCCGACGGTAACAAGGTTGATACGGTACCGGGTACGTGCGGCCATGTTCGATTACCTGCTGATGGTATTACTTCAGCAGGTTACAGCAGATACCTCATGTTGTTAATGAGATTTGAGCGCGACCGTACTAGGGTCCGAGAATGGCGTTTTTCATAGGAAATTGCATTTCGATTTTTTGCTTATAAGTACGACTAATGTCGGTATTAGTTGACCTATTGGACTTTTCTCCTGAAATAGCCTTCTCTCACAGTATCCCCCCGTTTTTTGCTCATATTCCGTGATTTTCGACCAATTTCCCGCATTCCGGACGGACTACTCCCCTGATCATTGCCTTCGCGATTTTTTTAATGTTGTGCACGGAACAGATCAGTGAGAATTCTCCCGCTGCTTTCTCCTTGCCGCGAACACTGAATCCACGAAACCCGCTGTTCTTTATCTGCCCGAACACGGGCTCCACAATGACCTTGCGCTCTTTGTAGACGGCTTTTGCCGATTCCGTTTCCATCTTGCGGTTCATCGCTTGCCGCAAGGGTTCCTTGTCATCACAGGTGAGGCTTCTTGCTTCCCCGTTTTTGGATTGACAACAGCGGCTCCGGTAGGGGCAGTCGGCACAGGCTTGCGCTTTTCCCTGATAGACACGCTTGCCCTCTTTGCTTTCGCTTTTCATCTCCAGCGTCTGTCCACCGGGGCAGGTGAAGGTGTTGTCCGCTTCCTGGTAGTCAAAGTCGGCCTTGACCAGTTTGCGTTCCGATTCCGATAGCAGGTCCTTGGCTGTTTTCTCTCCCTTGTCGGTTGCAAGGTAGGCATCGACCGGTTGATCGTCCAGGGCCTCGAGATTGTCACCTGACAGGTATCCATTGTCCGCACTCAGCTTGCCGGGTAATTTTCCCGTCGCTTCTTGAACCTGCTCCAAGGCGGGCTTGAGCTCCTGCTTGTCATTTGCATTTTGGCTCAGGTGTTGGCCAACGATGATCTGGTTGTCACTGTCGACGCTGATCTGTGCGTTGTAGCGGTAGTCAAAATCCCCTTTCTTGCCCATGATACGGGCGTCTTTGTCGGCAAAGCTGATCTGCTTTTTGTCATCGATCGGCTTTACCGGATGCAGCGCTTCTTCGCGTGCCTCCAGCGCCTCGCGGGCTTCTTTGACGCGGGCCAGCTGTTCTTCTTTGTACTTCAAGTCTTCCGGGATTTCATAGCCGGTTTGCTCCTTGTAGGTCTTGTCTTCCTCTTCATCGCAGCGCCCGGCCTTGTCGATCAGCGCCTCGATTTCTGTTGTGAGTGCCTGTTCTTTCTCTTTCAAGCGGCTGTAGCTCATGGCTTTGTGCTTGGAGGTATCAGCCTTGAACTTCGAGCCATCCAGGCTGATATGGCCCAGCGAAGCCAGCCCCAGCTCCATGGCCAACTTGACGGTCTGCTTGAAGCAATCGGCGAAAAAGCGCCATGGTCCTTTTCTAAAGTCACTGAGGACCCGAAAGTTGGAGCAGTTCATCTTCGCGATGCAGACGAACGACAGGTCTTCATGACAGCGTCTCTCAATTTCGCGGGAGCTGAAGACGCCTCGGCTGTATGCGTAGATGAGGATGGCGACGATCAGTTTGGGATGGTAGGCGTGTTGGCCAAGCTCACTGTATCGGCCTTCCACCTGCGGTGGTCGAGTTGCTGGAAAATGTCGTAGAGATAGCACTCGTGATCTCGCATCGAGCAGGTCAAAAACGTTCGACGGGAACAGCAGCCTCTGGTCCAGTTCGACAGCTGGGCTTGAACGCGGGCTTCATCACGATCATCCAATCGAATTGATCTGCCAATTATATCGCAATACCTTGATTGGTAATATTATTTCGTGTGAATACAGGAGGCGAGGCTACGCCGGACTATGACCTCCCCTTGTTTGAAAAAAGGGGGGATTGGGCTTTTTCGCTATTCTCGGACAGCCTCTAGGGTCTGTGACCGTCGGGCGTCGCCCGACCGCCAGCAGTTGGCCATAGGAGACCTCCACGTGTTCCTGTTTGGTCTACAAATGGCGCAACCACTTTCGGTAGCGGGAGTGCGTTCCTCTCCAACCGACAGGCCCGCCATGAAGGCAGAGCTGGACCCCAGAGGTTGGACAGGAATCGGGACCTGATAAGTGAAATCTTCTGACTTAAGATTCTCGAAAGAGTAGGAGCAGAAGATGACGCGAAGAAAACGACGCAATCACTCATCGGCCTTCAACGCGAAGGTCGCTCTGGCTGCCGTGAAGGGCGAGCGCACGCTGGCGGAGCTGGCCGAGCAGTTCGACGTTCATCCCAACCCGGCGTAGCCGGAACCAAAAAGGGCTGATCGACTATCGTTTTGGGTAACCGTGTAGCCCTGGCTGGAGGCATGCGATGAACCCCTTTGTCGAGCAGCACCAAAACGAAATCGGCTGTGTGTTGTCCTGTTTCGACCGGGTTGTGATCACCGGCACCTTTCCGGACATCTGCCACGCCAGAGCGATGGCCGGCTACCTGAGCTATCGCGACATCCGCCTGTTCGACTACGCCCGCTGGACCGAGCCATTGCGTGATGAGGTGCGCGCCAACGCGGAGCGACTGGCCGCAGAGGCCGGGCTTCAGATCGAGTTCATCCGCAAGTTCAAGGCGTTCCGTAAGGAGGATCGAGTCCAGGCGATCCTCGCCGAGCGCGGCGATCACCCCGGACTGGTGCATATCTTCTCGGCCATGGAAACCTGTTCCTCCTATCGCCCCTGGCACGACAAGGCGAGCGGTAAGACCTTTTTCAAGCCGATCACCGGCAAGTGTCTGCACTACTATTTCTACTTCATCGACGAGCAGTTCGGCCTTTGCTACGTGCGGGTGCCGACCTGGGCGCCCTTTCGCCTGCAGGCCTACTTCAACGGCCACGGCTGGCTGGCACGCCAGCTAACGCAGGCCGGCATCGGCTTTGACACTGCCGACAACGCCTTCCTGCGGATCGCTGATCCCTTGGAGGCCCAGCGTCTTGCCGATGGCCTCGATGCCGCGACCCTGCATCGCCACCTCGATCAATGGGCGCGGCGTTTCTGTCCCGTACTGCGCCGCTTCCGCAACGGCGTGCATTGGAGTTTCATGCAGGTCGAGTACGCCACCGACGTCGTCTTCCGCCAACAAGCCAAATTCCAACCGCTTTACGAGGCGATCGTGCGCACCGCCGTGCATGTCGTCAAGGCCGAGCATGTCGCAATGTTCCTTGGGCACAAGCTCACCAGCGCCTATCAAGGCGAGGTTGGCAACGATTTCTCCACCCGCATCCAGGGCACTCGCATCCGCCATCACATGGGTCCGGTCAGCCTCAAGCTCTACGACAAGGCCGGCCTGATCGCGCGCGTCGAGTGCACCGCCAACGATGTCTCCTTCTTCAAGCACCACCGCTACGTGGAACAGCGCAACGGCGAACGCGTCTTCAAGCTCGCTCCACTGCGCAAATCGATCTACAGTCTCAACGACCTGCGCCAACTCATGCACGCCGCAAACGAGCGCTACCTCGCCTTCATGGCCTGCCTCGACAACCCCGATGCCCAACAGCAGGCGCTGGCCAAGATGGCTGCACCCGCCAAGGTCAAAGGTCGCTCCTTTCGCGGATTCGACCTATTCCTCGACCCTGACTACCGGCTGTTCCTGACCCTCGCTCGCGGCGAGTGGTCCATCTCCGGCTTCCGTGCCCGCGATCTGCGCCAGCACATCGCCACGCTCACCCCGGGCCGGGCCTCGTACCTGATCAAACGCCTGCGCACCCATGGCCTGATCAAGAAGGTCGGCCACACCTACAAGTACTTCTTCACCAAACTGGGGCGCCGTGTCGTTGTCACCGCTCTGGTCATACGCGAGTACTTTGTCCAACCCACACTCGTCAGGAACGCGCTATGAAGTCTTTGTCGTATTGTTCAAGATTTCAGGAGTAAGGGACTAATCACTAGGAGAGAACCTGAGCCCGTGAACTAAATGAGCCAAGAATGACGGAGTTTGTTTTATAAACAGCGAGATAGAGCTAAAATATCGCAATCTTAGGAGTCACTCAGGAGGTGTCGTTTTGCGACGGTTCATCATTACCGAATCCGAGGCGGATCTCACTTCTCACGCGGGGCTTGGACTCATTGGGATGGCGCTGAATGAACGCACCGATTTGGCCATTGGAGCGGAGGCAGTATCGCCATTGCGCAGCGATGCCATGCCCCGCGCGGCCATCCTGTCGAGCTATATTGCACTGCTGTGTCTGGGTAAGAGTGACTTCGAAGCCATCAATGGGTTCCGGGCAGACGCCTACTTTACCGAGGCGCTGGGGCTTGATCGCGTGCCCTCGGAGGGCATACTGCGCCAGCGAATGGATGCCCATGCCACGGGCTACAAGACGGTCGTGGAGGAAGCGGCCATCGAGTTCCTGCGCCGCAGCGGTGCGCGGCTTACGCCGCTGGACAACGGGCTGATGCCGCTCGACTGCGATGTCACGCCGTTCGACAACTCCCAATCGATTGTTCCGCTTGCGAATAGTCGCCATTTGCGCGTCTCCACTGTGGCGTAAGTGTGGGAACGGAGACGCTCTGAGGAAGCTTTTCGTGCTAAGTCTTTGTTTTTATGGTGGGCGCAGCTGGGTTCGAACCAGCGACCCCTGCCGTGTGAAGACAGTGCTCTCCCACTGAGCTATGCGCCCTAAGAACGCCGGTATTCTAGGGAGAGTGCAGTAGCCCGTCAAACGGTTGGGCGCGATTCTTAACGATGCGCAACCGCTTCTTCCGGCGCGCGACCTCTCGCTTCGTCTTGTTGTCCCATCGATCTTCGCCTGAAGTGGGCGATAGCCGCGCGGCCGATCATTTGGGTCGTTGCCGCGGATGACAGGGCGCCTGCGGGGAGCAAAGCCCAGGGGCTCAAGCCCAACCACTGGCGGAGGTAGCCCGGGGCGACGGCGCTGACTGCGCTGGCACCCACCACCGCCATCATGTCGCTGATCCTGGCCCTATCGTCGATATCCTCGTCGAACGCCAGGGCAATCTCGTTGATCAGGTATAGATTCATGCGGGTGAGCATCGAGGTGGCGCCGACAATACCGGCGAGCTTCAGCGATGCCCCGACTCCGGGTAACAGTCCCGGTACGCTGACGAGTGTGCCGCCAAGCAGCGCGAGCCGCGACTTGGATGCGATGAGCCGCTTCGCCAGTTGCTCCGGACCCTCGTCCGGGTACCTGGTCCGGAGTAGGCCAACGATCCGTCTTACCTCTCCCTTGCGCATACGGAGAAAGAAGTAGAAGAACTCGTCAGTCGTGAGGCTGTGCAGCTTGCGGTCTTTCGCAATGGAATCGTTCACAGACAATACTCCGGCGATCTTGCGGTAAAAACGATCACCGCTTCAAAAGGTAAATGGAAAGTGCGGCGACGCCGACGACCACCAGGGTCTTGGCAATCGTGCCGGCGTTGAGGCGGGTTGGCGATTTCTGCGGTGCATTTTCGGTACTCGCCGCGCGGGTGGGGTAAGGGGAGGCGGGCTTTGCCGGCAGCTCCCGGAGCGCGGAGCGTACCGGTCTCGGCAGGGGCGACGGCGGAATCCTGAACCCGTCGGGCCGTTTCTTGATGCTCGCTTGAGGGTGAGAGAGGCTCAACTTCGGACGCTTCGTCATAGCCCCATCCCTGCACGCAGAGTAGTCCAGAGTTGATCTATCTCGCAGGCTGCCTTGCCGGCGCGGTCATACTCGGACACGGCTCGACCGTCGATCAATGCGTGACTGAAGGCGACGCGTTGACTGACGGCGACGTCGCACACGGGTGTTTCGTACACCTTCAAAGCCTCCCGAGCCTCCGCAACTATGTGGGGCTCGCCGAAAACCGTCGGCGGCGGACAAGCGTTTAAGACGATGTTGGCGGGAACGCCGACCGCGGAGACCAAATCCGTCGATGGCCGGATGGCATCGAGGTCGAGAATGGCGGGTCGGGTTGGGATACAGACCCAGTCTGAAAATCGCGCGCAGGAGGTGGCGTCCTGTGAGCTGTGCGGGGCGGTATCGATAACAGCCAAGTCGTAACCCTGCTCCTTCGCCGTGGCCAGCAAAACGTCCAGCTCTTCACCCTCGCGTTGGATGAGAGCCGGACTCTCTTCACTACGCCGCTGCCACCAGGATGTCGCGCTGGCCTGGGGATCGATGTCCACCAGAAGCACGTTCATCCCCGACAGGCTGGCCTCGACCGCAAGGTGAATGCTCAGTGTCGTTTTGCCCGTGCCCCCCTTCTGGGCGATTATTCCGAGGGTCTTCATGCGGCTTGCGTCAACGCTTTGGCTTCATTGTCCGGATGGCGGGCTTAGGCGCCCCGGGCGTGCAACGGTGCGCCGGCGCAACACTAGAGCCCCCTGGCGTCTTTCGTGCTCGTCTTCTTCAGATTCGCGCTCTTCAGCTTCGCTTTGCGCAGGTCGGCTTCAGTTAGATCCGCGCCCTGTAGGTTGGCTCCGCGAAGATCTGCCTGACGTAGGCGAGCTCGCTTGAGATTTGCGTCTTTCAAGTCGGTCTTTCTCAGATTGGTGCCGTTGAGACGGGCATCTCTTAGGTCGACTCCGCGCAGCTCCAGCCCCCCGAGATTTTGATCGTCGAGATCGATCGAGTCCTTGCCCTTTTTTCTACGTTCCTTTACCCACTTGTTGAAGGCATCGACGTCTTCGCTCTTGAGCATATCGAGTGCTTTTTTGTTTGCCATGTTTTCTTAACCCCTTGCCGTTACCCGGTCTTGCTGCGCATCGGCGGATAATAGCAAAATTCGCAATTGAGCAACGGATTCGCGGCGGCGGGCTGGAAAAGAGCATTGAAAGCTCCTATGCTTGGGCACGACGGGGGACATAGTGAATTTCATTCTTTGCTTCCAGGAGGTTACCTGCCGCGGCGGGACATCCCGGATATTTAATTGGGGTGGAGGCTATTTGTTGTTCCGGCTTCCTTGGTTTCCCGCACGGGAGATAAGGCGATATGGCTTCTGAGAAAAAAAAGAGCGGTAAAGGTTCGAAAAAGGCCGATAAGGCACTGAGTAAGGCGCAGTCGAGCATAAAGGAGACGGCGTCCGGGCTGATCGACGAGGTCGAGAAGACGGGCGGTGCGCTCGTCAACGAAGTAAAGGAGCTGTTCGACAGCTTGGCGGAGAAGGTCGCTGGAGTTGCCGGCAGTGCTGCCGAAACGACGGCTACGGTTGCGGAGAAGGTGGCCATCAAGGACTTGGCTCAACTGATCAGCAGTTTGCTCGATGACGTAAAGGACGCAGGTGAAGCGTCGCTGCGGGCGATCGGGGACGGCTTCGATACACTGCGCGGTCAGGTAACCAGCACCGCCGAAGAGCCCGGAAAAAAGAAGAAGAAGGAGAAAGGCAAGAGCAAGGCCGCCAAGCCGAGCGAGGAAGCTGGGCAAGCGGCGAAGAAATCGGCAGACTCTGCCGCCGCCGCCGCGCAAGCAAAGCCAGCCGCGGCAAAGAAGCCTTCGGTAGCCAAGAAGGCGGTAGGCTCGAAGAAGATCGTTGCCAGGAAGGCCGTCGCGAAGAAGGCTGCCGTGGCCAAGAAGAGTGCTGCGAAGAAGACAGTCGCCGTCAAGAAGATGGCTGCTAGAAAGGTGGCTGCGAAGAAGACCTCGGCGAAAAAGACAGTCGTACGCAAGAAGACGGTCCCGGTCGAGAAAACTTAAGGCGGACCCAGGTGCATGTCGCGCAAGTGCTGATGGGCAACGCGGCGACACCGGACCAGGCGAGCTTCCCATAAACCCGCTCGACGATCTGTGTGGTCGCTTGCTTATCCGGTGGTGTTGGAGCTGTCGTGCACCCGGTTGTAGTCTTGGCCCCTGCGTTGGTGCTCATCTTTGGTCCACGGTTGTGGGTCGGACATGTCCTTAATCGGCATAACAAACGTGACCTCCCGCGTGGCAGCTCGGCCGGAGAGCTGGCACGAGAGCTTCTGGATCGTCACCGCCTCCAGACCGTAAGGGTCGAGAGTACGGATCTCGGAGATCATTACGACCCAGCGACGAAAGCGGTACGGCTGGCCCGTGACAAAATAAACCGAAGGACTTTGACGGCCCTGACCACGGCGGCCCACGAGGTAGCCCACGCCATGCAAGACGCATCGGGCTACGCGCCCTTCGTCTGGCGGACTCGTCTGGTAAAGGTGGCGCAGGTGACGGGTGACATGGGGGCCGTCCTGCTTCTTTCCGTTCCTGTCACAGCAGTCCTCACGCGCAATCCGATACCGCCTGTTGTCGTCGGTGCGGCGTCCTTGGCGATGCTCGGTACAGGCGTGGTCGCCCAACTTGCGGCGCTCCCTTCCGAGCTGGACGCCAGCTTCGCACGTGCACTTCCGATGCTTCGCGAAGGTCATGTCGACGACGCGCAGCTCACGGATGCCAGGAAGATTCTGCTCGCCTGTTCCTTGACCTACGTCGCCTCGTCGCTGGTTGCTGTTCTTTATGTCTGGCCCTGGCTGGGCCGATTGGGGCCCGTGTATGCAGCTCCGAATCAGCGGCTCGCGCTTGCGACAGTTGATGTATGCACACACCCCCTGGAGGGAGGTCGGAAGCGAGTTGGATGGCGCGCGGACAGGTCAGGAGTGAGGATGCAGCCACGGATTCGGGTGCGAGGTGAAACCGGGCATCGGATTAAGAAGATCGCAAAACCGCTCATCCGCGGGTGGTTGCGGCTGTCCGAAGTCATTTGACCGGTTTTAAAAAGATCGCATCGTTGGTGAGGCTAAGAACAAGATGGAAATGACCGATATCACCCTTTGGGTGACAGTAATCATCTTCGTGGCGACAATCCTGGCGGTCGTCACAGGCGTCGTCGACAGCTCTGTCGCCGCGGTGATCGGCGTGATCGCCATGGTCTCCTTCGGGACCATGACCGAGAGCGAGGCCTTTAACGCCGTGGACTGGAACGTCATGGCCATTCTGGTGAGTATCTGGATCATCGCCGGATACTTGGGCAAGACGGGGATCCCTGAATGGTTATCGGTCAAGGCCCTGGAGGTTTCCGGGGGCCATGGCGGCATGTTGGTCATGATCCTTTCGTTGCTCGCGGGCATCATCTCGTTGGTCGTGGACAATGTGGTGGTCATACTCATGATGGCGCCGGTGGCCATACCCATAGTGCGTCACCTGGGTATGCCGCTGACACCGGTTATCCTGATGATTGGTTTCAGCTCCAATTTCATGGGCACTGCGCTGCTGCTTGGCGATCTGCCGCCCCAGATGCTGCACAGCGTTTCGGGCGCCGAGTTCCTGGATTTCATATGGATGGACGGGCGGCCGTCCTCCTTTCCCATCTTGATGGTGACCTTTGTCATTACATTGGCCATCATGTACGCATTCGGTTTTCGCAACGCGCCTTCCAAGGCCCCCGCCGAAGGCGCCGAGCTTCCCTTCGACGCCAAGATTCCCGACCCCTTGTTCGCCAAGATTGTCGTCATCGGTTTCTTCGCCACCATTCTGGGCATGTCGTTCCGGGAGTTTTTCGGCGTGAACCTGGGCTTTATTGCCCTGACAGGGGCCATGCTCATCATCCTGGTGGTCGAGCTGATGGGGCACAGGCTCAAGAAGCCGGAGTTCGAAGAGATCGTGCAGGAACTCGACTGGCGGGCGATATTCTTCTATATCGGGTTGTTCGCCCTCGTCGGCGGGTTCGAGAAGACGCATCTCTTGAAAGACCTCGCGGATGCACTCGCCCCCTTGTTCAAGGACGACCTGGTTACCGGTGCCACGCTGCTCTACTGGGTGACGGTCCCAATTGTCGGCGTAGTGGAGCACGACGCCTTCATCCTGACGTTTCTCTACATGATTCGGGACCTGGGTGCGCAAGGTGTAGATCCCTGGCCCTTGTGGTGGATGCTCGTGTGGTCGGGAACCCTGGGCAGCAACCTGACGATTGCCGGTGCGCCCGCGCTCTACGTCGCATTGAACATCTGCGAGCGCGAGGAAAAACGCAAGGTGCCCATGAAGGAGTTTCTCAAGTGGAGCGTGACCTTCACGATCGCCGCCAGCGTGATCTGCTACATCTTCGGTATGCTGATCTGGGTCATCCCCAATGCGTAATACGGCGTAGGGTATTCAGGCAGCCGAGTGGGCGTTTGCCACTTCTGAACAAAGCACAGCGGGAGAGAACGGATGTACGCGAGAATTTTGGTGCCCCTGGACGGCTCACCACAGTCGGAGCAGGTGCTGCATCACGCGCAAAACCTGGCCCAAACCTTCAAGGCGTCGATCGACTTGGTCAGTGCTGTCGAGAAGCAACCCGATGTACCCGACAGCGTCGCCAAGGATCTCGAGAAGGAGTGCCAAGACTATTTGAACGGGATTGCTTCCGCTTTTCCCGCTGGCCTTGAGCCGGGTCGCATCGTAGAGACCGGCCGGCCTGCGGAGGTCGTCATTCTCGAGCAGGCGGAGACCAGGGACGCCACCCTGATCGTCATGGGTACGCGGGGATTCTCCGGACTAAAGCGCCTGATCCTGGGCAGTGTCGCCCACAAGGTCGTCCAGGCGGCAAATACGCCGGTCCTCCTGATTCCGCCGGATGCAAAAAGCCCGGAGGGCGGCCCGGTCGAGTTCGAGCGTCTGATCGTTCCCCTGGACGGATCGACACTTGCGGAGAACATCCTTCCGCACGCGGTCTTCGCGGCCAAGACCCTCGACATGGAGCTGATCCTGTTGCGGGCCTACAACCCGAGGTTTCCAGGCTCTACCATCCGTATGCACGAGGTCTCTCAGATAGTCCACGACTCTGCGGAAAACTATCTCAAGGAGAAGGTGAGCGAGCTTCAGGCCGAGGGATTGACAAAGGTCTCGTACAAGGTCGTAAGGGGCATCCCTTCCGAGCAGATCACGGATTTTGCAGTCGAGACACCGAACAGCGTCACGGCGATGTGCACCCACGGGCGACACGGCGTGGGCAGGTGGCTGTTGGGCGGCGTCACCCATGCGGTCATCCAGTGCATGGAAGAGCCCGTATTGGTCGTGCGTACCCCCCACGCATAGTGCCGGGGAGTTTGCCCGGCTTACTGGTGCCCTATGGTTTGGATTCAGTTCCTGCTGTGTGTGGTCTTGATTGGTTTGGCCGGCGTCAAGTTGTCTCGGTACGGCGATGCGATCGCCGACAAAACCGGACTGGGAGGCACATGGATCGGTGTTGTCATGCTCGCCAGCGTCACGTCGCTGCCGGAGCTGGTGACGGGAATCAGCTCGGTCAGCGTCGCTAACACGCCGGACATCGCCGTCGGAGACGTGCTCGGCAGCTGTGTCTTCAACCTTTTACTCATCGGCGTACTCGATCTGATCAGTCGAGACGAATCGGTTTACCGACTGGCAAGCCGGGGGCATATCCTTTCAGCGGGATTTGGCGTCATCCTGATTGGACTGGCAGGATTCGGGCTGCTGGTGGCGACCAAGGGGTCGTCTGTTCAGCTCTGGCACCTGGGCCTGTATAGTCCGGTGATTCTGGTGCTGTACGCCGTATCGATGCGCTCGGTGTTTTTGTATGAGAGAGCACAGGTAAAGGAGTTTACCGAAGCCGAGACGGACGCCTATCCGCAGCTTACCTTGCGAACCGCGGTGTTGAGGTATGTCGCGGCCGCTGCCGTCGTCTTGTTTGCCGGGGCCTGGTTGCCCTTCGTCGCCAAGGAGCTAGCAGTCCAAATGGGCTGGTACGAGAGCTTCGTCGGTACCCTTTTCGTCGCCTTCGTAACCTCACTGCCGGAGTTGGTCGTAACCGTAGCCGCCCTGAAGTTGGGGGCCGTTGATATGGCAATCGGAAACCTGTTCGGAAGCAATCTCTTCAACATCGGTATCCTGGCGGTAGACGATCTTTTCTTTCTCTCTGGCCCCTTGTTCGACTCGGTGTCTTCCAGCCACGCAGTATCGGCCTTCTCTGCCGTCATGATGACGGGAGCGGCCGTCGTCGGCCTGCTCTATCGTCCTCGGACACGTGTCCTGCAGACAGCGGGATGGGTCAGCATCTTCCTGTTCGTCGTCTATCTCATCAATTCGTACATCCTATTCATACACGGGGAGGGCTAGGATGCCGTCCGGCATTCGCGGTTTCGCAGTAGAACAGTCGTAAGTCGGACAGGCTCCTGGGGTTTTTTCGCTCGAGCGTTTTGTTCAGAAAGCCTTTGTTTTGATAGTGATATGACCGAGCGATTGCGGTGATATTGCGATTTTATGACGATTTCCCTACTGTTCGGTTTCCCGCGTAGAATCGGCGGAACCGAACTCCGGTCGCGCAGAAATTAAGTACGTATGAATTCCTCAAAAACAAAAAAGCTATCACCCAAAGGGTTGGTCACGCCGGTTCATTCCCGAGTGCGGGGTCGCGTTCGATTCGACGTTCAAGGCTTGTACAGGTCGCCGAGTCTGAAGCAGCGGCTGGAGCGGGGTTTGATAGAAACCCACCGCGGAATTCGCCGCGCCGAGGCCAATGTCCTGACGGGGTGCTTATTGGTGCTGCACTCGTCTGAGATCTCGATCTCGGGAATCATTGCCAGTATCGAGGACTTGGTCGGCGTCGTGCCTCCGCAATCGGAGTCCTTTTCTCGCGGTGACGCGGCGAGGGCACGCTCCGTGCCCGTACCAAAGCCTTTGAGCTATGCGGTCTCCAATGCCTTGAGCGGATTCGGGGCCTTGCTTCGTGGCTTCTGGTCAACGTTGGTACGCCCGGCAACCCCCGCATTCGGTGCCGCGTTTGGTGCGCCGGCGCTGTCCCAAGGAGCCAAGCGCGCGCAGGAGATTCAGCCCTGGCATGTAATGGATGCCGGCGGAGTCCTTGCTACTTTCGCTTCGTCCGATCAACAGGGCCTGAGCGCCGGCGAGGCAGTCGAGCGCTTGCGCATATATGGAGCCAACAGCCTTGCCGCGAGCGAAAGGCGCTCGGATCTTGCGATCTTTGTGGATCAGTTCATCAGCGCACCGGTCGGTCTGCTGGGTGCTTCGGCGGTCGTCGCTCTGATGACCGGTGGTGTGGTGGACGCCGCCGTCATCGTCGGCGTCGTCCTGATAAACAGCGTGATCGGGTTCATTACGGAGCGGCAGGCGGAGAAGACCATCAGCTCGCTCTCCGAGACGGGCGTGCGGGAAGTCGATGCTTTGCGCGACGGCGTTGTCGGCCCCATCTCCGTGGAGGCGATTGTGCCGGGCGATATCCTGGTGCTGACCCCCGGTACCTACATCGCCGCCGATATGCGCCTGCTGAGCTCCCACAGGCTCAGCATTGACGAGTCCGCCCTCACCGGCGAGAGTCTCCCGGTTTCCAAGGAGCACGAGCTCATCGCCAAGGACGATACCCCCCTGGGTGACCGCAAGAACATGGGCTACATGGGCACGCATGTCACCGGCGGTAACGGACGTGGCATCGTGATCGCGACTGCCGAGGCGACCGAGCTCGGCCAGATTCAGACCCTGGTGGGTGAGGCCGAAGCACCCGAAACTCCCATGCAACGCAATCTGGACAAGATGGGCACCACCTTGGCGGTGGTCAGCGGCGGCGTGTGCGCGGGCGTGTTCGGCATCGGGGTGCTGCGTGGTTTTGCCATGCTGGAGATGCTCAAGTCTTCTGTATCGCTCGCCGTGGCGGCGGTCCCGGAGGGCCTGCCGGCAGTGGCTACGACCACCCTTGCCATGGGCATTGCCGACATGCGCAAGCTCAATGTGGCGGTCAGGCACCTGGATGCGGTGGAGACGCTTGGTTCGGTGCAGGTGTTCTGCATGGACAAGACCGGGACCCTGACCATCAACAAGATGTCGGTGGTCGCCGTGCATGCGGGCGGTGAGGCGCTCAAGGTCTCCGAGCACCGCTTCACGAGCGACGGGAATTCGGTAGATCCCATGGACCGAGACGAGCTGGTGCGGCTCATGCAGGTCATGTCCTTGTGCAGCGAGACGGATATACAGGGTCCGCCCGGGGAGTGGAGGCTCGAGGGCTCCGCCACCGAGAACGCCTTGGTCGACATGGCGTTGAATGCCGGTGTCGACGTGGTCGGCATGCGGGGAGAATGGCCGAAGATGAAGACCCGCTTCCGTGCAGAAGGGCGGCCTTACATGAATACCCTTCACCCGTACAAGGACGGGAAGCATCTGCTGGCGGTGAAGGGCAGCCCGGCGGAGCTGCTCGCGCTCTGCACCCATCAGGTCAAGGGCGGCAGGAAGGTCCGGCTCAACGACACTACGCGCGCGGAGATTCTCGCAGAGAACGAGCATATGGCAGGGGATGCCTTGCGTGTGCTCGGCGCGGCCTTCCGCGAGCTCGACGAGGACCGGATGCCGGACAAGACCGCGGGTCTGACCTGGCTAGGCCTGGCCGGCATGGCCGACCCGATGCGTCCCGACATGGACAAGCTGATCGCCAAATTTCATAAGGCGGGAATCAAGACCGTCATGATCACCGGCGACCAGAGCGCCACGGCCCAGGCAATCGGTAGGGAGTTGGGACTGAGCGGCGACAAGCCGCTGCAGGTGCTGGAGTCCACCAAGCTCGACGAGATGGACCCGGATCTGCTCTCCGGTCTGGTCAAGAACGTGCACGTGTTCGCCCGTGTAAGTCCGGCCCACAAGCTCAAGATCGTCCGCGCCCTGCAGGACGTCGGCTACGTCGTCGCCATGACCGGGGACGGGATCAACGACGGTCCGGCGCTCAAGGCCTCTGATATCGGTGTGGCCATGGGGGCCGGCGGAACGAACGTTGCGCGAGAGGTCTCGGACGTAGTGCTCGAAGACGATAACCTGCACACCATGGCCATTGCGGTGCGCCAGGGGCGGACCATATATAACAACATCCGCAAGATGATCCACTTCATGGTCTCCACCAACCTGACGGAGATCGAAGTGATGCTGGCAGGTTTCACGCTGAACCTGGGCGAGCCCATGAATCCGATGCAGCTGTTGTGGATCAATCTGGTCACCGACATCTTCCCCGGCCTGGCGTTGGCACTGGAGCCGCCGGAGCCGGACATCATGGAGCGCGACCCGCGGGATCCGAATGAGGCCATCATCGCGGGCAAGGACCTGAAACGCATGCTCTTCGAGTCGGGCGCCATCGGTTTGGGGACCTTCGGTGCCTATATGTTCGGCGTCAAGCGTTACGGCATAGGTCCGGCGGCCGCGACCCTGGCTTTCAACACCCTGACCTACAACGAGCTGGCGCACGCCATCAGCTCGCGGTCCCACTACCGCAATGTTTTCGGCGGCCAGAAGCTGCCGCCGAACAAGCACCTTACCGCCGCCATCGTGGGCATGGCGGTCTTGCAGGTGGTCGTCAGCGTGACGCCCGGAGCGCGCACCCTGCTCGGGACCACGCCCCTTGGCATGGCCGACTTGGTGGCCATCGGTGCCGGTGTGCTCGGTCCCCTCATCATTAACGAGGCCACAAAGCCCGGCTATCACCCTTCGAGCGACAACGGCGCCCCGGCCCAGTTACAAAAATCGGCTGGAGACGACCAGCCCCAACAGGAGGAGCTAGCGTGAGCGACGACTTCATCTTCACGTCAGAATCCGTAACCACGGGACATCCCGACAAGCTCTGCGACCAGGTGAGCGACGCGGTCGTCGATCGCTTCCTCGAGCAGGATCCAAATTCCAGCATCGTCGCCGAGTGCGCCATCTCGAGCGGGGTCTTGTTCATTTCCGCCCATTACGCCTCTCAGGCGAGGCTGGATATTCCCGATGTGGCGCGCAGGGTCATTCGCAATGTCGGCTACACGAAAGACGTGTTCGATGCGGATGCCTGCACCGTTTTGACCAGCTTCATGGATCACACGGCCACCGACTACAGGCCGATCAATCTGGACAAGATGAAGGAAACGGAGCTGGGCAGGATAACCGCGAAGCACCAAGTCACCGTATTCGGTTATGCCTGTGATCAGACCAAGGCACTGGTTCCTCTGCCCATCTGGTTGGCGCATAAACTGGCCGATACGCTAGATTCGGACGCCGTCCGGCAAAAGCTGCCCTACCTGCTACCGGACGGGCAATCCCAGGTCGGTATCGAGTTCAAGAACGCACAACCGACCCGCATCCACAGCATCACCCTGGTCGCCAGTCAGAGCGATGAAAGTGCGGTCGACCCGGCTCGCTTACGTTCGGACCTGATCGATCTGGTGATCGAGCCGGTGTTGAAGAAGGAGAATTTTCAGGCCGACGGAAAAACGCGGATCTTCGTTAATCCGGAGGGCCCCGTGATCGGTGGAGGACCGGCGTCACATTCGGGCCTTACCGGGCGTAAGACGGGCATAGATACCTATGGCGAGTATGCACGGCACAGTGGCGCTGCTCTGAGCGGTAAGGACCCGTTCCGCGTCGATCGCGTCGGGGCCTACGCGGCTCGCTACGCGGCCAAAAACGTCGTCGCCGCAGGGCTTGCGAAGGAATGTGAGGTCCAGCTCAGCTACACCATAGGTTCTGCAAAACCGGTGAGCGTGCGGGTGCGGACATTCGGGACCAGCGGCGATCTGGATGAAAGCAAGCTGGCCGATCGTTTGTCCGGAGCCATCGACTTCCGACTTGGGGGAATCGTGCGTGACTTGGGCTTGCAAATGCTGCCACGCCTGCACGGCGGGAGCTTCTACCAGAAACTCGCGGTATATGGCCACATGGGGCGTACCGACCTCGATGTGCCCTGGGAGAGGACCGACAAGGCAGGTGAGCTGAAGTAGGTAGGGTCGCTAGGACGCACGACCCTTTGCGGCAAGGGCGGCCGTTGCGAAATCAAGTGGAATCGAAAACGCCGATGCGCCCCGTTGCGGGCACATCGGCGTTTTTCCTGTGCGCTTTACCTGGCGAATCAGGCTTTGGGTGCGAGGTTTTGCGGCAGTGACTTGATCAGCAATCCGCTGACGATCGAGAAGGCGCCGGTGACGGCGGCAATCTTCGCGAGCTCTTTCGGCGGCGGCATGCGCAGCTTGAATCCGCCCTCGGCCTTCGCCATGCCCATGTTGTAATGAATGAGTGCCTCCGTCATGAAGACGCCGAAGGTGATGCCGGTGACGATTACGCTGCCCATAGACTTATCGCTTTGATTTCCAAACAGTGACGGAAAATATAGCACATTAAAGGGACGGAAATGCTAGCTGTCTGGCGGGTCCGACGTTGGTACGGCGGGAGCATCCAAGAGTTCCTTTTCTCTTCTGTGGGCGGCAATCAGGTCGAACGCGTACCAGAGCGCGGACAAGGCCGGGGCCAGGATCTTGCCGCGCAGGGCCTGGTGAATGGCGATGCCGATCATGAGGGTCAAGATGACAGTGCGCACGTCCGTCGCGGCGCTTTGGTGATTGGCAAAGAAGCGTTCGACAGCGCCCGGCACTGGTTGCTTTGATCCTTTTACCTCTTTCTGCGGCAGCAATCCGATACCCGCGAGAGAATCGACAACCTGGCCAGCGGCCTCCGGGTGGAAGTTCAGCAGCACGCTGGCGGTCAAGGGGTTAATCACGACTTCGGTTACGCCGCGGATTTGACGCAGGTCGTCGTAGAGATCCAAAAAGTAGTCCATGTCTTTTCGTCTGCCGGGAATACGTAGCCGCAACCGCTCTTTGGTTCGGTGAACGACTCGTGTAAGAGGCCGCATCAGGTCTTCCTGCCGTTGCTCCGAGCGTCGGCGGCGACGTCGTCCGCATCATCCACATCGGCGAACGTATCTTCGAGGGCAACGTTTTCCGCTTCACGCTCTGTGCGCATTTCCTCGCGAACTTCCGCGACCATGTCGTCGAAGATCTCGCCAATCTCGGCAAAGGTCTCGCGTCCTTTCTCGAATGTAACGACGCCGATCTTCAGGGCGGAACGCGCGACCGGCCGAACAAAGGGGGCAAGGGTCTTGGCGACGATGGGCACCAGAATGGCCACGCCGATTCCGATAGCAGTGTTTCTTACGCTCGGGTTCTTCAGCAAATCATTCAATTGCGCCATTGGGTTGTCTCCGCGCCGAAACCTTCTTGGATGTCCGATTACACTTAATGCAACAAATGATTATCGCACGGAAGGAAAAAACGGCTATCCTGAGATTAGGAGTCCGCAGCTGCTGGGGCGGACTTACTGGAAGGATATCTCAATGATCGTGCGAATTTTCATCGGCGTCGGCCTGTTCACCCTCGGCTACTTGGTGGGAAAGGAAATGGGCCGCACAGAGTCCATCCGCGACCAACTGCGTTGGGCGACGGAGGGCGATGACCCGATGCCGACTAGGCGTGATTCGGGAGAGGATGCCAGAACCGAGGCGTCCGATCCGACCGTTCGCGCTCGCAGCACTACCTGACCGAGCAGGGACGTTTCCATATCCGGGACGATCCTTGGTGGCGTGAGTCCCGTCACGCATGCGGCGCGGATGCCGGGTTCAGCTCAGCGCAGTGTCCAGCTTGCTATTGATGGACTCCTCGATCGTGCCCTTCAGCAATGACAGGGCCATGCCGAGCTTGATATCCAGGTCGATATAGTCGGCTCCCACGTCGATGCTGCCCGAAGCACCGGTGCGCTGAAAAACGAGCTTGTTGCCGCTCCACTTGTAATCGGCCTGGATCTCCGAGCGCAATGCCTGCGCGATCTTCTCGACCTCCACTTTGGCGTTGTCGATTCCCAGGGTGTGATTTCGCTTTATGCGGATGTTTGCCATGTCGAAGCTCTCTGTTTGAATGCGATGCCTTGCGGCAAAACTCCGCGCCCATCGGCCGGAACGGCTGTTCTCTGCGCCGCGAGCCCCGCCCGGTGCCGGGATCGACGGCGGGCCGCCTGGCTTTACCGAGCGTCCCGTAGAAACCCTGAACGCCTGCCGACGATCGTAAGGATGTCTTTTCGGGCTTCCGGGACGAAGCGGAGTGCACACAGCAGGTGAGAACAGATCTGGTCAGCCCCGGTCGTAGGTGCGCTGCGGGCGGCTTGGGGAAATATAAACCATATCTGCGGGCGCGACGAGATTGGCCCGCTTCAGAATACTACGAAAGGCTGCTTGAGATCCGTCAACTATAAAAGTCTGTCCGGCATCTGCGAATTCGCAGTAGAACAGTCGTGATTCGCACAGGCTCCCCTAGGATGGCCGGTTCTGCGCGATTGTGCTCCGGTAGGTGGCGGATCGGCGGTCACCGCCTCGAGGACGCGGCGTTGCCCGCCGATTGAGTCGATCCTCGACATCTTGGCAGAAGGACTCGCTTCCGAGCACCCAGGCCTTGTTCGTAGAGTCCCGGATACGATTCAATATTCCCTCGTCGATAGGGTGGGAAAAGCTCTTGTGGTACGCACTCTGTCTTGCCTGTTGCGAACCGCCGAGCTTCTGGTACTCCGGGTGTGGTTTAACCAGGCCGTCCTCGCGGCCGGTTGCGTTGAAACCGTAGCTGGACCAATCGTAGTCTTGCGGTTTGTCCGTGTACCCAGCCCTTACGGGGTTGAGCTCCACGTAGCGGCTGCACAGAAGAAGGTAGGCGGCGGGATCCAGCAGGGTCGCCCGATAACGCCCTTCCCACAGGGTGCCGGTGCGGTCGTATCGGCGGTTGAAGTACTGCACATAGTAACGCCCAACGTACTGCATGAGCTTGCCGACACCGTCGTCCTGCCAGGGTGTGACCAGGAGATGAAAATGATTCGGCATCAGCGCATAGGCGTGGACGTCGCAACGAAACTTCTGGGCTGCCGCCTGCAGCCTCTCCCACAGAAACCAATAATCCGACTCTTCGAGCAGGATCCTCTGGCGGTTGTTGCCGCGCTGGATGATGTGCTGGGGATAACCGGGAAGAACGAAGCGGGGAAGGCGTGCCATGATGATAAGGGTCGGAGCGTTTCGATAGGCTTCTTCGAAGTATAGACGACGCAGCCCGATGTTCCGGCTGCGAGGGCAGGTCGGCATTGATCTTTCACGTATTGCTGCACTTCAATTATCATGAAAAACTTTTCTCGCATCGGAGGGCTTTATGCAGGACATCAACCCCATCGTTTCTAAGATCGGCGACCTCAGGGGGCGCCTTGGGTCCCTTAGGGGGTATCTTTGACTACGTCGAGAAAAAGGATCGTCTGACCGAGGTTCTGCGCGAGCTTGAGGAGCCAGACGTTTGGAGTGAGCCCGAGCGTGCCCAGGCCTTGGGTAAGGAGCGCGCCGCTCTGGAGGCGGTCGTGGTCAACTTGGACGAGCTCGATACGGCCCTGTCCGATGCCTCCGATCTCCTGGACATGGCCGTGGAGGAAGAGGATGCGGAAACCGTGGACCTCGTGGCCGCGGATCTTGAAGGCTACGAGGTGCGTGTCGGCGTGCTGGAGTTTCGCCGCATGTTCTCCGGCGAAATGGACGCCAAGAACGCCTTTTTAGACATACAGTCGGGGTCCGGCGGGACCGAGGCCCAGGACTGGGCCGAGATGCTGCTGCGCATGTACCTGCGCTGGGGGGAGCGGCGCGGCTTCAAGACCGAGCTGATCGAAGCCTCTCCCGGCGAAGTGGCGGGTATCAAAAGCGCAACGGTCAAATTCGACGGTGAGTACGCCTTCGGCTGGCTGCGCACGGAGATTGGGGTACATCGCCTGGTGCGCAAGTCGCCGTTCGACTCCGGAAATCGGCGCCACACCTCGTTCGCCGCCGTTTTTGTCGCCCCTGAGGTGGACGACGACGTGGACGTGGAGATCAACCCGGCGGACCTGCGCATCGACGTTTATCGTGCCAGCGGCGCCGGCGGGCAGCACGTCAACCGGACCGAATCGGCGGTGCGCATCACCCACAATCCGACCGGCGTCGTGGTGCAGTGCCAGAACGACCGCAGTCAGCACAAGAACAAGGCCACAGCCATGAAGCAGCTCAAGGCCAAGCTCTACGAGCTGGAGATCCAGAAACGCCGTGCCAATCAGCAGGCGGTGGAGGACACCAAGTCCGACATCGGCTGGGGTAGCCAGATCCGCTCCTACGTGCTCGATCAGTCACGGATCAAGGACCTGCGCACCAATGTGGAGATCGGCAACACCCAAGCGGTGTTGGACGGACATCTCGACCCCTTTATCGAGGCCAGCCTCAAGAGTGGCCTTTAAGGCGTTGTCTGTTCGGGCAACCCCTTGGGCGATTTCGGCAAAGTCGCCTTTTTTCCCCGATCGCCAAACAACCTGCAACGGCATCAGATGAACCAGGACCAGCAACTCGACGAGAACAAGCTCATCGCCCAGCGCCGCGAGAAGCTCACCGCATTACGCGAGATGGGCAGCCCTTTTCCCAACGACTTCCGGCGCAATGTGGTGTCCGGCGAGCTGCACGCGGAATATGGCGGAAAAGACGCCGAGGAGCTCGCGTCCATCGGGCTTCGCGTCCGGGTTGCCGGACGCCTCATGAGCCGTCGCGTCATGGGCAAGGCGAGCTTCGCCCACCTGCAGGACATGTCCGGACGCATCCAGCTTTTCGTGCAGCGCGATCTGCTGGGTTTCGATGCCTATGCCTGGTTCAAACGCGAGCTGGATATCGGCGACATCGTCGGAGCGGAGGGGACCCTGTTCAAGACCAGGACCGGGGAGCTATCTGTCAAGGTTGAGTCTCTGCGCCTGCTCACCAAGTCCCTGCGGCCCCTGCCGGAGAAGTTTCACGGTCTCACGGACCAGGAGAGCCGCTACCGCCAGCGTTATCTCGACCTGATTATGAACGAGTGCGCGCGCGAGACCTTCCGTATCCGCACGCGCGTTGTCCAATTCATGCGCGACTATCTGAACGGCCGCGGCTACCTGGAGGTGGAGACCCCCATGATGCAGGTGATTCCGGGGGGGGCGGCAGCCAAGCCTTTCATCACCCATCACCACGCCCTGGATATGCAGCTGTTCCTGCGCATCGCCCCGGAGCTCTACCTCAAGCGTCTGGTGGTCGGCGGCTTCGAGAAGGTCTACGAGATCAACCGCAATTTCCGCAACGAGGGGCTCTCTACGCGCCATAACCCCGAGTTCACCATGCTGGAGTTCTACGAGGCCTATTCGGACTACAACGATTTGATGGACCTGACCGAGGAAATGTTGCGGGGTATGGCCCGGGAGATCCTCGGTGCCACCGAGATTCCCTACCAGGGGCAGACCTACGATTTCGGCAAGCCATTTTCGCGGATGACGGTGCGCGAGGCGGCGTTGCACTTCAACCCGAACCTTGCGCCCGCCGACATCGACGAGCTTGGTGGGGCGCGCAAGGTGGCCGAGGGGCTCGGGATCGAGCTGAAGCGCTCCTGGGGCCTTGGCAAGATGCAGGTGGAGATCTTCGAGAAGACCGCCGAGCACCGTCTTCTTGACCCGACCTTTATCACCCGGTACCCGACCGAGGTCTCTCCCCTGGCCAGGCGCAACGATGTGGATCCCTTTGTCACCGACCGCTTCGAGCTCTTCGTCGGCGGTCGGGAGATCGCCAACGGCTTCTCCGAGCTCAATGACGCGGAAGACCAGGCCGAGCGATTCCGCAAGCAGGTTCAGGAGAAGGACGCGGGTGACGAGGAGGCCATGCACTTCGACGCCGACTACATTCGCGCTTTGGAGCACGGCATGCCGCCAACGGCGGGGGAGGGCATCGGCATCGACCGCTTGGTGATGCTACTCACCGACTCAGCGTCCATACGGGATGTGCTGCTGTTTCCGCACATGCGCCCGGAGGAATAAGTGTGGAACCTGGATTCGGAAGTTGGAACCGACAAGGCGCCGAGAGCGCGAAGGTTTTCAAATAGACGGCGCTCAAGTGCACGTCACCCGAGGGGTGTCATCTGTTATTGAGCTATCTCGCGGTTCTTCTGGGCATCTTCTGCGCCTTGGCGGTTCAAATACCCTTCCGAGCCCGAGTAATTCTCTGGACGTACGCGCGTCAAGGGCCTTCAGCGGAAAAACCGTAAGGCGGCTCGCTGAAGGACAGAAGCGGGCCGTCCGGACCCAGGCGTACGTCGCCGTTCTCCGCCGCCTCGATCTCCACCACGGCCAGCAGCTCGTAATCGCCGTTGGCGTTGGCTCGGGCATCTACCACCTTGCCCGTTGCCTGCTCGGAGCTGCTGCTCTTGCAGTGGAGCGCATCGCCGGGCAGGGGCGCCTGATCGGCGTTGACCAACGCACGATACATGCGGCGCTTGAGCTTGCCCAGATACTGCATGCGGGCGACGACCTCTTGACCCGTATAGCACCCCTTCTTGAAGCTCACCCCGTCGATGAGCTGCAGGTTGGCCATCTGAGGGACGAAGGCGTCGCTGGTCTCCTTGAAAACGGTCGGTATGCCGGCGCGTATGTCCAGCAGGGCCCAGTAATCAGCGTTCAGGACTGAAGCAGTCGCTGCCAACCGGTCCCAAAGGGCTTCCAGCTCGACGGCCGGGCCCAGGATCTGGAAGCGCGTGGTGGGGGCGGGGACTCGAATGGCGATTGTCCGGTCGCTTCGGGTCACCTGATTCTCCCGATCCGGGACCTTCGCCAGGCAGGCATCGACCAGAGCAGGTGCGCAGTCGCCCGCGACTCCGATGGCGATGAGCCGATCGCTTGCGTCCTCGATGGTGGCCTTGGCTCGCAGCAGGTACATGCGCAGCCGCCGGACCATGGAGTCGACCTTGTTGCGCGGCAGCTGCAGGTAGATATCGTCATCCAGCTTGAAGACGCGAAAGCTCGCGAGCATGCGTCCTTTCGGACTGCAGTAGCCTGCGATTTGGCTGTGGGTCGCCAGCAGAGCCGGCACGTCGCTAGTGAGCTGTCCCTGGAGAAAGCCGGCCGCGTCGGGCCCGGAGACTGCGATGATGCCTAATTGGGAGAGGTCCATCAGGGCGCAGTCGGCCTCTGCTGGGGCATCAGAGAAACTGACGTTCTCCTCCTCGTCGATTTGAGCGGACCTGGATTCGAGGAAGGCTTTCCATTGGCTGTTCATGCTTTAGGAGATCTCGGTGAAGAAGAGGCCGCCGGTTCCCGGTCTGCGGCGATCGGTCCATTGCCCGGCGAACGGGTATGATACCGAAACCTCGCAGGCAATCGTCTAAACCCCGCAGGAGATTTTGTCGTTTTGGCCATAAATCAACCCGCTCTGCGCAAAGACAGCCTGGTGCTCTACAAGATCCGACCGGCTCGCGTGCTCGCTCTTGGCGAGAAGATAGAAATCGAGCTCGAAGGCGGGCAAGTCAAGCGCGTCCGGCCGAAGGACATCTCGATGTTGCATCCCGGGCCCCTGCGCAGCCTGGCGAATCTCGGCCCCAGGGAAGGCGAGCTTGCCGAGGCTTGGGAGCTCCTCGAGGGCGGCGAGACGAACCTGAGCGAGCTCGCCGAGCTGATGTTCGACGAGCTTTCCCCCGAGACGGCTTGGGCCGCCTGGCAATGGGTTGCCGACGGGCTCTATTTCGACGGCACGCCGGAAGCGGTTCGGGCCCGAACGCGCGAGGAAGTGGAGAGGGACCGGGCCGCGCGAGAGGCCAAGGCACTTGCCGAGCGTGAATGGAACGAGTTTCTCCAGCGGATGAGGCTGGCGCGGCCGGCACCGCAGGATGCCGAGCGCCTGCTGGAGGTGGAGCAGCTGGCCCTGGGCCGGAGCACCCGCAGTCGCATCCTTCAGGCATTGGGTCACCAGGAGACTGCACAGAATGCCCATCGTGCACTGATTCAGGTCGGTTACTGGCCGCCTGATTACAACCCGTATCCGGGGCGCAACAAGCTGCCGTTTGCCGATCCGGATCTTGCGGTGCCTGACCTTGTGCAGGAGGATCGCCTAGACCTTACCCACCTGCCGGCCTTTGCCATCGACGACGAGGGAAATCAGGACCCGGACGATGCACTCAGCCTCGACGGCGACCGGATCTGGGTACATGTCGCGGACGTGGCGTCCTTGGTTGTGCCGGACAGCGAAATCGACCGAGACGCGCGATCGCGGGGCTCAAATCAGTACATGCCCGAGCGGCTCGTCAACATGTTGCCCGCGGCGGTTACCGAGCGTCTGGGCCTCGGTTTGCAGCCCGTCTCACCCGCCCTGTCTTTCGGGTTTCGCTGCGGCGAGAGCGGTGAGTTGACGGACATCGAGATTCGCACCACATTGCTGCGCGTAGAGCGGCTTACCTACGAAGAGGTCGACCACAGGCTCGAAGAGCCGCCGTTCGCGCAGCTGCGCCTGCTGACCGAGCGCTTTCGCCTGCGGCGCAAGAGTCGAAACGCCGCGAGCATCGATTTGCCCGAAGTAAATGTGCGCGTAGTCGATGGCGAGGTGCGCATACGCCCGCTGCTGCGGCTGCAAAGCAGGGCCCTGGTGACCGATGCCATGCTGATGGCCGGGGAGTGTGCGGCGAGGTTCTGCCTGAAGCACAAGATTCCCATTCCCTTCGCGGCTCAGCCCCAGCCTGACAAGATCGAGGAGCCCGCCGACCTGGCGGGAATGTACGCCTATCGCAGGCGGTTCAAGCCGACGAAGCTGGTGAGCGAGCCTGAACCCCATTTCGGACTGGGGCTTGAGCTCTATACCCGTGCGACCAGCCCGTTGCGCCGTTACTCGGACTTGCTGGTGCATCAGCAAATCCGTGCCTTCCTGGCCCGCTCCCAGCTTCTCGAGCCGCAGCAGGTCTCGGAGCGGACCGCCGAGTCGGAGGCCGCGGCCGCCGCGGTAAGGAGGTCGGAACGCCTGTCCAATCAACATTGGAAGCTCGTCTACCTGAGCGCCAACCTCCATTGGAAGGGCGATGGCGTGGTGGTCGAGAAGCGCGAGCACAAGGCGGTGGTATTGATTCCCGAGCTCGGCCTGGAGGCGCGGCTGCGTTTGCGCGGCGACCCCTCGTTGAACGCCCGGCTCCAGCTAACGCCACGTGAGATCGATCTACCGGACCTGTCCTGCTACTTTAACGCCCGCGAGTAGGTCGCGATCTAATGGCTGGGCACCCTGCTGGCGGAATGACGCCTACCCATCTTGACGGGCGGAGGTGTTTCGGCTCTGTTTTTGCGGGGTGTGATTTGCGGAGCGTTTCTGCTTACAGATGCCGTGGGAAAATTCGACGAAATACTGGACAATAAAAAGGTTTTGCGTCAGGGGCCGCGCCCTACGGTCGGCGTTTACGAGGTTGAACCCATGATGAGATTGCCTTTCAGCCGTAAGCCAACGGGCGACGACGGGAAAAGTGCCGACGCCGCATTCAGAGAGTACTGCGGGCAAGAGCTGGAGCGTCGGCGTGATTCCGGCGCGGAGCTGGACGAGGCCAGGTTTCAGGCTGCCGTGGACCTTGCCGTTGGCAGACTTCGGGAGATGGGGCGCGAGAAAAAGGCATGATCATCCTCGGACTCTATGCCGAGAATCTTCTCAAGTACAGGGCCTTGCGCCTGGACGAGCTTCCCGAGCAGGGAGTCATCGCCGTGAGTGGCGACAACGAGTCGGGCAAAAGCGCGATCGGTGAGATCATCTGCTTCGCCCTGTTCGGTAGGACCTACGCGCTACCGCCGGAAGATCTTCGTAAGCTGGTGCGCTGGGGCGCCAGCCATGGCCAGGTGACCTTGCGGTTTTGCACCAAGGATCGGGAGCTGGAGATCGTCCGCCAGTTGGATCGGGGCGGCGACCAATCCGCCAAGCTCTTCGATTGCGAACGCCCGGAAGAGCCCCTTGCCCGCGGTCTGGATCCGGTGAACGAGCAAATGGAGCGGATGCTCGGCTTCGACTTCGAAGAGTACATCGAGACCTTCTATCTGGCGCAACGGGAGGTAACCACGCCCCATCCAAACAGTCCGGCGGTGAAGGCGATGGCCGGCATCGACCCGCTGGAGCGTTGTGCGGGGGAGTTTCGTCAGCAGATCGCCCGGAAAGAGGAGTCGGTGCGAAGCCTGGAAACGGAAATCGCCGAGCTGTCCGGAGACCTGGCATCCCTTGGTCCTGAGCGCTTGCGGGTAGAGGAGCTGGAGGGAGAGCTGGAGAGGAACTCGGTCCTCTCGAAAGAGCTAAGCGATCATGTCGAGAAGTTGGGCACCGTGGCGGACGCGTATTGTGCCGCTTGCGGTGGATTGCGTTCCCAAGCGGTTCGACGAGCGCTGGCAGGTATGCTGCAGACTTTGCTGCTCCTGCTGGCGTTGGCGGCCGTCGGGCTCTGGGCGCTTCTGAGGCTCGATGCGCAGCTCTGGCCCATGCCCATGGTCCGGGAGCGGCTGGAGGGCTTTCTGATGGCCGTGGGGATGCCGGCGGAGGCGACTCTGGCGTATGGGGCCATCGTTCTTCTGGGGATGCTGCTTCTCACCTGGCTCTGGTCTCTCGCCCTGAGCCTGGGCATGAAGCGTCATCGTGCGAGGGGCCGGAAGCTGGGGGACGAGCTGCGGTTGGTCGATGCCCTGGAGCCGGCGGACGGGCCGATCGAGACAGGAATTGCGATACATGGCGATGCGTTGGAGTCCGGCGATGTCTCTTTGGAGTCGCCACCGATCCTGGATAAGCCCGACTCCGAGCGCAGGTCCAGGCTGGCGGAGCGCGCCCGGGTGCTCGAGGCGTCGCCGGAGGAGGTGCGGGCGGCCGCGCGGCACGAAACCGCTTGGATGGAGCGTCAGCGCGAAGCGCTCGATACGCACCGGGAGTCTCTGGAGAAGCTTCTCGGGAGTGCGCGCTCGGACAGCGTCAGGGGACGGGAGCTGGAGGCGAAGAAAGAGGAGCTTGCCGAGCGGCTCGGCGCATGTCATGAGCGAATCGAGACGCGGCGGTTGGCCTGTGAGCTTCTGGATGGGGCGGCGCGTCGATTTGCGGACGGATTCAACGAGCACCTGCGCAGCCTGATCTCGCGGAATCTGCCGCGCTTCACGGACGGGTGTTACGAATACCTCCAGGTCGGCGACGACCTTCAGGTTCGGGTCTACTCCAACGAGAAACGTAGCTTTTTGGACCTGGAAGAGATCTCAGCCGGCACTCAGCGCCAAATCATGCTCGCCTTGCGCTTGGCTCTGGCTCAGGAGCAGGTGGCCAGGATCGCCAAGGACCGGCAGTTCGCGTTCCTCGATGAGCCATTTGCCTTCTTCGACGACACTCGCATGCGCGGCTCACTTCGTCTGTTGCCGGAGCTCAGCGATGTCATTACCCAGCATTGGGTGGTTGGGCAGCGTTTTCCCAGGGACGAGTTTGTCGCGTTGGAGATCCCCTGCGAAAGCCACTCGGATACGCTGACACTCGGGCGGAGCGAGGCGGGCCTGCGAGGTAAGCGCCGGAGGGAGGGTCGATGAGAAGAGTCTACGTTCTGTTGCCGACCGAAGAGAGCTGCCGCCTCGTTGTGGAGGAGCTGAAGGCGGCGGAAATCCCGCAGGGTCATCTGCATGTGATCGCTGGTTTGACGCACGAGCTCAAGGACCTACCGGCGGCGAGCGTCTGGCAGCGCACCGAGCTTGCTCACGGCATCGAGTGGGGCGTTGGATTGGGAGGCGTAGCGGGGCTCCTCGGGGGGCTTTTAGTCGTGGCTTTCCCGCCGGCCGGGGTCGTGTTGGGCGGCGGTGCACTGCTCGCGGGGACGGCGGCCGGGGCGGGATTCGGAGCTCTGGTGACCGCGTTGCTCGGCAGCCAGGAGCACAACCACAAGCTCGACGCCTTTCAGCGTGCGCTGGCCGCAGGACAGATTCTGCTGATGGTGGATGTCGCCCGGAAACGTGAAAACGAGGTCAAAACCACCATCCTCAAGCACCACCCGGAAGCGGAAATCGGCTCGGTAAGCCGATCAGACGGCCCCTGACCAGAATTTTTCGCCCTAATCTCAGGATTTACATAAAGATAGGGCGCATTCTTAATTTTTTGCTATAATTCCCGCCAACGTATCCGCTGGGTGCTTGTCCTTGCTGGGGAAAAACCCCGGCGACCGGGCGTCGAAGGATCACCCGATCACCCGGAAGATTGGTGGCCCTCGCCTCAAGCTCCCCAGCGTCTGACCGAACCCGTGTCCACGTGTACGAAGTCGGATCTGGGATAGAAACCGACACCGCCTCGGTGCAGGGATAGAGCCGAATCGCGGATTCGTCTCGTGGAGGTGCTGGAGAACCGGATGTCCATCGCCTTGCCGCTCATATGCAGGCTGTTTCTCGCGACCCCTCGGGAGGTCTTGCGCAACATCGCGTTGGTCCTGGGGGACCGATATGCGCTGACAATCTCAAAGGAGCCATCGGGATGATCGAGACGTCTATTGATGTCGTAGAGCAGGTCGAAGAGTTTGGGGTCCATTACAGCCACATCGCCCGTTCGGAAGTCGCGCATAAAATTGTTGAGCTTGCGCAGCGCGTCGCGTTGATAGCGGTCACCGATACGGTAAGCGACCTTTATCTTTTCATCGGTGTGGAGGTGGCGGAGAGATAGGATGCGTGGCTGGTTATTCTGTTTTTTTGCCAGCACCGGTGTTGCTACAGCAGATAGAGCGAGTCCAAGGAAGTGTCGCCGATTCATGCTTGCCCCGTTCGGATTAATGTCACGGTGAGGCCATTATAGGAATGAGAATCTAAAATGCAACACCGATGAAGTATGCGTTAGAAGTCATCGCGCGTGAGCGCTGTTTCAATGGCTTCCTGAGACTGGTTCGTTATCGACTCAGGCATAGTCTTTTTGTCGGCGGGTGGGGCCCGGTCATTGAGCGCGAGAGAATAGAACGACTGAACGCCGTAGCGGCAATTCTGTATGACTCTCTACGTGATCAGATTGTCATGGTTGAGCAGTTCCGTATTGGTGCGCTGGAGCATGGACAGGGCGCTTGGACCCTGGAACCCGTAGGGGGAATCCTGAACCATGGCGAACAGGCGGAGGAGGTGGTTCGGCGTGAGGCAATGGAGGAAGCAGGCATGGAAATTCAAGAGCTTGAGCACATTGATACCTATCATGTCAGTCCTGGCACCTGTGCAGACAGGGTGCGTCTCTTTTGCGGGCGCGTGCACGCGGCAGGGGCATTGGGCGTTCACGGAATCATAGAAGAAGGGGAGGAAACCCGAGTAAAAGTTATAGACGCTCGGCAAGCGATCTTAGACCTTTCATCGGGCAGGATAGATACGTCCTCGGCGATCATTGGAATCCAGTGGCTAGCCTTGAACAGGGACCGTTTGCGGAGGGAGTGGAATCGTTAACTTCGGAGTAGCTTTGTCTCTTGAGATCGAACGATGAACATCGCAAAATGCGGGTTGATGATGGCGCTGTTTTGGCTTCCTTTTCCTGGTTCCGGAGATGTGTTCAAGTACGTGGATGAGGATGGGAAGGTCTATTTCACCGATGCACCGCTTCAGGGCAGCGACTATCGCTTGGAGTGGAAGCGTGCGTCAAAGAAGATCATTAAGGAAAACAGCAAGCGTCTTATCGCTGTAGGACGTAAGAAAAATTTGCCTGCGGGACGTCGCGAGCACCTTTCAATTGCGCCTAGAAAGCTCTCTGTCAGACGCAGCCGTTATGTCCATTTGATAGAGAGTAGCGCGCGGCGATTTAATCTTCATCCGGAATTGCTTCACGCCGTAATCCGCGCGGAATCGGCCTACAATCCTTCCGCCGTTTCCTCAGCGGGTGCAATCGGATTGATGCAGCTTATGCCCGCCACAGCGGCCCGGTACAACGTCTCCGATATCTACGACCCGGCGGAGAACATACGTGGTGGGGCGCAGTACCTCCGTTTTCTGCTCGACATGTTCGAGCATGATCTGCGTCTCGCCTTGGCCGGATACAACGCCGGTGAGAACGCCGTGGTCAAGTACGGCAACAGCATCCCGCCCTATCCGGAGACACAGAAATACGTGCGCAAGGTCCTGCAGTTCCTGTGGGCGGAGCGGGCGTCTGCGGGATCCTGATGCGTTCGTCGCTTGACTCAGCGAGGAGGGCGGTATTGTGCGAGTGCGAGTGCGAGTGCGAGTGCGAGTGCGAGTGCGAGTGCGAGTGCGAGTGCGAGTGCGAGTGCGATGTAGGGTGTGGGACGGTGCTGTAAGCGGAGTCGCACACCCCGATTGAACCTACCCCACATGGAGGTAGTCTCTGCCTTTGAGATACCCGATCCTATGCAGCTCTGCCTCGACGCTTTCGCGCGCACCGTGCACGGCTACATAGCTGAGGACAAAGCGCCGCTCCCCTCGACGCAGCCATTGCGCTCCGACGACGGGGACGCCGTTGATGCGGTTGCCGGTCTTGCGCGGGTCGATGTCGATCCAGGCGATTGGGGTATAACCGTATCCCAATAGGTGTTGCGCGCGCTTTCGGATGGATCGTCCCGCACCCCAAATCGCCAAGTTGTCTCTGTTGCGGACAATTCGAGGTAGATATCCCCGGCGATCGCTTCCGGCGAGACGCACCCGTTTATCCAGCGGATGTACGCGCGGAATCCCTCGCTCAGCTCTTCTTCGGCAAAGGCGCGAACTCGGGATCCGAGCACAACGATTTCCGGGTACCGATCCATGTATCGCCGCTGAAGCTCAAGGCGGCGAGGATGCATCAGGTCGTCCGCATCCATGCGGGCGATCAGACCGGCAGATGCCTGCGAGAGCCCGTGATTCAGCGCCGAAACCAGGCCTGGCCGGTTTGTCCTGAAGAGTCGAAAACGCTGGTCTTGGCAGGCGACCTCCGCGAGCCGCTGGTGAGAACCGTCGGAGGAATGGTCATCGACGGCGATGACCTCGAACGATGTCAGGGACTGGGAGCGCACCGAATTTAGACAAGCGTCCAGTGTTGCCAGAGCGTTTCTGTACGGCAATAGAACCGAGACAGCGGGATGGGGCATCGGGGTTTTTTCGACGCTGCGCAGACCCCGTGCTCGGGTGCGAGGCGCGCTACTGCTGCCGCTGGGCTCCCGCAGAAGAGCGGTCTTCCTCGCCGCCTTGGAGCAACTTGCGGATAGAGACTAGCGCCCGCTCGATGAAGGGGTGCTTGGGCCGCGGAATTACCTTGGCGCGGCCTGAGAGGATCTCGTGGGCAAGCTCTCGCAGGGTCTTGATTTCTGCCTGCATGCCGGATCTGTCGACGAACATACAGGTGGAGGTGAGCGGGCTCAACCAGGAAAGCTTTATCCTGCGCGATGCTCCGCCTGTGTCCGATTTGAACTCGAACCAGGTTCCGAACTTCATCTTGCGAAGCCGCTGGATGACTTCTTGCTCCTGCTCGGAGATCTCTCCCTTGGCAGCCAGTGCATCCTCGTGCTCGGGAAATAGACCCTTAGCCTGGGTGACGCCGGGTTCTTCAGGTTGCGCCGCGACGGTTTTCCGGCGCGATTCCTGCCAGGTTTCGGGGGAGTCCAGGAGCGCGAGCAGGGCGTCCAAGGCCGAGTGGGCGTAGCTCCCCATGCCCTGCACGGCCTCGGTGATGCGGCTGCGCAGGTCGGGGATCATGCTGTTACGTGCGCGCAGCTCGTCCCCGCCGACGTCTGGCTCGAACATGGCGACGAGATCTTCCGCAGTCGTAACCGCCTGCTTCCAGGCATCGCTGCGGTCCTCATCCGTGTCCCGCAACATAATGAATACCAGCTGGTCGGTCCAAGTTTTGCTCAAAAAATTGATGACCTGCTCCGGCACAGGCTTGTCTCTTAAGAGATCCTGAATCTGATGGTTGGCGCGCCGCTTGGAGAGCTGCAGCTTTTCCCGTCCGCGCGCGGCCTCCTGGGTCCGCTGCTCCGTGGTGTCGGTTTTGCGCTGATGTTGGCTCATGGACCGCTCGAAAAAGCTCAACAGCTCTTCGAACAGAGCAACGTCTTCGGCAAACTCACGGAGCACGCGGTCAATGACCTTTTGCATCGCCGGGAAGATTCCACGCTGCGCATTGTTCTCGTCGACCCAGAGACTTCCAGCCTCCACCATTTGATCAAGGAGGCGGCGTGCCGGATGGTTCGCATCCACCAGGAGGCGGCGATCGATCAGTGCGACCTTTAGATAGGGTGTGTGCAGATGGCTAAGCAGGGCCTTGGCCAGGTTGGGGAGAACCGGATCATTGAGCATGTATTCGAACAACATTCCGATCAGGTCGATCAGGTCCGCGTCAATCGGCGCGAGCTTGTCGCGATCGATTTGCGACAGTACTTGCTCGCGTTCTTGGCTCAGGGTTTCCTTGACCTTGCTGATAAAGGCGGCGTCGACCTCCAGGTTGGGGATCTCAGCCGCCTCGGCTACCATCGATTGCACTGCTTCCGGGGTGGTCCGGGATTGGACTTGTCCGACGGCGTTGACCAAATCTCGGGAGGCGGCCGCCGCTTGCGCGCGCTCCGAAGGCGTAGCGGGTGCCTGCCTGCGGCGGGCGGCACCACGTGTGCCGCTGGAGCGTGTAGACATTAGATCCAGGATGGCGTCGAACAGCTCTGCACCCAGCGAGTCCGCGCCCTGGCCGGCGGGATCTAAACCGGATTCGGCTTGCATTTCGCCCGGTGTGTCCCCTTGCGCCCGGGCTTTTTCTTGCGCTTTCGACTGAGGAGTCCCGGCCGAAGGTTCGGGTTTTACGTGTACCGGCTTCAAGTTCGGGAGTATGCCCGCGTTCTTCAGATTCCCATTGAACTCGTCGTAAAGACTCTTGGCCTGCTTGACGACAAACTTGTCGAACAGGGCGTAGAGGATGACCTTGATCTTGACTTCGACTTCCAGCCCCTCCATGGACCGCCGGAAAGCCAGAACCAGGTGATGGGGCCCGGCGGGAATCTCGTGATCCTTCAGCTTTCGCCCGCCGATGACGAAGGCGAGACGCTGGCTGAGCGCGTAAAGCTGCGGAAAGTACTTTGCGTTTGCCTTGATGACGAGGTTCTCCGCCGCAACAGACTCCTCCATCTCGTCCGGCTCGAGCAAGGACAGCTCGAATCCTTCGGCCGTAGACTCAATGACCTCGGAGTCACGTGGCGAGGTGCCGAGCTTGCCGAAGCTGTCGAATCCGTCGTTGATTTCCTTGCGGAATATACGCTCCATGTCTGCGCGACGGCGTTGAATCAGGCCCATCGCCTCGAAAAAGCGGCCCTGGATGGTGTTGTTCTGAGCACGCTCGGCGAAATCGAGGAGGGCGGCACCGGCATTCTCGAACAGCTCGGAGAGCTGCGAGTTGCTGAAAATCACCACCATGTCCCGACACTGGTCTATTACGTCTGCGTGGCGCAGTGGGGAGCTTGTCTTTTCCGATCTCGAATCGATCATGATTTGTGCAAAGATGCTCCGATAGCGAAAAGGGTGGACTTTCTCAGTGCCGTATCTTTCCGCTGTGGTGCGGCGTTTCGGCGTTTGATCTGGATAGGTGCTCGGTATCAGGCCCAATCTTGGTCCCGGTCGCGACCACGTCGGCCCCCATGCCTTCAGTCCTCTCCGATGACACGTTCATCCCGTGGCGTGGACAGCAACTTCTCCGCTTCGGCACGGCTGTTCGCAAAAACCATACGGTATTGCAGATCCTTCTCCCCGGGGGGCGCTTGACGCAGTCCCCGCACCAGGGAACGCGCTTCGCGATATTTCTCCTTGGTTTCGACGTGCGTCAACTGCAGTGTCGGCGTTATCTCGTAGACGAAGTAAGGCATCTGGTTGATTACTCGGCCTGGCGGTTAAATCGCAAGCAGCGCCTCAATGCGCGTTGCGCACTCCTAAGAATCAGCTGTTCCTGTTTCGGCCTCGACCACTTGAGCAAAGAGGAACGGGCGCTCGCTGCGCCAGGACTAAGTTTATCTGAAATCGTACAAAGCGGTAACCTGCGAGCGCCACTGGTTCGGCTGCCCGCGTCATAAGGGGTTTATTGGTGCGCCTATAAACACAGTTTAGGAGGGGGAAAGCGGCGACTGTGTTATGGTTTGCGCGGCTGCGGTTGCGCCGCTCCGGCCCGCCTGTCTGTAAAGCGGCCGCGCGATTCCGCGATACCCGCCACAAGTTGTCGCAAACAAGACTCGAACAGTCTCCGGAGCTGTAACCGGGGCGCGCAGAGCGAGTCGAAAGGAGAGGCAGAAAATGATCAAACCAGTCGGTTCCGACGAGCTGCAACCATTGTTCGTCTACGACCCTGACAGACACCATGAGCTGATGCACGAGGCGGAGGGCTTGCCCGCCGTGGTGATCAGCTCGCAGGCGGCGGGTAACGCCGTCATGATGGGCGGTGGCTACTTCAATCCGCTGCAAGGCTTCATGAACGTGGCGGACGCCGTCAGCGTGGCCCGGACCATGAAGAGCACCGGCGGCATGTTCTTTCCGGTGCCTGTGATGTGCCTTTTGGAGAGCGTCGACGCTATTCAAGGCGCCAAGCGTATTACCTTGCGCGACCCGAACATGGAGGGCAATCCGGTAATTGCGATCATGGACGTCGAGGCCATTGAGACCGTCAGCGATGAGCAGATGGCGGTCATGACCGATAAGGTCTACCGCACCGACGATCCGGAGCATCCGGGTGTCGCCGCCTTCAACGGTCAGGGCCGGTTCGCCGTCTCAGGACCCATCCAGGTGCTGCATTTTTCCTATTTTCAGGACGATTTCCCGGACACCTTCCGCACAGCGGTGGATATCCGCAACGAGATCGTCGAGCGAGGATGGAGCAAGGTCGTTGCCTTCCAGACTCGAAACCCCATGCACCTGGCTCACGAAGAGCTTTGCCATATGGCCATGGGCCGTCTCGGCTGCGACGGTCTGGTCATCCACATGCTGCTGGGCAAGCTGAAGCCCGGTGACATCCCTGCGCCGGTCCGCGACGCGGCCATCCGCAAGATGGTAGAGCTATATTTCCCGCCGAACAGCGCAATGGTCACCGGCTACGGGTTCGATATGCTCTACGCCGGCCCGCGAGAGGCGGTCCTGCATGCCTATTTTCGCCAGAATATGGGCGCGACCCACTTCATTATCGGCCGCGATCACGCCGGGGTGGGAGACTACTACGGAGCCTTCGACGCCCAGTCGATCTTCGACGAGGAAGTGCCCGAAGGGGCTCTGGATATCGAAATCTTCAAGGCCGACCATACAGCTTGGTCGAAGAAGCTGGGTAAGGTGGTGATGATGCGCGAGGCGCCGGATCACACCAAAGAGGACTTCGTGCTTCTGTCCGGAACCAAGGTTCGTCAGATGCTCTCCGAGGGTATCGCACCGCCTCAGGAGTTTTCGCGTCCTGAAGTGGCTCAGATCCTGATGGACTACTATCAATCTCTGAACTGATCCGCTTCGGTCTTTGTGCCGGAACCGGATTGGCCAGGCCGCAGCGCAAGTTAGCGGCCAGCGAGGCCGGAGCCTGAATCTCTATATAGGCGGATCCGGATCCCTTTAACGGGTCCCAGGGAGGGGACCCAACAACCACATAAGCGCCCCTTTTCCCCGGCTTTTCTACTCGATCCAGCTGGGTCCATCATCGCTGACGGCCTTTCTCACCTACCGCAGATTCTTCTTGTACAGGGGAATCACCGCGTTACGGGCCTTGGAAAAGTTGGCAAACTCCATGGTCACGCTGGCGAGCTCTACGCCCTGGAAGTTCGCGTTGGTAACGTCGGCGCGCCTGAGGATGGCCCCGCCGAGGACGGCATCGGTCAGATCCACGTCGGTGAGATTCGCGTTGCGCATGTTGGTGTCTTCCGCCGAGACGTTGCGCAGGTTCGCACGCTTCAGGTCCGCGCCCTCCAGATTCGCCAGATTGATCACGGTAAATCCGCCCGGGTGCCGACTGGACAGATCCGCGTCGTGAAGGCTAGCCCTGACCAGATTCGCGTCGTTGAGGTGGCAGTCGCGCAGGTCCGCTTTGCAAAGTTTCGTCTCGCGCAGATTCGCCTTGATGAACAAGGCCTTGTAGGCCGTTATCCGGCTCAGATTGCTGCCGTGAAAGTCGGTGCCGCGCATATCGGCACCGCTCAGGTCGGCACCCTGGAGGTCGGCGCGGTGGATCTCGACGTTGCGAAGATCCGCTCGCTCCAGATTGGCCTCCGATAGGTTCGCTCCGCTCAACATGGCGGCGCGCGATGAACTCTCGGCCCCGAGCCGGGCCCGTCCGAGGTCCGCACCCGACAGGTTTGCTCGGTTGAGGTGGGTTCCCGTCATCAGAGCGCCGCACAGCTTTGCACCACTGAGGTCGGCTTCCACCAGGTCGCTGAGCTGAAGATCTGCGCCGCTCAGGTCCATGTTGCTCAGGTCGGCACTGTCGAGCCGCATCTCGCGCAAATCGGTGCCGGCTAGAGAATCCGCGTCAATGGTCGCTAACGTTTCTCCGGTTACTTTGCTCTTGATCTCGATCATCATCCATCTGCCTCATCGCTCATTGCGACGGCAAGCATATACGGGTCTTGTCTCATTGCCAACGCTACTGCGGTATTCGCGCGGCATCTGATGCACCTTGGCGAGGCGGGGAACCCCGACCGGGTGACTTCCGGTCTGGTATCGGTTTTCGCTGGTCAAGTATACAAAAGGAAAATTAGAACACTATAATTTCCTGATAGAGCGATCTGCGAATGGCCGCGGGGTGGCCGCGGTCGGGTTCCGCGGAAGAAATGGAGCGAGAGCGTCGAGATAACTTAGATCACCCAATGGCCCGTATTCCACACCATCATCCAAAGCACCGGTCGCGCCGACCGGCGTCCTACCACCTGCCGATGCCGCCGGTGCAGAGGCTGCCGCTCGGCTTGGCGGGCAACATCGCTCGACTCTTCATCGATTCTCCCCTCACGCCGCTCTTGATGATGGCCACCCTGGTCGTCGGTCTGATCGGGCTCGTGGTGACACCGCGCCAGGAAGACCCCCAAATCTCGGTGCCGATGATCGATATCTTCTTCGACTATCCGGGAGCGTCCACGGAGCAAGTTGAGAGCCTCGCCGTCCGGCCTTTGGAACGCATGATGAGCGAGATTCCAGGGGTCAAGCACGTGTATTCCACCGCTGAGCGGGAGCGGGGGTTGGTCGTCGTCCGGTTCGAGGTCGGCGAGCCCTTGGGCCCGTCTATTGTCAAGGTCCACGATAAGCTGCAGACCAATCTAGATAAGATTCCCCCTGGGGTCTCCAAACCGCTGGTGCAGCCCAAGAGCGTGGACGATGTGCCGCTGGTCACAGTCACCCTTTGGACGACGGATATGGACGACAGTGATTTGCGGCAATTGGCTAATGACGTCCTCCAACGCTTGGAGGAGGTGAAAAACACGGGACCCGGGTTCGTCGTTGGCGGCCGTCGCCAGCAGATCCGAATCGAAGTCCAGCCCGAACGGCTGTCCGGATTCGGCGTCAGCCTGGACCAACTGGCCGAAACCGTGCGCCAGGCCAACAGGGAGCAGGGCGCCGGGACCTTGGAGACGGGTGATCGCCTGTTGCGGGTGAGCACCGGCGGCTATCTTCGCACGGCCGACGACGTCGCGAATCTGGTCGTGGGTAGCCACTTCGGGATGCCGATCTACGTGCGCGACGTCGCCCGTGTATTCGATGTGCCGGAGGAGACCACGCAGGTAGTCACCTACCACTCGGGTCTTGTGGGCGCGGAAACGCAGCCGCCGACGGACGCCTCCCCGGCCGTGACGATCGCCGTCGCCAAGAAGGAGGGCGCAAATGGGGTGACGGTCGCAAACGACATCCTGGCCAAGCTGGAGGGGCTGAAGGGGCGGCTGATCCCGGAGAACGTCCAGGTCAGCGTGACCCGCAACTATGGCAAGACGGCCAACAACAAGGTAAACGAACTCCTGTTGGCGCTGATCCATGCGGCGGTGGCGGTTAGCATCATCTCCTGGATCACCATCGGCCGTCGGCCGGCCATGGTCGTAATCATCGTTATCCCGTTGGTGATCCTGATCACCATCTGGTCCGCCTGGGCACTGGACTACACCATTGATCGGGTGAGCCTGTTCGCGCTCATTTTCTCCATAGGCATTCTGGTCGACGATGCCACCGTGGTGACGGAGAACATCTTCCGCCGTTGGCTGTTCGAGGGGCGAACCAGCATCGACGTGGCCGTCGACGCCGTTCGCGAGGTCGGCAACCCGACCATCATCGCGACCCTTACCGTCCTCTCCGCGCTGCTGCCGATGGGGTTCGTCAGCGGCATGATGGGCCCCTACATGCGGCCCATCCCCGTCCTCGGCTCCGTGGCCATGGGTTTCTCCCTGTTCGCCGCCTTCGTGTTCACGCCTTGGTGTTCCTATAAGCTGCGGCCGCGGCTCGCTGCCCTGAAGCGCGCCGAGGAGCGCGAGCACAGGACCCAGGAGATCATCGGAAAGATCTACCGGCCTATCGTTTCGCCCTTCATCCAAAGTCGCCCTCTCGCCTGGGCCCTCCTGGGCGTCATCGTGGTGGCCTTTCTCCTTGCCTGCTCGATGTTCTACACGAAGGCGGTGACGGTGAAGATGCTGCCCTTCGACAACAAACCGGAGTTCAATGTGGTCGTCAACCTGGCGGAGGGGACGGCCTTGCCGGTCACCGCGAACGTGACGCGGCGACTTGCCGAGGCCCTGCAGCGGGTTCCGGAGGTCACGGCCCTACAGGCCTACGTCGGAACTGTCTCCCCTTTCAACTTCAACGGAATGGTGCGCCATTACTATCTGCGCGGAAGGGCCTGGGAGGGCGATATCCAGGTCATGTTGATCGACAAGCACGAGCGGGAGCGCAGCAGCCACGAGATCGCGAGCGCCGTTCGCGACCTGCTCACGCCCATAGCGCAGGGGCTCGGTGCCCGCATTGCGGTGGTGGAGATGCCGCCGGGCCCGCCGGTCCTGCAGACGGTCGCCGCCGAGGTCTACGGGCCGGATGCTGAAACCCGGCGCCAGGTTGCCAGGGACCTAACCAATATGTTCGACGAGGTTCCAGATGTCGTCGACGTGGACAACTACATGAGCGAACCCTTTGAACGCTGGCGCTTCGAGGTGGATACAGAGAAGGCCACGCGCCGGGGCATCACGGTGGACAGCATCAACCGCAACCTGACCATGGCCATGGGCGGCTACGAGCTCGGCGACGTCAAGCGGGGCCAGGTGCTGGAGCCGATAAACATAGTCGTCGAGTTGCCGCTCTCGCAACGCGCATCCACGAGTGCCCTCGGTCACTTGCCGATCCCCGCACCGGGGGGGGGGACGGTGCCCCTGGCGGAGCTGGGCTCGTTCGAGAAGGTTCTCGAGGATCCCATCATCTACCATACGGACCTGCGGCCCATGGAGTACGTTGTCGGTGAGATGGCTGGTCGGTTGGGAGCGCCTATTTACGGAATGTTGGGCGTGGAGGATCTGCTGGAGGGTTATCAGACACCCGATGGCGTGACCATGTCGGGCACCCTTACCGGCCCTCCCGAGGATGAGGGCGGGTCGAGCTTCGAGTGGACCGGCGAGTGGACGGTCACCTACGAGACGTTCCGCGATCTGGGTCTGGCATTCGCCGCCGCCTTGGTTCTAATCTATATCCTGCTGGTGATCGAGTTCGAGAATTTCCTGATCCCCGCCACCGTCATGCTGCCCATTCCACTGACGGTCATCGGAATCGTCCCCGGGCATTGGCTGCTCGACGCGGAGTTTACCGCGACATCCATGATCGGCTTCATCGCCCTGGCCGGGATAGAGGTGCGTAACTCCATCCTGTTCGTGGACTTTGCCAAGAACGAGATGCATCGCGGGCTTGAGATCGAAGAGGCGGTGCTGAGGGCGGGGCAGACCCGGATGCGCCCGATCTGGGTGACTGACCTCACCATGATGGCGGGAGCGGCCGCAATTCTGTTCGACCCCATCTTCGAGGGCATGGCCATTTCTCTCCTTTTCGGGGCTATTACTTCGGTGACCTTGACCATGCTCACCCTGCCGTTGCGCTGCATTGCCGCCCGAAAGGGCTTCCGCCAGAAGCATGGGGAAGAACATGACGTCGGGACCGAACCCGAAGAAGAGGCCGGGTTGGCATCTCGGGTGGCGCAATCCTCTGCGTCGGGCCCTCAGTAATCCCCGGGGGTCAAGGCGACGGGAGGTCATGGTCTGAGACGCCCTGGAGATGCATGCTTGGTCGGGGCGGCTGATCTGCAACTTCCGTTTCCGCGAACAGCCGGAACCGGTTCACCACGAGCTCGATCCGCACAGCGGCGTCCTTCAACCAGAGAAGACTTAACTTGGTCAATTACCGGCTCGGGATACCGGGGCCCAAAACCTCATGGCGCCGTCGGGTGCAGTGCTCCTCTCAACCGGTGGGAGTGGGAGCGAGGCACGGCGATCGGAACCCGCGTCGACAGACCCCTGACTCCCCAGTAATATCCGGTCACCGCGCCTGCATCGGGTGCGGACCTCTTCCGTTCAGGAATTGGCGAGCTGCAAGAAGGCAAATCCAAAAACAAAACCACAAGCGCCCGAGGAGTACCAGAATGAAAATCGAGACCATGGCTATCCACGCCGGCTTCGAGCCGGACCCGACCACCAAGGCGGTCGCTACGCCCATATACCAGACAACGTCCTACGCCTTCGACGACACACAGCACGGCGCAGACCTGTTCGACCTCAAGGTCGAGGGCAACATCTACACGCGCATCATGAATCCCACGAGCGACGTGTTGGAGAAACGCGTGGCGGCCATGGAGGGGGGCATCGGCGGATTGGCTCTGGCCTCAGGGATGGCCGCGACGACCTACTCTATCTTCACCATCACCGAAGCCGGTGACAACATCATCTCCACCTCGACGCTGTACGGCGGTACCTACAACCTGTTTGCACACACCCTGCCGCAGCTCGGCATCGAGGTGCGCTTCGCCGCGCCGAACGACATCAAGGGCATGGCCGCGCAGATCGATTCGCGTACCAAGGCCGTCTTCTGCGAGTCCATAGGGAATCCCGCGGGGAATGTTGCCGATCTGCAGGCTATCTCGGACATGGCACACGCCCACGGTGTGCCTGTGATCGTGGACAATACCGTGCCGACGCCCTACTTGTGCCGGCCCTTCGAGCATGGTTGCGACATCGTGGTCCACGCCCTGACCAAGTACATGGGCGGACACGGAACCACCATCGGCGGGGTGCTCGTGGATTCGGGTGAGTTTCCCTGGGCGGAGAACGCGGAGCGCTTTCGCCGCCTGAACGAGCCGGACGTCAGCTATCACGGTGTGGTCTACACCGAGGCCCTGGGGCCGGCGGCCTACATCGCCCGCGCCCGGGTGGTGCCCCTGCGCAACATGGGCGCGGCCATCTCGCCCTTCAATAGCTTCTTGGTGCTCCAGGGTATCGAGACCCTGCCGGTGCGCATGGACCGCCACTGCGAGAACGCGTTGGTCGTGGCCAATCACCTCAAAGCTCAGCCGCAGGTCGAATGGGTGCGCTACGCGGGCCTGGATGAAAGCCCGGATAAGCCCCTGGTGGACAAGTACATGGGCGGCAAGGCTTCGAGCATCCTTTCCTTCGGCATCAAGGGCGGGCGCGAGGCGGGAGCCAAGTTCATCGACGCTCTCGAGCTGGCGGTGCGCCTGGTCAATATCGGCGACGCCAAGACCCTGGCCTGCCACCCGGCCACCACCACCCATCGCCAGCTCAACCCGGACGAGCTAGCTGCGGCGGGAGTCTCCGCGGATATGGTGCGCCTGTCCATCGGTATCGAGCACATCGACGACATCATCGCCGATCTTGACCAGGCCCTGGCGGCCGCGCGGTAGGACGATGCGCTCGACGTCGAGATAGTAGACGATCACTGAGGACACACAATGACCGCAACGCTGGACCATGTGCACCCGGGCGAGGTTCTGCTCGAAGAGTTCCTGATCCCGTTTGGCATCAGTCAGAACCGGCTCGCGCGGGACATCGGCGTGCCGCCACGGCGCATCAACGAGATCGTTCACGGAAATCGTGCGGTGACCGCGGACACCGCCCTGCATCTGGCCCGCTATTTCGGGACCTCGGAAGGATTCTGGATGGGGCTTCAGGCAGACTACGATCTCGAAGAGGCACGCAAGCGCCTCGGTGACCGGCTGGATCAGGACGTCAGACCTAGGGCGGCGTGAGTTGCCCCTCCAAGGGATAAAGAATTAAAGAGAGGATTGCTCCATTGCGCTGGCTGCACTGCTCGGATTTTCACATCGGGAGCGACCGAACCGCCCAAGAGCGGTTGCTCGACAAGATCGTCGGGCACGCCGCCGACCAAGTGTCGAAAGGCTTCGTCCCGGACTTGGTCTTCATCACCGGGGACCTCGCCAACAAAGGCGTCAACGCCGAGTACAACCGCTTTCGCAAAGACTTCTTCGATCCTCTGAGAAAAGCGCTGGGCGGCGATGACTGGCCCGGCCGTATCCTCGCGGTGCCTGGCAACCACGACGTGGATCGTACGAAGGCCGACGCATTCGATCGGGAAGGGACGCTGGCGGCTGGAACCCGGTTCTTCGATCCCAGCGCAGAGGGCAAGGCCAAACGCGAGATCCTGTTTCCTCGCTTCAAGTCTTATCGCCAAAGGGCGCCAGCGGACGTGTCGGGCAACTGGATCAGCGATCCCGACGGTGCCTATGCGGAGTGTATCAACATTCGGGTTATTCAGGTCGGTGCGGTCGGAATCAATACCGCTTGGTTGTCGAAGGACGACAAGGACCAGGGCAAGCTGACGCCTGGATTCGAGCTGACCGAGTCCGCGCTCGAAAAGATCCAGGATTGCCAGGTGCGCTTCGTGCTCGGCCACCACCCGCTCGGCTGGCTGCAAGAGGACCAAGCCGGGCGGCTGCGCGCCCTGTTTGGCCACCATCGCGTCATCTACCTGCACGGTCATCTGCACAGAGCCGAAGGTCGCCAGGAGGACGGCGCCGGTCTCGGCTTCCTGGTGCTTCAGTCCGGCGCTGCCTTCCAGGCTCGGGACGACGAGCCATGGCGCAACGGCCTGCTGTGGGGCGAGATCGACCTGGCGGCCGAGCAGGTGCGAGTCTCCCCGCGCTTCTGGAATCCCGACAACTACGACTGGCCCGTCGAGACCGGGCGGTTCCCGGAGAACCGGCGCGAGACGGGCTCAGACTGGTGGACCTATCCGCTGCCGCTGAAGTCCTCCCAGAAGGGCCTGCCCTGTAGACCGTCGTGGAACCTACCGGAAGGCTGGGAGGTGCTGACCGGCGAGCGCTTGGAGGCCATGCGCCGCGACATTACCACCGAGGAGGCGGAACGTTTCTTCGACGGCGCCGAGCCCGACTGGGCCTTCGCCCTCTGTCCCAGGCTCCCGCGCCGCGCCATCCTGGACGAGCTGGCCGGGCAGGTTGCCGGGTACCGCGGCCAGGAGAAGCCCCTGGTCCTGCTGCTCACCGGCCCCGGCGGCGAGGGCAAGTCGATGGTCCTGCGGCAGGCGGTCGCGGCGATGCTCGCCGCGGACCCGGACCTGAATCTGCTCTGGCATGCGGACGATACCCGGAACCTTTCGGTCAAGCTGCTCGATCAGCTCCCGAACGGCCCCTGGGTGATCGCCACCGATGCTGCGGACCTCACCGCCAAGCCCTTGCGCCAGCTAACGGCGGAACTGCACCGTGCCCGGCGCACGAACGTGCGGCTGCTGCTCTGCGCCCGCGACACCGACTGGCGCGCCTCGGGCGCCGCGAAGCTGGAGTGGTACCGGCACGCGGACTATCGGACAAAGCAATTGAGCGGGCTAAGCGAGGCGGACGCCGCGTTGATCGCCGCCGCCTGGGCCGACTTCGATGCGACGGGTGTGCCGAGTGATCCGGCGGCGAGGGCGGCGGAGCTGCACAAGTGGGATTACAGCCTGCCGGAGCACTTCGTCGATCAGGCCCCGGAGACGGCCATCCGCATCGCCCGGGCGTTGATGGGAGCAGACCCCGGAGACGCCAACCTGGCGGTGAATCTCGCCCGTATCTATCGCAAGTGCGATGAGCCGCGCGCCGGGGCCGAGGTCTTGGAGAGCTTCATCGGCGAAGTCGGCAACGATCGCGGCTTCTGGTACGAGTGGGCGACTTCCGCCGGCAATTCCGGTGACTACGCCGTGAATGCCGTGCTCGGCGGCTGGTCCCTGGCCGACCAGGCCGCGGCGGGACCGCCGGACAATCGCCGTGCCAAGCTCAGCCTGGCCGGTCTCGGCGTCGCCTTCGGCGAGCTGCACGGGCGCTTCCGCGATCCCCGCTTCATCGCCGGACGCGGTGCCGCCGCCCATCTCGGCCTGCGCCTTGATCTTGACGCCAAGTCCCTGGGCTACTTCGAGCGCCATAAGCGGGACGCGGAGGAGGCCGGCGCCCGGACCGTGGACCCCGCCGAGGCTATGGACGAGCTCTGTGCCGCCCTGATAGCCGCGTGGGAGGTCTGCGGCCGGCGGGACGAACTGGCAGAGAGGATCAGTCCGCCTGTCTCGATGTCTTTCTCCGGACTTGCCCGGTTGTTCGGGCCACGGCTCGCGCGATAGCGAGCAAGGATGGGCATTGTTTCAAGCGGCAAAGCAGGTTGCGGCCAAGCCTTTGGTTTTTCTAACCTTGGATTGTGTCCGCTTCGACAATCGTCAAAGGAAATCACTCGATGCAACTGCAACGTTCCGGTAGCTTCATCTCCGTCGAAGATTACCTCTTCGAGGAGCAGGACGGACAGGTGCGCCACGAGTACGTGGACGGTGAGCTATACGCCATGGTTGGAGCAAGCGATCTGCACGGCTTGATCGCGGGAAATCTCTTCACCGTAATTAACACGGGATTGCCTGATCGCTGCCAGGCATTCATCTCGGACATGAAGGTCCGCATCCGGGTGGACGAGAAGGAGATCTTCTATTACCCGGACATATTGGTGACATGCGACGCCAAGGACCGCGAGACTTACTACCGCGAGCATCCTTGCCTGGTCATCGAGGTCCTTTCGCACAGCACCGAGCGCACGGATCGCTTCGAGAAGCTCATGTTTTATCGACACTTGGATAGCCTGGAGGAGTACGTGCTTGTCTCCCGGGACTATCGACAGGTAGAGATTTACCGCCGTACAGACCAGTGGGAGACGGTTTTGTTGCACCAAGGGTGTAGTGACGCTCCACTCCGTGGATACCGAGTCACGATGGATCAGATCTATCGTCGGACGGACAGGTAGATACGCTTATCAGATTCGCGTTGCGCTGACTCTGCGGTCGAGCTTCTTCCTCCGGTCGGCTGGAATCTGCAGTCATGGAATCTCCCGCCAGTCACCGCATTTGAGATTTCCTAGCTTGTATTGACGCATGATGACCGGCTTGATCGAAGTCTAGCGGCGCATCAGTCATGACAGACACCCCCACCTACAACTCCGAAGGTCTGGAGCGCATGCCGCTGCGGGTCTTCAGCGAGAAGGCGTACCTGGATTACTCCATGTACGTCATCCTGGACCGGGCGCTGCCCCACGTGGGCGACGGCCTCAAGCCGGTGCAACGACGCATCCTCTACGCCATGTCGGAGCTGGGGCTGGCGGCGACGGCTAAGTTCAAGAAGTCCGCCCGCACCGTCGGCGACGTGCTGGGCAAGTTCCACCCGCACGGCGATACAGCTTGCTACGAGGCCATGGTGCTCATGGCCCAATCCTTCTCCTACCGCTATCCGCTCATCGACGGCCAGGGAAACTGGGGCTCCCCGGACGAGCCCAAGTCCTTCGCCGCCATGCGTTACACGGAGTCGCGGCTGGCGCCCTACGCGGAGGTCCTGCTCGCCGAGGTGGGGCAGGGCACGGTGGACTGGCAGCCAAACTTCGACGGCACCCTGGAGGAGCCCAAACTCCTGCCGGCGCGCCTGCCCAATCTTCTGCTCAACGGTGCCACCGGTATCGCGGTGGGCATGGCCACAGACGTACCTTCTCATAACTTGCGGGAAGTGGCCAAGGCATGCATCCACCTGCTCAGTCACCCGAATGCCACGGTGGCGGAGCTGATGGAGCACGTACCCGCCCCGGACTATCCGACCGCGGCGGAGATCGTCACCCCGGCGGTCGAGCTTGCGCGCATGTACGAGACAGGTGGCGGCAGCGTCAAGCTGCGCGCCCGTTACGAGATGGAGCAGGGCGACATCGTCATCACCTCGCTTCCCTATCAGGTCTCTGGAAACCGCATCATGGAGCAGATCGCGCACCAGATGCAGGCCAAGAAGCTGCCCATGATCGAAGACCTGCGGGACGAGTCCGATCACGAGTCCCCGACCCGTTTAGTCATAGTTCCTCGCTCGAATCGGGTGGACGTGAAGCGCCTCATGTCACACCTGTTCGCGACCACGGACCTGGAGCGCAACTACCGGGTCAACATGAACATGATCGCGCTGAACGGTCGCCCGCGGGTGATGAACCTGCGCGAGATCCTGGTCGAATGGCTCAGCTATCGTACCCAGACCGTCCGCCGCCGCCTGCAACACAGGCTCGACAAGGTCTTGGATCGCCTGCACCTGTTGGAAGGCCTGCTGATCGCCTTCCTCAACATCGACGAGGTGATCCGCATCATCCGCACCGAGGATGAGCCCAAGCCGGTGCTCATGGCCCGCTTCGAGCTCACGGACGTCCAGGCCGAGTATGTCCTGAACACCCGCCTGCGCCATCTCGCCCGGCTGGAGGAGATGAAGATCCGTGCCGAGCAGGAGGCGCTGGCCAAGGAGCGTGACTGGCTGGAGAAGACCCTGGGCAGCGAGAAGCTGCTCAAGAAGCTGATCCGCGAAGAGATTCAAAAGGACGCGAAGAAGTACGGCGACGATCGCCGCTCGCCCCTGGTGGAGCGCAGCGCCGCAGCCGCCCTGGACGAGACAGAGCTGGCTCCCAGCGAGCCGGTGACCGTGGTCATCTCCGAGAAGGGCTGGGTGCGCTCGGCCAAGGGCCACGAGATCGATCCCGCGGGGTTGGGCTACAAGGCGGGGGATCGGTTCCTCGCCGCTGCCCGGCTGCGCAGTAACCAGCCGGTGGTCTTTCTCGACGCGACGGGGCGCAGCTACTCGCTGCAGGCGCACAGCTTGCCGTCGGCGCGGGGGCAGGGCGAGCCCTTGACCGGGCGGCTCGCTCCGCCGAAGGGCGCGGATTTCGTCGCGGTGCTCGGGGGCGAGTCCAAGTCCAAGTACCTGCTGGCGTCAGATGCGGGCTACGGATTCATCGTGACCTTGGAGGCGCTGTACGCCAAGCCGAAGGCGGGTAAGGCTGCGTTGACCCTACCCAAGGGCGCCAAGGTACTGACGCCGGTACCAGTGCTGAACACCGGCAGCGACCGGCTGGCGGCCGTCACCAACATGGGACACATGCTGGTGTTTCCCGTCTCCGAGCTGCCGGAGCTCGCGCGGGGCAAGGGCAACAAGATTATCAGCATCCCGGCTGCCAAGGCCAAGGCGCGGGAGGAGTACGTAACGGCATTGACCGTCGTCTTCGAAGGCGCAAGCCTGACCATCCGCTCCGGGAAGCGCCATTTCACACTGAAAACGTCGGATCTGGACGAGTACCAGGGAGAAAGGGGAAGGCGCGGGAGAAAGCTGCCCCGCGGCTTTCAGCGGGTCGAGGCGTTCGAGGTCGTGTGATTGCCGCACATGCTTCCTGCTCTTCACGCGTCCGTATCAGCGCATGTAGGTGAGGGCCTCTTCTCCGGGATTCGGCAGACCGGCCACGCGCCAAGCCCCGCGGCAACCCCCGAAGAGCCAGTGGACCGCATATTGACCCAGATGGGCGGTACGGCACACCTGTGCCATGGGAGGCAGGGAGCCGTAGGTGAGGTGATGCTCGCGCACGTAGTAGATCACCGACCAATGGTCCGGGCCGAGAGGCCCTATTTCGTCCATCTCCGCGATCATGCGGGCCATTTGCTTGTTCCATGAATGAGGATCGAGGAGAAAGCCATCCTGATCGAGCTGAAGCGCGTGCTTGTGGGCTTGGGTCTCCTGACGGGGTTGCTGCTCTTGCATTTCTTTTCGGTCTCCAATGGTGATGCTGAGTGTTATCTGTACTCATTTATGCGCCCATAAATTTCATGGGTGTACAGCAAACATAAACGGCAATCTGCAGGAGTCAAGCTACAGCCGGATCTTGTGGTGGTGCAGGGGATAACCGCGAGCGCGGTAGTAGACATAACGTTCCCGGCCTGCGCTGCGCACTTCCGGGTGCCGGTCCACCGGCTCGCACAGGCGCTCGAAGCTTCCGAAGAAGGTGGGTACCGAAAGGCCCAGGTTGATGAGCACCTGGTGCTCATCGCCGGGATCGCCGTCCTCATCGATGAGTATGGGCGTGAGCGCCCGGTCGGCGTCCTTTGCCAGCGCATGGGGTAGAAAGCTCTGTTGACGAAAGGTCCAGAGCAGACGGTCCAAATGATTTGCCTGTGCGCCGTCCGGCAGGTGGATCAGGATGCGGTGTCCCTCGCTGTAGATGCGCTCCACCAGCCGACAAGTGAGCAGAAAGCGGTCTGCGCCGCTTTGCTCTTCCAGCGAGTAGAAATCGATTCGTGTCACTTGCGCTCGCCGCTGCGGTTGAGCAACAGCTCGCTCAGCAAGGCCACTGGGCGTCCGGTCGAGCCCTTCTCCTTCCCGCTTAGCCAGGCAATCCCCGCAATGTCCAGATGCGCCCAAGGATACTTCTTCGTGAAGCGCGCCAGAAAGCAGGCGGCCGTGATGGCACCGCCCCACCGGCTGCCGACGTTCGCCATGTCGGCGAAATTGCTGGCGAGGTCATCCTGGTATTCGTCCCAAAGCGGCATGCGCCAGGTACGGTCACCCGCGGACTCTCCGGCCTCCAGGATCTCGGCGGCGAGCTTTTCGTCCTGGGTGAACAACCCGGAGGGGTGCTTGCCGAGCGCGACGACGCAGGCGCCCGTGAGGGTTGCCATGTCGATGACGGCAGCCGGTTTGAAACGTTCGCAATAGGTGAGGGCGTCACACAGGATGAGCCGGCCTTCCGCATCCGTATTCAGTATCTCTATGGTCTGGCCGGACATGCTGGTCACTATGTCCCCCGGTTTGTTCGCATCCCCGTCTGGCAGGTTCTCGGACGCCGGGACCACGCCGACGAGGTTGATGGGCAGCTCGAGATCCGTGGCCGCCTTCATGGCGCCGAACACGCTGGCTCCGCCGCACATGTCGTATTTCATCTCGTCCATGTCGGGGGCGGGCTTGATGGAGATACCGCCGGCGTCGAAGGTGAGGCCCTTGCCGACCAGCAAGAGCGGTTTGTCGGACTTTCTGCCGCCCCGGTACTCCATGACGATCAGCTTGGCGGGTTGGCGGCTGCCGCGGGAAACAGAGAGCAGGGCACCCATGCCGAGCTCCTGCATATCGCTCTCTTCCAGGATCTCCACCCGCAGCTTGGCGCACTCCTTTCCCAGGGCGATCGCCTGATCGGCGAGATAGCCGGGGGTACAGATGTTTCCGGGCAGGTTGCCCAGATCCTTCGCCAAGCCGACACCTCGGCTGATAGCGGTACCATGCCGGACAGCCTGCTCGGAGCTCCGTAGGTCCTGACTCGCCGATATCCAGATGTTGAAGACCTTGAGCGGGAACTTCGGTGGTTTCTTCTCACCTTTGGTACGGTCATAACGGTAGACTTTGTCTGCGCTGATGGTCACGGCGTCACGTACCCTTTGGTACGGATCCATACCCTCGGGAATCAGCTCGGGGATGGTGCAAAGGGCCTCGGTGGTGCGGGTCTCATTGAGCAAGGAAACCGCAGCGGCCACCGCCTTGCCATAGCTGCGGCGATCGAGCTCTTTGCGCTTGCCGCAGCCCACCAGTAGCACCCGCTCGCAGCGCAGGCCGGGGACGCCATACAGCATCAGGGTTCGGCCGGCCTCGCCGTCCAGATCGCCTTTGCGCAGGACCTCGCTCAAGTGACCGCCGCTTACTTTGTCGATGAGCTCGGCGGGCGCGGACAGCCTGTTTTTCTCGAATATGCCGAGGATCAGGCAGTGCGTCTTCTGTTTGGCCAGGTCGCCGCTTTTGACATTGAATTTCATGGGTACTCCGTCGACTTGTTGTTGATGCGGCAGCAAAAAAGGTGCGCGGCCAGCCGCCGTCGTTGCTAGTGACCAGGCGATTTCTGTCCGTCGGGTATTTTCTTTTCCGTCGATCGCCTAAGATGCTTTTCCGACGAGTCTACAAGATTCAACCCGGTTGTGAAGATTCTCGATCGCTACCTTGCCAGAGCCGTCATCGGCGGCACGCTTCTTACGCTGGCGGTTCTGCTTCCGCTAATGGCGCTGTTCATCCTCGCCGATGAGATGGACGAGGTGGGGGAGAACGGCTATCGCTTCGTGGATGCGGCGCTGTTCGTGGCCTTGAGCATTCCGCGCTACGCCTACCAGATCTTTCCCATTGCGACCCTGATCGGTGCACTGGTAGGGCTCGGTTCTTTGGCGAGCCGCTCGGAGCTCGTAGCCATGCGTGCGGCGGGCGTATCGATCGCGAGCGTTGTCTTTGCGGCGTTCAAAGGGGGAGTATTGCTGGCGATCGTGGCCGTAGCTGTGGGCGAGGGGCTGGCCCCGACGGCGGAGCAGTATGCCCTGAAGTGGCGCTCCGAGGCGCAGTCGGGTCAGGTTACGCTCAAGACGGACTATGGATTATGGGCGAGGGACGGAAGCTCCTACATCAATATCCGCGAGATTCTGCCCGGAGCCAACCTGCGTGGCATCTATATCTACGAGTTCGACCAGGAGCATCGGCTGACGCGCGCGACACACGCCGATGACGCGAAGTACGTCGATGGACACTGGGTGCTGGAGGGGATCTCCCGCAGCGGGATCTCCGACGACCATATCGACGTCAGCCATAGGGTTCAGGTTGCTTGGGAATCGCTGCTGAATCCGCGTTTGCTGAAGATCGTCGTCGTCGAGCCGCATGTACTGTCCGTGTGGGGACTGTTGCGCTACGTCCGTTACATGACTGCGAACGCGCAGGACGCCCGCCCTTACGAGGTGGCCTTCTGGGGCAAGGTGGTTCACCCGTTTCTGATCCTTGCAATGATCTTTGTATCCATACCCATCCTGTTGGGATCGGCGCGTACCAGGGGACTGGGTCCGCGCATCTTCTTCGGCGTGATGGTGGGCATCCTGTTCTACCTGGTCAGCCGTACCTTCTCCTACCTGGCGCTTCTCTACGACATGAGTCCGCTCTTGGCTGCGATGCTCCCGCCGTTGCTTTTTCTTGCAGGTGCCTTTTGGGTGTTGCGGCGCGCGGGTTAGGCGATTGCAGAGATCGTTGCGAGCGCCCTTGCCGGAAATCCTTCGGTGGATCTCTCGGCGAGACGCCAACCGGAAGCCACGGCCGATGGAATTGCGTCTACTCTTTAGAGCATCACGGGCTTCGTGTGGGATAGCCGGTCGTAACAGGTCAAGCGGTCGCGGTCGACAAGCATCCACAAAAAGCCCGCCCCGGCGGGTACCAGGCAGAGAGCCGTCCAGCCCAGCCGCGCGAAGGCGTCTCGCCAACTCAGGGCCGATCCGTCGTCGCGCACCATCTGGAAGCGCCAGGAGCGCATCCCGAGGGTTTGTCCGCCGCGGGTCCAGAAGAACCCGAAGAACAGGCAGATGACTCCGATCAGATACAGCTGAAGCCCCAGGGTGTGAAACCTCTCCTCATGGGGGAACGGAGTTCCGATGAGGAAGTCGTAAGGTACCACCACCAGCGTCACGGCGATCATGAGCATACCGAAAAGGAGCACGGCGTCGTAGAGCATGGCGGCCAGGCGGCGAAGAAACCCGGGTGCTCGCGCTTCGCGAATGTCTTGTTCCATAGCAGAAGAATCCGAAGAAGGATGGTTTCTACGAGGGGAGCGATTCGCTCCGGCAAATCGTCGAGTCGAAAGAGACTCGCTCTATGATACCGGCCGTCCAACCGCCGCTTCTAGGATGACCACTCATCAAGCTGCCGAGAAGCCTGAGCTGGCGGTTCATCATGCGTTCAAGTCCTCTGGCGACACCGTTGCCATGACGGGTTAGACTTGAGGCCTTTGTGAACATGGCCGCGCCTTAGCACCAAGCACGTTGAAACGCATCCCCGTAAAGCCCTTCTTTTTTCGGCTCCTGCGCCGTGTCCCCATGCCCCTTATCTCGATTCTCGTGGGTGTGGTCGCGGGTTTGGCGGTATGGGTGGTGTTGGATCAGGTTCAAAGCCAAGCGATCAAGAAAATCACCGACAAGGAGCTGCGGGCGCAACTGGACCTTCGCGCACGAGAGAGCCTCATACGATTCGATCAGTACATGAATAACTATGCGGCTATGGCGCGCCTTTTGGCGAATCACCGCAGCCTGGCCGAGTACTTGGAGCCTCTGTTCTGGTTTGCTCAGGAGGAGGTGGAGCCAGTCGTGTACCGCAAGTTCCATCCCTCCTGGCTGACGGATTTCATTGAGCGAAACGCCTTGTCCCCCCCCAGCCATGTCCTGCTGGTGGATACCCGCGGGCGGATTCGCGAGCTGTATCAGTCCGGAAACGCGGAGCTGCCCCGGGAGCTGTCAGAGCGTATCGGAGAGCAGATCCCGGAGACCAGTGAGGTGCGAATCGTGTTGACCCGCTTCGACGATCAGCCTTTCCTCGTGGTCAGCGATGCGGCGGAGGACACGGGCGGTTACCGGATGGGCACCCTGATCGTGGTCGTGCCCATCAACGACGAGTTTCTTGCGGCCTCGCAGCGCGGGCTGTCTTCGGGGCGCGCGGCAGTGGCCCTGTTGGATGCGGATGAGCAGCGCATTCTGGCCAGTATCGATCCTCAGGTCCTGATTCCGGGCACGCAGGTCTCCAAGTGGGAGGACGCCTATTTAATTACCTCCCAATCGCTTCCCGAGTACGAAGGGTCGGACTGGAACCTCCTGTTCGCAACCTTCATTCCGCACGACAGCGTCAAGAAGATGAGCAGCCGAGTACGGAACTTCGAGCGCCGCCAGCGCGTCATTGCCGCCCTCGTCTACATAACGGTCTTCACCCTGGTCATCTACTTGGTCTCCGCGCGGCTCAACAAGGTACTGAAACGCATGTCGCGCTTTTCACAGCGGGCGCTCGGTATCGAGCACCCGGGGTTCAAGCGCGGAGCCAACCAATTGGTGCTGCTGGAGGAGTGGATTCAGCACTTCACCCAGCTGGTGCTGAAGGCGCGCGAGGAGATGAGCCGCAAGCACGAGAGCGAGATGCGAGAGAGCGAGGCCCTCAAAGCCGCCATCATGGAGGCTTCTCTCGACTCCATTATCACGCTCAGCCGGAAAGGAGAGGTGATAGAGCTCAACCCCACGGCGGAGCGCACCCTGGGACTCAAGCGCGCCGAGCTTATCGGCGCGAGCTTCAGCAAGCTCTTCCTGACGACAGACGGAAGGCGCGTTTTTCTCGGCTTGTTGAAGGACTCGCGGCGCGCCAGGCGCGAAGGGCGTGAGCCGCAGGCTAGAGGCCAGCTGACCGCTCGCCATGCGGACGGCTCGGAGTTTCCCGCCGAGCTCTCCATCGTCCCCATCCAGCTCGAAGACAGGCTGGTCTACACCATTTATCTACACGACATCACCAAACGCAAGGAGGCGGAGCGCGAGATTCAAAGCCTGGCTCGCATTGCAGGTGAGAGCCCCGATCCAATCCTGCGCGTCAACCCTACCGGTCTGGTGGTGTACGCCAACAATGCAAGCTCGCCGCTGCTTGAGGCTTGGTCCACCAGCGACGGAGGCTTTTTGCCCGACGCTTGGGTGGAAGAGGTCGGCGAGGCGCTGGATGGCGGGCATTACCGGGAGCACGAGACGGAGACCGGGGAGCAGGTTTACTCGCTGCTGTTCGCGCCGATTCGGGAGCTTTCCTATGTCAACATCTACGCCAGAGACATCACCGCTGTGCGCCGTGCGGAGCAGGAATCGCGTCAACATCAGGCGGAGCTGGTCCATGTCTGCCGCTTGAGTACCATGGGAGAGGTTGCGACGGGAATGGCCCACGAGCTGAATCAACCGCTTTCAGCGATCGTCAACTTCGCCAGCGGTTGCAGCCGCCGTCTTCAAGGCAATGTCGGGCGACGCCAAGAGCTGGTCGACGCCATGGGTCAGATTACGACGCAGGCCCAGCGGGCCAGCGAGATCATCCGCCGCCTGCGGGCACTGGTGGGTAAGCAACCACCCATCCGCTCCCTCGTGGATCTCAACTATCTAGTGCGGGAGGTCTGTACCTTCGTGGAGTACGATACCGGCAAGATGGATGTTGCCATTGACCTCGATTTGGCACCCGGAGAGATCCCCGTGGACGTGGACCTGGTACAGATCGAGCAGGTACTGCTCAATCTGGTGCGCAATGCGCTTGATGCGCTGCAGGAGATTGCTCCGGAAAAGAGGCGATTGACTGTGCGCACCCTATTGAAGGGGGAGGAAGCGGAGGTCGTGGTCGAGGACACCGGCCCTGGAATCGAGCCTGAGCGCACGCAGTCGCTGTTCGAGCCCTTCTACACGACCAAGGAGTCCGGCATGGGTATGGGGCTGCCGATCAGCCAGACGATTCTGGAGAACCACGGGGGGAGGATTTGGGCGGAGCCGCACCCGCAAGGTGGGGCCGTATTTTTCATTCGGCTACCCGTGGCGCGATCCGCCGAGCAGCAGCTCGAGGCGGTGGGTTGACCAGACGCGCCTCACCTGCGGGGTAGTTGTTCGAGGTTACATAGTGCGACTATGCGTCTGCTGCCACTCCTTGAAGACGGGCGAAGATCCTGTGCAATCTGGTATGTGATTCTCCGGCAATCACCTAACAGCAATGGGCAATGCAAATGAACAGCGAACCCACCGTTTTCGTGGTGGACGACGATCAGGCCATGCGCAACTCGTTGCAGTGGCTCATAGAGTCCATCGGCATGAAGGTCAGGACCTACGGCTCGGCCAACGAGTTCATGACCAGCTACTATCCCGGCCGGGCGGGGTGTCTGTTGTTGGACGTGCGCATGCCCGGCATGAGCGGCCTGGAGCTGCAGGCGCATCTGGCGCGGCGAGATTCCAGGCTTCCGGTCATCATCATCACCGGACACGGCGACGTGGCCATGGCGGTGAAGGCCATGAAATCCGGTGCGGTAGACTTCATCGAGAAGCCCTTTCACGATGAGGAGCTGCTGTCGAGTATTCGAAATGCCCTGAATTTCGACGAAAAGCAGCGTTCTCTGCAGTCACAGCGTGCAGAGATCGCCGCCCGGCTGGCGGAGCTGACACCTCGTGAGCACGAGGTCATGGAGATGGTCACCGATGGCAACGCGAACAAGGAAATCGCCGCAGCCTTGGGCGTGAGCGCGAAGACCGTGGAGGCGCACCGCGCGAGAGTGATGGATAAGATGCGCGCGGCCTCGCTGGCCGAGTTGGTGCGCATGGCCCTGATCGCCGGCGGTGAGGTGCAGTAAAGCTTTTGCGGGATCAACCGAATCGATTCACGTCCAATCAATAACCGACAGAACCGACGTGTCTCGACGCCGAGTGCTCTCCTGGGCCTTCTACGATTGGGCCAACTCCGCCTTTGCCACCGTGGTGATGGCCGGCTTCTTCCCCGTTTTCTTCAAGAAGTTCTGGGCCGCGAACCTGGCGGCCACCGATAGCACCTTCTGGCTCGGCTTGGTCAACTCCGCGGCCAGCCTGCTCATTGTCGTCTCGGCCCCAATGCTCGGTGCCATCGCCGATCAGGCCGGGGCGAAGAAACGCTTCCTCATCGTCTTTACCTCTATGGGCGTGCTCTCGAGCGGATCTCTCTTTTTGCTCGCCCAGGGACAGTGGGGGTTGGCGCTGTCGGTTTATCTGCTCGGTGTCCTCGGGTTCTCCGGCAGTAATATCTTCTACGATGCCCTGCTGGTGGATGTGGCCGCGCCCGGAAGCTACGAGCGCGTCTCCGCCCTCGGCTACGCCCTGGGCTATCTCGGCGGAGGTCTTCTATTCGCTATCAACGTGGTCATGACCCTGTTCCCGAGCTGGTTCGGTCTCGCGGACAGCGCACATGCGGTAAGGGTTTCCTTCCTCAGCGTCGCGTTCTGGTGGGCCCTGTTCGCGGTTCCCATCGCCCTGTGGGTAGCCGAGAGCAAAGGATTGGCCCCAGGGGGCTGGAACGCCGCCGTACGAGGGGGAGTGCGGCAGCTGGTAGACACCCTCGGGCACATCCGTCGGTTGCGGGTGACCTTCCTGTTTCTTGTGGCCTATTGGTTCTATATCGACGGCGTGGACACTATCGTACGTATGGCGGTGGACTTCGGCCTATCCATCGGATTCGAGGCGAACAGCCTGATGGTGGCCCTGCTGATCACCCAGTTCGTCGGCTTCCCCTCGGCGCTGGTTTTCGGCCGGTTGGGAGAGCGCTGGGGCGTCAAGCGCAGCATCCTGCTCGCGATCGGTATCTACATGCTGGTGATCGTCGGTGCCTCGCGCATGGATCGGGTCGAGGAGTTCTATCTGCTGGCGGTGGCCATTGGCTTGGTACAGGGCGGCATCCAAGCTTTGAGCCGGGCCCTGTTCGCCAGCCTGATCCCGTCTGGGCAAACGGCGGAATTCTTCGGCTTCTTCAACATGATCGGCAAGTTTGCCGCCGTCCTGGGTCCCATGTTGGTCGGGTTGACCGCCGCACTTACAGGCGATTCTCGATTGTCGCTGATACCCATCTTGCTGTTGTTTTTGATCGGGGCCGCGCTGCTCTGGCGAGTGGACCTTGAGACGGGTAGGGCGGCTGCCCGGTCGCCGTAGGGTCGCTCCCGGCGACGGCCCTCTGTTATCGGTAGGGAACCTCTCCCTCACCCTTGATGGCTCCGATGATCTCTCCGAGGCGGGTGTTCTGCTGCGGACTGATGTCCCGGCCGGCGGTATGGCCAGCGTTATCTATGGCCAGGCTGCGAAACGCATCGAACCAATCCAGGATAAAGATCCCCGAGAAGTTGACCGGGGAGTCCGCCAGCCGTGGGAGCCGCTGCGGCTCGATCTCGTCCGCAGGCGCGAACAGGGGGCGCGCTTTTCCCACCCTGGAGAGAGGCCGTTCCTGCAACGACAGGTCCGCGATTCCGAGGTAATCCACGAAGCGGTCCATGCGCGAGGCGGCGGCGAATACCTGGCGCTCGACCAGCCGAGTGCGTGTCGCCGTGGTCTGGGCTTCGGCCGCCTCCAGCAGCTCCAGGAGCCTGGCCTCCAATCCCAGGCGGTCCGCCGCGGTGAGCAGCTCGTCCACCAGGGACTCCAAGACGTCCCTGGGAAGGCCGAGAAAGGTCGTGATCCGCGGGTTCTCGGCAAGGCCCTTGAGCTGCGCGATCCAGTCGCGCATGGCTGCGCGCGTGAAGCGCTTGGCACTCTCCGCGGCACGAGGCGAGCCGCCTTTGTCTCCAGCGTTCCCTGGCCCGATCAGAGACTGCAGATCGATGAGCCCACTGCCGCTGCGGCTGGTGCTGCCGGAGTCCCCGGGCTGCACTGACGGCTCCGACTGCCCGGCTTCGCTGCGCAGATAAAGCGCCCGCAAGTGGTCCCTGGATGGCTGCAGGATACGCAGCAGCTCGCCCATGCAGTCGGCACGCTCACCGAGAGACCGGATGACGAGGTCGGCGATTCGCTTCTTGTTCGCGACCTCGGCCGCGCCTTCTTGGCGGTAATAGGCACCGAGGCGGCGATTGACCAGATCGTCCAGGATGTCGTCCACCTGCTCGCGGATGCGCTCGAGCTTGACCGCCGGCCGCGCGACGCCTGCCAGGTAGTCCATCAGCCGGCTGACGCCACCGTCGTTCAGGTTGAGCATGGCGTCCCACGCGGCCCCGGGGTCCTGGATATGCCGCTGCACCGTCGCGTCTTCGATAAAGGTGCTCCGCAGCAGACCGAGGCGCTCCTCCTGGTCGGAAAGCAACGCGAGCTCCCGTTCCTCGCGGGTGTCGATGACGCTGGTGGCCATACGCGGCTTGCGCACCAGAAACAGGTTGTCGAAGGGACTGCCAGAGGACCATTCGTGCAGCCAGTTATAGGAGCCGAAACGCTCCAGCAGGGCCATCTTCATCATGCCCTCCCAGCCCTTTCGCATCAGATCCTCGGTCTGTCCGGGGACCGGAGCCAAACGGAAGTCAAACATGGTAATGGCCCAGATCAGGCCGGGACGGCGGCGCGCTCGGGCCTGGGGATCGGCCCCCTGCGTAGAGTGAACCCAGTTTTCAAGAACAGGCCCCAAGTCTTTGACATCACTTTGTTTATGAGAAGGTGCGCACAGGATCAGGACATTCATTTCCTGATCGTCCGTGTAGCGCTCGAAGAGGTAGGCCACCTTGCCGCGGAGCACGAGCTGGGCCACCGGATCGACCTGATTGTCCTTGAGTTGCTTACGGACCTCCTCCAGGTCGCCCACTGCGAGGCGCCCCCGATAGCCCGGGAAATCCAGCAGGTCCACCTGCTCCAGCAGTGCGGCTTTGGGGGCATCGGCGAGCACGAACTTCAGCTCGGTGGTCAGGGCCGCGAGCAGGGAACGGGGCAGGGTGACGGGCTCACTCGGACCATCAACTCCGTGCGGGACCACCTTCAGCACATCCTCCCTGTCCTTGCCCAGGCGTTCCAGGATGTCCACGTTCACGATGCTGTCCGCCTGGGTCCAGCGTCCCAGGTCGTCCCGAGAGACCAGGGCCGAGATGGGGCAGTACAGGGTCTCGGCGAAGCCCGTGGTCTCCAGGGCGTCGCGCAGCATCATGTAGGCCTGCGTCAGCTCCGGGATCCCTCCCCAGAGGATGGAGAAGAGCGCGCCGCGGTCCTGCGGGTCCAGACAGGGCGCCAGGGCGATGGCCGTAGGCCAATAGTCGCCCTGGAGCTGCTCCATGGTGCGGGGGAAGCGCTGCTCGAAGTAGTCTTGCAGCTCGACGACGCTGTCCTCGTTGACGCCGCCGGTGACCGACGGGCGGCGCCTGGTCTCCAGCTCCGCCAGGTGCTTGCGCACGTAAGCCGGCGCCGTATTGAATTCCACCTGCTCCCGGTCGAAATCGTTGAAGAAGGCGTTGCCCAGGACCTTGACCAGGTCCACCTCCGAGAACAAGGACAGCTCGATGGGAAAGCCGCGGGGCGTCGAGCCACCTTTGCGGGTGAAACGGGTCACGAGGCCCGTGGCCTCCCGGCCGTGCCCCGGAGGATTGACGTGGGCGATGAAGTTCAGCCGCTCGCCGTCCAGGTCGGTCTGAAGTTCCCCGTCCTCGCCTGCGGCAAGGGCGGAGATGAGGTAGGACTTGCCGGCCTGCGACAGGCCGAAGAAGCCGACGGCCAAGGGCCGCGCCGCAGCTCGGCCGAGACGCCGCATCAGGTTGCGTGTCCGGCGAATCTTGAGGGTCAGGCTCGCTGACTCGCGGTCCAAGCGCGTCGAGCGTCTGCGGACCTCTTCGATCCAGCCTATGGCCTCACCGCTGCCCTGGTGGATGTTGTCGCAGCGTTGGATCAGATCTTGGGCCTGCTTTTTCATACGATCTTCCTAATGCGTCGCCCCGGGAGTTACGTGGTCGGAGTTAATGCAATTGTTCGGAAACCTGCTGTCTGATACTTTGCGCGGCTTGCCCTCTGCGCGAGTAATCCGCTCCTCACCGAAAAATACTCCCACTGTCCAGCCAATAGCTGTCCTGATCCAGGCCGATGGTGCTCAGGGTGTTCAGCCGCAGCCGCACCGCGTTGCGGCTGGTGGCACGGCCGCCTTCCACGTCGACCTCCGTCACCTTGAAGTGCTCCGATTCGGAGCCGCGTATCCGTTCGAGCCGGATTCGCAGCATGCCGCCTTCGCGGTAAATGCGCTCGCGCGCCGCCTCGTCGGCGAAGTCCAGCACGTACAGGGGCGAGGCGCCCCAGCGCTCGGTCTCGAGCTGACGGTAGCCGATGTGCATGACGCCGCGCATCTGGAACATGGCGTCCGGCAGCTCGTAATCCGGGTCGTCCAGGTCCACGTCGGCGTAATAGACATCGTCGCGCTTGATGATCATGTGCTGATCCATCAGGCCCAGATAACGCATGGTCGAGTAGGGCCGCAGGTCGCCGGCGCGAAAGAAGAAGTTGGGCAGGCGCCCTTGCCCGAGACTGCACAGCATGGCGCCCACCGCGGCGGTAGTCTTGGGATCGCGAATCAGGCCGCGGCGGTTGAAGGGGTACCAGGTCCCGGTGCGGTAGTCGTGCAGGGGCACGATCCGGTCCGGCGGCAGGGGCAGCAGGGCGCGGAACAGGGACTGTATGCCAGGCAGGCGCGAGGGGCGGCCGGTGAGCAGCAGCAGATCGCAATTGTAGAGGTGAACGATCTCGCACAGGGAGCGCACCGAGCGTGTGATCTCCAAGCGGTCCTCCATGAACAGCCGGTGGACCCGGTCCAGGTCGAGCTCGCACCGGCACCTCGAGCAGGTCGAAGTCCCTGGTCGAGCCGCCGGACTCGTCGCGCACGCCGGTTGCGAAGTAGCCGAGGACCGAAACCGTCGGCGGGTCCGCGTCCGCCAGCAGTTCGCGCAAGGGCAGGGTGCGGGCCTCGGTGCCGATCAGGGGATCGTACTGCTCGTACTGGGCGAGGATGGCGAGCCCCGCCGGATACATGATCTGCAGCGCGAGCTGCTGGCGCAGGACGCTCTCTTGGACATCCACGGGGTCGGACCCCATCAGGCGTGACAGCAGCGCGGAGGGCGACTCCACACCGGCGTCGTCCAGGGCCTCGACCAGGGAAGGGACCAGAACCGCTCGAATGACCTCCAGCAGGATGTCGTCCCCGGCGACCTTGAAGCCGTCGCGGAAGCGCTGCTCCGGAACTATGTAGCGGTTCGCGCCGCGCCCGCCCTCGTCCAGGCGGTAGTCGTTGATCACCAGGTCCGTGGTGCCGCCGCCGATGTCCACCGTGGCCACGGTCAGCCGCTCCGGTCCTCCAGCCGCACCGGGCCGGCGGGCCAGCTCGAAGAACTCCGCCGGCCGCCCAGCGAAGCTGTTTTGGCTCTCGCTGTAGAGCCAGACGATCTGACCGCAGGTGGCCTCGTCCCAGCGCACCTCGACCCGCGGGAGCGGGGGCCACGCCAGCTCTGCGCCTTCGCCGTCGGTGGGTTCGTCCTCCGGGTGCCAGCCGAATGCCTTCCACACCAGGGCGATGGCCTGGTGCACCCGCCTGCTGAAGATCTCGCGCTCCGGCTTGGGCATGGAGGGCGGCACCGTGAGCACGATGGAGCGCAGGTGCCGGGGCAGGTCCGCGTTGGGCATCCGCAGCCGCTGGGCGGGGCTGTTGATCTGGGCCTGGGCCTGGGTCAGCACCTCCGCCAGCATGAACATCATCATGGAGCTGCGCGAGTAGTGGGGCATGAAAACCGGCATCCTGTCTTCCTCCGGCAGCTCGTAGAGGGCGGTGCCAAGCTCGTTGACCAGATTGCAGAAGGGCGCCGCGGTGGCCCGCGGCTCGATGTCGCTGCGTACATAGGCGCTGTTGAAGCGCCAACCGGTATCGAAGCGGTCCTCGTCCCACAGGTAGCGCTTTGGGCTGGAGATCCCGGTCGCACCCTCGGTGCCGCGGCGTCGTCCCGCCAGGCGGGCGGCCTCCGGGCCCACCCGCGCGATGGTAGGCCAGAGGAAGGCGTCCGCACGGCCGCTCTTGTGGGCCCAGTGCTCCTTGCCAAAGGTGGCTTGGGCGAACTCGACCCGGCTCTCGAAGGGCTCGGAGTAGACACGATGGGGGTGGGACAGGTCGCGCAGCTCCAGCTCGTAGCGCCAGCGCAGGCCGTCGCGCTCCTTGGGGTGCTCCTCGACCAGGATGCCGCAGGTGCGCGAGTTTCCGACGTCCAGCACCATGTCCACGGCGATGGCCCGATGCACATCGTCCCGGGCATTGCCGATCAGCTTGACCTCCGGCAGCCGGACCCGATGCCCGATCAGGGCGAGCAGGTTCAGGTAGTGTGCGTGATGGGCGAGCCGGGACTTCTCGGCGTCTATGTCCTCCGGGGGCAGCCGCAGGGCACTTCCGGCATTGTCCTCGAAGGCCTCCTGGATCCATCCCGCCACCCAGGGAAGCTCCGGGAACCAGCCAATCTCGCTCGCCCGGTGCGCAAAAGCGAAGGAGGCGCCGGACTGGACGTCCGCCGGGCTCGGGGCGAGGTACTTGGTCTCCTCCGAGCCCGCGAAGACGCTCGTATCCAGCGCTAAGGTCAGGCGGTGCGTCTCCTGGTCCGGGTCAACCTCCTCCGGGGACAGGGCGATGAGACGGACGCGTGCCCAGGTTTGAGGACCCTCCGCGAATTGGCGTGGCGGGTTGACCCGCAGCAGGGGCACGGGCATCCAGACGTCGTCCAACAGCCGCGCCGATTCGTCCACCGGGACACTGAGCCTCGACTTGAGCGCCGTCCCGGGGCGCGACGGGTGATAGTGACAGTCGCTGCGCTCATCGTACTCCAGCCGCGCCAGGGACTGATTGCTCTCCTGCACCACGAACTCACCGGGGAGCTCCCTGCGCAGCTCGAGCTTCAGGGCGAAGTCGAGAAACTGCACGCCTGTGTTCATGATCAGCGTGACCTTGTCTTCGAAGCTGACGGGTTTGGTTAGCATGGTCCTGTGCCCTTTCAGGGAGATGACGCTGTCGTGAGCATTCGGGATTCTCGACGCAGTGGAAGTTTACCTGCTGCCGCCCCCCCTTGGGCATAACCGATCGGGTTGCCCGTGTGGCGCCGAGCCGCGCTGAGAAGCGTTTCTCGGCGCTGTTGACTATTCGCGGAAATGGCCTAGAGTCGTAACGCTCGATCGCGGGGAGCGCCAAACCGGCGCGGCTCTGCCGTGCGGCGGAGGGGTCGGGAAAGAAGATCATTCCACTGGAGGATTCGTTTCTACCTACATGTACATTCTCATGCTGAGCATACACGGTTTGATCCGTGGACAGGACCTGGAGCTCGGTCGCGACGCGGACACCGGGGGGCAGACGCTGTACGTGGTGGATCTCGCTCGGGCGTTGGCGGAGCGGGACGATGTGGATCAGATAGACCTGGTAACGCGCCGAATCGTCGATCCGGCAGTATCCGCCGACTACGCCGAGCCCGTCGAGCCGCTATCTGACAAGGCACGCATCCTGCGCATCGAGGCCGGGCCTGAGGGCTACATCTCCAAGGAGAAGCTTTGGGATTACCTCGATGGTTTGATGGACAATCTGGTCGCGACGCTGAACGCACAGGGTCGGATGCCGGACCTGGTCCACAGCCACTACGCCGACGCGGGCTACGTCGGGGTGCGTCTGTCGAGCCTGCTCGGTGTGCCGCTTGTCCACACGGGTCACTCCCTGGGTCGGGACAAACGCCAGCGCCTGCTGAGCGCGGGAATGAGCGACGAGGCGATCAATCAAACGTACAATATGGACAGCCGCGTAGACGCCGAGGAAGATGTGCTCGCCTCGGCGGATCTGGTGATCGCCAGCACCAACAACGAGATCGACGAGCAGTACGGCCTGTACGACTACTACCAGCCCAACCGAATGGCGGTCGTCCCGCCGGGCACCGATTTAAGCAGATTCCGTCCGCCGGCCCCGCAAGACGCGCCCATCGCGTTCGCGCACGAGGTGCGGCGATTCTTCACGGAGCCCGAAAAGCCGTTGATTCTGGCGCTGTCCCGAGCCGATCCCAGAAAGAACATGCAAACGCTGCTCGAGGCTTACGGCGAGTCAAAGAGCCTGCAAGAGGCGGCCAACCTCCTGATCGTCGCCGGCAACCGCGACGATATCCACGATCTCGACCAGGGCGCGCAGTCGGTGCTCAGCGAGCTGTTGATCGGGATCGATATCCTGGATCTCTACGGGCGCGTCGCCATGCCCAAGCACCACCGTCAGGAGGAGGTCGCGGAGATTTACCGCCTCGTGGCCGAGAGCCGAGGCCTGTTCGTCAATCCGGCCCTTACGGAGCCATTCGGCCTGACCCTGTTGGAGGCATCGGCAAGCGGGTTGCCCCTGGTGGCGACGGAAAATGGCGGGCCGGTCGATATTATCGGCAACTGTGACAACGGCATATTGGTCGATCCCCTCGACAAGTCCGCAATTGCCGGCGCTCTGTTGAAGCTGCTTACCGACAACAAGCTTTATACTCGGATGCGCGACAGCGGTATCGTCAAGGTTCGCGAGCACTACTCCTGGCAGGCGCACGCGGAGCGCTACGTTTCTCTCATCAAGCCGCTCTCCAAGCGTCACGAGCCCATTCCAACCGCGCCGAAGCGCCGCGGACGCTATCGCGACCGCGCCCTTTTCACCGACCTCGACCAGAGCCTTCTCGGCGATGCAGAGGGCGTGCGGCAGTTCGCGGAGATGATGCACGATACGCGCAAGTGCGCGACCTTCGGTATCGTTACCGGCCGTCGATTGGATTCGGCCCTGACCGAGCTCAGGCGCCATGGTATCCCACGCCCGGACGTGCTGATCACCGGCCTCGGCACCGAGATTCACTACGCGCCACGGCTCGCTCGGGACGAGTACTGGAACGAGCACATCGACTACCTATGGCGACCATTCAGAGTGCGGCGGGTCTTGTCCGAGCTCCCCGGTCTCACGCTTCAATCGAAGAACGAGCAGACGGGTTACAAGGTGTCCTACCACTACGATCCGGACCACGCCCCCTGCATAGAAGATATCGCCGCGCTGCTGCGCAGCCAGGATGTTACCGCCAATCTGATCCACTCGTTCGGGCAGTACCTCGACGTCATTCCGTCGCGGGCCAGTAAAGGCCAGGCGTTACGTTACGTCGCGCAGCGCTGGGGGATACCCCTGGAGCGCATTTTGGTCGCCGGCGGCTCGGGGGCGGATGAAGACATGATGCGCGGCAATACATTGGCGGTGGTAGTCGCCAACCGTCACGACGAGGAGTTGTCGCAATTGGAGGACCTGGATCGGATCTACTTCGCCGGCCAGGCCCATGCGCTCGGAATCCTCGAGGCCATCGCACACTACGACTTTCTCGGGAGCTGCGAGCTTCCGGCCACTGGATGATGACAATGCAACCTATCTATGTCTTTGGCGAGGTTCTGTTCGACTGCTTTCCCGATGGACGAGAGGTGCTCGGTGGTGCGCCGTTCAACGTCGCCTGGCACCTTCAGGCGTTCGGGCAGTCGCCGCTATTCGTGAGCAGGGTAGGCGACGATGAGCCGGGACGCCAAATTCGCGACTCCATGTCTGAATGGGGCATGAAGACGGATGCGCTGCAGGCTGATCCAGACCACCCCACCGGCCGAGTCGAGGTCAGGCTGGAGGGGGGCGAGCCCAGCTACGAGATCGTCGCCGACAGTGCCTACGATTTCATCGCATCGAATTCACTGCCCACCGCCGCTCCGGGGCTTATCTACCATGGCAGCCTGGCGTTGCGAAACCCGGTTTCCCGGGCGGCATTGGGGCGTCTCAAATCCGATGCGCAGGCGGCGGTCTTTGTCGACGTCAACCTGCGCGCGCCCTGGTGGCGGCGCGACGGCGTTCTACAGATGCTCGACGGCGTCCACTGGGTCAAGCTCAATCGCGACGAGTTGGCGCTTCTCGGCGATGGGGGTGCCGACGAGCTCGCCTCCGCGCAGCGCTTTCTCGCCGCGCACGGACTGAAGGGGCTCGTGCTTACTCTTGGCGCCGAGGGTGCGTTGGCCTTCGAAGCGGGCGGGGAGCCGGTCGCAATCAAGCCGGCATCTTCGAGCAAGGTCGTCGACGCGGTCGGAGCCGGGGACGCGTTCGCGTCCGTCCTGATTCTCGGTCTGCGGCTCGGCTGGCCGTTGGCGACGACCATGGACCGCGCACAGAGCTTCGCCTCGGAGCTGGTGCAACGGCGAGGAGCGACGGTTTCGGACCGGGGACTCTACGACTCGCTGGTCGAGCGCTGGCAGATCAGGACTTAAGGAATAGATACATGTACGAGCAAGTCTCACACGCACTGCTGAACGATATCCTCGATGAGCTGAAGCCTGACGTCAGCCGTGAGGACCTGCGCCATTTCTACACCCGCCTTGGTGCGAATTTCTACGCCATCCATTCGCTATTCGCGCAGCTCTACGGCCATCGCGAGGATTTCTTTCCGCAGATCAAGGCCCTCGTGGAGCGGCTCGCGCTCGCCTATAACGACCGCCCCGAGGAATTGAGGCGCATCGACATGTCCCGAGAGGAGGACCACAACTGGTTCCTGAGTCAGGAGATCGTCGGAATGGCGCTGTACGGCAACGGCTTTGCTGGCGACCTCCACGGGCTCGAATCGCACCTGCCTTACCTCTCGGAGCTCGGCGTGAACTTGGTTCACGTGCTGCCCATCCTCGCCTGTCCGGAGGGTGCGAGCGACGGTGGCTACGCGGTCAGCGATTTTCGCAACGTCGATGGGCGTGTCGGCACCCTGGGCGATCTGCATAGTCTCTCGGCGTCGATGCGCAAGCGGGGCATGCTTCTGACGCTCGACGTCATCGTCAACCACACCTCCGACGAGCATGTGTGGGCAGCTCGTGCCAAGGCGGGGTATTCGGACTTTCAGGATTTCTATTACCTGTTCGACAATCGCGACACGCCCGACATGTTCGAGGAGACCATGCCGGAGATCTTCCCGGAGACCGCGCCCGGCAACTTCACCTGGGATCCGACGCTCGGAAAGTGGGTGATGACCGTCTTCAACAGCTACCAATGGGATCTGAACTACACCAACCCGCGCGTGCTGACCGAGATGGTGGACATCATCCTGTTCTGGGCCAACCAGGGGGCGGATATCGTTCGTTTGGACGCGGTCGCGTTTCTGTGGAAGCAGATCGGCACCGCCTGCCAAAACGAGCGCGAGGCCCATCTCATCCTGCAGCTGATGAAGGACTGCTGCCAGGTCGTCGCCCCGGGAGTGCTGTTCATCGCGGAGGCCATTGTCGCCCCCCTGGAGATCACCAAGTATTTCGGGGAGGACGCGGTGATCGCAAAGGAGTGCGAAATTGCCTACAACGCGACCTTCATGGCGTTGCTATGGAATTCCATTGCAACCAAGAGCGCCGCCCTCTTGGCCCAAGGGATAAAAAGCCTGCCGAACAAGCTTGATCGAGCCACCTGGCTCAACTACATCCGCTGCCACGACGATATCGGTCTGGGCTTCGACGACACGGATATCCGCGCCGTCGGCTACGATCCGAAGGCCCATCGAAGGTTCCTGGTCGACTGGTTCACAGGGCGCTTCGAGGACTCCCCGGCCCGCGGCCAGCCGTTCGGGGTCAACGAGAAGACGGGCGACGCGCGCATCTCCGGCTCGCTGGCCTCCCTGGTGGGACTGGACACTGCGCTCGAGACGGCCGACCCGGATGCAATAGATCTGGCGATCAAGCGAATACTGCTGCTTCACGGAATGATCATGTCCTACGGCGGTATCCCCTTGCTCTACTACGGCGACGAAATCGGTACGCTGAACGATTGCACCTTCCTCGAGGACGAAGCAAAGGCGGGCGATAGCCGCTGGCTGCATCGCCCACTCATCGATTGGGAGAAGGCGGAGCGACGACGCGAGCACGGTAGCGTCGAGCAGCGCATCTTCGACGGGCTGAAAAAGATGATTTCGGTTCGTAAGACCATCCCTGCATTCGCCGATTTCAACAACAGGGAATTGCTCGACGTCGACAACCCGCACCTGTTCGCGTTCCTGCGCACACACCCCGCCCTGATGTCCGATGCGGTGCTTGTGGTCGCCAACTTCGACGTCAAACCGAGCTATCTGGATTTGGCCAACCTGGGAAACCGTAGACTCTTCCAGCACGGTCAGGCGTACGACCTCTACTCCGGGGAAACGCCCGGCCTTTTCAACGACCGGTTGGTCGTGCCGGCGTGCCGCTTCTATTGGTTGACTGACCAGAGGCCGATAGCAGGTTTTTGATCTCCCCCGGGCGGGCCGTCGGAAAGCGGCGATTGCGCCCAAGCATAAGCGCGGCGGTTTCCGCTAAAATCCGAACCGATTCCCGCTTACGTCATTTGCCGTGGACACCGAGCTGCTCAAGACTTTTCTGGAGGTCAACCGAACCCGCCATTTCGGTCGGTGGCATTGCCAGCCTATGGGATATTCTGCTTCAGGATTGGTTGCTCGCGCTCGGTGATGTCTTTCCAACGCTCTCGATCACGGCCGACCGGGATGGCTTGATCGATAAGGTCTTGGGCGTCGGATTCTCAAAGGTACGTAAGTCATCCTGAATATCGATTTCTTCGGTTCATCGACAGGATCGAGAATATTCGTTTTCAATGGGATCAACCATCGTGTTGAATGTTGCCGTCGCCGAAATGGCCATTAGGTAACGCTTCGTACAGCGACCGAGAGCCGCACATGGCGGCTCAATTGAAAACACAATTCAACATCTATTGGAGAACACATATGAAAAAGCACACTTTCGCAGCCTTGGCCGTCTCATCGCTCATACTGACTCCGCTTTCTGCTTACGCTTCAGAAGAAAGCGAAGAGATCGAGAAGGAGTGCCGCCAGGAGGCCATGGATGAAGGCATCGCGGCGGAGGAGATCGCGGACTACATCGCCGATTGCGTCGCCAAGAATCAAGATGAGGAGGCGGGCGAGGGCAGCGAGGAAGAGGAGTCCAAGGACGAATAGATCAGCTTCCGATCAGCGCAGCCCCACGCTTGCCGGCCATCGGCTCGGCTGGCGTGGTACCAGCTCGCGTCACCACTTCAACCTAGCAGAATGATGATCAGACAGTCACTCAAGCCGACGCGACGAGAACGCCGTCGGCATCGCCAATCTGGTGATACCGACTATCTACCAGAGACGGATCACAATCCGAACAAGGGTGTTTCAAACTCGCTGCCGGGGCTGGTGTTCTTCGGCGTGATCCGGCTGTTGCTCTGCCAGAACATCCAGCCGATGGTCGCCCCGACGCTGAAGTCGTGGTTGGAGTCCAACAGCGGGCTGTTCTCGAATGCAGTGCCGGCAAAATTCATGTAAGCGCCGAAAAGCGACCAGCGCCATTTTCCGTAGACACCGCTGAACCCCAGCCCGACGCGGGCACCTGCGTATCCGGAGCCAGACTCGAACGCGGATCGCAGGGGCGTGGCAAACTCGGGTGGGACGTCATAGAAGTAGCCGGTGTAGTTCTTATCGGCGAAGGAGGCGCCGACCTCGGTACTCAGCTTCAGGGTCTCGCCCATCAAGGGCCGCTGATATCGCAGCCGGGTATCGAAGACCCACCCCTGCTGCTTGAAGTTCCAGTCCCCCGTGTCGACGCTGACGGCGGTGCGCACGGCCATCCGGGCCCAGACGCTGTCAGGGCGATCGGGATTGGTCACCAGCAGGCTGAACGCTGGGCCCACTTCGAACGTCGGGTCCAGGTCGGGCATTCCCTCGCGTGCGTCGCTCTCGTCGCTGTCCACGACGGCCGTTCCCCCGGCGCTGACGTCGAGCTTGATCGTCCGGGTCTCGTAGAGGATACCCTGTAGGCTGCGGTCGATGCGGAACCAGTCGCCCCGATAGATCACATAAGGAAACGGAAAGCCTGTGGTCGAGCGCACGTCCGAGCCGGGGTAATTCGGTTGATGGTAAGCTGCCGCACCGATACCGAGCTCCCACAGCGGTAGGCCCTCGCTTTGCGTCTCGGCGGCGGACACGGCGACCGGGGCCAGGCACGCAAGGGTTACGATCACTCCCGAAATCGAGTTGTAACTGTGCGGTTTCATCGCGCGTGACCTCCGTGTATTTTACCAAATCGTGCGTTTGCTGCTTTCGTCCTTCCGCAGGAGCCCGGCGCAGCCGGCTCCGGCTTTCCTCTTGCTCGATGTAGATGGAGCCTTCGATGAGAAAGTCACAAACTCGACGCCAGTGTGAGTGCAGCGGCATTTTTCCGCAAGAAATCCAGAGGCAATCGAACCTATGGAACAGACGACAGAGCAATCCATGACCGGCGAGCTGGTGGAGCTGGCGTTACGCGATCTGGCCGACGGCAACGTCGAGCAGCTCCGCGACGCCCTCATCGAGCTGCATCCGGCTGAAATCGCCGACCTGCTGGAGGCTATGCCGCCGGAGCAGCGGCGCACTACTTGGGAGCTGGTTTCCGAGGAGACGCGTGGCGAGGTCCTCCCAAACGTCCACGACGAGGCTCGTGCCGCGCTGATCGGCGAAATGGACCGTGCCGAGCTGGTCACCGCGGCCGAGCAGATGGAGGAGCAGGACCTGGCCGAGGTTCTGGAGGAGCTGCCGGTAGACCTGACCGAGTCGATCCTCTCGGCCCTGGACGAGGATCACCGCCAGCGTGTCGAAGCGGTTCTCAGCTATCCGGAGGGGACCGCCGGGCGACTGATGAGCACAGATGTGATCAGCGTTCGCAGTGACGTTACCCTGGCGGTCGTGCTGCGCTGGCTTCGCCGCCATGATCGGCTTCCGCCCCATACGGACGCCCTGATGGTCCTTTCGGACGAGGGCCGGTATCAGGGAAAGCTGGACACGGCGCAACTGCTGACCGGCGATCCGGATCAGCGCGTCGCCGAGGTCATGCACCCGGAGGCAGACACCTTGCGTGCCAACGCCCCGGAGACCGAGATCGCCGCTTTATTCGAGCGCCGGGATTTGATCTCGGTTGCGGTGCTCGACGACGAGGACCGGCTGCTCGGGCGCATCACCATCGACGATGTAGTCGACATCATCCGCGAGGAGGCCGACCGCAGGCTGCTGCAGAGCGCCGGTCTGGAAGAGGATGAGGACCTTTTCGCCCCGATCGTGCCAAGTGCCAGGCGTCGCGGTCTGTGGCTCGGCATCAACCTGGTGACCGTGTTCGCCGCCGCTTGGGTGATCGGCCGCTTCGAGGAGGCCCTGGACAAGCTGGTGGCCCTCGCGGTGCTCATGCCGGTCGTCGCCAGCATGGGTGGCATCGCCGGAAGCCAGACCCTGACCCTGACCATACGCGGGCTGGCACTCGACCAGATCGCCCATTCCAACGTGCGCTGGCTCACCATAAAGGAGGTCGCGGTCGGCGCCATAAACGGCGTGGTCTGGGCCCTGGTAGTCGCCCTCGTCTCCTACCTCTGGTTTCAGAGCGCGGGAATCTCCGCGGTCATCGCCGCGGCCATGGTGCTGAACCTGCTGGCGGCAGCCCTCTGCGGTATCTTCATTCCGCTGGTGCTGCACCGGATGGGCATAGATCCGGCGTTGTCCGGCGCGGTAATCCTCACCACAGTTACCGACATTGTGGGTTTTCTCAGCTTCCTCGGATTGGCCTCCCTGTTCCTGTTATGAAGTACCAACGCCACTCGCTTGCAGCCGTCCTGGTCTCGTTCATCTTGAGTATCGGCTTTACGACTGCGCTGGCCGGGGAGGTGGCGTCCGACCCGCCTGGCGTCGCGTCAGGCAAGGGCGCCGGACTCGACCCGACGGTCAAAACCGCGCTCACTCCCGAGTTTCTGGAGACCAAGATCAAGGAGACGGAGGCCGCGACCGACTTGGACGAGGCGACCAAGACCAAGCTCCTCGGAGCTCTACCGCAAGGCCCTGAGCGAGCTACAGGCCGCGAGTGCTCTGGAGGCCAAAGCGACCGCATACAAGGAGGCGCTGGAGACAGCGCCCGACCAGGCGAAGGCTTTTCGCGACAAGCTTGGCGAGGCCGCGGAAGCGGGTGCGGAACCCGAGGCGCTGCCGAACGAGATGTCCGTCTCCGAAATCGAGCAACTTCTCGCGAAGACCGAGGCGGACGCTGCGGCGGTTGACGCCAAGCTCTCGGAGATCGAGAAAGAGCTGGAGGGCAACGCCAGCAGGCCTGCGGCGGCGCGCAAGGCCATCGTTGACGCTAAGCAGGCCCTTGACGCCCTGGAGACGGCAAGTGCCCTGCCATCACCCCAGGGGGAGACGCAGGAATTGGCAAATGCCCGCCGCTGGAACCTGGAAGCCCGCCGTCAGTCTCTGCGCTCGGAGATTCTGATGCTGGATCAGGAGCTCTTGAGCCAGGGTGTGCGGATCGATCTCCTGAAGGCCTCCCGCGACAAGGCGGTGAGCGATCTAGGGCTTCTCAAGGCGGCGGCGCAAACGCTTCAAGAACGCCTCGCGCGGCAGCTGAAGGGCGAGGCGGCGGACGCCGCGGCTCAAACCAGAGAGACCCAACGCCAAGCAGCGGACAAGCACCCCCTGATTAGAGACCTGGCCGAGAGCAATGCGGCGCTGAGCGACGAGCTGACGGCCCTGACCGAGGGGCTGGAACGAGTTGCCGGCGCACAGGAGCAGATCGAGACACAGACACGCCATGTGGAGGAGGACTTCCGCAGCGCGCGCCAGCGGGTCGAGGCCGCTGGCCTGACCCGTGCCCTGGGCCAGGCCCTGATCGACCAGCGCAACCGGCTACCCAACCTGCGTACCTATCGAAAGGCTGCGGTCGAACGCGAGAGGGCGACCACCGAGACCACGCTAAGCCAAATTCGGTATAGCGAGGAACAACGCCGCTTGCAGGATACGGACGCATATGTCCGGGCCCTCATGCCGGACGAGATCACCGCCGAGGAACGTGCCGAGGTAACCCCCGAGCTTCAGACGCTCGTAAAGCAGCGCCAGACATTGCTCGAGCAGGCCCTGCAAACGGCCGCGTCCTATCTTCGGTTGCTCGGAGATCTGGACTATGCCTCGTCCCGGCTCATTCAGGCGGCGGACGAATACGACGGGTTTCTGGACGAGCGCCTGCTCTGGGTACGCAGCACGCAACCGGTAGGCCTAGCGACCTTCCGCTCGTTGCCGCGTGCCGTTTTTTGGGCGATCGATCCGGGGAATTGGCTGGAGGTGGCCGGCCTGCTCCTGCATGAATTGACTCGATCCCCCACGTTCTGGGTCTTGCTCCTGATCGCGGGCTTGCTGCAATGGAAGACGCCTGCCATGCGCCGGGGGATTCGGGACACGGCGGCGCCCCTGAGGCGGATAAGGACAGACGATATTCGCTATACCCTGGAGGCCTTGGGCCTGACCCTGATGACCGCCGCGCCTTTGCCCCTGTTGTTGGCTACCATGGGCTTGCAACTGTACGCCTCGCTTGAGGCCACGGACTTCACCAAGGCAATCGGTCAGGCGGCTATCTCCGTCTCTTTGGGCGTGTACTTCCTGCTTTCGTTCCGCTTCCTTTGCATACGCGGCGGCGTTGCCGACCAGCACTTCCGTTGGAATGGCGACGTGCTGCGTTTCCTGCGGCTGCATTTCGACTGGTTGCTGGCGATGCTGGTGCCGCTCGGCTTCGTCGCCACCGCCGCATACAACCACCCCGACGAGACCTACAGCGGCAGCTTGGGGCGACTCTCGCTGCTCGCCTTGACCCTGGGGTTCGCCGCCTTCTTCGCTCGGGTGCTGAGCCCCGAGCGGGGCGCCCTGCGCAACCTGATCGCGGAGCGACCCGAAGGCTGGTTCAGTCGCACGCGCAAGCTCTGGTATCCGCTGGTCGTGGCGATGCCGTTGGCGTTGGCGATGCTCACCGCGGTGGGCTACGTCTATACGGTCGGTACCCTGATGGCCTCGCTCGTCAGCTCCATGTACCTGGTGCTGGGGATCGCGGTCCTGCACCAACTCATCGTTCGCTGGCTCGTCCTGACCCGGCGGAAGCTTGCCCTGCAAGCCGTGTTGGAGCGCCGCACCGCACGGGCGGTGGAACAAGCCGACCGGTCCCGGGAGTCGGGCGCGGCGCAGCCGGAGATGGAGGAGCCTAACGGGGTGGATTTCGCCTCTTTGGACGGGCAAACGCGTCGCTTGGTCAATATGTTGCTCTTCATCGGCGGCGCCGTCGCCCTGTGGGCGATCTGGTCCGAGGTGCTGCCCGCATTCGGCATCTTCGAGGAAGTCGCCCTCTGGCACCACACGGGAGTCGTCGACGGGGAGGAGCGCATCGTCCCCTTCACCCTGGCCGACATCGGCCAGGTGCTGGTGATCACCTTTGCCGCGGTCGTGGCGGCAAAGAATCTTCCGGCCCTGTTCGAGATTCTGCTGCTGTCGCATACGTCCATGTCGGCCGGCAGCCGCTACGCCGTCACGACCATGACCGGTTACATCATCGCCGCCGCGGCAGCCCTCGCAGTCTTCAGCGCACTGGGGCTCTCCTGGGGTAGCGTTCAGTGGCTGGTAGCGGCCCTCGGTGTAGGTATCGGCTTCGGACTGCAGGAGATCGTGGCCAACTTCATCAGCGGCATCATCATTCTGTTCGAGCGCCCGGTGCGGGTCGGCGACGTGGTCACGATTGGCGATGTCACGGGTTCCGTGTCGAAGATCCAGATTCGCGCCACGACCATCCGCAATTGGGACAAGCAGGAGCTGTTGGTGCCGAACAAGGAGTTCATCACGGGACGCCTGCTCAACTGGACCCTGAGCGACAACCTGAACCGCATCGTCATCACCGTAGGTGTCGACTACGGGGCGGACGTAACGCTGGCGCTGGCGCTCTGGAGGAGGCGGTGAAGGAAAACAGCCGCGTGCTGAAGGATCCGGAGCCGAGGTTCACCTTCGAGGGCTTCGGCGACAACGCACTGAACCTGGTCGTGCGCTGCTTCCTGGATTCCCTGGACAACCGGTTGTTGGTCACCAGCGATCTGCACCGAAGCATCAACGAGAAGTTCGAGGCCGCCGGCATCTCTATCGCCTTTCCCCAGCGGGATGTCCACCTGAGCTCCGACGCCCCACTGGACGTTCGCATCCACGCAGCCGGGTCGCAGGCGACCTCGCCATGATCGACTGCTTCACCCAGCGCGAGCGCGTCTCTGTCTATCGCGGTCTGCTATAAAAATCTCCGTCACCTAGCAAGCGAGATCCGCAAAATATAACGAACATTTTCGCGGTTCCGGACAGAAACGAGCCGTTCGTCGTGGGCGGGCGAGGTGGGTTCGCAACCCTTGCGTGTACTAAAAGGGTTGCTCGTTTGCTTCCCTAGAAGGCGATCGTCGACAATTGCATAGGAGTGCGTTTGCCTTCGACGACCACTATGCCGCTTTCGGTCACATGGTATTTCTTTTTGTCCTCCTCGTGATCGTAACCAATCACCGCGTTTTCCGGAATGCGCACGTTCTTCTCCAGGATGCACCGGCGCAGCTTGGCGTTGCGGCCAATGTCGCAGTTATCGAAAATTACGCACTCGTCGATCTCCGCTCCGGCGTGAACGTATACGTGACGCCCCAACACGGAGTCCCGAACCTGACCTCCGGAGATGATGCACCCGCCGGAAAGGACCGAATCGATTGCCTGTCCACGCCGGTCGTCCTCGTCGAACGCGAACTTGGCGGGTGGATCGGGATAGCTGGCCGTGCGCAGAGGCCATTCCCGATTGAATAAATTGAGCTCCGGGGTGATGGCTCGGATGTCCATATTCGCTTCGTAAAATGCGTCGAGGGTGCCGACGTCACGCCAGTAAGGGGGCTTGCCGGATTCCTCTCCGGGAATCTTGTTGTTGTTGAAGTTATAGGCAAACATCTCGGCATGGTCGATGGCCTTCGGCAGGATATCTTTACCGAAATCGTGGGAGCTGTTGGGATCCTGCTGATCGTCCTCGATCATCTTCAATAACATATCCGTGGAGAAGACGTAATTGCCCATCGATGCGTAGACGCGATTCGGATCGTCCGGCATGGTCGGGGCATCGGGATTTTTCTCATGAAATCCAACGATGCGTCCGCTTCGCGTCGCCTCGATCACCCCGAAGTCTTTGGCAAACTTTTTTTCCGTAGGTAGCGCGGCAATCGTGACATGGGCACGCTTGTGCTCGTGGTACTTGATCATCTCGCGAATATTCATGCGGTAGATGTGATCCGCGCCGAACACCACGACGATGTCGGGAGAGGATTGCTCGATCAGGTTGATGTTCTGGTGTATCGCATCGGCGGTGCCGCGATACCACTCCTTTCCTGCCGTGCGCATCTGTGCCGGCACCGGTACCAGGAACTCGCTCTTCAGGATGCCTCCGAACTGCCAGCCGTCGCTCAGGTGCTGCAGCAAGGATTGGCTGCGAAACTGGATGAGCACGTAAATGGAGTAGATCCCGGAATTGACCAGATTGCTGAGCACGAAATCGACGATCCTGTACTTACCGCCAAACGGAACCGCGGGCTTGGCGCGTTCTCGGGTCAATGGATAAAGTCGTGTGCCTTCGCCTCCCGCGAGCACAAAGGCCAGAACCTTGAGTTGCATGTTTGCTCCCTCCGCCGGATTGATGTTGGATTGTTGATCGGCTGGTTCGCCCAAACGTCTAGGGACGGTTTTTCAGCCTGAGAAGTAGGGTGTATTGTCGAGGGTATTCTTAATGCGCGCTGCGGACAAGCAGGAAATACAGGGCTTCAGTCGGTCCGCGCCACTGTTCCGTGGAGCGTCATCTGTGGGAATGGAATCTCCCATCCGTGCTCGGTGCAGGCATCGACAAACCAGCGCTGAATGGCCCTTCGCAGCCGGTTGTAGAGATCGCCCAGCTCGCCCGAAAAGTCGGCCATCACCGCCAGATCCAGCGACGAGCTGTTCGCCAGCGCGAACTCCACACGCAGGCTCAGCAGCTGGTCGCCGTAACCTTCCTGCTCCGCCCGTTGTGTGATGTAGGCGTGAAGGGCCTCCGGGATATTGGTCGTGCTGTCCTTCTGCAGCTTGTAACTGATGCCCATGATCTCCTTGATGCGGAAGTTCGTGGCCAAATTTCGTGGCGATTTGGCGAGGAAATCGCCGGTCTGGTAGGTGAGATGGGCGCCTCCGCGCTCCACGAGCTGGACCAGCTCGGGGGAAATGCCCGTGACCTTGCCGCGAACTTGGTCGCTCAGGATGACCCAATCCCCTTTCTTGCAGGGGAACCAGGGCTCGTCCGGCCGCGCCGGCCGTGACTTGAGATCGACAAGGGCATCGATGGGAACCCGCTGCGTCAGCTCGGCCACCGGATTGACAAGGGTGCAGAAGACGTTGATCTGCTGCACGCGCCAGGGGATGCCGTCGAGGTTCAAGCGCTCTCCCTCGCGCACGGCTCCGATGTTGAGGAAGATCTGGATCTGTTGAATATAGCGGGGCAGGGCTTGGCGGAGCGTCCAGGCAATGGCGATCAGCAACAGGATGCTGAGGCTGAAGAGTACCCAGTCCTCGACCGTGTAGAAGACGATCATGGGACCGACGACGACCAGAATCAGGGTTACCAAGCGGTGGATCAGCTCGACCAGCCGGACGCGGAAGCTGCGGTGCAGCTTGCGGAACCCGGGCGCGTAGCGCCGCAGCACTTGGTGGCTCAGGCGGGACAGGAGCAGGACGCCGACCACCACCGCCAATGCAATGGAAAGGTACAGGCCGCGTGCCTGGAAGAACGTTTTGAGGTAGCTCTGCGAGGCCTGGGTGATAGACACCTCCGAAGCGATCAGTTCCTGGAGCCGCACCTCGGCTGCCTGAAGCTCGCTTTGCATGAACGACTGCTGTCGCTGCCATTTTTCCAGCGTAACTTTCAGGGCCAACGCGACGGTTTCGTCCTTGCTGGAGGACCGCAGGCGATCGGCGTTGGTGATCGCCTGCTCCATGACCGGCAAGCGCTCACGGTAGTAGTCTATCTTGTCCTTGAGGTCCGACTTCTGACGCACGTGCGACGTCATCTCCTTCATCTCGTCCAAAGCGGGCTTGAGCAGGGCTAGCAGTTCCGACTGAAAGTTAAACTCCTCCGCCTCTATCGCACGCAGGCTGCTGATGTCGACGCCGGCGGCGATGTTCTCGAAATTCTCGGTGATCGCGCGCAGATCCGACTCCAGCTTGTCGAGCTGAGACTTCAGATCCTGCTTCTCGTTGTCGGACTGGGCCGCGGCGGTTTTCTCGTTGACTTCCTTGATGTCCTGCAGGATGGCGTTGCGCAAATCGACGAAGGAATCCAGTGTCTCGAGCGTAGCGCCAGCTGCGCGTGGCTGCCCCGTCGAGCGGCCGGCCGCCGGGCTATCGGCCCCCATTCCTTGCGTCTGCGCCGAGCCCGTCACCGACAGCAGCGACAGCAAGACCCCGCAAAGCAGGATATGGGTCTGCACCCGCCAACAAATCCTCATAGACCAAAAAAACATACTCAACACTCTATTTAAGGCACATCGGTCTCAGCGTTTTGAATACGCGGAGCCCATAAAGAGACTCCCTCGATTTCAGACGATCGGCGGGTCGATCCCGTTCCCGTCATCCTGGTGCGTCTGGTGGAAGGCCTCCACTTCACCGGCCACATCATGCGTATCGTCGGTGAAGCGGGCGATGTGGAAGAGCGCCTCGCCTTCGTGCACCAAGGGAATCTGGACTCGGCCGATCACGACTCCCCGCGTATGCGCTGTTACCGGGTGTTGGTTTGCGCTGTAGGGATCGCTGATGTACCCGAGCGTCTCGTCCCGCTGCACCCTGGCCCCGAGGGCAACCAAGGTGCGCAGCAGACCGCTCTCCGGCGCCCGGGTCCAGCTACTCGATCGCGCGATGAAGGGCGCGGCCTCGTGCCTGCGCCTGCTCGAGGCCCGAAGCATGCCCAGAGAGCGCATCACGTTGAGCACCCCCAACTGACCGGCGCGTATGCATACCTCGTCGAAGCGCAGCCCTTCGCCCGCCTCGTAGAGCAGCATGGGAATACCAAGCTCGGCTGCCGCCTCGCGCAGGGAGCCGTCGCGCACGGTCGCGTTGATGAGGACGGGCACGCCGAAGGCGCGGGCGAGGCGCTCGGTCTCGGGATCGTCCAGATTGGCACGGATCTGCGGCAGATTCGTCCGGTGGATCGCCCCGGTGTGCAAATCGATTCCGTGGGTGCAGTGGCGAACGATCTCGTCGATGAGCAGGTGTGCGACCCGGGCTGCAAGCGAGCCCTGGGCGGAGCCGGGAAAGCTGCGGTTGAGATCGCGCCGGTCCGGCAAGTAACGGGACTGGTGGATGAGGCCGTAGACGTTCACCACTGGCACCGCCACCAGCGTGCCGGCCAGCCTGTTGAGGGACTTGACGTCGAGCAGCCGGCGGATGATCTCGATTCCGTTGAGCTCGTCACCGTGCACGGCCGCCGAGACGAACAGGCGGGGGCCGACCCTCTTGCCATGTACGACATGTACCGGCATGGATAGACGGGTGTGCGAGTTGAGCTTGGGAAGCGCGAGGTCGATCAGCGCCCGCTGACCGGGCGAGACGCGCTGGTCCTGTATGACGAATGGCGCACGCATGGATTACCCTCGGCCGCGGGTACCCGTCCTGCCGGAGGCGCCGTTTTTCTCGATGAACTGAATCATCAATGCCGCAACGTCCTTGCCCGTCGAGCCCTCGATCCCCTCCAAGCCGGGAGAGGAGTTGACCTCCATGACCACCGGGCCGTGATTTGAGCGCAGCAGGTCCACACCGGACACGTTGAGCCCCATGGTTCTTGCCGCTCGAACAGCGGTGGATCGCTCCTCGGGCGTCATCCGGACCACGCTCGCGGTTCCTCCCCGGTGCAGGTTCGAACGGAACTCGCCCTCCTTTCCCTGGCGTTTCATGGCCGCCACCACCTTTTCCCCGATCACGAAACAGCGCAGATCCGCGCCGCCCGCCTCCTTGATGAACTCTTGGACCAGAATATTGGCGCGCAGCCCCATAAACGCCTCGATGACGCTCTCTGCGGCCTTGTGCGTCTCCGCCAGCACCACGCCGATGCCCTGGGTACCTTCCAGGAGCTTGATCACGGCCGGGGCGCCGCCGACCATCTTGATAAGGTCTTGGATGTCGTCCGGCTTGTGGGCGAACCCCGTTACCGGCAGCCCGATGCCCTTGCGCGAAAGCAACTGCAGGGAGCGCAGCTTGTCCCGGGAACGAGTGATGGCCACGGACTCGTTGAGCGGATAGACACCCATCATCTCGAATTGACGCAGCACGGCGGTGCCGTAGAAGGTGACCGAGGCGCCGATGCGGGGGATCACCGCGTCGAACGAATCCAGCTTCTCGCCCTTGTAGTGGATCTCTGGCCGCATGGACGTGATGTTCATGTAACAGCGCAGCACGTCGAGCACCCTGACCTCGTGGCCGCGCCCCTGGGCGGCTTCGACCAGGCGTCGTGTGGAGTACAGCTTGGGGTTTCTGGATAGGATCGCGATTTTCATAGGTGAATTCTTCTGGTTACTAGAGCTTGATGGTTAGAGGTTCGCCACGCGGACATCGTCACATATTCTCATGGCCCGGCGAGGTGGGTGTTTCTATCCGCGGTTTTCCCGCGCGATAGGAGGCGGACGGATCGACATGGTAGATACCGGCGAGAGCGGAGCGCCCAAGCAGGATGCGAAACCGCATGCTGTCCCGATTCGTCAAAGTAAACTCGATGCGTCGGGTCCGATCTCCCAGGACGACTGTCGTTGCTATCACGTACCGTCGTTCGCGATGGCCGCCGGAATCCGAAACGATTCGCCGGTCGATCAGATCGGCTTCGCAGATCACGACACTCTGGGTGTCGTTTCGGCGCGGATGGACGCCGAATCGCACCCGGCTGGAACCCTTGTCCTGATAAGTCTCGACGAAAAACGCGTGCAGACATGAAGTCTTCGCCCCAGTGTCCACCTTGGCCTTTATGCGCTTAATGCCGAGCTCCGGCAGCGAAATCCATTCCCGCCATCCCAAGGTGATCAGTTCGTTTTGTATCGGCACTTGCTGTTTCTCATCCATTCACGATGGACAGACGGTTAGGCGTTGGCTCACTGCTCGGACTTCTTGATATCGATCGAAAAGACCTCGCCTGTCTCGTAACGGCCTGAGCAGTCGGCGCGCCCATCCTTGCCCGGAATACACTCCAGGCGCGGACGGCCGAAGTTGGTGCCGTCAGGGCATTTTATGTCCCTGGCGTTGTGAACCACCAGCTTGCCGTCCTCGATGACCGCCTTGACCTCGCCGCTGCAGATACTGCCGTCGCTACGTCGCAGCTTCAGTTCGCCGGTGCCGTCCTGTAGCCGGTACTCCATGTCGACCGGCAGCGCGGTTCTGGGGTCCTGCAGGGAGCCGGAGGTGCGCCAGCCGCCGTTGAGGAACTGGGTAGAGCCTGTGCGGATCGATCCCGGAGGGAGCTTGAGCGCCGGTGCGGCTTCGTCCTGTCCCGAATTTGCGGGGTCGGGCTTGTCTCCCTCGTCGGGTGGAACCCCGTCCGCCGGCTGGTCCCGCGGTTGCGGCTCCTGGTCGCCCGGTCCCTGCTCGGAAGGGGGAGGCTCCTGCGCTGGCTCCGGGCCAGACGGCTCGGGGGCTTCGGTTTCCGGTGCCTGCTCCGGTAGAGGTTCATCCACGGAGCCTTCTGTGGCATCCGGCGCTTCGTACGGCTGCGCGAGCTCGGAAACATCTTCGGACTCTTCTTCCGGCAGCGGTTGCTCGACTGATTCCTCGCCGAAGGGAATCTCCTCGCCGGGTGCTTCCCCAAGCACATCCTCCTGCACTTCAGAGGGCGCTTCCAGCGCTCCTTCCTGTACTTGTGTGAGACCCGGGGCCTCGACGTCGGTCTCCGATTTTTCAAGCAGCTCTCCGGTGGCTGGATCGACTGCAACGGCCCCCTCGGTCGCCCTGGTTTGATCGGTGGTGATTCCATCCCGCTCCAAGACTCGGGTCTCGCCGCCACGGATGACTAGATCGCGCCTTTCCGGGTCGCTGACGGGCTCGTGTTGCTCAATCTCCTCCGGTGCCGGTTCTTCGGTCGGGGGCGGCTCTTCGGTCGGGGCCGATTTTTCCGCGGGAGCTTCCGATTCTTGCTTCCCGGCCGCCTCGACGGCTTCTTGCCGGCGTTGGACAGGAGGCTCCTCGCCGCCACGCAAAAGCCAGATCAGCAGGAGGGCCAGCAGAAGCAGCAGGGGCAACAGCCACCACCAGGAGAGGCTACGGCGGATACCCGCCAGCGGGGCCTGCCGCGGCTCCACATCCAGGTTCAGCAGGGGGCTGCTGCCAACCGGTGCGCTCTGGTGCCGGAAGCCCCAGAAGGTAATCACCGGGCGGCCGTGCACCAAATAGACGTGGCCGTCGTCCGGGAAGCTGGTCACCTGCTCCAGCAGGCGCCCGAAGACTTGGCGCTCGCCCGCTTCCTCGGACTGCATCGCCCGGCCGAGCTCCTCGATCCGGTCCCGTATCCCGAGCAATTGCTCCTTGGCCTGCGTCCGCTCCTCGGGCGTTGCCGCGCTCCAGGGCACCACGGGGCCCGGTCCGGGCGCGTACCAGTCGATGGTATCTCCGTCCTGATTCCGGTGGGGGATGGCCAGCGCGGCAGCCGCGTCCTCTCCCAGGCGCCTGCCGATGGCCGCGCGCAGCTGGGCTGCGGCGAGATAGACCGGGTTTCCCAAGGCGCCGAGGGGCTCGAAGGCCTTTAGATTTCCGGTTCGAAGGAGTGCTCCGGTCATGTGCTGCGTTTTGTCTCGAATGTGAGCGAGTGCGAAACATTTAGCCGAATGACAAGGTTACCCTACCATTGATAACGGCTCATAGACCGGCCCTGCAAGGCTACTTATCCGGCCTACCGCCGAGATCGCGCAAGACCAGCTCGTATTCCGCCGATTGGCGAAGCAGGCGACCGGCGACATCGCGCAACCGGTCGACCGCCTCGTCCGGCAGCGCGAAGGACGTGGGAAGGTTCATGAAATAGGCGCGCTCCTCCGGGTCGGGGATGGCATCGAAGCTCACGTCCAGCACATTCAGGTCGATCCTGGGCACACTGGCTTCTGCCTGTGCCTTGGTCGCGCCAGCGAGGCGCGCGCGGTCCACCAGCAGCTCGCGCCGCCACATCCAGATTTCGGCGATATCCTTCATGGTTTCGATCGTCTCGAACGAGTAGCGATCGATCGGTACGCCGGCGGACTGCATCAGCTGAGCGGCGAATCCGGGGGGCGATTCGCGGCGGTCCCAATCGGTGCCGGGCGACGAGTGGGAGTTGACGATGATCAGTACCACCCGATGAACGACACCGAACCCGACCTCTCGTTGGAAAGCCGCACTTATCGCCAACTCCTGAAGGGTCTCCAACACACCACGCACCCCGATGTTGTCCGCAACGCCGCCGTCGACGAGGTGGATGTAAGGGCGGTCCTTGCTGTTCTGGAAGCTCTCCATCTCGCGGTAACGCTGATACGCGCGCCCGGAAGGTCGCGCTCGGGTCTCGGGATCGGCAACGTCTCGCACCCAAGCCGGATACCGATAGCCGCAGTTGCCGCCGTAGTTGTTCAAGGTCACCGGCGACAGCACAACCGGGACCGCGGACGATGTGGCAGCCGCACGAGATAGGCGCACCTTGCTCAGATCCGAGCACAGCAGGTCGAAGTCGTTCTGAAAGAACGCGAGACGCGATCCGGTGGAGAGGTCGGTCCCGGTGGCGATCGCGACCGGCCCGGGCTTATCGAGCAGGTCGGCGAAGGTCGCGCCTTCGAACAGGATCTCGTCGTAATACTCCGCGGCGAGCTCAGAGCGCCCCGCGCTGCCGCCTACGTATTTGGGCCAGTAGAGCGGATTGAGGGCACGGGCGATAAGGGTACCCTCGACGTTGCGCGTGAGAAACCGCCGCTCGTACTCGGAGAACAGCCGCTCCCCGTAGAGGGCGTACGAGAGCGCGGTGAAGCTGCCCCCGGAAACGCCCGTGATGATGTCGACCTCGTCGATCAGCCGGCGGCGCTGGCCGTTCACAACGACGTTCGTGCGGCGCAGCTCCTCCAATACGCCGTAAGAGAAGGCCGCGGCTCGCGTTCCGCCGCCGGAGAACGAGAGCACGAAAAGGGTATGGGGGTCGTTGTTCTGGCGCTTCGGGATCAGGAGATACGGGCGGTAGCCCGCCTGTGGGTCGACCCGGGAAATCGGCTCGTTGATCGGCCGGCTGGCACAACCGACGAGTGCCAAGGCTGCAAGCAAACACACAATCAATCGATAAGCGCGCATTGTTCCTCCCCCGAATTTCAGCCGCTGACTCCGCTTTCGCGGTTCTTCCGTGCAATGCTGCAGGAATGGGGAGTCGCCATGCGGCCGCCGCCATGTTGGAGCCGCCGGCTCAGCGCCCGTGGACTTTGTTGAGCCACTTGCGCAGGTCGGCCGCCCAGCCGTCGAAGGCCTGCTTAGCGTAACCCCAGGTGGAGTATGACTTGATGTAACCGTCCACCCCCGTTGTGACGGCGCCGGTCACGCCTTCGCTGGTGTCGACCACGTATTTGCGTCCGATCTCGTTGTCCGCGTACTCGGCGACTACCCGGTTGGTCTGGGATTCGATAAGGGACCCGGCGATCCCGGTCCGCCCGAGATAGGCTGTGGATCCAGACGGTCCGCCGCTCGCCGGACCCGAGGCGAGGTCCACTACCGTGGCGTAGGGAATCACGAGCGCCGCGACGCTGTATTCGGGCTTGGTGGGGACGAGATTGGTGATGGCGATGCGCACTCGCAGCACTCCAGGGCCGGTTTTCGAGACGACCTTGTACGGGGAACCGAGGGCCTTGACGATCGCATTGTAGAAATAGTCCGTCATCTGCTTGAGAGCCGTGGGATCGACCGCCTTGTAAGTGGCGTCGTCCGCCAAATGGACCTGGATACGTTCGATCAGGAACTTGTCGTACTTGGCGAAATCGACGTTGGGGTCGATCCAGATCAGCGCGCTGTCACCCTCGGCCACGGGCTCAAGGCGATCGGGATGGCTCAGGTAGTCGGCGTAAGCCGGCGTCGCGTCGGTGCCGCTGCCGCCGGGGGTAGCGCAGCCGCCTAGCAGCATGGCAGCGGAGAGGGCGAACGCGGTAAAAAAGGTCTGATAAAGCTTCATCGATTCTCTTCTGGACATGGATTGGGACGGGACCCCTTGGGCCGGTTAGGCGTCTGAGGCGGGATCATTTAGGGAACATCAATTGTACCTGAGCGCGGATCTGCCAGTCGGCGCCGTTATCGGGGGTGACCACGTTGTAGTATCCCGATAGCTGCGTATTCACGGGCAGCTTGCCAAAGTGAAAGATCTTGCCCACGCCGCCGCCAATCGGAATGGTCCAGCGATCGTTGCTGTCCGCGGTCCAATCGACGGTGAGAATCGGGGCCGAGGTCAAATAGAGGCCGCCTTTGAAGTTGTAATTGAGGAAGGGCTGGATCAGCCCGTTGTTGTAGGAGCCGCCTTGCTTGTTGCCGGTCAGTGACCAGACGTTGTTTATCAGGGCCCCGTACACCCAGGGATCGCCATGATCGAGGTGCAATACGACGGCGGAGGGTCCGAGCCCCCAGTTTCCGTTGCCCAGCTCGTCGCTCGTGTTGGTCGGGAGCTGAAGAACAGGTCCTGCCCCCCAGATCCACTTTCCGGGGTTGGCCGGCGAGAGGAAGGCCGTAAATACAGTGTCGCCGACCCCATTGGTGCTGCCGATGTCAGGTCCCAGCGACGGCATCCAGATTACGGGCACGATGGTCCGCGTGATGATGTTCCAATCCTTGTTGACCGAGATCGGGATCACCGGCTGGATATTCAGGATGTTCTGCGTGCCCTCCTCTGGACCGAAGTTGAGATTGGTGTTGTTCTGAAAAGGCACGCTGATCAGATTGCCCACCGGATTCTGCGCGAGCTTTGCGAGCTCCTCGGCGCTCATCTTGGCCGTTGCCGGCGCGAATGCGGGCAACGTGATTGCGAGAACAGCGCCTGCGAGCCATCGTGCGTCGAGTCTTATCGTCATGCGTTGCGTCCTCATTCTATTCGGGTGGTCGATAAACCGGTCTGAATCAAGCCGCTCCCGGCGAACGGGCGCCGAAACCTGCCCTCCAACCTGTTCGGCGTACCGCAACGGCGGCCTTTTTCAACGTCGGAAGACCGGGCTCACTTCACCAGCTCGACTTCGCTCGGCCGCCAGCTCTTGTCGAAGTAGGACGGCAGCGGGCTGTAGAGCCGCAGGATGTTGAACCAGCCCTTCTCCGGATCGGTCTGGATCCAGTTGCCGCGGGCGACGCCGTCCGGCTGCTCGGGACCGAAATAGACCGTCGTCGAGCCGTCCTCGGCCGCCTCGGCCGCGGGCGAAGGGAAGCTCTGGCTGCCGGCGCGCGGGTATTTTTGCGGCGTCGGCAGCATCGAGCGGGTCTGGTTGTCGTAGAGCGTGAACGACCAGAACGCCTTGGCCGGAATGTCCTTGGGCAGCGTCACCTTGTAGGTCTTGGCACCGTCGAACACATCGCCGTTGGCGTCCCGGAAGGCGATCAGGTACTGCGAGCCCACGCCCGGGATCTGCATGATCATCGCCGGGCTGTCGAGCGTGTAGGCGTAGTAGAAGGCCGTGCGGCTGTCGAGCGTGCGCGCGCCGGTGGGCGGCAGCGGCTTGAACATCCCGTCTTCGAACGCCGGCGGGGGCGTCTCGAACAGCGCGCCGCCCTCCCACAGCATCAAGCTCCACTGCGAGCCCTCGTAATGGGCCCAGTCAGGATGCGCATCGGCGAACTGCCATTGCAGCGCCCGGCCTGTGGCCTGGCCCACTGCGGCGGCGTCGGTCAGGATCTTCTTCATCCGGTCGTCCGGCTTGAACTCCTTGCCATGCACGATGCCGATCGCGGCAAGCTGGCCGGCAAGCTCCACGTCATAGCTGGTGGCGGGCTCGTTCTGGACGTTCTCGTTGATCCACTCGAAGAAGCCGTAATCGCTCGGCGGGATGGTGTTGAACGCCACGCCGCTGCCGTTGATGAACTTCATCTCGGGGATCTTCGGCTCGCCGGCCAGCTTGACCTCGCCCTTGAGGGCCTCGGCGATGGGCGTCCCGAAGCTGCCGGGGACATACGGATAGATCTTCAGGTTCTGCTTGATGTTGTCGACCGCGGGCTTGGGGTCGTTGCCGTCCTTGATGAAGGCCCGCATGGCATAGAGGATCGTATTGGTCTTGGAATGGGCTACGAAATAGCCGCCCTCGGGCAGCGGGCCGTCATACTCCGGGCCGACGATCAGGTACTTGCCGCCCAGACCGCGATCCGGCCCCGGCTTGCCCACGTCGGTCACCCAGGAAAACCACATGTCGTTGATCGCGCCGAGCCCGTCGGTGGGCTGCTCGATCACAACCGGTCCATTGGAGAGGTCGACCCAGCCGAGGTAATAGACGGTGTCGGCATTTCCTGTCAGGAACAGCGAGCTCGCATCCATCAGCTCCTCGAAGATGATGATGTCGCCGCTCTCCGCGCCGATGCTCTGGAAACCCTTGACGAGTCCCAGGGCCGAGGCGCCGCGAAAGCTGTTGTTGTAGACGTTGAGCGCGCGGGTGAAGTCGAGCGTGTCGTAGACCTTCTCGGCGGTATCCGCGCTCGGCACGCCGTCGCTGAACTCCAGGGTACCGATGCGGGTCTCGATGGAATCCGGTGCCGAGAGGGATTGGAGCGTCTTGTCGCTGACCTCCGAGCTAACCTCCGGGGCGTCGGCGGTGGCGACCACCAGCTTGTCGCCGACCTTGATCCCGTCGGATGTCAGCTTGTTCAGTGCCTTCAGCGTCTCCACGGGGATCTCGAAGCGCTCGCCGATGGCGATCAGATCGTCGCCCGCAACCACCGTATAGGTGGCGGTCACTGTGTCGTATTGGCCTTGGGCGTGGTGGCGCGCCCCTTGGTCGGCCGCATGCGAGACGCCAACGGCCAAAAAGGCGCTCAAGCTCAGCACCGAGCAGGCGGTCTTGAGTCCGGTGGCGATGGACGGTTTCTTCAGCATGGATGGTCTCTTCACGGGTTGATTCTCTCTTTTTGGATTCTTCACGAACAGATGGGGTGGCGCGCCGCTTAATAGGAGTTTGCGGTGCGCGTCAGGCGATTACAGCAGGAAGTCGGTGGCCAGCGCCGTCAACGGGGGACTCGATGCCGATACGCGCGAGCACAGGTAACAGATCGCGCCCACTATGGCAGAAGAAATGTTACAGCGCGATAACGGCGGTATCGAGAGCCTCCAGCGCCATGGTGATTGACTGGTCGTTTTCGTGAGAGATGCCTTCTATTTGGGGTTCGATTGCTATGCTCCATCAGGGGTGACGCAGATTTACGCAGATTAAAAACAAAATAATCAAAGGGTTGAAGATCGTGCTGGGCACACCCGCTAGGTGAAGTCAGGACTGATAACAACTGATTGAAAAATCTGCGCTAAT
>CALOFM010000011.1:0-21495 GCA_942492625.1 uncultured Gammaproteobacteria bacterium | reverse complement strand
AACTGGTCCACAACGTCTTTTGCGATCTCAACGGCGAGACCTACCGCGCCGACGAGTATGGCTTTACCGCACTGCGTACAAAGGAGCGGTTTCGCGCCGCCACGGACTTCGTTGCGCCGGCGGATTGCTGGGGAGACATCGGCGCAACTGGAGCACCGCTGCACATTGCCCTCGCGATCATTAGCCATCAAAAGCGATACGGCAAGGGACCGATTTCGATGGTGTGGGCAAGCTCCGAGTCCGGTGAGCGCTGCGCGGCCGTGATTCGGGCATTGGATCCGAGCAGAGGCTGACCCGATGCCGGTCACCATAAAGGTCAACGGAACTTGCCTGTCGCTGGTGCACAAGTTCAGCAGGAAGATATCGACAGCGGCCACCATCCTGGATGTCTGCAAGACACCGAGTCCCGGGGGCCCGGTGCCGGTGCCTTATCCAAACATCGCTCAGTCGATCACCTTGACCAATGGCACAACCACCGTGAAGGGCGACAAGGCGATGGCGGCGAAAGGGATCCAAGTTCGCGATGTCCAACGGGGACAATGCGGGAACCGTGGGTGGGGTGGAAATCCAATGTCTTCATGAAGGAAGCAACTTGGATCCTCTATTCCTTCGACGTGAAGATGGATGGCAAGAACGTCTGCAAGCTTGACCGACAAGATGTTCCACAACAAGGAGAACGCCGCAAACCTGGCTGGGATATTGCAATCCATTGTCGTCACCCACGACCTGGACGCGGAGGAAAAAGACCTGGCGGACAAGCTCTGCGAGGACGCGTGTCAAGGACTTGAAGAAGGGTAAGACAAGGGTGACGCCAAGCTGCCGCCAGGGCAGTCTTCCACCGACCAATATCAGCGCCGCATGCGCAACATCGTCGATCCCAAGCCACGCGGTGGCAAGCCCGGCCTGCTCACGGAGGTTTCTCAGGATCTGAAGACTGGCAAACTCGTCGGCAAACATGGCATGGATGTCGGCAGTGGGATTAGGACTTGCCAGGTGGGATGTCCTGCTGGAAATCGATGCGCGAAAGCCGTTGGAAAAAAAGCGTTGACGCTTGCCGATGTGAAGCAGATCGTCGAGGTGAAGTATTTCCCCGTGACTCGCCTACGCCCAATCAGGCCGCTACGCAAGCAAAACACCCGGACACGGGACGCGAAGCTGACATGGAGATGAAGGTCAGAAAGAAAGGGGCAAAGGACGCCGACGACGCCGATTGCCTGTACCTGAAAGGAAAACTGATGAATGAGACCCTGTTCACCCTGAAGGACGATGACGAGAGCAGCGACGCCCTGCGTGGAGATCGTCGGCCTTCGCCTATGGCCTGCCTGAGAACATTGGAGCCGGTCTCACGCGATTTCTGCGCGCGTACACAGACGCCTTTGGCAATCAGCAGCGTTTCTATCGCACAGGCGACATGAAGCGCTTCCGCGTTCAGGATGCCAAGGCGATCGAGGGACCGTATCACTGGTTTTCGGACCCGGACATACTCGCAACCAAAATACTGGGCTATGGGTCGCATTCGGGTAAGAAGGCCGGCCAGATTCAGTCACCAGCGATAAGGTTGACGTTGCTGGGGCCTATGGATCCTCCCTCTGCTTTGTGCTGCGGATGGCGCTACCTGCGTCGCGTTATGGGTTCGACCATCCCGATCAGGTGTGATCGCGCTGGCCCAGGATGCTCTCGCCGAATTCCCCCTCAGCAGTGGCTATGCCGGCTATTCGTTGCTCTGGGGAAGACGTGGATTCAAGTTGGTGACTCGGAAAGATCCTCCAGTTATGGTCGATCCCGCCGATGCTGCGGCTATCCGGGCCTCGGCTACGGCGACGCCGTGCGCATTGTCGAATGGGGCGCAGCATGGTGTAGCGGCCGTCAACTGGTTGACCTTCCTCGGGGCCGAAGCGGCGGCGGCGCTCGGCGGTCTGGCAAATCGCTTTGAGCGAAGTGGCGCCCGGTGGGGGTGTCCGATCGCTTGCGCTCGGCAAGGCCGGCGTGATCTTGCGCGCCGGCGATGCGCCGCAGATCGGTGACGCGAATCGGCAAGAGACGCTGCCGATCTATGGCGCCGTGGGCAAGCTTATCGCGCCCGTGGTGGCGCCCGACGAGGCGCTGGACCGGATACTCATCAAAGGCATGTCCGAAGAGGCGGCGCATGACTGGCTTCGACGTTTCTTCGTCTGAGCGCCATAGCGGCCCGGTGCTTCTTCGGGTGACGCTCGAGAAGCGGTGCCCTGAAGGGTCGGCCGAGCTTGTGCAGCGGCGCCTGCAGATCTTCCTGGATGCACTCGAAGCGGGGTTCTTCTTCCCCGGCAGACGACCTTCCTCGGCGCCCGTGGAGCTTCGGGCTGTCGGCACGTCGGTGCAAGCGCAGTTACAGGTTTACGAGCTTCCGGTCGCTTCCCTGTCCGTGTTGGGCGGCATGCTGGTGGATTGCCGTCATCACGACGTGCAATTTAACGAAGCGCGTGCTGTGCTGGGCCCGCGCGAGGTGGACCTGTTGCGCGAAAGCGGCGTACGTCCGGAGGCTCCGGAGTCTCCCCCGTTCGAGGTCGAGTTTCCCGAAGACATGGGTGGCAACTACGCGTTGCTGGTGGAAATCGAGTTTGCGCGACCGGTGCAGCCGGACGTGGGGCAGGGCCTGCTTGCCACCCTGGCGCTGTGGGACACCCTGACACTTGCTTATCCCCTGGACCCCGACGATCCGGTGGAAGTGAGCGGTGCCCAAGCCATGTTCAACGACCCGCGCACCATCCATTATCACGAATGGATTTGGGACGACGCGGACGCGGCGGCGTGGGATCTGATCGTCAATATCTGCTGTGCCTGGCATGAGACGCTGCCGATCGTGCGGCTGCACTTCGAGTAGGAACCTGACCGTGGACCCTGTCTCGCTGGCCTCGATCGAGGAGCACGCCGACGAAGCCTCGTTTCTCTGGCTCCAGCGCGCCCACGCCGTCAGTGCGCCCAACTACTCGCCGCAGCAATTTGCCGATCTCGACGAGCGCCTCGCCGCACACATCGACGGGCTGCGGGTTGCGGGTGACGATGGCTGGAAACTTATCGAAGAGGGGCTCGAGAACGAAGGGCCGGAGGATTTCTTTCCGGCGGCGGTGCTCGCGCTCGAAGGAGAGGACGACCGCTTCGATTCGCTCGTCGAACGCGAAGACACCCGACGTCGTGCCGGGGCTGATCTCGGGGCTGGGGTGGGTCTCAGCGCAGTTTCTGGCCGGGCGGGTCAAAGCGCTCCTCGACGATGCGGAGCCGCTCCGGCAGAAGCTCGGCATCGCCGCCTGCGCCCTTCATCGCAAGGACCCCGGCCCGGCATTGGATCGCTTCCTGGTATCGACGGTGGATAGCGTGCGCATCCGCGCTTCGCGCGGCGGGTGAGTTGGGTCGCAAGGACCTCATGCCGAAGTTGCAGGGCGCGCCTGCCGACATGAAGCCCGAGGTTAGCTTTTGGGCAGCGTGGTCAGCGGTGCTACTCGGCGATCGTGATAGGGCCCTGCGAACGCTCGCTGCCCTCGCGCTCAAGCCTGGGCGTAGGCAAATGGAGGTGCTGCAGTTCGCACTTCAAACGATGGAAACCAAAGCCGGCCACGAGTTGTTGATGCAACTCGACGGCCTTCTCGGGGCCGCGCGCCTGCGCATTGTAGGTTCAGGATTTGTCGGCGATCCGCGTTATGTGCCTTGGCTGATCGAGCAGATGAAGCAGCCTGCCATTGCCCGTATCGCTGCCGAGGCGTTCGTCAACATCACTGGCGCCGACTTCGACCTCGCGCAGCTCGAGGTGCCGCCACCCGAGGAGTTCGAAGAAGGACCGACCGAAGACCCGGATGACGAGAACGTGGAGCTACCCGAAGACATTGCGCTGCCTTGGCCAAACGTGGAGAGAATACAGCACTGGTGGCAGGCCAATAGCGGGCGTTTTCAGACCGGCCAGCGCTACTTCCTCGGAGAGTCGGTCAACGTTTCGCATTGCAAACGCATTCTGCGCGAGGGTTTCCAGCGGCAGCGCATTGCCGCCGCACTCTACCTTTCCCTCCTCCAGCCGGGCACCCCTCTGTTCCCGACGAGCGCACCGGCGTGGCGACAAGAGCGCTGGCTCGCGGGTATGTCCTGAACGAAAGCGCGTCGTGTGATCAAGACTCGGTCTCGGAACGGTGCGCCATTGGACCCCCGGCACCACCGCCTGGCGCCTCTTCGGAACGCCTCGTCAAGATCTGCACGGACTCACCCAGCTTTCGTAGCTGAGATCCGATGAGCAACCCGCCGGAGACGGGTCTGGAGCGCTGACCGTTGATGCGGCCGGCGCTAGCCCTCGTCGCCGGTGTGCTGCTACTTGTCGTGGCGGCGTGCGGCCAACAGGAGCGTGGCGGAAACGCTACCCAGAAAACGGCGAATCCTAAGGGGAACCTGATCGCAGGAGACCCATTTCAACACCTAATCTTCCGTCGCGGACCGCTGGGGGATGCAGACCAAGTTAATTTCTATTTGGAGGGAGATGGCCTGCCCTGGGTTACCCGAACACGTATCGCAAGGGATCCCACGCCACGCCACCCTCTCGCGCTCAGGCTAATGGCGCATGATCCCGGCCCGAGCCTCTATCTGGGCCGCCCCTGCTACCGTGGCTTGGCTGATTCGCCGGGCTGCTCGCCCCGGCTGTGGACACACGGGCGCTACGGCGAAGAGGTGGTCAGGAGCATGGTCGCCGCCTTGCGGCGTGCGATCGGCCCGAGCACCGACCGGGAAATAACGCTGATCGGCTACAGCGGCGGGGGGGTACTCGCAATGCTGATCGCCGCCCGGATGGAACAGGTGCGCACGGTGGTGACGGTTGCCTCGAACCTGGACATTGATGCTTGGGCTGATCTCAATGGCTACAGCCGCCTCAAGGGATCCCTGAACCCCGCGACACAACCGCCATTGCCCGCACGTATCCGCCAGGTCCATCTCGTCGGAGGGCGGGACCGCCGCGCCCCCCCAACCCTCGCGCAGACCGTTGTCGCCCGGCAGGCAAACGCGCGAATCTGGGTCATTCGGGACTTCGATCACACCTGCTGCTGGGAGCGCAAATGGCCGGAGATCCTCGTGGCGGTAGGTAACGAGGATCTAGGCCTCGGCCAGATTTCGCGGCAGCCCCAGGTAGTTTCTACCGCCGCCAAGGGCACATCAGCCGTGACGCGCCGGTCGCGCTACAAGGTCCGTTGCCAGATATTCGCGGCCAAGTATGGGGGCCGATTCTCATGGGCTTGCCCGCCGCCGGTGGCTTTGGTGTGGTTTTCAGAACTCGACTCCACCCCTCTTTCGAGGGGCGCTGCAGCCACACCCCCCGTTGCACCGGGGGGGTCGCAGCGCTCCAGGTAAGACTCGTCAACAAGCCCCGCTGCCCCCCCATGCGCGTGCGGAACCGGGTCATCGTCAACTGTAGTGTATGCAAAGTTGTCATGGCAGTGGCTTGGTAATTCTTCGACGGTCAGGGTATGGAACGCCGTTCCGCCGATCTCCTCGGCATTGTAGGCAATGCCGTCAAGGGTTCCGGTACCAATAATCACCCGACCCTCGGCCGTCTTAGCCCAGGTCCCAGGGAGGATTGTGTTCGGATCGGTCGGGCCGAGCGTTATCCAAATGCAGCCCACGGGATACATGCCATCAATACGCGCCATAAGCTCATCGGCAGCTGTCTGTGCGGCCGTTGCCTTGGCTTCGACCTGGCGAACAACGCTCTCCGTAACGAATTCGTTCGTAGCATGAGGATTTTTGGCATTCCACAATGCTTGAAGGATCTTAAGAATCCTGGACATCGCATCCTCCCTGAGGGAATGGGGTTAGGAATCCAATCGAGCAACGGTTGTGGGAAAAAGAATAGGCGATTGAATTAGAAAAAAAAGGGTGGAAGATCCTATGATCTCAGCCCATCCATTGTAGCTGCCAAGTCGGGGTGGTTCTGGAGGTGCAGAAATGACACTCATGCCCAACCAGCAGGTGGCGGACAGGTCAGGGCATCAGCCCTACCCGTGGAGGAAGGGTTGCTTTGTACCCATCATCCGGGCTATCGGTTCTGCCCCACGGAGACGATCGGCGGCTCTCGTGGGGACGGCAAAGCGATACCAGCCGCGAACCTCAAAGCACCCCACCGGGCAACAGGGCCGGTGGCTTGAGACGGCTCTCCTCCCCCTCCCGACGCGAAACCGTCTGCCGTGGTAGCCGGCAACCAGCGAGACAGTGCTCAGAAGTCCAGACGCAAGCCGAGACTCACGTTTTGCTCCCGGTAGCTGTTTAGCCCAATCGCCGCCTCATAGCTCAGGAAAGCCGTCCTTCCCTGGCCGAATTGGGCCCCAAGGCCCAGGCCAAGTCGGAAGTAGTCGCTGTCGAATTTGTCCGTCGTCAACGCGAACGGGACGCGGCTCGGGTCATGAGAGAAAAACCCGGAAACCTCATCGTCGCCGTCGTCGAACTCGTGTGCCCATTCGAACCAGCCCTGTGGCACCAGGACGGCCCAGGAGGTGCTGACGGACCTGGTGTAGTTGACACCGAGAATGCTCAAGAATGAGGTTGCCTTCTGGCTATCGATGTTGAGATCGAGGCCGAGCGCTCCGCGTTCACGGTAGCTGTCGATATCGGCACGCACGTATCGCACGCGTCCGTAGAGGTCGAGAATCCCGCCGCCACGGATAACGTCGTATCCCGCGCCAAACATCAAGGCGTACTGGTTGCCGTCAAAGTCCGCATTAGCTTTGCGCGATTGCCCCAGCAGGCTGTAGCTGATGTTGCGCGTCTGATCGTAATCACCCCATCCGTACATGGCCGAGCCTTCAAGGTAGAAGTGATCAGTCGCGTAGTAGGTGCCGTATAGGGTGCCGCTCCAGGCCTTTGCATCGAGGTCCCCACGGTTTGCGTCGATGTCCGCGCTCGTGTCCCCATAGCCGAGGGCGATACCCAGCACGAGACCCTCGGCAAATCGGTAATCGACGCCTGCGGTGATGCCCAGGGTGTTGAAATCAAAGCCGTCTTCGTTGGACGTTCTGTCCTTGCTGCCCCAGTCGATATTGCCGTTGACGAAAATTCCCCAAGGCTCGAAGTCGTAGGTATCGTCCGCTCCTGCCCCACCGCCGGTATCGCCGGACTGCGGGAATGCGGCGGCCAGAGAACTGCCGTTAATGCTTTCCCCGCGGAGATTGAACGTAAGGTTCTCTAGATTTACGCCCCGTGCGCCGCGGCGAAGAGCCATCAGGCGCGTGACGACATTGTCCACCTGAGCTCCAGTGACTTGGGTCATCAGCTTGCGCGGGGCACTCGCCTGCTGAGGCGTCAGGGCGACCACCCCTTGCGCCGCAGCGCCCGGATTCGTCACGGAGTTGTCGATCAGAAGCGTGCACTGCGTCAACAGATCCTGCTCGCCAGCGGTCAGTGCGCGTTGCGCCGAAATTTCTCCGAGGCGCGGGCAGAGGGTCTCGATCGTACTGGCCACACGACGCTCGTTACCGTTCAGACCAGGAAGGCCAGAGAGCGGGTTGAATAGCGCCGTAAACACAACGGAGCCATCGGAACCCTCCACCTGTGCTCTAACGACAAACTCGCCATCGCCCCTTGGTGTCAGCACCGTGCTGGCCTGGCCTTGGGCGTCAGTGAGCGTCCGCTGGTCTGAAAGAGTCCCGTCACCGGACTCCAGGGTCCAAAGAATCGGCACACCCGCCGCAACGACCCCATCCGAGAGCGCCGTCACCACGAAGGGCTCCAGCGGCTGGCCGGCAGACGCGACCTGACGGTCCCCCGACTGGACGGAAAGGCTAATGGTCGGCGCCACCGCTTCCGCGATGGTCACCGTCGCGCTCCCAGGCTGGCCAACCTCGTACCCCGTGCCGTCCTGCAGGGTGACGATGACGGTCGTGTCCCCGTTCACGGCACCCGCCAGCGGCCCGACCTCGATGGTGGCACTCGTCTGACCTCCCGGAATGGAAACGCTCCCGCTGAGCGGGGTGTAGTCCTCGCCAGGTACGGCAGTCCCCCCCGACAATGTAGTCCACCAGAAGGCCGGAAGCCGGCGCCGGCGTGCTCAGCCGAACTGCAAACGCGCCGGGGTCAGGGCCCGCCTTGGAGGCTGCGGGGTCTGTAGCAATCACCGTAGCAACCGGTAATGGAGTTGTATCGGTGATGGATACTGTCGTTGTGGCCCCCGTGGGACAGTCCCCTGTGGCTTCGATCTCTGACCATTGGCAGTCCGTAATGGTGAAGACTACCGTTTCGGTTCCCTCCGAGGAGATATCGTCACTCAGCGCCCTTAACGTAAGAGTCTGCGTCTCCACCAGAAAAAACTGCTGGAATTGAAGAGTGATGGGGTCTCCCTGGAATCCCACAATTTCGTAATCCTCCCCGGGAGTTGCAGATCCAGACACCGAAATAACAACGGTAGCAGCTGTGAAAGTGTCGTCGGGCGTCGTCAAGGTCACGTTGACATCGCTCGTTCCGCCTTCCGCTATCTCTGTCGGGGACGCCGCTATCGCCACCGTATCAACAGCCGCAAACGAGCTGGAAACAAAGGAAAAAGCGACCAGAGCGATGACTACGGATAGTACCCATCCCGACGAAACCTGATGGAGAATCCTTGACGTTGTAAGAATTCTGACAAAGGCATCATTTTGCTCAGAGTTACGCTTCGTATCATCGACTTTTTCGGTCCTCATCAGTCGTCCTCTCTCGCTGTATCCTGTCAATCAACCAGAGAATGCAGCTTGCGCGTGATTAAACACTCCATCGCCAAAGATCCCCATTCCCCGGAACCCCGAGCAACTGGAGCCCGCACAATAAGCAGGCGTTAGAAGCATTCCGCGACGAGTTAGCTGCCCTTTCGATATCAGACCTTGGGACATCAGCACGAATGCAGAAGCCCGTTTCAGTCGTAGGTTGAGCGAGGCACCGACCTTCATCGCTGCGCGACAACAGGCTGCGCAAGCTCTTCTATGCGCTGGTGGCTGTCTCTCACCAGCTTCTGAGATTCCGCTTTCTCGGTCACCGCCAGATACTGATCGATCAGCCGCCTCCTGGTGGCTATCTCTGGCGACGGTTGGTCCAGCGTCCTCATGGTTCGCCCGGTTCGCACCACTTCCTGCCTCGCTTGTGCGACTTGAGCCTCTGCATTTCGGACGCGTTGGTCGCCAGCGCTGCGCGCGGAGCGGATCTCCTGGAGTTCCGACCGTGCCCTCACTGCGCTGACCTCCACCGGCTGCGATTGCGACCGCGATGTTCGAGCGGCTGCAATCGCTTGGGAGAGGTAAACGACCCTGTCCTTTGAAAGCCCGGCCGCCTTGCGGTACAAATCCAGTGCTCTTACGGGGTCACGCTCCACGCCGAGACCTTGTTCATACAACGTACCCAGCAGCAACTGGGCGCGGGGGTAGCCCTGGTCCGCAGCCTTGCGGTACCAGGCCGCTGCGGTCGCGTAATCGCGGGCACGGCCCAAACCACGCTCGTAGATCTCCCCGACGTAGGTCTGCGCTGTGGGATCGCCGGTCTCCGCGGCCGACACCCACACCGCCAGCGCCGTGTCTGGATTGGCGCGGTCGAACAGAATGTACTGTCCACCCAAGATCTCGCAATCGGTGGCGGTTTGCTTGACCGGCCGCGGCCGTGTTACCCAAGTGATGGTCTGCCCCATGCGCCGCATCTTGCCCGGCAGAAGACAGTCCACGACGGTCAGATCTTCGGCTTGGCCCACAAGGCGCTGAATAGTTCGCGGGTCATCCCGCGGGCCCGCCGCCTGCTGGTACACCGATTTTCCCCCTGATGAGGCGCAGGCGCTGAGCAAAAGCACACTCGCCGCCACCACGAGTACCCGATAGGCCCGGAACCACTTCTCCGTTCGCTTCATGATTCTCCCCCTCAACTCCCTTTCGTCCTGATCGACCTCGGTCTTCCGGGCCACAGGCCGTCTGATTTGGTCTCTGCCACCCACAATCAGGCAACAAGACTAGCGCTTCCCAGCAGCATCAGCGGCTCCGGACTCCGCAGTCACATCCGGCAAGCGAGCCAGCCGGAAACCGACCATGCTGAGACCCAGGTTCGCGGGCGCCCCATCCCTCGCCGCGGACCGCACGAGCCCTGGGGCATCGAGCCAGGAACCGCCGCGGAAGACCCGTGGTGACCTCGCTGCACTCTCGCTGCATCGGGTCTCGGCCCCACCGTAGCCTTTACCATAGTCCGAGCAAGTCCATTCAGCCACGTTACCCATCATATCCCTAAGCCCAAACGGGTTAGGCGGATAGACTCCCGCCGGAGCCGCGTAGGTGTAATCATCAGCACACTCGGCGGTGTTCGCAAGCTTGCAGCCGACGTTCGGATCATTTCCCCAGAAGCGGCTCGCCGTAGATCCGGCGCGGGCAGCGTACTCCCACTCCATCTCTGTCAGTAGTCGGTATTGGTGACCGGTCTTGGTCGTCAACCAGTCCGCATAGGCCTTTGCATCGTTCCAGCTTAAGCAGGTGACTGGATGTGAGTCCGTGACCTGATAACCGGGAGATTCCCAGCTAAGCAGCATGTCTGGAACAAGCTGCTGCCAACTCTCATTCGGCCGGAGGCAGGTCGACTCACGGTCGACCTCCGTTGCGTATCCAGTGTCCTCGATGAACCGGCGAAACTGCCCCAAGGTGATTTCGGTCTCGCTGACGGCAAACGGCTGTGGTATCCGAGCGGCGTGCAGCCCCTCGTCAGGGTTGCGCCCCTCCTCCCCCAACGGCGACCCCATTTGAAACTCCCCAGCGGGTAACCAGATCATGACCGGGCCCGCCCCCCCTCCTGCGAGGTCATCGGCGAATCGGCTTCCAGGCGAAATCCGTTCACGCACTGCCGATGCCGTTTCTCCTCCAGCGTCGTCTGTTGACGATACTGTCCCAGCGTCTGGAGAGACATCTCTCGGCTCGACGTCGCGATGCCCCTTCGCCACCTCCGATTCTTCCAACGCCAGCTGATCGCGCCTAGCAGTCTCCTGCCCCTTGCCGCCGGGCTGTTCAAGCGTACGCTCCGCTTTGGGATGCTCCGCGGAGGTGCGATCCCCCTCACTCGTCACCTGGGACGGAGGTCCCTTCGGCTCTTTCGCCTCCTTCTCGATCGCGCCCTTTTCGGTTTCACCAAGCAAAACGGCCTCGGCATCAGACCGATCCCTAACCTGCTCCTCGGTTACTGACCTTGGCTCAGGGACCGAGTCAGATATCGTTGTATCAGGTTCCCGCACGATTGGCCTGAGAAGCGAAATAAGTGCGTCGTCGAAGTAGAGAGCCGCGCCTACGGCGAGGAGAAGGCATACCACGAGAGTCAAGCCAAGCCAGGACCTGGAACGGGGTGCGGCAACCTCGCTCGCCTCCCGCTCGTGCGGGATGGCGGACTGTAGCGACACCTCGACCTGCGCCTCAGGCCTGTATACGACGCGCGTCGGCTCGTTTGGCCCAGCGGTGCGCATGACGACGGTTCGTTCGGCACCGGGCGGAGCGTCCGCGGTCTCTAGCATTACCCGGCGCCACTCAGCGACAGTTTTCGGACGCTCCTCCGGCTTGAGCGCCAGAGCCCTGTCGATTCCCACCAGGATCGGCTGGGGATAAAGGCCGTGACAGAGCTCAGCGGCGGGCGTTTGCACCCCGCCACATAATCGCTCGGATGCGTTCATGGGCTTCCTGCCCGTCACAGCCTTGTATAGGGTGGCACCGAAGCTGTAGATGTCTGTCCAGGGTCCCTGCTCCCCAATGTCGAGATACTGTTCCAGCGCCGCATAGACCGGCGTGTAGGCCGACACGATCGAGCGCTCTGCGCCGGCGACCACATGCCGAGCCGCGCCGAAATCGATCAGTACCGGCGTGCCATCGGCGCGGATAAGGATGTTTGCCGGCTTGATGTCGCGATGTACAACGCCCGCTGCGTGCACGCGTTCCAGACCATCGAGCAGTGGGTAGAAGAGTCCGTCAAGCTCTTTCGAAGTCAGCTTGGGCTGCGACTCGAGAATCGCTGAGAGAGGACGTCCTTGCTCGAATTCCATGAACATGTACGCGGTGCCGTTTGCCTCGCAGTAGCGCGTAACACGAACGATGTTCGGGTGGCGATTCGGACGTGCCAGCTCCCATAGGGTCTTCGCCTCCTGCAAGAATCGGTCGCGGGCCCAGCTGAAGCTCTCCTCAGCGTCCGGGGACAAGGGCAACACCCGCCCGTCCGGCATGCGGCAAGCGAGTTCGGGGGGCAAGAATTCCTTGATCGCAACGGTTTCCGGAAGGTAGGTGTTTTCGCACTGATAAACGATGCCGAAACCACCCGCGCCGAGAACGCGGACGATCCTGAACTCCTCGATCATGCTTCCGACAGGCAATGCATGATGCGTACTCGGCTTTACCACATGCTCCCCCGCGGACATTGGGCCCGACATACCCGTCAAGCCTGGGTGGATACAGCGTATTGGAGCGAGCTAGCTCTCATGTTGGCCCGTATACCGGCTTACTCGTTTGTACTCAACGGTCGAAAATGTTGCCGCCGCCGCGGCATGGGTCGATGGCGAACACCAAAGCAGACCGTTCCCAGCCAGCTGACGAAAAACCGGCTAACAAGGCAAGTACATAACATTTGCCTGGTTTTGGTCCGGTCACTAGGCTGGTGCTCATTCGCATCATACCTGCAGCCACCACGAGGCGGTACATGGCCGGCCCGCTCGTGCTTTCGGTGGCAGGCGACGCCGCGAGGCGCGCAGCGGACGTTGCGCAATTTTCGAAGCCAGAAACTAAGTCGCTTTCCTAATAGCATTCTGAGCGCCCACGGCAAGGGAGAGAGGCACTGTGAATCAGCAAGTGGATATCGCCAAGCTCTTGCGGTTGCGAAAGGTGACCCGCGCCATTGCCGAGTACTTCCGCAATGAGTTGAACGCTCACCTGCGTTCGCTTCAGCCGCTGTTCAGGCCCACCAATGTCCTAGGTGAGCACATTCGCAACGCACCGAAGCAGACGGTGAAGATCGCAGACGCCTCCCTAAGAGAGCTCCGTTCCCTCTACGCGCGCGTCGGTCACGCGAAACCCTTCCGCTTCGACGACGACATCGATACGCCGATCGACTTGTTTGGGTCTGCGGTGGAAATCACGCCCGTCACCTACACCTACACGCCACAATGCTCCGACGGCGTCAGGTCGGTCACGGTAACCTCTCCGCTGAGCTGGGTCCTGAGCTACAAGGGACTCGGACCGGGACGCATGCAGGAGCTGGTGGCGAGCCAATCCGGCTCGGCTCGCATCGAGCTTCAAGCGTGTCTTCTCCACTACCTCGCGCTCCACATCATTCTGTCCCAGGAGTTCGGGGTTTCGCCCATCCTCCGCGCCCTGCGCTTCACGGTGACCGTAGAGCACGCGGAGGCGCTCGGCGGTCTGCCGATAACCCACGTTTCCGCACCGGTACGAACGCTGCTGCCCGCGGACGAAGCCATCCTCCAGAGCACGGAGCTTTCCGGGGCTCCGGCTTTCGAGGAGATCATCGACCTCGAATCGATCATACGAATGAATGATCCGCTGAGGGAATCTCTGGTCCAGCTGGTTGTAGGACTCGGCGAGGATTTGTTGGTCCCATCCGCGAGCTAGAGCGTCCATCGAGTGGGGAACGAACAACGGACTGTATTTGTTCCAAGGGGTGCCAGACTGAGCGAAGGCACCCCTCCGCTGGAAATCCAATACCCCGGTCCGCGAGGCGAGCAGGAGCGCGCGCTCTTTTCACACGCGTTCATCGTTGGCCGTGGCGAGGACTGCGCTGTCCGCATTTCCGATGCGATGGTGAGCCGGCACCACGCGGAGATCTTTCCGGAGGGCGATCGCTGGTGGGTGCGAGACCTGAAGAGCAGCAACGGCACGCTAATAGGTGGAAAGGCCATCGACAAACTGCCGCTCAACGGCACCGTCACCCTAGCGTTGGGCCGCGACGGTCCGCGCGTTCGTGCAATTGCCCCGTCCCCCAAGCCACCACATGTTTCCCCACCCAGGGGCGTTTCCTCGAGGTCTTTAACGGAAATCTCCAGCCACTACCTCGAAGGCGATGGGTCGGCACCGGCAGGCGAGCACACGATGCTAATCCGTCAGGCGTTCAGAGACGCCAAGCGCCAGCAAAGGCGTCTCTACCACACGGTCATCGGCATCTCGCTGGCGATGGTCGTGGGCCTGGGAGGACTGGCGCTTTTTCAATACATACAGCTTCAGAAGATGGGCAACCTCGCCAACGACATCTTCTATGGCATGAAAGAGCTGGAGGTCTATGTCGCCAACCTAGAAGCAGACCTCGAAGCCGATCTGGGAGAGTCGCGCCTGGCCAGACGACGAGAGGAGATCGCGGAGGCCAAGCGCAAACTAACCTCGATGCGTGAGAACTACGATGCCTACGTACGGGAGCTCAGAGCCAGCCGCCTCTTCGCGCCCGATTCCGACGAGCTCCTGATCCTGCATATGGCGAGAGTCTTCGGCGAAACGGAGGTAGACGTACCAGGCGACTTCGTCAGCGAGGTGCGGAAATATATAAAGAAATGGCAGTCATCACCGCGCCTCGCGAATGCGATCCAGCGACTAAAGGACAACAACTATGCGCCGACGATCTATCAAGCTCTCACGAGTCAGGGTCTCGCGTACCAGTTCATCTATCTCGCTTTGCAGGAGAGCAGCTTCCAACCGCGCGCTGTCGGCCCACCCACCCGGTACGGACGCGCCAAAGGCATGTGGCAGTTCATTCCCAGCACCGCCGAACGTTACGGTCTGCGGGTCGGGCCTTTGCAGGATTCGGGTAGCTACGACCCCGCCGATGACCGCCACGACTTCAGGAAGGCGTCCTTCGCCGCAGCCAAGTACCTCAAGTACATCTATCGCACAGACGCTCAAGCCTCGGGGCTGTTGGTAATGGCTTCTTACAATTGGGGAGAGGGCAACATCATCAAGCGGATCAGGCAGATGCCGCATAACCCGCGAGAACGCAACTTCTGGAAGCTGCTGCGCCATCACCGGATTCCGGACGAGACCTATGACTACGTGTTCTACATCTTTTCGGCTGCGGTCATCTGCGAAAACCCTCGCTTGTTTGGCTTCGAATTCGAAAACCCGCTGTTGGGTCTCGAATGATCCGAAAACGTCGTCTCCAGGAACGCCCTCTATCTTGGGCAACAGAGGAGGCAGCTTGCCCCCCGATCAGCCACTTGCCCGGTCGACAAGACACCATTCGCTTACGTCAATCGCCGGTATCTCTCAGTGCGGGCACCATGGTATGAACTCGACCCATGCCACGCTCCGAACCGGCAGCCCCTACATGGCATCGCATCGCCATGAGTAACGACCGAGGGATTTCTGGTCCCACGCAACCGCCGGAGCCCCTGAGAGTCGAGACCAAACTTCGGGTGGGTCAGGAGCAGATCACGATTCGGGCCGCCATTCCGGGCGGGTATTCGTCACTGCCCCAGTTTCTCCCGATCGTCCAGGCTTTGACCGATGCCGTCGTCGATGCCGCCGCTCGCGAAGCCAGCAGGGCGAATCGGTCGATCTCATGTGGCCCGCACTGCGGCGCGTGCTGCCGGCAATTGGTGCCGGTTGCCGAGGCAGAGGCGGTCTTCCTCAAACTCCTGATCGACGGAATGGAGGAAAGTCGGCGTGCACGCATCCAGCAGCGGATCGAGGTCGCCAGGGCCAGGCTGTCTGAGGCCGGACTCCTTGCCGAACTGGGTGTCCCCGAGGCGTTCGACTCGGCTGATCGGCGCAGGACCCTGGGATTGAAGTACTTCCGGCTAGGGATCCCCTGCCCCTTTCTGGACAATGAGTCGTGCAGCATCCATTCGCACCGCCCTCTTTCCTGCCGGGAGTTCCTGGTCACCTCCGATCCCCGCCAATGCGCAGATCCCAGCGCCGAAGGGGTTGAAAGCATCCGACTACCTCGGCGTCCTTCGGGCATCCTTTACCGTTTCGGAGACGGCATCGGGTCAGCGCCGGCACGCTGGCTACCTCTGGTTACCGCGATCTCGTGGGTCGAGTGTTCCGAAGCTCAGCTCACAGAGCGAAGATTCCCCACATCCGATCTTTTCTATGGCTTCTTGCAAGCACTCGCCGGAGTATCACCAGAAGGCAATGACGCTCTCGGGACCAAGCTTCCGTAGACTATACTGTTTGTTCGATAAGAAGTTGCTCGAACTGGATGCTGCGTTCCGGCTCTCGGTGACGAGAGACATTCCAACGCCAGCACGCGGCCTGGGAACGACCCCGCGAGGGCCATCGCGACCCGCCTTCTCGCATCATCGGCCATGAAGATGGATCTGATCCTTACCGTCATCCGCTACCAGAGTGCACCTCCACCGCAGGCGCCTCACTCAACGATCGGCGTAGCTGGTGGCACCATTGGACGAAGCCCTGGCAACGACTTGGTGTTACCCGACCCCGATCGGTGGGTCTCGGGTCAACATGCCAGAATTCAGTTCCGTGACGGTGCGTTCTTCATACAGGACACGAGCACGAACGGTACCGTCATCAACCACGCAGCGGAACCGCTACATCACGGACAAGGGACTGTGCTGCACGATGGCGACGAACTGACCATCGGCGCATACGACTTGCGCGTGTCGATTGCGGAAGGGGACGTGCCATCCACCGAGCCGTTCGACCCTTTTGCTCGGGTTGAAGCAGGTTACGAGCCACACCAAGCGTTAACGTCCGACGAGACCCCCCGTGACATCCTCGACCTCGTTGCACCGGCGGCGGAGACGCACGAGCCGTTTGGCTCGCTTGAGGGGCAAGAAGACGAGTTACCGGAGACGCATGACTGGTTCAGCGCGGATGCGTCCGAGGCCGAGCCGAGGTCGCCCTGGGATTCCAACAGCTCGGCATCGGTGAAGTCGCCGCCTGCCGAGCGGGACCATACTCCGGACGAAAACGCGTACTTTCGCCCTCCTAATGCCATACCTGAGGACTATGACATATGGACCGACGAATCGAGCAGTGTCACTGCCGCGGAAGCAACTGAAACCGGTGAACCGGAGGGTGCTCCGTCCGCCTCGAGTCCGTCTGTCGAGCCGCCGCAACAACCGCTGCCACCTGACCCCCAACGAGCGGCCGTGGCGGCGCACCTCGGTCCAGCAGGTGAGATCGATACTCTAAGTGCCTTCCTGTCGGGGCTGGGGTCGGGCGATTTGCCGGATGACCAAGCGGGCCGAGTCCAGCTCATGCGCTCAGCCGGAAAGCTCCTGCGCGCTATGACGGAAGGATTGATGCGGGTGATGATGGCGCGCGCGAGCTTTAAGGGCGAGCTTCGCCTGGAGATGACGACAATCCGTTCGGCCGAGAACAACCCGTTCAAATTTTCGGTCGACCCGCAAGACGCTTTGGAACACCTCCTGTTCCGCCCCGGACGCGGTTTCCTCCCTGCCGAGGATGCAGCGCGCGAGGCCTTCGATGACATTCAGCGCCATGAGATGGCTATCATCGCCGGCATGCGCGCCGCATTACAGGCATTACTCTCTCGTCTGGATCCGGTAAAACTGGAACAACGCTTTCAAGATCGCTCGGTTCTAGACAGCCTGATGCCTACGGGCCTCAAGGCAAAATATTGGGACCTGTTCACGGAGGAATACGGTGAAATCGCAACGGGCGCGACAGAGGATTTTCTCAAGGTGTTTGGCGAGGCATTCAAACGAGCCTACGAGGACCAGACCCAGCGACTGAGAAATCCTTCCGCGAGCGACGACCCGCACGACCGAATATGACACGGCGTGTAACGAGAAACGCTAAGGGAGGGTACGACATGTGGATCTTCGAGATAGGCCTGAGGAAAATCGCCCTTGTGCTGCTCGCCTTTTTCGTCGCAATGGCCGTTGAAGGCTGCGGAAGCAGCCCTACCCGTCTAGAAGCGAATGTGACCGCGACCCAGGACGCGAACAAAGAAGCGGGCGGCCATCCCCTGCCCATCGTGGTGCGGATCTATGAGCTCAAGACGGCCGGAAGCTTCCAGTCCGCGGACTTTTTCAGTCTCTACGACCATGAGGACGCCACCTTGGGAGGGGATCTACTCGCCCGCGAGGAGCTGCAATCTTCGGCCTGGAGAACAGCTCCGAATCGAGCGCGCCACAGACCCGGATGCGCAGTATGTTGGCGTCTTGGGGGCATACCGAGATATCGACAACGCAATCTGGAGGGCGACCCATGGGCTGCAGCGTGGCAAGACGAACAAGCTGCAGATAGAGCTCGGCCCGAGTTCTGTCTCCATCCGCTGATCACGGGGGCAAGACATGTCCTGGAACAACAAAGTGCTGTGGTCGGAGGGGTTGTTCCTGCAGCCCCATCATTTTCAGCAGCACGACCGCTATCTCGAACATTTAGTGGCGTCCAAGACTAGTCTCGGGACACCGCACCCGTGGGGCATCCGCCAGCTCATTTTGGATGCCGACCTACTAACCATGGGTAAGATCGCCATCGCAGAGGCGTCAGGTCTCCTCCCGGACGGCACCCCATTTAACATCCCCGCGGACGACCCGCCACCCCGGCCGTTGGAGATCGATGAAACAGTCAAGGAGCAGGTTGTCTACCTCGCGCTGCCCCTTCGCCAGCCGGGACTTCCCGAGGCAGGGAGCGTTGACGACGAAGAACATTCCCTGCGCTACCGCAGCGACGAGGTCGATATCCGTGACAACGTTGTTGGGGCGCAGACGGAGAGCCGCATCGAGGTCGGCCGACTCGATCTCCGGCTGCTACTGGAGCGCGAGAACCGCAATGGCTTCGCTTACGCAGGCCTTACGAAAGTCATCGAGTGCCGAGCGGACAAGCAGGTCGTCCTTGATGATAGCTATATCCCACCGTGTGTTGACTACCAAGCCAACTCACGCCTGGCGGGATTCTGCGGCGAGTTGCTGGGGCTGCTCCACCACAGAGCCGAGACACTGGCCGCGCGGGTCAGCGGCACAGGCCGCGGAGGTGTCGCCGAATGGGCGGACTTCTTATTGCTGCAGGTCGTCAATCGGGCGGAGCCGATAATGGCGCACCTGAGCGCAATCGCAGGATTACACCCCGAGGCCCTTTATCGCTTGCTTTTGCCCATGGCCGGAGAACTCTGCAGCTTCACGACCAGCGAGAAACGCCCCCCGACATTTCCAGTCTATCGTCATGATGACCTCGACGCGACCTTCACACCCGTCATGGCCACCCTTCGCGACGCGCTGAGAAAGGTGTTGGAGGAACGCGCGATACCCATTCCGATTCAGGAACGTAAGTACGGCTTCCGCATCGCCCCGCTCAGCGACAAAACGCTGCTCGTTCACGCAAGCTTCGTCCTGGCGGCTCACGCCAAAATCGACGCTGAAGTTCTACGCAGTCAGTTTCCGTCCCAGGTGAAGATCGGACCGGCGGAGAAAATCCAGGAGTTGGTGAAGCTGGCACTACCCGGAATCAAGTTACGCCCGCTGCCGGTGGCGCCGCGTCAGATCCCCTACCACGCGGGATTCGCCTATTTCGAGTTGGACCGCAACAACGAGTTCTGGGGCCAGCTCGACGTCTCCGGCGCCTTTGCCATGCACATCGGCGGGGATTTCCCAGACCTGCAGCTAGAGTTCTGGGCCATACGGGAGTGAGCCTTTATGCCCCAGGATGACCCCTTCCTCACCCCCGAGAACACAGACCGCACTGTGCTCCGGCCTTCGCCGGGCGGACGCAGACCCGGAGCTCCGGCACCGGCGTCCCCCCTACCGCCATCCATGGGGCGATCCGGCGATGCACCCTATTCGTCCGATCTGCGGCAGCTCGGCTCCTCCGTCAACCCCCTTGTGCGCTGTGCCTCGCCCCTGCTGGTCACGGCGGCGCAACTCCGTCACACCCTAAGCCACGCCGATCCCAATGGCCTGCGCAATCGCCTGATCGGCGAGATCCGCGAGTTTGAGTCGTGTGCAAGGGCGCAGGGCATTCCGGAAGCGACAGTCCTGCCAGCGCGCTACGTACTATGCTCCCTGGTCGACGAGGGCGTCCTTGGAACCCCATGGGGTAGCGAGAGCACGTGGGCCAAACAGGGGCTCCTGATCACCTTCCACAAAGAGACCTGGGGCGGGGAGAAGTTTTTTCAGGCGCTTGAGCGTCTGATCGCCTACCCGAGCGGCAACCTACACATGCTGGAGCTCATGTACCTGTGCCTAGCGCTCGGTTTCGAGGGACGCTACCGCGTGCGGGAAGGCGGCAGGGACCAGCTCGAGACCGTTCGTGAGCGGCTATACCAGACGATACGCGCCCAGCGCGGCGACGCCGAACCCGAGCTTTCGCCCCATTGGCGGGGGATAACCGAATCGCGCGACCCCCTCATCCAGGCCGTTCCCCTGTGGGTGCTCGCGGCAGTCGCTACCGCACTCCTACTGGTGCTGTTCACATTTTTCAATCTCGCGCTAAATCAGGAATCGGAGCCCGTGTTCCAACGGATCGCGAGCCTCGATGTCCCCGCTATAGAGGTTCCTCGTACCCCTGCCCCTGAACCTCCCCAAGAGGCCCGTCCCCCGCCAAGAGTGGAGCCACTCACGCTCCGCAAGCTTCTCAAGGAGGATATTCGCTCGGGCAAGCTCGAAGTCATCGACCAATTCGGTGGTGAAACGATAAGGATTCGCGGTGATGGGTTGTTTCCTTCGGGAAAAGTGTCTGTCAAAGACGATTACATCCCCGTTCTCAGGCGCATCGGGGAGGCATTAGACCAACTGCCTGGCGCGATCTTGATCACTGGACACACGGACAGCGTACCCATCAGGTCGCGGCGTTTCCTCTCGAACCAACAGCTTTCCGAGGAACGAGCGGAAAGCGTTCTCGAGGAGCTACAGGCCAGAGTCCGTGACGTCGGGAGGATCAGCACGAAGGGGAGAGGCGCGGCAGAGCCGTTGATCGAGGATAAGCCGACGGATGCGCGAAACCGCCGCGTGGAGATAACGCTTTGGCGTGCAGCCGACACTGAGGGCGCTACGCAATGACGCCGGGTCAGCATAACGCCTTAAACCGATAGCCCTGCCGGCCATGAAAAAGTTGTTTGGATTCCTTGGCAAACGATGGTTTCTCGGCCTTCTTGGCGCGTTCGCGATCGCATTCGTCATGTGGTTCGTCTCACCCTGGATAACGATAGGCGATAAAGCGCTCGACGAGAGCCCTTGGAGATGGGCTGCATATACTGCACCGTTCGCGATCTGGGGACTGTTGCAGCTAGCACTCGCCGCTGCCGCCCGGGTGCGGAACCACCGCATGTTGGACCGGCTGACAAGCGCGCCGGAGGCGCAACCGGACGGCGCCGAGTTGGCTTCGGCCGAGGAACTTGAAACCCTCGGCCGGCGCTTCGACGAGGTCGTGGCGGTGCTGCGAAAGTCAGACGTCAAACATCGGTTGGGTGGTCGTTACCTTTACCAACTCCCCTGGTATCTCATCATCGGCCCGCCGGGATGTGGCAAAACCACTGCGTTGGTCAACTCCGGCCTGCGCTTCCCCCTCGCGGAGCGCTTTGGGCAGGATCCCATCCGCGGTGTGGGCG
>CALOFM010000010.1:0-158113 GCA_942492625.1 uncultured Gammaproteobacteria bacterium | reverse complement strand
AATACGCCGAGGCCATCGGTTGGACGATTGTGTCCCGCGAGGAAGCCGAGCAGCGGCGCGGGTTTGATCCGGACGTGCCGCCCGCCGACCGCGCCAAGAACCGTTCGCTCTTCTTCGACGACCTGCTCGACGCCAAGGTGCGGGAATTCAACCCGCGCTACGCCGAGGCCGAGGGCGCCTTGCTCGGGCAGTTCCGCCATCTCCACACCGACATCTACGGCAACCGGGAATTCGTCGAGCACCTGCGCAACCGGGGCAAGTTCTTCGACCACGAGGAGAAGCGCGAGCGCGACCTGATCCTGATCGATTACGACGACCCGGCGAACAACGTTTACGAAGTCACCGAGGAGTGGGCCTTTCACAACGGCCACTACGGCACGCGGGAGGATGTCGTCTTTCTCATCAACGGCATCCCGGTGCTGGTGATCGAGTGCAAGAACGCCAACAAGGACGAGGCGATTGCCCTGGGGGTGGACCAGATCCGCCGTTACCACCGCGAGACGCCCGAGCTGTTCGTGTCGCAGCAGCTTTTCACCGCCACCGACGCCATCGGCTTTTCCTACGGGGTGAGCTGGAACACGGTGCGGCGGAACATTTTCAACTGGAAGGACGAGGAGGTCGGCAAGCTGGAGGCCAAGGTGAAGAGCTTCTGCGCCATCCCGCAGGTGCTCGCCTTCCTGAAGGACTACATCGTCTTTGCCGAGAAGGACGAGGAGCTGAACAAATACATCCTGCGCCAGCACCAGACCGGCGCGGTGGACGCGACCGTCAGCCGCGCCCTCGATCCCGGGCGCACCCGCGGCCTCGTCTGGCACACCCAGGGCAGCGGCAAGACCTTCACCATGATCAAGGCGGCGGAGCGGCTCTTCCGCGCGCCCGAGGCGGACAAGCCGACCGTCCTGCTGATGATCGACCGCAACGAGCTGGAAGACCAGATGCTCAAGAACCTCGCCGCGCTCGGCCTGGGCAACCTGGAGCACGCCAGCAGCATCGCCCGGCTCAACCAGCTGCTGCGGGACGACTACCGCGGCATCATCGTGACGATGATCCACAAGTTCCGCGACATGCCGGCGGATCTCAACACGCGCTCGAACATCTACGTCCTCATCGACGAAGCCCACCGCACCACCGGCGGCGACCTCGGCAACTTCCTCATGGCCGGCCTGCCGAACGCGACCTACCTCGGCTTCACCGGCACCCCGGTGGACAAGACCGTTTACGGCAAGGGCACCTTCAAGACCTTCGGCTGCGAGGACGACCAGGGCTACCTGCACAAGTATTCCATCGCCGACAGCATCGAGGACGGCACCACGCTGCCGCTCTACTACCAGCTCGCCCCCAACGAAATGCTCGTCCCGCACGAGACGCTGGACGCCGAGTTCCTCTCCCTCGCCGAAGCCGAGGGCGTGGCCGACATCGAGGAGCTGAACAAGATCCTCGAGCGGGCGGTGAACCTGAAGAACTTCCTCAAGGGCAAGGAGCGCATCCAGCAGGTGGCGCAGTTCGTCGCCAAACACTACCGCGAGAACGTCGAGCCGCTCGGCTACAAGGCCTTCCTCGTCGGCGTCGACCGCGAAGCCTGCGCCCACTACAAGCACGCTCTCGACGAGTTCCTGCCGCCCGAGTATTCCGAGGTCGTCTACACCGGCAACAACAACGACTCGGCCCTGCTCAAGGAATTCCACCTCGACCCGAAGAAGGAGCGGCAGATCCGCAAGAGCTTCGGCAAGCTCGACCAGCAGCCGAAGATCCTCATCGTCACCGAGAAACTGCTCACCGGCTTCGACGCGCCCGTGCTCTATGCCATGTATCTCGACAAGCCGATGCGCGACCACACCCTGCTGCAGGCCATCGCCCGGGTGAACCGCCCCTACGAGAACGAGGCCCAGGAGATGGTGAAGCCCCACGGCTTCGTCCTCGATTTTGTCGGCATCTTCGACAAGCTCGAAAAGGCCCTGGCCTTCGACAGCGACGAGATCAACGCCATCGTGAAGGATCTGGCGCTGCTCAAGGTCCTGTTCCAATCAAAGATGGAGCAGGAAGCGCCGAAATACCTCGCCTTGATCGCCCGGAATTTCAATGACAAAGACGTTGAGAACCTGATCGAACACTTTCGTGATGCCGACCGGCGCAAGGTGTTCTTCAGGGAATTCAAGGAAATCGAGATGCTCTACGAGATCATCTCGCCGGATGCCTTTCTGCGGCCGTATATCGACGACTACGGTACGCTGGCCGCGATCTTCAGCGTCGTTCGCAAGGCCTACACAAAGACGGTCTACGTCGATCGGGATTTCCAGCGCAAGACCGACGACCTGGTGCGGGAGCAGATCGGCACCTACGGGGTCGGTGAGGTCAGCGACCTGGTCCAGATCAACGCGGAAACGATAGAGGTCATCAAGGCCGATCAGGCGGGTGACGGCACGAAAGTCATCAACCTGGTCAAAAGCATCCAGAAGACCGCCGACGAGCAGAGTGACGAATCCTTATCTGATCGCGATGGCCGAGCGGGCGCTGGCGGTGCAGCAGAGTTTTGAGGGCCGCCAGACATCGACCGGGGAGGCACTCGCCGCGCTACTCAAAGAAGTGGAGGCCAACGAGAACCGCAAGGTGGAGCAGGCCGCGAAGGGTTTTGACGGACTCACCTACTTCGTCTACCGGACGCTGCTCGACGAGAATATCGACAATGCCGAGGAGGTCAGCCGGCAGATCAAGGCGGCGTTCGTCGAATTCCCGAACTGGCAGAAGAGCGAAGCGGCGCTGCGTGAGCTTCGCAAGAAGGTCACCTTCGCCCTGGTGGCCGAATCCGAAGACATCGAGGGAGTGGCAGCGATCGTCGACAAGCTGTTCTCTCTGCTCGACAAGGCTGCAGGGCTCTAGTCGAATGCCTGCCTTCGACCGTAAAGCCGCCTTCAAGACACAAGTATCTGAATGGGCAGGCAAGCTTGGCGTCAGCGTTACCGGCGTGTATGTGCGGCCCATGCAGACCAAATGGGCCTCTTGTTCCTCCAACGGCATACTCAGCTTCAATGCCGAGCTGCTGGAACTGGACCCGCAAGTGTGGAACTACGTGATCGTTCATGAGTTGCTTCACTTCGACGTACCCAACCACGGCAAGCTTTGGAAAAGCCTGATGCGCGCGCATGTGGGTGACTGGGAGTACTGCGAAGAACTGCTCCGCGCGCATGCAAGCCGGCAGGGATTGCCAACAATAACCCGCAAACCAACTGGCATTGGATAGTTGACGCCGCATCGACAGGCAAGCGGTGCAACATTTGCGCGGTCCGAATCAATGTTGTCCGAATCGCGCTTCGCGCGCCTCGAAGGCTGGATCTTCGGGGTCCGCTGATAGAAGTTTTTTATGGGTTTCTGGCGAATTCTCGGTACACGTGCGGTACACCCCCGAAATCCCGCACTCTGGGCCAAACTAACACAAGCTATTGAGTCAACTTGATTTAACCTAACTGTTCCGCGAATTGCCTGATCTAACAAAATCGGTAAGTTATTAATTTACTGACATTGAGCGCCTCCGGGTCATCCATCGCCTCCGGCGGTACCGGATAGTCGCTCATGGTACCAGTGCGCCCGGCCTTGGTCTCATAGGTGAAGGGGCGAATTCCTCGCTCCTCGAACCCGGCGCGGTTGCCGTCGTCCACCTTCAAGTACAGGATATCGTCCGCCACGATGGCGAAGAAAAGCTCTCCCGAGTAGATACCCGCACCGCCGAACATGCGCTTGATCCGCAGGGGCTCGAAGTCCGCAAGCAGGTCCCTGACGAAGTCCAGATAGTCGTCGGATACGGGCATCCTGTGTGGCCGGTGCTCAAGGCGCGGCGGCGCGCGAAGCCGGCACCGCCCGTTTGAAAGACCAGTCCTTGATGGCTTTGATCTGCTCCAGCATGGTCTGGGACAAGGGCACCTGCTTGACGGTGTTTCGCTCGATGTCCTTGCTGCTGAACTTCCGATTGTCCTGGTAGGCATCGATGCGGGCGGATTTCACCGCCTGCTCGATCTCCGCGCCACTCCACTCCTTGGTGGCCGCCGCCAGATACGCGATATTGAATTGCTCCGGGTTGCCACCGTTCAATCCGATATGGATGCGAAAGATCTCCGCGCGCTCGTCCTTGTTGGGCAGGTCCAAGAAGAACAGCTGATCGAAGCGGCCCTTGCGCATCATCTCCGCAGGGAGCTCCTTGATGCGGTTGGCGGTGGCGGCGACGAAGACCTTCGGCGACTTCTCCTGCAGCCAGGTCAGGAAGCTGGAGAAGATGTTTACATTGCCTCCGCTGCCGGCGTGCTCGTCGTAGCCGAAGGCATTCTCGATCTCGTCGACCCAGAGAACGATGGGGGCCACCTCGTCCGCGATCCGGGTCGCGCGCTCGAAGGCGTACTCGGCGGACCCGAAGCTTCCAGACAGCACCAAGCTCATGTCCAGGCGCACCAGGGGCAGATCCCAAGCGGCGGCGATGGCCTTGGCCGCCATACTTTTGCCGCAACCGCTCACTCCCATGAGCAGGATGCCCGAGGGTAGCGGGATGCCGGCCTCGTAGGCCTTCTCTGAGAATAGGTCCTTGCGCTTGAGTACCCAGTCCTTGAGATTTTCGAGGCCGCCGACCGCATCCAGGGGGTGCTGGGACGGAAAGAACCGCAGGCAGCTCTCTTTCTTAAGCAGCTGGGCCTTCTCTTCGTGGATCTCGATCAGGGCTTGCGACGGGTCCATGTCCTCCCCCCGGAAAATGCGCGCCTGCAGGTGATCGACCTCGTTCAGCGACAGGCCCTTCATGGCACCCGCTATCCGGTGTAGCTGATCGCGCGAGACCCCTGGAAGGGTCTCGTTCGGTTGCAGGAACTCCAGGATCTCTTCCTCGGTGGGAAGGTCCATCTCGACCAGAAAGACCTCTTTCTTCAGTGCCTCCGGCAGAATCAGCTCCGGGTGGGTGAGAAACACGTGGGAGCCCTTGTTCCTGAGCCGGTAGTAGACCTCCCGTGCCGCCCGAACCAGGGCGGGATTTCCGCTGAACCAGGCCGGTAGGTCTTTCATTAGGTAGATCGTCGGTTCTGAGGCGTTAGCGATGTAGGCCAATGCCGCGGTCGGGTCGGTGATCGCCTCGACGGTTTCGTCATTCCTGGTAAATCCCCGCGCGTGGGACCAGACCAGCAGGTGGCCGTCCTCGCCGAAATGGGCGCAAGTCACTTGGTTGAGAACCCGCTCGATCCTCTCCTCTTCCCAGCCCAGGACGTAGATCAGAGGATACTTGGACAGAAGTCCGCGGGTGATTTTCTGTTCCGTCTTGCGGCTGTGAGATGCCATCTTTTCTCCTTCGTTTCGGCGTCGTTCGCGGGGTCTGGTGTCTCGGAAGCTAGCCAGGTACAGGGCGCGCTCTCGGTTCCCGAGCAAGCTTGCGAGACTGATTCGGGCGATCGATGGAAATTGCCCTAGTGTACTTCAGCGCCCCGCGTCGGGCTTGTTTCCCGCAATCGAGTTTCGGCGGAGGGCTGCCGCGGGAGCCATTGGGTTTTCAAGTACCCCGCGCCTCGCGATGACGTCCAGTTCCTGCGCCGAAAGCCCTGCGAACAGTTGGAACCCCGATAGTGCACTACCGTCCCATCCTATTCTCATCCGAGTCACCGTGGCTGCACTCCTTGCGACCTAGCCCTTGAGCTTCGCCTTCAAAAGGGCGTTGACCTGCTGCGGATTGGCCTTGCCCTTGGTGGCCTTCATCACCTGGCCGACGAAGAAGCCGAAGACCTTTTCCTTGCCGCTGCGGAATTGCTCCACCTGTGCGCTGTTGGCCGCCATGATTTCGTCGACGACGGCCTCGATGGCTCCCGTGTCCGTGATCTGCTTCAATCCCTTGGCCTGGATAACGGCGTCCGCGTCCCCTTCGCCATTCCAGATGGCCTCGAAGACCTGCTTGGCGAGCTTGCCGGAGACGGTCTTGTCCTGGATACGCTTGATGAGTCCGACCAGCATCTGTGCGGTTAGCGGGCTCTCGCCGATCTCCTTCCCTGCCTTGTTCAGGGACGCTGCCAACTCACCGTTGACCCAGTTGGCGGCCAGCTTGGCGTCTCCCGTTCCGTCGGCCACGGTCTCGTAGTAGTCCGCCATGTCCCGACTGGAGGTGAGCAGGTTGGCGTCATAGTCGGACAGGCTGTATCGGTCCCGAAAACGCTGGCGCCTGGCGTCCGGGAGCTCCGGCAGATCGCTCGTCGCCTGGTCGATGAAGGTTTGGTCGATGGCCAGCGGGAGCAGGTCCGGGTCCGGGAAATAGCGGTAGTCGTTGGCCTCTTCCTTGGTGCGCATGGAGCGGGTCTCGTCCTTGTCCGCGTCGTAGAGCCTGGTCTCCTGGACCACCTTGCCACCGCCCTCGATGACGTCGATCTGGCGCTCGATCTCGAAGCGGATGGCCTTGTCGAGGAAACGGAAGGAGTTGATGTTCTTGATCTCGGCGCGGGTGCCGAATTTCTCCTCGCCCTTCAGGCGCATCGAGACGTTCGCATCCACCCGGAAGGAGCCCTCCTGCATGTTGCCGTCGCTGATGCCGATCCAGCGCACGATCTGGTGGATCTTCTTCGCATAGGCGACGGCCTCTTGCGGCGAGCGCATGTCCGGCTCGGAGACGATCTCCAGCAGCGGGGTGCCGGCGCGGTTCAGGTCGATGCCGGTGAGCCCGTGGAAATCTTCGTGCAGCGACTTGCCCGCGTCCTCCTCCAAGTGGGCGCGGGTGACGCCGATCTGCTTGACTGCGCCGTCGTCGAGCACGATCTCCACCCGGCCCCTGCCCACCACCGGCAGCTCGTATTGACTGATCTGGTAGCCCTTGGGCAGGTCCGGGTAAAAATAATTCTTGCGTGCAAAGATAGAGCGTTCGGCGATCTCGGCGTCGATGGCCTTGCCGAATCGCACTGCGAGGGTCACCGCACCCTTGTTGAGCACGGGCAGGACGCCGGGCAGCCCCAGGTCCACCGCGCAGGCCTGGGTGTTGGGCTTGGCACCGAAGGCGGTGGGAGCACCGGAAAAGATCTTGGATCTGGTGGCGAGCTGGGTGTGTATCTCCAGCCCGATGACGGTTTCCCATTGCATGGCGTCTGGACCTGTGTTCTCTGGATGATGGGGTATGGTCGCGAATGAAAGCAAATTGTGGGCCGGCGAGGGGGGGAAGGGCAAGGCGCAGTTTTGCTAGGCTCCTACACAGGTTCCACCAGGATCTTTAACACCCCGGGGCGGGTGGCGTGCTCGAATGCCTCTATGGCCCGCGTCAGGGGATAACGGGCGTCGATCAAAGGACGAGGATCGGCGAGCCCGCGCTTCAGCAGGTCCAACGCCGGCGCGAAGGCCCCGCAACGGGAGCCGAGCAGCGTGACCTCGTCGACCACCAGCTGTGAGAGGTCTACCCGGGCGCGGTCTGCGTAGGTGCTCTTCAGGACGAGGGTGCCGCCGGGGCGCACGCTCCGGCAGGCGAGATCGAACCCGCCGGGGTTGCCGCTGGCATCGATGACCAGGTCCCATGTGCGCTTCTTGACGATCGCCTCGTCCGCCCAGGCAACGCCGATGGCCTCCAGCAGCTCCCTTTGGCGCGGGTGGCGCGCTATGGCCGTCAGCCTGCAATCCGCCGATGTCAGCGTGAGCGCGATCAGCTGTCCCAGGCGGCCGGCACCCACCAGCAGCACCCGCTCTGCCGGAATGATGGGCCGCTGCTCCTGGATACGCAGGGCCGCGGCGATGGGCTCGCAGAAGACGGCGAGCTCGTCCGGTACTCGATCCGGAACTCGAAACAGATTGGCCAGTGGCAGTGTGAGGTATTCCGCGAAGGCGCCGTTGCGGCCACGAATACCGAGCACCTCGCGCCGCTCGCAATGGTTGCGGCGGCCCGCCAGGCAGGTGCCGCAGGTGCCGCAACCGATGTTGATCTCTCCGACCACGCGTTCGCCCACCCGCTCCGGTGCGCCGGCGGCTTCGGCGATCTCGCCGACGAATTCGTGCCCCGGTATCCCCGCGAACGGATAGTACCCGCGCGTTAGCTCCAGGTCCGTGGCGCAGATCCCGGCGAGGCGAACGCGGACCAGCGCCTCGCCCGCCGCCGGTACGGGGATGGACAGGTCGTCGCGCAGTCGGATCTGGTGGTTTTCGAGCCAAAGGGCTTGCATTTGTCGGGGCTGGTCGCGATCCGATGCTCGGCGCTTGCGCTAAACGGTTACGTAAACCCAGCTGGCTGTGCGAGGTGCCAATCCGTCGCCCGCTGCAGCCTGTGCGCCACGTTGAGCAACCGCCCTTCCTGAAAGTAATTGCCGACGATCTGCAGGCCCACGGGCATGCCGCCCGCCGGAGCGGCTGGAATGGACATGCCGGGCAGGCCCGCGAGGTTGGTGGCGATGGTGTAGATGTCGTTCAAGTACATCGCCACGGGGTCGTCTTTCTTGTCGCCGAGGGGGAAGGCGGTGGTGGGGCTGGTGGGACCCATGACAACGTCCACCCGCTCGAATGCGCGCTTGAAGTCGTCGCTGATCAGGTGCCTTAGCTTTTGGGCTTTGAGGTAGTAGGCGTCGTAATAGCCGGCGGAGAGCACGTAGGTGCCGATCATGATGCGGCGCTTGACCTCGGAGCCGAAGCCCTCCGCGCGGCTGCGCTTATAGAGGTCTTCCAAGTCCAGCGGGTCCTCGCAGCGGTGACCGTAACGCACGCCGTCGAAGCGGGCCAAGTTGGACGAGCACTCCGCCGGGGCGACCACATAGTAGGTCGGCACCGACAACGGGCTGTTGGGCAAGCTGATCTCAATGACGGTCGCCCCCAGCTTCTCGTACTCCTTTACAGCCGTCTGAACCGAAGCCGCGATGTCCGGGTCGAGGCCCTCGCCGAAGTACTCCTTCGGCAGGCCGATTCGAAGTCCCGCCAAGTCGGCGTTCAATCCCTGCGAATAATCCGGGACCGGCTGGTCGGCGCTGGTGGAGTCTCGTGGGTCGAAACCGGCCATGGCCTGGAGCATGATGGCGGCATCTCGGGCGGTGCGGGTCATGGGGCCGGCTTGGTCGAGGCTGGACGCGAACGCGATCATTCCCCAACGCGAGATCCGCCCGTAGGTAGGCTTGAGTCCGGTGATGCCGCAGAGAGCCGCGGGCTGGCGGATAGATCCCCCGGTGTCGGTGCCGGTTGCCGCGGCGCAAAGGCTTGCGGACACCGCAGCCGCAGATCCTCCGGAGGAACCCCCGGGAACGGACTGCTCGTCCCAGGGGTTCTTCACAGGCCCGTAAAAGCTGGTCTCGTTGGACGAGCCCATGGCGAATTCATCCATATTGGTCTTGCCCAACACCACCGCTCCGGCTTGCTCCAGGCGCTCCACCACCGTCGCGTCATAGGGCGCGACGAATCGGTCCAGCATCCGCGAGCCGCAGCTGGTGCGGATTCCCTTGGTGCAAAAGATGTCCTTGTGGGCGATGGGGATGCCGGTGAGGGGGCCTCCTTCGCTTTGGCTGAGCTTCGAGTCGGCACGCGCGGCCGCTGCCAACGCCCCCTCGGCGCTGACGGTGATGAAGCTGTTGAGTCGCGGGTCGAGGCGCTCGATCCGTGCTAGAAAGTGCCGGGTGAGCTCGAGGCTCGTGAAATCGCCGCTGCGCAAGCCGGCGGCCAGCTCGGCGATAGTTTTCTCGTGCATTGGTGATAGGTCCTGGATTCGGGCTCAGGCGTCCCCGATGGGGCGAGTGGCTGGGGCGCGGAACTACTCGATGACCTTCGGGACCAGATAGAGGCCGTCCTCGGTCGCCGGCGCGATTCCCTGGAACAGCTCGCGTTGATCGGCTTCCGACGGCTCGTCCGCCCGGAGCCGCTGTACCATGTGCAGGGGATGGGCCATGGGGGTGACTTGGTCCGTGTCCACCGCGTTCATTTGCTCCACCAGACCCAGGATCTTCGATAGATCCCTGGCGTAGCGGTCCTTTTCGTCGTCGGAGACGGCGAGCCGTGCCAGGTGTGCGATCTTTTCTACGTCGGTGCGATCAAGTGACATACGCTCAACCCGGAATGAGGTGTGCGGAAGGCGCCGCCGCAAGGGCAGGCTCTTTGACTCGTAAACATCCAAAAATAGCATACTCGGGGTGTCGATCCTATGAGCCCCGCATCGCATCGACGGCCGCAAACCTGCCTTGCCCATCCGGTTCCGCATTGCTAGATTACCCGTCTTAAATAGCCCACCCGCAAAATCCAGGGATTGCGGCCGCCGCGCAATGGTGTGATCGCATCGGTAGTTGCGCTCATTGGTTGTTTAATAACCAATTGAAATATAAGTGTTTAGCTGATTTTGTGCCGCTCTCCGATGTCTGAGCGACTTGCTGGAGCGGGTCTTGATGCTTTCAGAAAATCCAGCGCGACTCCCGTTTTATCTTCCAAGGTAACTGCTTGATGTTTCTCCGACGCATTCGAGGGATGTTCTCCAACGATCTGTCGATCGATCTTGGAACCGCCAACACGCTCATCTACACCCGCGGACAGGGCATCGTGCTGGACGAGCCTTCGGTGGTGGCCATCCGGCAGGACCGCACGGGAGGCCCCAAGTCGGTAGCCGCCGTGGGAGAGGAGGCCAAGCAGATGCTCGGCCGAACGCCCCAGAACATCACCGCTATCCGTCCACTCAAGGACGGCGTCATCGCCGACTTCACGGTCACGGAGAAAATGCTCCAGTACTTCATCCACAAGGTGCACCAGAGCCGGATGATCCGCCCCAGCCCGCGGGTGCTGATCTGCGTTCCCTGCGGCTCCACCCAAGTGGAGCGCCGGGCCATCAAGGAATCCGCGGCCGGCGCGGGCGCTCGGGAGGTCTATCTCATCGAGGAGCCCATGGCCGCCGCCATCGGTGCCGGACTGCCGGTGAACGAGGCACGCGGTTCCATGGTGTTGGACATCGGCGGCGGCACCTCCGAGGTGGCGGTCATCTCCTTGAACGGAATCGTCTATTCGAACTCGGTGCGCATCGGCGGCGACCGCTTCGACGACGGCATCATCAACTACGTGCGCCGCAATTACGGCACTCTGATCGGCGAGGCGACCGCCGAGCGCATCAAGCACGAGATCGGCGCGGCGTTCCCCGGCAACGAGGTGTTGGAGATCGAGGTAACCGGCCGCAACCTGGCCGAAGGCATTCCCCGCGGCTTTACCCTCAACAGTAACGAGATCCTGGAGGCCCTGCAGGAGCCCCTGTCGGGCATCACCGAGGCAGTGAAGATAGCCCTGGAGCAGACGCCCCCGGAGCTCGGTGCCGACGTGGCCGAGAGGGGCATCGTGCTGACCGGCGGCGGCGCCTTGCTGCGGGACATCGATCGCCTGCTGGAGGAGGAGACAGGACTGGCAGTGCTGGTGGCCGAGGACCCGCTGACCTGCGTCGCACGTGGCGGCGGCAAGGCCCTGGAGATGATCGACGAGCGCGGACTGGATCTGTTCGCAACGGAGTAGCAGGCCAGGATCTGCGGTGCTGGTAGTGGCGATGGTGCGGTCGGAGTCCCCCCCCCCATCCCGACCCTCGTTCCTTTTTTTTTTGACGGTATCCGGCCATCAAACCTCTCTTCGTACAGGGCCCGTCGCCGACCTTCCGCGTCCTGCTCGCGGCGGCGCTCTCCGTCGGTTTGATCCTGGCCGATCACCGCTACCATCATCTCGATGCCCTGCGCGCCACGCTTTCCGTCGCCGTCTACCCCCTGCACTACCTGGCCAGCCTTCCCGGGATGCTGGCTCGCAAGGTCCAGGGCCACATGGCCAAGGAGGAGGAGTTGCGCGCGCGTATCGAGCTCCTGCGCCGGGACAATCTGGTCCTCAAGGCGCGGCTGCAGCAGTTCGAGGCCCTGGAGGGGGAGAATATGCGCCTGCGCGACTTGTTGGGGTCATCATTCAAAATCGGCGATCGAGTTCTGATTGCCGAGCTCCTGTCGGTAGACCTGGATCCTTACCGCCAGCAGGTCCTGGTGAACAAAGGGTCCTCCTCCGGGGTCTTCGTCGGCCAACCCGTGCTGGATGCCAATGCGGTCATGGGCCAGGTGGTGCGGGTCAATCCCCTGTCTGCCACCGTGCTTCTGATCACCGACGCCAGCCACGGGCTTCCCGTGCAGGTCAACCGGAACGGGCTGCGCACGGTGGCCCAGGGCACCGGGTTCGTCGATCGGTTGGAGTTGCCCCATCTGCCGAAGAACGCGGACGTGCAGGTCGGGGACCTGCTGGTGACCTCAGGGCTCGGCGGGCACTTTCCACCGGGCTATCCGGTCGCGCGGGTGGCCGAGGTTCGGCAGGAGCCGGGCAAGCCCTTCGCCACCGTGATCGCTGAGCCCACCGCCAGCCTGGACCGCAGCCGTGAGGTCTTGCTGGTCTGGACCCTGCCGCCGGCGCTGCTGGAGGAGGCCCTGACTGGGAGTGCCGAGAAAAAAATGGGTGACGGCGCACAGGAGCGGCAATGAGCGAAACGCGGCGCAACGGGGCCCGGGTCATCCTGGCTACACTGGTGATCGCCCTGTTCCTGACCATCCTGCCAATGCCGGAGTGGGCGCAGGAGCTTCGCCCCCAGTGGGTGGCCATGACGCTGGTCTACTGGGCCCTTGCACTTCCTTCCAGGGTCGGCGTGCTCTGGGCCTGGAGCGTGGGCCTGGTGCTGGATGTAACGACGGGGACCGTGCTCGGTCAGCATGCTCTGAGCCTGTCCGTAGTGGTTTATCTCGCGGTCGAGTTGCATGCGCGCATCCGCGTTTTCCCTTATCTGCAGCAGGCGGTATCCGTATGGGTGCTGTTGCTGGTGGAGCGTCTGTTGGCCCTGTGGGTGATCGGCGCCACCGGCCAGCCCACGCCGACGCTCTGGTACTGGATGCCCACCGTTGTCGGCATGCTGCTCTGGCCCTGGCTGTTCGTCCTGTTGCGGGACCTGCGCCGGCGCTTCGCCGTGGCTTGATCAGGGGGTAGAGACGTCCGTGGTGGAGTCGACCTTCAAAGACCACACGGGGGAGAGCCGGCTCTTCACCGACCGGGCCGTTATCGCCGGCGTCCTGGTCTTTGCCGCCATGCTCCTAGTGGCGGGGAGGCTTGTGCAGTTGCAGGTCGAGAGCCATGAGCACTTCTCGACCCTCTCCCAGGATAACCGGGTAAAGCTCGAGCCCCTGCCGCCCACCCGCGGCCTGATCTACGACGCCAACGGTATCCTCCTGGCGAACAATTTCCCTTCCTACTCATTGGAGATCACCATCGAGACTGTGGAGGACCTGGATGCCACAATCGCTGAGCTGGGGCGGATCGTCGACATTGGCGAGAAGGACCGGCAGCGTTTCGAGCGAATGCGCAATCAACGGCGGCGCTTCGAGGGGGTGCCGATCCGCACCAATCTCGACCAGGAGGAGGTGGCCCGATTCGCCGTCAATGGCCACCGTTTCCCGGGGGTGGACGTGCGTGCCCATCTCCTGCGCTCCTATCCTCTCGGCGAGCACACGGCCCACGTGCTGAGCTACGTGGGGCGCATCAACGAGAAGGAGCTGGAGAGTATCGACGCATCGGACTACGCCGGCACTGACTACATTGGCAAGGGAGGCGTTGAGAAGGCGTACGAGGATCTGCTGCACGGCAGCGTCGGATACCAGCAGGTGGAGGTGAACGCCAGGGGTCGCGTGCTGCGGGTCTTGGAGAGTCAGCCGCCGGAGGCCGGGAAGGATCTCAAGCTGTATCTGGACATCCGTCTACAGCAGGATGCGGCAGCCGCCCTGGGCGACCGCCGCGGCGCCGTGGTGGCAATCGACCCGCGCACGGGTGGTGTCCTGGCCCTGGTCAGCCGCCCCGGCTTCGATCCCAACCTGTTCGTGGAAGGCATAGGAACGGAGGACTACAAGGCCCTGCGGGATTCGCCCGACAAGCCCCTGTTCAACCGCGCCATCCGTGGTCAGTACCCTCCGGGCTCCACGATCAAGCCGTTCGTGGGTCTGGGGGGGCTGGAGACCGGGGTCGTCGGCCCGGCCGAGAACAAGTGGTGTCCGGGCTTCTATCAGCTCCCCGGGCACAGCCACAAGTATCGGTGCTGGAAGCGCTGGGGACACGGGACGGTGGCGCTGCAGAAGGGCATAGTCCAATCCTGCGACGTCTATTTCTACGGCCTTGCCCACGACATCGGCATAGACCGGCTGCACGATTTTCTTGGTGGCTTCGGATTCGGCGCACGCACCGGTATCGACGTCTCAGGAGAGCTTGGCGGGCTGCTGCCTTCCAAAAAGTGGAAACAGCGCGCACGTAACGAGCCCTGGTTTCCCGGCGAGACCCTGATCATCGGAATCGGCCAGGGCGCCTACCTGGCCACTCCCTTGCAGCTCGCCGCGGCGACGGCGTCCCTGGCGGCCCGCGGCCGCTACGTCCAGCCCCGCGTCGCCCGCGCCACCGAGGTGCCGGGGTCGGAGGCGGAGCGCGAGATCCCGGCGGTGGTTCGTAAGCTGGAGCTCTTCCCGGAAAACATCGACGATGTGATCGCCGCCATGACCGCGGTGGTGCACACCGACTCGGGTACCGCTAAGCGTATCCGGACGGACGCCTACCGCATCGCCGGCAAGACGGGTACCGCCCAGGTCTTCACCCTGGGTCAGAAAGAACGCTACCGCGAGTCCGAGGTGGCCGAGCGCATGCGCGACCACGCCCTGTTCGTCGCCTTCGCGCCCGTGCAGGACCCGCGTATCGCCGTTGCGGTGATCGTGGAGAACGGCGGCCACGGGGGCTCCGTGGCCGCGCCCGTCGCCCGCCAAGTGATGGATGCCTATCTGCTGCGTGGCATGCCCGCCGAGCCCGAGCCGAAACCCGGGCAGGAGGAGGGCGCAAGTGGCGGATAGATCGTACGGCTCCAGTCTCGACAGCGCGCCGGTGGCAATCAGCGCGGGTCCCCTGGCGCGGATACACCTGGATCTGCCGCTGTTGATCGGCTTGCTGCTCTTGTGCGGCTGCGGCCTGCTGTTGCTGTTCAGCGCCACGGACCAGGACCCGGACAAGCTCGACCGGCAGATGATCCGGCTCGGGATCGCCTTCCTGGTCATGTTTGTCGTCGCCCAGATCCCGCCGTCGGAGCTGCGCCGCTGGTCGCCGCCCCTGTTCGGGCTGGGCGTGGTCATGCTGGTGGGCGTGCTGGTGATGGGGGAGATCGGAAAGGGCGCCCAGCGTTGGCTGGACCTGAGGGTGGTGCGTTTCCAGCCTTCGGAGCTGCTCAAGGTCGCGGTGCCCATGATGATCGCCTGGTACCTCGCCGAGAGGCCGCTGCCCCCCAGCGGGCTGCGGGTCCTGTGGGCGGCGTTGCTGACGGCGGTCCCGGTGCTGCTCATCGCCCGTCAGCCGGACCTGGGCACTGCGCTGCTGGTAGCCAGCGCCGGGGCCATGGTGTTGTTCCTGGCGGGTCTGAGGTGGCGGCTGATCCTTCTGCTGGGGGTGGCCGCCGCCGCCCTGGCACCAGCGCTCTGGTACTTCATGCGCCCCTACCAGCGCCAGCGAGTGCTTACTTTTCTCAACCCTGAGAACGACCCCCTCGGAGCCGGCTATCACATCATCCAGTCCAAGATCGCCATCGGCTCAGGCGGGGTCTATGGCAAGGGGTGGATGAACGGGACCCAGTCGCATCTGGAGTTTCTGCCAGAGCGGTCGACGGATTTCATCTTCGCGGTCCTGGGCGAGGAGTTCGGGCTGACGGGCATCCTGGTCCTGCTAGCGATGTATTTGTTCATCATCGTGCGCGGGCTCTACATCGCCACCCGGGCGCAGGAAACCTATGGGCGCTTGCTCGCAGGCGGGCTTACGCTGGTGTTCTTCGTCTACCTGTTCGTCAACACCGGAATGGTCACGGGACTTCTGCCGGTAGTGGGGGTACCCCTGCCGCTGGTGAGCTACGGCGGCACCTCCCTGGTGACCATCATGGCCGGCTTCGGCATCCTTATGTCCATACATACACACAGAAAATTGCTTCGTTCCTAGAAAGTTCTGTAAACTTTGTAATAATGCGCGTGAAGCGTGTCTGGAGCTTTTTAGCAAGGCGATGCGATTGTTGGGTGTGTGTATTTCAGTGCTGGCCGCCTTGGTGGCGTTGACGGCGTCGGCGGGGGAGCCGGCCAGCTATCGCTCCGGCATGATGCAATTCACTGCCGACATGACGCGCAAGCACGGCTTCGCAAAGAGCGAGATCGCCGCTCTGATGGGGCAGGCGATGTACAGCCAGGACGTCATCAATGCCATGCGCCGGCCTTACGAAGCCAAACCCTGGTATAAGTACCGGCGCATCTTCCTGACAGAGAAGCGCATTCAGGGCGGTGCCGCCTTCTGGCGCGAGAACCGGGAGCTCCTTGAGCGCGCACAGTCGGTATACGGCGTGCCGCCGCAGATCGTCACCGCTATCATAGGCGTCGAGAGCAATTATGGCGCCAACCGGGGCAAGCACCGCGTCATCGATGCCCTGAGCACCTTGGGCTTCTCCTATCCCAAGCGGGCCGATTTCTTCCGCAAGGAGCTCGAGCAGTTCCTGCTCCTGACGCGTGAAGAGTCGGTGGACGCGCTGAAGGTAACGGGTTCCTACGCCGGGGCGGTGGGCATGCCCCAATTCATTCCTTCGAGCTACCGGGCCTACGCCGTGGATTTCGACAAGGACGGCCGGCGGGATCTATGGGAGAGCAGCGCGGACGCCATCGGCAGCGTGGGCAGCTACTTCCAGCGCCATGGCTGGACGCGAGGGGAGCCGGTGGCCGTTGAGGCCAAGGTCCCGGGGAGGGAGCCTAAGGGGGTGCCGGTGGCCGGCAAGAAGCCGAAAAAGCCGGGGACCAACTGGAGCAGGCTCCAAGCCGCGGGTGTGACCACCATCGATCCGCTGCCGTCATCCACCAGGGTGACCCTGATTCGGCTCGATGCTCCGGAGCCGGAGTACTGGTTGGGTATGAAGAACTTTTACGCCATCACGCGGTACAACCACAGCAATCTCTACGCGATGGCGGTGTATCAGCTCAGCCGCGAGATTCAGGCCGCTTACGCGAAGGGTGACGAGAAGGGTGGAAAGAAGCGGACCGACCGCGACAGAACCGTGGGGTTTGGGGAATGACCATGCGCAAAGAACAACGATCGCAGCGACCGATGATGGATTTGGGGGCGGACTTGCGCCTGCTGCTCCTGCTTGGCGGCCTGGTCGGACTTCTGTCCGGCTGCTCCAGCACAGTCGACAAGGATTCGCAGGACATCTCGGGTATCCCGGATGCGGTACCCAAGGTCGAGCCCAAGAGCAAGTACGGCAATCCAAAGTCCTATGTGGTCTTCGGCAAACGCTACCACACCAAGTCCAGGAGCGACGGGCACGTGGAGCGGGGGCTTGCGTCCTGGTACGGCAAGAAGTTCCACGGTCGCAAGACCAGCAGCGGCGAGCGCTACGACATGTACGCCATGACGGCGGCGCACAAGACCCTGCCGCTTCCCACCTATGCCCGGGTGACCAATGTGAAGAACGGGCGCAGCGCGGTGGTCAAGATCAACGATCGTGGGCCCTTCCACGGTAATCGCGTCATCGACCTGTCCTACTCGGCGGCAAAGAAGCTCGGGGTAGTGGCGAAGGGGACGGCCATGGTCGAGGTCAGGGCCATCGATCCGAGCCGTCCGGAATCGGCCCCGAAGAGCGAGTTTCTCGCTTCGGCCGGCGGCACGAGCAAAGCGAAGCCCCCGGCGCGCAAGTCGGCGGTCGTCGCCCAAACGACCTCGCCCGAGAAGAAGTCGAAGACGGTCGCGCGCGCCCGGAAGGCGCCGGTACAGGTGGCAAAGGTGCAAACGCCCACGCCCAAACCTGAGGTCGCCGTGGCCAGCGCCAAGGTGACGCCCAGGAACGCATCCGGCTCTTCGATGTATCTGCAGGTGGGTGCCTTCGGTAGCCGTACGAACGCCGAGCAGCTCAGGCGCCGCCTGGCGGAAAACGTCGCCGAGACGGTCCAGGTGCGCACCGCAGCCGGAACGACAGCGACGCCCTACAAGGTCCAGGTGGGACCGCTGGATTCGCGCAGCACGGCGAAAGACGTGTCTCAGCGGCTCGCCTCTCTGGGCCTGAAGAGCTCGCACATTGTTCTAGAGTAACCCGGCGCACGGGTTTAAGATGACATCACTCATCGGGGCGCGTCCGCGCCCCTTCTCTTTGGCACAGTCCCCTGAGCGATCTTAGCCAATGAAGCATTTCTTCCAAGCCCTGGTCTTGCTCGTCCCCTTCTCAGCCCTGGTGCTGGCGGAGGAAACACCCACGATGGACCGTCCGACTCCAGGCTCTGCTCCGGCGGCGGTCGAGATACCCATCCCCGATCCGCCGGAGTTGGCCGCCAAGGGTTACCTACTGGTTGAGCACAACAGCGGGACCGTGCTTGCACAGTCCAATGCCGGTGAGCGCCTGGAGCCGGCGAGTCTGACCAAGATAATGACCGCCTACGTGGTGTTTCGGGAGCTGGCAGGAGGCAATCTGACGCTCGAAGACCAGGTTCTCGTCAGCGAGAAGGCTTGGCGCACCGGTGGCTCGAAGATGTTCATCGAGGTGGGCAAGAAGGTGTCCCTGGAGGACTTGCTCAAGGGCATGATCGTTCAGTCCGGAAACGACGCCAGCGTGGCCCTGGCCGAGCACATCGCCGGCAGCGAGGAGACCTTTGCGGAGCTGATGAACACCCATGCCGAGCGCCTGGGGATGAGGGACACCCACTTTGTGAATGCAACCGGCCTGCCCCATGAGGATCACTACACCACGGCACAAGACATGGCCCTGGTCACCGCGGCAAGCATCCGTGAGTTTCCCCAATACTACGCCTGGTATGCCGACAAGGAGTTCGTCTTCAACGGCATCAAGCAACCGAACCGCAACCGCCTCCTGTGGCGCGACGAATCCGTGGACGGGGTCAAGACGGGGCACACGGAAGCGGCGGGTTATTGCTTGGTGGCCTCGGCCAAGCGCGACGGCATGCGCCTGACGTCGGTCATCATGGGCACCAAGGGAGAAGAGGCCCGCGCCCGAGCCAGTCTGGCGTTGCTCAACTATGGATTTCGCTTCTACGAGACCCACAAGCTCTATCCGGGAGGCGAGCCGGTGCAGACGCTGCGCGTCTGGATGGGGGATATCGAAGACCTGCCCGTGGGTCCTGCCGAGGATGTTTACGTGACCATCCCCCGGCGCAAGTACGACAAGCTCGCCGCACAGCTGGTGAAGGATCCCGACATCTCCGCACCTATCGCCAAGGGGGCCTCGGTAGGCTACATCGGCATCAGCTTGGAGGGCCAGGAGGTTCGACGCGTCCCGTTGGTCGCGTTACAGGAGGTGGCAGAGGGCGGATTGTTGCAGAAGGCCAAGGACTCGATCCTGCAGTGGTTCTGACATGGGCGAGGTCTATCTCAACGGCGAATTCATGCCTCTTGAAGAGGCCCGAGTCCCGGTCATGGATCGAGGCTTTCTTTTTGGGGACGGTGTCTACGAGGTGATCCCCGTTTACGCCGGGCGCCCCTTTCGCCTGACCCAGCATCTGGATAGGCTCGACAACAGCCTGCACTCGATCCGCATGGAAAACCCCCTGCAGCGCGATGCCTGGGAGGGGATCTTCCAGCGCTTGACCTCGCCGACGCCGACGCCGACGCCGACGTCGGAGCTTGATCAGCTCATCTATCTGCAGGTGACTCGGGGCCTGGACCCGGCCCGCAACCATTTGTTTCCGCAAGGGTCCGAGCCTACGGTGTTCGTCATGACCTGGAACGCCAAGCCGCGCGACCCTTCGATCGCTGAGCACGGGATCGCGGCCATCAGCCTGGAGGACAACCGTTGGCACCGCTGTGATATCAAGGCCATCGCCCTGCTGGGAAATGTGCTGCTGCGCCAGCAGGCGGAGGACGCGGGTGCCGGAGAGTCCATCCTGATCCGTGACGGGTTGTTGACCGAGGGCTCATCCACCAACCCCTTCCTGGTCAAGGATGGAGAGATCCTTACGCCGCCAAAGAGCAACCAGGTCCTGCCGGGCGTGACCCGGGACCTGGTGTTGGAGCTGGTTCGGCGAGAGGGGGTTCCCTGCGCGGAGCGGGACATCGCGGCAGGCGAGCTGAAAACAGCGGACGAGATCTGGATCTCCAGCTCCAGCCGCGAGGTGCAGCCCGTCACCCGTCTCGACGGTGTGCCCGTGGGAGAAGGTGTGCCCGGAGCCATGTGGAAGCGCCTGGATGCGCTGTTTCAGGCGTACAAGGCTTGAATATCATGAGGAGTGCGCCGGATGCGTTTCCCATCATCCCCCTCGTCCCTCGGGGGAGAGGGCGGGGGTGAGGGGAGAAAAGCAGATGCCGCAGGACCAGGAAACCCTGCTGGAATTCCCCTGCCGCTTCCCGATCAAGGCCGCGGGCAAGGCGGGGGAAGACTTCGATACCCTGGTGGTCGAGATCGTGCGCCGCCATGCACCCGACCTTAACGAGGGCGCTATCGCAACGCGCCAGAGCAGCGGTGGCAAGTGGGTCTCCGTCACCGTCGTGATCGAGGCCACCAGCAAGGCCCAGCTCGACGCCATCTATCGGGACCTCAGCGCGCACGACAAGGTGGTCTGGGCCCTCTAGCTCAGGAATTGCTGAATGAACTGCAAATTTTCGTTCATAAGCGGCTAAATGCCGTTTTTAGGATGAACGGTGTGGAGACCCTGCTGGTCCGACGGCTCGGTATCAGCGACTATGAGCCCACTTGGCGGGCCATGCAGTCCTTCACCGACGAGCGCGGCCCGGGCACACCCGATGAGCTCTGGCTCTTGGAGCATCCCCCAATCTACACCCAGGGTCAGGCCGGGCGCCCGGAGCACATCTTGGATCCGGGCGGAATTCCGGTCATTCAGATCGACCGCGGAGGCCAGGTCACTTATCACGCACCGGGCCAGCTCGTCGCCTACCTGCTGCTGGACCTGCGCCGTGCCGGTCTAGGCGTAAAGAGCTTGGTCCGGTTGTTGGAGCAGTCCGTCATCGACCTACTCGCCGGCTATGGCATCGAGGCCGTCGCCCGCCCCGCGGCGCCCGGTGTCTATGTGGGAGATGCCAAGATCGCCGCCGTCGGGCTGCGGGTGCGGCGCGGTTGCAGTTTCCACGGGCTGGCGTTGAATGTGGACATGGACCTGGAGCCCTTCTCCCGGATCAATCCTTGCGGCTATCCGGGGATGGCGGTTACCCAGATCAGGGACCTTGTTGGAGCGGTGGAGATGCGTTCGGTCGAGCTCGAGCTATCCAAGAAAATCGCGGCATTGCTCAGGAGTCGATGCGGTTGATGGCATCAACCAGCCGTTCCGGGTCCTCGTCATCCATTCGCGTGAACAGGTCTCGGGTCGCGTGCTCCAGTGCGCCGATGTCAGAGCTGCGTACGATCTCCTTGATTTCCAGCAGGGAGCCGGGCTGCATGCTGAGCTCGCGCAGCCCAAGCCCCAGCAGCACACGCACGAAACGCGGATCCCCCGCCATCTCTCCGCACATGGATACCGGAATCCCGCGGGCGGCTCCCGCCTCGATGGTCATTCGGATCAGGCGCAGTATCGCCGGGTGCAAGGGGTCGTAGAGATAGCTGACGGTGTCGTCGATGCGGTCGATGGCCAAGGTGTACTGGATCAGATCGTTCGTTCCGATGGACAGAAAATCCAACCGCCGGGCGAAGGCCTTTGCTGACAGGGCCGCTGCCGGTACTTCGATCATACCGCCGACAGGCATGTGCGGATCGAAGCTCAGCCCCTCACGCTTGAGGTCCTGGCGTACCTGCTCGATCAGAGACAGCACCGTGTTGAGCTCCTTCATGCTGGACAACATGGGGACCATCATCCGCATGGGACCGAACGCGGACGCGCGCAGAATAGCGCGCAGCTGGGGACGAAACAGATCGGGCTCTTTCAGGCACAAGCGAATGGCGCGCAGTCCGAGGGCCGGGTTGCATACCGGTGGGCAGCTGGCCGGATTGCTGTCCACCTGTTTGTCCACGCCCAGGTCCAGGGTGCGTATGGTGACCGGAATCCCGTTGAGACCGCGCAAGACTTCCAGGTAGGCCGCAAGATGCTCCTCTTCGTCAGGCAGGGTCTCCCTATTCATATACAGGAACTCGGTTCGGTACAGACCGACGCCGGCCGCTCCGCTGGAACAGGCGGCGACTGTATCCTCGGGCAGCTCCAGATTGGCGAGCAGACTCACTGGGATGCCGTCGGCGCTGACCGATGGCTCCGTGGCCAGAAGCTGTAGCCGGTTGCGGCGTTCCACCAGCGTCTGCACCCGTTGCCGGTAGTGGGTTAGGATGCCCGCGTCGGCGTCCGCCAGCACGACGCCGTTCTCGCCGTCGACAACAACGGTCTCGCCCTGGCGAAAGTAGCTGGTGACGTTGCGTGCGCCCATAACGGCGGGGATGTTCAGGCTGCGCGCCAGGATGGCGGTATGGGACATGGGACCGCCGTACTCGGTAACGAAGGCCGCGACCCCGCGGTGGCGCAGCACCACCGTGTCTGCGGGAGAGAGGTCGTGGGCGATGATGACGCAGCCGCCGAGATCCGCTTCCTCGTCCGTGTCCGATGTCCGCCCTCCCAGGAGAAAGCTCAGAACGTGCTGAACCACGTGGTCCACGTCGTCCCGGCGGCTGCGAAGGTACGGGTCTTCCATCTCCTCGAAGACCTTCACCAGGCTTGCCCGGTGATGCTCAAGCGCCCACTCGGCGCTGAAAAGCTGCTCCCGGATCAGCTGCCGGGCAGGGTCTACGAGGGCGGCGTCCTCGAGCATGAGCAGGTGCGAGTCGATGAACTCGGTGACGTCGACGGGGGTCGAGACTGGAATCTGGCTGCGAACGGAACGCAGAGCCCGCTGTGCCGCCGCCAGGGCCTCCTCGAGTCGCGCCAGTTCCGCGGTGGCCTCGTCCGGGCTCACGTTGCTCGGGGCGACCGCCAAGGGACCCCGGTCCAGCAGGAAGGCGGGGCCTACCGCGATCGCCTGGGCGGTGGCGACACCGAGACCGCAGCAGGACAGAGTCATTCGTTCTCCCCGAAGCGGTTGGCAATGAGCTGTGCCAGTGCCGCACATGCGGACTTTTCGTCCTCGCCGTCCACCAGGAGGGTTACCCGGGTTCCCTGGGAAGCGGCGAGCATCATTACTCCCATGATGCTCTTGCCGTTTACCCGCTGCCCGTCCCGTTCCACCTGAACATGGCTGGCGAAGCTTCCCGCGCAGGTGACCAGCTTGGCGGCTGCCCGGGCGTGCAGGCCCAGCTTGTTGATGATCTCGACCTCTTTGCGAATCATGGCGCGTGGCCCCGGTCTCGTGAGGGGCAGATCAGGACCCCGTCTTTGCCCCCGCTCAACGCCTTGGCGGCCAAGTCCGGCAGAGAGAGGGCGGGATAGTTGAGCACGCGTACGACCATGGAGAGATTGACGCCTGCAAGCACCTGGCACCTGACGTCGATGTGCAGTCCGTTGGCGATATTGGAAGGCGTGGAGCCAAACATGTCCGTGAGCACGAGCACCCCGTCCCCGGTGTCGATGTGCTCTGCGATCTCGCGGGCGCGGGTCCGCATTTGATCGGGCTCGCATTCTTCCGTGACGGCCAGAGTCCTGGCCTGCAGGGGACAGCTCCCCAGCATTCTGGATGCCGTGCTCAGCAGCGCGGCCCCGATGTCGTTGTGGGTGATGAGCAGCAGGGCGACGGTCATGACAACTCCCTGTTGCGGACCATGACCTTGCGCCCGGTCTCCTCGAAGTGCCTTCTGAGCTGCTCGCCCATGTACACGGAACGGTGCTGGCCGCCGGTGCATCCGATTGCGACCGTCAGATAGCTTCGGCCGTCGGCCTCGAATCGCGGGATCCAGCGGTCGAAAAATTGTGCCAGATCCTCGCGCATCTCACCGACCTCCTTCGAGTCTTCCAGAAACCGGGCCACTTGCGGGTCCAGGCCCGTCAGAGGGCGCAGCTCCGGTTGCCAATGAGGGTTGGGCAGGCACCGCACGTCCAGAACGAAATCCACGTCCTGGGGTACGCCGTGCTTGAATCCGAAGGTCTGGATCAACAGCGAGACCTGGTGCGGGGTGTCCTCTCCGAGGCGCTCGCGCACCAGATCGCGCAGCTGGTGGACATTGGTATGGGTGGTGTCGATGCGCAGGTCCGCGTCGCTGAGGATCGGCTCCAGCAGCTTGCGCTCGAGCTCGATGGCCTCGGCCAGCGCGCGGTTTGGCGCTGTCAGGGGATGCTTGCGGCGGGTCTCGCTATAGCGCTTGATCAGGGTATCGGTCTGGGCCTCCAGGAAGATGACGCGGCAATCACAGGAAGGATCGCAAAGCGACTCCACCAGTGCCGGGAGCTCGTGCAGCTGCTCGGGGCGATTGCGCGCGTCTATGCCTACCGCGGTATTCGCGAGGGCGCCGTCGCCCCCCAATCCCAGCGCTAGCTCCTTGAGCAGAAACAGGGGTAGATTGTCGATGCAATAGTAGCCAAGATCTTCGAGCGTATTGAGCGCGACGCTCTTACCGGACCCGGATAAGCCGCTGACGATGACCAGCTTTCTGGTGCTCATTCCCAGCAGGTCCTCCTAGCACCGGTGCGGGCGGGCTGGCTGCATGAGGTACTTGTGTCCGGCGAGGAGGCCATTGCCTTCTTGAATACGCTCGGGTAGAGATCGCTCGTTGTCACTCGAAACCACCCAGCGGCATTGGAGGGGCCTTCTCAATGGCGCGGGTCTGGCGCTCTGTGAAGTCCACACTGGCGTCGTATCCGCGGATACGCAGTATCTGGTGCCTGACCGCAGCCTCGACCAGGATGGCCAGATTGCGGCCGGGCGCGACGGGCATGGTCACCTCCGGTATGGCAACACCCAGGATCGAGCGCGCCGAGAGGGTTCCCGACAAACGATCGATTCCCGCCAGCTCCGCATCATCCAACGAGCGTAACTCGACGATTAGATTCAAATTTTTGCTCTGACGCACGGCGCTCTCACCGAACATGGCCCGGATATTGAGGATGCCCAGGCCCCTCACCTCGAGAAAGTCCCGCAAAAGTGGCGGGCAAGATCCATGCAAGGTTTCCGGGGCGACGTGCGCGAACTCCGGCGCATCGTCTGCGATCAGCCGCTGTCCGCGGTTGATTAGATCCAGAGCGAGCTCGCTTTTGCCGATCGCGGGATCACCGGTCAGGAGCACGCCCATCCCCAGGACTTCCATGAACACGCCGTGCACGGTGATCCTCTCCGCCAGGGCGTTGGTCAGGAAAAACTGTAGGTGGCTGACGACCTCGCCGTCCCCGACCGGGGAGCCGAGTAGCGGTGTCCCTGTGCGCTGCGACCAGTCCAGGAAGATCTGTGCGGGCTTGATATCGTCGGCGAAGATCACGCCGGCCGGGCGGCCTGCAAACAGCTTCTCGATGGTCTCGGCATAGGCGGTTTGTCCCAGATCCGCCAGGTAGACGAGCTCCGGGTGACCGATGACTTGCAGTCGGTTGGGGTGGATGCAGTTCAGCGAGCCGACCAGGGATTGCCCGGCAATCGTAGCGGCCGCACCGCGTAGCGGCTGCGGCGGGTCGGGTTGCGCGCTCAGCCAGCGCAGCTTGAGCCGCGGGCCGATTCGATCCATGAGGTCCCGGAGCGTCTGGACTTGTGTCATCCTATGCGAAGATCAAGCTTCCCGGGGGACGTTCCCCCGGTTCTGGAGGAGCTCTAGGATCTGGTCCGACGAGGACGCCTCGCGCAGACCCTGGCGGAGCTGCGGATCGTTGAACATGGATGCCAGCTGCGCGAGGAGCTGCAAATGCATCTCATCGGCCGATTCGGGCACCAGAAGCGCGAAGGCCAGGTCGACCGGCTTGTCGTCGATGGCGTCGAAGTCGACGCCGTCCTGGAGCTGGGCGAAGGCGCCAACGGCCTCGGTTACCTCCTTCATCCTGGCATGGGGCAGGGCGATGCCGTGGCCGAGTCCTGTGCTGCCCAGGCGCTCGCGTTCCAGCAGATGCTCGAACACCGTCTCCGGGTCCAGGCTCGGATGGTCGCTTGCGAGGAACTCGGAGAGTGCCTCCAATAGGCGTTTCTTGCTGCCGATTTCCAGACTGTTGCCAATGCGGTCGGCGGCGATGAAATGGGGGGGAAACATCGGATGCTGCTCCCGATGGGTAGAAGGTGAAGCGCTCTGGTTCAATGCATCTTCAAGCTAGGGCTGCCGGGACCGGTATCAATGGTCCCGGCAGCCCGTACTCCGAGATGCTTCATGCCGATTATGACACGAAGCGCGAGTCTTAGGCCGATTCCATATCGATTCCCTTGTGGCCGTTACCCCGGTGACTGCTCTTTTTTTCCTTGTGCTTCAAGACCTGACGATCAAGCTTGTCGATGAGTCCATCGATTGCCGCGTACATGTCCTCATGGACCGAGTCGGCGAAGACCTTGGCTCCGTTGATGTGCAGCGTGGCTTCCGCCTTCTGGCGCAGCTTCTCCACACTGAGGACGACGTGAACTTTCAGGACGTGGTCGAAGTGCCGCGACAGGCGTTCAAATTTGTTGTCTACATAACCCTTGAGGGCGTCTGTGATGTCAACATGGTGACCCGTCAGGTTAATCTGCATAGTTTCACTCCTATGTTTCCGATGGAACCGCTGAAATCCCGACTACCTGAGATGTTTCAGCGGCGGAAGCCGGAAACAGGTGTTTCCAGACTCCCTGCATTTCCGGTCAAGGTCGATGACCGGAAACGGTTGCGCGGCTCCGTGCCGCGGCACCCACCGGGGAATCCCCGGGGTCCGCGTCGAGAAAAGATCACCCCAGCCTTTTGCGCTCGTTCGAGGGTGGAACGCCCATCGCCTCGCGGTACTTGGCGACCGTGCGTCGGGCTACCTTGATGCCCTGCTCTCCTAGAACGGCTGCGATCTTGCTGTCGCTCAGCGGCTTGCCGGGGTTTTCGGCCCCTACCAGCTTGCGAATGAAGGCGCGGATGGCCGTCGACGAGCATTCGCCTCCCGAGGCGGTGCCCACATGACTGGAGAAGAAGTATTTGAACTCGAACGTACCACGCGGCGTATACATGTATTTCTGTGTTGTGACCCGGGAGACGGTGGACTCGTGCAGTTCCAGGGCCTCGGCGACATCGCGCAGGACCATCGGCTTCATCGCCTCTTCCCCGTACTCGAGAAAATCCCGTTGCAGCTCCACGATCTTCGAGGCCACCCTCAACACCGTATCGTTGCGACTGGCCAGGCTCTTGATAAACCAACGCGCCTCCTGCAGATGGCTTTTGAGGCAATTGTTGTCATCGCTCTGGTCGGCACGCCGTACAAGCTTGGCATAGTCGGGGTTTACTCTCAGTTTAGGCGCTGTTTCCGGATTCAGCTCGACGCCCCATGCGTCTTGCCGCTTGCGCACGATGACGTCGGGGACAACGTACTGGGTCTGGGTGTCGGCAATCAAGGTGCCGGGCCGGGGATGGAGGGAGCGGATCAGGGCGGAGATCTCCGAGATTTCCCCCGTCGATAGACGCAACTGGCGCCTGATTTTCTCGGTGTCGTTCTTTGACAGGGCCTCGAAGTGGTCCTCGCAAACGCGGATAGCCAGGTCACGCACCGGCTCATCTTCCGGGAGCTGACGCAGCTGAACCAGCAGGCATTCGCGCAGGTCGCGCGCCCCCACGCCGGGGGGATCGAGGGATTGGATCCTGTGCAGAACCGCCTCGACTTCCTCGATCGAGAGATCCTCGTCGTCGAGAGTCTCCAGCAGCTCCCTCGGCTCTACGGTGAGGTACCCGTCCTCGTTGATGGAGTCGACGATCGCGGTAGCGACCGCCAGGTCGGTCGAGTCGAGTCGGCTCAGATTGAGCTGCCAGTGCAGGTGGTCCTGCAGGCTCGGTGCCTTGGTTTGCTGGGCGAAGAGGTCGAACTCTGAGGATTCGTCCCCCGCCGCGGCACCGCTTGGCTGGTAGCTGTCGAAGTGATCGCTCCACTCCGCATCCACGGGCAGTTCGTCCGGCATGGGTGTAGTCTCAGGCTGTACTTCCCGCTCCAGGTTAGCATCGGCGCGTGTTTGGTCCGATGCACCGCCCAAGGATTCGGTGCCAGGGTCGCCGTTCAACTTCTCCGCCTCCTCGGCGTCCTCCAGCATGAGATTGGAATCCAGGGCATCCTGAATCTCGTGCTGAAGGTCCAGCATCGACAGCTGCAGGAGGCGGATTGCCTGCTGCAATTGCGGCGTCATGGTCAGCTGTTGACCAAGCCGGAGCTGAATCGACTGCTTCATGGGGGATCAGATCTGGTACGTTACTTGAATGTCACTGATGCGATTCTAGTCCATTCAGAGCTTGAAGTTCTCGCCGAGGTAGACAGTACGTACCTCCTTGTCCTCCAGGAGGCTGCTCGGTGTACCCTCGGCGATCACCTTGCCTTCGTTGATGATGTATGCCCGGTCGCAGATGTCCAGGGTCTCGCGAACGTTGTGGTCCGTGATCAGGACGCCAATGTTGCGACCGCGCAGATGGGCGACGATGTGCTTGATGTCACCCACCGCGATGGGATCGACTCCGGCGAAGGGCTCGTCGAGCAGCATCACCTTCGGGTCCACGGCGAGCGCGCGGGCGATCTCCAGGCGCCTGCGCTCGCCTCCCGAGAGGCTCAGTGCGAGGGATTCGGAGACATGGGCGATACCCAGCTCCTCCAGCAGCTCCAGTCCCCGGCTCTTCCTCTCCTGTCGGCTTAGGTCCTTTCGGGTCTGAAGGATGGCCAAGAGGTTGTCGCGGGCGGAGAGCTTGCGGAATACCGACGGCTCCTGCGCGAGGTAGCTCAGGCCCCGTCGCGCGCGCGCGTGCATGGGTAGCAGCGTGATGTCCTGCTCCTCGAGAACGATGATTCCCTGGTCGGAGGAGATGAGACCCACGATCAGATAAAAACAGGTGGTCTTTCCCGCACCGTTGGGTCCGAGCAATCCGACGACTTCACCGGAGTCGACGTCGACGCTGACGCCATTCAGTACGGTTCGGTGGCGATAGCTCTTGGCGAGATTCGACGCTCGCAGGGTCGTCATCGGTTGGCCGGGGTGATGGTGATTCTCACCCGTTCCTTGCCCTGAGCGCTGGCTCCAGCCTTGACTTGGCTCTTGGCGCGGTCATAGACGATGCGGTCGCTGCTGAAGCGGTCCGTACCCTGGATCAGCACCGCCTTGTCGATAAGGATGATCTCGTCCTTGGCCGCGTCATATTCCATGCGCAGAGACTCGGCCTTGACCACCTCGTCTTCGCCTTCCACCTGCTGCTGATACTTGGCGGGTTCGCCGACCGCTGTGATGTGCTCGGGCTGGCGCTCCTCGTCGTGGTGCACCGTAACCTGGTCACCCCAAAGGTGCATGCTGCCCTGCTTGATGAAGACGTTGCCCGTGTAGATGCTGATGGACTTGGCGTCGTCCAGCTCCGCGCTGTCCGACTCCAGGTAGAGCGGCTTTTCCTGATCCTCTTCAAGGGCCGGCGAGAGTGCGGGCGCGGCGAGCATTACGAAGGTCAGGGCCGCCGCAGGCAGGCGTCGCAGCGCGCGCGGCACGTTTGTCGGACACATCGCAATTTCCTCGGTAAGTTCTGCTTTCACTTGAATGCCCGGGGCCGGCATCAGGGCGCGGCGATCTCGCCGCGGGCGCGCCCCTGCAGCTTGATCCGTAAGTCTTCGCCGAACCAGATCTCGGCTCCATTGTCCGACGTCACCCAGTCGAGATCGCTGGTCGCATGGACCGGTTGATCGGTTTGCGCATAGCTATCGCGCCGCTTGACGAGCAGCTCCCGCGTCTTGATGTGCACCGGCCGTGTCGTCTTGCCCGCATCGCGATCGATAAAGACTTCCCCTTGGAGCAGGATTTGGCCGCTGTCTCCCGATACCCAGGCTGTTTCCGAGCGCACCAGCCAGGGTGGTGTCCCTTTCTCGAAAACGGTCAGTCTCGGGCTTTCCAATTCATTGGTGTCGTCATCGGCGTAGTGGCGAAGCTCGGTGGCGACGAGCCGTTGCTTCGGCGTTCCAGTCTCATCCATTTCCGTGGCGGTGAAGTTGTCTACTGTGTAATCGGGGCGTCGGTCCCTGTGTGCTTTTTGCACAGTGTCCGGCTCAGCCCCCTTCGGCAGCCACCAAGCCAGCCCACCGATCGCGGCCAGGGTCAGGGCCAGGATGCTTTGGCGTACAGACAATATCATGGAAGGGCCCGGCCGCCACGCTCGCTAGAGGTAGTGCTCCATGGTCCCGACCAGGGTGCCTTGTGCGTCCATGATGAGTTCGCAAACCTCGCGCCCCGCCCCCCTGCCGCCCGGGGATTGGGTCCGCCAGTGGGTATGGTCCTGGACCAGGCTGTGGGCATCGGCGACTGCAATGGACAGCCCGACCCGGCGCAGGATCGGCAGGTCCACAACGTCGTCGCCAACGTAGGCGATCTGCTCGTCCTCCACGCCGAGGGTTTTTTTGAGATCCTCGTAGGCGGACAGCTTGTCATGCTGCCCCTGATACAGGTGTTCGACACCCAAGCTCTCCATGCGAATACGAACCACCTCGGAGGTGCGGCCGGTTATGATCGCCAGGGTGACCCCGGTTTGCTGCAGCATCTTCATGCCGTGGCCGTCCCGGGAGTGAAATGCCTTGTACTCCCGGCCGTCGTCGCCCAGGTACAGGCTGCCGTCGGTCAAGACCCCGTCCACGTCGAAGATGACCAGGCGAATCTGTTTCGCTCGCTCCAGAATGTCCCGCATGAGTTTGTCGGTCGTTTCCCATTGAGTTCGAACGAATCCGAAAGTGTTGGATTTCCGATGCCGTTAGCCCGAGTCCGAGCTGGGATCGTCCGGCATTATCCGGAGAGGTTGGGAGGTCGTCGCTTCACGACGAGGTGCGATGCATTGTTTCAAACGCGCCGAACGCGCGCAACCGCGTCCGTCAACAAGCAGGTCTTGGAACCGCAAAGGCGCAAAGGTAATCGAAGGGTTGGTTCGATGGCACTCTTCACGGCGCGTATGAAACGCTAAACTGATGCAACCCTTTCAAATCCTTTCGCGGTTCAGTTGTTCTTTCTAGGGCGGTCGGCTTGGACATAGTTACGTGCGGTTGGGATCGCTCCGGCTGGGAGCGCGAATTCTACCCTCCGGACCTCCCCGCCGATTGGCGGCTGACCTATTTCGCCAATGAGTTTCCGGCCGTCATGATGCCTCGCGCGTGCTGGGCGAAGGCGGACGAGTCTGCGTTGCGCGTTTGGTCCGAAGATGTGCCCGAGGATTTTCGGTTCTACCTGGAGACCTCGGGGATCGGTGCCGATCTCCCCGGATGTGAGCTCGCCCGGGAGGGACTGGGGGCCAAGCTTGCCGGGCTGGTGTCGCAGGCGGGAGCGACACCGCCACTGCCCGCTTCCTGCTTCCAGATCCTGGGTCAGGCCGACGCGTTGCCGGAGGGAGGTTGCCTGCCCGCGTGGCGGGTTCCCGACGCTTGTGCCCGCGATTTGCGCGCCGGCCGTGCCTGGTTGGAGTCCCTGAATGCGCAAGGCTTGGGTGGCCCTGGTCTGCTGGTTCTGGCGAGCGATGATATCCGGGCCGAGGATCTGAGGCGCTGGTGGCACCTGCTCTGGCTCATGGGGGCGGCAGCTTGACGCATACTCGGGCGCCCAGGACAATGTCCGGTCTTTTTCACTTGGCCATAGGCGGGTCTCTGCGGCATGGACAGACGCGCTCGGCGACCGAAGCGGCAGGCCCGAAACGCGGGCGGCGATGATGCGGATGGGATCCTGGTGCGGATCCGCGGGCTTCGTTTTTCCCACGGTGATCGCACCATACTCGATGGCATAGATCTGGACATCCGCCGAGGCTTGGTGACCGCCATCATGGGGCCCAGCGGTGCGGGCAAGACGACTTTGCTCAAGCTGATCAGCGCCCAGCTGCGCCCGAATGGGGGGACGGTCGAGATCGAAGGGAGGGACGTGCACCGCTTGGGCCGCCGCGAGCTCTACCGGCTGCGCACCCGCATGGGCAAGCTGTTCCAGAGTGGAGCGCTGTTGACTGATCTCAGCGTATACGACAACGTCGCCTATCCGCTGCGTGAGCACACCGGCCTGCCGGAATCCATGATTCGCAAGCTTGTGTTGATGAAGCTGGAGGCCGTGGGCTTGCGCGGGGCGCGGGACCTGATGCCGAGCCAGCTTTCCGGCGGCATGGCCCGCCGCGTGGCGCTGGCGCGGGCGGTGGCCCTGGATCCGATGGTGGTCTTGTATGACGAGCCGTTTGCGGGTCAGGACCCCATAACCATGGGGGTGCTCATGTCCCTGATCCGCCAGCTAAACGATGCATCGCGGCTGACCAGCGTGCTGGTTTCCCATGACGTGCATGAGGCCCTGGGTATTGCAGACTACGTCTACATCGTCGACGACGGAAAGGTGATGGCCCGTGGAACGCCGGACCAGGTCCGGGCCCGAGGGTCGGATCGCGTGGATCAGTTCATGCGCGGGCTGCCCGACGGTCCTGTGCACTTCCACTATCCGGCGCCGCCGCTGGAACAGGATCTGCTGGGTTAGGCCGGCCGGTGCTGCAGTCTTTGGCTCGATTGGGGCGGGGCGCACTGCGGACCCTTCAGCGATTCGGGCGCGCCCATTTGCTGCTGGCCGGCATCCTGGGGGGGCTGCCGAGTCTGGTGACGCACCCGCGCCTGTTGGTGCTGCAGATCCACAATATCGGTGTGCGCTCGGTGCTGATCGTCGCCGTATCCGGCCTGTTCGTTGGTATGGTGCTGGGCCTGCAGGGCTACTATGTCCTGTCGGGTTTCGGGGCCGAGGAGAGTCTGGGCCTGATGGTGGCGGCCTCCCTGGTGCGAGAGCTCGGGCCGGTGGTCACTGCGTTGCTGGTGGCCGGACGCGCCGGTTCTGCGCTGACCGCGGAGATCGGCCTGATGAAGGCCACTGATCAGCTCTCGGGACTGGAGATGATGGCAGTCGATCCGGTGCGGCGGATACTTACGCCGCGGTTTTTCGGCGGTCTGTTCGCCATGCCCCTGCTGGCGGCCATGTTCAGCGCCGTCGGTGTCATAGGTGGCTGGTTCGTGGGCGTGGGGCTCCTGGACGTGGACGACGGCACCTTCTGGAGCCAGATGCAGACCGGAATCGATCTGCACGAGGACGTGCGCGGCGGCGTCCTCAAGAGCCTGGTGTTCGGGTTCGTAGTGACCTGGATCAGCCTGTTCCAGGGATATGATGCCCTGCCGACGTCCGATGGCGTGAGCCGCGCCACGACTCGCTCGGTGGTGCACTCGGCGTTGGCCGTTCTGGGATTGGACTTCGTCCTCACGGCCCTGATGTTCGGAGAATGAGCCATGGCGCGAGCGCGCTCGATAGAGATCCTGGTGGGGGCCTTCATGCTGGCGGGCTTTCTGGCCTTGTTTTTCCTCGCCATGAAGGTAAGCAACCTGAACACAGCGTCCGCCGGAGAAGGCTATCGCCTGACGGCCCGCTTCGACAATGTCGGCAGCCTCAAGGAGCGCGCTCCGGTGACCATGGCGGGGGTGCGAATCGGCCGCGTGGAAGGCATCCGATTTGACAAGGAGACCTACGAGGCGGTCGTAACCCTGCAAATCCATCAACAATTCGATACCATCCCCGTCGATAGCTTCGCCAATATCTTTACCGCCGGGCTTCTCGGCGAGCAGTATGTGGGGCTGGATCCGGGGGGGGCGCTGGAGTTTCTCGGTGATGGCGAGCAGATCGGCCATACCCAGTCGGCGCTCGTGCTCGAGCAGATGATCAATCAGTTTCTTTTCAGCAAGGCAGAGGAGAGCTCGGAATGAAAGGGTTAAATCGTGTAGTCGTTGGCATATGGGTTTTGTTTGCAGGGTCGCTGCTGGCCGTCAGCTTGCCGGTCTCGGCGGACAGCGGTGCAACCGCGCTGGTGAAGCGCACCAGCGAGCGCATGATCTCGGCGCTTGAGAACCAGCGCTCCAGCATCAAGCATAATCCGTCCAAGATCTACGGGTTGGTGGACCAGATCGTGGTTCCCCATTTCGACTTCGAGAAGATCACCAAGACCGCGGTCGGAAAGCATTGGGACGACGCCACCCCGGCCCAGCGAAAGGAGCTGACCAACGGCTTCCAGCAGGTGCTGGTCCGTACCTATGCCAAGGCCCTGCTGAATTACTCGGGAGAGCAGATCCGCTATCTGCCCGAGAAGCCCGGCAAATCAGGCACGGTGGTGGTTCCCACCGAGGTGAGCGAGCCCGGGGCCAAGGCCATCCCGATCGACTATAGGCTGTACAAAAAGGGCGGTAGATGGAAGGTCTACGACCTGAAGATCGACCGGGTCAGCCTGGTGTCGAACTACCGCAGCAGCTTCAACTCCCAAATCCGCAAGGACGGAATCGACGGCCTGATCAAGCGTCTCGACGAGATGAACGCGAAAGGCCAGGGATGAGTGGCGCGTGGATAGTCCCGTGCGGGCACAGCCGCCTCGGTGTCGAAGGCGTATTGGATTTCGACAGCGTGGTGCCGCTCGTTGTCGAGAGCCGGCGGCATTTTGCGGGCAAGGAATGCCTGGAGCTGGACCTGCAGGGAGTGCGGCGGGCCAACAGCGCCGGTCTCGTACTGCTGCTGGAGTGGTTGGAGCTGGCGCATCGGTGCGGCATCTCCCTGCGCTTCAGTAATCTGCCCGAGCCCCTGGCCAGGCTCGCCTCCCTCAGCAACCTCACCGGGCTGTTGCCGGTGATCAAGGGCGGTGCATAGCGCCGCTGCGGCGCGCCCGAGGCCGCTCGAAGGGCATTATCAACAGGCATTGCGCGACCACCTATGGACAAGCTGCTCATCACCGGACGCACAAGGCTCAACGGCGAGGTTCGGATCGCCGGCGCCAAGAACGCGGCGCTCCCGATCCTGGCCGGTACGCTGCTTGCCGACGGCAAGGTGACGCTGTCGAACGTCCCGCACCTGCGGGACATCACCACGACCATGGAGCTGCTCGGGCGCATGGGAGTTAACCTCACTGTCGGGGAGCGCATGTGCATCGAGGTGGATGCAAGGCAGGTGACCAGCTGCTCGGCGCCCTACGAGCTGGTGAGGACCATGCGTGCCTCGATTCTGGTGCTCGGACCCCTGCTCGCGCGCTTTGGCCGGGCGGACGTCTCGCTGCCCGGGGGCTGCGCCATCGGCGCCCGGCCGGTCAATCTGCACATCGACGGCCTGCGCGCCATGGGCGCTGATGTCAGTGTCGAGAACGGCTACATCCGCGCCCGGGCGGACCGGTTGCGCGGGGCCCGCCTGGTGTTGGACATGGTCACCGTCACCGGCACCGAGAACCTGATGATGGCCGCGGCCCTGGCCGACGGCGAGACAGTGATCGAGAATGCGGCCAGGGAGCCGGAGGTCGCGGACCTGGCGGAGTTTCTGAACAGCATGGGCGCCAAGATCACCGGTGCCGGCACCGACAGCATCCACGTAGAGGGCGTCGAGCGTTTGGGCGCGACCAGCTACCGTGTCCTGCCGGACCGGATCGAGACCGGCACCTACCTGGTGGCGGCGGCCATTACCGGCGGCCGTATTCTGTGCCGGGATACGCGCCCGGACCTACTCGACGCCGTGCTGGGCAAGCTACGTGAGGCCGGGGCCAAGATCGAGACCGGCGCCGACTGGATATTGCTGGACATGGAGGGGAGAAGGCCGCGGGCGGTGGACATCTACACCGCGCCGCACCCCGCGTTCCCCACGGATATGCAGGCCCAGTTCTGTGCCCTCAACAGCATCGCCGAGGGCGTGGGGACCGTCACCGAGACCGTGTTCGAGAACCGGTTCATGCATGTGCTGGAGATGCAGCGCATGGGGGCCGATATAAAGCTCGAAGGAAACGTGGCCGTCTGCCGCGGGGTCGAGCGTCTGACCGGCGCGCCGGTGATGGCCACCGACCTGCGCGCCTCCGCCAGCCTGGTCCTGGCCGCTCTGGTGGCCGAGGGCGAGACCCTGGTCGACCGCATTTATCACATCGACCGCGGTTACGACAACATCGAGGAAAAGTTGGCGGCCCTCGGCGCGCGTATTCGCCGCGTGTCGGGTTGAGATTGCCGGGGCTTGTTGGAAGAAGTTACATGGAATTCACCGACTCGCTGACCATCGCCCTGTCAAAGGGGCGCATCTTCAAACAGACCATGCCCTTGCTGACTCATGCGGGCATAGAGCCGCGGGACGATCCCGAGACCAGCCGCAAGCTGATCCTGGAGACGAACCAGCCACGGGTGAAGCTGGTGATCATCCGCGCCAGCGACGTGCCTACGTACGTGCAGTACGGCGCCGCGGACCTGGGCGTGGCGGGAAAGGACGTGCTCATGGAGCACGGCGGTGCGGGCCTGTACGAGCCGCTGGATCTGCGCATTGCTCGCTGCCGGATGATGGTGGCGGGAGTCCCGGATGCGGACCTGAGACGCGATCGCTTGCGGATCGCATCCAAGTACGTGCATAGTGCCGAGCGCCACTTCGCTGCCAAGGGGCAGCAGGTGGAGGTCATCAAGCTCTACGGCTCCATGGAGCTGGCCCCCCTTGTAGGGCTGTCGGACCTGATCGTGGACTTGGTGGAGAGCGGAAACACCCTCAAGGCCAACGGGTTGGTGCCCCTGGAGCACATCGCCGACATAAGCTCCCGTCTGGTGGTCAACAAGGCCGCCTGGAAGATGAAGCACTCGTCCGTGATGGCCCTGCTGGCGGCCTTACGCGGCGCGGTCGAGGCGCAGGCCGAAGCCGCCTGATTCTTTGGACGTCCCTAATGCCTTTTCCGGCGCAAAACGTTCGCGCAGGGCGTGCAGACGCAAAGGGTTATCTCGGCGGTCTTCGGGCCTGGCGCGAGAAGCCTCGGTTTGGAGCAGATTAGGGTTTACCCATGGCAGACATCACCCGATTGTCCACCGCTGATGCAGACTTCGAGCGCCGTCTCGACGCGCTGTTGGCCTGGGAGTCGGTTTCCGACGCCGAGGTTCGGGAAAGAGTCGATGAGATCATCGACGCCGTTCGTCAGGACAAAGATGAGGCCCTTTTGGATTTCACCCGGCGCTTCGATCGCTGGGAGCCGCAGTCGGCCGCGGATCTGGAGGTACCGAATAGCAGGCTCGAGCAGGCATGGAAAGCCATAACGGCAGCCCAGCGCGAGGCGTTGGAGCATGCGGCCAAGCGCGTTCGCGACTACGCCGAGCATCAAAAGATCGCGGACTGGAGCTTCCGCGAGGCCGACGGCACCCTGCTGGGTCAGAAGGCGACGCCGCTGGATCGGGTGGGTCTCTACGTCCCCGGTGGCAAGGCGGCCTATCCATCCTCGGTGCTCATGAACGCCATCCCGGCCAAGGTGGCCGAAGTGCCCGAGCTGATCATGGTGGTCCCGACACCTGCAGGAGAGGTCAACGATCTGGTGCTGGGGGCAGCGCACATCGCCGGCGTGGACCGGGTTTTCGCAGTGGGCGGTGCCCAGGCGGTGGCGGCCCTGGCCTATGGCACGCAGCTTGTGCCCGGGGTGGACAAGATCGTCGGACCGGGGAATATTTATGTCGCGACCGCTAAGCGCGCGGTCTTCGGCCAAGTTGGCATCGACATGGTCGCCGGTCCCTCGGAGATCCTGGTGCTGTGCGACGGTGGTACGGATCCGGACTGGATCGCCATGGACCTCTTTTCCCAGGCCGAGCACGACGAGGACGCCCAGTCCATCCTGGTGTCCTGGGATGGGGCGTTTCTCGACAGTGTCACCGCCTCCATCGGTCGGCTGTTGCCGACCATGGAGCGCCAGGCGATCATCGCTGCGGCCCTGCGCGAGCGCGGTGCCCTGATCCAGGTACGGGACCTGGACGAGGCGGCGAATGTTGCCAACCATGTGGCACCGGAGCACCTGGAGCTCTCGGTGGAAGATCCTCAGGCCCTGTTGCCCAAGATCCGCCACGCCGGGGCTATCTTCATGGGGCGCTACACCGCCGAGGCACTGGGTGATTACTGCGCCGGGCCCAATCACGTGCTCCCGACCTCGCGCACCGCTCGCTTCTCCTCACCGCTGGGGGTCTACGATTTCCAGAAGCGATCGAGCCTGATCATGGCCTCCGCCGAGGGTGCGGCGGTCCTGTCGCGGACAGCCTCCGTGCTGGCGCGCGGAGAGGGACTGACCGCCCACGCCCGTTCGGCGGAGTATCGGGATAGCCGCAACGATTGAAGACAACCACCAAGAACATCCAGCGCGCGAAGGAATCGGTGGCATTTCTTCGTGGCCTTCGTGCTCCCTGGCGTTGAGCGCGCAACCCAGACAGGCTCCTCGGATTTTGGCTCGAAATACGTTTTTTCTATGAACAAGCTGATCGAATGCCTTGTCCGCCCCGAGATCCGGGCGCTCAATGCCTACCACGTCCCGGACGCCACAGGCCTTGTCAAGCTGGACGCCATGGAGAATCCATACGGCTGGCCCGAGGATTTGCGCCGTGCGTGGCTCGAGTCTTTGCGGGACGTGCAGCTCAACCGCTATCCCGATCCGCAGGGCACCGGGCTCCAGGCGGCGTTGCGCGAGTCGATGGGGATCGGCGAAGACACGGGGCTGCTGCTCGGCAACGGCTCGGACGAGCTGATTCAAATGCTGGCACTGACCGTTGCGAGGCCAGGGCGAAAGGTCCTGTCGGTGGACCCCGGCTTTGTCATGTACCGAATGATCGCCCTGTTCGCCGGGTTGGAGTACCTCGGCGTACCGCTGCGAGGCGAGGATTTCTCCTTGGATTTGCCCGCCATACTGGAGGCCATCGACCGCGAGCAGCCGGCCGTCACCTTTCTCGCCTACCCGAATAATCCCACCGGGAATCTGTTCTCCTCGGAAGACGTCGAGCGGATCATCGAGGCCGCACCCGGCTTGGTCGTCGTCGACGAGGCCTATGCCCCCTTCACCGACCGGAGCTTTCTGCCGCGCCTCGGCGACTGGCCGAACCTTTTAGTGATGCGCACCGTCTCCAAGATGGGCTTGGCGGGGCTGCGGCTCGGGTACCTAGCCGGTCCGGGCGACTGGCTCGCGGAGATCGACAAGATCAGGTTGCCCTACAACATCAATGTGCTCACCCAGACGAGTGCCGCCTTCGCACTGCGGTACAAGGCCGTTCTCGACGAGCAGACGCGCCGGATTCGGGGCGAGCGCTCTCGTCTGTTCGACCTATTGTCCGCATTCGACGGCATACTGCCCTACCCGAGCGAGGCCAACTTCATCCTGTTGCGGGCGCCGGGCGGACGTGCCGGTGATATCTTTCAGAACCTCAAGGCGCTCGGCGTACTGGTCAAGAACCTGAATGGCGCCCACCCACTTCTCGCAGATTGCCTGCGGGTGACCGTCGGGCAGCCGCAGGAGAACGACTGCTTTATCTCCGCCTTGAAGTCGTCGCTTTAGTGCAGCCCGGGAGCGGCTTTCAATTGCTGCTCCCGGGTTGAGACGCCGAATCCCGGTCAATTGTCGTAGCTGCGGCAGGCCCCGTCAATCCACTGTCCCGGTGGACAGTCACGTCTGCGGTAGCGGTCGTAATTGTAGTATTTCGAGTATCCATCGGTGGCGACCGCGGTTCCGGCTGCGGCTCCAAGTCCGCTCCCCAGGATAGCCGCGCTGCGGCCGCCGAGCTCCGCGCCGAGGAAGCCGCCCAAGGCGCCGCCCAGCCCGCCACCGACGGCGGATCGTAGGCTGAAATCGTCTGCGAAGGACGGGGCAGCGGCCAATGCCAGCGTGAATGTCAGGGTTCGAATGGTTTGCAGCATCAAAAGTCTCCGACCTGTGAATTTTTGTGGTTGCGATATTGGCATTACAATCCTGAATGAACGCTGAACGGGAATGACTTGTCCTGTGCCGGTTGGCTAATACTGCAAGTCAGCGCCTGAGTTGTCGAGACAGAGGTGAAGGCATGAGAAAGGCGGTCGTGCTGTTGAGCGGCGGGCTGGATTCCACAACGACGCTTGCGATCGCAAGGTCCGAAGGGTTCGAGCCCTACGCCCTGTCATTCCGCTATGGCCAGCGCCACCAGTTGGAGCTGAAGTCTGCCGCCAGTGTGGCGGCCGCCATGGGTGTTGCCGAGCATGTCATCGCGGATATCGACCTGCGCCGGTTCGGGGCATCGGACTTGACAGGCAATATCGGCGTGCCGATGGATCGCGAGCTCGAGGCGATGGGCGAGGGGATTCCGGTCACATACGTCCCTGCGCGAAACACCGTCTTTCTATCCTTCGCGCTTGCCTGGGCCGAGGTGTTGGGATCGGGCGACATCTTCATCGGGGTGAACGACTATGCCCTCACCATTAGCTGCTACGATCCCTGCGAGGACGGCCGTCCCTGCGGCCGGTGCGACTCCTGCCGGCTGCGGGCGAAGGGACTCGCCGAGGCCGGGATCACGGACCCGCTTCTTTCCAGGTGCCGGGGGCAGGTGCAGTAACGCACGGTATCTCTCCGGCTCATGACCTACAGCGTAAAGGAAATTTTCTATACCCTGCAGGGCGAGGGCGCGAACACGGGGCGCACGGCGGTGTTTTGCCGCTTTGCCGGGTGCAATCTTTGGAGTGGTCGGGAGCACGGCAGGTCCCGCGCCGTTTGCAGGTTCTGCGACACCGACTTTCGTGGAAAGACGGCGAGAACGGCGGCGAATATCCCACAGCGATGGAGTTGGCCGGTAGGATCGCCGCGACCTGGCCGCAAGACTTACGCGGGGACGTCAGTCCTTTCGTGGTCTGCACCGGCGGCGAGCCTCTGCTGCAGCTGGACGCGGACCTGATAAGGGAGCTTCACGCCCGCGGGTTCGAGGTGGCCGTCGAGACCAACGGACCCCGGCCCGCGCCTCCCGGTCTGGACTAAATCTGCTTCAGTCCGAAGGAAGGCGCGGAGCTGGTCCTTCACTCGGGAAACGAGCTGAAGCTGGTTTATCCCCAGGAGCAGGCGAGGCCGGAGCTCTTCGCGCACCTGGACTTCGGCGATTTCTTCCTGCAGCCGAAGGACGGTCCGGAGCTCGAGGAGAATACCAGGCTGTGCGTGGAATACTGCAAGTCGCACCCGGGTTGGCGGCTCAGCCTGCAGACCCATAAAGTGTCGGGGATTCGCTAGTTTTTCCAATTCGTCGCTATTGGTCGTCGTTTCCCGACAGTTGTTTGTCAATACTCTTTATTGTCTCTCTCGTATCCGCGAGCCGTGTTGTCTTCAACTCTATGAAATTAGGGATGAAATTATTATCGGCACTTTCCTTGCTAAGTCTTTGATCAAGGCGCGGCGACAAGCTGGTACAGCGGTTGTTCTCGACATGCACTTGCCTAACGTCCGCCTTACGAAAGCAAGGCCCGGCTCATTTCCGCGGGTTGTTGTGTAAATGATGCATTTGCCGCGCGAAAAAGGTGTTTTCAGCTTTTTGTTGCTTGAACGCCATATCGTTGTTGTTGTGTTACTATGCGGACAGGCTCTGGGTTGGAATCACGCGGGTTGTGAAGACGATAGAGTCCTTTGAAGCTACAAGCAGGCTTTAGAATCCCAGCAGGAGTGCAGCACTATGAGACTTATTGGCAATAGAACCAAGCTCCGTCTAATCCTTGGGGGCGGCGAGCGTCTGGAAGGGCAATGTGGAAATCTCCGCAGCGTTTCCGCAACATCTGCGAAGTGCGTTACGGCCGTTGAGAAGCCGGTCAGGTCCCTGAGAATCGCGGGGATATCTCCGCGTCCGGTGGTTTGTTAGTTGGTTTGCGCTGATCAATCTGTAACCTGGAGACGTGAGCGCTGGACTCGGCTGCCATAAGCTTCACCAGCCGCCAGCCGCCAGCCGCCAGCCGCCAGCCGCCAGCCGCCAGCCGCCAGCCGAATTCCCTTTCGTAGTTCGGGCGCTTTGCTCGGAACCGCCGGACACGGATAGACGAGATAACCGCTTGGTTTTTCCGCCTGCCCGGCATCCTCCCGCGAGCCGCTGACGTAACTCGCTTCGTGGCTTCCGCCCTTAGATATCCTGTTTCAAAGAACGCTGACAAATGCCCCCGATTATGGCGTCTCAGGAGTCGGTGGCTGTTTAGAAAACGTTGCATCTTCCTCTCTGATTTTGTCCGCGGAGGTCATCCGCAGGTCGGCGAAGACGCTGAACAAGGCCGGAACCACGAACAGCACCAGCACCGTAGAGGCCAGCAGGCCGAAGACGATACTGGTGGCCAGCGGGATGAGCACCTGGGCCTGCAGGCTTTTCTCCGCCAGCAGGGGCAGCAGGCCGGCGATGGTGGTGATTGAGGTGAGCAGGACTGCGCGAAAGCGCTCGCGGCTGGCTTGGCGGGCTGCATCTGCGACCCCCATGCCTTCCTGGACCCGCAGCTTGAGAAAGGCGACCAGCAGGATGGAGTCGTTGACCACGATTCCGGACAAGGACACGAAGCCCATCATGCTGGGCATGGACAGCTCCAGCCCCATCAGCAGGTGTCCCCAGATGACGCCGATCAGGGCCAGGGGGATCGCGGCCATGACGGCAAACGGCTCAAGGAAGGAGCGGAACTGGAAGCTGAGCAGCAGGAAGATCCCTAACAGCCCGAGCCCGAAGCCCCGGAGCATGGAGCCACCGGTGGCCGCGCTCTCCTTAGCCTGACCCTCCAGGGCCACCTCGATGTCCGGGAACCGCTCCTGAAGTTGCGGCAGGAAGCGCGATCCGGTGTCGCGGATGATTTCACCGGCGTTGGCGACCTCGTCGTCCAGGTCGCCCCGGACGGTCACGGTGCGCCGGCCGTCGATGCGCTGGATGCGGGCGAAGCCGCGGGAGTCCTGGATGTCCACCACGGCACTCAGGGGGACTTGGTGACCGGCGGTGGTGATGATCCGGAAGCTGTAGAGGTCGCGCAGGCTGGCCCGGTCCCTGTCCCGCAGCCGCACGTCGATCTCGTAGGATTCCCGCCCGACCTGGATCTCTTCGGCCGTCACCCCGTGAAATGCGTCGCGCAGCTGGCGGGCGATGGTTGATGCGTCGAGCCCCAGCGAGGTGGCCCCGTCCTTGAGTCGCAGCAGGGCCTCCGGCTTGCCGGGGCGCAGGTCGTCGTTCAGGTCCTGGACGCCGGCGTAGCGGGCGAGCCAATCCTGGAGGGCGACCGCCGCGGTCTTGAGGTCGTGCAGGTTTTCGCTGATCAGGCGGATGTCGATGGCCCGCCCGGCCGGTCCGATGGTGGGCTCCGTGAAAGTGAGGCTGATGACGTCGGGAACTGCCCCCGTGAGCTCCCTCCAGCGGTTGACGAAGGCGTTCATGGTGCCCCGGCGGCGCTCGGCGGTGAGCAGGTCCGCGGTGACCGTGGCCACGTGGGTGCCGGTCTCGAAGGCATCCGCGTTGCTGTTGTAGCTCACGCTGACCTGTTGGACCAGCCGCTCGCCCTGCGGTTGCAGCGCGGAAAACTCCTCGTCCACCCGATGCAGCGCGGCCTTCAGGCGCTCCACCTCTCGTGTCGTGCGCTCCAGCGGGGTCCCCTGGGGCAGCAGCAGGCGGGCCTCGATGACGTCCCCCTCCACGTCGGGAAAGGCGCGGAACTTGAGCACGCCCCCGGCGAGCATCCCTACGGAGATCAGAAACAGGGCGGCGATAGCCCCCAGGAACAGATAACGGCCTGCGATCACGCCGTCCACTGCACGGCCGACGAGGCGCTGCCGCACCCAGTCCAGACCGCGCTCGAAGCGCTCGCGGAAGCGGCTTTCGATGTCGTGCTCGTGATGGGCGAGGGCGTGGCCCAGGTGGCTGGGAAGGATCCAGAATGCCTCGACCAGGCTCACCGCCAACACCAGGATCAACACCATGGGCAGCACCCGCAGCACTTTGCCCATATCCCCGGCCAGGAAGGCCAGGGGGCCGAACACCGCCACCGTGGTGAGGAAGGAGGCGACGACCCCAGGGGCCACCTGCTTGGTTCCCTCGATGGCGGCGCTCATGGCGTCCCGGCCTTCGCGCAGCCTGGTGGCGATGTTCTCGGCGATGACGATGGCGTCGTCCATGATGAGGCCCAAGGCGATCAGCAGGGCCACCATGCTGATCATGTTGATCGAGAGCCCCATCGCCGACATGAAGAACAGGCCACCGAGAAAGGCCACCGGCAGGCCCATGGCGACCCAGAAGGCGAAGCGCAGGCGAAAGAACAGGGTCATGACCAGGAACACCAGCACCAAGCCCTGCAGCCCGTTGGTGGCCAGGAGCTGGAGGCGGTCGCTGACGATTGAGGAGACGTTGCGGGTCAGGGTCATCTCCACGCCTCCGGGTGCTGCGGCGCGCTCGCGTGCCAGAAACTCCTGCACCGCGTCCATGACCCGCAGCGTGTCCTGCTGCTTGGTCTTGGTGACCTCCAGCACTGCGGCGCGCCGGTCCCCGAGCTCGATGCGTGACTCTTCCAGCTCGAACACGTCGCGGACGATCGCCACGTCCCCGAGCCGCACCTCACCGCCTTGCGGGCCGCCAACGACTACCAAGTCCTCGAGCTCCCGGACGCTGCGGCGTTGGTCGGTGAAGCGCACCAGGATCTCCTGGTCCCGGGTCTCGACGCTTCCGGCCGGCAGATCCAGGCTCTGGCGAGCGATGGCATTGGCGAGATCGCCCATGCTCACGCCGAAGGCGAGCAGGGTCTCGCGGGACGCCAGGACCCGGAGCTGACTGTCCGAGAAGCCCGTCACCGCAACCTGTGAGACTTGGGGCAGGCGCCGCAGGCGCTCCTTGACGTCCTCCGCATAGTGCTTGAGGTCCCGGTCCGACATGGGGCCGGTAATGGCGATGGAGACCACCCGGTCGGTGCGCCCGAGCTGCTGGATCACCGGCAGCTCCACGTCGTCCGGAAAGCTGTCGATGGCCTCGACTTCTGTCTTGACGTCGTCCATGAAACGGGCGAAGTCCGACCCCTCGATCATCTCGGCGACGGCTACCGCCAGGCTCTCGCGGGCCTCGCAGCGCATCTCGTAGAGGTCGCTGATGCCGTCCAGTGCGTCCTCGACCCGGCGGCAGACGGCGTCTTCCACGTCTTCGGCGGAGGCGCCGGGGTAGGGGACACGGATCTCCACCTCTCCGGGGGTGAAGTCGGGAAAGGTCTCGCGCTTGAGGGTCGGCAGGCTCGTGATGCCCAGGGCGAGGAACATCAGCATCAGGAGATTGGCCGCGGTTGGGTGGCGGGCGAAGTATTCGATCATTTTATTTTTTTCCTCATAGAAAAAAATAAGTGTGTTAAAGAGTTACGCGTGTAGGGTGCAACTCGGGACGAGGTTGCACCGTCTGCGTAACTTTCACCTCGCCCTGACCGAGCCCTGGCGGTAGTGCAAAAATCCACCCTTCTTGCGGGTCTGCGGATTTCGGGAATGGAATCAGCTCGGGGAGGCTCATCTCGGGTCCGGCGCCAAGGTAGATTAGGCCGAGTAGTGCGCTTATGGCTGCGTCGTATTGATCGGTACCGGTTTCGATCTCTGTTGGTAGATGGCGGCCCAGCACCGAAACCGCGGGATCTGTCTTCTGCGGACCGGCTTTGGCGAGTGCCGGGTAGACCTCGATTAGTGCTCTGTCCGAAGCCAATGCGCTCTGGGGGACCAACGTGAAGCCCTCGCGTTCGAGCTGCTGGCTTACGGAGATCGCCAAAGTGGCGTTGTTACCCAGCTTGTCGAATGGAGCTGACAGCGGTTTCTTTCCGAACTTGGATTCAATCCATCGCTCGCAGTCCCGATACGCGAGTCGGTTATCGATTTCTTTCGCCGGAACCTGTTGCCGTTCGGGGTGCCCCGCTATCAAGTTGCCAAGAGCTTTGGGAAGGCTCAGCGGGGCGTCGATTGCTATCGCGACGCGTGCCGCTGAAAGGTCTACGTCCGTATCCGCCGCTCGCAACGCTGGTGCAATGAGATCTTTCAAGCCCGGAAGTGAGCCCTTGGAGAAACCGAAATGGTCCGAAACGCCCAGCCATTCGACAGATCCGGTGCCCACGCGAAACCTAGCTACGGCGGTGGCTTGTTGGTTGCTCTGCCAACCTCGAACGTCCCAACCGACTCCAATCAGATCTTGAGAACACACGGCACTCATTCCAACGCCTGCGCCTGGGCGATCAAGCGCTCCAGGGCTTCAGCATCCGGCTGCCCCTCCAGCCTCATTCCCTCTATAGCCGGTACCAGATCCGAGACGATCACAGGGGCACCGGGCTCGATGCCCGAGGCGATTACCGCATATTCGGGATGCAGCGATTCCAGCTCCACCTCGCGGATCACCAGGCGGCCTTCCTCCACCAGGTAGACCCGGCCGTCTTGCAGGGCGTGGCGGGGGACCACCAGCCGGTCCGGGCGCGGCGGGCCGCGCAGGTCGACCTCCACGAACATGCCCTTGACCAGGGGTGGGCGCTCGCCGGGACGCACGTTGGCGTAGGGCTCGTCGACCTGGACGATGACGCCCACGGTACGGGTGTCCGGGTCCAGGGTGTCGCTCATGCGTTGGAACTGCGCCTGCCAGAGCACGTCGCCGCCGGGATCGCGTAGCCAGACACGGGCATCGATGCCGAGCTCTTGGGCCAAGAGGCCCGGCTCGACCAGGTCGAAGTCCAGGGTCTTGTCCGAGCGCAGCAGGGCGCGCATGCGGGCAATGGGTATCTGGGCCTCGATCTCGGCCTCGTTTATGGCATCCGCCTTCGCCAGCACCGCGCCCTCACGCACATACTGGGTCTGCTCCACATTGACCTCCGAGATCCGGGCTCGGAAGGGCAGGTGGATATCGGTGCGGCCGAGATCTAGCTTCGCGCTGTCGAGTTGGGCCTGAAAGCGCGAAAGCTGGGCCTCCAAAGACTCGCGCTCGGCGGGCATCAGGTTCAGGGCGTTCGTCTGGGACTGCACCTGCTGCCGCTGGCCCAACAAGTTGCGTTGCTCCTGCTCGTAATCGGACGCGCTCAAGGTACCCTTCTTCACCAGCTCCGACTTGCGCGCGACCTCTGCCTCGCGCAGGTCCAGTGATTCCTCCTCTATGGCCAGAGAGGCGCGGGTGTTGGTCTCCTTGACCTCCATCTCCGAGAGCTGGGCCCGGGCCGCCAGGATGTCCGCCCGTACCTGGGCGACGGCCAGCTCGTACTCGGTGGGATCGATGCGCACCAGCAGCGCGTCCCGCGCGAGGAGCGCGCCCTTGAGCAGCCGCGGATGGATCTCGACGATGCGTCCGCTCACCTCGGCCACCGCCTCCCACACCCGGACCGGACGCACCCGCCCGTAGCCCAAGGCACGAGGGACCATGGTTACGAGGGGTGCTTCAATGTAGCGCACCACCCGGGCGGGAGCGCTGACTTCGAGATGCTCCGGGGGAGCGCTCTGGCGGGTGAGCAGAAGAAGGATGGCTATACCCGCCGCCAGGGGGATGAAGAACATCCATTTTCGGGGGATCATTTTTTCAGATATCGGCATCGGATCTGGCTCGGTCCGGGATGGGGCAGCAACGCCTGTTGGCTTGGGACAAGTTGGGATTTAACTACGAATGACGCAAAGGACGCGAATCGGGTCCGACGAGGGAGTTGCGGACGGCGGCGATGGCAGCTCAAGCCGAGTATACCCGGGCGTCTTGCGGAATTGCATCGGGGGGAGTGCGTATGGGTATCGCGCGCCATGCGATGTCTTCTTCGCGGCTCTTTGGCCCTTCGCGGTCTCCGCGCTCGGGGCGATGCTCGTCTTCGTTACTTGTTGGTTGAGGCCGCAGCAACAAGCCTTGATCAAAGGATGTTAACCCCCGGGTCGATCCGGGTGGCCGGCGAGTGCCTGAAGCCTTTGGCGCAGCTTGGTCAGGCGCTTGACGGACAGCTCACGCTTCACCGCCATGCCCAGTGCCTTGGTTTGGGCGATCAGGACCACCAGCCGCTTTCCCCGGGTCACCGCGGTGTAGAGCAGGTTGCGTTCCAGCAGGCTGTAGTGCTGGGTGGACAGGGGGATCACGACGGCCTGGTACTCGGAGCCATGGCTCTTGTGTAAGGTGGTGGCGTAGGCAAGAGAGATCTCGTCCAGCTCGCCGAGCTCGTACTCTACCTGCGGCCGTCGTAGTCGATGAAAACCATCCCTTCCTCTACGTCGATGCGCCCGACGCGGCCTATATCACCGTTGAAGACCGCTTTGTCATAGTCGTTTACGGTCTGGATGACCTTGTCTCCGGGGGCATAGGTCCAGCCGAAGCGGGTAATCCGGGGTTGGGCGGCGGGGTTCAGGTGCTGCTGGAGCTCCAGGTTGAGAGAGCGGGCGCCCAGGCCACCGTGGTTCATCGGGGTCAGAATCTGGACGTCGTCCACAGGGTCGAGCCCGAAGCGTTTCGGGATGCGCTCGATGACCACCTACAGCAGGCGGTGGATGGTCCTGGCCTCTGAGCCGGTGGATTCGGAGAGGCGCTTGGCGGCGCGGCCGGTGGGGGCGCAGAGCTGAACCTCCGCGCCCTTGGCCAGGAGGATCTGCAGGATGCCTTTGACCACGATTGTCTTGCCGACGCCGTGGGACTGGAGGAAGACCTTGATCTCCCGGATGACCTTCTGCTGCGCCCACGCGCTGGTTACCTCCGGGTCGAAGGTCACTCGGACCACCTCTGCGTGGTTGCTCACCCCAGTGCGCCCCTCGCTGCGGGGAAGCTCGCGATAGCTGGGAGCTCGGTGTACTTGAGCAACCAGACGCGCATGCTTCGGCACTGAAACCGCGCGGCTAGCGGCCCGTGGCCCCGCGCATCGCAGGAAGCTTTCATTTCCGCGACACGCGAGACCGGCAGGCGCTACCGCAGTGGGGGTCAGCGTTGGGTGCGCTTGACCGTCACCCGAGCAACCGGGTTCCTCCAGTCGTAAACCCCGGGTGCCAGGTCACCGACGCCCTGTATGCCGGGGTGGATGTGCACATAGCCCTCGTCGCTTACATCGTCCGGCGAGCCGGCATTGCCGCCGCAATGGGGGCCGGGGATATTTTCGCAATCCTCGTCGTTGAGCTCGCTTCCGGCGTCAAAACCGTAGGCCCATGCCGTCGTCGAGTTTTTACCGACGGGCACCCGCACGTTCTGCGAGACAGCCATGCCGTCGTTGGTGGGCAGGAGCATGGCGGCCAGGGAGATGTACCCCCGGCCCGGGACGGCCTGTATGGTCACGGTGACCGATTCTCCCGGAGCTAGCATGCCGCTGGTTCCTTCGTCGATGGCCAATACCCTCGGATTGGACGAGAGCACACCGGCAAGGGGTACGACGTCGCCCGCTTCGGCCAGGGCTGCCAACTCGCCGCTCGGTGCATCGCCCGGGGTGAACAGCAGGTCCGAGGCCGCGCGATGGCTGACCACCAGGAGGGGAGTGAAGGTCACCCCATGGGTTACATTGGTGACGGTGACATCGTAGGTCGGTCTGTGCCCATAACTGCCAGCACCGGCGGTCGTGCAGACGCCGGTCAAGGTCAGCAGGGTACCTAGGGCGAATGCGGTGGTAATAGGTCGTTTCATAGTCCTGTCCTCCAGGGTATTGGTCAAAAAGCGCACCGTTCGTGCGCCTGAGGACAGGTTGGCCCTGCGGGATCACGGAATCCTCCCGAATCTCACGAAAGTATCCAGAGACGGTGGAGAAAATCGTCGGGAGCGGAAATCAGGCCAGAGCGGGGATATCCAGGTCGAATCGGGTGCCGGCGTTGGGCACGCTGCTGACGGCAATCCGCCCCTGGTGCAGCTCCAGGATGCGCCGGGCAATGGCGAGACCCAGGCCGGATCCGCTGCGCTCGTTGCCGTGTTCGCCGTGCTGTACCTGGTAGAAGCGGTCGAAGATGTAGGGCAGCTCCTCGGGCGGAATGCCCTCGCCGGTATCGGCCACGTGGACACGCACGGCGCCGGGCCGGGCCTCCAGACTGACGCAGACCTGGCCCCCGCTCGGCGTATGCCGCAAAGCGTTGTCGATCAGGTTTTGAAGTACCCGCTCCATGAGCCCGATGTCCGCCTCGACGAAGGGCAAATCCGGCGGTATCTCAGCGTCCAGGTGGACCTGCCTGCCGTCGGCCCAGATCCGATTCTTCGCCACTACATCTTGCACCAGCTCCGCAAGCGAGAAGGTCTCCCGCTGCAGGGGGTTGTGATCCGACTCCAGCCGGGCCAGCTCGAATAGCTCTTCCACCAGTCGGCCCAGACGCTCCGAATGTCGAAGGGCGATCTCCAAATACTCCTGCTGCTCTTCGCGGCTGAGTCGGTCCGCCTTGAGCAGTAGTGTCTCCAGGTAGCCCTTGACCGAAGTTATGGGTGTGCGCAGGTCGTGGGAGACGTTCGCCAGCAGCTCCCGGCGCATCCGGTCGGAATCGCGCAGCGCCGCCATCTGGCTTTGAATGCGCCCGGCCATCTCCGTGAAGCTGCGACCCAGGCGGCCGATTTCATCGCGGGAGCTGGTATCCACTCCCGCCGGCGGAACGAAGCGCTCGAATCCGCTGTCCCGAAACGCCGTCATGGCGCCGTCCAGCCGCCGCAGACGATAGGTGAGGTGATGAAGCAGCCACAGGCCCACCAACAGGGTCAGCAGCAGACTCGCGACCACCCCGTAGGTGGCGAAGCGCAATATGAAGCTGGTTGAAAACATGGCGGCCACCGAGTCGTACTGCTCTCCGGCCAGGACCACGTACAGATAGCCCGCCGGACGCTCGACCGGGCCTATGGGGGCTGCGGAGAACACCTTTTCGCGCCGGGGGCCGCGTGGGTCCGGGCCGGTTACGGGCGCCGTGCCGGTGTTGGCGATGAGGCGTTTCACAGGTGCCAGGTCCACGCGTTGGAGCTTCACCCGTCCCGGCGGCGCGTCATAGGCCAGGATCCGGCCATCGGCGTCCAGCAGATAGACCTCGATGCTCGGGTTCACCACCATGAATGCGTGGAAGATCCCTTCCATCGCCTTGGCATCGTAGCGGCCCTGCTCCACCTGCAATCCGTAGTCGTCGATCAGGTTACGTGCCAGCTCCCGGTTCAGGTTCTGGTTGACCTCCTTCAAGTAGAGCCGGGATGCATGCAGAGTGAGCCCCAAGTAAAGGATACACAGCATCGACATCAGCAGCAGGAATCCAAAGGCGAGGCGGCTGAATAGGGATCGGGGCATCAGCGCGGCGTTTCCTCGGTGAACTTGTAGCCCACACCCCAGACCGTGAGGATAAGCTGCGGCTTCGTGGGAACCTGCTCTATCTTAGCGCGCAGGCGGTTGATGTGGGAATTGACCGTGTGCTCGTATCCTTGATGGCCGCGCCCCCAGATCAGATCCAGCAGCTGGGCACGCGTGTACACGCGCCCCGGATTGGCGGCGAACTGGAGCAGCAGGTCGAACTCCTTGAGAGTCAGACTCGCATCGCGGCCGTCGATGGTGACCCGATACTTGGCCGGATCGATGCGCATACGCCCGACCTGAATGACGGCATCGTCTTCCTGCACCTCGTTCCCGGCCCGGCTGAGGGCATCTACCCGGCGAAACAGTGCCTTGATCCGGGCCAGCAGCTCAGGAATGGAAAAAGGTTTGGTCAGGTAATCGTCGGCCCCCAGCTCCAGGCCCAGCACCCGGTCCAGCTCTGTGGACTTGGCCGTGAGCATCAGGATGGGGACATAGCCTTCGCCGGCGCGCAGGTGCCGGCACACCGCCAGCCCGTCCATGCCCGGCAACATCAGGTCGAGAATTACGAGGTCATAGCGGCATCCCCTTGCCAGCGCTAGTCCCTGCTCGCCAGTGTGGGCTTGGTCTACCTCACAACCAAGATCCCGCACATGCAGCGCGATAAGCCGGGCGATATCCGTGTTGTCTTCAATCAGCAAGACGCGGGGCACTGGCGGGAATCTCACGATTGGGATACGGGCAATGCCAAAATGGTAACGGTTGCGGCCAGCTTGGCAAGGAAATTCCACGGCGCACTCGGGTACAAGGAGTCCGCGATCGCCGGGGAGTAAAGCGCATGCCCTTGGAAATGGTCGGTCGCCGCGCGGTCGGGCGTTTACTGATGTGCCGGCTGGCCCGGCGTGTCAATCGTCCCTGGTGATCTCGGGCGTGGCGGGGTCCCCGGGGAGATGGGTCCGTGACAGCTCCCTTTGCGCTTGCGCCGCTTTCGCGCGAATCACGGGGGAGAGGGTCATCCCTTGGACCAGGATGGAGAAGACCACGACGACATAGGTCACGGTCACCAGAATGTCGCGCGTCTCGCCATCCGGCAGTGACAGGGCCAGTGCGACGGAGACCCCGCCGCGCAAGCCGCCCCAAGTGAGGAGCGTGACCACCCCGGGGGAAAAGCTCCGAAAACGGCGCATGAGTCCGATAGGCAGCCCCACGCTGACCGCCCGTGCGAATAGTACGAGGGGGATCGCGAGTACACCCGCCAGGACGTAGTCTTCCGCGATTGAGATCACCATCACCTCCAGGCCGATTTGAACGAAGAGCACCGCGTTAAGGATCTCGTCCACCAGCTCCCAGAAGGTGTCGACGTGCTCGGTTGTCTGCGTCGACATGACCGAGTCCCGCCCCGTATTTCCGATGATGAGCCCGGCCACCACGACCGCGATGGGCGCAGACAGGTCCAAGTTCTCCGCCAGGGCATAGGAGCCGCAAGCCAGCGCGAGGGTGATCAATACCTCCACCTTGTAGCTGTCGATGCAGGACAGCATCTGCAGCGCGACCCAACCTGCGGCCAGGCCGAAGACGAGACCGCCGACCGCCTCCCGCAGGAACAGACCCAGCAGGCCCGCGGGGCTGATCTCGTCGGCCCCGGAGGCAGCTTGGAACAGTGCCAGAAAGATCACCACAGCCGCCCCGTCGTTGAACAGTGACTCGCCGACGATCTGGGTCTCCAGGCTCTTCGGGGCGCCGGCGCTCTTCAAGATCCCCATGACCGCGATGGGATCAGTGGGCGAGATCAGGGCGCCGAGCAACAGACAGTAGAACAGGGGAATGACGAGTCCGAGCCAACCGAACAGCAGGTAGGCACCGCCCCCCACGAGTAACGTAGAGCCGACCACGCTCGCCGACGCCAGGGTGCCGATGACCCATTTCTGCCGCGCCAGATCGTGCAGACGTACGTGCAGGGCACCGGCGAAGAGTAGAAAGCTCAATACCCCGTGCAGGAGGGTTTGACCCAGGTCCAATTCGTCCAGCATCGCTTGCACATGGCCCTCCAGACCATCCGTGCCCGGTACGGGCGCGAGCAGGACCAGGGACATCACCAGCGAGATCATCATGAGGCCGATTGTGGTAGGGAGCCCGAGCCAGCGATGATTGATCCAGCTGAAGACCGCGGCGAGCGTGAGCAGGATTGCAAGGATGTCGAAGGGGTTCATGGGATGCCAGGACCGGAGCTACGGGGCGATGAATCGTGCGCGCTCTCGAACGCGAAAACGACGGGCTCAGGCTGTGGCGGAAGATCCCAGTCCGAAAGCAACCGGGCCGACACGCGCTAGCGCATCGTACCCGGATTCAGCCTGCACCCTCTTCGGGCGTGCCGATCCGGCGAAAGAATTCCCGCCGCGAGACCTCCTTTTGCAGCGGGCAGTCCCGCTTGGCCTTCTCCATGTTCTCGTCGCGGGTGCGGATGACCTTGTTCCATTCCTCGAAAACGGCTGCGGCATCCGAGTAGGGCTTCATGTTCAGGCAAATGGGCTGGAGCAGATAGTGCCCGAGCCGGGGATGGTAATTGAGATGCGCCTGTTGGGGTTGGCCGAGCAGGTCGAAGCCCAACCGCGGACCCAGCAGCAGATAGTCCGCGTCCTTCCTGTCCTGTGCCGTCCAGCCTTCGGGGATTGCCAGGGCAGGCGGCTCGTCGGGAAACAGTAGGCGGGAGAGCATCCAGGGCGTAAGCAGCATGAGCACGCGCCAGCCGTCGATATGGCGGAAGGCCCGCTGCTGAATGTCGAGATTCGGGTTCAGCATAGGGTCCATGGCGAGCTGATCCCGCAGGACCTGCTGATGGACGTCCAGTACGGCGGCGGTAAGGGCGTCATCGTCGGTACCCCCCGGAGCGCAGGTTTGCCAGGTGCCTTCAGTCATTGTCTGGCGGCGGGAACAGACATCCGAGCTGAGCACCCAGCAAGCGGTAGAGACCGAGCTCGGCGTTTTGCGTGAGATCGCGCGCAAAGCGGGGGACCCATCGCTCCATATGCTCTTGGGCGAGCTCTCTCAACAGGTCGTCCATACCTTGCTCTTGCAGGTAGGCCGCACATTCGAGCATGGTGCCCAGGTAGTCTGCCGGCACGTCCGCCGTTTGCAGGCCTGCCCTGCGGTAGAGCCCCTCCAGGTCGCTCGCCGACGTACCGCCCATGGTTCCCTGAAGGTAGGCGGATTGAAAAGGGGGGCAGGTAGTCTTGGGGTAGCCGCTGATCAACAGCCTCGTGTGCTCGGCCTGCCAGTGCTCCAGCGGGGTTTGCTCAAGCTCGGCCAGGCACGGCTTCAGCCATGGGGCAAGCCTTTGCATGTCCCGAACCGCATCGATTGCATCGCCCTCCGGCAAGGCCAGGAGACTGGCGAAGATACGCAGTTGCGTGGGATCTTGTATCTGCAAAGAAATCCACTCCTATCGATGACGGCAATACTAATGAAGCTTCTGTTCGCTTGCCCGGTCGATCTCCTGGACGAACACCCAGGGTTTGACGACGACCGCCCACAGCAGGGCGTCGACCTCCAGCCAATGCCGGGCCTGCTCGTCGGTGACTTCGGCAATCTTGCCCTCTGACATCCGAGCCTCGATCTCGGCGGCGCGGTCGTCGGAGGCCAAGGCCGCCACCTCCACCAAGTCCAGTCCGCGGCTGACCAGGATGACGCGTCCCCGGGCGAAAAAGCGCAGAAGATCGATCCAGGGGATCTTGGCTGTCTCCTGGTTGATTTTGGTCCGGAGCAGATCCGGGCTCTTCTTCGCATCCTCCATTTGGTCGATCTCCAGTGTCGCGTACCCCAGTGGGGCGGCTCTGAGCCCTCGGGGTTGAGTAACAGGGGACTAGCCTCAACTCCCCGTCGATGTCGCCATGCGCAGGATAGCCGGCCGGATAATCGCACGCCAAGTAAATTAGAGGGCCATGGAATACTAAAACACTGTGCGTCCCTCTTGAAGTTAAAGAAATCGGGCGGAAAAAATGACCGGCATCCGCGGTTTCCCAGTAAGACAGCCGTAAGTCGGACGGGCTCCTGGCACCAATGGCGTCCATCATGATTCGCAATTCACCCACTTTTGGTGACGGATTATGCAGCCTGCTGAGGTCGTGTTGCACCCGATGGTGCTGAGCGGGACCGCGACGACAGATTCGATCGCACGGTCGCTCGGTATTTACGAGCGGACGCTTCGGCGACGCCTTGAGCAAAAGGGGAAGAGTCTGCAGCAACTCATCAATGAGACGCGATTCGAGCTGGCTCAACAGCTTCTTCAAGACACCGGACTCCCGGTAACAGAGATTGCAACTGCACCGCAGTATATCGACGCAGCTACTCTTTCCCGCGCGTTCCGGAACTGGGCAAATCTCAGCCCAACGCGATGGCGCACTCGGCAGCGAGCCAGGGAGCGATCTATTGAACAATGGCCCCGGAAACCGTGCCAATGACTAGTTCGTAACAAGCGAGCCAAGGTCGGCTTGTGGCCGTGGCCATGATTCACTGATGCGCCCGACTGCCCTACACACCTTTCATTTCGAATGACCGCTACTCGGTTGAGAAGAGTCGCTCGCGGATTCGGCGTCGACCGCCCGCAGCGGATCTGGAACGGGCGTTGCTGGGATCGAGGCTGTATGGCTGCAATCGGCGTTCTACTGCCGCTCAAGGGGATGATGCTGGCCGGCAGCTCTGCGCTGCTCTCGGTTGTGCCAGCTTCAAAATCATTGACGTTGCCTGTCAGATGTAGTGTCGACCATTTCAGCTCAGGGAAGGCGAAAGACGTGGATCGACTGGTCCGGTCTACGGCAGCGTCTCGGCTGGCTCGGTTTGCTCCGGTCCGAGACGATGACGACTTGCGACTCGTCGAGCCAGGCGACACCTTCGACATTGCAGTAGCGGATGCGGCCCTTAGCGTCGGGGGGGAAGCGGTAGATCTCGCCTTCGTCCGCGCAGCGCCACTGCTCCGCGGCGAGCCTTCCGGTCCATAGCGCCGAGCTGGCTTGGGAGACCACCAGCATGTGGTCGCCGCGCAAATCGAGGCCGGAATAATCCTCGAACGGCAGGCTCTTGGGGAGCTTCACCTTGTCCTGGAGGACCCAGCCCTCGGATGTCTTCTTAAAGACGAGTATGCGTCCGCCTCCCGGCTTGCGTCCCTTCTTTCCTGCAAGGCATCCGTTGCCCTCGCAAAGCCCGAGCAGAAACTCATCCTCGCCCCGGCGCACATACGCAATGCCTTCGCCGCCCTTGTTCTCGCCCGCCAGCGAGATCTCTCCCAAAAGCCTTTCCAGGAGGGTCAGGCGCTCATCGTAGACCTCCACCATTGCCTTGTGGCCGTGGGCCTGCTCGAAGGCTTCCACCAGCACGTAGAAGCGCCGTGCCTCCTGATCCCAGCTGATTCCTTCATAGCCGATTCCGGGGCCCGGCAGGCCGATGAGGCTTGCAGGCGGCGACCCCGAGCCGAGAGGGAGGTCGACTCGAGCCATCTGCGCGAGGTTGTCGAACACTACCATGGCCGCACCATCCTTGATGCATACCCCGCTCGCCTCAAGGCTCGGGGGCGCCAGGCCCCCCAAAAGCCCGGCGAGCTTGTGCTCTGCGACCAGCACAAGCGTCGGTGCGGTATCAAGTGTGACCCTGTTCAAGTAGCACCCCTGCGGTTTCGCGAAGAAGCTACCCTAGCACAGAGGCGAGACCGACTTGATTCGGATTCGGTCCACCCATGCCTTGGCCGAGACCTCGCTGCAGACGTTTGAGCTTGCGGCTACCTCGAAGGTCAGCGTCACCGTTCGATCGGCGAAGCGGACCAGATCGATTTCCGAGCGCTGCAGCCACTCCGACTCCACATGCTCCATGCCGACCGCAGATGCCTCGTCCACCGGTACCCCGTCGACCAGCACGCTGAAGCTGGCGCTGGTGTAGTCGTTTACCGCGGCGTTCAGGCTCAGGCGGCGTACATAGCTCAGCTCCGGCCTCGGGCCCAAAGAGACCTTGCGGGACATGGACCGGACCTTCTTGCCCAGGTCGCATTCTTTGCCGGACGAAACCCGCCCGAAGAGCATGGGGCCATCGCGAGAGGCTCCCGGGTCATCGGCGAGGAGCTCCCATCCCTCGCCCTCCCAAGCGGTTTGGCCGGTGCCCTTCTCGGTCGTGTCTGCCTCTGAGCCTTGAACGCGGCTGCGCAGCACGCCCGCTGCCTCCAGGGAGGTTCCGATGATTCCGGGAATGTCGATCCCCAGAGGCATGTCGCTGCGGCGCGCCGATCCCCCGGCGTTGGATGCCTTGCCGGAGACCAGACCGGCCGCCGCCAGGGATTGCCGGACGATGCCGTGCACATCGATTCCCGGGAGCGGGATTGTTTTCTCAGCGGAGTCGCTGGGACCGCTTTCGCGCTCTGCCCCGGGCTCCGACGATTCGATGAGCACGCCTCGGGCCTCCGATTCGGCTGGCGCGCTGGTTTCGTCGGTTCCGGCTTGGTCCGCTTCTGACGGGGGCGGCTCGCTGGATACCTCGTGCGACGGGGATTGCCCGGTTTGGACTTTCTCCGCTTGGATCTCCACCGGTTGCTCGCGCGCCGCCTGCTGTGACAGGTCGATCACCTCCGGTTGCACTTGGTCGGCGGTTGTGGCCGATGCCGAGGCCGAAGCATCCAGCTCGTGCTCCAGCAGTCCCCAGAAGCTTGCGATCCGGTGCGCGGAAGATATGCCCACCTCGTTGAAGAAGGGTGCCGCGGTTCCGCATTGGTGCGGTTGATCCCCGGTGCTCAGAGGGGCGCCGTGGGGCATTCCGGCAATGGTGTAGGACTCCACCAGGTGCTCGCCATCGGCTCCGTGCCACACCCGGTGGGGATGGCCGTCGACCGTCTTCTCGATGTGGGGGGCGCCGGCGACGCCGTGCAGGTCGGTCCATTGCTTGACGATCTCGTCGGCATTCAGCGGATTGACCGCGGAGTCGGCATCGCCGTGCCAAACCGAGACCTTGGGCCAAGGCCCCTGGTGGGAAGAGACCTGCCGTACCAGGTCCCCCCATTCACGCGGGCTGCGGCTTCGGCCTTGAAAGATGGTCTCGAAGGCCTCCGGCATACTGTCTGCCGTGCGATAGGGTACACCGGCGACGACGGCTCCCCCCGCGAATACGTCCGGATAGGTCGCCAACATCACCGAAGTCATGGCACCCCCCGACGAGAGACCGGTCACGTATACCTGAGCGCGGTCGAGCCCGTGGTCGTGCACCATGCGGTCGATCATCTGCTTGATGGAAAGGGCCTCGCCTCCGTCCCGGCGGGTGTCTTCCGGGCGAAACCAGTTGAAGCAGCGTAGTGGGTTGTTGCTCCAATGCTGCTCGGGCAACAAGAGCGCAAATCCATGCCGATCGGCGAGCGTAGACCATCCAGTCCCCTTGTCGAAGGAGACCGCGGTCTGCGTGCAGCCATGCAATATGACCACCAGGGGTGCCGATGCCGGGAGGTGGTCGGGTACATAGGTGAGCATCCGCAGTTGTCCGGGGTTCGACCCGAAGTCCCTGACTTCCACGAGCCGGCTGTCGCGCGTGTCGACCTGGTCGGACCAGGATTGGACGGTGGCGAGGGTTTCGAGCAGCTTTTCCCAGCGGCCGCGATAACGGGTTTGGCGGACCAGGTCGGCGAGTTTCGAAATGCGTGCCATCTTGGGACCCAGGTTGATCATAGGAGACCTCGTTTTGTTGCGGAAGCTGGTGAGCTTGCCGATTTCAACCAATTTGGCTGCCGGCAAGAACACCGTGTGGTACAGGCCGGGATCGGCATTGCCGTCCCGTTGCGGATCGAGCCAGGCGGGAGGGCGGGCACCGTCGGGCAGCTCAAAACGCTGCGTGAGGATATTGCGCTGCCCCCCGGACCAGCTGCCCAGTTGAACCGCACTGACCGGAAAGCTGCGGCTGACCCAGACCCCGAACAGCTCTTGCGCCAGGCTGTCCCTGGTCTCTACCGCCGTGGCGAGCTCCAGTAACCGGGTCAGGACGTCGCCGAAACTGCGGTGCCCGGACAGAAGGGGATTGGCGGAAGGCTCGCTTTGCTGTTCCGGCGATGCCGGCCGTCCCAGGGTGACCCGGGGCCCTGCGGTATCGGTTGTGCGCAGCGTCGGGCGCAACCGCTCGTAGCAGCGTATGGCCTCGACCGTATGGGACTGCTGGGGCGCAGCCATGGACCCGAGCAAGAGCTTGGCGGCGTAATCCGGGGTTGCCGGTGGCGACCCCCGTCCCCGGGGACCCGGCGCAATCAGGCCGCCCGAGACCAACATGGTCACCCGAAACCGCAGATCTCGCCGGGACTCGCCGAGGATTTCGGCCAGTCTCTCGCTGAACTCGTAACGTTTTAATCCAGTCGTCATGGTGCACAAGCTACCAAGGTAAACGTGTAAAGGCAATACTAATTTAGTAAGTGACGTTTAATAATTATTAAGATGCCCTGAGAGGAGCCCAGCTCCCGTCGAAGCAGGTGTTGGGACCGCGATCGGCCTCCAATAACCGGCTCGGTTCAAGCCGTGCCGCTGGATTTCGCCCTACCTGGCGCGATGTTAGACTCTGGTTTCCGAGCCCCCGTGGATCATCCGGGATTGCAGTTAACCGGCCGCAATTGGAGCTGTTTATGTACATCGGTGACTATCTGGGCAGGCGTGCGCTCTATTCCCCCGATCGGATTGCGATCATCGACGTCGGGAAGGATCCGGTGCTTCGGCTGAGCTACCGCGAGTTGAACGAGCGGGCCAATCGGTTGGCCAGCTGGCTGCGGGATAACGCCGGCGTCGGAAAAGGGGATCGGGTTGCCATCCTTGCCCGCGATGGCGTGGAACACCTGGATCTCTTCTTTGCCTGCGGCAAGCTCGGCGCTGCCCATACGGCCCTGAACTGGCGTCTGCACGGGCGAGAGCTCGCGGACCTGGTCGAGAAGACGACTCCCAAGGTCCTGATCTACTCCGACGATTTTCGCGAGGCGGCAGAGCTTCTGCAGAAGGAGGCGAAGGGGCGCAGCATCGCCTTTTACCTGCACTGCGAGGGTGCTGGAATAGCGAACGGCCGTGCGTTCGCCGACATACTGGGGGAGGGGGCTCCACAAGCGGTTACCTGCGACTCGCTCGGCATGGAGGACACGGCCTGTCTCCTGTTTACCGGGGGTACCACCGGTCTCCCGAAGGGGGCCATTATCAGTCATCGGATGATCGCCTGGAACGTGCTCAACACGGTGATCCACGACCTGCATCATGATGACGTCTATCTCTGCGTCTTCCCGCTGTTCCACGCCGGCGGACTGTTTGCCTACCTTTCTTCTCAGATCATTTTCGGCAACACCACGGTTCTCACGCGCCAATTCGACCCGCAACAGGTGCTCACCCTGATCGAGCAGGAGCGGATCACGGTCTTCGCCGGTGTGCCCACCATGTACCAGGTGATGACGCAGGCCCCGAATTGGTCGTCTGCCGATCTCGGCAGTCTTCGCTTCTGCACCAGCGGGGGTGCCCCGCTTCCAGTGCCCCTGATTGAGCAATATGGCGAAGAGAAGGGGGTGCAGTTCAAGCAGGGTTTCGGCATGACCGAGTTTGGCCCCGGGTTGTTCGCTCTCCCGATGGAGGACGCCCGGCGCAAGGCCGGCAGCATCGGGCGGCCCAACTTCTTCATCGATGCCCGGGTGGTGGACGAAACCAACCGATTTCTCGGGCCGGGTGAGGTCGGTGAGCTGGTGTTGAAAGGACCGAGCCGTTTCTCGGGTTACTTCGCCGATCCCAAGGAGAGTGCCAAGGCCCTGGACGAGGATGGGTGGTTCCATACGGGCGACTTGGTGTACCGGGATGAAGAGGGCTATTTCTTCGTCACCGACCGCAAGAAGGATATGTACATCTCGGGCGGCGAGAACGTATACCCCGCGGAGATCGAGAGCGTTCTCTACCGGCATCCGGCAATCTTTCAGTGTGCCGTCATCGGGGTTCCGGACCCACGCTGGGGTGAGGTGGGCATGGCCTGCGTGACCCTGAAGCCAGGGGTGAGCGCTGCCGACGATGAGATTATCGCCTTCCTGCGCGGGAGCCTCGCCGCCTACAAGGTGCCGAAGACGGTCAAGATACTGGAGGCGCTGCCCTTGTCGGGCATGGGAAAGATTCTCAAGCGCGAGCTCAAGCAGCAGGTCCATCCTCAGTGAAGCTCGGGCTCTTGGGCCTGAATACGTAACCTGAGGGTGCTAAATCAATTCCGTCTAAAGTCTTCGAGTCCGGCTTGGGGGGTGATAAGGAGAGCAATGGATAGGCGACATGGCCTCCCGTGGGACGCCCTTAATCCTGGATTCGGAAGTTGGAACCGCCAAGGCGCCAAGAGCGCCAAGGTTTTTAGGTAGATAGCCCCCAAGCGCATGTGGCCCGGTGGGTGAAGCCTGGATTTGAGCTAACTTGACGTATTTCTTCGCGTCCTCGGCGCCTTGGCGGTTCAAATGCTCTTTCTGCAATCCAGGTTGAAACGTCATTTAAGCTAGGGATGCGGGCCGCTCGCCATGGCGGCAAAAAATGGCCCGTAGTCGGAGAAAAACTAAACCTATCCCAGCGCTCTTACTGTTCAGATTGCCTCAAGCGCTGCAATAGCCAGCTCGTAGTCTGGTTCGTCACCGACTTCCGGGACCAGCTCCGTGTACCGCACCGTATCGTTCTCGTCCAAAACAACGATCGCCCGTGCAGCCAGCCCCTTCAAGGGGCCATCAATGATCGCCACCCCGTAGTCCGAGGTGAACCGCGGCGTGTGCATCAACGCAAGCGTAACCACGTTCTCCAGGGTTTCGTCCTGACAGAAGCGCGATTGGGCAAAGGGAAGGTCGGCGGAGACCACCAGGATCACCGTTTCCGGATGCTCCTTGGCATAATCATTGAACTTCCTGGTGGAGATCGCGCAGGTGGGCGTATCCAGGCTGGGCACGATATTCAGGAGTTTTTTCTTCCCCTGGTAATTCCCGAGCCCTACGTCCTCCAGGTCTTTGGTAGTTAGAAGGAACGCCGGAGCTTTGCTGCCAACGTTCGGCAAATCGCCGTTGGTTGTGACGGGGTTGCCCATGAAGGTTACTTTAGCCATTGTTCTCGGCTCCTCTGATCTCAATTTGTTGATCGCCGTGGGTCTTTCGACCGTCTATTGACGTTGGGTGCGTTTGCGGCTCGCGTCCGCGGGCGGACGTACAGCTCGAAATCAGATGCGGCCGGAAAGGCCGCTGTCTGTATGCAAGAAGAAAAAGGCGCCCGGCGGGCGCCTTGTCTTGGGTGGTTTGGCCTCAGTTGGAGATTTCGAGCTGGAACTTAACCGGTCCGCGGTACTTGGTGCCGTCCTTCGCCGTGAAGTAATCGTTCACCGGGGCCCGCTTGTTGTAGGGGCTGGTGAGGATCGCAACGTGGCCGCCCGGGAAGGGTACGGACTCGATGACATCTGTCCCTTCCAGGAACTTGTTGGCCGCAGTCGCACAGTCCGGCGTAACAAGGTCGTCCTTCAGGGCGTAGTTCTGATACCACTTCACGCCCAGATCCTTCAGGTCGCCGACCTTCAAGTCTTTGTCGTACAGCTTGGCCGGCAGCACGCCTTCGTCGGAGATCGGCTCGTGGAAGGTGCAGGTGCTCATCTTGGCGATTTCCAGCGGCAGATGCACGCGTTCCTTCAGCAGCCAGCGGAACAGGGCCGCTACTGTCTTTCCTGGATTGAGGTCGGTGGCCTTTTGCAGTGAGGCCTGGTCGAGAACCTTGATCAAGGGCGTCTCGCGGTCGATGGCGACGAAACGCATGCCAAGACTCAGCATATACCCGTTGGCGACCTTGCCTCCGTTGGGAAGCGTGTGGGTAATGAAGTCATGGTGCATGGACGGCATGCCGCTAATGGCATCGCTGTAGGTGCCGTCGATGGGGGCCACGTTCGTGATGATGGTGTCACTGACGTCCGTCAGCGTACCCGAGAGCGTGTTCATCAGGCAGATGTAGCCGCCCTGGCAGGTTCCGTTCAGGGTGACCTTTTGTCCGTGCTTTTTCATGAGCACTTCGCATAGCTCACGCGTCTGATCGCAGTCGTCATCCGGAGTCATGTTTTGCACGATCTCGTTATGGTCGATATCCTTGACCACGCGCACGTAGGTGGGGATGCCCTCGTTGGCGAAGCTGTGGGCATAGCTCTTGTCCTCGTAGGGGAGGAACGCGAGGATGTGGGTGCCCAACATGTAGGGCGGTATCAGGATCATGGGTTTCAGCTTGTCGTTTACCTTGACGCCTTCCTTGATCGGCAGCACCTGATACATGAGGAAGGAGCCGGTGTCATGGACCAGCCGATACGCCGACGTGTTGAAATGGAAGCCGAAGTCGTCCTTCACCCTCTCGATCTTTTCCGGGAAGTTTGCGACTGCTTCCATGACCTCCGCTTCGCGCTTGAGGTAGCCGGCGAGATTCTCGCCCTCGTTGTTGAGGATGGTGTTGAACATCGCCTCGTTGGCTTCCTTCATCTGATCGAACATGTAGTCCGTCATCTTCTCGCTGGTGGCGCGCGCTCCCTTCGCCATGAGCGCCGATTTGTGCTGCATGATCTCCAGGGTGTCACGCAGAGTCATGGGATTGTCTTTGGCCGCCTGAAGCGCGATTTGCGCCGCGATCAGGTAGCTGTCGAGAAACTCCGTTTCCTCCCGTTTAAAGGAGCGGGTAAGCGCAGTCATATACCGTAGCCAACTGGTGCTGACGTCGGGCATTTCTTTCAAGACGCTTTGTATTGATCCATACATGGTTATTCACCGTGAGGGTTGGATTCATCAACGTTGGCGGAGACAATGATGTGGCGTGGCTGTAAACCAATACTGGAAACAGACTACGAACGGAGCACCGACCCCGTCATCTCGACCACACAACAAAAGCTACGACTGCGGAGCAACAGAGAGTCTGATTGTCTCGGCCCTCGAACGGGAGGCAGATCGGACGCTATGTCCGTCTACCTCCCCCTTGGCGCAGTCGCTCCGCTTAGGAGCCCTGCGCCTCTGCCGTTTGCGTTATTACTCGCCAGTAGCGGACTGGGGTTCTAGGTCCCTGCTGGCGGATGCCATCCGGCATCGGCCCAGAGCTCGCCGCTAACGGCGGAGTTGGAGACGAGGAAGCAGATCGCGTCCGCCAACTCCTCCGGCTTGATCAAACGACCGAGCTGAATATCGGGTAGGACGTACTTCTCCAGGTAGCCTTCGGGCATGCCTTGCAGGATCGGGGTATCTACAAAGCCCGGATGGATGACGGCGGTACGCACACCGTGGAACATCGACTCTTTCATCAGGGTCTGGGCAGCGCCTTCCAGGGCAGCCTTGGTGGACGAGTAGGAGATCTGTCCCTTGTTGCCCTGGGAGGCGACGGAGCCGATGAAGACAACGGTGCCCTGAATCGTCTCGTCCGGGTGCCACTTCTTCTTGCCATTCACCTTGCGGTTATGGGCCATGCGGGCAACCAGCTCCAATGCCCAGTACACTGGGTGAACCAGATTGACCTCCAGCACCTGATGGAACATCTCGACCGGATAGATGTCGGGCTCTCCGGTCTCTTTGTCGAGCATGACCGAAAGGCGGTCGCGGAAGATACCGGCCGAGGGCACGCAGATATTTACGACGCCGTCTTTGCCGCACATGTCGTCGTAGACTTCCTTGCGGAAGGCTTCGCTCGTAACGTCCCCCTGGAAGGCCTTACCCACCTCCTTGCCTAATTTCTTGTTCATCTCCGCCGTCACGGCGCCGATGTTATCGGTGATATCGACCATCGCTACGGATTTTGCCCCACGCTCGGCCAACATCTCGGCAGTGGCTTTTCCGATGCCGCTGGCGGCACCCGTAATTACAGCTGTTTTGCCTTCAATTTTCATCGTTCGCTCTCCTCTCCTGTTTCTTGTGCCACCTTTCCGACGCGAGCCGGGCGAGTCTCTCGATCTCTGGCGGCGGTATACATCCTCGTTTATCTTACTGAAGTCTTTGTGCAGCGCAACAAAAGTTTGCTCGATGCAAAAATTAGTGAAGCTTATGGTCTCTGCTGCGAGCCGCTGGGGATGAGCCCGGATCGGTGACCTCTAGCGCTGTGAAGATCCGGGGTAGTCTAGCGGTACGGGACCTCTGCTCCGCAAGGAAGCTAGATTTGACGAGGTGGGAAATCCGTTATTTATTAGCTGGATAAGAGGGAGTGGACCGGCCGGGACCTGGCAGACAGAGAGGGCAAGCGGAAGGCTGGGATGTTCCGAAAAGAATAGGGCCGGCGAATGCCGGCCCATTAAATCTCAGAGATAGCTTCTCTTCGATGTGCTAAGCAGCTTCGAACCCGATGTAAGTCTTCTCTGCTTCACCCTCGGTTCGATTGATGAAGGTCAACTGCATTGGGGTGCCGATCTTGATCTCCTCGGGCTTTGACAGGTCCAGACCGAGGATCTGGGCACTGATGGCCGGACCTTCCTCCAGACGCACGACGCCGACGCAATAGGGATTCTTCGGTCCGTAGCCGGCTTCCATCATGCGAGTTGGACCATACAAGGTCACTGTAAAGGCCTCCAGCTTGCCTTTTCCGCCCATTTCTACCCATTCCATCTCTTCGCTGTGACAAGAAGAGCAGACCGGGCGTGGCGGCAGGAAAAGCTCACCGCAGGACTTGCACTTGGTGCCCATGAGCTTGTTCTCGTCGACGAACTCATAAAATCCGGCCGCGTTGTAAAAATCTTTGCTCATGGTCTTATCTCCTCTCGAAAATATTGACGGCGCAAACCTGGCCGCTGCCACCCAGGTTATGGGTCATACCGATGCCGGGCTCCCCCGCCAGCTGGCGGTCGCCGGCCTCGCCCCGTAACTGCTTCCAGACCTCGACGACCTGGGCGACACCGGAGGCGCCAACCGGATGGCCCTTGGACTTAAGGCCACCGGAGGAATTGATGGGGCGGTCGCCGTCGCGAGCCGTGCGACCTTCCTCCAGCGCCTTCCAGCCCTCGCCACGCTCGAAGAAGCCCAGGTCCTCGGTAGCGATCACCTGGGTCATCGTGAAGCAGTCGTGGACCTCGCAAACCTGGATGTCCTTCGGTGTCAACCCGGCCATCTCGTAGGCGGATTGACCGGCGATGGTCGCGGTTTCGATCATGGTCAGATCGCTACGGTCGTGCATGGCCACACCGGACGCCAAGCCAGTTCCGATAATGTGGAGCGGCCTGTCGGTGAAATTGTGGGCCATGTCGTCGGCCACCAGCAGCAAGGCCGCCGCGCCATCGGATACCGGGGAGCAATCAAACAGACGCATGGGCCAGGAGATGACCGGGTTGGCGCGCGGGTCGCGCAGGAAGGCCATCTCGTCGTCCCACTCAGGGATGGGCTTACCCCTTTTTTCGGCACTCTTCTGCTTCATCTTGATGAAATCGCCGATACGCTTTCCAAACTGGGCCTTGGGATTGAGGGCCCCGTTCTCGTGGTTTTGCAGGGCGACCTTCATCATGGTTTCGCCGGTGGCACCGTAGCGGTCCATGTAGGCGGTAGCCAGGGCCGCGTAAAGGCCGGGGAAGGTGAAGCCGGCCACGTTCTCGTACAGGTTGTCGCTGGCGGTAGCCAGGATCTCGGTCACCTTTTCGGTTGGCTGGTCAGTCTCTTTCTCGTAACCGCCGATCAGCACCATGTCGGCGATACCGGAAGCGATTGCCGTAATGCCCAGGCGGATGGCACTGCCTCCGCTGGCGCAGGCGTTTTCGCAGCGAATCGCGGGCCGCGGAGTCATGCCTACCGCATCGGCGATGAAGGGGGCTGTAAAGCCTTGCCCTTCAAATTGACTGCTGCTGTAGTTGCCGAAATAACATTCGTCGATATCGTTGGGGTCGAACCCCTTGTCCACCGACGCGTGCATGTCTTTGAATGCCTCGACGAACAGGTCGCGGGTCGTTTTTCCGGGGAAGGCCCCGAAATTACTCATGCCCGCCCCGACCATTGCAACACCACGATTAAATCTCTTGGCTGCCATCTCAAATCTCCAGGGTGGTTGTTGTCCAGTAACGGCTCTCCGGCCGTCGAGGGACAGGAAACCGCAACAGCGCGTTTCTACGGCTCCTTTAAGTTCAACAGGTTATCGCGGTCGAATATGCCGGTGCGTCCGTGCGCCGAGCTGAGGGATTTCGGAATAGGATTACAGCTTGGAAGCGCCTTGCCCTACTGGCGCTCGCGCAGCCACTTGCCGACGCCGGGCGCCAGCATTTTTTGTGCCTTACCGCCGACATAGATGCCGATGTGGCCTGCAGGGATGGCCATTTCTTCGTAGTCTTTGGTGCCCGCCTTGTCAGCCAGCGCCTTGGAACAGGGAGGCGGCACCAAGTGATCGGCCGTTGCGTAGCAGTTGAGAATCGGCATGGTGAGATTCGCGAGGTCGACCTTCCGGCCGCCGATCACTACCTCGTTCTTGATTAGCTTGTTGTCCCGCAGAAAGTCCTTGATGAACTCGCGGTAAGCCTCGCCGGCCGCGTCCGGGCCGTCGAACAACCACTTTTCCATTCTCAGGAAGTTCATCATCGCCTTTTCGTTGTCCAGCATGTCCAGCATGTCATGGTACTTGCCGAAATTCAGCGCGAAGGGCTTCACCATGAGGAAGGTAAAGTTGAGGACGTCCGCGGGCACGTTGCCATAGGCGTCGACCATCACATCTACGTCCACCCCTTTGCCCCAATTGAACAGGAGTCCAAGCTCCGGCTTCAATTCGTCCTGACCTGCATGGAAATCGATCGGGGTCACGGTTAGGATGAGGTTCGCCACCTTGTCCGGGTGCAGCGCCGAATAACAGGTGCTGAGCGTACCGCCTTGGCAGATTCCCAGGATATTGATCTTGTCGACGCCGTGGCGCTCCCTCAAGACGTCAACGCAGTTGTCGAGGTACCCGTTTACATAATCGTCGATGGTGAGGTATTTATCCGCCGGCGAGGGATCGCCCCACTCGATCAGGTAGGTGTCCAGGCCCTCGTTGACGAGATTGCGCACCATGGAACGGTCTGGCTGCAGATCGGCCACCAGATAGCGGTTCACCAGTGCGTAGACGATCAGCAGCGGGGTCTCGAGCAAATTCTCCTGCGTCGGCAGGTAATGATAGAGCTTGAGCTTGTCTTCGGTGTACACAGTCTCCTTGGGTGCGGTACCGATTTCCACGTCCTCGTCCTTGAGGTTGCTCAGGAACTCTAGTCCCTTGGTGATCTTCTCGTTGATCGCCTTCAGCTCTTTTACGGCGTTTTTGGGCTGGATGTCGATAGGCACTGACATCTTGGATCTCCTCCAAAGAAAAAGGTTATTGCGTTGCTGAACGATCGGGCTAGTCCGCAGACTTGGCGCGCGATGCTGCCTTCTTTCGCGTTGTGACCTTCTTTGCCGCCGCAGGTTTTGTCGTCGTTTCAGCCGCTGCCTGCTTGATCGCTTTCTCGGTCGGTGCCTTGGCTTCCACGGCCGGCTTGTTCCGCTCACGCAGTTCCTTTTTTAGCGTCTTAACCTCTTTGCGCAATTCGTAAAGCGTCTTATAGGCATCGTCGAGCTCGCTGCGCGTCGGCAGGTTGAGGTTCTTGAGCACCAACTCGACCACATCCTGTTGCATGATCTTGTAGGTCATCCCGGCCTTGGAGACTTCGTGCTGAACCTTGAGGTAATCCTCCGACGCATACATCTTGGTGAAAACGTCGTCGGCGGAATCCAACCACAAGCGGTTCAAGTCCCGCACGCTCTCGATCTTTTCGCCCTTTTTGCCCTTCTCGACCAGCGTTTCCATCACGGTTTCGACGGATTTTTGCAAGGCGCCGACCGTCATCTTATTGAGCTCCAACATCACCTTGCGCAAATCGACGAATGCGTCGAAGGCCCGCAGGATTTTTGCCTGATGCTCGCGGTTGAGACCAATACTGGGGATTTCGGCAAAACCACTGAAAGGGGGTGCGCCGAACTCGTCTTGCTCCATGGTAAACAGGCGGCTCAAACCCTCCGACCCCCCCAGCATCATTTCGCCGAGGTGTCCGCTGCCAGTGGCTTGGATCGCCGACGAAATCCATGGCTGTAACAACGGGCCCCACTCTTTCATATAGGACTGCAACAAGGCGCCGGTGTCTTTGGACGTCTCGAACAGACCCTGGGGTGTCCCGGTGAGCTGTTGGAACCAGTTGGTGGTAAAATCGGAGAGGCCCGAACGCCAGTCCTGCCCGGCATCGAGTTGCGGGGCGATCATCCGCCACGCCTTGGTCAGCATATCCAAGTTCTGCATCATGGAGTACTGACTGCCGAAAACTTGGCGCCCCGCGTCTCGGGCGACACCGGCAGGGTCCGTCCAGGATGACATCGACTGCTGAAACCATTCCATGGGATTCGTGGAGAAACCTTGCGGCTTTTGCGAGGAACCGCCGACGCTGCCAGCCAGGTCTTGCCAGCTGTCCCACAGGCTTTTCTGCGCCGCGGTCCAGGTCTTCAGCATCTGCTCAGCCTGCTCGGTCCAATCCGCCATCTGGCTCCTCCCCTCAGAGTTGTTGGTAATATTCAAATTAACCGGTATTGATTTATTGACTCATTTGCCGCGCATCGGCCATGACCGAAATGTACAGGAGCGCCAACCGTGTATTTTGTTGCGAGGGGTGCCAACACAGAACAGCGGCTCGAACAAAGGAAGATGCTTATACTACAGTGCCAGACATGCTGCAACAGAACAGGGCCGCGAGCATTTATTGCAGAAGATCTGTGATCTGATAATCTTTAACGCGCAAATCGCAGGTTTGGCGTGTTCCAGCAATGTTCATCGCCATTGCTGCAGAAGATTCACCTAATATTCGAATAAGGCTGGAGGTGTAGAGTGGATGTAAAAGGCAGTGTAGTCGTAATCACGGGCGGCGGTACCGGAATCGGTGCTGCGGTTGCAAAGAATCTGGCCGAAGCCGGAGCCAAAGTCGTTCTAGCCGGCAGGCGTATTGAGCGCCTGGAGCAAACGGTAGGCGAGATCAAGGAATCTGGGGGCGAGGCAATCGCTGTGCAGACCGATGTCACCAACGAGGACGACGTGGCCAAGCTGATGGACAAGGCGATCGAGACCTTCGGCTCTCTCAACGTGGTCCTCGCGAACGCCGGTCGCTTCGCCGATAGCCTGATGATCAACACCGATAAAGCCACCGGGAAGGTCAGAAGTTTCATGACCACCGATCAGTTCAAGGCGGTGGTCGACACCAATCTCGTCGGCACTTTCATCACCCTGCGCGAGGCCGCTCGTCGTATGGCGGATAATGGCTGGGAAGGTCTACTGCTGATCACCTCCTCGATCAACAGTACCGGCCAGATTGGACAGCTCAACTACTCCTCGACCAAGGTTGCGCTTACCTTGTGGCCGAAGATCCTGGTGGGCGAGTTCCATCTGAAGCACCTTCCGATCCGCGTTGTCGGGGTCTCCCCGGGCTATACCGCCACCGAGATTCTAAAGGGCATGAACGAGGCGGCCTTGGAGGCTGTGCTCAAGGATGTTCATGTGGGGCATCTCGTCGAGCCGGAAGAGCTGGCCAGCACCATCAAGCATGTCATCGCTAACGACTCGATCGATGGCACGACAATCGAGGTGACCGGCGGTCTGGTTTACGGGCCGCGCTCCCGCGCGAAGTAGCCCCTCGAAGCTCTGGCCCCCGTCACTGCAGCCCCAAACCGGCTTCAGGCAGAGAGCGAGCAAAACGACGAAGATGCGTCCGCGCCGCCGTCCGCAAGGGCGGCGGCGTCGTTTTGCGGTCAGAACTGGACGCTTTTGGCGCGAAAAAGGCGTTTCAGCAAGCCGAAGAAAATTTCCTTTTGCTCCAGATAGACGACATGCCCCGAGCCCTCGATGAGCTCGAATCGCGCGGCCGGCAGGATATCAGCGATCTTGCGCTGGACCTCGGGCAGGATAACTCGGTCCTGATCGCCCGCTAGGATCAAGGTCGGCGTCCTTACGGCGCCAAAACCCGGCAAATGCGCCTCGAGTTGCTCGAAGAACGGGTCCTGGGCATTCGTGAAACGGATCAGGCTGTGGACCCGGTTTCGGTAACGCTCATAAAAGGCCAGGCGCATCTTCTCCAGGTAAGGCGCGGCAATGCGCACAAAGGCTTCGCCGAAGATTTTCTCGTACAGGTAATGGGTGTAGAGCTCGAAGCCTGTTTCCCCCGCACGAAAAAACCGCAGAGACATCTCCTGATACATGCGGAACAGCTCTTCATGGCTCAAAAGGATCCCGGAGAGGGCCAGGGTGTGGAGCCGGCGCTGATGACGGCGAGCAAAATCCAGGGCTACGAAGCCTCCGTAAGAGATCCCCAACAGGTGAAGCCGGTCTATTCGGAGCTGATCGAGGATGAGGACGAGCAGGTCGCCGAGGTCCGGAATAGAGACGGGCTCGTCGGCAGACGTGGACCGTCCCTGGCCGACGTAGTCGTACAGCAGAACATCGTAGTCGTCGATCAGGCTGGGTAGAACGGAATTCCATGATCCCGTGTGCATAGCCAGCCCGTTTAGCAGGCAGACCAGCTCTCGCCCACCGGGCCCGTAATATTCCCAGTAGATCCTTTTTTTGGATTCGGGGTGGACGAAGCCCCTGCGGTCAGGCTCGATCGGCTCCTTTGCCATTAATCGAGGGTCAAATCACTCGGCTGTCATGCAAGCGCTTGATCTCCCTAGCGCTCATTCCGAGTAGGTCTTCGAGGACCTCGTCCGTGTGCTCTCCCAGAGCTGGCCCCAGGCTGTTGATCTTCCCTGGTGTCTCGGACAGCCGTGGCAGCGAACAGGGAACGATGAAGGTCTCCTGCATAAAGGGATCGTCCACCGCAACCAGGTTGCGGCGTGCGTGGAACTGCCGGTTACCGAAGATGTCGGCGATGTTCGCGAGCGGGGCATAGGGCGCCCCCGTTGCATTGCATTTCGCTTCGACCTCGTCGCGTGTCAGGGAGCCGCACCATGCGCTCACTACCTCGTTCACCTCGTGTCGCGCCTCCAACCGTTTATGATGCCGACCGTACAGGGCGTAAGAGGCAAGCTCCGGACGATCCATCGCCTCGGCCAACGCCTCGAACAACTTGTTTGTAGTGCAGGCGAAGGCAACCCACTTGTCGTCCTTGGTGCGGAAGTGACCGAGTGGACATGCGATCGGGTTGTGCGGGCCGGTGCGCTCTCGCACCGTCCCGTAAAGGGCATAGGCCGGCACCATCTCGTCGGAGAGGCGAAAGACCGATTCGTAAAGGGCCGCATCGATATACTGTCCCTTGCCTGTCTTCTCCTTGTAGCGCAACGCCAGAAGGACCCCGATCGCCCCGTAGAGGCCGGTTACGTAATCAGCGAGCGTGGTCGAGCCCGGCGTCACCGGCGTCTCCCGCGGCATACCCGCGAGATACGCCAACCCGCCGACGGCGTGTGCGATGCGGGCAAAGCCGGGCCGGTCCCGGTACGGCCCGCTCTGGCCATAACCGGAGATCCGCAGCATGACCAAACCCGGGTTGATCTCGCGCAGCACGTCCCAGCCAAGCCCCCACTTCTCCAGGGTTCCGGGCCGAAAGTTCTCGCACAATATGTCGGACTCCGCGACCAGCTTCTTGAAGATGTCGGCTCCGTCCGGTGTGCGCAGATCGACGGTTACGGATTTCTTGTTGCGTGCCTCGCTGAGCCATGCGAGCGTGTCGCCGCGTTTGGTTGCGGTGCCGAAGTTGCGGCAGGGATCGCCTCCAAAGGGATGCTCGACCTTCAGCACCTCGGCCCCGAACTCGCCCATGATCGCGGCGGCGTAGGGCGCTGCGATAAAGGTCGCCACGTCGATCACCCGGATCCCGGAGAGCGGCAAGCGTGGCTCCGATTCCGGTTTGGTATCGCCGCTGGTAGCTGCTCTCTCCTTCTGTTTACTCGCGACTGACATGGGTACACCCTCTTGATCTAGACGACATGATTCTTGTGCAGCTCGGCGAGCTCTGCGGCGGTCATTCCGAGCAGCTCCCCGAGCACCTTATCGGTCATGTTCCCGAGCGACGGACCCAGGTGGTTGATACGGCCCGGGGTCTCGGACAGCCGGGGGAGGACCCCGGGAACGGTGATCTCGCCCACGTCAGGGTCATCGATTGTGACAAGATTGCCGCGTGCCTGGTAGTGGGGATCGGCAAAGATGTCGGCGACGCTATTCAGCGAGCCAATTGGGACGCCTGCAGCAAGACACTTCTCCATCAATTCGTCTCGCGTCATGGACGCCGTCCAGTCTCCCACGATCCGGTCAACTTCCTGGTGGGCGGCGAGCCGCTTGACCTTCAACCCGAAGGTCCCCTCGGCGGCCAACTCGGGTCGTTGCATTGCGTCCTCTGCGAGACGGGCGAACATCTTGTCGTTGGTGCAGGCGATCGCGACCCACTTGTCGTCCTTGGTACGGAAGTGTCCGTGGGGACAGGCGATGATGGTTCCCGCCCCCTCGCGCTCGCGGATTCGTCCATGGACCCCGTAGGCTGTCGCCATCTCATCCAGTTGGCGGAACACGGCCTCGTAGCTGCCGATGTCGATGTACTGACCGCGGCCGGTATTTTCTCGGTGGCGCAGCGCCAGCATGATCCCGATCGCCCCATATAGGCTCACCATGTAGTCGGCGAGCGGGTTGGGTCCGGGGATCGTCGGTGTCTGCCCCGGGAATCCGCACAGAAAGGAGAGACCGCCAAAGGCGTGCGCGAGGTGGGAAAAACCGCGGTGGTCTTTGAACGGACCGGTCTGCCCATAGCCGGTGACGCGCAACATGACCAGTCCCGGATTGTCCGCGTTCAAGGCGTCCCAGCCCACGCCCCAGCTCTCCATGGTGCCGGGTCGGAAGCTCTCTACCACCACGTCACACTTCGCGACGAGCTTGCGAAACAGCTTTGCCCCGGTTGGCTGGCGCAGGTTGATGGTGACCGATTTGCGGTTACGGGCTTCGCTCAGCCAAAACAGGGTGGAGTCCTGGCGATGGGAGGGGGTCCCGAGCGCCCGCATCGGGTCGCCGGCGATCGGGTACTCGACCTTGTAGACCTCGGCTCCGAACTCGCTCAGGATCGAGGCCGCATAGGGCCCTGCGACGAAATTGCCGACGTCGACGACACGGATGCCGTCCAGCGGCAGCCCCTTTGGCTCTTCGGCGGGTTGCCCCCGCTCCTCGCCCGCTGGATCCCCGGTAAGGGCGTCCTCTACCGTGCCCGGCTCGGATTCTTTCGCCCCCGATTTTTGCTTTTCCTGGCTCATTGCCTACCCTTTGCGCTGGAGTGTTGCGTCCGCGAGTGAATCATACTTGGTGTCGAAACGTAAAGCCTCGGTATCATTAAGGATACGCCGCCGGGTCGCCGAATGGGATCCGGGTTTGCCCTAGGGGAAACAGTGGAAGTCCAAAAGAGCTTCTAGTCCGGTACGCTTTCCTCGAGCCAGCGCAGAATGCGGTCGGCCACCGCTTGCCAGCCGGGCTCCAGCATCATGGCATGGGCCATATCCGGGAAGATCTCCGCTGACGTGCCGTAGACTTGCGCCGTGGCTTCCACCATCGTTGGCGATACGAAGAAATCGCTTTCGGCACCCAGGACCAGGATCGGCATTTCCCGGTTCCAATTCAGTCCCGGAAAATCGGGCAAAGCCAGCTCGAACCCAACCCGCAAAGACTCCGCCGAGGCACGGGAAAAGTGCCGTTTCACCGTCTCGACCGGCACGCTGTCGGAAAACAGCACTTTGCGTGCGGCCTCCGTCGTTGCGACTTGCGGCCCCAAGGTTTGGGCCAGCGCGATTTGCATGACCAGCGTCGGGGCGCGGAACAGCATACGTAGCGTTGATGGAAGCATGCCATGAGGGGGGCCGGAGCCCATGAGAACCGCCCCGGGTGCCTCGAAGTGCTTCAGCCACTTCTGCACCACCACGCCACCGAGGGAATGCCCGATGAGGATGGGCGTATCGCGCAGGTGAAGGACGGCCTCGTTCAGGTCATCGGTATAGTCGGCCAAGCCGATTCCGTGCACGAAGCCCGGCTCTTCGTTCTCGCCATGCCCGCGCAAGCTGAGCGCATGGGCCTCGAAACCATTCTTGGCGAAATATGGCAGGAAATGCTCGTCCCACATCCAGGCGCCGCCGAATGCGCCGTGCACGAAAAGCAGCGGTCTGTGCCGGGTCGGACTTGCCGGGGAGCGGCTTATGATTTCTAGATGCAAAGCGTTACCCGGGGTTACGTCGAAAGCTTCGAGCGTGCACGCGTCAGACAAAATTGCGGAACTGCGGCGCGCGCTTTTCTTTAAAGGCGGTGACGCCCTCCTTGGATTCGTCGGTATCGTAATACAGGCCCACCGCTTGTAGGCCAAGCGCCGAGATCCCTCGTTGGTGCTCGGTGTCCGCATTGAAGGCCCTTTTCGCGATTGCCAACGCCGTGGGGCTGCGCTCCATGATCTCTTCACACCAGCGCTGTACCTCTTCGTCCAGCGTCTCATGCGGCACCACACGGTTGGCGAGGCCCATCCGAAACGCATCTTCGGCCGAGTAGCGCCAGCACATATACCACATCTCGCGTGCGCGCTTTTCGCCGATGGTGCGTGCTAGAAAGGCACAGCCGAAACCGGGATCCACCGAGCCCATTTTGGGGCCCACCTGTCCGAATATCGCCTTCTCAGAGGCGATGGTGAGATCACACAACAGCGAGAGCACATTGCCGCCACCGATCGAATAGCCTTGCACCCGCGCAATTACCGGTTTGGGGATATCGCGAATGACGCTTTGTAGAGCTTCGAGAGGAAGGCCGATGGTGCCTCTGCCGTCATAGGCGCCTTCATGCGAAGACAGGTCTCCGCCGGTACAGAACGCCTTATCTCCGGCCCCGGTCAATACGATGACACCGATCTTGCGATCCCAGCCCGCGCGATTGAATGCGTCGATCAGCTCCTCGCAGGTGATGCCGCGAAAAGAGTTGAACTTATCGGGGCGATTGATGGTGATTCTGGCGATACCCTTGTCAACCTCGTAGAGGATGTCTTGATATTCCAATTCTCCGTACCTCCGGTTCGTCAGCTTCGGTTTTTGCATTAATCAGTCATCCCGTCCGCCGATCAGGGCAGTGAGTCTCCTCTCCCAATGGTGCGTCCAGAATCGGCTCGCAGCCATCGGCCCTCCCCAATACAGGGACAGCAGGTCCAAATTGGAGAGATGGGTTCCGAAATGCCTCGAGCCTGGAGGGGTGAAGGCCCGCTCCGTCAGCTCGCGCAGGAACTGGCGGGCGGCGGCAGCCGGCAGCACGCGGTCGATCGAGCTCTTGCGTGAAATGTCCGTCACCACGCCTTCGATGGTCAGAACACTCTTGCGGTACAGGAGCAGCTCGCTGCCGAATTGTACGCCCGCCGAGAGTGAGGCATCGTCCAGGAGTGACTGCGACCAGCGAAATCCGGGAAACTCGCCTGCATACAGCTTCTTCAGTGCCTTGTCGACCACGCGGCGCAGTGCCGATTCGTCGGTGGGGCTTTGGGCCAAGGCATCGATTTCCCGTGCAATGCGAGGGGCATCCAGGGTCATCGCACCGAGTACGAGCTGCATGACGTGGACCCGTTCGGTCTTGCCGAGGTGGCCCGCCAGGCTCCAGTCCAGAATAGCGAGGCGCTCGTCGTCGGTGAAAATGAGATTCCCGGCGTGGGGGTCTGCGTGGAACAGGGCCGTCTCGTTCGTCGACCAGACCGGACGTGCAATGAGTGCTTCGATTACCGAATTGGCAAGCTGTCGGCTTTGGCGCTCCGAAAGCTGCTCCGTATCGGTCACTTTCGTACCGTATACGCGTTCCATGGCGGTTATATGCGGTGTGCAGAAGGGGAACAGCCCGGGGATCTGAATCTTCTCTGCATCGGCGTAAAACTCGGCGGCCTGGGCCAGGTGTTGCTGCTCTAGATCCAGTCGAATTTCGCTTGCGAGCAGCTCGCGGATGGTCGCCAGTGAGTCGGCGTAATTCAGCGGTGGGATCTTGTAGTATTCACAGCGTTCGTCGATAAAATGGCCCAGCTCGGACCATATTGCCAACTCTTCGTGCAGAGATTCCTCTATCCCTGGCTTGAGGACTTTGAGCACGCCGTCCGACGGTAGGCCGGGTTCCGCCGATGCCAATGAAAAGGGCATGACCACGGAGACGCTGGCTTCAGCCAAAGCAGCCGAGCCGAGCTGAATCGTGCCGTTCGGGACATGATTCAGCTCACTCGATATCACTTGCTTTATGGAATTTTCACAAGTCGTCACCGGCATGGATTCGAGCGTTTGAAGCCTGCTGCGCAGATCCTGGTCCAGATTTTGGTTGCGTGCCACAACCTGCCCGAGCTTGTGCAGCGTGGGGCAGTGGAACAACAGCTTCGTCAGTCGCTGAGCGATGCCCGCGTCATCGGGGAGCTCCTGTTGCTCCTTGAGGATTTCGGCAAGCCGGACCGGCGACAGATGCAGGAGGAAAAAGGCAACGGCATCCGCGACCACGGGCCTGTAGGCGGCGTAGACTTCGGGTACCAACGGCCTGATGTCGACGCCCCAGGGGTCGTCCAGCGTCGTGCTCACTTTGGTCATTTGCTCTTGCCCTCATTTGCGGCGAAGACCTTTCCACGCCACGTTGGCGGCAAGACATGCCAGCGTGAGACGCGGATCCGTCGTGGCGATCGGGGATTTGGTTTCGCGGCTGGTTATTGCTGCAATACATAGGATCCGGGTGCATCGGCCAAGGGGGCAATGCCGTTGTGGGGATTGCCTATGGGCGGCGGCTCCACCTTTTTCGACGATCTTTTGCTGAGCCACCCCTCCCACGCCGGCCACCAAGAGCCTTGCTGCTCCGGCACGGCCGCAAGCCAGGTATCCGGGTCTACGTAACGATCGCCGGCCTTACTGGTGGCCATACGGAAGTCGCGTGCATTCGGCCCCGGTGGATTGACGATACCCACGTTATGGCCGCCGCTGGTCAGGACAAAAGTGAGCTCGTCAGAATCGGTTTGCAGATGCAGCTTGTAGACCGATTTCCAGGGAGCGACGTGATCCTTCGTGGCCGCCACCGCAAATATCGGTGTATGAATGTCACCGATGGCGATAGGACGGTCGCCGACCCGATAGCGTCCATCCCACAGGTCGTTGTTGAGGAACAACCGGCGTAACAGCTGGGAGTGCTGCCGGTAGGGCATGCGCGTGCCGTCGAAGTTCCAGGCCATCAGATCGAACATGGGCTGGCGCTTACCGAGCAGGTATTCCCGCACCATCTTGGACCAGATGAGGTCGTGGGAGCGCAATAGCTGAAAGCTGCCTGCGGCTTGCTGCGGGTCCAGGTATCCCTGCTCCCACATCAGGTCCTCGAGATAGGAAACCTCACTGGGATCGATAAAGACTGCAAGCTCTCCGGGATCATTGAAGTTCGCCAGGGTCGTGAGCAGCGTCATGCTCGCCAACCGGTTGTCATGGTCGCGCCCCATGGCCGCCGCCGCGATGGTGAGGATGATGCCTCCCAGGCAGTAGCCGGCGGTGTGAATCTTGGTCTTCGGAACGATGCTATTAATAGCCTTCAGTGCATCCATCACGCCCAGGAGGCGGTAGTCTTCCATATCCAGATCCCGGTCTTCCGCGCCCGGATTGACCCAGGAAATCATGAATACCGTGTGCCCGCGGTCCACCAAGTACTTCACCATGGAGTTCTCCGGCGACAGGTCCATGATGTAGTACTTCATCATCCAGGCCGACAACATCAAGATCGGTTCCTTGTATACCTGTTCGGTCGTCGGCTCGTATTGGATGAGCTCCATCAGGCGGTTGCGGAAAACAACCTTTCCCGGCGTGACCGCCAGATTCTTCCCGACCTCAAACGCTTCGGCGCCCACCGGTTTTTTTCCGCTCTGCGCCCGTTCCTGATCCTCAATGAAGTTCATCCATCCTTGTAACAGGTTTTTTCCACCTTCCCGGACCGTGGTATCCAAGACCTCTGGATTGGTGAGAACAAAGTTCGAAGGTGAAAAAATATCGAGCATTTGGCGTGTTAGAAAACACATGGCGTGCTCATGGCGGCGAGAAACGCCGCGAATACCGGTCACCGCGTTGTAAAAAAGCTGCTGATTCAGTAGAAAGGATTGGTGGATCAGGTTGAATGGCCAGCGTTGCCAGGCTTCGTTGCGGAAGCGATGATCCTGCGGCAACGGGTCGATGACCGGGGGAGTATCCGGATTAAGGGCCGACTTGGCGGCGTAAACGGCAAACCGAGTTGTCTTTCGGCGTACCTTCTCCATAAGCTCCGCCTGCTTGCCCGGCGAGATCATGATGTGTGCCAGCCAATCGAGGTAGGTAACCATGAGCGAGGCGGGGGAGAGACCGAAAGTGGCCTTTCCGAGCCGGGCGTGGAACAGGCGATCCACCGGATTGGTGGTCGCAACATCCGGGGTTTGTTTCATGTCAAGCATGCCTAGCATGTCGAAGGGGAGGATATTGTGCATCATAAGTTCGACACAAAGGTATATTCCCCGCGCATTCTCTTGCGTCCTGTCATAAACATGTGCGAATCAACGAAGCATTGTTTCCGAATCTTTTGGACCTTTTTGGTGCTCCTTGGCGCCGGTTGCTCCCAACCGCTCGACAGCCCCTTCGAAGAGGTGCACGAGCTGGGCCCCAACCCGGGTGAGCTGCGCATGTTCAAGTACGTACCCGCGGCGCGGTTTGGGGAGCGGCCGCAACAGCACGCCGGGGCGTCGGGCGGCCCGAACGGGGGTTCCACTGGCCTGAAAGCGTCGGCCGGGGGCGCCCCGCTGGTGGTGGCTCTGCACGGATGCATGCAGGATGCGGCCGAGTACGGAAAAGACAGCGGCTGGTCCCGGCTTGCGGATCGCTGGGGTTTTTTGCTGCTTCTGCCCCAACAACGGCGCAGCAATAATCTGGCGCGATGCTTCAGCTGGTATTCACCCGAGGACCGTGCGCGGGACGCCGGCGAGGCACTGTCGATCCGTCAGATGGTCGAGCGCATGGTCCACGACCACGCCGTGGATCCGCGGCGCATCTATGTGACCGGCGTATCCGCCGGCGCCGCCATGAGCTTGGCGCTGGCGGCCGGATACCCGGAGGTCTTTGCCGGGGCTGCACCATTGGCCGGAATCCCTTTCGGTTGCGCGGACGGGATGATTTCGGGCTTGACCTGTATGCGCAATCCACCGGACAAGGGAGCGGAAGAATGGGGAGAGGCGGTGCGCTCTGCTTCCAGCCATTCTGGTCCCTGGCCGCGCATATCCGTGTGGCAGGGGGACGCCGACAAGGCCGTCGATCCCGCCAATGCGACGGCTATAGTTCGTCAATGGACGAATGTGCACGGTGTTGAGTTCCCCCCGGAGGAAGTGGACGACCCGAAAGGCTATGTGCGGACCGTCTTCCGCAGTCCGGACGGACGGGTTCTGGTGGAGAGCTACCGCATCAAGGGAATGGGTCACGGAGTTCCGGTCGATCCCGGGCCGGGAGAGAGCCAATGCGGCAAGGAACGAAGGTTTTTCCCGGATATGGACCTCTGTTCCAGCATATACATCGCCAAATCCTGGGGCCTGGACCAGCCCGGTGGTCTCTCCCGTGGAGCCAGTGAGACTTCCGGTCCCTGATGCCTGGTTTCCCTCTCGCGCAAAAATCCGTACTCGTTCATACTAACGTCTCCTGAAGTCATCTCGTTTCCGGGCGTTTCATCGTCTTGGATTCCAATCACGGCTCATGCTTGAGATCACCATTGGTGTTGCTGTCATTCTCGTGGTTCTCGCGGTCCCGCGGCTGCGAAGCGCTTTACTGTCTTTTTTGGGATTGGCAGCGATCATCGGCGCCGGATCCGCGGCAATTGCCTTGGTTGTTTGGGTGCTCTACGAGTCCAAGCCATGGCTGACGCCCGACGATCCCGCCGTTGCGGAAGACGCGGCAGCTTCGGCGAAGGAGTCCCCGGTTGCTTCCGCTGACGCGGAGGCCCATCTGTCCTCCGCAATCGCAAGCGAAGAGGCGCAGCATGTAGCCGAGCAGCAGAAGACGCGAGAGCAGGAGAAGCTGCGTGTGGCCAGCCTGGTGGGGCGCGCGCGCTACATTCTCGAAGAAGACCGCAAGTTCGCCGCGCACGCCGCACTCAATCCGCTGCCCGCCGGTGTCAGCGCAAGCTTCAGCAATATCATCGCGATCCGTATTCCCGCATGGCGGGACGACGCGTTGGCCGAACTCGAATCCGAGGCGATCCGGACCTGGTTGCGCTCTATTGGTTTGTCCGCCGATGAGACGGCGAATATCACCACGGCGAAGGCCTGGGGCTCGCTGCACGACATGTGGAATGCCGAGAGGCAGGCCGCCGCGGCGTCGGCTCTCCCGGCTCCCGGGCCTACGGTCTCGACGGACGCGAGCGCGACGGTAGCCACGCCGGGATCCGAGGCCGTACCGGAGCCGGAGATAGCTGCCGAATCAGAACCAGAGCCTGCCCCTGCACCACCGCCGGATATCGCCCCGGCGCCTGCGCCTGTACTTCCTCCGATCGCGCGCCAAGCGCCGCCTCGCCAGAGGGTCCGTCCCCCGCCCCCGAGCAGGTTCGAAACGCCGCGTCGTGCGCCCCCGAGCAGACGGTCCCCCGCTGAACGGGCAGCTGGACCCTTCGGATACTGAACCGGATTCGGTATCCGGAGAACAGGGCACCCTGCGGCCTTGTGACGGCCCTGGGCAGGCTCTCATGAAACATGAACGTAACCCTTTGATGACCTGTGGGCCCGTTCGATCGTTTCCTGCCAGACAGCGGGTGGGAAACTGGCGGTGCGGAATCTCCTAAGGTATTCGGGCAATCCTTGTTTTCCTGCGAACGGCCCATGTGCTTGCGCTTTCTCATTTTTGCACTGGCGCTTCTGATCGCCGGTTGTGCGGCGCTGGACACCCCGGACCGGAAAATGCCGGCCCCGGTCCCGGCTCGCGAAGGGGATGGTTGGGCGCCACCATCCGTGGACCGGGTGTGGCGCAGCCTGCGTGCCGATCCTCCGTTCGTCAGCGCATTGATGCTCGTCGGTGGGCCGCCTCCGCGGGCGTTCGTCGACCATTACTTCGATGGTTTCAACGCCACCGCCGTTCATTTCTGGGAGAATGGCCTACCGCGGCAGCTCGCTAATTGGGAGGCTACCGGCCGGCCGGGTCTCCGATTCTTCTCCTGGGTCGACAAGGACGGCAGGTCGCGGGACGGGGGCGAGGTACTGGGCGCGATCGAGCCGGAGCACCCGGGCAGGGTCGGTTTTCAGATCGGTGACGAGCCCGGGCTGAAAGGGGAGGGGTTTGCCGGGGTCCTACCTTTCCGTGAGGGGGTGGAAGCAGTCCGCATCGCCGACCCCAATGCCCTGGTCGTCATGAACTTCAGCACCGAGGTTCCGGATCTGGAGCGCATCCTGGACTTCGCGGGGCGTGATCTAGGGATCGACGTCTTCTCCTTCGACCGCTATAACCGGGGCAACCGCCAATACCGGAGCCTGGAGCTGATTCGCCGCTTCGCCCGGAAGTATGACAGGCCCTATTGGCGCTACCTCCAGGGTTTCCGTAAAGACGCAAAGGACCGGGTCACCCCGAGCGATCTGCGTTGGGACGCCATGAGTGGCCTGGTCTATGGATTCACGGGATTCACCTGGTTCATATACCAAAACGAATCCATGGGAATCGCTCCGGCGTTCTTCGACGCGCCGGGGTTTGCTGGGGCCAAATCGCGCCTATGGAGGGAGGCCGGAAGGATCAACCGGGACCTGGCCGCCTATCTGCGCGTCACCACCCACCTTTGGAGCACGGACGTACGCTATCGGGCGCTGCTTCCAGTCCTCCAGCCCGAGGGCACCCGCCCCTGGCAGCCCGGCGCCGGGGGCGATCCCTATCTGGCCGATCTGGGGCCGGCCCTAGACCCCGCGAGCAACGGAATGGAAATCCTCGCCGGCTTCTTCCAGGATGACATCGGTGAGCGCTATGTGATGCTTCAGAATGTCCGCCACATCGGCGGCAGCCCGCCGAACGACAACGATGAACCCGGTACCATTCGCGTGCGGTTCGATTTCAGGTCCGCGCTTCCCGAGGTCGATCCGAGTCGAATACTTGTCTTTGATCCGGATACGCGGCGGGGACGGGCGATTGCTCTTGAGAAGCGGGGTGAACGACAGGGGGTCGCGCGGCTTAGGCTCGAAGCGGGCGACGTGGTCTTGTTCAAGTACGACACGGGGAGGCCTTTTGTCGGCGGTTGAATTGCGCAAGCAAGTTGGGTCGTGAACGGTTTGTGTGCCCGACATCATCCGCCATGATCGACGCTTTGACGGGAACGCCGGGCATACACAGCATGCCCGGCCTACCGACTACTTTTCTTCGTCGCCGAAGCGGAACAGGGCCGTATAGAGCACAGGCACCAGCACCAGCGACAGCGGGGTGGCGACACCCAAACCAGCCATGATGGTCACCGCCATGGAGCGGAAGAAGTCGTGCTGCAGCAGCGGCAGCATCGCGAGCATTGTGGTCGCCGCGGCGAGTGCGGCCGGGCGCAGGCTGCTTGCGCCTGCATTCAGGATGGCGGTCAGCGGTGGCACGTCCCTGCCGATCCCGCGGTCGATCCGGTCCACCATCAGGATGGCGTTTTTCATCAGCATGCCCGAGAGCCCTAAGACCCCGATCAGGGACGGGAAGCCGAACGGCTGATCCGTCAGCAGCAAGCCGGCGGTGACGCCGATGATGGACAGGGGTGCGGTAAGCAAGACGATCAGGGGCTGACGCAGGGTGTTGAACAGGGCGATGGTGACCAGCAGCATCAGGGCGAAGCAGACGGGAATCGAGGTGCCCAGCTCGTCCAGCGATGCCGCCGCGCTCTCGGCCTCCCCACTCCAGCTGATGAAGTAGCCGGTTTTGTCCTTAAGGGGAATCATGTCGTCCTCGACAATGGGGATGGTTTCGAAGTCGATCTCGAAGTCCGGCCCAGGGTCTCGCCCGAGGTAGGCCGCCGCATCCACGCCGAGGTCCTTTTCCACCTGCGGCTTGATGCGCCGCAGCAGCTCGAAAGTCAGGCCCCGGTCTGCGTCGGCGTGGACTCTGATCATCGGGATACCGTCGCGCCGAGTGCGTCGGGTGTCCTCGGTGATGGTGTCGAGCCGGTCGACTAGCTGGAGCATCGAGACCTGGTTCCCGCGCAGGGGGCTGGTGACCGGGATGTCGGCCATGTCCTCCACCTCGTCGCGTTCCTCGATCGGTGCTCGGGCGACGATGGGGATCAGCTCCGAGCCGTCCCGGTAGTAGCCGGTGAGGGTGCCCGAGTATGCCGTGCGCAGGGCGCCGGAGATCCTCTCCCGGTCGATGCGCAACCGGCGTGCGCGCTCCCGGGCCAGCACCGGGTGCGCGACCTTGACTACTTCCCCCCACTCGTCGCGCACCGCCTTGGCGTCCGGATCGGCGGCGATGGCGGACTTGGCCTGGTCCGCCAGCCGCCGCAGCTCAGCCGGGTCCGGGCCGCTGATGCGCAGCTGGATGCGCCCGCCGGGGCTCGGAAATGCCCGGTCCAGCCTCTTCGCGTTGACTACAGCGTCGGGAAAGCGCTCTTCGAGGTCAGCTTGTGCCTGGAGCCGGATCTCGTCGACTTTGAGGTGGTCGTCCACCAAGACCAGGCTCGCCCCGTAGTGACTGCCTGAGTCGCGCGTCGCAATGTCCGCCGGAAGGTAGGGCGGGTGGCCGTCGCCGACGGTGGTGACGATCCGTTCGACCCCCGCGTGTTCGCGCAGATAGGCGGCGATCTCCCCCATCTGGCGCTCGCTCTCACGGATGTGTGTGCCCGCCCGGAAATAGACCTCGACCAAGAAGCCGTGGGCCGTTGTCGGCGGGAAGAAGACCTGCTTGACGAAGCCGAAGCCGTAGAGCGACAGCGCGAGCAGTGCGGCGGTTGCTGCAAGCAGGGCATGCCGGCGCCGGAGTGCGGCCGCGGCCACCCTGGCGTAGAGTCGGAGGAGGCGGTCGCGGTATATGCCTTTCCGCTCCGTGTCTGGTTCTGTGGTCCGGAGAAACCGCTCAGCGGCTAAGGGCGCGATTGTCAGCGCGGCCACCCAGCTGACGGGCAGCGCGATCAGGATCACCGGGTAGAAGGCGCTGGTGTACACACCGCTGCCCCTGTCCATGCCCCCGATGGCGGCGAAGGCGAGCACCGCCACCGCCGTGGCCGCAAGCAGGGGCAGGGCGTTTCGTGCCGCCGCTTCTCGGGCTGCCTGCAAGCCCGCCATGCCCCTGGCCATGCGCACCTTCATTCCGTCCACGACGACGATGGCGTTGTCCGTGACCATGCCCAGCGCGACGATGAGCGCGCCCAGGGAGATGCGGTCCAGGCCGAGCTGGAAGTAGTCCATGACCACGAAGGTGGTCGCCAAGCTCGACAGGGTGACAAAACCGATGACCAATCCGGCGCGAAGGCCCATGAGGAGCAGCAAGGCGGCGGCGACGATGCCGAGCGCCTGCAGCAGGCTGGTCACCATGGCGTCGATGGTGGCGGCGGCTTCAGAATGCAGGGAGATGGGCTTGAGCGCCATGCCCAGCGGTATCAGGGGTTGGAGGTCCGCGAGTCTTCGCTCCACCGCCTCACCCAGGGCCGCCGGATTGGCGCCTGCCGCCTTGGAGAGGGCGATGCCGATGGCCGGGGCGCCGTCCACCCGGAACAGCCGGCGCGGAGAGTCTGCGTAGCCGCGGTTGATCTCGGCGACGTCGTCGAGCCGGATCAGGCGGTCGCCGCCGCCGGCGATCATGAGGTCGCCGAAGTCCTGCTCGGACCGGTAGAGCCCGCTGGGACGGATGGGCACCCGCTCCGGACCCACCCGGAGCCAGCCCGCGTCCGCCGGCAGGTTCTTGCTGCGCAGGGCGTCGAGGACATTCTCGATTCCCACTCCCAATGCCAAGATCTTGGCATTGGAGATCTCGACGAAAATGCTCTCCTGCGGCTCGCCGAACAGGACCGCCTTCCTAACGCCCTCCAGCGTGCTCAGCTCGCGCTGCACCAGCCGGGCGACCCGATTGAGCTCGGCCTGGCTGAAACCTTCGCCGGCCAAGGCGTAGAAGACGCGACCGGGGTCGCCGAAGTCGTTCTCGACGACGGAGCGACCGGCCCCGGGTGGCAGCTCGGCCTGTAGGTCGCCGATCCTGCACCGCAGCTCGTCCCAGACTTGCGGGAGCTGGCTCTCGTCGACCTCGTCCCCGATGACGGCGCTGACGACCGAAAGCCCGCGAGAGGAGTAGGACTCGGTCCGCCGCAGCTGGACGAGCCCTCGCGCGGCCTGCTCGATCTTCTCCGAGACCTCCCGCTCGACCAGGGCAGCGGAGGCGCCGGGGTAGGGCGTGGTCACCCGGGCCTCCCTGACGGTGAGCTGCGGGTCCCATTGCCGGGGAAGGTTTTCGAAGGAGAGCCAGCCCAGGATCAAGAGGGCGGCGGACAGGGCCCAGGTGACGGTTTCCTTGCGGATGGCCAGCTCGGCGATGCTCACCGTGCCTTACCCGCGTCCTGCTCCTCCCACAGGCGCACCTGCCGGCCCTCGGCGAGATGCATGACACCGGCGACCACGATCCGCTCTCCGCCTTCGAGGCCGGCGAGGATCTGTATCTGATCGGAGCTGGCGAGCCGGCCGATCTGGACCTCCCGCCGCTGCACTCGCAGCTCGGCCGGGTTGACCAGCCAGACATAGTTCACACCGCCGGGATCGGTGAGAACGGCGATGGCGGGGATCAGGATTCGGGTCTTGCCGATCCCGGGTTCCTTGCCGGAGAGGGTCACGGTCCCGGTCATGCCGGGCGGCAGCTCGTGGCCCTCGGGCTTGGGCATCTCCAGGACGATCTGGTGGGTCTTTGTGGCGGGGTCGGCGTTCGGTGCAGCGTCCTTCAGTACGAGCGGGAACTCTGTGCCCGGCGTCGACGGGAAGCGCACGGAGGCCGAGATGCTGTTCAGCCCCAGCGATTGCGCAGCGGCCATCATGGTCTCGGGTGCTTCGACCAGCACCTCCAGGTGGGTGCTGCTTTGCAGGCTGACGATGGGCTTGCCGGCTTCCACGTCTTGCTGGTTCTTCACCAGGACACGGGTGATCACACCGGTGAAGGGTGCGCGCAGGCTGCTGTTCTCAAGCAGCTCTTCAGCCTCTTCGACCTCGGTCTCCAGGGTCTTAAGGCGCGTCGCGGCCTGCTTGAGCCGCCCGCGTGTACGCTCCAGCATGGAGTCGCTGACCAGCTCCGGGGTGACCTTCTTCATCTTCGCCATGCGCTCCTGCTCGGCGCGGGCCAGGTCCATCGCTGAATACGCCTCGCCGAGACTGCCCTCGGCGCTTTGCAGGGCGCTCTCGAAGCCGGTGGGGTCGATCTGGGCCAACAGCTCGCCCTTCATGACCTCCTTCCCCTTGCGCCCGGCGATGGGAAGCTCGACGAGCCGCCCGTCGACCTCCTGGAAGGCGAGGTCCGCCTGCCGGGACGCGCGCACCTGCCCCGGGAGCTCGACGCCGGCGGTCGTGCCGGGGGCGGTTACCACGAGGGTCTTGACCGGCCTGACGACGTCGGTGGGTGGCGGGGGATCATCCGAGTCTTTGCATCCGGCCATGGCCACCACAAGGATGCAGCAGGCCGCCGCCAGCCCCATGTGCGATCGCAGAATTCCAAGTACATTCTGATTCATTTTTGTTACCGTGCTTGGTGTTGCTTCTTGCGATTGTTCCCGATGTCTGTAACAGGGGATCTGGCTGTTGAGTCGCGAAGAGCAGGAAGGACGACAAAGCGGCTGCAACGCGTTCTCCAAGATCGCTTTCAGTCGGAAGCATTGTAAGCGAGCGACGCGGGCGTGGCTTGCTCCTAGCTGCTTGTTTAACTTGCGACTGTTCTACTGGAGAATCGCGGATGCCGGCCCGATTTCCGCCGCGATTTCGTCAATAAATAGCGCAGGTTATTCGCCTCGATCGCGACGAAAATCGGTCTCGGCCCCGCGATCCGTCGCCACAAACGCGCAAGCTGGACAGGCCCCTGGAGTTTGACGAAAGCGCTGGCAGGATCTACTTTTCGAAATCTACCGGTTGCCGCAACGGCTCTCCGGTGAAGCTATCGAAGGCTCGCCCCATCGGCCTAATAACCAGAAAACGAGGAAAAGAACATGCGAAACGCGAAGCCGCTGAATCTAACTGACTGTGCTGCCGCAGCCCTGTCATTGGCACTCACGGTGGTGACTGCGCACGGCCGTGCCGATGAGCAGGCCGAAACGAGTACGGGTGGCACTGCACCGACGGTGCTGACGTCTCAAGACGCGCTCAAGAAGATGAGCGGCATGGCCGGTTATTACCGTGCGGCGCCGACGGGCGACCTGTTTCTCTATCCCGAGATGAAGCTGGCGGCGGAGATGTACGGCATGTACGGCACTTACCGGGTCACGCCCGAGGGAATCCTGCTGCGCCCAGGCGGCGCGGCTGGCATTACGATGGCCGAGAGCGCGATGGGCGGCGCGAGCGGCACCTTCCGCATCACACCCACCGGGCAGGCGTTTTTCTATTCGCACCAGATGCAGGCCCCGGGCACCAGCGAAGCGGGCGGAAAAGGCCCAGAGTAGCCCTGTCCAGATTTCCCTCGCCACGCACCGGTTGCGCCTCAGCTGGCGATCGAACGATCGATCAGCTCCAGCATTTCCTGGTGGCGGCGGGCAGACAGGAGAGACAGGCCGGCGTGGCGCGAAAGCGGCGGCGAAATTTCCATTTTTGACTCGGGCTTTTCATAGGTTGCCCCTGTGTTGAGACCAACGACAAATTGGGACCACACCGGTTTCGCGGACTCGCGTGTGGGAAGCTGGATTGCAAGACCCGACCCTAGTCCCCCGACCCTAGTCCCCCTCTAGCCCCCCTCGTTTAACTTGCGACTGCTCTACTGCGGAACTGCAGATGGCGGTCGCTGAACGTGCATGAGAATGCGCAAATTCCGGCTGCAGGTTCGGATACACTTGATCCATCGTTCCCCGAGCATGTCGACCCGAGCATGAAGAAAGAAAAAGGCGCTGCGATCATTGTGGTCCTGTTCGTCTGGGGCTTGGCCGGTGCCCTGTTCGGCAGCCTGTTCGCGGGATTGCACCAAGTGCTCCAGGTGGTCGGTCTGGACGGCTGGCAACCGCTGGTCGTAGGTTCCGCGGCTGCGGCCATGACCACCTCCGCCTTCTATAGCTCCATGCCGGTGGCCCTGGCGGGGGCGATGGCCGGCGTCATGGCCTCCATCGGCTACCTCATGGTCAAGGGGCACAACGTGGAGCTCTTGTTCATCGCCGGTATCTCCGCGGTGGCGGGATTGGTGGCCGGCGCCTTCTACGCATGGATGGGTAAGGGCGGGATGCGCCCCCTGGCGCAAACCCTGGCCGGGCTGCTCTCGGGCATCGCCGCGGGCGGCCTGCTTGCCGTCGGTCTGTCTATTTCAGGCGCCGCAATCGGCATGTTCCCCCTCGCAGCCGGCGTCGTCGCCCTCGTCGGTGGCCTGTTCCAGGTGTCCCGGTGTTGGATTGTGTCCACTACCTCAGCCTGGTGTCCGCAGTCGATTTCCGCACCCATGGTGGCTGGTCTGATTGCTGCCGTGGTGGGTGCCAGCGTATGGATCATGGGCGGGACTACAGCGGCAGCGCTGGATGCGACGACCAAGGGCGCGATCGACGGTGTTATCGCTCAGGTCCCGTCCGGGTTCCTGGGCGGTATGCTCGGTGGCGCGGTCAGCGGCGTCCTGTTGGAGCTCACCGGGGTGCACCCGGAGAATGCCGCGCGGAAGAGCTGATGCCCTCTTAATGCGGGGGGGGTGAACCCGGACACTCTGATGCTAGAATGGGGGTCCGACAGGGTGTGTTCGGCGCGAAGTCGTGCAGCTGGGCGCCATAACTGAACGGGTTCGCTCGGGAACCTTCAGGGAGCTTCGTGGCCGATGATGTTTATGCAGAAGATTTCGCTTGCCGTGCTGTTCGCTTTGCCCTTAGCGGTCGCCGCAGCAGATAAGGGCGCCGACAAAGACTCCAGTACTGCAAAGGAGCAGACGGTCTCCATGGAAAAGGTGGAGCCCGAAGTCCTATCCCTCCCCCCTAACAAACCCCGACCCAGCAAGAAGGCCCTCAGGCCCTTGATCGACGGCGCCGCGAAGAAATACGGCGTAGAACGTGCGCTCGTGCACGCTGTCGTTGCTGCGGAGTCCGCCTACAACGCACATGCGATTTCCCGCGCGGGGGCCATCGGCCTCATGCAGGTCATGCCGAGGACAGCGGCGGATTATGGTGTGACCGATCCCAGTGCACTGTTTGACCCCAAGGTCAACGTCAAGACGGGCACGCGGCATCTCAAGCGCCTGCTCGGTAAGTACAAGAACGACTATGGCCGGGTCATCATGGCCTACAATGCCGGTGAGGGGACGGTGGATCGCACCAATAGCAACGTCACCTACGCAGAGACCCTCAACTACACCGCCGCGGTTATCCGCAACTACCGGCGCAACGGGGGTAAGCACCCGACCGAGGCGGCGATGAAAAAGGTGGCCGCGCTGAAGAAAATCAGCAGCTCGGGAAAGCGGCGCAGTTTGATGAAGAAGTACCTTGATCCATCGCTGCTTTCCCTTTCGGTGCGGACCACCCTCTCGGTTCGCCAATTGAATCCGGGCCTACATCGTGCCAGCCCGCAGAGCCGTCCTATGTTCGTGCTGGAATCACCTAAGAAGAAGTAATCCGATCGCGATTCGGCGAGGATGCTTCGGAGAGTCTGCGAGCGAAGCAAAATCATCCCGTTACCGTCCGCAATAGTCGAGCATCTTGGTCAACCCGGCCCCCCGTATCTAACTACGTTTAATGGCGCCGCTGTGCCTAATCGGTACGCCACCCTATGAGTCCTTTTATGACGTTCGCCCAACTCGCGTTGCGGTACATTATATTTTTTCGGGCTTTATGGGAAGGTGGGGGCGTCCGCGGGCATGGTTGTTTGGCGAAGATGCATACGTTCGCAGTAGATGGGTTGCCTCGTAGTCACTCATGGTTGTTTTGCCCTCGCGTAGGCAGGTTGTGTTGTTAATTTTCTATTTGTGGGAACATTGAATTTGTCGCAACGCCGACATTACTTGGTTGTTGTGTGGATGAGGTCACAAAACACGTGTGAGTGACGCGTTTAAAGTAGGGGGGCATTAAACAAAAAGCGATGTTTGAATGTCGCAAAATTGTCTGCGAGGGAGATCGAAATGACTGCAAAACAAGAGCTTATGCAATGGGTCGCGTCCATCTTTTGGAGTCGAATGGGTGATTTGTATATACGGGTATATAGCGACGCTCCTGACTGGATTCCGAAGCTCGCAACGAGTCACTTCGGCGAGTGCATTACGGTTGAGCGTTCCGGGCATCGCAGAGCCGAGCCAGTCTTGTAGACCGCCGCTAGATGTTGCAGTACCTGGTCGCTGTGCGACTCTGGTTGCTTCAGATCGCCGGCTTGGGAATCCATCGCTTTGTGGTCGGGCAGGGTGCTCGGGTTACCTCTCGACATCCCTTACAACGCGGAATCCGAGCATGTTAATCCGAGTGTTGGCGGCGAAACGGTGGCGTGCATCACTCCGCATTGAGCGGGCAGGTTTGTTGAAGGCGCCTCCACGGGCGACGCGGAAATCGCAGTTCCCCCCACGGTGTCGGTTCCGCGCATCACTTTGAGCAGCCTTGTCGCTGTCGTAGTAACAGTCAGCAACCCATTCCATCGCATTGCCGGCGGTGTCATAGAGGCCGAATTGATTCGGCCCCAAACTTGCGACCGGTGCTGTCGATCGGTTATCCCATTCGGTTCCGCAATCGAAGCAGACAGCTCGTCCCGCTTCTAGCTTATAGCCCCACCAATACCGCGTCGGACGCCCCGCGCGAGCGGCATACTCCCACTCGGCTTCGCTTGGCAACCGGTAGCGGTTACCGGTCTGATCGGACAACCACTCCACGTAGGCCAGTGCATCCCACCATGAGACGTCGACGACGGGCCTTGTACCTCGTCCCCAGCCGAAGTCGTTTGGTAGCCGCCTCCCCGTGGCCCGTGCAAAGAGGTCGTACTCGTTGAATGTTACCTCGTAGATGCCGATCAAGAATTCGTCAACATTAACCTCGTGTACGGGCGGCGCGTCGTCAGCAGCGAGGACGGATCCGCTACCCATGACGAAGCTTTCCGGATTGAGCGCAATCAGTGGGGGGGCTGCGAGACCCGACTGTGGCAGCCTATCCTGAACTCGTTTAGTAGGTTTGTCCGGCGTTGCAGGCGATGCTTGACCGCCCCTCCGGTCTGTTGGGCGATGTGCCTCCCGGGAATCAGGCGAAACTTCGGTAGCGACGAACCCGCTTTGATTTACGGCTTCTTGTGTATCTGTGGTAAGCGGCTCTATAGGGGTAGCTGAGAATACGCGCATTTTCGGTTCCCATGAGAAAAGTGCGCCTAGTACGCAGAGTATGAGTATCCCGATCGCCGATGCCAGCCCGATTGATCTTGGGGTTTTTTTCCAGAATGCAAAACGATGCGATACTGATGAGTGTGAGGATGGTTTCTCTTGGTTTTCACCACAATGACCTGTGGGTACTTCACTCAGTCGAGCTAAAAGGTCCTTGCGTTCATTTCCGAAAGCGGCGATCATGCCGTCCCTTGTTTTCAGCTCTCGCTCATTGAGTTGGAGCTGCTGCTGAAGTTCATCAAGCGCTGCATTTCGTATTTGCAGTTTATTGGCATAGAGCTGGCATTTTCGTTCCAAATCTTGCAGCGCCTGCTCTTTGCTTTCTAGCGATTCGCGGAGATCTGCTCGTTCTTGTTTCAGGCTCGATAAGCGCTTAGTGAATTCCTGCTCGTTCTTCTCTAGTTCGCCTTGGGCAGATTCGAGAGCGTCATTGAGGCGACTAATATCCTCCCGGGCAAGCTCAAGGCGCCGTTGCGCAAGGGACAGATCATTCTGGGGACTTCGTGTTAACAATTTTCTGGCGCTCTTTGGCTCGGGTCCGGAGGAGATGTCTCTCTGCGACGAGTTGGTTGAGGTCTGCTTGGACAGTTCTTTCGACGCCTCTTTACGATTGACCAAATCCCCTCCAGCGTTTTCGAGCTCGGATTCCGGAGGCGATTCTGGTGAAGCGGCGGTGAGGCGCCGTTAAGATGTCACACTGTACTTGACCGATCTTGTGATCTCACAGGGGGATATTAGATGTGAATGGCTAGGTTCCAACTCGCTGCGCAAGAGCGAGCAGCGTCAGGTGTCGACGGATCCGGGCAAAGCACGGGCCGAATGTTCTCCTAAGCGTTGTTTCAGACGTGCGGCAGTGACAAAGAGTTCACCACCCGTGTGATCATCGGAGAACAGATAAACGCTTCCGGACCTGCTGATCCACCTTAGCTGCATCAACTGCGCCTTCCCACGCGAGCTGTGAAATTCCACCCTGTGTCCAATACGTATTTCGGATAGTTGGTCCGCCTCGGCCTTTGAGGCACTTGGTGGGGGCTCTCCTCCAGCCTGCGGACGCAGTGGACTTGGTGCTTTAGGGGGGTGGGTCTTCTCTTTAGGAGCGCTGAACTGGTATTCGGTTTGTTTCGCGAGAACGAAGCTTGGATTCGCTTGTCGATCGGGAGAAGCGCCGGCGCCATGGGTTTCCGCATCCAAGGTCGCCGCGTTCAGTTGAGCCAACTCGGCAAAAAACGCGTTCGTATCGGCAGCCGTTAGCCGTTGGGGTCTCAGCGCGCCATGTACCCATTGATACAGGTCGGGGAGCAGCGAAAAAAGTAGCTTGCGACTTGCATCGTCGTATTTTGGCTGGACGCTCCAAACGAGCTTTTCAATACAATCTGTGGCGTTATGCCAACTCCTGCTGCGCTCGCCTTCGTGTACGTAGAGTCGTACCAGATAAGGCTGACAGTGTTGCTGGAAAAAGCGAACGATCAGTGATGGCAACGGGTGTTTGCTAGTGTGCTGATTGAGGAGGCGAGTTACTTTTTCTGCCGCCTCTGGCTCGGAAAACCGTTTCGCTGCCTCCAAAACCGAAAGCGCACGACGTGCACCAGCCAGTTGGCGGGCGGTCCGCCGGGAGTCAACCTGGAAGCTGTGAAGCGGGTAGTTGTGCTGACGCTTGCAGACGAACTGGGGCAAGGCTTCGCCCATGGCTGAGTTCCTCGTTCAACTATCGTTATCGTGTTTTGGGGAAGACTATTCCGGTCAATGAATCGAAAAAGTGACGTATCCCGCAATTCGGTCGGTGACATCCGCGAACTGTTTGCCATTAAGCAGTTACCTCGGGATTGAGGCTGTAGGTGCCCATGATGCTCGCCTCCCCCAGTACATGGCCATCGATTGCTGCCAATACGTCGTCTCGGCTGAAACGCCCTTCGACCGGGCAGCGGCCGACATCCAGCGCGTAAAGTGTGAAGTGATAGTGGTGGACGATGGAGTCGTTCCAGGGCGGGCAGGGACCGTCGTAGCCGTAATAGTCGCCCTCCATATCCGCATCTCCCGCGAACCAATCCGTGTAATTGTTGATGCCTTGCCGGATTTCGTCCGGCCCTTGCGGACCCTCCTTACCGCGCGCCGTCACTTCGGCAGAAAACGCGCCCTCGGCGATGGCGCCACGATCCGGACTCAGGTCCACCAGCACCCAGTGGGTGAAATCCACGCGCGGGAGATCCGCGGGCACCGAACGCCCTTCCCGATTTACGTCGTCCCCCCGGCTGGGTACGTCCGGGTCGTGACAGATCAGCACCAGGGAGCGGGTGCCGGCGGGCAGATCGGTCCACGCAAGGTCGGGATTGCGGTTCGGTGCCAAGGCCACGTGGTTCGCGGCATCCCGCACACAGAAGGCGTAGTCGCCCGGGATGGGTTGGCCGTCGGTAATGGAGTTGGAGCTGAGTTTCATGTCGCGTCTCCCGCGGATCAATTGCGTAATCCAGGCATACTGTCGTGCGCCCGGGGCCTTTCGCCCTTTTGATGGAGCGCGAAAAGTATACCTAATCAATTAGGCTTAGGCGGAGGCTAACTCGTTTCGCCGCATTGTCATTACGTCCTACTGCTCTGATCGGATAATTCTTGCGCACAAGGCTTGAAGCGCAGCCTAGCCTTGCTAGTGACAGTCCCGGGTGACTGCATTAACCATTCGGATTGAGGGGGGCGATACGCAAACCACCCGCGACGCGGAAGCCAACAATGTGCTGCCAGCGGAAGCACAGAGGGACGACGGAACCTTCAACGTCCCGACCGATGGGCCGCCGCTTGGCAACCCTCCGGCGGAAGGACGTCCGCCCGGTCTCGGTTGGTCGCACAAACGCCGGTTCGAGTTCAAGCCCGAGATCTATGTCCAGACCGCCCGGGCGGGAGCTCATACGAACGGCGGTTTTCGCGACAAGAAACAGCGCCACAGATTCAAAAAGGGCGAGTTCGGTAAAAAGGGCGGGCCTCTACCACCAAGATGAATCGCTACAGCGCGATCGACCGGGGCGACAAAGGCGTGGATGACGGCGGCGTCAACTGGTGCTCTGGAATTGGCCAGCGGCCAGCGGCCAGCGGCCAGCCCCGCCCTATTGCCGCTCGCGGAGCGATGGGTCCAAGGTTGTCTCGGTCCGGCAGCGTTGGAGCACATGGTGTCTTACGCCGGCCGCGGTCAGCGCGTCCACCAGTGGCCGGATGTCCGCTTCCCTGCTCCTGCCCGGCATCAGGGTGGTGCGTATCTCCAACTCTATATCCGTTTCGAGGAGCAGTCGCAGGCTCTCCCATGCCTTCGTTCCGGAACCCGGCACGCCTGTGATCTGCGGATAGTCGTCGGGCAGCGCCTTGATATCCAGCCCCACCCAGTCGAGGTAAGGCAACAAGCGGCGCAGACGGTCCGGGTAAGGGCCGGCGGTGTGTAGGCCGATCTTGAAGCCCAGAGACCTGACCTCCTCCATGGCCGCCGGCAAGGCGGACTGCAGGGTGGGCTCCCCGCCGCTGAAAACTACGGCGTCGAGCAGTCCGACACGTGCCTCCAGAAAGATACGTACCTTATTCCAAGAGATCTGCCCGTCGCCGCTGGCCGGGAGCAGATGACCGTTGTGGCAGTAGCGGCAGCGCCAGGGGCAGCCCTGGCAGAAAACGACCGCAGATAGCTCTCGCGGATAGTCGACGGTGGTCAGAGGCGTGAGGCCACCGATGCGCAGGGATTCAACCATTCTGGCTTGGGCCGGCGCCGAGTGTTCTTACGAGGTTCGGCGCCAGTACGCATCGACCCTGGATCAGGCCGCGCGATCGGCCCGAATCTCCTGCCCGGACCAAGACTCGACGAAGTATTGGCGCTCCGCGTGCTCGGAGCGCTTCCCCGCGTTGAAGGCCGAGACGGGGCGGTGGTAACCCATGACCCTCGTCCAGATCTCGCAGCGGGTACGTTCCTCGTCTTTCAGGTCGATGACTCCGGGATTGCTCATTTCATCTCTCCTTATTTCTGCGTTTACTTGAAATCGACATCGGTAGGATGGGCGGAGCGAAGCGATGCCCATCGCGAATAGGTCAAGAAAGGCTCAGGCGCACTCGCCGATCTCCTGGCTACGGGCTTCCGCCCTCTTTCGGGCCATAAGGTCCTGGTCGCAGGTGGGGCAGAACTCGTGCTCGCCCGGGATGTAGCCGTGCTTGGGGCAGATCGAGAAAATGGGCGTCACAGTTACGTAAGGAAGGCGGAAGTTGGTCAAGGACCGGCGCACCAAGCGCTTGCAGGCATCGATGCTGGAGATGTGCTCGCTCATGTAGAGGTGCAGCACGGTTCCGCCGGTGTACTTGGACTGCAGCTCTTCCTGCATCTCAAGGGCGTGAAACGGATCGTCGGTGTAGCCCACCGGGAGCTGCGAGCTGTTGGTGTAGTAGGGTGCGTTGTCAGTCCCGGACTGGATGATCTGTGGATAGCGCTTGCGGTCCTCCCGGGCGAAGCGGTAAGTGGTGCCCTCTGCCGGCGTGGCCTCCAGGTTGTACATGTGTCCGGTCTGCTCCTGGAATTCGAGCATTCGTTCGCGCACCCGGTCCAGGAAACGGGCGGCTAACGCCCTTCCCCGCTGGGTGGTGATGTCGTGGGCGTCGCCGGTGAAGTTGCGGATCATCTCGTTGATGCCGTTCACCCCGATGGTGGAGAAATGGTTGCGCAGGGTGCCCAAGAACCGCTTGGTGTAGGGGAAGAGTCCTGCGTCCAGGTGGCGCTCAATGACTTTGCGCTTGATCTCCAGGCTGTTGCGGGCAATGTCCAGCAGGGCGTCGAGGCGGGCGTACAGCGCCTCCTCTTCACCCCGGTACAGGAATCCCAGGCGGGCACAGTTGATGGTTACGACGCCGATGGAGCCGGTCTGCTCCGCCGAGCCGAAGAGTCCGTTGCCACGCTTGAGCAGCTCGCGCAGGTCGAGCTGCAACCGGCAGCACATGGAGCGCACCATGTTCGGCGTCAGCTCCGAGTTGATGAAGTTCTGGAAGTAGGGCAGCCCGTACTTGGCAGTCATGGCGAACAGCAGGTCCGCGTTCTCGCTCTCCCAGGGAAAGTCCGGGGTGATGTTGTAGGTGGGGATGGGAAAGGTGAAGATGCGCCCCTTGTCGTCCCCCTCCGACATCACCTCGATATAGGCTTTGTTGATCAGGTCCATCTCCGCCTGGAGGTCGCCGTAGGTGAAGGGCTGCTCTTCGCCCGCGATCACCGGCACCTGCTCACGCAGGTCTTCCGGGCAGACCCAGTCGAAGGTCAGGTTGGTGAAGGGGGTTTGGGTCCCCCATCGCGACGGCACGTTCAGGTTGTAAATAAGTTCCTGTACATATTGCCTTACCCGCCTGTAGCTCAGATTGTCCCTGCGTACATAGGGGGCCATGTAGGTGTCGAAGCTGGAGAATGCCTGGGCGCCCGCCCATTCGTTCTGCAGCGTCCCCAGGAAATTCACGATCTGTCCCACCGCGGAGGACATGTGCCTCGGGGGACCTGCTTCCACCCGTCCCGGTATCCCGTTCAGCCCTTCGGCGAGCAAGGTGCGCAGGGACCACCCGGCGCAGTAGCCTGCGAGCATGTCCAGGTCGTGGATGTGGATATCTCCCTCCCGATGCGCCTCACCGATCTCCGGCGGATAGACGTGGGAAAGCCAATAGTTGGCGATCATCTTGCCTGAGCTGTTCAGGATCAACCCGCCGAGCGAGTAGCCCTGGTTGGCGTTGGCGTTCACACGCCAGTCAGAGCGGTCCAGGTACTCGTTAATGGAGCCGGCCACGTCTACCAGGGTGCGTCGGTCCTGGCGCAGCTTGTTGTGCTGCTCGCGGTAGACGATGTAGGCGCGCGCGGTCTCGAAGTGATTGGCGGCGATCAGGGTCTGCTCCACCACGTCCTGTATGCCCTCGATGTCCGGCATGCGGCCCAGGTCCGAGCGGTGGCTGATGACCTTGATCACCTGGGCTGTGAGCAGGGTCGCCTCCAGTGCCCCGAATTCCCCGCTGGCCTGACCGGCGCGCGCGATGGCGGACTCGATCTTGTGGGAGTCGAATGGCACCTCCCCGCCATCACGCTTGCGGACACGGGTGGGAAGTGTGGCTACGCAGGGCAGGTTGTTGTGCATGATCTCTCCCGGATCTTCGATTTGACACAATATGTTGTAGTGAATTCTACAGAGATTACTAGATATTGGTGTTTGATCGAAATCAATTTCCGCGGAGATGTGGGTTGAAAGGCCGCGCTCGGACTCGGAACGAAGCTGTATCGTGCACGTCGGTCCAGACGGGAAGCGCGAGTCGCGGGGCCTCCGCCCTGCACACGGAGCTTGCGATGCGGTCCCCGCCCTTGTCCTCAAGTTGTGAAGTGCCTCACGGTAAGACCCCGGGTACCGAACCTATATTAGCTCCATGTTCACGCTCAGCGCAGATGACAACGCCAATACAGAGCGGGTGCTACGAGCCCGCAGCGCCTACGGCGTTACCGGAAGATTCTACGCCCGGATTGTGGCGCGCTACTCAGGCGCTCGGCATACAGCGAGGAAGTTTCATCACACCATGTTCAAGCTCTCGAAGATCAAGGGCCAGACGGGTTTTACGTTAACGGAGTTGTTAGTCGCGGTCTCGGTGATGTCGACGCTGACAGTCGTGGGTGTCCCGGCGATGCAGAGCACCATCCGAAACAATGAGATAAACACCCAGTCGGCGAATTTCTACAGCTTCCTTCGCTTCGCCCGCTCCGAGGCCGTAAAGCGCAGAACCCCAGTCGTGATCTGCAAGAGCAACGACGGCTCGTCCTGCACTACGAAGGGTGATTGGAGTCAAGGCTGGGTCGTCTTCGAAGACCTGAACGGCGATGCTTCAATCGATACCACCGAAGCGGTCCTGCGCAGCAACGCGGACATGGCGAAAATGGACGTCAGCGCGAAGGCATCGACATCAATCGCCGACTACGTCGGGTTCGCGCCTACGGGGTTCGCACGCAAATCGGACGGATCTTCGCAGTCGGGCCTGATCGTGATTTGCGACGCCGGCGGTTTCAGCGAGAACACAAAGGCCCTGAGGGTCGCCCAATCGGGCCAGGTCAGATTAGCGAAAGCGATCGATGCCGGCGCCAACAGCTGTACCTTATGAGTATCGAGGCGCACAACGAGCGAATCCGGCGAGAACCTAAAGCACAGGTTGAGTTGGAGGTAGAAATGAGCCGACGAGGTTCGATGACCGGATTCACCGCGGTCGAGCTGCTTGTTACCATCTCGATAGTTGCCATCCTTGGGGCTATAGCAATTCCCGCGTTCGGGGACTTCGTTGTCAACAATCGGGCGATTGGCCGCATCAACGAATTCGTAACCGCGGTCAATTATGCGCGGTCGGAGGCAGTCAACCGCGGCGGGCCGGTGACAATTTGCTCCAGCACATCCCCGCAGGCCAGTAATCCCGTCTGCGACGGAGGGCAACAATGGGAAAGCGGCTGGATTGTGTTCGCCGACTATGACGGAGACGGGACCATGGATCTCGGAACCGGCTCCTGCCTTACCGAGGAAGATTGTCTTTTAGTCGTAGCGGATGGCACCGACAATATTACGCTTCGCGCCGATCAAACGCGGATTACCTTCGACAGTATGGGTGGGTCGCGAGGCCATGATGGGACATGGACGCTTTGTGGCGCCGCTGGCGCTCAAAAAGCAAGGGCGGCGATCTTGTCCGCTAGCGGACACATACGGCAAGCCAAGGACTCGGACGGCGACGGGGTGCCGGAAGGGAGCAGTGGAAATAACGTTACCTGTCCATAGGCGCGAGGTGAATGGCAATGCTGTGGGGGAGATCCGTGTTTAAACACAATCGTGGCTTTTCGTTGGTCGAGGCCTTGGTGACGGCGTCCGTGTTGGCGATCGGTCTCTTGGGTTTGGCGGCGCTGCAGATGACCAGTACAAAGAACATTTACAGCGCGGAAAAGCGTTCAGACGCTACCATGCTCGCCAACGATATCATCGACCGCATGCGGGCGAATCGACCCGCTGCGGAAGTCGGGAGTTACGACATCGCCATCGGTGGAGCTGCTCCAGCCGGTGCCGCGATTGCGAACAGCGACTTGAGGGAATGGAAGACACGCCTGGCCGGTTCATTGCCATCGGGGGATGGATCGATCAGCAGAAACGCAGATATCGTCACTGTCGCCATCCAATGGGACGACAGTCACGGGCTTGACGGAGAAACAACGCAGCAATTCGTTTACGAAACAAGACTATGATCCGCTCGTCTCGTTCCAGTGCCGGCTTCACCCTGATCGAGATGCTCGTGGGGGTTACGCTCGGTTTGCTGCTTGTATCGGCGTTGATGATGTTTTTCGTGTCGAACAAGCGGCATTTCCTCATCCAACAAGATGCTACCCGTCTGCAGGAGAATCAAAGATTCGCAGTGCAGTTCCTCACGCGTGACATTCAGGGCGCCGGGTACCGCGGTTGCGCTGGAGGGAGGGCCGGGCCATTGACCAACTTGCTGAAGAACCCGACCGATTTGGAAAACGATTTTGCGATAGGAATCGAGGGCTTCGACAACGTATCGGCGACTCCGCCGGCACGCTTGGCTGTGCTTGGCGTCCCACCCAATCTGGGAACCGACGTGCTGGTCCTGCGCGGACCCGAGGGGGACTCGGTGGGTGTGAGCTCGGAAAACTCCAGCACGCAGGTTAAAGGGGACTTGGTGTCTCAGGAGTCCGGTGCCTGCGACGACGGCTCGAACGAGATAAACGGGGTTTGCGCCGGCGACTATCTATTGATCAGTGATTGTCAAAAGGCTCGGGTCTTTCAGGCAGGCAGCATCACCGCCTCAGGGTCCGTCGCGACCATCGACCACCCGGAAAATACGGGCTCATCTCCAGGAAACTCCGATGCGACATGGGGCGGCACCGGCGCGCCGGCCAACGAACGGTTCGACATCGACTCGGAAATCGTCCGCTACGGAACCTTTACCTACTTCATCGCCAACCGTCCTACCGGAGAACCGGCGCTCTACCGAGCGACCAACGCGGATACTCCGGAGGAGCTCGTCGAAGGCGTGGAGGACATGCAGATCCTCTACGGGGAGAATACCGATGGAAACGTCAGTGGAACACCGGAAGTCTTTGTTACCGCGGCGGGAGTGACCGATTGGGACGACGTGGTCGCGGTGAGGATCGAACTGCTGCTGCGGGGCTTCGAAGATAATCTGGCGGAGGGCGCTCAGGAGTATACCTTCAACGGATCGACGGTGACTGCCGCAGACAGGCGGCTGCACAGCACCGCCATGTTGACCGCCAGCCTGCGTAACCGATTGCCATAGTGCCGGAATGCCTGACGATGGGACACTGCGAAGCTAGAAATACCAATCAAACGGGGGCGGCATTGATCGTGAGCTTGATCGTGCTGGTGACATTGACGCTGCTGAGTTTGTCTGCGATGCGCAACACCCGTATCGAGGAACGCATGGCCGGGAACTATAGAGATCAAAGTCTGGCCTTCCAGGCAGCGGAAATGGGGATGCGGGACGCCGAAACATACTTGCAGCAAGCGAATCTGCCGCCCTTCAACGGCTCTCAATCCGGGCTGATGGGTCCGATACCCGGTTCCGGCAGCACTGGCTATTGGAGCAGCTTCGATTGGGCCAACAATTCCCGACAAGTCGGCACGAGCTTGGCTCACCTCAAGGAGCAACCGAGGTATGTGATTGAGGAGCTTCCGGCCGGCGCCGCGGCCACCGAGGATCAGACGTTCGGCGTGTTGCAGGAGCGGCGTCTTTACAGGATCACCGCCCGCTCGACGGGAGGCGGCGGAACCGCTGTGGTGATTATTCAGGGCACGGTGAGGCGGTAGAGGACGAAAATGATCAATTCAATGTTCCATAAGGGTTTCCTGGTTACCTTGCTCTTAGCGGCCCTGGGAGGTCCGATAAGCGCGCAGGCAAATCTTCCCATTTCCGATGTCCCCCTCTTCGTTGCAACCAGCGTAGATCCCAACATACTGATCAACCTGTCCGTTGAGACTCCGGTGGGCGGTCCGGCGTACAACGACATGAACGATGCCGGCTGTCTGCAGGACGTCGTCGGTCACAGCTCTATGGTCTGTTACAGCCCGGGCGCAACCCATCTGGGCTACTTCGATCCCGGCAAGTGTTATCTCTACGACAGTACCAACGAGTATTTTTACCCCACCGGCCCCAGCGGCGCCAACCACACCTGCAGCGGCAGCTTCAGCGGCAATATGCTGAACTGGTCCACCATGAACGCTATCGACACCTTTGTGTGGACCATGACCGGGGGCGATCGTGTGGTGGACACGCAGACGGAAACAGTCGTTGAGAATTTCGGGGCCTCGGGTTTCTGGAACGGTAAGAGTAAGGCCATCACCGCAACCCATAATGTGGCGCCGGGCACCGTCTCTCCGTTTGCCAATACGAATCTGGTGTTGAGGGTCGACCAGCAGACCGGCGGAGGGAACTCCACCGTCACCATGACTACCCAGGGTGGAGGCTGGAATGTGACGGCCGATAGTCAAGAGACCGTAGCCGAGAACGGAGCGGCAGATAACGCCATCGACGGTAACACCAATACGATTTGGCACACGCAATGGGGTAGCAGCAACCCGCCGCACCCTCACTGGATTCAAATCGATTTCGGCTCCGAAGAGGGCGTAAGCGGCGTGAGATACCTCCCTCGTCAGACCGGTCCGATGAACGGCACCATCGACGATTACACCATCTTGGTCAGCTCCGACGGGCTCAGCTTCACCGAGGTTGCATCGGGCACCTGGGGCAACAATCGAGGCTGGAAAGACAAATACTTTACCCCGACCACGGCACGCTACCTGAGGCTTCAGGCGGACAGCGAGGTCGACGGCAATGCTTGGTCCTCCGCATCGGAGATCGAGGTGTTTGACGAGAGCGGAATAAAGCTTTCTCCCCCGGTCGTGGCCAACACCAGCAGCACGTACAAGCTGAGGGTCAAGGTCTGCGATAGCTCTGTCGGGTTGGAATCCAACTGCGCGACCTACAGCTCCGGGGGCGTTACGACCCATAAGCCCGGTGGTCTGATCCAGGAGAATGCCGCCAACCGCCGCTTCGCGCTTTCCAGCTACCTGAAGGCGAACACCAAATCAAAGCACGGCGGGGTGATGCGGTCGCTGATGAAGTATGTCGGCCTCCTCAAGCCGGATGGCAACGGCAACCTTGTTTCGAATCCCCTGACCGAGTGGAACGATCTGGGTATCCTGAAAACCGACCCGGAGGGCGTATCCTCCGCCAATCCGGAAAGCATTCCGAGCGGTGACCGCTTGCAATCCAAAGACTACGGCAGCGGTGCCGACGTGACCTACTCGGGCATCGTCAATTATCTGAACAAGTTCCAAAAGCAGCACGATTACAAGAGCTACGACCCGGTCAGCGAGCTGTTCTACGAGTCTTTACACTATTACCGGGGCCAGGGTATTGCTCACCCCGGACCTACATCGGACTTCCTCCCGGCGATCACCGCTGAAAAAGGCGGCTTTCCTGCCTATAGCACCTGGGATGACCCCATGCAGTACAGCTGTCAGAAGAACTTTGTCGTCGCCATCAACGACGCCTATGCGTGGCGCGACAAACGCGTTCCGGGTACCAGGTTCGTTAGCTCCGACTGCGATGACGACGACTGTGGTAATCCCAGCGGTGCGGATACCTTTTTTGACGCGGGGGCCTGGGCCGATTCAATCGGCGCCAAGGAAGGGCTCGGTGGCCTCGGCTCGCAGTTGGCCTGGGGGACTTGCGCGACTTCAAGTAACAGTCGAAAGAATTCTTACTACGACGCCGCTCTGGCTTATCAAGCCAATACTTCCGACCTTCGCACCGATTTCGATGGCGAGCAATCCGTTTCCACCTTCATGGTGGACGTCCAGGAATATAATTCGGCCGAATGCGATGCGACGACCCAGAGCCACGTCTGGGCGGACAACAGGAACCACCTCTGGCTCGTGGGCAAGTATGGCGGGTTCAAGGACAAGAACAACAACGACGAGCCGGATCTGGCCGAAGAATGGGATGTTGACGGCGATGGGATGCCGGACAACTACGTACCCGCGACCCAGCCGGATATCATGGCGACGGCCCTTCGAGAGGCATTTCAGGATATCGACGAGCGTGTTTCGTCCGCAACTTCCATCGCCACCAATTCGACGCGGCTGGATACCGACACGCTGATTTATCAGGCGAAATTCAATACCTCGGACTGGACGGGGCAAATCGTGGCCTCTCGGATCAACGCGGACGGCAGCGTGGGCGCAGCGCTCTGGGATACCGACGAAGCGGGTAAGATCCCAGCATATGGCTCCCGCGATGTCTTTACCTGGAACGGAACCACGGGCGCGGTGTTCCATACGGACTATTGGGGCGACCTGAGCGCATCTCAGCAAGCGGACTTGCAGGATGGTGGAAGCGAGACCGATGGTAAGAACCGGTTGAACTACCTGCGCGGAGATGACACCAAAGAGCTCCGGAATGGGGGCACCTTCCGGGACCGCACCAAGTTGCTGGGTGATGTCGTCAATTCCGATCCGGTCTACGTCTTCAATCCGGATTTCGGTTACCAGCGCTTGCCGACCGGCGTCGATGGGCAAAGCAGCTACGAGGCATTTCGCACCGACAACCAGGGCACCGAGGACAACCCGCCGCGCCGCAAGATGCTTTACCTGGGCGCAAACGACGGCATGCTTCACGCCTTCGACGCCGATACAGGAATCGAGCAGTTCGCCTTTGCACCCGAGAGCGTATTCTCGTCGTTAGCTGATCTGACTTCGCCGAGCTACGCCCACAAGTACTATGTCGACGGGACGCCGAACTTCGGTGACGTGTACATCAACGGCGGTTGGAAGACTGTCCTGCTCGGTTCTACCGGGGCGGGCGCGAAATCGGTCTTCGCTCTCGACATAACAGACCCCGATGACTTCTCGGAAAACAAAGTCATGTGGGAGTTCACGGATGCGGATCTTGGGCACCTGCTCTTCAGGGGAGTCATCGCAAGGATGCAGGATGGTACCTGGGCGGCGATTTTCGGCAACGGTTACAACAGCGACAACCATCGAGCGATGCTTTACATCGTCAATGTGGCGGATGGCACCTTGCTTGCGAAGATCGATACTGGAGTAGGTTCGTCCGGGGCCCCGAACGGCTTGGCATCGCCCGCAGTGCTGGTGGACAACGATCGAACCGTCGTCGCCGCATACGCCGGGGACCTGCACGGGAATATGTGGAAATTCGATCTTTCCGACACCGTTCCCGCGAATTGGGCGGTGGCGTTCAGCTCCAGCGGGAACCCGGCGCCCCTGTTCAGCGCCGTGGACGATTCCGGCAATGCGCAGCCGATCACCGTGGAGCCGAAAATCGGACTGCATCCAACGAGCGGCGGATACGTGATCTATTTTGGAACGGGACGCTATTTCGTCGATGGTGACGGCAGCGTCGGCGCGAATCCTCCAGTACAGACTTTTTACGGAATTTGGGACATGGATGCACCCGTGACACTAACCGCCGGAACCCGAACGAGCGTGTTGCAGGAGCAGACGATCGACCATGAGGTGACCGCCTCCGGCAACGACTGGCGAGTGGTATCCGACAATCCCATCGACTGGACCGACAAAAAGGGATGGTATATCGACCTCGAGTCGCCGGTCCTGGGCGGGCAAGGAGAACGATCGGTCAGTACGTCCATCCTGCGCACCGGACGAATCATCTTTACCACGCTCATTCCGTCGGACGATATCTGCGATTTCGGTGGTAGCAGCTGGATTATGGAGCTCAGCACAGAGAACGGGGGGCGTATCGACGACAGCGTGTTCGATGTGAACGGGGATGCCGAGTTCACGCCCGCCGATTTTGTGGAAGTGCCCGATGGCAATGGAGGGACAATCCGGGTGGCAGTCTCGGGCCGTGAAACCAACGTGGGAATTGTGAGAACGCCGAGTGTCATGTCAGCGGGCCATATCGAGTACAAGCACGTGGGCGGTTCGGATACTAATCAAGGCTCAGGAGGAATCGAAATGATTCGGGAGCGCGGTGAAGGCACGGGAAACAGATCTTGGAGAAAACTGCCTTAGCCAATATACAATCCGAAGGCTCAACTCACGTAGAATGCGAGTAACTCCCTACACGCGTGAGGCTATGATGCCGGTAGGACGGTCAGGATATACTTATGATTAAAACGCTCGTGGATGAAAAGGAGGGTGTGGCCAGGGCGCACGGTTTTACACTGGTTGAGTTGCTGATCGTGGTAGCTGTCGTCGCCATCCTGGGGGCAGTCGCTTTTCCCTCCTATACCGAATCGGTCAGAAAAACAAGACGCAGTGACGCCACGACCGAGCTGGCGGAAGCGGCCCAAACTCTTGAGCGGTGCTATACGCAGTATAATGTCTACAATCACGACAACTGCCCGATCGAATCCGGAACGGCGTTTACGTCGTCCGAGGGTATCTATACGGTCACTCCGACTGTAACTGCCATCGGCTATTCGTTGACTGCGACCCCTGTCGGAACCGGGGTTCAAGCAGGGGATACCAGATGCACTTCGTTTACGTTGACAAGTACGGGAGTAAAGAGCGCCACGGGGACTCTCGGAAACAAGTGCTGGGGCGGATGAGCCGCGTTGCGTGCCCTTGCCCTTGGTTGAGTGTGCGTTCCGTCCCGGGAGGGATCCTGCTGGATAACGGCAACAACACGGCAGTGTTTTAACGCTTTTGTTCTATAGCGAGACCGAGAACCCGATGCAGACAAGGTGAACTAAGGCGATTTCTGTCAATCGCCTAAGGATTCGCCTCCAGGTCCGCACCTTGGCGTCGGCGCTATGCCCCAATCTGTCTTTGACAGTTCACGCCCGGGCACGGATGCCGCTTAAAGGTCGGTTACATCGGTAGTTGAACGGGCCTGAAGTATGCCGGCGATAAACTGATCGGTTTCCGCGATGATGCGTTTGGTTTCCGTTTCAACGTAATAGGTGTGGCCGGCGACACTTAGGCCCCCGAACACCATCAGCAAAAGAGTGAGCGCGGGTAGTTTGACGACCCGCATCCAGCTGATTCTTGCTGAACCCTCTTTCTTCACTGTGGCCAAGAAGCGGTTTTTCGCGTAGTAAAGCGTCCCGCCTGGAATCGTAAAGGCTCTTGTCATGTTGTTCTCCGGATGTCCTAAGCAGTTGCACTGCACTGAATGCGCCTATTGCACTGATCTGTGTTGCGTAACGTTAGGATCTACGAACACGGATGCCGATGCTGTGAACCGCGTCACCAGCCAATGGAGAGCTGGCGGGTACGGGCTTTTGGCACACAAGGAATGAGAAGTCGGTCGAACATTCCAGGCCGGTACCGAAACCGTGATTAACCTTCCGAGGCTACTTGGTTATGTCCGCCTTGGAGATACTCAACGGCAGCGGTTTAAAACCGGCTTTGCCTCCGTGCCAAGTCAAGCTGACCTGTGCCGAAAGCTGGGTTTCCGAAAATTGTGACGGATGTCACGTTGTCGACGTGAAGAAATTTATAGTCTGTCTCAAAAAGTACTAAACAAGTGCTAAAACAGCAATCAACGAGGGACATAAGCATGACCGCTTTCTCGGCACGAGTCGTGAGCGACTTGGTGAGTAATTATGTGCAATCCACGTTCAAGTCCGAAGCTCCGGTCCCGAGCCGGGCGGATGCGGTACCAAAAACCTTTTCGGAATTGGACGCGCCGAAGAGGAGTGCCGATCTGGAGGCCGCAGGCGAAACCGTTTCTCGCCACCTTGATTACTACGCCTGTAAATACCCGTTGCCACCGCTGATCTCGCACTTCTTGGAAACACATTGGCGGTCTCATCTGATTCGGCTTTGTCTGCACGAGGGCGAGAATGGTGAGGGCTGGCGTAGGGCTCTGGAAAACACGGAAGACTTGACTTGGAGCGTGACACCAAAGCGCGATGCGGAGGGCCGAAAGCGACTTTTTGCGATCCTTCCGGAGTTGTTTCAGTGGGTACACGGCGTACTAAAATCTCAGGAGGTCACCGTGTCCGACGAGAATGCGTTTTTCGCCAAGTTGGCTCAGATCCACGCAGCGACCCTGGCCACGGATGTAAATGCAGTCGCGGGATCTACGCTTGACTCGGTGAGCGCGCTTGCCAGTGAGCCCTCTGTCGATCGTGACGGCATTGGCGGGGATCGCAATGTGGACATCGCTCGAACAACGAATCCGCGCAGCTTGCAAAGTGAGACAGATGCTGAGCCGATGGTGATGACCGATGAGTTGAATTCTCTCCGGGGCTTGGTTGTTGGCGCTTCGGTGGAATTTCAGAACGAGCGTGCAACCAAGCGGGTAATGTGCTTGGAATGGATCAGTAAGGGAGGCATTTATTTCTTCAGAGACCGGGAAAAGCACGATGCAGTTTGCATCACCGCCAGCCGTTGTATACAGCGCTTGCGCGAACGATCTGCTCTTGTATTGAGCTGATAGCGTCAAAAAAAAACCCGGTACGGATGCCGGGTTCAGTCTTTTTTCCCCCGATAGAAATCAGGCCGTACCGGATCCCTTGGCCTCAGGTACTTCGTCAATTCCAATGCCGACGGCGAGATCGCGCATAAACTTTGCCAGCTCGTGGCCGTCCACTTCCTCCACTTCGTAAGAAGCGAGTGTGCCCTCTAACCAAAAAAACGGAGTGGCTCTGGCCAGGTTTGTATCATTGGGGCCATCTTTCATTGGTTGCTCTCGCGTGTTCAAGTTGTTCCGCGTTTTTTTGTCTACTAAATCCGGCAGTGTGCTGGTTCAGCTAAAGTCACGATACCTGTTTTCGTTTCTGGATTGCGTGAACTAACCTACAGTATTTGAATAGACGCCGACGGTTCCAATTGGCTTCCTGCGGTGGCAGGCAGCGGTCTTCAACACAAGCATGTCGGCTATCGCAATCCATTGTTGGGTTGGACAGAGCCATCTGAAACGTTGGATTATCAGCGATTTTTCGCTACCCTCGTCAGCATGTCCAACAAGCTCTATATCCAGACCTACGGCTGCCAGATGAACGAGTACGATTCCGCCCGCATGGCGGACGTGCTGCGTGTTTCCCACGGCCTCGAGCTCGTGTCGCGCCCCGAGGATGCCGATGTTCTGCTGCTCAATACCTGCTCTATCCGCGAGAAGGCGCAGGAGAAGGTGTTTTCCTTGCTCGGGCGCTGGCGCCCCTGGAAGGAACGGAATCCAAATCTGGTCATCGGTGTAGGCGGTTGCGTCGCGAGTCAGGAGGGGGAGCTGATCCGCGAGCGCGCGCCCCACGTGGACCTGGTGTTCGGGCCTCAGACCTTTCATCGTCTGCCGCGAATGCTCGACGAGCTTCAGGGACGGCACCAGCCCCAGGTGGACGTGTCCTTCCCGGAGATTGAGAAGTTCGACTGTCTGCCGGCACCGCTGGCCGAGGGGCCGACCGCCTTCGTGTCCGTGATGGAGGGCTGCTCCAAGTACTGCACCTATTGCGTGGTGCCCTTCACGCGGGGCGAGGAGGTGAGTCGCCCTTTCGACGACGTCATCGCGGAGATCGCCGATCTCGCCGAACAAGGGGTGCGCGAGGTCAACCTGCTTGGCCAGAATGTGAACGCCTACCGTGGACTTATGCACGACGGAGAGACTGCCGATCTGGCGCTGCTGATCCGTTATACGGCGGCCGTGGGCGGCATCGATCGTGTCCGCTACACCACCTCCCACCCGGTGGAGCTCACCGATTCCCTGATTGAGGTCTACGCCGATGTGCCGGAGCTGGTGAGCCACATGCATCTGCCGGTGCAGAGCGGATCGGATCGCATCCTGGCTGCCATGAAGCGGGGACATACGGTCCTGGAGTACAAGGCCAAGATCCGCAAGCTGCACCGGATTCGTCCGGGCATCAGCATCTCCTCGGACTTCATTGTTGGCTTTCCCGGCGAGAGCGATGAGGACTTCGCAGCGACGCTGGCCCTGGTCGAGGAGATCGGCTTCGATACCAGCTTCAGCTTCATCTATAGCCGTCGTCCCGGCACCCCCGCCGCGGACTATCCGGACGATGTCCCGCGCAAGCTCAAGCAGGAGCGTTTAGCGCTGCTGCAGCGGCGTTTGAGTCAACATGCCCAGATCATTAGCCGGCGCATGGTCGGTACCGAGGAGCAGGTGCTTGTGGAGGGGCCGTCGCGCAAGGACCCAACTGAGCATGCGGGACGCACCGCAAATAACCGGGTGGTCAACTTCGCAGGCCCGGGCGACTTAGTCGGCCATTTTGCAGACCTGATCATCACGCAGGCATTGCCCAACTCGCTGCGCGGGGAGCTTGTACGGCAACCCGCGTTTCGAGCAGCGTCCTGACTCCGCCCTCTCTCACGAGCAGTATCAAGAATCCTCCCGTTTTGCCTACCCAACCGGAAACCGTCGATCTCGAGCTGCCGGAGGACAACGAACGTCTCGCCAACCTGTGTGGTCAACTCGATCAGCATTTGCGCCAGATCGAGCGCCGGCTCGGCGTCGAGATCAATTACCGTGGCAGCGTTTTCCGCCTGATTGGCGAGCGCCGTTCGGTGGCAGCCGGGGAGCAGGTCTTGCGCGATCTCTACGCGGCGACCGCCGATGAGGTCCTGACCCCCGAGCGGGTGCACCTGCATCTACAGGAGTCCGGCGTCGAGGCCCTGCTCGACCATACCGGGGATCGCCTGCCGGACCTGGTCATCAAGACCAAGCGCGCCTTGGTACGTGCGCGCGGGCCGAACCAGCAGGAATACCTGCACGCCATTTTGCGCAACGACATCAATTTCGGGGTCGGCCCGGCAGGCACTGGAAAGACCTATCTCGCGGTGGCCTGCGCCGTGGAGTGTTTGGAGTCCGACCGCGTGCGTCGCTTGGTGTTGGTGCGCCCGGCGGTGGAAGCGGGTGAGCGGCTGGGCTTCCTGCCGGGGGACCTGGCTCAGAAGATCGATCCCTACCTGCGCCCGCTCTACGATGCCCTGTACGAGATGCTGGGGTTTGAGAAGGTGAACAAGCTGATCGAGCGCAACGTGATCGAGGTAGCCCCCTTGGCTTACATGCGCGGACGGACCCTGAACGATGCCTTCATCATCCTGGACGAGGCCCAGAACACCACGCCGGAGCAGATGAAGATGTTTCTTACTCGCATCGGCTTCGGGTCCACCGCAGTAGTCACCGGAGACGTTACCCAGGTGGACCTGCCGCGGGGGCAGCCATCGGGCCTGCGCCAGGCAATAGAGATTTTGGGTCACGTGGAAGGCATCAGCTTCACCTTCTTCAATGCGCGGGATGTGGTGCGCCACGCATTGGTCCAGCGCATCGTCGGGGCCTACGACTCGTTCGATCGCAAGCAGGCCGATCGTTCCAAAGCAGCAGGCTAGCGCCTGATTCGATTCAGTTAATCGCGAACAGCTAAATGCTAATTGCTCTTTCCAGGGTAATTCTTCGTCTGGATTTGAATCCGGTTGCGCAATGCGCATGAAGTTGAAGCTGGATATCCAAAACGCCTCGGCAGCCCTCGATCTGCCGGCGCTCGATCAGCTCCGCGTTTGGGCCGAGGCGGCATTGGCGGGTAGGCGCGAGCGTGCCGAGCTCGGTATCCGTCTGGTGGACGAGGCTGAGGGAGCGGAGCTCAACGGACGCTTCCGTGGCCGGCGTGGTCCCACTAATGTGCTGTCTTTTCCCTTCGAGCCCCTGCCGGGACTCGAGGACTGCGATCTGATCGGGGACCTGGTGATCTGCGCCCCGGTGGTGTCCAGGGAGGCCAAGGAGCAGGGCAAGAGCCTGCAGTCCCATTGGGCTCACATGCTGGTGCACGGCGTGCTGCACCTTCTCGGCTATGACCATCTCGATGCCGCCTCTGCCGCAGAGATGGAAGGGCTGGAAACCCGTATCATCTGCGGGTTAGGATTCCCCGTACCTTATGAGGAGCAGTAACACCCAATGACGAGCGCCCGAGCGAAAATCCGTTCCTACAGGAGGAAATGGCTGAAGGAAATCGGCCGGCGTTTCTGCGCCGAGCCGCAGAACAGGGACCAACTTGTGGAGCTGTTGCAGGATGCCAGGGGCCGCTCCTTGTTCGACGCGGATGCCTTGAGCATGATGGAAGGCGTGCTCCAGGTCGCGGACCTGCGGGTGCGCGATATCATGCTCCCCCGTGCCGACGTGGTCTACGTTCGGCGCGAAGATCCCCTGGATGAGATCCTCAGGGTCGCGGTCGAGTCCGCCCATTCCCGTTTTCCCGTCATCGGCGACGACAAAGGGGAGGTCGTGGGCATACTGCTCGCGAAGGATTTGCTTCCGTTTTGCGCGCACAGAAAGGATCAGCGCGCGTTCAATATCCGCGACCTGCTTCGCGCGGCGGTGTTTGTGCCCGAGAGCAAGCGGCTCAACGTCCTGCTCAAGGAGTTCCGTACCAGCCGCAACCACATGGCCATCGTCGTTGACGAGTACGGCAATGCGGCAGGTGTGGTAACCATCGAGGACGTGCTCGAGCAGATCGTGGGTGAGATCGAAGATGAGTACGACTACGACGAAGGGGCGCCCATCTTCAAGCGTGGTGCGCGGGAATACACCGCAAAGGCGCGCACCACGATCGAGGAGTTCAACGAGTACTTCGACAGCGGCTTCTCCGACGAGGAGTTCGACACCATCGGCGGGGTGGTCGTCAACGCCTTTGGCCGCCTTCCCAAGCGCGGTGAGCGTATCGAGATTACCGGCTTGCGGTTCACCGTGATGCGCGCGGACAGCCGGCGCATCCATCTGTTGAGCGTTCACCCGACGGAAGGCACAGATGCCCGCGCCGACATACAGGCCGAGAAATCGGAGTAACCTTTACGTTGGTTTTAGCGTACGGCGGAGATCGAGCGTGCGCAGGAGATCGTCAAGGGCGATTGCCGTTGACGTTCGTTCCAGTCCTTTACCCCGGCGCTCTCTCTGTGGGGAGATCCGGCGGCGTCCGCCGCCGGGCGACCAAAGGTCAGCGGCAGCACTGATCCATCATCCGCTCGATGATGGGGCCGAGGACGATTTCCATGGCGAAGCCCATCTTGCCGCCGGGCACGATCATGTTGTTGCGGCGGGTCATGAAGGAGTCGTGGATCATCGACAGCAGGTAGGGGAAGTCGATCTCGAACTTCTCCGGGTCCTGGAAGCGGACGATGACGAAGCTCTCGTCCGGGGTGGGAATATCCCGCGCGATGAAGGGATTGGAGGTGTCCACCGTCGCTACGCGCTGAAAGTTGATGTCGGTCATAGAGAACTGGGGCACGATGGTCGTGATGTAGTCCGGCATGCGGCGCATGATAGTATCCACGATCGCCTCCGCCGAGTAGCCGCGCTCCAGGTTGTCGCGGTGAATCTTCTGGATCCACTCCAGGTTGACGGTGGGAACGACGCCGACACCGAGGTCCACGTACTTGGCCACGTCGTTCTCTTCGGTCACCACCAAGCCGTGCAGGCCCTCGTAGAAGAGCAGATCGGTGCCTTCTGGAATCTCTTCCAGCGGGGTGAACTGGCCCGGCTTGAGGTCGGTGCCTAGGCGCGCATTGTGCTCGGCCGCCTCCTCCTCGCTGTGAAGGTAGTATCGCTTCTTGCCACCGCCGGTCTCGCCGTAGGTGTGGAACAGGTCCTCGAGCAGGTCGAAACGGTTCGCGTCGGCCCCGAAATGGCTTAGATTGCGGTGCTCTTCGGCCGCCTTGTTCATCTCGACCTTCATCTCGGCGCGGTCGAAACGGTGAAAGCTGTCGCCTTCGATGATCGCGGGGTTGAAGCCCTCGCGGTAGAAAATATGCTCGAACGCGTTTTTGACGGTCGTGGTGCCTGCGCCTGAAGAGCCGGTAACGGCTACGATCGGGTGTTGCTTGGACATAGATGTCTCCTCTTCTCTCAGCTTAAAATCGTCCCGGCGTAGATTTGTGAGTGGAATTTGCCGGACGAAGGTATTTGCGGGGTCTAGTCAGTCTTCAGGGGCACGGGAGCGGATTGCCGTCTATCCCGGTGAGCGCCGGGACGATTCCGGCGAGACGCCTGATTCCAGGGCCCTGTTTCGGTTCGTTGTCGAAGGCTTCCGCGGCAGATCTATTGAAGTATCGTCTAATATACCACGAACTGCCGCGGCCTGAACCCTCCACTGTAATCGGCAGGTGGGATTGGCAGCGCCTCCGGTACAAGCTGTCAAGGTATTGGTGCGGTTGGCTTCGCGCCTTGAAAAAAATCGATTGGGGCCTTTTCGGGGCGAGGGTTGAAGGACGATGATCAAGTTGGATCCGGCGCTACGCGGCAACGAGGAGTTTCAATCCGCCTTGGTGCGGATGGGATTATGGGCGTTCTCCGTAACATACGTGGGCAGCGCCGCGGTCACCGGTTACTACGAGGTCGATTGGACCTATTTCTTCCCCCTGTTCGGCGCCTATTTCCTGTTCTTCGTCGGTATGCTGATCAGTGTGCTGATGCGTCCGGTCTGGTCGGCCCGCCAGTATCTCGGTCTCGTTCTGGACATAACGGCCGTTAGTCTCGCCATCTACCTCACCGGCTCCATCAGCCCCTTCAACCTCATCTACATCTGGATTTTCATCTCTGCGGGTACCCGATACGGCCGCAGTCACCTGATCTTCACCTCGGTGCTGAGTACATTGGCGTACATCCTTACCCTGTTCGCCCTGGGTGCTTGGCAAGAAAGCACCTTCGAGGCTGTCTTCTTTCTGCTTCTGCTTATTGCGCTCCCGCTCTATCAGTATTCCCTTCTGCGCAAGCTGCTGGAGGCGCGGCGCGAGGCGGAGCTGGCGAATAAGGCGAAGGGGGACTTTTTGGCGGTCATGACCCACGAGCTGCGCACGCCGCTTACGGGTGTAGTGGGCATGACGAACCTGCTTCAATCCACTAAGCTCAACGCGGAGCAGCATGAGTACGTGGACTCCATCGGCAGCTCTGCCGAGGTGTTACGTGCCCTCATCGGCGATGTGCTGGATTTGTCGAAGATCGACGCCCGCAAGCTCCACCTGGAGTCCATCGCCTTCGATCTGCGGGCCGGCATGCTCGACGTTTGTGCCGCCTTGGAGACCCAGGCGCTGGGTAAGGGGTTGGAGCTGATTCTGCGTGTCGACCCGCAGCTGTCGGAGAAGGTGATCGGTGACCAGCTTCGGGTGCGCCAGATCCTGTTCAACCTGGTCGGAAACGCCATCAAGTTCACCGACCACGGCGAGGTCCGGGTGCGCGCCAGCTCCTGTCCTCCCGATGAGAGCATGTCGCACCCCCACTTGCTGCTGGAGGTCGAGGACACGGGAATCGGCATTCCGCAGGCCAAGCTTGACGAGATCTTCGAGAGCTTCTGGCAGGCGGATGACTCCACGACCCGGCGCTACGGTGGTACCGGGCTCGGAACCACCATCGCCCGCGATCTCGCACGGCTGATGGGCGGGCGCATCGGCGTAGACAGCGAGGTCGGGAAGGGCAGCCGCTTCTGGGTGCGCCTGCCCCTTCGGCAGGAGGCGCGGCCGGCGGAGCGGAAGCTCGGGCAACCGAGGCTCGAAGGGCTGAGGGCACTGGTTTTCGAGAATAATGCCACCAGCAGGGAGCTGATCATGGGGATCTGCCGCGACCAGGGTATGGAGTGCGAGCCGGTGCTCGACATCGCCCATCTCAGCCGGATGACCGGGAAGACCCGGGCCCCGGACTTGCTCATCCTTGCCGATTCCCCCGCGCGGCAGGATCTGGATGCGTTGCTGGACCAGCTACGCCGCGAGCTGCGCGCTGAAATCCCCTATCTGCTGCTCACCTATGGTGCCCGCCGGGCCGGTCAGCGTCCACCCTGTCTCAATTGCCTGAACAAGCCGTTCCTCTCCGGGGATCTGGTGCGCAGCATACTTCAGGTGCTGGGGAGGGAGCGGTCGGGGTCCGTCCCGCGGCAGATGCCGGAGTTGACCGCTGGACCGGCGCCGAACGAAGGACAGCGCATCCTGGTTGCCGAGGACAACGCCATCGCCGGTAAGGTGATCAGGGTGTTTCTGGAAAAGCTCGGCTACGAGGCTACCCTCGTCTCAGATGGGGAGGAGGCCCTGGATCGTACTCGTGCCGAGTCTTTTGCCATGGCTCTCGTCGACTTGCGCATGCCCAAGCTCGACGGAATCGCGCTCACCAAGGCGGTCCGCTCGGCCGAGGGGCCCGAAGCGCGTCTGCCCATCATCGCCCTGACTGCGGACGCGGCCGAAGACGTAAGGAGCCAGTGTCTGGAAGCTGGGATGAACGATTTTTTAGGCAAGCCTGTGAACCTGCAGGAGCTGAGCGCGATGGTCGGTCGCTATGTGGACGGGATGAATGAAGAAGCTGTCAGCGATCAGCCTTTAGCTAACAGCTAACAGATCCTTAGGTCGGATTTGGCGCACAATGAGAGGGCGCTTCAATTCACGGTCGCGTTGCGCGCGCCCTAAACCGACAAACCGAGTCGGGGGCCGCCTTGGCGCTCAACCTGCGGCCTGAGGCTCGCCGCCCGTCGGCGCCCTCTGCGCGCGGATCGCCTGGCGCTGCCGTAGGCGCTTGTCGATCAGGTTCTTCAGGGCGATCAACAACCCCAGCCCGATGAATGCACCCGGTGGCAAGATCGCGAGCAGGGCACCTTCGAAGTCCGGCCCCAGGCTCAGGCTGAGTCCCTGCGCCGCCTCCCCGAGCAAGAGGTGGGCCTGGTGGAACAAGGTTCCCTGGCCCACGAATTCTCGCAATCCACCGAGAGTCATGAGAACCAGGGTGAAGCCGATCCCCATGCCGAGGCCGTCCACCAGGGCGCGATCCACGCTGTTTTTTGACGCAAATGCCTCGGCGCGCCCGATGATGGCGCAGTTGGTGACGATGAGCGGGATGAACAGCCCCAACACCTTGTGCAGCTCGTAGAAGTAAGCTTGCATGCCCAGCTCGACGGCGGTGACGAAGGAGGCGATCACCAGCACGAACACCGGTAAACGTATCTCGGGGCGCACCAGGTTGCGGATCAGGGAGATGGTGAGGTTGGACAGGACCAGCACCGCGGTAGTCGCCAGCCCCATACCGAGCCCGTTGGTGGCCGAGGTGGTGGTGGCCAGCAGGGGACACAGTCCCAGCAGTGCGACGAGGGCCTGGTTGTTGGTCCACAGCCCGTCGCCGACGATCTCCCGGTAGGACTTGTCAGTCATCAGGATTCCTCTTTCTCTGCGGGGGCTGCCGCCATCGCAGGCTGCTTATAGAGCGCCGCGCCCTGCTCGCGGACGAAAAGCAGGCTGTTTTTCACCGTATTGACGATGGCGCGGGGTGTGATGGTCGCCCCGGTAAACTGGTCGAAGACCCCGCCGTCACGCTGCACCTTCCATTTCTCCTCCGGCGGGTCGCCCAAGGACTTGCCGTTGAAGCTCAAGATCCAGTCGGACTTGGTGGTCTCGATCTTGTCGCCGAGCCCGGGTGTCTCTCGGTGCGCGAGCACGCGCACACCGCCCAGGGTTCCGTTCGCCAGAATTGAGACCAGCAGCTTGATGGGGCCTGCGTAGCCGTCCGGGACGACGGGATTGAGTACCGCCGCCACCGGCTCGCCTTTGCCGCGTATACGATAGACACGGATGGTCTCGGGGCCCAGCAGATCGGGGGCGCTGACCTCGATCAAGTCTTGTAGAGGGTCGTTGTCCATGCGGTCGGTGGGGATAATGGCCGCCACCTTGCGGAGCATGGCCTCGCGCTCGTTGGCTGCGATACGCTCGTCCGTCATCTCGTGGGTGATGGCCACCAGACCGACACCGCCAACGGCGAAGGCGCCGAGGATGAACGCGGCGATGAGAACGGGAGCCTTGCTCATTCCGAATCCCTACCGTGACCGAAGACGCGGGGCTGCGTGTAGTAGTCGATAGTGGGGGCGGCGATATTCATGAGCAACACCGAGAAGGCCACCGCGTCCGGGTAGCCCCCCCAGGTTCGAATGACGAAGATGAGTACGCCCATCGATGCCCCGAAAATGATCTGACCCTTGCGGGTCGTGCAGGCGCTCACCGGGTCGGTGGCGATGAAGAAGGCTCCCAGGATGGCGCCGCCGCTGAACATGTGGAACGCTGGAAAGGGGTGCGCCTGGGGGTCAAGGGCCCAGAAGAAGCCGGCAATGAGCAGCAGGCCCAGCAGCATGGATACGGGGATGTGCCAGCTGATCACTCGCCGCCAGAGCAGGAACAGGCCGCCGAGCAGGAACCAGTTCCCGACCCATTCCCAGCCGCGCCCGCCGAAGTCGCCCCAAAGCGGGCTGGTGCGGATCTCCTCGATCATCCGGTTCTGATCGAGCTGGGTGCGCATCTCGTCCAGGGGTGTGGCCATGGTGATGGCGTCCCAGGTGAGTCCTACCGGCGGTGTCCCGGAAAAAATCAGACGCAGGGAGTCGAGGAAGCCGAGGCTATGCTCCGCAATCATCTGGGGTGGCAGCCAACTGGTCATGGCCAACGGATAGGAAACCAGCAGAAAGACGTAGCCCGCCATGGCCGGGTTGAAGGGGTTGTAGCCGAGTCCCCCGAACAGCTGCTTCGCAACCAAAATTGCGAAGAGGATGCCCAGCAGGGTCAGCCACCAGGGCAGGGTGGGGGGTACCGCCAGCGCGAACAGCAGCGCCGTGACTACCGCGCTCAGGTCCCTCAGGGCGGGCATTGCGGGACGGCCGCGCAGCTTGAGCGCGGCGGTCTCCGCAGCGAGCGCGAAGATTGTAGCCAGGACCATGTTGACGGCGACGCCCCAGCCGAAGCACCAGATCATGGCGATGGTCCCCGGAATCAACGCCAGGACGACCTGCAGCATGATGTGGTCGACCCGGTTCGGTCGCTCGCCAAAGGGAGAGGAGACGATGGTGCCCGGCATGTTGCGTTCTCAGTCCCTGTCGGCCGGGGCGGATTCCGGCACCGCTTCCCGGCGTCGCGCCTCGGCCGCGTCGACCTGCCTTTGTTGCGCAGGTGTCAGTTCCCGGGTGTTCTTCGGTGCAACGCCCTGTTTGGCCATGGCGGCCTTCTTGGCGGCGACGCGTCTCTTGGCCGCCTCGATTGCCGCCTTCTTCGGGTCTTCGGCTCCGGAGTCTTTCGCTTCCGCCGCCTTGTCGGCGGCTGGCTTTTTCGCCAGTGCCTCTTTCTTTTTGCGCAGCTTGGCCTTGCGCTCGCGCTCGAGGCGCTCCAGACGGGTCTCCCTGGCCTCGTGGCGGGCGCGTGCGTGCTCGGCGGCGCGCTTCTCCTGCTCCCGCGCCCAGCTCTCGGTCTTGGCGTAGCGGTAATACTGCACCAATGGGATGTGGGAGGGGCAGACCTGGTCGCAGCACCCGCATTCAATGCAGTCGAAGAGGTTGTAGTCCTGGACCCTCTCCAGGTCTTTAGAGCGGGCGTACCAGTACATCTGCTGGGGCAGCAAGCGAGCCGGGCAGGCGTCCGCGCACTTCCCGCAGCGGATGCAGGGGAGCGCAGGGCCGGACTCCGGCGCCTCCTTCGAGGTCAAGGCGAGGACGCAGTTGGCCGCCTTGGTGATGGGAACCTCGTCGGAGGGCAGGGCGAAGCCCATCATAGGACCGCCGAGCACCAGCTTGCGGATGTGGCCTTTGAGCCCTCCCGCCGCCTGGATCAGGTCACGGACGGGCGTGCCGACGAGGACCTCGAGGTTCCGGGGCTCAGCGATGCCGCGTCCGCTCAGGGTGACGTAACGGGAGATGAGCGGCTTACCCTCGAGCACGGCCTCGGCCACGGCGGCGGCGGAGGCGACGTTTTGGCACAGGATTCCGATGTCAGCCGGGATGCCGTTGGTCGGCACCTCCTTGCCCGTCAGGATGCGGATGAGCTGCTTCTCACCGCCGCTGGGGTAGATGGTGGGGATGGGGCAGATATGGGTGGACTCTTTGAGGTCGCTCTCCGCCACGGCGAGGCGCATGGACTCGATGGCCTCCGGCTTATTGTCCTCGATACCGATCAGGCACTCCTCGGCGTGCAGCAGGTGCTGGATGATGCGGATTCCCTGGACGATATTGCCGGAGCGCTTGCGCATCAACATATCGTCGCAGCTGATGTAGGGCTCGCATTCGGCGCCGTTGATGATCAGTGTCCGGATCGGCTGGTCCGAGCCCAGGTTGAGTTTGACGCTGGTCGGGAAGGCGGCCCCGCCGAGCCCCACGATCCCGGCCCAGCGGATACGTTCGCGCACCAATGCGGGATCCAGCTCCTCGTAGTCCGGGAGGGGCTTGGGCAGCTTGGTCCACTCGTCCAGACCGTTGGTCTTGATGATGATGCAGCTGGCGCTCAGTCCTGACGGATGGGGTATCGCCCGCTCCTCGATGGCGGTTACGGTCCCGGAGCTGGATGCGTGGATCGGCGCGCTTACGTAGCCCTGGGCTTCGGCGATCCGCTGGCCCTTCAGGACCCAGTCGCCGACGCCCACCAGGGGCTTGGCCGGGACGCCGATGTGCTGCTGCAGCGGGATGGTCAGGTAGGACGGCAGCGGCGCAGCACTCACCGGTTTGCCGGTGGACAGCTCCTTCTCGTCCGGCGGGTGTATGCCGCCGTGGAATCGCCACAGCCGCCGCTGCGATGTGCTGTATTGGTTATGCTCCAACTTCTCAGATCCCTGCCGGCGAAGGCGTGCTCAGCTGCGCCGCAGGACGAGGCTGAGATAGCGGGTAAGGCCACTTCCACGTGCCCAGGTCCTCATCGATCGGGACCATGTGGATGCACTCCACCGGGCAGGGTGGAAGACAGAGCTCGCAACCGGTGCACTCGCTCGCGATCACGGTATGCATCTGCTTGGCGGCTCCGAGGATGGCGTCCACCGGGCAGGCCTGCAGGCACAGGGTGCAGCCGATGCATTCCTTCTCGTCGATGACCGCCAGGGCCTTGCGTTTTTCCTCCCCGGCTTCCAGGGGAATGGGGTCCTTGCCCAACAGGTCGGCGAGGACCAGCACCACCGTCTCGCCGCCCGGAACGCACTTGTTGATCTGCGCCTCGTCTCGGGCCACGGCCTCGGCATAGGGCCGGCAGCCCGGAAACCCGCATTGTCCGCACTGGGTTTGGGGCAGCACTGCGTCCACCTGATCGGCGATGGGGTCGCCCTCGACGTGGAAACGGATAGCCGAGTATCCCAGCAGCAGCCCGAAAAAGGCGGCGAGCACTGCGAATGCGGCAATGGCGGTCAACATGCGCGGCTCGTCCTAGGAGTGAACCAGGCCAGCAAAGCCCATAAAGGCCAGGGACATGAGACCGGCGGTGACCAGGGCGATGGCGCTGCCTTGGAAGGGCTCCGGCACGTCCGCCACATCCACCCGCTCGCGGATGGCGGCGAACAGGGCGAGCACCAAGGAGAATCCGACGGCGGCACCGAAGCCGTACAGGGCCGACTCGACGAAGGTCCGCTGCTCCTGAAGGTTCAGCAGGGCGACCCCGAGCACGGCGCAATTCGTCGTGATCAGCGGAAGAAAGATCCCGAGCACCTGGTAGAGTACCGGGCTGGTCTTGTGCATCACCATCTCGGTGAACTGGACTACCGCGGCGATGACCAGAATGAAGGCGATAGTGCGCAGATACTCGATCCCCAGGGGCACCAACATGTACTCGTTCACCAGCCAGGCGGTGATCGAGGACAGGGTGAGCACGAAGGTGGTGGCCAGCCCCATGCCGGTGGCCGTCTCCAGCTTCTTGGACACGCCCATGAAGGGGCAGAGTCCGAGGAACTTGACCAGCACGAAGTTGTTGACCAGCACCGTGCCGACCAGGATGAGGGCGTACTCTTTCATGCAACCGCAAATCTAGCTGTTTAAAATCCAGGCTGTACCAGCCGGTCGGCGGACGCCGCTTCCGCCGTCGAAAAGCATTTGCCATCATATGGTTGCGGACGGCTCCGATACAACGGGGCGTTGATGCGGAAATCTCTTTGCGGGCGAGCAGGACTGCCATTGTCGCCTGTTCGGTCGACCCTTTGATTCTACAGGAGAGGGAGTCGCGGAGGGGTTGACGATTGTCAGCGCTGCGTTTTCCGGCTCGCATGCGCCCCGGCTCCCACGCGCCGCGTCGTCTTACCGCAGCGCGGTATTGCGGAAATCCCACGGGGTTCTTGGGAGGGAGTCAATCTGACGCGGGAAAATGAAAGGCATCGCTTCACTCGTCGCAACCTCGGTCGTCTCTCCAGCCGGACTTCGACCCCCTCTAGATGATCTGCAGCTCCACATCGTAGGCCGAAAGCTTCGGGTCCGCAGTGACCAGAATGAGCCTCTCGATGCGCGCCTGCGCAACCAACAGCCGATCGAACGGATCCTTGTGGTGATCGGGCAGCTCCGCCACCGCTTGAGCATGGTGGTGTTGAACGGAAAGCGGCTCGATCCCGTCTCGTACCAACCGGGGTGGAATGAATTGTGTTGGCGGCTCCGGCAGCGGCAGCTTGCCGAGCCGGTACCTGATTGCAATCTCCCAGGAGCTTGCTGCGGACAGGGGCAGGTCGTTGCCGGGATCGGCGAGAGGATCGCGGGTATCGGTCGAAATGCGCTACGGCGACAGCAGGGTCCAGAGCCAGACGTGGCTATCGAGAAGGAACCTCATTGCTCGAATGCAGCCAACAGGTTATCCGGCAAAGGATCGTCAAAGTCCTCCGGAACCTCGAACAGACCCGCGTCGCGGCCGAACTGGCGGCGCTCGGGTCTTTCCCCGAATGCGACCAAGCGCGCTACGGGCCGGCCCGCCTTCGCGATCACGACCTTCTCGCCTGCTGCAACCCGTTCGAGCAGGCGTGACAGATGGGTTTTGGCTTCGTGAACGTTGACGGTTTGCATGTGAGGCCCTGGCTGATTGACTTAGTCAAATCGAAACTAGACTTAGTCCGGAAAGACTGCAATACGGCGGTTTGATCGGCCCGGTCGGGTTAGGACGGACCAAGGTACGAGGCCCGCCGATTCCGCGGTCCGCTTGGCGCTTTGTTGCGCCAGCAATTTCAGGTGGGGAACCGCGGCCTTGCCATCCTTGGACGGCTGGACCCCAGGGTGATAGTGCGACCTTAGGCGGTTTCTGTCGAATCACATACCATCTTGCTTGATCTTATCGCCCGCTTTCGGTATCTAGATGCTGAGTTCCTAGACGAAGACCTATGGTTCGGCTACATGCTCTCCGTAGCCACTGACCTTGGCATCCGAGACCACCACCACCCCGGAAATCAGCATAGCTATTTGACCTTCATCCCCGGCTCTGCACCCTCGTCAGGGCTCAGGACGAAGATGTTTTTTTCCCCGGGGCCAGCAGCCAGGACCATACCTTCGGAGACGCCGAAGCGCATTTTGCGCGGTGCCAGGTTGGCGACCATGACGGTGTGCCGGTCGACTAAGTCCTCGGGGTTGTAGGCTTTGCTAATGCCGGCAAAGACGCTGCGGGTCTCGCCCCCCAGGTCCAGGGTGAGCTGCAGCAGCTTGTCCGCGCCCTCTACATGGTCCGCCGCGGCGATGCGGGCGATGCGCAGGTCCACCTTGGCGAAGTCGCCGAATTCGATGGTGTCGGCGATTGGATCCTTGGTCAAGTGGCCTTCGGACTGGGTCTCGTGGGGCTTGGTCTTCTTGGCGTCCTGACTCTCCAGGTCCTCCTTCGAAGCCTCGACCATGGCCTCGATCCGCTTGGCATCGACCCGGGTCATGAGGGGCTTGAACTTGGCGATCTGGTGGTCCACCAGGGGCTCCGGCAGCGCGTCCCAAGTCAGCGCAGGGATTTGCAGGAAAGCCTCGGCGGCCTCGGCTGTGCCGGGCAGGATGGGGCGCAGGTAGCCGATCAGGACCCGGAACAGATTCAGCCCCATGGAGCAGACATCCTGCAGCTCCTGATCGCGGCCTTCCTCTTTGGCGATCACCCAAGGGGCCTTCTCGTCGATGTACTGGTTGGCCCGGTCCGCCAGGGCCATGATCTCGCGGGCTGCGCGGCTGTATTCGCGCTGCTCGTAGCCTTGCGCGATGGATTCGCCGGCGCGCACGACCTCGGCGAACAGGTCGGGCTCGGAAACTTCGGGCGACAGGGTTCCGCCGAAGCGCTTCTTGATGAATCCGGCGCAGCGGCTGGCGATGTTGACCACCTTGCCCACCAGGTCCGAGTTGACCCGCGCCGTGAAGTCCTCCAGGTTGAGGTCGATGTCTTCGACGCCCGGGCCCAGCTTGGCGGCAAAGTAATAACGCAGGTATTCGGGATCGAGGTGGTCCAGGTAGGTGCGGGCCTTGATGAAGGTGCCGCGGGACTTGGACATCTTCTGCCCGTCAACGGTGAGGAAGCCGTGGGCGAAGACGGCGCTCGGGGTGCGGAAGTCCGCGCCCTGGAGCATGGCCGGCCAGAACAGGGCGTGGAAGTAGATGATGTCCTTGCCGATGAAGTGATAGACCTCGGTGTCCGAACCGGGAGGCCCAGAACTCGTCGAAGGACAGGCCCTCGGTGCGGTCGCACAGGTTCTGGAAGCTGGCCATGTAGCCGATTGGGGCGTCCAGCCAAACGTAGAAATATTTACCCGGTTGATCCGGAATCTCGAAGCCGAAGTAGGGGGCGTCGCGGGAGATGTCCCACTCCTGCAGGCCGGCCTCGAACCACTCGTCGAGCTTGTTGGCGACCTCCTTTTGCAGGCCGCCGCCGCGGGTCCACTTCTTGAGCATGTCCTCGAAGTCCCCGAGCCGGAAGAAGAAGTGCTCGGATTCGCGGTCCTCGGGTTTGGCGCCGGAGACGGCGGAGTAGGGATTTATCAGCTCGGACGGCGAGTAGCTGGCGCCGCACACCTCGCAGTTGTCCCCGTACTGGTCCGGGGCGCCGCACTTGGGGCACTCGCCCTTGATGAAGCGGTCCGGCAGGAACATCTGCTCCACCGGGTCGTAGGCCTGGGTGATGGTGCGGCTGGCGATGTGGCCCCTGTCCCGGTTGCGCTCGTAGATCAGGGTGGCGTAGTGGCGGTTTTCCGGGGAGTGGGTGGAGTGGTAGTTGTCGAACCCGACCCGGAACCGGGCGAAGTCGGCCCTGTGCTCCTCGGCCACCCTGGCGATCAGTTCTTGCGGCTCGATGCCCTCCTGACGCGCCCGCAGCATGATGGGGGTGCCGTGTGCGTCGTCCGCGCACACGTAGTAGCAACGGTGCCCGCGCATCTTCTGAAACCGGGCCCAAATGTCGGTCTGGATGTACTCGACCAGGTGCCCGATGTGGATCGGGCCGTTGGCGTAGGGCAGGGCACTGGTTACCAGGATGTCTCGTTTATTCTTCATGACGCGGAATGTTGGGCAGTTTGGTGCTGAGGGCCTTTCCGACTTGCGCCCGCTTCACGGCGGAATCGCGGATGGTAGGACAGAACCCCGGGCGGCGGCTAAAAACGCCAAAGTATCTCACGAACTTGAATTTCCCGCGCAAAGACCAACTCTTGCGGGAGTTGAAGGAGACGAACTTGTTAGAATAGTCGTTTCGAAATTTTTAAACCCCACGTATTTTTCGGCGGACCAACGCGTTTGGCGCCCGAGCAGACGGAGCAAATCATGTCAGAAGTCACGAAAGAGCAAGTCGAAGAAGCGATCAAGGGCTATCTGGAGCCCAATCTCGAGCAGGATCTGGTCAGCGCCGGCTGCGTAAAGGGAGACGAGATCGAAGGAGACAGGGTAAAAGTCGAGGTCGTGCTCGGGTTTCCGGCCAAGGGCGTAGTGGCGGATGTTGCGGCCAAGGTCAAGGATGCCGTCGAAGGCCTGGACGGGGTCGGCGGCGCAGAGGCCGACGTGACCTGGTCCGTTGCGGCGCACTCGGTCCAGAAGTCCCTGAAGCCCATCGATAACGTCAAGAACATCATCGCGGTCGCCTCCGGCAAGGGCGGCGTCGGCAAGTCCACCACGGCGGTCAACCTGGCCCTGGCCCTGTCCGCCGAGGGTGCCAAGGTCGGCATCCTGGACGCAGACATCTACGGGCCTTCGCAGCCGCGCATGCTGGGCATCACGGGCAAGCCTGAATCCAAGGACGGCAGCACCCTGGAGCCCATGAACAGCTATCACCTCCAGGCCATGTCCATCGGCTTCCTCATCGACGAGGAGACCCCCATGATCTGGCGCGGTCCCATGGTGACCCAGGCCCTCGAGCAGCTGCTGAACGACACCAATTGGGACGAGTTGGATTACCTGGTCATCGACCTGCCGCCGGGGACCGGCGATACCCAGCTCACACTGGCGCAGAAGGTGCCGGTCTCCGGCGCCGTCATCGTCACCACGCCCCAGGACATCGCCCTGCTCGACGCCCGCAAGGGTCTGAAGATGTTCCAGAAAGTGGAGGTGCCGGTGCTCGGCATCGTGGAGAACATGAGCATCCACATCTGCTCCAACTGCGGCCACGAGGAGCATATCTTCGGCGAAGGTGGCGGTAAGCGCGATGTCCGAACAGTACGGGGTGCAGCTCCTCGGCTCCCTTGCCGCTGGACATAGAGATCCGCGAGGAGACCGACAGCGGCAAGCCCACCGTCGTGGCCCAGCCCGATTCGCGCATCAGCGAGATCTACCGGGAGATCGCCCGCAAGACCGCGGCCAAGCTGTCCCTTCAGGCGAAGGACTACGCCGCCAAGTTCCCGCGGATCGTCATCCAGAACAACTGAGATGTCCATCAAGTCCGACCGCTGGATCCGCCGCATGGTGGAGCAGCAGCGCATGATCGAGCCTTTCGAGCCGCTCCAGGTCCGCGAATCGGACACCGGCGGTCGGGTCATTTCTTTCGGGACATCGAGCTACGGCTACGATATTCGGTGTGCGGACGAGTTCAAGATCTTTACCAATATCAACTCGGCCATCGTCGATCCCAAGAACTTCGACGCCAACAGCTTCGTCGACGTTAAGTCGGACGTCTGCATCATCCCGCCGAACTCCTTCGCCCTGGCCCGAACCGTCGAGTACTTCCGAATCCCCCGTAACGTGCTGACCATTTGCCTGGGCAAATCGACTTACGCCCGATGCGGCATCATCGTCAACGTCACGCCGCTGGAGCCCGAGTGGGAGGGGCACGTGACCCTGGAGTTCTCCAACACCACGCCTTTGCCGGCGAAGATCTACGCCAACGAGGGGGTGGCCCAGATCCTGTTCTTCGAGTCCGACGAGGTCTGCGAATCCTCTTACAAAGACCGGGGGGGCAAGTACCAGGGTCAACAGGGGGTCACCCTGCCCAAGCCCTGAGAACCCCGTCAAAGGAGCCGCACCTCCAAGAGGGTGACTAACGCCATGGGATTCCTCTCCGCTCCACGCGCTGTTGCAATTGCCGTCTGTTTGTTGAGCGCGGTTGCGTACAGCTTGGTCCTCGCCGGTCAGAAGCATGGTTCTTGCGACAGCGTCGAGGAAACGAGCATCTGCCTGGACTACTCCGGAAGCTACTGGAGGAACAAGCAGAAGGAGATGCGCCTCAACTGCAGCGGGCCTAAGTCCAAGTTCCGGCCGGAGCATTGCCATATCGATGTGCCTTACGGCAAGTTCCTCATCGGCAGCTGTATCTCCGGCATGGAGACGCCTTACGAGACCATCGCCCACCACTACGCAGTGGGGGGAGGCGGTTACGATTCCCCGGATTTCAACCCGGACCACCTGCGGATCACATGCCAGGGAGTCGGCGGAACCTGGGTCTGGGGGCGGGGCAGCGGACGGGGAATTCGTGGGACGCCCTGATCTAGATAGGGCGGGCGAGCTCGGCCGCGTGTAGAATCTGCGCAAATCGAATTCGTCGCAATATCTACCAGTCGGAGAGATCCTATGATCAAGGCGCAGCCGGGTATCCTGGATCCCATTTCCGGCGGCTACTTCTGGTGTCTGCCCGTGAGGGAAGGGCACCTTGATCTGAGCGCCCTTGGCATCTGACACCCGCGCGATCGCTAGCGACAGGCTACTGTAAAATGACGACACCGCTGCAACCCGGAGACCGCAGATGATCTCGAACGCCATGGCCCAGAAACTGAACGGGCAGATCAACAAGGAGTTCTACTCCGCCTACTTCTACATGAGCATGTCCGCGCACAGCGAGAGCGAGAGCCTCAGGGGTGTCGCCGCCTGGTTCATGGCCAAGTACGAGGAGGAAATGGCCCACGCGATGAAGATCTACCACTATCTGCATGACCAGGGCGCTCGGGTAGAGCTCGAGGCGGTCGACAAGCCGCCATCGGAGTACGCCGGTGTACTCGACATGTTCGAGAAGACCCTGGCTCACGAGCAGGGTGTGACGGCCTCATTCAACGAGCTGGTGGATGCAGCCTTGAGCGAGAAGGACCACGCCACCAATATTTTTCTGCAGTGGTTCGTCACCGAGCAGATCGAGGAGGAGGCGACGGTGAACGATATCATCGGCCGCGTGAAGCTGGTCGGCGAGCGCGGCGAGGGTCTGTATCACATCGACAACGAGCTGGCGGGGGTGGCGAAGCAGCTCTCCCAATCAGCGGCCGCCGAGGCGCAGTAGCCGCGGTCTCGGACGGATCTGACCGGATTATCGGGAGTACTGGATATGGGCAAGAAATCGGGCAAGTGCTGCAAGAAGTATAAGAAGGAGAAGGGTAGGGCCTGTAAGGCCTGTCCGAAGAAGCGGTGATTCGCCTGTATTTGGCGCGGCTGCTCTGGATGACCGCGTCTTTGCTCCTCACGGCATCGGCGCTGGCTCCTTTCGCGGCCGCCAAGGACGATGTCGTCAGTCCAGTCACCCTGGCGACGGTCACGCGCGAGCCCCTGCGCGAGCAAGTGCGGCTCTCCGGGACCTCTATTCCCTGGCGAAGGGTGCTCCTGTCGCCACGGGTGGAGGGGTTGGTCGCCAAGGTGCTGGTGGACGAAGGCAGCTGGGTGGAGCCCGGGGCCCCGATCCTGGAGCTCGACGTCCGCTTGGCGGAGATTTCGGTCGAGGCCGCGGCCGCACGGGTCCGCGAGTCCGAGGCAAGGCACCAGGACGCCATCCGCATCCGCGACGAGCTGATGAAGCTCAAAAAGGGACGCCACGCGTCCGAAACCTCCATCGAGTCCGCCGCCGCCGAGGTCGAGATAACCGCCGCCGCCCTGAACAGGGAGCACGCCGAGCTGGCGCGGGCCGAGGAGCTGCGCGAGCGTCACTCGGTGGCCGCCCCCTTCTCCGGAATGGTGGTCGGCAAGCAGGTCGAGGTCGGGCAGTGGGTGAAGCGTGACGATGCCGTGATCGAGCTGGTGGCCATGGACAACCTGCGGGTGCGCGCCCCCCTGCCTCAGCGCTATTTCCCGCGGGTTGCCGACGATGCCAGCGCATGGGTACTGTTCGACGCCTTGCCCGGTCAGGAGCTCCAGGGTAAGGTCTTCGCCCGCGTGGCCTCGGGTAACGAGGCGTCCCGCAGCTTTCCGCTATTGATCGACATTCCGAATCCGGACCACCTGCTTGCCCCCGGTATGTCGGCGCGCGTTCGGGTGGAGCTCGACGGGGCTGACACGCAGGCCCTCGTGGTTCCGCGGGACGCGGTCGTCGCCAAGAGCGACGGGAGCCGCCAGGTGTGGCGGGTGCGCGACCAGGACGGCGCGCACAAGGCCTATCCTGTGCAGGTGGAGATCGGCAGGGCTCTGGGGGAGCGCCTGGAGTTGCTGGACGGGGATCTGACCGAGGGAGATCCTGTTGTGCTACTCGGCAACGAGAACCTGCGGCCCGGCCAAGCCGTGCGGCCCAAGGAGCAGACGCCGGCCGTCGCCTCCGATTAGCGTCTTTACGCGAGTCATTCCTGCGTGAAAGCCCGCTGGGCGGGAGGATTCCATGTTCCGCTTCGCCATCGAGCGGCCCGTCATCCTGACCGTCGCCATCCTGATCCTGACCCTGTTCGGGATTCTGGCGATCTTCAACGTCCCGGTGCAGATGATCCCCGACCTGGACGCCCGTGTCGTATCCATCCGCACCACTTGGCCCGGTGCCTCGCCACAGGACGTGGAGAAGGAGATCCTGGTCGAGCAGGAGAAGTACCTGGGCCGCATTCCGGGGCTTGACCGCATGGTCTCCACCGCCAACACAGGCAAGGCGGAGATCGAGCTGGAGTTTCCCTTCTCCGCCGGATTAGAGGAGGCGCTCCTCAACGTTAACAACGCCCTGTCCCAGGTCTCGGGCTACCCGGAGAACGTCGACCAGCCCAGCATCAAGGCCGAGGCGTTCTCGTCCAACTCCTTCATGTACTTCCGGCTCATGCCCGTTTCCGGCGATTTCACGGAGGAGGATATCCTCAAGCTTCGCGATTGGGTAGAGGAGCATGTGCAGACACCCATGGAGCGGGTGGCCGGTGTCTCCAGCGTCGCGCTGCGGGGCGGAGCCAGCCGGCAGGTCAAGGTCTACGTGGACCCGGTCAAGCTCGCCGAGCGGGGCATTCGACTGGCCGATGTTCGTGCCGCCATTCGCGCCCGCAACCGGGATGTTTCCGGCGGCGACTTGGACAGCGGCAAGCGGCGCTACCTGCTTCGTACCATCGGGCGTTTCGAGACCCTGGAGGAGCTTGAGAACCTGGTGATCGCCGAACGGGACGGCGCCTTCATCCGCCTGCGGGATCTGGGCCACGCCGAGCTGGGCTACGAGGAGGTGCGCAGCTACGCCTACTCCGAGGGCAAGCCCATCCTTGCCTTCGCGGTCAGCCGCCAGATCGGCAGCAATGTCATCGACATAAAAACGGACATGCTGGAGACGGTAGCCGACCTCAATGCGGGAGTCCTCGAGGGCAAAGGGCTGCGGCTCGTGAGGACTGCGGACGACGTAGTCTATGTGACAGAAGCCGTGAGCACGGTGCAGCGCAACCTGGCCATCGGCGCGGCGCTGGCCATCGGGGTGCTGTTTCTGTTCCTGCGCTCGGTTCCGGCGACCCTCATCGGTGCAGTCGGCATACCTATCTGTACCCTTGCCGCTTTTCTCGGGCTCCTGGTCGCGGGGCGTACGATCAACGTCATATCGCTGGCCGGTGTTGCGTTCGCCATCGGCATGACCCTGGACAACAACATCGTCGTGCTGGAGAACATCTACCGGCACCTGAACATGGGCAAGCAGCGGATGCAGGCGGCACTGGAGGGCGTGCGCGAGGTCTGGCCCGCCGTGTTGGCGTCCACCCTGACCACCGTGGCGGTCTTCCTGCCGGTGGTCTTCATCGAGGAGGAGGCCGGACAGCTCTACTCGGATATCGCCATTGCCATCTCCGCGTCCATTCTCATGTCCATGCTGGTCGCCATCGCTTTGGTGCCGGCGGCGGCCGGGCGCCTGCTGCGTGAGCGCAACGAGGATGCCAAAGTGCCCCTGCTGGCGCGCATCGGTGCCGCGCTGGGGCGCGCTGTCATCCGCGGTGTGCGTTGGTTGGCGAGGGGAACCCTGCGGCCCCTGACAACCATACTGATCGTGCTCGCCGGGGCCTGGGCCATCATCTGGTTCCTGACGCCGAAAGCGGAATACCTGCCCGAGGGTGAGGAGTCCAAGATCTTCACCCTGATGTTCGCCCCGCCCGGCTACAACGTCCAGATGATGCGCGAGGCGTTCCAGGAGGTGGACCGCGCCTTCGTGCCCGCCGTAGGCCAGGACCCCGCGGATTTCGGGCGCGGTGAGAGCGATGTGCCTGCTCTGAACTTCACCATCGGCTTCGCGAGCTCGAGCCGCGTGTTCGTGGTGCGGGAGGCCAGCGACCGGCGCCAAACGGACGCCCTGATGGAGGTGGCCACGCGCAAGACCGCCGAGTTGCCGGGACTGCGCAGCTTCTCCAGCCGCGGCTCCATCTTCTCGGGAAACTTCGGCGGTACTCGCAGCATCAACGTCGAGATCAGTGGTCCGGACTTGCCGAGGCTGTTCGCGGCGGGCTTCAAGGTCTTTCTCAAGTCCAAGGGGATATTCGATAACCCGCGGGTCAAGTCGGAGCCCTCCAGTCTCAACATGGGACAACCCATGTTGGAGGTTCGCCCCGATTGGGAGCGGGCCGCGGAGCTCGGCATCGGTCCCGGTGACCTGGGCTACAGCGTCTGGGCCTTCTCGGACGGCGCCTATGTGGACGAGTTTTTCCTGGACGACGACGAGGTCGATATCTTCCTCTACTCCACCACCGGCAACATCGAGCGTCCCCAGGACCTGGAGCGCCTGATGCTCTACTCCCCGCGCGGGGGCGTGATCCCCTTGAACGCCGTTGCGCGCCTGACCGAGACGGTCAGCACCGAGACCATTCGCCGGGTGGATGGCGAGCGCACAATCACGCTCAGCATCATTCCCCCTCGGGACGTCCCCCTGGAGGAAGGGGTGAGAACCGTTCGCGAGGAGATCATCGAGGGCATGAAGCGCTCGGGTGAGCTGTCTGCTGACATCGTTCTGCAGATCAGCGGGGCCAGCGACCGGCTCGATGCCACGCGTGATGCCTTGGCGGTCAATTTTCTCGTGGCACTGTTGATTCCTACCTGATCATGGTTGCCGTGTTCTCCCACTGGGGTTGGCCGCTGCTGATCTTGACCAGCGTCCCCATCGGCATCAGCGGCGGCATCGCGGGCCTTTTTCTGCTCAATCTGGGGGGCGCCCACCTGGACAAGCTCGGGCTCTATCCCATACAGCAGCCCTTCGACATGCTCACCATGCTGGGCTTCCTGGTGCTGATCGGCACGGTGGTCAACAATCCCATCCTGATCGTGGAGCGGGCCGTCGCCAACCTGCGCGAGCGGGGTATGGATGTGCTGGAGGCCGTCACCGAGGCGGTCCGGGTTCGGTTGCGTCCGGTCATGATGTCCATGGTAACCACCGTAGCCGGCTTGTCTCCGCTGGTCTTCAACCCGGGGGCCGGGACCGAGCTCTACCGCGGTCTGGGCGCCATCGTGCTGTTCGGGCTCCTGTTCTCCACCCTGGTGACCTTGACCTTCATGCCGTCCCTGCTCTCGCTGGTGCTGAGGGTTGTTGGAACGAAGCCGTTGCCCGCCGAAGCGCCGCACATCCGGGAATTAGCCGCAAATGAACGTCGACAGGATACCTTTCGACTAGACTGAACACTGTCCGGAGCCGCGTGGCTGCTTGATCCTTGGGGTGGAGGGGAGCTTCCACGGCGACCGAGTCGGAGGTGAAGGCCCCCGGCCTGTTACAGGGTAGAAAGGAGAGGACAATGGCAAAAAAACGTAAATATCGGCCTCATGTCGTTACCTGGAACGACGTCAACTCGGGCTTCGGATTTCCTACTTTCGCCGGTCAGCGGTTTCTGGCCGAGGGTGATTCGTGGTTCTCGATGAGCGGTGTACCTGCCCATAACCTGCTCTTTGCCCTTCGGTTTCGAAGTATCACCGAAATCGTCAACTGCGCGCTCCCCGGAGACACCATCGTGAACATGTCTCAGCTGGCGAACAACCGCCACTATCGGGAGGCATTGACCACTCCTGGATTCAAATGGAAGGGGATTCTCTTGAGCGGCGGGGGTAACGACCTCATTGATCGGGCGGACCAAGTCCTTCTGCCGATGCGCCAACGCGACTCCCGCGCCAGTGCTCCTGCCGACTTTTGCGATCGAGCCGAGCTGCGCGCCCTTATCAAGGAGGTCCAACGCGGCTTCAGGCGGCTGGCCTCGCTTCGAGACTCGAGCCGCAGCAACTCCAGGAAGGCGCCTATCATTACCCACACGTACGACTATGCTACGCCCCGCAACGCGCCCGCGCGGTTTTTTTTCTTCAACCTGGGCCCTTGGCTTTACCCGGCGCTGAAAGGGGCGAAGGTGCCGAAAACCAACTGGATTCCGGTCGCCGATTACCTGATGGATGAGCTTGCCGAGGGGATTCTGGCTTTGCAGAAGGGCAGCAACCGTATCAAGAATTTTCACGTCGTGAACACCCGCGGTGCCGCCAAGCGGGCTAAGCCGGGAACCACGGGCCCGAGTAACGACTGGCAAAACGAGATCCACCCGAATGACGATGGCTACAGGCGGATCGCCAGGCGGGTCGAGAAGAAGCTGGATACCATTTCTACCTGGGGCAAGGCATCATGAAAGCGTTGATCCATTCGGTGTCGGAGACTAGGGCGAACCTCTCGAAACTCGAGGGTTCGGTCCGCGCAGCAGAGCCTACGTTGGCCTCGAGCAGCGTTCCTGGCGTGAGGTGCCGGGCCTGTAAGGGTACCACATCGGGATGTACGGTCTCCCGAGGCGGCCCGTGATCGCTGGATCGGTTGGGATTTCCGATACCAGTACGATCGCCTGCACCTGATCGCCAATAACAGCCGCTTCCTGATTCTGCCCGGGCACCACTATCCGAATCTCGCCTCGCGCATCCTCGCCTTGTGCGCACGTCGCCTGGCGCGGGACTGGCCCGCGCGTTTCGGCCACCCGCTGTGGCTGCTGGAGAGCTTCGTCGATCCCCGCTATTTCCGCGGCACCATCTACCGTGCCGTTCTACTTCCCGGATGCGGGCACGGGGCGCGGCCGTCGCCCGATCGGCCTGGAGCGGATGCCGACTCCGGACTGGTCCACACCCTCGTCGGGACCGCCGCCAACGTCTCCGACGTGAGCCAGACCGAGCATCTGCTCCATGGCGAAGAGGAGGTCGTCTTCGCCGATGCCAGATACATTGGGGCGGACAAGCGCGTGAAGTGGCGCATCGCCATGAAGCGCGGCAAGCTCAAGGCGATGGCGGAGGGGCCGCTGAAGGAATTGACGCGCCGCGCCGAACGGCTCATAGCGCAGCTTCGCTCGCGTGTCGAGTATACATTTCATGTCATCAAGAACCTGTTCGGTCATCGCAAGGTCCTCTACAGGGGCCTGGCCAAGAACACCGCGCAGCTGCACTTCCTGTTCGCCTTGGCGAACCTGGTGATCGCCAAGAAGGTGTTGTTGGCTCTCAGCAGCCAAGGTGCGTCCGGAATCCAGGAAAAGGCGGAAAAGCCGCCTGTATCGCCGCCGAATCCAACCAGAACTGTCTGTGAAAAGCGATATCGCTCCATCCCTATTGTTTCAATGGCCAATCCGCGAAGCAAAGGGCGGAAAATCCCGATTAAATCAGCACTTCCTTAGAACGGATTCGCCTTGCTACGACCTGCACCCCTCTTGCCGCCATGCGCTGTATGAAACCTCTTCCGCAGCCCGCGTTGATGAGTACGTCCAGGGCCTCCAGGGGATGATCGTCCCCGCGGAACTCGTGCATGGACATCTCTTTCGGCAAGTCGAGCGCTCGACCTCCCGGATCTCTGCCTGAAAAGGCTCGTAGACCAGGAAGCGCCGAGTCTTTCCAGCATGACCGGTGATGGTTCGAAAGTTTTGACTGGTGACGCCGATTTTCATGGTTTTCTCCGATGTGTTGGTTTCTTGCATAGTCTGCATGCCTTTGCTTGGTTCCCGATCAGCGACCAGAAATAGCTGATCGTTATGCGAGGGATGTCCCGCGCAAGGCACATTGCGTTTGCGCAATACCCTTATGGTCATAATGGGCTCCGGCTGGCCTCGACTAGTGTGGAAGTGGGCAACGCAATTCTTTGCGGCGGTTCCCGCGGTAATCATCCGGATTCTGCAGGCTCAGGTGGCGGTGGGGACCTCGCGCTGGGCCGAATACGGCTATGTCTGTGCTCGACGCCATACGGGGTGAGCAGGCGAAGAAAACCGCTCCAAACCGTTGTCGAGACTATCTGATACCATTGGAACGCAAACCAACGTTTCTTCTAAATGTAAAGTCTCAGAAGGCGAAATTTGTCATATGGAACAGAATGTTGTACGCGTCTTGTTTGTTTGCATGGGCAATATTTGCCGATCCCCCACCGCGCAGGGTGTCTTTCGCAAGCTGCTGCAGCAGGAAGGCCTGGAGGCGGTGATCGAGACGGATTCGGCGGGTACTCATGCGTATCACGCCGGTGAGCCTCCGGACCGGCGCGCTCAGGAAACGGCACTTCGGCGCGGAATCGACCTGAGCGATCTACGTGCCCGCCGCGTGGAGCCTGAGGACTTCTCCGATTTCGAGTACGTCTTGGCCATGGACCAGGACAACTATCACGGCCTTGCGAAAGTCTGTCCGCGGGGTGCCGAGCGCAAGCTGATGCTGCTCATGGATTTCGCTCCGCACATGCAGACCCGGGAGGTACCGGATCCCTACTACGGCGGCGAGAGCGGTTTCGAGCGGGTATTCGATATGGTCGAGGCGGCCTCGGAGGGTCTGCTTGCCGATATCCGGCGTCGGATGCTGTAGCGCCTCTCCAATCAAGGTCGGTACCCGCCATCGAAGCTAGGGCAAAGCCCGCGCCCGGGCGCAGAGACGGGCAAGACAGCTCATAGCCTCCTCGCGTGCGTACGCGAGATCTTCAAGCCCGGATCTGCGCGCCCGGGTGTTCGCCATTTTGGAAGAGGTCGTCTCCGTCGGCGTCGATGCAAGGTCCCCTTTCCACTGGTAGCCTAAGGGTCGACAACCACGACTTCCACATCAACGAAATAGTTGGTGTTCTTGTAACTGCTGGTCGGGAAGGTGCCCGGCGTAAGGCTGTAGACGCCATTATTTCCATCGGCAATGGAGGACAGCGGACCGTTGGTGACCGGAGACGCCAGTCCTTCGTTCGTCGCGACATAGTCGATCAAGACATTGACGGAGGCGACGTACGTCTTGCCAGCTTCGATCGGCAGGGGCGGATATAGCCCCACGGTAGACCAGCCCTCACCAACAGGGTTAAGTGCCCCAGCAAAATGTACCGTCCTGAGGGCTTCGCCTTGGTCATCCCAGATGTGGCCTGTGTGGACGTAGAACTCTCCGCCATCCACAGGCTCATTAGGCGCCCGCCAGAAGCGCATCTTGGAAATCTCTCCAGCCTGGCTGCTCGTCCACTTCATGCCAAGCTCGTAGGGCCCATCTGAGTACGATGCCGCTGGTGTCTCGGTGGTATAGACCGTCGCCGTGGCCGGCTGGACGTCGGCCGGCTGGACGTCGGCGTAAACGACTTCGACATCCACGAAGTAGTTGTTGTTCTTGTGACTGCTGGTCGGGAAGGTGCCCGGCGTAAGGCTGTAGACGCCATTATTTCCATCAGCAACTGAGGACAGCGGACCGTTGGTGACCGGAGACGCCAGTCCTTCTTCTGTCGCGACATAGTCGCTCAAGACATTGACGGAGGCGACGTATGTCTTGCCGGCTTCGATCGGCAGCGGCTGGAACAGGGACACGGTCTCCCAGCCATCGCCGGTTGTCCCGGTGGCCCCCGCGAACGGTACCGTAGCCAGTAGATTGCCCTCCTCATCCCAGATATGGCCCATGTGCAGGTAGAATTCAGCGCCATCCTCCGGCTCGGTCAGGGCGCGATAGAAGCGCATCTTGGTCAGTTCGCCAGCCTGGCTGCTGGTCCACTTCATTCCGAGCTCATACGGCCCATCCCAGTACGATGCCTCTGGTGTCTCGTTTGTGAATAGTGTCGTGTTAGCTCCAATCGCCAGATTGGAAAACACGCAAGCTGCCGATAACAATACCATCAATTTGGTGCAGCGATGCTTCATCACTCTGTATCCTAGCGCGATCATTGTTGATGTTGCGTCTGCTGTCGCTCCGCGATTTGCGGCGAAAGCAGACTCCTCGCCCAGAATTTCATGAACACCCAGAAACGGGTGGCCGTTTAGTTTTCCTTAGTTTTCCTTAGCCCGAAGCTTAGCCCGTCAGACTTGTTTATGTAACTTCGCGGCAGTACCCGACAACGGTCAAAGCGCCGCTGGCGGCTGGGACCGCCACGCGATTCTGTGTTCCGATTCTGGAACTTGGCACTGTTCCAGCGCTCCCCAGTTGGTGTTCCCGAGCTGTTGCGTTCGGCAGTTGGGACGACTGACTCCTCTGTTCGCATGGTCAACCGGTGCTGGTCCTTTTTTGTTCGCGATCTGGCCGTCCCCGGGCTCCTGGGGGCGCTCCTGCCCCCCTGCGCGTCTTGGCTTACGGCACGTGCAACGCATCCAGGTCTTGCCCATTGGCGGCGTCGAGGCCCGGGCCGCTGAACAACAGCGCCCAGCTCGTCGCGCCATCGAACGACACCACGGCCTCGTCTGCGACCGCACCAACGCCCGGTACGGTCGTGCCGCCGTCGCGAAGGAAGGACATGTAAAAGGTTCCGCCCTTCACCGTCAGGCCGTCGATGTCGGCATTCCCCGGTAGACCGACCGCACTGGCATCAAGCGCGCGACCGCAGTTCGCGCTTCCGGTCGTCCCCCCGCTCCAGGTGTAGACATCGGCATCGTCGTAGGGACTGGCCACGCCACCGACTGGGTTGCCGTTGCCCCCACCGACGGTCGAGAAGTAGAGCGTGCCGTTGTCGATCGAGATGGCATTGATGTCCTGCCCGTTGCTGGCATCCAGGCCGCAGACTGCGCTATCGAAGTACAGGGACCAGGCGCCGTTGTCGTACAGCAACACGTCCTCGTCCTGGACCGTGCCGACACCAGGTATGGTCCGCGTCGTGTTGGAAAACGACAGGTAGAAGGTGTCCTCATCCACAACATGCAGGGCATCGACGTTGCCGTTGAAGCCCATGGTCGCGACGAAGGCCAACGTTCGGCTGTACACAGACCCGTCATAAGTGTAGATGTCCGCGTTGTTGTAGGGACTGGCCACGCCGGGTACCGCGACGGCTTGCAGGGTCGTGAAGTACAGCAAGGGGCCAGCGCCCGGCGGGGTCTGCGTCGTCGCCTCCGCGACGGACGAGTTGCCGCTCAGGTTGCCGGCAGCATCCGTCGCCCGCACGCGGAAGCCGTAGGTCGTCGACGCCGTCAGCCCGCTGTCGGCATACGCCGTTCCCGTCACCGACGTGACCGGGGCGAAGCTGCTGCAGCCGGTCCCCTGGCAACGCTCGACCTCGTAACGGGTCACCCCGACGTTGTCCGTCGATGCCGTCCAGGCAAGGTCGATCGCCGTGGCACTCGTCGCCGTCGCCGTCAGGCCGCTCGGGTCGGTCGGCGCCTGGGTGTCCGCCGCTGCCTGCGTCGTTTCACTGGCAACAGGGGAGTAGCCGCTCAGGTTGCCGACCGCGTCCGTCGCCCGCACGCGGTAGCGGTAGGTCGTCGACGCCGTCAGCCCGCTGTCGGCGTAGGTCGTTCCGGTCACCGTCGTGACCAGGGCGAAGCTGCTGCAGCTGGCCCCCTCGCAACGCTCGACCTGGTAACCGGTCACCTCGACGTTGTCGGTCGATGCCTGCCAGCTAAGATCGACGGCCGTGTCACTCGCCGCCGTTGCCGTAAGGGAACCCGGGACCGTCGGCGGCGTGGTGTCACCGCCCGTTCCAACGGTCACGTCGATGCCGGCGCTCGGCGTTTCAAGATTCCCACTGTCATCAGCCGCGCGGCTTTTTATCGTCACCGAGCCTGATGCGCTGGGAGTCGTCCAATCGTAACTCCAGCTGGCGCGGCCGTCGGCCGGATGCCAGGTCGCTCCGCCATCGACCGATACCTCGACACCGCCGACCACTCCGCCACCGGCGTCCGTCGCGGTACCGGTTGTCGTGACCGAGCTACCTTGCGGCAGGTTCGCCCCCGGTGCCGGGGAGGTAATCGCCGAGCTGGGCGCCGTCGCATCGGTCGATGCCGTCGCTGGCACCAGGCCGGTTTGTAACGTGGCCGGTTGTGCTGCCATGTCGGCGAAAAGATTGACCGTCGCCTGCTGCATCCGCACGTCTACCGGTGTACCGGCGCGATCGTGATTCGCGTCCAGGCCCCAGGGCCACTGGACCGTACCGGATCCGAACACCAGGGCCCCGCTGCTGTGCTTGTACAGCGTGAGGTGATGGGTCGCCGTCCCCGACCCAAAGGTGGACCCGAAATCCACCAATACCGGTGCGCCCGCGACCACGGTGGTCGACATCCGTATCAGGCCGTCCGGCCGGAACCCGTTGTCCAGGTCTTCATCCCACTCGTAACCCAAGGTTCCGAATGGCAGGGTCGCCGTTTGTCCCGCCGCCAGACTGGCAATGTCCGTGTTGCGCCAAAAGCGCATCTTGCCGTCTGCCTCGGGCACTTGGATGCTGGTCGTGGCCCCGGCGTTGACTGTGAAGATTGTGCCTGTGAGGGCGTTCTCGGGCTGGCCGCCATCGGCCGGTGGGCTGAAGCGTGGATCGCGCCAGGTACCGGTCCAGATCGGTGTCTCGGGGTCAATCACGGCGTTGGCATGGGTCTCCTTGTAGCAAACCAGGCTCCGATAGGGCGTGCCCGAGCCATCGATGCTGTCTTCCCAGCGCGTCTTCCAAAAGACCTCATTGCCGCTGAAGAACGCCAGGTGAACACCTGCATCGCGGGCGGCTTCCACATTGGCGCGCTGTTGCCCCGACCAGTATTCATCATGACCCACCGAAAGGAAGACCTTGTGGTTCGGTATCAGAGAACCGTAGCGATCGGTGTCCACGCCGGTGAAGTAGCTGACGTCATAGCCATTCGCCTCCAACCAACGCACCATCGGGTACTCGGCATTGAAGAGCCAATCCTGACCGTTATCGACCGAACGCGTATTGAACGGTCGATTGTAGCTGACCTCGTAGGCCCCGCCTTGGGCACCTGGCCCACCGCTGTAGAGGCTGCTACCCCCGTAGGTGTTGTAGGCATGCCAGGTGGTATCGGCGGTCTGAAAGAGCATGTCCGAACTACCGGCGTCGTCGCGAACAATGAAGACGATGTGGCTGGCTCCGCCGGTGTCAGTACGCACCGCCTTGGCGAAGTAGATGCCGGAGGTCGCGTTGGGAGGCACGCTCCAAGACGCGGAGACGCCCCAGTTGCCGCAATCGATCAGGCCTGTGCTCGCATCCTCCAAACAGCCGGGCTGGTTCTGTGGCAGGGTTGCCGACGGCGACACCGTGTCGACCTTTCGTGCGCCGTCGCCGCCGTAGTAGCCCATGCGGTAGATGTCGAGTCGGTAATCGTTGGCGTCGGTGTCGATCTTGAAGTCGACGCTGTCGCCCCGGTTCACGCTGATCTCCGTCGCAAAGCCCTGGATCGAGGGATCACCTGCGCCGTTGACATCCCACTCCGAGGGCGGGTTTCCGGCGAGGCAGTTCTCGGCGACGATGGCGTTCGCCGGCGTTGCGCAGGGATCGCTGGCCACGGTCGTGAAGGTCCATGTCTTATCGGAGGCCAGCGCATTGCCTGCCAAATCCTTTACGCCAGCCGTGACGGTCGCGGTGTATTGCGCGTTCAGGGACAGTGCTGCGTCAGGTGTCAAGGATGCTCTCCTGGTCGCTGCATCGTAGGTCACTGTGGCTGGTACCGCTCCGCTGCCGGCCGGAGTGAGCTCGAGCTTGACGGTTGCACCACTGACAGTGGCCGCATCCATCGGCTCGCTGAAGGTCGCAGTGAGGATTGTCGATAGGCCGACGTCGACGGCACCGTCCGGCGGTGACGTACCGGTCACCGTCGGGGCGGTGGTGTCGGGACCCGTGTTGGTCGTGAAGACCACGTCGACCCAGTAGTTGGCGGAGTCCCAGGTGTTGGTCGGGAATCCACCCGGGCCGTACAGGTACAGGCCGTTGCCACCGTCCTCACCATCCGCCGGGGCGCTGAGCGGCCCGTTGTTGTAGGCGACGGCGAAGTAGCCCCCGTCGACCGAGTAACGACCGACGTCGGTGTGGTAAGAGGCGACATACAGGGTATCGGCCTGAATCGCCACCGGGGCCGAGAAGTCGACCTGCTGCCAGCCGAAGGCAGTCTCGTTGGTGAACGTAGCCTGGGCGAGCAATGTGCCGGTACTGCTCCATAGCGTGCCCACATGGGTGCCCGTGTTGGTCGGGCTCTTGTAGAAACGGATGCCGGTGATGTCTCCAGCGACGTTGCTGCGGAACTTGACGCCAAGCTCGACGGCGCTGGTGTCGGGGTCCGCCAACAGGGTCGGGGTGGCGGTCGCGTCCCACAGACTGCAGGGTGTCGCACAGGGACCCGTGCCTTCCGGCGCGGTGGTGAATGACCACACGAAGTCAGACCCGAGGGCGTAGCCCGCCACGTCCTCGACACCGCCGGGGCCGCCCGTGATGGTCGCGGTGTACACCGTATCGGGCGCCAGCGCGGCGTCCGGACTCAGCGTCGCCGTGCGCGTCGCCGCGTCGTAGGTCACCGCCGCCGACACGGTGGCGCCGCCTTGGACGCTCAGCGCGAAGGTGGTGGTGGTCAGCGTCGCCGCGGCCATCGGCTCACTGAAGGTCGCCGAAACCGCCGTTCCGATCGCGACATTCGTTGCACCGTTACCCGGCGCCGTCGAGGTCACCGTCGGCGGGGTGCTGTCGGTCGTGAAGGTCCAACTGACGTCCGCCTGCAGGGCATTTCCCGCGGCGTCTTTAACGCCGGTCGTGACCCTCGCCGTGTAGGACGTGCTGGGGTTCAAGGCACCGGTCGGCGTCAAGGTCGCAGTGCGGGTGGCCCCGTCGTAACTGACCGTCGCGGGCACGTCGCCACCGCCGCCGACCAACTCAAACGTTGCGGTCGTGATCGTCGCCGGATCGAGCGCCTCGCTGAAGGTCGCCGTCACGTCCGTCCCGATCGCTACATTCGTCACACCGTCGCTCGGCGCGGTCGAGGTCACCGCTGGCGGCGTCGTGTCAGGACCGGTGGTATCGGTAAAGACCACATCGACCCAGTAGTTGCTGGCATTGTAGCTCTGGTTCGGAAACCCACCGGGACCGTACAGATACACGCCATTGCCGCCGTTTTCGCCATCCGCCAGGGCATGGAGCGGCGGGTTGTCGAATCCTGCCCCGGCGAAGTAGGGGGCGTTGACCGCATACCCGCCGTTCGGCGCGTGGTAGGACGCCACGTAGACGGTATTGGCACTGATTGCCACCGGCGTCGCGAAGTCGGCTTGCTGCCAGCCGGTTGCCGTCTCGTTGGTGAAGGTCGCGGTCGCCAGCGGCGTGCCGTCGGCAGCCCACAGGTTGCCCACATGGGTACCGGTGTTGTCAGTCCCCCCCTTGTAAAAACGGATACCGGTGATGTATCCGGCGATATCCGACCGGAACTTCACCCCGAGCTCGACCGCATTCGGATCGACGGAGGATGGGGTTGCCGGCGTATCCGAATCGGTCCAGAGACTGCAGGGGCAGTTCAGCGGCGGTTCGGTGGTAAAGCTCCAGGCGACTGGACCTGCGAGCCCGTTGCCGACGGGGTCGGCAGGACCGGCATCTGTGAGAATGGCCGTGTAAGTTGTCTCAGGCTCGAGCGGAGCCGACGGCGTCAGCACCGCGGTGCGGGCTGCGGGGTCGTAGCTGACAGAGGCGGTGACCGGCGCGTTGGCCGCGTCCTCCAGCAGGAAAGTGGACGCGCTGATCGTTGCCGGATTCATCGCCTCGCTGAAGGTGGCCGAGACTTGGGATCCCAGTCCGACATCCACGGACCCGTCGGCAGGAGACACCGACGTCACCGTCGGCGCAGTCAAGTCATCTCCGTAGGTGACCTCATGGTTTCCGTCTGCCGCCGAGAAACTGGCGTAGTCAAGGCCGGCCCTTGACACCGTAACGAACGGGACGCCGGCTCCGTTTCGCGTGATGCCATTGACGACGCCGGCATCCGCAGACAGCGGCACCAGCGCTTGCAGACCGTTGGCCCCGGTACCCACCGTAATGCCGAAGTTCAACGTCTGCGTCTGGGCATCCCATGCGATCGAGTCGAACGACGAGCCATTGCGCCCATCCAGCCACTCGAGCATCTGCCGGCTGGTGATGATCGGCACATCGCGGGCCTGTGCGGAGGCGACGACCGCCAAGGCCTCAGGGATCGGATTAGGAGCGTCGGTATGGGCGTTGATCGTATAGGCGCCGTAATAGCCTTGGGCACCGAGCGCCCGATCCAACAGCGTGTCGATGGTGAACGGATAGGACTGTCCCGACTCGTCGGTCATCTGGCTGGCGGCCTGATAGACATCGATCAGCGTACCGTCCAGGTCCGCGAAGCGCATCGGCATGGCGGAGCCAGTGAAGTTACCGGGACGATCGCCCGCCCACTCCGGTGGCCAGAAATAATAGTCGGTATCGAGCCGGATACCGTAGTTGACCTGCACCTTCGCACCCGTCGCCCAACCCGTCCAGGCGATACAGTGATGGCGCTGGGTCGTGGGCGCCGGGGCGCTTGGCCATTGCTGCCCAAACGCGGCGAGTTGCTCTTCGTAATAGGTATCCAGCTGGGTTTCCGTGAAGTCGGCACAGTTGGTGTTGACATGGAGTCCGACCTCGAATCCCTGGGCCTCGTAGGCGGCGGCTTTGGCGTCTGACAGCGGCGTATTGTTGTACATATAGGACGTGCCGCGCACGCATTCCCAATCCGCGACCGAGCACCCATCTGGGCTGGCGGCCAGGAAATATTCAAAGGCCACCTCTGTGCCGTTGTTCGCATGGTCGTCACCGGTCATGATGACGACGGCCTTTTCCCCGCGCGGGAAGTACCAGAAGCGCGGTAGCGGCGTCTGGTCCCGGGTCATGTGGACGATCAGGTTGGCGAGCAGACGTTGCTGTTCGTCCGCCTGCGGGATGGCGACCTTGTTCAGATCGACCCAGTCCGCCTGCGGATCGCCGGCCGCATTTCCGTAGTATTTGTCATCAGAACGCTGGGGGGCGAAGCCGTCCCGCTCCTGGTTGGCCCACGCCGGGTTACCCTGACGGGTGTAGACGACCGAGGTGGCGAGGTCATAGGCGAAGGCGGCGGCCTGCCCGCCATTCGTCCCAACGTCGCGGAGCGTGACGGCGGGGTTGGCCGTGGCGGTTGTCGCATCCGCATAGAGGGTCGCCACCGCCGTAGCCCCGTTGAGGGTGTAGCGATTGGCGGTCCCATGGAACTGCATGGTCTGCCCGACGATACCGTTGCCGGGGGCGGCCGAGGTATCGACCCCGATATAGCCCTCCGAGAGGGTCTGCCCGGTCGCAGTAAGCCCAAGCAGGCTTGCAAGCTGGGCGTCGGGACCCATCGCGATCAGGTTGCCGCCGGCATTGACCCAGTCGCTGAGCATGGTGACCTGGCTGGGCGTTAGCGGCATCTGCTCGAGGATCACCAGGTCGTAGCCGGCGAGCACCGTCGCATCGACGGTGCCGATGTCGGCCACCGAGAAGGCATTGAAGCCCTCGGTGCGCAGGATCTCCGCATAGTATTTGCCGAACAGCGAGGACACCTGATCGGCCGAATCGATGACCAGGATGGGCCCGCCCGGCCCCTGGTTCGGGTCCGCGTGGGCGGAGGGGACCAGCCATTCGAGGAGATTGCCGGCGAGGGACCGGAGTAGATCGCCGAAACGCCGCTCGGCGGCGGGCGTGGCGATGCCTTCAACATCGGGGCGCGCGAATTCGTCGCGATCCACTGGCAACGGATCGCGCGTGTCGAGCATGCGGCTGCCAAGTGGAGGGGCGTCTGGGCTAATCACTCTCAGTACCGCGCTGTTTTCAACGTCCCAGGCGGTGATGGTCCCGTCATCGGCACCGACCAGCAACTGTCCGTTGGGCAGGTAGCCGAGCGCGTTGACGCGGCTCGCGCCGCTGCTGAGTGTCGTCAGCGGTCGGCTGTTGCCGCTATCGATGTCCCAGACGGAGATCTGCGTGCCGTCCCCGCCGGCCGCGAGATATTTCTTGTTGGTGCTGATCGCGACGGCGTTGATCGGGATGGCGTCGATCGGGGGTTTAGCCGGGAAGCTCTGCAATTGCAGCCCGGTGCGTGTGTCCCATAGTTTGACGGTGCCATCCGAGCTGCCGCTGGCTAGCATCTGGTTGTTGCCGCTGTAGACCAACGCGTTGATGGCGCCCGCGTGGCCGAGCAATGCATTCATCAGTCTGCCGTCCTCTCCCTTCCAGCTGATCAGCGAGCCGTCTTTTGTGTTCCAGCGCAGAATTCGGCCGTCCACGCCCGCGCTGGCCAGCTCTTGCCCGTTCGGTGCAAAGGCCAGTGCGTTAACGAACTCTGTATGGCCGGAGAGAGTGTTCAAGAGTTTGTTTTTCTTCGCGTCCCACAACATCACACGCGTTTCTTCGCCGGCAGTTGCGACGTAATTTCCGTTGTTCGATAAGGCGACGGTGCGGATCGGCTGTTCTTGGGCAGAAAGCACCTGCGTCAACGCACCGCTTTTCGTTGACCAGCGCCGCAATTGCGTGTCCCTGCCGACGCTGAACAGGTCCTGCCCATTGGGGCTCAAGGCCACGCCCGTGGCCTTCGCCCGCGGGTGCCCATCGAGCCGCATCAGCGGGTCGCCCGACGCGCTCCAACAGCGGACGCTGCCGTCTGCGCTTGCGGTGGCGAATTCCGAGGCGGCAGACGCAACCGCGATCGATGTGATCGCCGTGGGGGCCGCCTCAGCCGCGGCGCTGGTGGTGACCTGCAAATCCGCCGGCGTCGCGCCGGTGGCCGTGGCCTGGTTGGTCGTGGTGTTGGTCGCGGCAACGCTCGGGCGGGCGACCTGTGCCGCGGCTGTATCGACGGTCGACGACACGCCATCGGCATCGGCCAGCGAGCCGGGCGTCTGCACGCTGAAGCGCTCGGTCCCGGTTGCGAGGTCCCAAACGATAACCTGCCCGTCCGCGCCGACGCTGGCGAGCGTCTGTCCAGCCGCAGCGAAGGCAAGCTCCTCAATCAGGCCGGTTTGGCCAGCAAGGACCCGAGCCAAGCGGCGCGACGACACCTCCCACAGCAGGATCTCATTGTCGTCGCCCACGCTTGCGAGCGTGGCCCCATCCGGGCTAAAAGCCAGACCTGTGACGAGGGTGTCCGATGCGGCGGGAAGGGCCGCTTGATTCTGCCCGGACGCGACGTCCCACAGCAGGAGCTGTGCATCCGCGCCCTCACTGGCCAACCGCGTGCCGCTGGGGCTGAAATGGAGCCGCTTGATCAGGTCGGCATGCGCCGTCAGCACCGTCTGGCCGCCGGAACCGAGATCCCAGAGGGTGATGTTGGCGTCCTCATCGGCGCCGGCCAGGGTCTTGCCGACGGGGCTGAACGCCATCCCATCAATCGGCGCACCCGTCGGGCTGTCCAGCGTCAGCGATTCCCGCCGGGTTTCCAGGTCCCAAACGGTAATTTGTGGGCCGGTGCCGAAGCCTGCCAGCAATCTTCCATCGGGACTGAAGGCGATCTCTGTCATCGTCTCGTTCGGACGCGAGAGGACCATGCGGATGGCCCCGGCGTCGAGGTCCCAGACCCCGATCTCGACGCCGTCGATAATGGCCGCGACCGCGTCTCCACCAGGGCCGAAGGCGAGTCGCGAGATCGTGCGATCGGGGTCTGCTTGCAGGGTCGTGATCTCCGCGCCGTCGGCCGAGCCCCGGATCGAGATGGTATTCTCGACGGCGCTCGCCAGGACTTGGCCGTCGGTACTGAATGCAAGCGCGGCGACCTCTCCCGGCGTGTCTCCAATCAACGACAGTTCTCGGCCCGACGCTAGGTCGAAGACGGTGATGACACCGTCAGCCCCCGCGCTTGCTAGCTTGGCGCCGTCGGGGCTGAAGACTGGCCGTAGATCCTGGGCAGGAGGTTCGTAGGCGAGCATGGGAATTGTTTGCGCAGCGAGCGAGCCGATCCCGAACAGGGCGACAAAGAACATGGCTCGTAGCGCCAACTTTCTCGAATCTCTTGATATCCTAACCATAAGTCTTCCCCAGAAATTGACGGTTTTTGTCCTTCGTTTGGGCGTTAAGCGGAGCTTTGCTGACCGCCCGGTGCGCGGACTGTGACACGATTCACAGATTTTCTCGATCCGTATTGTCACCATCTCCCTTGTGGCGGGGGCATGAGTACATGGCTCGAGCCTTTGCGGAAATTCACCTGTTCGGCCTTGCCAAGTGGCAAGCCAGTCCTTTCACGGTTTCGAATTCCCGTTATCTAACTCCTGGCACGCAGAGGTCGCTGGTACTCCAAGAACAAGCGGCCGACGTCTAGAAATACCGCGGCCTTCCGCGAGGCTCTCTCGGCAAGCTTGTTTTATCGGCTTGGCACCTTGCTGCGCAAGCCATGTGCCAGGAAACGTTCCGGTCTCACGCGAGTCAGCGAATTGCGCTGCGGAACCAATGTAGCGATGGGCTTCCCTCCTACAATCGCGCGTGAGAAGAGGCTGCGGCCGATGGCCGGCTCTTCTAGTTTGGCTTTGTGCTACAGTCGCCGAAATTCGCCCATCTACGAACAAATATTGACGGTCGTTGTCGTGGCTACCCGACAGTAGCGCTCGGTTTTTCGCGAAGGTCGGGAAACTTGTGTGATATCGCTGGAGTCGCTGTAGTCGAGCAGGTACGCTCATGGGGTCAAGTCTTGCAATCAAGTCGTCGTCAGCCAGACCATGGCCGCCGTTGCCGAGGCCTTCCTCCTGGCCAGAGCATCGGGCGTTGACCCGGTTCAGGTACGCGCCGCCCTGCTGGGTGGCTCCGCCTATCGCAAGATACTGGCGATCCATGGCCAACGGATGATCGATGCCAACTACGAGCCCGGATTCAAGGCCGGGCTGCATCGGAAGGATCCGCGCATCGTGCTCGAGGACGCTGACGAGCTCGGAATCGCCCTGCCGGGTACCGCTCTGGTATCTCAATACCTCAACGCGCTGGTGGGCAGCGGGCTTGGCGACCTGGACTCCGCGGCCCTGTTCCGCGTGCTGGATGCAATGAGCGGTTTGACGGAGTAGGCGGATTGCTTGCGGCGGGCGAGTCATGCTGGGTGCACGACGCCCCGGCTGCGAAGAGCCACGCTCTTCGGGGGCTTATACCGCTTTTCGCACCGTCCCCTCGATTTTTTCCTATTCTTAGCATTGACGTTGTGATCAAGATTCCCGGGTAACCGCCGAAAAGGGAACGCGCCATCAGGATGAATATCTTCCTCTCCTACGCATCGGAGCACCGCGAGATCGCAGAGCGAATCTGCCTGAAGCTGATCAACGCGGGTCATGATGTGTTCTTCGATCGCCACGATCTGCAGCCCGGGCACTCCTTCGATCTGAAGATCAAGGATGAGGTCGAGCGCTGCGATCTGTTCGTTTTCCTTCTGACCCCGGAATCCATCGAGCCCGGCTCATACGCCCTGACGGAAGTCGATCTCGCGCAACGCAAATGGCTCAATCCCGAAGGACGGGTGCTGGTGGTCGATCTCGGGATGCTGCAAGGGCAAACGGTTCCGCCGTATCTGCGCGCGAATATTCATCTGTCGCCCAAGGGCGATCCGGCGACCGAAACCCTGTTCGCGGTGGAGAACATAGCGAAACGGCAACCGCCCGAGCGGGTGACCAAACCGGTAACGCCCGGTAGCGGGACGCCGGATCATCGGCGCTGGATGCTATCCGCCGCTGTGGCACTTCTGGTTGTGATCGGGCTTTCGGCGGTTTTCTACATCACCCAAAGGCCGAGTACGCAGGTGCTCCAGGTCGTGAACGGAATGGCCGCTGGCGGCGGCGTCACCGTGGGCGGGGACGTAGATATCGGCAATGCAGCCCCGCGCAAGGACGAGTAACCATGAACCGCCCGGCCCGTTTGGCGGTTCCGGCTCTCGCGCTGCTTGAACTCTTCGCCTGGCCTCCCCAAACCGTCGCCGACACGCAGGTGTCCGCAGAATGCGGTGTAGCGGCAGCGGGGTCCATCGAAGTCGGCGGCTCCGTTTGGATCGACTGCACCCCGAGCAAGTTGGTCGATCTGATGGAGGAGCAGCAGGCCTTCAGGAAGTCCCAATTGGCGCGGATCCAGGACGTCGCCAAGGACCTCGGCGTAAGCGACTGCGCCGCTGAGGAGCTACTCGCCAAAGTTGCCAGGGAATCCCTTCCGGAGGGCCAAACCGCGACGCGACTGGCGGAGCTTGCCGCCGAGCTCCGCGGCCACCAAGAAGGACAAGACACGCTGGCACCCCGAGGGCTGGTCAGCGACGGCTCCATCGAGGTCGCGGGCCATCTCGTTGTCGGTCTCCCTCCGCACGAGCTGGACGACCTGATGCGACAAGTCCGAGACGTCGACAAAGGCTATCTGGCGCGCATCGAAAACTTGGGACGCGCCCTGAAGTTCAGCCGTTGCGCCACCGCAAAGTTCCTTCAGATTCTTGACGAGAAAAACGTACCGCCGGAGCAGCTATCCGCCAAGCTCACCGAAATAGCTAGTCAGCATAGGAAGACAGTCGCAGACCTGAAAAAACTGACAACGCAAGACCCGCAGATCGCCGAGCTGCGAAAGCTGGCGACAAAGGCCATAGACGATGGCAACTACGAATCGGCGAAGGAATCGTTGGCCGTCGCCCAGGGTATCCTGGATAAGAAGACCGGAGAGACCGCCCCGGTTTCCCGGGACAAGGCCACCATTTCCGCAATCCAAGCGCGCGCAGAGCTGACCGAACTCCATTACGCGACTGCCGCTGCCCTGTTTGAAGAGGCCGCACATAACTCCCTCGATGCCGGGAAACCGGGCGACCACGCACACAATCTCGAGCTTGCCGCCGGCGCGTTCCAGGATGCGGGACTCTACGCGGACGCCTTCGACCGCTACCAAGAAGCGCTCAAGAGCCTCAAAAAGAACCCCGGCGACAGCCCCGCCGAGGCGGTCGTCACCACGCTAAACAACATGGGCGGCTTGCACTTCTCCGAATCGGATTACCGCAACGCAAGAAAGCGTTTCGAAGAAGCCCTCATACAGGCCACACAGCTCCGCGGCAAGATCGACGTTGATCTGCAAGCCTCGTTGGAGGCCGTGACTCACAGCGGTTTGGCTGACGTCGATGTCGCCAGCAGCGATCACGACAGTGCGGAAGCGCATTACGTCCAAGCCTTGTCCCTGCTGGAGTCCCTGCATGGCGCACAGGATCTGGCTCTACTGCCCACCATCACCAACTGGGGTTGGCTGGAGACCAATCGCGGAGAGTACCGCAACGCCGAATCCCTGTTTCTCAGGGCCAGAGCCATCAGTCGATCCGGCGGCAAACCCCCGAGTCTCAACGCGGCGGCGACGGAGAACAACCTGGCAACCCTCTACTACACGACAGGCAGGTACGACGAGGCAGACGAACGGTGGAAATATGTTCAGGAGATTTACGGACAGAAGCTCGGGAAAACGCACCCGGCCACACTGGTCGTAACGCAAAACAGGGCAAGGGCCCAACGCAACAAGGGAAATCTGGACGAAGCCGAAAAGATCTACGATCAAGCGCTATCGACCTGGGAGACGTTGGCGATGGACGAGAGACAGATCCAGGGAAGCCACCTGATCATCGCCTCGTTGCATGCCGGCCTGGGCGATCTTCACTACGATCAGGAGCGTTTCACGGACGCGAAAGAGCAGTACGAAGAAGCTATCTTCATGGCCGAGTTGCAGCTCCGCGACAAAAATATGGTTGCCAACAGCCTCGCAATCGCTGGTTACGAGCACGATCTAGCGGTCGTACTGGAGGAGCTGGGAGAGTACGAAGACGCGGCGGAGCACCTCGAGAAGGCGGTGAAGACGATGACGGCGAAGCTACCGGAGCATCATCCGGACCTGGGCACTGCGAGCAACTCTCTCGCCCGTGTACTGGTGCAGCTTGGGAAGCTCGAGGAGGCGATTCCTCACAATGTCACCGCGATCACCATAGCCGAACGGACACAGCGTCCACTGAAGGTCGCCGCGCGAAATCGGCAGCTTGCTGCAATCTATAGGGAGCTCGGGCGCCATGAGGAGGCTCGACATCACCTTGAAGTGGCTCAAGAGATCTACGTGAGCTTGGGGTCAGAGCAAGCGGAGGAGCTCGCGCAGACCCGCGAGGAAATCAATCGCGAGCTCTCCGAGTTGAGCGGCGAGTAGAGACACTGGGCCGTCACGTGCCACGGGTGCTCCGAGCATCGAGTTTCGCGGCTGCAATTCTGCTCCTTTACGGGTGCATTTCGCCCCGTGGTACATTCGACCGCGATGTGTCGGGGTTCGCTTTCGAGCGCTCGGAGGTCGACGGACTCGGGTTTCGTCATGCCGTTTACAAAAAATCGGCTCCCCCGCATGGCGATGCTGGACCGGTCCACGTCTATCTGACCGGGGACGGCCGACCTTACATAAGTCCGGGTCTCGCTTCCGGCGACCCGACGCCACGGCGGCCCGTGGTCCCAAGCCTCCTGGCCCTGGACCCCGAGCCGGGAATCATCCTTGGCCGCCCCTGCTATCACGGCTACGCCCATGCGCCGCCCTGCTCACAACGCATGTGGACCCACGCCCGCTATGGAGAAGAGGTCGTCGCCAGCATGAACAAGGCGTTGGCGCGGGCGGTTCCTGAGGGACGCGAGATCGTTCTTATCGGTTTCAGTGGCGGCGGGGCCCTGGCAATGCTGCTTTCCGGGCGTGTTCCGGGGATCGTCGCCGTCGTCACCTTGGCCGGCAACCTGGATATCGACGCCTGGGCCGATGCGCACGGCTACGAGCGGCTTCGCGGGTCGATGAATCCCGTCGCTGCCCCAGCCCTGCCCGCAGAGCTGATCCAGCTGCATTACGCAGGCGCGGGCGACGAGCGGGTCTCACCGAAGCTTTTGAAAAGGGCTTCCAAACGCACCGGCGGTGAGCTCTTCGTATTACAGGGCGTCACCCACAATCGGGGTTGGGAGCGGCACTGGCCGGCGATTCTGGAGGAGTTGAATCGGCGACTCGACGGGCGGTTGTGAAGTCGAGAGGAGAGCTTGAGCGGGGCCTGGACCGGCCCCAACCGATGGGTCAAAAGGTCTGGTTGATGCTCAGGCTGAATAGGTGCTCGTTGCGCCATTCGTGGGCCAGCGTTCCATTGTAGCCTGCGTAGATGGTCGTTCCCTGGTTGAACTCGGCGGCCAGCCCAAGGGCGACGCGCATGTAGTTCTTGTCCGCCTTGTTCGTCTTAAAGCTGACGAACTTGTTATCGGCACCGGACGCCGCGGCATCGATGTCGATGACGTCCGCATTGATGGTGCGGGTGTCGCTTTCGAACTCATGCACGTAGCTGACCGAGGCCGAGGGGATCAGCTCTCCGTTCGCAATTGGCGTCGAATGGGTCAGGGACGCGGTCATTATGCCGTCGAAGGTGTCGTAGTTGTCATCAGCGAAGCGGAGATTTCCGGTGAATGCACCGTTGTTTGCTTGTCCTAATCCTCCCGTCTCGTTATACCCATCGATCTCGTTTCTTTGCCAAGACAGCCACCCGCTCAGGGTAACCAGGGTCTGCGGCTGGATCGGCCAGCTGTAACCCGCGCCGCCGTGCAAGGAATAGGTCACGCCGTCCGTGCTGCCTCGGGTAGCGTTCGGCGTTTTTGGCGGCCCACTAGGGTCGTTTGGATCGACGGCGAGAAAGGTGCGCTGCGTATCGATGTCCAGGCTTGAATACCGAAATGCGCCGGTCAGGAACAACTCCTTGGTAGTCAACGGGAAATAGGTGCCATAGACCTGGACGCCCCACTCATCCGTATCCCTACCGCCGGCGTTCTCCTTAAGATCAGCATCCTCCGTCGAGTAGTCGATGGCTGCGCCGGCGAAATACTGAGTGTCTCGCAAGTACGCGCCGATCACCCCGCCCCAGGAGTCGCTGTCCAAACCGGGTAGCTCCTGGCTGTCGTAGTCCTTGTTCCCGTAGAGCAGAGTGGCATAGACATCGAAGGGGATACTGTCGCCAGAGCCGCCGCCGGTGTCTCTCTTCTTCTCTTTGTCGAGCAATTCCTCGGCGACGACTAGCGCAACGTTTTGGCGGACACCGGAATCCGTCGACGGACCTACGAGACCGAGCGCTACGTTCCCTGCAGGATTGCACACAAACCCGAACTGAGGGTCCGGCTCACAAGCCGCATTGACCCCCAGAGGCCAGGAAAGCGCCATCGCAAGCCCTGTCGGCAAAAGTACACGAGTATTTTTCTCCAACATACCAATCTCCTGACCATTGTTGATTCGCGGAAAGTCTTCTTGGAGGCGAGGCCACAGCACGATTCTCGCCGAGCCTGATAGCGATCCACAACCTAAGATGGAGAAGCAAGAAAATCGTTTTTTTATGTGCTCCAACCATCTGATAAAAATAGAAGCTTGTTTCAGTGTAGGCCGCGAATTTCTAGTGTCAAGCCATCGTCTCAGGATTCCGAAGTATACCGTGACCAAACGCGGACATACGAAAGAGCAATAAAAAAACAACAGTGGTATTTATACTAATGCATGCCCCGGCTTTCCCGCGGCAAAACTCATGTCAGCGGGGCGACAATGTCTGCAGATGCGCATCGTTGAAGTGATCACAGACGCCGCCCACAGGGACAGCCTCGCCGGCATTGCCGAGCATTTCCAGGCGCTGGACTTCTGGTGGGGGGCAAAAACGAGGACGGCAGGCGCCGATCTGCGTTCACGAGATCGACACCGACGGCCGCCTCCTGACAATGAACGCGGCGGGCCTCGATCTCGCTCGCGTGGGCGGCGAAGAAGAAATACGCGGCCGCTCCTATCTGGAATTCGTCAGCCGTAAGGACGAGAAAAGAGTTCGCCACCTGCTCCAACAGGCCATCGCAGGTAAGGCCGCGCAGTTCGAGTTCTCGAGCAACGGCACAGTGCATCAACGCCACTTCACCTCCTGCTTCATTCCCTGCCCAGATGCGGATGGCAAGATTTGCCGACTCGTCGGCATCACCACGGACATCACCGCACGCAAGGAGACGGAGACCGAGCTGACACGTCTCAACCGCACCTATTCCGTCCTCTCCCGCTGCAACAGCAGCCTGGCCAGGGCCGTTGACGAGCGGTACCTCTTGAACGCCTTCTGCAAACTACTGGTGGAAGTAGGCGGCTACTCGTTCGCCTGGGTGGGCTACGCCAAGCGCGAGCCGGACCTGCGCCTGTGCATGAAGGCCCGTGCCGGGCACAGGGATGCGGAGCTCCTCGCTGCGGTGACTGCCTGGGCGAATAGGGTAGACAACCCCAGCCCCTGCCGCACCGCCGTCCAGACCGGGAGGCCCGTCGTCTTCCGCGACATCGAGGCCGAGCCCGGATTGTCTCACTGGCGGGAGACAGCCAGGCGACTGGGTTTCCGGTCGGTGATCGCGCTTCCACTGCAGGGCGAAGGCAGCGTGATCGGCAACTTCAGCATCTTCTCGGCCGATCAGGACACCTTCTCCTCGTGTCGAGTTAAACCCAGATCCTTGGGATCGGAAAGGAGGTTGTGAAACTGGATAGTGTTACCCAGTGGGTGCGGGCAGGCGACTGCCCAAATCCCACCAGAGTAGGTGAGCCGCCGAATCTGTAGCGAACCTGCATGCATACCCCGTAAGGGTGTGTTTGAAGCCAGGTGTAGCGAGTGTGTAGGCCGCGTGACTGAGCCCCGAAAATTTCGTTCTGGTGGTCCGAGAGGATATCCGGGCGCGAGTCCGGTAAAGCCGACGGTCTGGAGAAGCCGGAAGGCAGCAGTCCTGGAGACGTCATGGCGAGTCGAAAGGACACCACCGGGGTCTTCGAGCGGGGCATGCACACACAGGGGTAGCCTGGGAACTCGAGAGGACCGCCATCTCCTTGCGCGAAACACCGGGACAGGCAAACCGGGATACAAAAGAGGCCAGGCGTGGACCGGGTGCACCCGACCCGGGAAACGAGCCGTGAAGGGACACGAACTTAAAAGGGTGAGCGCGAGGTATCGGGGATCGAGCGCAACGCGAAGAGAACCGAGACGGAGAAGCGGTAGTCTTAGCCGATCATAGTACCGAGGGCCGAGCAGTAAGAAGGCCGGGAAGGTGGGGAACCGAGACCCAAGGGACCCACTGGAGGGAAGGTGAAGCCGGGCATAACGTTTTGTCGGATGGAAAGATGAGCGATACCAAGAGATCAGAGCTCATATCAACACAACTCCGGCAGATTGCAGAGCAAGCGATCGAACATCCGGACCGGGTCTTTACGACCCTGATCCACCGTATGGACGTGGACTTTCTTCAAGAAGCCTACCACCGGTTGCGCAAGGACGGTGCTCCGGGCCTGAGCGGAGTGACCGCGAAGGACTATGGCAGGAACCTGGAAGCCAACCTGACTGACCTGCATGAACGCCTGAAAGGCAAGCGCTATGTCGCACCGCCGATCAAGCGCGTGTGGATCGATAAGGAGGGTGGCAAGAAACGGCCGATCGGGATATCGGAATTCGAAGACAAGATCGTCCAGAAAGCGGTATCGATGCTGATGGGGGCGGTGTACGAGCAGGATTTTCAGCCGTTCTCGTATGGATTCCGGGAAGAGCACAATGCTCACCAGGCCCTCGGAGAGATCCGGGAGCAGTGCATGAGGCACGGCATCCGATGGATTTACGATGCAGACATCACTGGATTTTTCGACAACATTGAGCGGAGCTGGCTGCGGAGCTTCATCGAGCAACGCATCAATGATGGTGGACTGCTTCGCCTGATCGGGAAGTGGCTGAATGCAGGTGTGATGGAAGGAGAGCAGATCACCTACAGCGACAGGGGTACACCCCAGGGTGGGACGATTTCCCCCTGCCTTGCGAACGTATTCCTGCACCATGTACTGGATGAATGGTTCGTGCGAGAGGTCAAACCGCGCATGCGGGGGCACTGTTTCATCGTGAGGTTTGCCGATGACTTTGTCATCGGCTTTCAGCGCGAAGACGATGCCCGGCGGGTCATGGAGGTCCTGCCGAAGCGTTTCGCGAAGTACGCACTGGAGATTCATCCGGAGAAAAGCCGCTTACTCGCGTTCGGGAAACCGGCCTCGCGCAAAGAGGTCACCCGTGGGGACAACACATTCGATTTTCTCGGGTTCACCCACTACTGGGCGCGGTCGCGGAAAGGGACGTGGGTTATCAAGCGCAAGACGGCGCGCAAGAAGCACAGGAAGACGGTGCAGGCCATATGGATCTGGTGCCGGGACCACCGGCACATGGATCTGGCGAAGCAGCACCGGATCCTGTGCTCGAAGCTTCGGGGGCACTTTCAGTACTTTGGCGTGAGCTGCAACATGCGAGCGATGCAAGCGGTACTCCACCATGCCAGGCGTGGTTGGAAATTCTGGCTCAATCGCCGCAGCAGTAAAAAGGCGCTGAACTGGGAGAAGTTTGAGGCCTTGCTGGAGAGCATGCCGCTGCCGATACCCAGGATCATCCACCGTGTCTAACTGCTTGCGGGGTAGCAAAGTTATGCGCCAGAGCTGTGTTGATGCTCTGGTCACCGAGGAACCGGATGACCGAATTGGTCACGACCGGCTCTGTGGGGGGGATGGCCAGTAATGGCCGTCTCTACCCGGAAAGCAAGAGGTCGCGTTACTCGCGGATCTCGCCAAGGACCTGGCCTTCGGCATCGAGAGCGCACGGGCAAGCGCGGCCCGCGCGCAACGGGTGCGCCATCTCAGGGAGGAGGCGGAGCACGACGAGCGCAGTCGAATCGCGGCAACCCTGCACGACGGCGTGGGTCAGTCCATGCAGGCGGTCAATCTGGGCCTCAAGAGGCTCCGTGCAATGGCCGGGGGTGCCCAACCCCTGGATACCGACATCCTGAACCGGATCATTGCGGAGGTCGGTGAGGTCATTGGCGGGCTTCGGGAAGTCAGCCAGGAGCTCCGACCGCTCTTCCTCGAGCGCATGGACCTGCCCGAGGCTGTCTGCTTCCATTGCAGAGAGCTGGACAAGCTCTCGGACATCAGCATCCGATGCTACGCGAACGGCACGTCAGGCACACCCGATGAGCGTGTCAAGGAGCAATGCTTCCTGAGCTTCCGCGAGGCACTGGGCAACGCGGTCAAGTGTTACGTCCCTCCTTTGAATAGGCTCAGTCCTCTGAGAAATCCCACGGTCCGTCAGGACCTCGCTTGGAACATTCCCCTGTAGACGTCGAGATAGAAAGGCAAGAACGGAGGCCGGTCGCCCTTTGGTATCGTGGTACGTGCAAACGAAAACACCACACCATAGGAGACCGGCCTATGTCCCGCATGCTGCCAGGAATCGAGACCTTGAGCAACACCGAGAGCTGCTTGAGAGCAATCCCGATGCCTACAAGCCCGAGCGTTGTCCACGCTG
>CALOFM010000009.1:0-36281 GCA_942492625.1 uncultured Gammaproteobacteria bacterium | reverse complement strand
GACGGCCATTACTGGCCATCCCCCCCACAGAGCCGGACGTGACCAATTCGGTCATCCGGTTCCTCGGTGACCAGAGCATCAACGCAGCTCTGGCGCATAACTTTGCTACCCCCGCAAGCAGTTAGACACGGTGGATGATCCTGGGTATCGGCGGCGGCATGCTCTCCAGCAAGGCCTCAAACTTCTCCCAGTTCAGCGCCTTTTACTGCTGCGGCGATTGGGCCAGAATTTCCAACCACGCCTGGCATGGTGGAGTACCGCTTGCATCGCTCGCATGTTGCAGCTCACGCCAAAGTACTGAAAGTGCCCCCGAAGCTTCGAGCACAGGATCCGGTGCTGCTTCGCCAGATCCATGTGCCGGTGGTCCCGGCACCAGATCCATATGGCCTGCACCGTCTTCCTGAGCTTCTTGCGCGCCGTCTTGCGCTTGATAACCCACGTCCCTTTCCGCGACCGCGCCCAGTAGTGGGTGAATCCGAGAAAATCGAATGTGTTGTCCCCACGGGTGACCTCTTTGCGCGAGGCCGGTTTCCCGAACGCGAGTAAGCGGCTTTTCTCCGGATGAATCTCCAGTGCGTACTTCGCGAAACGCTTCGGCAGGACTTCCATGACCCGCCGGGCATCGTCTTCGCGCTGAAAGCCGATGACGAAGTCATCGGCAAACCTCACGATGAAACAGTGCCCCCGCATGCGCGGTTTGACCTCTCGCACGAACCATTCATCCAGTACATGGTGCAGGAATACGTTCGCAAGGCAGGGGGAAATCGTCCCACCCTGGGGTGTACCCCTGTCGCTGTAGGTGATCTGCTCTCCTTCCATCACACCTGCATTCAGCCACTTCCCGATCAGGCGAAGCAGTCCACCATCATTGATGCGTTGCTCGATGAAGCTCCGCAGCCAGCTCCGCTCAATGTTGTCGAAAAATCCAGTGATGTCTGCATCGTAAATCCATCGGATGCCGTGCCTCATGCACTGCTCCCGGATCTCTCCGAGGGCCTGGTGAGCATTGTGCTCTTCCCGGAATCCATACGAGAACGGCTGAAAATCCTGCTCGTACACCGCCCCCATCAGCATCGATACCGCTTTCTGGACGATCTTGTCTTCGAATTCCGATATCCCGATCGGCCGTTTCTTGCCACCCTCCTTATCGATCCACACGCGCTTGATCGGCGGTGCGACATAGCGCTCGCCTTTCAGGCGTTCATGCAGGTCAGTCAGGTTGGCTTCCAGGTTCCTGCCATAGTCCTTCGCGGTCATGCCGCTCAGGCCCGGAGCACCGTCCTTGCGCAGTCGGTGGTAGGCCTCTCGAAGAAAGTCCACGTCCATACGGTGAATCAGGGTCGTAAATACCCGATCTGGATGTGCGATTGCTTGCTCTGCAATCTGCCGAAGTTGTGTTGATATGAGCTCTGATCTCTTGGTATCGCTCATCTTTCCATCCGACAAAACGTTATGCCCGGCTTCACCTTCCCTCCAGTGGGTCCCTTGGGTCTCGGTTCCCCACCTTCCCGGCCTTCTTACTGCTCGGCCTCGGTACTATGATCGGCTAAGACTACCGCTTCTCCGTCTCGGTTCTCTTCGCGTTGCGCTCGATCCCCGATACCTCGCGCTCACCCTTTTAAGTTCGTGTCCCTTCACGGCTCGTTTCCCGGGTCGGGTGCACCCGGTCCACGCCTGGCCTCTTTTGTATCCCGGTTTGCCTGTCCCGGTGTTTCGCGCAAGGAGATGGCGGTCCTCTCGAGTTCCCAGGCTACCCCTGTGTGTGCATGCCCCGCTCGAAGACCCCGGTGGTGTCCTTTCGACTCGCCATGACGTCTCCAGGACTGCTGCCTTCCGGCTTCTCCAGACCGTCGGCTTTACCGGACTCGCGCCCGGATATCCTCTCGGACCACCAGAACGAAATTTTCGGGGCTCAGTCACGCGGCCTACACACTCGCTACACCTGGCTTCAAACACACCCTTACGGGGTATGCATGCAGGTTCGCTACAGATTCGGCGGCTCACCTACTCTGGTGGGATTTGGGCAGTCGCCTGCCCGCACCCACTGGGTAACACTCTCCAGTTTCACAACCTCCTTTCCGATCCCAAGGATCTGGGTTTAACTCGACACGAAGAGAAGTTGTCCCGAAGGAGCGCAATGACTTGAGGCAGAGGATCATGTCGCTCGGAAAGATCGAGGCACTGCTGGCCGCCGAGCTCGCGGAGTTCGAAGGGGCCGGCAGACTCAAAGGTGCGGAAAAGGTCATTACCGGCGTCATTCCGCCGACGGGCGGATTTGGACCTAGATACTTGCTCAAGGGTTTCGGGGACAGGCCATTTCTGCGGATGAACTCCAACTCCTATCCGGGTCTTGCTCAGCACCGGAAGCTGATCGAGGCCGAGGCCCGGGCTGCGGAGAAATATGGCACAGGCCCGGGTGCAGTACGCTTCATCAGCGGTACTTATGAACCGCACGTCGAGTTAGAGAACCGGCTCTCAGCCTTCCACGGTAGAGACGCCGCGGTGATCATGAGCGCGGCCTATGCCACGTGATGGGCGTCCTGCCTCAACTCGTCACCGAGCGGACCTTGGTCGTCAGCGACGCGCTGAATCACAACTGCATCATCAACGCCATTCGGTTGGCCCGACCGGCGAGAACGGCGGTGTACGCCCACCTGAACATGGACGAGCTGGATCGCATCCTTGAGTCAAGCAAAGACCAGGTGGCGAGGGCCTGCGTCGTTACGGACGGCGTATTCAGCATGCGCGGCGACCACGCCCCTTTGGATAAGGTCGCGGAGATCTGCCGGCGACACGAAGAGGGGTACGAGGAAGGAATCATCACCGTCGTCGACGACTCTCACGGTGTGGGCGCGTTTGGCGCGGGCGGCCGGGGGACGGAGGCAGTCACCCGGACCAAGGCGGACATACTGATCGCCACCTTGGGTAAGGCGCTTGGCGTAAACGGCGGTTATGTGGTGTCGTGCCGGCCGCTGATCGCGTATCTAAGAGAAACAGCGCCCTTCTACGTCTATTCTAATCCGATTTCGCCGGCGGAGGCCGCAGCCTCCGTTGCCGCGGTCGCTATCCTAGACAGTCCGGAGGGGTGAGCGACTGCTCTAAGACGAGTCTCCCTCCCCCTCCTCCCCCCCCCTCCCTTCCTCCCCCCTCCCCCCCTCCTCCCCTCTCCCTTTCCCTCCCCTCCCTCCCCTCCCCCCCCCCCCCTCTTCCCTCCTTTGGCCCCTCTCTCCCCCTTCTCCCCCCCCTCTCCCCTCCCTCCCTCCCTTCCCCCCTCCTTCCCCTCCCCCTCCCTCTCTCCCTCCTCCCCCCCTCCTCCCCCCCTCCTTCCCTCTCTTCCCCGGTCCCTCTCCCCTCCCCTCCCTTCCCCCTCCTGCCCCTCCTCCCCTCCCTTCTCTTCTTCCCCTCCCCCCCTCCCCCCCCCTCCCCCCCTCCTTTCCTTCCTCCTCCCTCCCCCTCCTCCTTCTCCTTCCTTCTCCCCCTCCTCTCCTCCCTTCCTCCCCCTCCCTCCCCTCCCCATTTCCCTCCTCTCTTTCTTCCTTCCTAATCGGTCGCCGCTTGAGTGCCCTGAGCGACCGGCTCCGGAAGGGGCTTGCGGAACTGGGCCTGGAGACCCTTCAGGGGGAGCACCCGATTGTTCCGGTGTTGATCCGCGACGCCGGTAAGACCTCTGCCCTGGTCAAGCACTTTTTCGATAATAATGTCCTGGTGACCGGGCTGAATCATCCGGTTGTGCCCAAGGGAGACGAAGAAATCAGGCTGCAGGTCTGCGCCAGCCAGACGGAGCAGGATATTGACTGTGTGCTGCAAGTGCTGCGGAGACGATAGCGCTGAAGTTTGTTCTCGAATGTGACTGCTTCCAAGGTCCTAAGCTTTTTCCGAGGCTGCGCTCGGAAAAAGAGGTTCTCCTTCGGAGAACAGCCAGCCGTCAGGCTTCGGGGTTGCTCAGCGAAGTCCGGTGTCACGCTTGACCTCTGGTGCCTAAGCTTTGGGTGTAGAGACAATCTCGCGCCAGTGCGCAACACCCATGGAACAAGTTGACGATTTCAGCGCCTACCACGACAAGCTCCTCGACGGTCGCTATGACTGCGTTGACCGCATCGTGCTCAACGGCTACTTCCCCCTTGGTCAGCAGGGCGGTGGCTTCCGGACCTGGTGGCGGGCGTTGACCGGCTCCGACGAGACCCTGGACCAAGCTCACCTGCAACGTCTGGCCGGTCGCTTCAGTCGGCGCCTCCATGCATGGGCCAAGAAACAGGGTATCCCCCTGATCCACTGTGCCCCGGGACAACGCAAGCATGAGCTGGCCGAGCCGTACCTGCCCCGGGACCCCAACCATATCGGACTCTTTCTCATCCTCGTCGCAAAGGCTCCCGCCTTGGTCTGGGAGGTCCAGCACAGCAAGAACGGCGTGCCCCACTTACAGCGCAAAACACCTTGGCCGTATGTCAATCACTACCATTTCCATCTCATCGATCCCGATTGGGGCCATATCACCATCAAGATGAGTGGCCACCCTCCCTTCGGGATCCAGGTCATGCTCAACGGTCACGAATGGGTCGAGCGCCAGGCCCGCAGGCAGACTATCTCCGCAAGCAAGGAGGGTAACTGCTTCGTGGGTGGCTCGTTCCAGGCCTTGGATCGGCTCGCAGATACCTTGTGCGATGAGCACGCCATAGGGCGACTGACCGAGGTCTGTGACCGTTGGGCATATTCAAGCTGTCTGTGCTTTGCCCTGGATCTCGACGAGCAGCGCCGTTCGCGCTTCTACTACCGCTACTCCGCCTTCCAGATCGAATACTGCCGCAATCTCCTGTTCACCCGCGGGGCCACCCTCGATGCCGTCTTCCAAGGGCTGATCGATCGTACCCGTCGTCATCTCAACGTGCCAAAGCTGCGCACCATCTTCGGCTACAAGAACCGCCCCCAGCGCCGGCAAGGCAAAAAGCCATTGCGCATGGCTCGCGTCCTCGACCAATCGGTCTATGACCTGACGGTCTTCAAGGTTCACTTCGGCCCGCTCACGCTCAAGCTCTATGACAAGGGGACTCGCGTGCTGCGCACGGAGGCCATCGCGCATAACATCAAGGGGCTGCGCTGCGGCAAATCCGTCGAGAAACTCCCGATCATGCTGGCCAAGCTCCAGCGCATGGTGATCGATTTTCTCAACGTCGTGCAGGCCGCCCACCACAGCTACCTGCCCGACGGCATCCTCGATCGGCTCATCGAGCCCACCCAACGTGGACAGCGACGCCTCGCCGGTGTGGATCTGCAAAAACCACGTCTCCGCACGGTGGCTGAGGCCCTACTCGCCTTGGCCCCGAAGCCCGGGGGATTCACCTTGGCAGAGCTTGCCGAGCGTGTGCGCCAATCGCCCGCGAACACGCAGCCAAACTACGCCGCACGCCAGGCCAGTTACGATCTGTCCAAACTGCGCGGCAAGGCGCTCGTTGAACGTGTCGAGCGAAGCCGACGTTACCGCCTCCGCCCCTACGGTATCCGCATTCTGGCTGGCATGCTGGTCCTGCGCGAGCGGGTGATCAAGCCCATCCTCGCCGGGCTTGGCAAGCCGCGTGTCGGCCCGCCACCCAAACACGTCCACCCCATCGATCAGCATTACCAGGCGCTCCAACAAGAGCTGCGGCGTACATTCGATACCCTCGGGCTGGCAGCATGACCAAGAACCTCGTTCTGAACAACATGTTGCCGCTTACGGCACCGTACGCGGCTAAGACTGCGGGCGTACCAACCCGCACCCTCTTAAACCGGCCACACGCTCCGCGTTTCGACGCGAGATTTCCGATTGTCGGCGAGCGTCGGTAATCCCTTGGGGTATGCGGGATGGGTTTGAGTCGAAGACAAGCAGAGACGAAAAGCATTGGACTGATCGTGAACCCCGTTGCCGGCATGGGGGGCAGCGTGGGCTTGAAGGGGACCGACGGCGGAATGCACAAGCAAGCCATAATGCTTGGAGCGCAGCCTGTCGCGCCGGCGCGGACGAGGGCATTCCTGACTCATGTCCGGCGGTGGGACGGCATCAGATTGCTCGCGGCCATCGGTGCTATGAGCGGCGCCTACGTCGGTGCCGCGCTTCCGATAGGCGCCATCGTAATCGGGACAATTGCCGAGGAGACGTCGGGGGAGGACACGAAACGCATTGCAGCCGAGATGGTGGCCCGTGGCACGGACCTGATTGTCTTCGTCGGTGGAGACGGTACGGCCCGAGACATCTGCGACGCTGTGGATCTCAGGATCCCCGTGATCGGCGTACCGTCCGGCGTCAAGGTGTACAGCGCCGTGTTTGCTACAAGTGCTGCCGCAGCCGCCGCACTGCTTGACGCCTTCGTCCTCGGCACGGAGGTTGGCGAGGAGGAGGTTCTGGACATCGACGAAGGGTCCTTCCGGCGGGGGATCCTGGATGCCCGGCTCTACGGCTACCTGCGGGTACCGCAGGTGCCGCAGCACCTGCAGGGAGGCAAGGAAGCATCTGGCACCGGCGCAACCACATTGGAAGACCAGAAGGAGATTGCCGAGTACCTGGCGGAGATACTCGACGACGATACCTTATATCTTCTTGGTCCGGGTACGACCGTGAAGGCAGTGGCGGACGCGCTCGGCAGCGAAAAGACACTCCTCGGTGTAGATGCAGTGCGCAATAGGAAAACTGTCGGCAAGGATCTCAATGAACGAGCGATCCTGGAGCTCTTGGGGCGATTCCCGAAACGAAAGATCATCGTCACGCCCTTGGGGGGCAACGGCTTCGTCTTCGGCCGGGGAAACCGGCAGTTGAGCCCGGAAGTCATCCGCCGGGTGGGGAGGGAGAACCTCATGGTCATCGCCGCCCCCGGTAAGCTCGCGGGGCTCGGATGTCTGCGGGTAGACACCGACGATGCCGATCTGAACCAGGCACTTGCCGGCTATATGGACGTCATCGTCGGCTTCAAATACGCTAAGGTCATACCCGTCGAGTGCTGAGGAGCCCCATGCGTCACATTCTGGACGTCGTCGCCGCGCTGCAGATTCCACCGGAGGACCTCTTGGTCTACGGCGATCACATGGCTAAGCTTCGCCTGCGGGCGTTGCCGGCGAAGGACGCGGTGCCCAAGGGGCGGATTGTCCTGGTCTCGGCCATCAATCCGACCCGCCGCGGGGAGGGCAAGACGACGGTTGCCATCGGTCTGGCCCAGGGCCTGCAGCGCGCTGGGCGGCGGGTGTGCCTGGCACTGCGGGAGCCCTCCCTCGGACCGATCTTCGGCATCAAGGGCGGCGGTGCAGGTGGCGGGCGTTGCTGCATCGAGCCCGCCACGCGAATCAACATGCACTTCACCGGCGATCTGCACGCCGTGGGAGCCGCCCATAACCTTCTGGCGGCGCTGGTCGACAATGCGATCCACTTCCGCAGCGAGCTCGATCTGGAGCAGCGTCAGGTCTTTTGGCGGCGTGTTATCGATGTGAACGACCGGGTCTTGCGCCAGGCGGTGATTGGACTGGGCGGACGGCAGAATGGCGTGCCACGGGAGGCCAGCTTCGACATTACTGCGGCCTCCGAGGTGATGGCGATTCTCTGCCTGTTTGAAGGAATTGACGATCTCAAGGCCAGGCTTGGCCGCATCTTGGTGGGATTCAACCGCAGGGGAGATCCGGTGACGGCGGCGGGGTTGGGTGCCGAGGGGGCCATGGGGGCCCTGCTGCATGACGCTATCCTGCCGAACTTGGTGCAGTCCACTGAGGGCGTGCCCGCCTTCGTGCACGGCGGACCCTTCGGCAACATCGCCCACGGCTGCAACAGCGTGGTTGCAACCAAGGCGGCTGCGGAAACGGCGGACTTTGTGGTCACCGAGGCCGGCTTCGGTTTCGACCTCGGGGCCGAGAAGTTTTTCGACATCAAGTGCCGCAGCTCGAATCTGTGGCCGAGCGCGGTAGTGCTGGTCGTGACGGCCAGGGCGCTGCGCATCCACGGCGGAGGCGATGCCGAGCGTCGTGGTCCGGTCTCCGATATCCGGCGAGGCCTGCAGCACCTGGACCATCACGTGCGCTGCGTGCGGACCTTCGGTTTCGAGCCTGTAATCGCGGTCAACTGCTTCGATGGTGACACGGACGCTGACTTGGCAGCGATCGAGGACGGATGCCGAGATCGCGGTTTGACGGCGGCGCACTTTACGGGCTTCGCTGACGGCAGCGCCGGCGCCGAGGCCCTTGCGCAAGCCGTGGTCAATGCGGCCGCCAGGCCTGCCGGGCCGTCCTGCTATCTTTATGCGCTGGAAGATTCGCCGGAGGCAAAAATCGACGCGGTCGCCCGTACCATCTACGGGGCTTCCGACATCGCCTACAGTCGGGCCGCCCGCCGCGACCTGGAGCAGGTTCGCCGCCTCGGCCACGAGCGGCTTCCGATTTGTATCGCCAAGACGCACCTTCAGCTCATTGGGGATGGCGGCCATGCAAGAGCGGCGAGACCGCCTGACTTGTCGGTCGAGGCGGTCAGGGTTGCAGCCGGCGCCGGCTACCTGCTCGCCCTCGCCGGGGACATCGTTACGATGCCGGGGCTGCCGCAGCAGCCTGCCGCCTATCGAGTCAACCTTTCCGACGACGGCGATGTGATCGGTTTATAGGCAAGAAGAGGTCAGCCTGCAGCGTCTGAGTGTGCTCCGTCCGCAACGCTGTCCGCCCTTTGTTGAACGACAAAGAACATTTGGATTCGTCGCGCCTCAGACGAGCTCTGGGATTTTCTTTGTCGCGTAGCGGCCGGACCGCGATGGTAGGAGTTGGCCAACTTCAGATCTCCCCACAAAAACTTCTCGTGACAGCAATACGCTGGACGCGGCCTCTGCCGGTTTCGGGGGTGAACAGTGGTGCACGAGCCATTCCAGTGAATCGGGGAAGCCTTCCAACCGACAGCTAAGTAGCGTCAATCAGCCGGTCAACCAGTTTGAACTTGGGCGGGCGAATTACCTCAACAGAAGCTATACGCAGGTTGCCGATCCTGAGTTCTACGTTGCGACCTGGCGGTCGAAATTGAACGCGAGGCCGAGGCTGAGGAAAGGCGAAAAATGGGCCGCACCGATCCACTGCCCTTTCCGGCGAGTGATCGCGGACGGTCAGAAAACAGCTAGGCGTTCAGGGCGGCGTTGAACACACCTTCGGTGTACTCGGCGGTTTTGTCCCAGTTGTACTCTTCTTCAACAGCTTTGCGCCCATTGGCGCCCAGAGCTCGGCAGTGGTCGTGATCTGCCAGGAGCGAGCCGATGCCATGGGCGAGACCGCCCGCGTCGGCGTCCACAAGGAAGCCGTTGACGTCGTGCCAAATGAACTCCCGCGGGCCGCCCGCGACGGTGGCAACCACAGGCTTGCCAGCCGACCAGGCTTCGAGGGCGACGATACCGAAGGGCTCGTTGCGGCTCGGCACGGCCACGATGTCCACGGCGCGCATCAGGTCGATGTACTGCCAACGCGGCAAGGCCTCAAGAAAGATGATGGAGCCCGCGGCGCCGATCTCATGGGCCTTGCGCACGACACTGTCGCGCTCGGGCCCGGTACCGGAAATGATGAACTTGGTCTCAGGATAGGAGGCGAGGACCATGGGTACGGCCTCGACGAGCAAATCCATGCCTTTTTGCAGGGTCATTCGCCCCGGCGAGAAAACGGTGGGAGCCAGGGCGCCGATGCCGTAGCGGCCTTTGACTTCGGCCGGGTCCACATGGCCGTCAAAGGCATGGTATGTGACGCCATTGTGGACGACGTGGATCTTGCCCTCGGGCACCTGGTAAATGCGCTTGAGCTCGTCAGCCAGAAAATGGCTTACGGCAATGATCAGCGTAGCATTATGGCAGCCTGCGGCTTCGGCGTCGCGGATCCACTGGGCGAAGCCGTCGAAGAAGACATTGCCGTCGCGCCCGTACTCGGTGGAGTGCATGGTCAGCACTCCACGAGTGCCAAAGCCATCCATGACGTATTTCATGGCATTGGCGGTGAGCCAGTCGTGGGCCTGGACGAGCTCGAAGTTCCCGACCAGGGAGGTGATCTCGTGGAACTTGTGGGCCATAGCCTTGCACATGAAGTCCATGCATTCGACGAAGTTTTCGCTCGTTCCATGGTCGATACGGTGATAGTGCACGCCATCGATTTGATCGTAGTCGTGCTGGCCTTCCTTGCGGCGGGTGATCACGTGGATCTCATGGCCACGCCGCTCCAGACCGGCAGCCAGCTCCGTTACATGAACGCCCAAGCCGCCGCTGGAGATCGAGTGAAGGGACTCCGAGGAGAACATAGCAACGCGCATTTCCTGCTCCTGTGTGTTGGGCCGATGAGGGATGGACCGATCCGGGAGGGTTTGCCGGGGGGCGGATGGCCCCTGCGCGCGAGCGGACTGGTGCACCACTACTTTGCCTTTGGACACCTACACGGTGCCGCGACAGCAATGGGCTAGCGGCTACCCAATTCACGCCGGGCTGGCTGCACACTTCCCCTGGTTCGGCAATAGTGCGTGCTGCGCCGCAGCATACCGCAGCAGATGCTGCGGCGCAACATGCTCGATAGTCCTTCAGCGGCAGCTCGAATTTCTACGACACTGCCCCTCGCGGGGACGGATACCTCGCACGTAGCCGGTGGGCGAAGCCCGTGATCAACCACGGGGACCGCAGTCTCGCCGTTACGCTTGGCCCCTGTGATCGAGAGAAACTCCTCCGCGTCCCGAATCCCAAGCGTCCGCTGCTATTTCTTGTTGCTCGGTCGGAAAAGCCGGTCGGTAAAAAACCTCGTCATCGCAGACGGCGCGGCGAAGTAGAGGGATAACAGATCGATGTTCGAGACGTGGGTCCCGAAATCACGGGAAATTGGCGAGGCAACGCAGCGTCTCGCCCACTCGCGCAGAAGCTCCAATCCCCCGGAGAGGGGCAGCACCTTGCTCAGAGAGAGATCCTTTGAGACGTCCGCGGCGACACCCTCAAGGGTCAAAACGGATTTGCGAAATAGAACCAGATCTTCCCCGAACAGTACCCCTGCCTTGAACATCGCATCGCCCAAGAGGCTCAAGAGCCATTGTAGACCCGGTGCCTCGGTACGGTAGAGCGCAGCCACGGCCTTGGCCACCACCTCGCGCAGGGCGGACTCGTCCGGCTGTCCGATGGCCATCGCTGCTATGGCTCGCATAATCCGGTTGGCATCGAGGTTCAATGCGCCAAGCACGATCTGCGCCGTCTGTTCGCGTTCTGTTTTGTGAAGGTACCCCACGAGGGCCCAGTCAAGGATCGCCAATCGACCATCCTGCGTATAAAACAGGTTTCCGGCATGGGGGTCGGCGTGAAAGATCGCGCAGGGCTCGGTGTTCCAGATCGGTTTGGCCACAAGCTCCTTCAGCACCAGACCAGCCAGTTCCTTGCGCGCCCCGTCGGAGAGATGTTCGGTATCGGTGACCCTGGTACCAAAGACCCGCTCCATGGCGGTAATCCGCGGCGTCGAGCAGGGCAAAAGGACAGGGATTTGGATCTTCTGCGAATCCGCGTAGAACGTGCCGGCTTCCTTCAGGTGCAATTGCTCGAGGTCCAGCCGCACCTCGTTCGCAAGCAGTGTCCGTACCGTTTGGAAAATTTCCTTGCAGCGCAACAAAGGGAGTCCGTCGCGTTCACAGCGCTCGTCCACGAACGCTGCCAGGTCTGACCAGATCTCCAGCTCCTCCTCCAACCGCTCTTCGATATCCGGCTTGAGTACCTTGAGCACCCCGTTGGCAGGCAGGGTATCCGGTGACATATGCGAAGTAAACGGGATCACCACCGCCACACTCGCCTCCGCCAGCGCCCGCGAGTCGATGGAGAGGGCGCAGGCGCAGTCTTTTCCGATTTCCCGCTCAATGGTCTGCGTTACAGTGGCGACGGGTGTCGTAGGCTCCATCGTTTCGAGGGTCTGCAGACGCTTCCGGAGCTCGGAAGAGAGTCGCCGGTCCCGTGCCACCACCTGGCCGAGCTTGTGCAAGGTCGGGCATTGGGAGATCAGGTTGGTCAGTCGCTCCTCGGTGCTCGCATCTGCCGGTAAGTCGCACTGTCTGGCGACGAGCTCGGTTAAACGCGGCACGGGTAGACGCTCGAGAAAAAACACGACGGCATCCGCGATCACGGGGCGGAATTGTGCAAACTCATCCGGCACCATGGGCGAAACGTCGATGTCCATCCAGCTCTTATGGTTTGTTGCTATCGGCACACACTTCTCCCGTAAGATCTTCGCAGGCGCTTGAGAGTCTCCTTTTCTTTTGGGTTCGGCAGGAAGGCAAACGGTATTGTTCTCGTGGCGTGTCCCCGTGCAACATCTCCAAACGGAAAGACCCCGGCACCTGGCCGGGGTCCTGCTGCTCGGATAGAGCAGTCTTCAGCTATATTGTTTCCTTCGCTCCATGGCAGATTCCGGCAGCTGTTACCTTATCCTCACTACTCAGCGCGGCCCCACAAGGCGTAGCCCCGATCGGTCACGCACCCCTTACCCACCTCAAAGTGTAGGTCGGCGGCAGAAGAACGCTGTCGAATCATTGACAATAATCAACTACGGAAGAAAAACTTCCACAACGACCCCGCTGGAGGGTTTTTTTGCGGTAGAACGACAAATCAACACACATCGGCGAGGGCAGACCGAGTCGCCGTTCCTGGGAAGGGCACGCTCGATCGGTTGGTTGACCCGGCATTCGCTAAGGCAAGCTCTTTAGCAACAATCCAAAACAAGCCCCGATATTTGGGGGCAAATCTTCATCAAAGGAGACTTCCATGGCAACAACGAGAGTAGCTCCGTTCGAAGAGCTGACAAAACTGGCATCCGACTTCGTCACGTCACAAAAAGGAATGTGGGACCACACGGACTGGATGGATTTTCGCTCGCATGTACAGCAGAAAGGCGTCGAGATGTCCGAAGGCATGCAGTCGAAACTCGGTGATCTGCTGGAGGCGATGAAGGAGTATCACTCGGCGGTCTCGTCAACCGATGACGTCGAGAAGGCAATGAGCACCGTTTTCAACGAGAGCGCAGCATTCATCAAGCGACAGAAGGGTGTATGGGGCCATGCCGAGTGGGAAGACTTCGTGAAGACCATTCAGCAGAACACTCACACTTGGTCCGAAGGCATGGAAACATACCTTGGTGGTGTTCTCGAATCGCTCAAGGGCTTCTACGGGTTATCCTCCGCTGCTCCGTCCAAGAAAGCTGCGCCGGCACCCCCCGCTGCACCCGTCAAGAAGGCCGCTGCGGCTGCGCCTAGAAATGCCTCACGCAAGCCGAGCGCGGCGGCGACGAAAAAGAAAGCGGGCAAGAAGAAGACAGTCTAACAATGATGTCTGGACGCGATCTGCGCCCGGTCGCTCCGCTAAGGCTCGCGCCCTATCTGGCCCCGTATGGCGAAACGGATGTGACGAAGTCTGACTTGATCGATCTCCTCGCGCAGGAACAGACCCAGCTTGACGGACGAGGTGTGGATCTGGCCGTCAAGGTCATGCTCGAGCGCATGACTGCGGCGCTCGTTTCGGGCGTGCGCATCGAGATCCGCGCGTTCGGCAGCTTCTCCCTGCATTTGCGACCACCCTACATTGGGCGCAATCCGAAGACCGGAGAGGCCGTCGCCATTTCGGCGAAGGATGCACCCCGCTTCAAACCAGGCAAGGAGCTGCGGGATCGGGCCAATGGGGCACAGGACGCCTGACAGTGGTTCAACAGAGTCACGGATTCGCGGATCTTCGGGCTATCCAAACCACCCGTTGGTGCGACAAGAAATCCAAGGTTAGCGAAGGTGTCGAATGGCTGCGTCCGGCCTGGAACTGCCGGTCAGCGTGACCCCGACGAGCGACGGCTGAACGCTGAAAGCTGTAGGTCGCGGTTCTGGGTCTATGATGCTCTCCAGCATCGGGAACTGCTTCGACCCCGCGGTTTTTGATTGTCCGTTAGCCTAAATAAACCGGACACCTCAGGAATACGCCTCGGCCTGATGCCCCAGTGGCAGGCTGCCGCGGACAGAGGGCCTCTCTGAATCAGGAAAATTTGGTGCGACGGCGCAGGTCGTCGATGTCGTTTGGAAAGTCAGACAAGGCCTCGCCGCCGTGCGCGGTGCCGACGGCCGCCTCCTTGCCCGAGACGGGGATCACCGTGTCGATCTGAAAGCGCCCGCTCGCACCCCGAAGAAAGCACTCCTCGTCGAAGTAGAGCCGGTCACCTTCGGAGCCGGTGGCATCCGACTCCAGCGTATCGAAGCCGACCAGGGACTTGATGTCGTCGGGTCCTGCGATCTCGACCTCTTCGATGGACTGCTGGTCAGGTGCGATCAAGTAAGCCTTCATACGGGTAACCTCTCGGTTCAGGGAAGCACTGGCTCAAGCGGCGCTTTTCGAGTCGCATCCCCTGACGACGAACCAAAGCGGGCCGAAGGAATCAGGTCCGCCGGCAACCAGTAGCGCCTGCTGCGCACTGAAACAGTATCTACAGAGGATAAGGGTACGCGCGGGGATCGGTAACGAACGCTGGATATCGCAAAGGTTCCAAGAACTAAAGATAAGTTTGGAATCATCGATAGCCACTACTCTCACATCGCCTGGGAGCGCAACATCAAGGAGAAGTTCGGCATCGACATCGGTTTCCCGATCATCGCTGACCTGTCCATGCAGGTGGCCAAGGCCTACGGCATGATTCAGCCTGGCGCCAGCGACGCCTCGGCGGTGCGCGCCACCTTCATCATCGACCCGGAGGGCATCCTGCGCGCCATTGCATCCTACTCCATGAGCAATGGCCGCTCGATCGACGAGTTCGTCCGTCTGGTGAAGGCGCTGCAGACCTCCGACGGGCCCAAGGTCGCCACGCCGGAGAGCTGCCAACCAGGCGGCAAAGTGATCGTTCCTCCGCCTGCTACCGCCGAGGCGGCTGCGGCTCGGATGAACGAAGGCTACAATTGCTCCGACTGGTATTTCCGCAAGAAGGAGCTCTAAGGCTTCCGATGCCGACGCACTAAAGAAAGGCCGGGTGTTCCCCGGCCTTTTTGGATGCACCATGACCTGTCGCTATTCCGGCCGCTATGGTGGTGGTCGGATGACTCGCCTGAACGTAATCACCGTGGCTGGTCCGTCGGGCTAAAAATCCGCCTGGTCTCCGACTCCTCCTTCGCGTCCGCCACGTGGCGCGGACGACGCACGTAGAACCGGCGCCCGGAGAACGCCGTTGGGATCAGCAAGCCATCTGTAACCAGCTGCTCCACCACCGCCCAGTCGCCGCCCGATCGGTCGACGAGGGCACGCACCGCGCTCTCACGCAGCGGGTGCACGGCGGCAATGGTCAACAGATCGTCGGCCAGATGACCGGTTGATGCGAAGGCATCCCCCTCGTAGCCGCTCAAGAGTTCCAGTTTGTCCATGTGAACGCGTACGATCTGGAAGAACCGGTTGAGCACCTGCCCCCCCGGCGGCCTTACCGTCTCGTCCGCCGGGGGACGGATCGGGACTGACAGGTAGGCACGGTGCGGTGCAAGCCGGGCGATGAAGGCACCCACGGCCTCGGCATTGGCAGCGCCGTCGTTGATGCCGGCCACAAGCATGGTCTCCGTGGTGAGCGTCCCATGGAAGCGAGAGGCGAACGCAAGTATGCCCTCCAGCATCGCCTCGTGATCCAGGTCCGGATGCGGCCGGTTCACCCAGCGCCACACAGCCGTGTCGATGGCATCAAGCTTCACGGACACCCAGTCCGCCCTGTTCAGACGCTCGCGGACATCTTTGCGAAACAGCAGTGAGCCGTTGGAGATCACCGCGATCGGGATCCCCATAGGGCGCAGGCGCTCGATGATCTCATCCAATCCACTGTCGAGGGTGGGTTCACCGTCGGGGACGAAGGTGAGATAGTCGACTTGCTCGCCCCGCTCGCTCAGCAGCGCGAGATGCCGCCGAACTTCCTGGACGATCCGCGCCGGCTTGTAGAATGAGCGGGGAGCGATCTCGGTCCCGGGTGTGGGTCCCACCTGGCAGTAGACGCAGGAATAGGTGCAGGACTTGGGCGGGATGTTGTTGATACCGAGACTGCGTCCAAGGCGTCGGGAGGGAACGGGTCCGAAGACGAGCATCAGCGAATCCTGAATCTGTTGGCGTCCTTAGTTTGTAACATCGCCCCTACCCCTTCGGAATTCTAGCTCGAGGAGATCGAATCATGACGCAACTGGACCGAGTCGACCTCCGCGATCGGCTTGCCGCCAGCGCAAGGCAGACGCTCTCCACGGTGGCCTCCCTGCTGCCCATCCTCATCGGCGTCGTACTGCTGACAGGGCTACTAATGCAGCTCCTCCCGGCCGAGACGATGGCTGAATGGTTCGGCCGAAGCCACTTTCTGGATGCGTTTGCCGGCGCCTTGGCCGGAAGCGTGGCATCGGGGCATCCCCTGACCAGCTATGTCCTGGGTGGCGAGTTGCTGGACCGCGGCGTGAGTCTGATCGCGGTCACGGCCCTCCTCATCAGCTGGGTGACCGTCGGCAGCATCCAGCTCCCGGCGGAGATGCTCATGCTTGGCCGGCGCTTCGCACTCTATCGCAATCTGATCTGTTTCGGCCTTGCCATCGTCATCGCGTTGCTCACTCCCGCGACACTGTACCTGCTGCACTTGGTGCCATGACAGCGAAATCAACAATGCGCGGCGGGCTCTGGTTCCTGCTGGCCGTCCTGCTCCTCTACGGCATCACATTCCTGCTGAACCCCGCATCGACGAACCTTGCCCTGGATCGCTCCGCGGCGCTGTTTTCGCGGCTATTGCCCGTGCTGGGACTCGTCATCTTGGTGCTCTTTTTCGGGAACCTGCTGTTGCAAGCCGGGTTGGGTGCGTGACAACCTGGGGGAGCGCTCGGGGCCGCGTTGCTGGGTCCTGGCCGTCGCCGGTGGCATCCTTTCGGCATGCCCGGTGTATCCGTGGTACGCAATGCTCGGAGATCTCAAGGCGAAGGGCATGCGTACCGCGTTGATGTCGGTCTTTTTGTACAACCGCGCCGTCAAGCTGCCGCTCCTGCCGCTCTTGATCCACTACTTCGGCTTGGTCTACACGCTGATTCTGTTTGCCTATCTGATCCTCTTTTCGCTGCCAGCAGGCCTCTTGCTTGAGCGATTGGTGGATGGACGGCCGTGGGCGCGTCGCGGGAATAAACCGCCGTCCGCGGGATCAGACGAGTGAATCTTGATGCGTCGCGACCTGATCGGCAAATCCGGCTGGGACGTTACCAGCGGCATGCCCCTGTCCCCGCTCTCGCGAAGCTCCATGCTGATGGGCAAGGAGGCCAGCAGCGGGATGTCGAGCTCCCGACTCAGCCTCTCGCCACCGCCTGCGCCGAAGATCGGGATCTTCTCGTCGGAATGCGAACAGCAGAAATAAGCCATATTCTCCACCAAGCCGAGGATCGGCTTATCGAGCTTGCGGAACATGGACACTGCCTTGCGCACGTCCACCAGGGCCACTGCCTGCGGCGTGGTGACGATGATCACGCTCGCTCTGGGCAGGGCGCGGGAGATGGTGATCGAGGGATCACCGGTTCCCGGCGGGAGATCCACGATAAGGTAGTCGAACTCGCCCCACCGAACCTTACCGATAAACTCCGTGATCGCCTTGGATACCATGGGGCCGCGCCAGATTACGGGCTGGTTCTCGTCGATCAGGAACCCCACGGACATGGCCTCCCTGCCGAACTGTTCGGGTGGAACCAGCATGCCCTACTCTCCTTTTGGGCGTGCTTAAAGCCCCAGCATGACCGGGACACCGGATCCGCAAACATCGGCGTCGAGAAGTCCAACGCCGAGTCCTCTCTTCGTAAGGCCAAGGCAAGGTTGACCGCCACCGTCGTCTTTCCGATACCACCCTATCCGCTGGCGACCGCAATGAAGCGACTAACCTGCCCCATACCCGGAAGGGCCTAACTCCCAGGGGATTTTTCGTTGGGTTTTGCCATCAGTGACAGGCGATACCCTAGGGTTCTTCTGCTTCCTTCTTCGTCAAACCAAGCTCGTACTCCAGATTAAACTGCCCGAACACTTGGTTGGCCTCTAAACTAAGCTCTTCGAACAGATCACGTGGATCATCGCCCTGCGCTACCCTTTCCTGGACCAATGCTTCGAGGGCCTCTTTGAAGCTGCTTGCCATTTCACACCTCCTTCGTTATCGATATCATCTAGTAACAGTATAGGCCACCCTTTTGCCTCGACTCATTGCTCGGATCCGTCTGCAGTGCCTGAAGGCTAACAACACGCCGGAGAGATGCTACGACCTCAACGGAAGGTTGCGCATCTATGCTAAAAGGGATTCCTTCTGAGTTGTTGATCCAATTCGACTTCCGCTAATTCGCCACATCCGCATCGATTCTTGGAAAGCGACGTCCAGATCCGTTACGGATGTCGTCGCTCCGGCCGGTGGGATACAATGTGATTCATTTCTTGTCCGCATCGGATGAGGAGCCGAGACACAGAGCACTTGACATGCCTCAGATAGACAATAATCAGGCTTTTCAACAGGCGCTTGCCGATCTTCCCGTGAAGAAGCAAAGGCAGGTCGGCGCGAAGTTCATCGGCAACGTACTTGATTTGACGGCAGAGCCGAGGTTCCGTGACGTGCTGGCGCTCCTTGAAAAACCAGAGCAATCTGCGGAAGAGCTTTTAGACGGCTTTCACTCGATTCACGCCCTCTATGTCCAGACTCATCCGCGGTCGGATTTGTCCCAGCTGGACTACGCCCGGCAAGCTGAACACTTCATCGCCGAGGCTTGCCTCGTCTGCCTGTCCCCAGTCTATGAAGAGGCGAAGGTTCACCATCTGGCGCAAAAGGCTGCCATGTACTGCTGCATGGCGAGAACTTGTGCGGGGATCAAGCACGACGAGGAAGCTCCCCAGCTGTCCCAGTCAGAAGCAATGCTCTCAAAGGAAATCCAGGACCAGTACCGATTACTGTCGGACTTCTTGAAGAGCGGATGACGATGCCCGAATCACGCCGACATGATATGGGAGAAGGCGGATACTGCATCTACCCGAAATGCGATCATAAGATTCCCCTCGCGCGAGGGATCCCCTGCCAGGACGAGCGGTGCCCCGAATGCGGCGGCGCGATGCTCAGGGGGTCCTATCACTACCGTCTTCTGCAGCAGAAGAGGCACAAACGCGGCGACCAGTGAACCACTCTGAGAGTTCGGCTCCTCGCGGTTTCCCCCGCGTACCTCGAGGCCGGAGGCGACGGCGGAAATGCGTGCCAGGGGTCACTAGTGTCCGGGAAACTAATCAAACAGATTCAATTGGTTGCTGACTCCGCCCCCATGATTTTTGTAATCCAGCGCTGAGGTTCCTGAGCACGGTAGGACGGCCAGTTGCCCAACCGCCCCCGTACAGATCCCCGCATGCGGAACTACCGCACGGGGCTCCTCAAAGTTACTCGCTTCGCACATAAGGCGGCGGTGGATACCTGGAACTCAGAAGTCATGGCAGATGCGTGGTCGTTCGAGCCGGAAGACTTTGATCAGCTCATCGAAACCCGTCCAGTTGTAGCTGCGCCGCTGACTGCGACGATTCAGCGTCCGAAAGAGTAGCCGTTTAGCCTGATAGTAAAAGTCGGCGAGGCTCTCGAAGTTCCCACGGATTCCGTAATACTGGTAGTACCCTCGCAGCTTGGCATTCAGCTTTGCGAAGAGTACCGCCTTCGGTAGTCTACAGTGCTTGCGACACCAATCCTGGAAGCTCGCCAGGGAGGCACGGTATTTCTTGCGTGCCGTTCGGCGCTTGATCGCCGGCTTGCCCCAGCGACCGCGTCCCCAACGAAACTCGAAGCCCAGGAACTCGAAGGCACCGCTCGCTTTCCAGTTAACCGGACTGAACCGGATCGGGTTCGTCTTTTCCTCTGCAACCTCCAATCCGAACTTCTCCAACCGATTCGCGAGCACGCTATAAAATCGCTCGGCATCGGCTTGCAGTTCGAAGGCGCAGACAAAGTCGTCCGCGTACCGACACAGGTGCGCCGCCCCGGCAGTGCTCCTTGACGGTCTCCTCAAACCAAACATCCAAGGCATAATGAAGATAGATGTTGGCGAGGATGGGTGAAATGCTCCCGCCTTGTGGTGGCCCCGTTCCGGGTAATTCACCGTTCCATCCGGCTCCAGAATGCCGGCCTTCAACCATTTGCGAATGAGCCGCAGGAAGGCTTTGTCGTCGATCCGCAGCGCCAACAGCTCGACCAGTCTTTCATGATCGATTTTGTCGAAAAAGCTTCGGATATCCGCCTCTACCAGGTAGTGGTAACGCCCGCTTCTCAGCGCCGCGCTCAGTTCCCCGATAGCATCCAAAGCCCCTACTCCGGGACGATATCCATAACTGCAATCGAGAAAATCGGCCTCATAGATTGCTTCCAGTATTTTGGTGACTCCGATCTGCAGCAGTTTGTCTGCTGTTGCCGTTATACCCAGGGGCCTCAATTTCCCATTGAGCTTGGGTATGTATCTTCTGAGCACCAGCTTGGCCCGATACCGGCCGCCTTGAACTGCTTGCACCAATCCTTCGATGTTCTCACGTAGGTTTTCCCGATAGCTCCGTGCATCCTGGCGGTCTACTCCGCTCGCCGCCCGCAGGTTGACGAATCGCCAACACCACAGCAGAAATCCTACGCTCAGCATTCCAAACAGGTTGCCGAATCGATGGGCCTTGTCCGATGCCGCCTTGTTCGCTATTCCCCGCAGGGAGGTTGGCTTCATGGTCCGGCCCTTCATGTCCGGGTGAAGTTTCCTTTGCGGGCTGCGTAACTTTGCCGGCCCCTTTCCCATGTACACGGCTTTCCCGTGCTCGGAGTACTATGAGCCGGTCTGACTCCCCACCCACTTCCGGCAACCCTCCCTTCTCGGTCGGGATCGCTTCCCCGGTAGGCGGGCTTTAGGCTTCGGTCTAACTCCGTTTCCGGGTTTCCCCTTCGGTGTCTCAATATCCGCATGCCCTACCTTTGCCCCGGGAGCCGATGGGGCCTCCCAAGTTCTCGACGCTTCTCTTCTTGCATGCCAGGCGCTCCGACCCCGACAGACCCTCGGGAATCTCACCGTGACAACACCTTAGGGCGATGTTTGTTTTCTCCGTTTGCTGCCTGGTTTCCCGGCAGTGCCACAATATCTCGCCCATCGTCTTGCCTAACGATTCCTCTGTGTTGGCTTCCAGGCACTTAACACTGTCGCCGTCTGCTCTAATATCATTAACGAGGCTGAAATCGCTTCAGGGTGGTGCGGCCACCCCTCTGGCCTACATGATTCTCTGTGTACGCTTCACCTCTGTTGTTCACGCTCGCCCCAGTGTCCTTACCAAGGCGTCGCTCTCCGCCAGAGGCGCAACACTCGATACGGGTGGGTGGTTAGCCCTTGCGAACAATCTTCCTGATCGCCCTCTCCCGACCGGGACTTGCACCCGGCAAGAAGCGCCAAGCTTCGCTTGGCGCACTAAGTAGTAGATTTTAATGGAGTCCGCTCGAACAAGGTCAGGCTTAGTATCTGTAACATTGTGTAAAGTGAGTCCGGGATGTCGAGTCGCTTCTTGACGACGGCCAAGCCCGCAGCTTGGGCCTACCGGCCAGGTGACCTAAACGTATGAAGTTCTTGATGCGCAGGTGCTGCTTGATCCATTTGAAAAACAGCTCCACGCGCCAGCGGCAGCGGTAGAGTTCGGCGATGGTCAGTGCCGGCAGCTCGAAGTTGTTGGTCAAGAAGACGAAGGTCTTGTCGGTTTCCGCGTCGTAGTACTTGATGCGGCGCAATTGCTCCGGATACCGGCGCGGGGAGTGTTTGCCGGCTGGCCAAATGGTTTGGTCGCATCGCAGTCCGGTGGATTTGTCGACCGCACGCGAGTACTGGCGACGCACTTGGGTATCGGACTTGGCGCGGATGAGAAAGAACGCCGCGCCAGTTGAAAGCGGTACAAGCGCGCGAAGTCGAAGTAGCCGCGGTCCATGATGTAGAAAGCGCCGGGCTCTGGCACCAGCAAGTCGAGTGCTTTGACATCGCTGAGCTTGCCGTCGGAGATGTGGATGAAGGTCGGAATATTGCCGCGCAGGTCCAGCAAGGTGTGCAGCTTCACCGCCGCCTTGGTCCGACATGCATGTGCCCACGGGAACAGCGATAGGCACAGGTCGATGGTGGTGGCATCGAGCGCGTAGACGCTCTGCTCGAGGTCGATCCCAAAGGAGTCGTCGACATAGAGCGGGCGAGCAATGCGAATCAGCATCTGTGCCAAGTCCGCATAGATGCGCCAATCGCGTTGCTCGTTGGCATCGGCCAGGGTGCTGCACGCGACCGGGCCACCGATGCCCATGTGGTAGAGCTTGCCCTGCTGTGCGGCCAGGCAGGCTTCGATGTCGCGCAGGCTCTCGCGGTAGCTCAGCTGCGCGAACGCCATGGCGCGAAACTGATCCTGACAGGTGAAGCGTTTGACGTAGCGGTTGCCTCGCTAACGCTGCGCGCAGCGACGGAAGCTGTGCTGGGGGACATGCTCCAGCACCTGAGTGAAAACGAGTTTGCCTGAGTACATGTGCCGAAGCCCGGTGTCCGTGGAAAAGCGGACCAGGTTGCGGCCATTGACCAGCGCCGTTCAAGTCGGTGACAGGCATGAAACGTGGTTTTCTCAATATCTTACAGAGTGTTACGAGCGCGTCGGATCAGTTTTCCCGGACACGAGTGGCCAGGGGTAGCTATTCATCAAAGTTGCTACCGACTCCGCCTTCGTCGTTCAGATGATCGGCCCGTCACCCGCCTGAGCGGCAAAACCTTTGACCCCGGACCGGAGGACGGAATCAACGTGGTGGTTTCCACGTTTCGAATTCGCCATAACCGGGACTGGAGTGCGATGAGTCGATCAGCAGGACCTTGGCGCCGCGGACAGGACTGCGCTTGAGCTCCAGGGGGGCACGATTGGCCTCCTCCAGGCAGTAAGCTTGCACTTCGGGCCGCAGCGGGATTTGGGCAGCGATGGGGAGGAACTGCGCGATGTTCCGGTGAGTCACGTTGGCCACCGATTTGATCTCTTTCTCCAACCACAGGTGATCCTGATAGCTGGGCCGCAGCAGGTAGTTCTTGTCCCCGTCCTCCTTGCGGATGGCGTTGATCACCAGACGGCCAACGGGTCTGAGATTGGCGAGTGTTTCCACGACCGGCTTCCACGCTGGCGTCGTGTCGATGATGGCGTGCAGCGGCTCGGGCGATCGGTTTGCCGTATCGCCTGTCCAGACCGCGCCCAGCTCCAAAGCAAAGGCGCGTGCCTCGGGACCGCGGGCGAACACGAAGACCTCGGTATTCGGATATGGCCTTTTGCGCCCAACCCCTCGAAAAGGTAAAAATAAGTGATTGCTAATGTGCTGGCTTGTCTACAAAGGTGGCCCTACGGGGTAATGCCAAGCTCCTGCCAAAGAAATTCGTAAGAAACCGTGGGCCGCTGTTGGGCTTTGGCTTGCTGGGCTTCGCCGTGCTCGTAGGTGTGCAGCAAGAACTTCACTCGTTCCAACCCGTCCGGATTCTGGATCGCCTCACGCGGTGTTCTGCCATCGAGAGCGGGGAGTGGCTGGTCTGCCCAATCGGCATAGTGTTGGCGAATGTGCTGCTCGATGACTTCGCCGATCACCTCTGGCGGCATCTCATCCCTCACCGCTGTCTTTGGGTCTTTGCCGGGCTTTGCCTGTGAGAGCATCCCTTTGGGATCGGCGATCTCACGGGTGCGAAAAACCACCGCGGTTCCCGCCACGGCCTCGAACCAGGGTCTGCCCTCATCGGCATACTGTTGGGTGCGATAGGACACCTTGATCTGATCGGGTCTTCGGCCCGAATTGATGCTCAGGCGACTGCGCTGCAGTCCGTCGTCTCCTTCAAAGAGGCAATCCCAGCCTTCTGAACGGCTACCCTCGACATCCGTTTCGCCAGACAAGGCTTGCTCCAGGGCTGTCCAGTCTTCCACCCGATAGTAATCGGTGATCAACAGAATGGGCTCGCCCGTGGAACGGTCCACGATTTGCGGGATCTCCAAAGGCCGCGCGAACCATTCAAGCCAGTAGGCCGGGATAATGACGCTGAGGATTTCCTTGACGTCCGTAGCATCGTCGGGCGTCAGGCTTTTTAGCTCATTGCGAAGCTCGTCAATCAGATCGAAGCTGCGCTGCCTGGGAATCGAGTACACCGCGCCGGAGAGTTCATGATGTCCGTCAACCGGTAGAATCCGTGTCGCCATCAGATCGAGCTTCACGACATCGCGCGATCCGGATTTTTCCCTCACCAGGACGGGTGCCTGCTGCGGAAACAGAATGTCCTTCAGGAGCAGACTCTCACCCGGCACCACGTCGACCACTTCGTACAGCCCAAGCCTTGTGGACGTTAAGAGCTCGATCCATTGTCGTTGCTCTGCGGAAAACAAGGGGCCTCCACGCCCGAGCAGCAGATCGGCCACACGATGCTCACGGCCTTGGATGAGAAGGGTGCCGTCGGCCAAGAGCCATTCCATGGCATTGACCAAGATGCCCTGGAACGCCTCCGCGTGATCAACCTGCAGTCGTTCGTATTCGTCATCGTTGAGCGTGCCGAAAAAGCCTTCGTCCAGCGCCTGACGAACCCCTTGGTCATGTTTCAACATGAGCCACTGGATAGCTCTGGGAACGGCCTCGGAACGGTCGTTTGCCGCTCGTGCTGTCTTTGCTTCTTCCGCTTTTAGGCAGCATTGCTTGTACTTCTTGCCGCTGCCGCAGGGACAAGGATCGTTGCGTCCAACCTTTTTCATACCAACTCAGTCTCTTCCAGCAGGCTCCGCGAACGGGGTCTCTCCGGGCGTGCGCCCCCCTTCTCGTTGCCTTGCAAGGTAGGCAAAAAATGTCCGTCGTCCCACACCCACCATCTCGCAAACCTCGGCCGCGGTTTTCTCGGAGTTCTCGTACAGAATTCCGGCGTTTTCCAGCTTTGCCGCGTCGGTCCGCGGCCTCCCGCCGGTTTTCCCGCGGGCCTTCGCCGATGCACGCCCGGCCGCGGCACGCTCGGCCCGCAGCTCCCGTTCCATCTGATGGATCGCGCCCATCATCGACAGGAAACACCGTCCAGTGGCGGTTGTGGTATCGATGCTCTCGCGCAACGACACCAGCTCGATCCGGCGTTGCTGCAGCGCCTTGGACGTCTCCAGCAGATCCAGCAACGAGCGCGTCATGCGGCTAAGCTCGGTGACCACCAGCGTATCGCCAGGGCGAACGTAGGCCATCATCTGATCCCAACCGGGCCGGTCTAGCCTCGACCCGGTCATCTTGTCTTTGAAAAGCTTCTCGCAACCGGCCTCGCGCAACGCATCCATCTGCGAGTCCAGGTTCTGACCGACGCTGCTGACGCGGGCGTAACCGATCCGGTTTGACGATGTACCCGTGGCGGGCAAGCTGCCGATCTCCATGGTGCGGAAAGCTATCTTGTATGTAGTATAAATGCACGATGGTTACGGCAATAGTTTTTGCACGGTTAACGATGGGGGGAAAGGCAGTCTCGGCCCGCATGGATCCGCTGTGCAATAAGTGTACTTTCCGCACTCGGTAAGCCGCGCTGTCCCATGGCTGCCGATTCGCGCCGCCTGTCGATCCTGACCGGAACGGAAATCGATGACCTCTGCGGCCTGCCGCGCTTTACCGAGGACGACCGCCTGCTCTATTTCGACCTGAGTCCGGCGGAACGGGAGGCCGTGGATGGCGTGCACACCACATCGGCCGCCGTGCATCTGGTTCTTCAGCTCGGCTACTTCAAGGCGAAGCGGCGGTTCTTTGTCTACGAGCACGCGGCGGTGCTGGATGACTTCCAGCACATCCTGCGGCGTTACTTCCCCGAGCGCGACTTGGATACCGTCAAGCCGCTGTCCAAGCCGACCCGCCTCGGCCAGCAGGAGATCGTGCTCGGATTGTTCGGCTACCGCCTGTGCGACGATGCCGCCCGAGCTGACCTGGAGCGCAAGGCGCAGCGCATCGCCATGCTCTCGACGCAGCCGGTCTACATCCTGCGCGAGGCGCTGCAGTATCTGGAGCAACAGCGTCTTGTCGCACCGGCTTATACTTTCCTGCAGGATCTGGTGGGCCGGGTCGTCACCGGTGAGCGCCGGCGGCTCACGCAGATGCTCGAGCAGGACCTGACTCCGGCCGTGGAGAGGCGCCTGGACGCTTTGTTGGAGGCGGACGAAGGGATGTACCGCATCCGCGCGCTGCAGCGCGAACCCAAGAGCTTCGGCTACAAGGAGCTGCACCAGGAGGTCCAACGCCGCGGGTTCTTCGAGCCGCTGTACCTGTTCTCGCGCGACTTCCTGCTGACGACGGGCCTGTCCAATGAGAGCGTCAAATGCTACGCCTCCCTTGTCCCGTTCTACACCGTCTACAAGCTGCGGCGCATGGCGGTGGCAACGAAGCGCCTGTACCTGTTGTGCTTCGCCTATCAGCGCTTTCGCCAAATCAACGATAATCTCACCGATGCCTTCACCCATCTCGTCGATCACTATGAGAAGCAGGCGAAGCTGGCCTCGGACGAGGCGGCGCGGCGGGCTCTGGACGAGGCGAGCGAGCACCTCAAATCCGCCGGTCAGGTACTGAATCTTTTCATCGATCCCTCCATTCCCGCCCAGGCACCCTTCGAGCAAGTGAGAGAGAAGGCGTTCGCCCTGCTCAAGCCCGAGCGTTTCGCGCTGGTATCGGCGTATATGCGCGACGTCGAGTTCGACAAGAGCGCTTGCGAATGGGCCTATTACAGGACACTGTCTGCGACCTTCAAGCGTAATCGGCGCCACTTGTTCGCCAACCTGCAGTTCGCTGGCAGGGTCGAGGATGCCCCATTGATGGAGGCGGTGGTCTTTCTACAGGATCTACTGCGAGACGGGAGTTCGCCGCGGCGCGCCAATCCGGCAGCCTTTCCCACTGGTGTCATACCGAAAAAGCTGCGCCGTCATTTGCTCGTCGAGACGGAAGATTCTCCGAAGAAGAAGCAGCTGCAGGTCGACCTCTATGAGTTCCTGCTCTACCGTCTGGTGCGCAACGCACTAGAGGCGGGCGACCTGTATGTGGCGGACAGCACCGAGTTTCGCCGCTTCGAGGACGACCTGATCAGCGACGCCCGCTGGCTAGACAAGGAGGGGGTTCTGCGCGAGGTCGGCGCCCCGATTCTCACGACTCCCATCGAGGAGACCCTGGCATCTTTGCGCAAGGCGCTGGATGCCAAGTTCGAATCGGTCAATCAGAACATCGCCAGCGGCCGGAACAAAGACATCAAGATCACCGGCGCCGGCGAGAAACGCCGCTGGACGTTGGCGTCTCCCGGCGCCGAGGAGCCGACGGACAGCCCCTTCTACAGCCGGTTGCCGGGGATCGGCATAGCCGACTTGCTGTGGTTCGTTGCGGGAAGAACCGGTTTCCTGGACAGCTTCACCCATGTCCTCGAACGCTACGTCAAGTACGAGGCCGATGCCCGGAGCATCCTCGCCTGCATCGTTGCCATGGGCACCAACATGGGGCTGTGGAAGATGGCCGAAGTCTCGGGCCTCGGTCATCAGTCATTGGTTGCCGCGGCCCGCAATTACCTGCGCATCGAAACCCTGCATACGGCCAACGACGCGATCACCAACGCCATTGCGACGCTGCCGATATTCCGCCAGTACGATATCCAGGACGAGCTGCACTCCAGCAGCGACGGTCAACGGATCGAGACGCAGATCGAGACCATCAACGCGCGGCATTCGAGCAAGTATTTCGGGCTGAAGAAGGGGGTGAGGGCCTACACGCTGGTGGCCAATCACGTGCCGATCAATGCCCGGATCATCGGTACCCACGAGCACGAGAGCCATTTCGTGTTCGACCTGCTGCACAACAACACCACGGATATCAGACCGGAACGCCACTCCACCGACACGCATGGCACGAACCAGGTCAATTTCTGGATTCTGCATGTGTTCGGCTACCTTTTCGCGCCGCGCTACCGGAATCTTCGCAAGAAGGCCGAGAGCTTGGTCGGATTCCGGCATCCGAAGCACTACGCCGATTGCCTCATCAAGCCCTCACGCAAGGTGCTCGATTCGCTGATCTGCAGCGAGTGGCCGAACGTCCAGCGCATCATGGCCTCTCTGGCTCAAAAGGATGTGACGCAAGCGACCGTCGTGCGCAAGATCGGCTCCTATGCCCGGCAGAACCGGACCAAGAAGGCCTTGGTGGAGCTCGATAATATCTGCCGCACCCTCTACATCCTCGATTACATCGACGATGTCGTGTTGCGCCAGAGCGTGCAGAAGGCACTGAACCGCGGCGAGGCATATCACGGCTTCCCCGCGCCATCGCGTACGTCAATTCCGGGAAGTTCCGGGTGAAGACGGAATCCGAGCAACAGATCTGGAACGAGTGCTCGCGGCTGATCGCCAACGCGGTCATCTACTACAACACCGCGTTGCTGTCGCGGATCTACGCTCAGAAGCAGGCCGCCGGCGACGTGGCGGCGATCGAGATACTCAGGCACATCTCGTCCGTCGCCTGGCAGCACATCAATCTGTTCGGACGGTTCGAATTCACGCAGACGGGGTCGGACGTCGATCTCGATGCGCTCGCCGAACGCTACAACGATCCGGATTTCTGGAGCCAAGCGTTGCGGCAGGAGGTAATGGATGGGCAGAAGTATTAGCGCCCGCTAATTTTTACCTTTTCGACGGGTTGGGCGCAAAAGGCCGATATAGATAGCGGCTGAGCTGAAGACCGATAGGGGCCGAGCCGTACACAAGAAAACAGACAAGCGTATACGGATAGTAGCAGATCCTTTGGTATGGTTAGAATGCCTGAATGGGAGTCAGGCTTGTTTTTGCCTCCCCTCAGCTAACTACCATCAAACAACACGGGTTTCACGGTGAGATTGTGGGCACCTGAAGAAGCGCGATTGCTAAGACATTACGTCATGTCTAAGAAGATGAGAGAGCAGATGACCGAAAGCGAACTTGAACTTGAGAAGGCACGGCTTGATCCCGGTTCGGTATTCGCCAGCCCTGAAGAGCTCCGTGATCATGGCGGATTAACGCGAGAGCAGAAGATCGAGATATTGCGCCGCTGGGCATATGATGCCAGCGAGCTTGCCGTTGCCGAAGAAGAAGGCATGATAGGTGGCGAATCCTCTAACCTGGCTCAGGTTCTTTCTGTGCTTGATGCTGTGACCGGCGGTTACGATGTAGAACACAGTCCTCCAACGAAGCAGGAAGAAGTGTGAATCGGTTCCCGACGCGAGGATTTTAGCACTGTCGTTTCATCCAGTACAGGCCGCTATCGATGGCGGGCTCTCCGCGGGCTCCAGACCCTATCCGATGTGGTAATTCGGTACAGGGCTGTCAGGGCTCCGCGCGGGCCGTCTAGGGCGCCGTTACCGGATGATCTGCTTCCTTGCTGGAGGCCGTCCCAGTGATACGGCGCGGTCGACACCGAACGGACTTCACAATTATTCCGAACATCGTGTTCCGATCCGGATTGAGCATGGAGGCCGCTGGTTGTCTCTGCTATCTGATCTCAAAACCAGAAAACTGGAAGGTTCGTGTCGATGAACTGGCTAAACATTGGCATTGCTGCAAGGACAAGGCAAGCAGAGTAATGCGGGAAATCCGGAAAAGTGGATTCGCTGAACTCCGAACGATACGAGGCGAGAACGGTAAAGTCTTAGGAACAGAAACCGTCGTCTACGATCACCCAATGCACCGAGATCCTGAAAAACCGGACGCCGGTAAAACCGAGTCTGGGGAAAACCGGCGTCCGGGAAATCAGGATGCTTTACAAGAACTGAATCTAGAAAGAACTGATTCTGTAGAAAGAACGGAATCTATGTCGAAACCCGATCCGCGGGTTCCTCCCTGTCCTCACCTGAAAATTATCAATCTGTACCAAAAGACCTTGCCGGAGCTTCAGGGATTCGCCGAAAGCCGGTGGAGTGGATCGGAGAGCGAGAGAAACCTTCGGACTCGATGGCGTGAAGACGAACAGCACCGGAGTCTGAAGTTTTGGGAGCAGTTCTTCAACGTGGTCAGGACGAATGACTGGTGGATGGGCCGCGACAAGTGGAAGGGTGCTGATCTTCACTGGCTGATTACCAGAAAGCATTTTGTTCAGGTAGTCGAGTTAGGGAAAAGGCTCAACCAGCAGGTGGAGGCGCATGAACACGCCAACGCTCATTGACGGCCTTCGCGTTCCGCCGCACTCGATCCAGGCCGAACAATCCCTGCTCGGGGGAATCCTGATCGTCTCGGGAGCCTGGGACCGGATAGCGGGCAAAGTCCAGGTCGAAAGCTTCTATCGCCGCGAGCACCGCATCATCTTTGCCGCTCTGAACGACGTAGCAGCCTCACACAGCCCGCTGGACGCTGTGACCCTAGCCGGAACACCTGGAGTAGACCGGGACGCTCCAGGAAGCCAGAGGGATGCACTACATAGGCACGCTCGCCACGCACACAGTGAGTTCGGCAAATGTCGCTCGCTACGCGGAGATCGTTCGAGAGAGTGCCCGACTGCGAAAGCTAATCGCCGTCGGCGCCGAGATCCAGGATCAGGTATTCGAGCCGAACGGCCGCACTGCCGGCGAGCTGGTCGCAGAAGCCGAGAGGCGCCTGTTTGAGATCGCCGCCAGCGACTCCCGGAGCGATGGCCGATCCAGGGATATGCGCGCAGTACTCCCCGATGTCGTTGACCGGATCGAGACCGCTTTCCAAGCAGGGGGGCAGATCATCGGTTTGCCCACTGGGTTCGAGCACTTGGACGCCAAGACAAGCGGGCTCGAGCCGGGGCAGTTGGTCATCCTGGCCGGCCGACCTTCGTCAGGCAAAACAGCACTGGCGATAAACTTCGCGGAGAACGTTGCCGTTCGACAGGGCAGGCCGACCGCAGTCTTCAGCCTGGAAATGTCGGCAAGCGAGATCGGCAAGCGGACTCTCTCCAGTGTCGGGTGCCTGAACTTTCAACGATTGCGTAGCGGATCGCTCCATGAGGACGAATGGCCCCACTTGACGGCCGCCGTCAACACCTTGTCAGCAGCGCCACTGCATCTCGACGATACGCCAGCGCTGAGCCCTGCGGAGCTGCGCTCCAGGGCTCGGAAAGCACACCGCGAGCATGGCCCCCTCGCATTGGTCATCGTGGATTATCTCGGCCTGATGCGCGTGCCCGGCATCAGGGCGGACAACCGAGTGGCCGAAGTCACCGAGATCTCGCGAAGTCTCAAGACGCTGGCCAAGGAGCTGAGCGTCCCCGTCCTTGCCTGTGCTCAACTCAACCGCGGGGTGGAGCAACGCACCAACAAGCGGCCCATCATGAGCGACCTACGGGACTCTGGCGCCATTGAGCAGGACGCGGATCTGATCCTGTTCGTTTACCGGGATGAGGTCTATGACGAACACAGCCCGCGGAAGGGTATCGCCGAGATCATCATCGGCAAGCAGCGCAACGGACCTGTCGGAACGGTTTATTTAATGGCGGACCTGAGCTGCATGCGGTTCTACACCTTTATTGGCGAACTGCCGGACGCGAGGCCGATTGCCAAGGTCCGGAACTTGGGGGGAGCGAAGGGGTTTGAATACCAATGACCGAACAGTCGGGCCGCCGAACTCGTGGACGACTCAATCAGAGGCAATCCAATGTGTGACATTCCAGTGACCGACTTCAGCACCGCGATGGCCGAGATACTTGCCGAAGTTGATGTTGACAATATAGGGCGCCTCGGAGAAGAAGGCGATCGGCGGCGACAGCAGGAGCTACGCGACATTTACGAAGCCCTGAAGCGCGGCGACTACGAAGCGCTGAACAGCGGCGAGCTGGCGCTGGACTGATGGCTAGAGAACTGGACAAGAGAACAGGTGTGATTGCGTACAGTGCGGGGTCCTCCGACAGCAAAAAACCAGGCGAGTAGTTCGCACCGCAGAGTGTCAGTAGCAGCAACCCACCCCTGGAGCGCCACCATAATGCCAAAAAAAAAGTATCAGCGAGTTGTCCGAACTGACCGGCTTCGACCGTCGCAAGGTACGCCGACGCCTGGAGACTTTGGAGCCCGAGAAGAAAGGCCGCTCGTACCTGTGCAACAGCCACGAGGCATTGCGTCTGCTCTACGGCGATGGGGGAGACGGAAAGCTCGACCCGCAACAAGAGCGCGCTGCACTGGACCGAGCCCGGCGGGAGGCGGTGGAGATGGACAACAAGAGAAAGTCCGGCGAGCTGGTACCCGTTGATGAAGTGACAGAGGCGTGGGGGAAGCTTGTAACGAACACCAGAGCGAAACTACTCGGGCTGCCTACCCGGCTGGCTCCGCGTCTGCTCAGCCAACGCGAAATGAGAGACATCGAGCGGACGCTCAAGGATGCGATATACGAATGCCTCCAAGCGCTGTCCGAGACCGATCCGGATGAAATAGCACCATGAATGCATCAAAACTGAGCTGGAATATGCACCGTCACCCGGCCGCCGCCATCGGCAAAGATCCTGCCGGCAACGTTTGGGTTGCGATCAATCACCACCCGGACGGTCCGGCCAAGGCCCGTGAGCGCGCGAGGACCGCGGGGGTGGAGGTTGTCAGCCGTTCCGGCTCACCGTTCGTGCGCCTTGACTGGATCCGCGCCGAGTTTTCCTTCGCCATCGAGGAGGCGTCCGGCAAGATGGACGTGCGAAAGGTCATCGACCTGACCCACCGCCGCGATATCGGCTTACCCGTATTCGAGCGCCAAGCCCCGGATGCGCCCGCTACCGATTGACCCCCTCGCCGGGGCGCTGTTTGCCGTGGCTGCAAGGGTGCAATACGGCGCGCCGATTCCGAGCGACACCGCTCAGCGCCTGCTCGACGCCCTGGCCATCGCAGACCGAGACCTCGCCGCGCGCGAACTGGCCAAGCTGCTCAACCTCTCGGGGCGGCGTTCCCGGTGGGACGTGGCCGGCGAGATCGCCGAGCGGATGCGTGTTTTCGAGTCAACGGGCCGCCCCGCTCAGTCAGGGGCGATCGAGTCGCGTTTCGAGCGAATGTTAGGCGCGCCAAGCTGTCCGCGTACACAGCGCCACATTGCCGATTTGATTTACTGACCGAGGGCGTCAGGGACCGTTGAGGCGCTTCGGCGGCCCGAGTAATGTCTGCTCAACTGAAACAAGCAGAGCTGAGCAGCCCATAAGCGAATACCGGAACCAAGAAATTGAGGATTTAATCAAGCGAAACTCCGAGGAAGCCCGCGGCCGGCACGCAATGGCCAAGATCAACCGCAGCGCCGGGCGTACCGAAGCAAGCCCGGAGTGGGAGCCCGCCGACTACCGCCAAGCGCTAAAAGATGCCCTGCTGGTGGCATGCGGCGAGCAAGTAACGGCACCCCACCCGCTGGCATCTGGAGATATCGACCCCGCGGCGCCGTTCCGGCTAACGGCGGCTGTTGATATCTGTTTGACCGAGGTTGACGGCATCGAAGCCCGGCAGATGCAGCGGCCGCAACGGATTATCACTGCGCTTGGTTCTCAGTCGGACCTGCCCGACATCCTGACCGAGGTCGCCGAGAACATTGCTCTTCCAAGGGTGAATCGGACGCTGCGCAAGCTGCTCGCCATTACCACCCCGATGGACGTGACGAATTATCTCGCCGAAGGTTTCACGACGGTTGATATCAGCGAAGTTCCGGAGCTGTCGTACTCCTTCGACGTGAAAGAGCTACCGAACGTGTTTATTTCCGGCATGGGTGAGCCGGCACAACTTGCTTCGGCCGCCTGTCTTCTGGTAGTCAGTCGTGAGGTCATCGTCAACGATGATGCGGGAGTCATCGCCGCGGGCGTGAGGGCATTTTCCGCTCAGGCTGCCGCCAAAGAGGCAGCAATGGGCTTCGGGCTTTTCTCTGCGAACGGGAACCTCGCCGACGGCGCCGCTTGGCTGTCCACTGGCGCCGGCAACCGGCTGACCGGAACGGCGCTCGATGCAACCGGCTTGGGTACTGCTCTGGCGGCGCTGCGGGATCAGGCAACCGAGAGCGGGACCAAGTGCGACGCCGACGCCGCGTTCTTGGTTGTGAACGGCGCCGACGAGGTTTCCGCACTGGGGCTCATGGACGCTTTGCAACATGCCGCCCCGCAGCCGCGGGTTGTCGTTTCCGCTCACGTACCGGCAACGAGTTGGTTCGTCATGGCCGATCCGAGCGAGTTTCCCGTCATCGCCCGCGCCACAATGGCCGGCAGCCGGGATTCAGTATGGGCTGAGGCCCAGCGCAAGATGCCGAACACGATTGATGGTTTCGGCATCAGGTCGAACCACGCCGCTGGATACGCACCGGTCTCACGGGTGGGTATCGTCCGGGTGGACAAATAAACAGCGCATGAATGCGGAAACTCGGCGTATCCCTCCATAGGCCGGGCTTGCGATACCAGGCCCGCCCCACCTGGCCGCGAAATGGGGCAACCACCTTTGTCATTTCGCCCGCCACCCTGGCGGGCTTCATCCGCTTGCCTTGGTTCCGCCGCGCTTAATCCTGGGTCTCAGTTCCACCCACGGCAGACCGCATCATCGCGGATGCCTCGAAGGAGGACGTTGCGGAAGCGGCCCGGATCCTGGAGATCAACGCCGCCCACTACCAATTGACCTACGGGGAACTGTCGCCAGAGAACTTCGCCGACATGCTCCGATAGGAGAGCATCGATGCGGAAACCGCCGAGCTGCTATCAGCCGGGATGCGGAACCTTGTGTTAGCGTTCGGCGAGGTGATGGGATTCACCGATGGCGGTGAAGAGGATGCGGTGCACTAACAATTGCAGAGTCCAAGCAAGTCAAGCAGACTTACCTTTTTCTGGTGGCCAAGTGCATCCCGGAAGGCGATTAGCGCCATAACTCAGCTGGCAGGCTCGCAGCCTGAGCCTGCGGTGGGAGCAGAATCCTCGTGAAACCCAAGAACGAGGATCCGACGATGCCCCAGAACAAGATTCAGTTCCAGCCTGGTATGTCATTGAGCGAGCTCATCGAGCGATTCGGAACCGAGACGCAGTGCGAGAGCGCGTTGCAGCGGGCGCGCTGGCCGTCGGGATTCGTCTGCCCGGAGTGCGGCGAAACCGGCGCACTCCACGTTTCTCGCTGATGGGCGCAAGTACTGGCAATGCGCGTGCTGTCGAACGCAGAGCACGGTTCCCTCCGGCACGCTTTTCCACGCCTCCAAGTTGCCCCTGACCAAGTGGTTCCAGGCCATCTACTTGGTCACGCAGAACAAGAGCAACATCTCCGCGCTCTCGCTCAAGCGGCATCTGGGTGTTTGTTACCGCACCGCTTGGCGGATCAAGCACAAATTGCTTGAAGCCATGGCCGAGCGCGAGTCGCGCTGCCTGCTGAGCGGGGTCGTCATGGCGGACGACGCCTACCTCGGTGGTGTGCATGCCGGCAAGCCTGGGCGCGGCTCGGAAAACAAGGCGCCGTTCGTTGCCGCTGTTGAACTCAACGAGGATGGGCATCCGTTGCCTGTGCGCTTCGACTCGATCGACGACCTGAAGGGTCCGACGATGGCAAGCTGGGCTCGCACGGCACTGCAGGAGAGCGTTCACCTGGTCACCGACGGCCTGGCGAGCTTCTCTAGCGCTGGGGTAGTTGTGCCCCAGGCACGGCGCTATCATCGTCAGCCTGCGCCAGTCCAGCGACCTGGACGTCTTCGATTGGGTCACCACCTTCATCGCCAACTGTTACGTCCCTCCTTTGAATAGGCTCAGTCCTCTGAGAAATCCCACGGTCCGTCAGGACCTCGCTTGGAACATTCCCCTGTAGACGTCGAGATAGAAAGGCAAGAACGGAGGCCGGTCGCCCTTTGGTATCGTGGTACGTGCAAACGAAAACACCACACCATAGGAGACCGGCCTATGTCCCGCATGCTGCCAGGAATCGAGACCTTGGAGCAACACCGAGAGCTGCTTGAGAGCAATCCCGATGCCTACAAGCCCGAGCGTTGTCCACGCTGTGGGAAGGCGGGCCTGCACCATCAAGGTCACTATGAACGGAATGCACCGCGGGGCGAAGGACTGGCCTTGGTGTTGGGTCTGTTGGTCATCTTGCGGTTCTTTTGCCCGGGGTGCCGCGGTATTTGCTCGCGCCTGCCGGCTTGCTTGTCGCCAAGGCGCCAGTATTGGTGGAAGAGCCAGCAAGCGGTGTTGGCGGGGTTGAGCGCAGGGGAGTCGGTACACGAGGTGGCGCGGGAGATGATGCCAAGCCGGCGCACCATCGGGCGATGGAGGCATTGGCTGGAGGGGGCATTCGATCTTCATAGCCTGCATCTGCGCAGTCGCTTTGCGCATCTGGGACGGGCGGTGGGTTGGCAGGCGTTTTG
>CALOFM010000008.1:0-16520 GCA_942492625.1 uncultured Gammaproteobacteria bacterium | reverse complement strand
ATCGGACCGAATCCTTCAACATCCACTCGTGACTGCGGATATCGTAATAGTCGAGTTCGGGTGGCATTCTTGGCCCTCTTGACTGCAGTTTTCTATTGTTTCTCATGAGAGCGACCTGCGGTCGCCGTGTTGGCTTAGACAGAAAACGCAGCCATACTAGCCACTCATTTCTCGAGTCGTCGATGTGGCGAATTGATCCAGGTTCAAGGAGCCAGACAAGAACCATAGGAAATCATCGCACTGCCCTCTCGGCGTTGCCCCGGCGCGAGCGGCAAACAGAGTGCCTACCATTTTCCCAGTAGCTAACCAATGAAGCGATCGATGTCTGTCTTGCTTGCTGCCATGCTATCGTCTGCCGGCCTCGCCAATGCGGCGACTCCGGAAAGCGCCTGCGCCAACCTCGCCGAGGCTCGCACCCAGCTTGTCGCCATGATCGTCGAGACCGACCCGGCAAAACTCGACGACTTTAAGGCCAAGGTCCACGACGCAAGCGACAAGCTGGACGCGGACCTGGAGGCCATGGCCTCAGGTGCGGATGCTGCAAAGGTCACCGAATTCACGCCGCCTTGGGAGGACTTCAGAAATACTCGCGAGACCGAGATCATCCCCGGCGTGTATGCCGGAAAAAACGCCGAAGCCAAAGCCATCGCCACCGGCATCCAGGCCGAGCGCATGAAGAAAATGAAGGCGGCCATGGGCTGCCAATAGCCCCTCACCACCCGAGCGGAGGCCCCGACCTTTGCTCGGGCGCAGACCCGCCCACAGCACCTTCAGTTCACCCCGCCGAAACCCATGCACGCGACACATCGCGCCCCTGCCCCGGAGCCCGCCACCGTTAAAAAGACGCGGGAGGTTTTTTATCGCCCCCAGCGCAACGAGATCGGGCTGTTCGAGCTCGCCTACCTGTCACGAACTGCAATCCCCCGACGTTTGAACCGCAATCATCGCGATTTCTCGACCGCATTATCTGACTCTATCTGGTGCGGCAAAGTCACATTAACTGCCACTGAATTGCCTGGCCGTCATTTCGAAGGTCGAGGGTGCGGGTTGGTGGTCCTTGCACACGGCTAGACACTACCACGTCGTTGGTGTCGCAGCCCGTGTCGTGACCGGCCAAAAAATCGACCCACAGCCTTTAGTCGCGGTTGGTCTCGGGTCGGCCGCTATGAGATCGAAAGCGGTCCCGACAGGCATAACGTTGCGGCGAAAGCGGGCGCGCCCTTGCGAAGACTGAGTTGAGCGGCGACGGTGGAGTGCACCTCGCTTTTAGCCAAGCGTTAGGCGATTTCTTTCATTGCGCTTCATTGAAAAGGGTACTGACAATAACCCAGTTTTTCGTTCCGTTGCGCCTCAGACCCCAAACCCTATCTCCCAGCAAGGCCCCGGCATCAAAGAGCCGGGACCTCGGCGCGGAGCCGGCCCAACCAAGCCCCCGAGCGGCTGGCAACTCATTGGCCGCCCTTCGGGGCTTCCCTGGTGAACGTCGCGGACGGGGGCCCCGGGGGGAGCTCCACCAAGCTTTCGCCTTGAGCGGCGATCACGAACTGGCGCCCGTCGCCGGGGCCGGCGGCCTTCGGGTCACGATTGAGGTAGGCGGTGCCGGTCCAGCCCCGCTCCAGGGCCTCCTTACTCTGTCCATCGGAGCGCACCGTAACGGTCTCGCCCGGCTGCACCCGGGAGGTCGAGCGCAGGACCGAGAGGACCTCCATGCGATAAAGGACGTCGAAGCGCTCCCCCTGGCCCTGGGGCACCTGCGCCTCCAGCACCTTAACCTCGAGGACCTCCGCGGCGTCCGGCGGTGGGGCCGCCCCGACCTGCCCCCACAGGATTGCGAGCACCCCGAGGGCGGCGATGGTGGCGTACCGAATTGAGCAAGTTCCGGACATGACGATTCCTCCTCTTGTTGATCACCGTGCCCGCGGCGTCGCCGCGGGCGACCCACCCTCACTCTAGCCGAAGTCTGCGCGGGATAGGTGTAAATTTTGTTCTATGTCGGCATTAAATGCTGGTCCCCGATGGTAGCCAGACCCAATTCCCGCACGGGCATGGCCACCTTCGATGAGCGCCGGTTTGCCCGCCGGGCGCGCCACGTTGGACAGCAGAGTCTCCTTCGTTTCGGCCAATGACCTCGGATCTTCTTCCCGGTCCTTGAAGGCAAGGTAAAGCTCCTGTGCAATCTCCTTGAGACGCGCATCGTAAAACGGCCGGGGCGCTTCCACGAACGACTCGTTTCCGAGGATCTGATCGAACGCCGCGGAGATCTCGATAATCGCTTCCGCGATTGTAGTGCCCAAAACTTCCCAGCGATTTCATATTCGGGATGCCGCCGAGATGCGGCCCTTCGGTGAAGAGCTCGTTTTCCAGCAAGCTTTCCAGAAGCGCCAAATTGAACACGGATTCGTACGTCCTGTACAGGCCGGTGATCCCGACGTTTCGCATGAGAGCGAGGAAGCGTTTCCGCTTCTGCGGAGGAGGCGGTGAATTCACCAGTGCTGGAAGGTGCTCGATCGCCCACCCCGCCAATCCTGGCTCATCTGAATCTCCAGAATTCTGAATCTTGAGAACGGACCGATCATTAATTGACGCGAGGTACTCTGGTTCTATCTCCGGGGAGGCTCGCAATCCCTTGAAAGCCAGCCCGCCGAGTTCTTCCAGCCTTGTGAGGTGGTCGGTCCGTTCGGCTAAAGTCATCACTCGTCGCTGGCCCCCGGTTTCCGCAATGAACCCGGTGCAGAGCTCCACGGTGATCTGCAATCGCTCGGATGCCGCGGCAGCAGCCTCGGGTAACCGCCAGATTCGCTGGTGTGCAGCCGGCTCCGGAAGCATTCCCACTTTCGTGAGAGCCCATTTTCCATCTGCGCTGAGTGTGCTCTTCTGCTCGTCCATCGTCTCGATCGGCTTGCACAATGGCAGTCCGGTATAGGTGTCCCAGTATTGAGTCTCCCAGTGAAAGTGCGTGTCGCCTGTCTCGCCGCTCGTCGTCATGTACGTGTCGCCGCCCGGCGCGAAGACAACGAGCTCTAAACGGTCATCGAATCTTCGTTCGTGCAGAAGGCGATCGCTCGCCGTCTCGAACATCTGCAAGTGATGACCAGTCTGGCCGCCGATTTCGAGACGCCACCTCCCGCAGGGACTGACTAGCGTTGGTCTGACGGAGGGCGTATTGATCTGTGGAGCGAATGGTTCTTGAAAGAGAATGCCGCTCGATCGCTCCGCATCGACGATATCGTCCGCCATCTCGTAGGGGGGAGCGATCCGCCGAAAACAAAGGTTTTCCCCATCATCGGCGATTAGGACAGGATACCCTTCGCCGTCTTCGGTCCTCTCACGAATTGTCGCGCCCGCTGGAATTCCCCATGCCCCGACCAGCCGGAGCGCGCTCGGTATCCGCGGATCGTCCTCAGGCGCGCTGGCAACCGCACGCCAAAAATACCAGACAGCCTCTTCGGGACGATTTTCCTTCAGGGCGATCTCGCCGAAGGTCATGTTGTTCGTCGTCAGGTTCTCCTGGACTTCTCGGGTCTTTTGATCAGCAACGATTCTCCGATTCTCGGCCAGCACCCCCAGTACGATCGCCACGGCCGCGATGGCCGCGAATACTGCCGTCGCTCCGGCAAACCAGCGCATCCGCTTCTGATCCTGCCGAAGCAGATTGAACGATTCCTGGATCTCCGCCAGTACCGTGCCTGACGGACCAGAAACCAGTGCTTCCTGCGACTCATTCACCCGTAAGACTTCGGGGTCAAGGTAAGCGAGGACGCCCTCGGTGCTGCCGATCTTTGAGAGCGCCCCCCCGAAATCGATAGGGAAGACCCTCCTGCCCAGCTCGCTGAAGATCCGGAGCTCGTTGGCGACCGGCTCCGATTCCAGCGCTTTCGGCGTGCCCACCAGGATGAGGCGGCTGGTCTTCTTGAGGGCGCGGCGGCCCTGTTGCCGCCAATTGTCTCCCTTCGCGTAGTCACTAGAATCGAGAAAGCAATTGAACCCAAGTGCATTCAGCCGCTTCTGCAAAGCGACGGCATACTTCCTCCCGTCCGCCCAACAATACGAAATGAAAAAATCGTATCCAAAAAGGAAATCAGCGATCTTTCGAATGAATGAAACCCGGTCCTTGCTTCCGTCTTCTTCCATACGCATTTGGTTAGCCTCCGCGAATTCTCGGATCGAGGAAGGAGCACTGTGAATGGCTTTGACCCTTCTCCGATCCTGGACCCTGTTTCGGACCTGGATGGACCATCCTGTTACGGCCTACCTTTGGAGTTTCGCGTTTTCGGGTGCCGAACAGGACCGGACGACCCGAGTCGGCGAGCGGCGCCAGTTCGCAACCCCTCCGTGTCTACACGCGAGGCTTTGGTTTCTGATCAAACGATAACCAGCATTGCGGAGGATAGGCGATTCAACCGCATCACAGCCAATATGGTGTCGAGAAAGGGGTTCGGAATCATCGGGGATGGGAACGCGCAGGCTCGGCCTCCGGCGCCTGTTGGGTTCGGTGACGGGAAAGGCTGTTACCGCTGCACGCGCTGGTCGAATTCCGCTTGGGGCTCTGGTGTTCCTTGATTTACTCGCCGCGGTTTGGGAACGCTACAACTAGGTTGTACATGCCTATTGCCTGATGAGAAATTACTACCACATTTTGGTCGTTGTTGGCTGCGATGGTTTGAGAGTATGGAAAAGCCAGGGGTCCGTTTGGCTGTTAACGCACATTGGGGCAACCAGGGTGCTCCGTCTTCTGCGGCGCTACGCAGACGGCCGGTCGCCCCCCGCAGGTGATGCGTTCAAGTGGCCCCTGCGCCATTGAACCCCTCGGGAATGGTCCCGCATCGACACCGGTGAGGCATAAGCCGCGTATGGGGCCAGGTGCTCCGGTCCGCGCCCCCGGCTGGGCGCGAAGCTTGCGATGCCGAAGAGATCCTCGAGTTAGGATTCGATTCGCGTAACGGTTAGTGCTCGCGAGATCTAGACCAGCAGCGGCTGCTCGATGAGTGATCAGAAGGACTGGTCGCGGATTGGATTGATGGAACCATCCCGGTACCGGGATGAGGAAGCCGGTCCGCGAGCGCTATCATTGAGCCAGAGATTCTGACATGGGCATGTCTGCGGGGGCAGTTGCCTAACGAACTCCAACGGATCCAGTGACCAGCAGAAATAGATGCCGCGAACGAGCGAGATGCACGCCTCTTTCGCAAATCGCCGCATCAGAACGCGCCTTCTACAGAGGCGGGTATTACTTTCCGCCAAATCCCAGTCCGGCCAGCAGAAGAGTTGCGGGCGGTAAAGAACAGGGTGATCTTATCACCCCCTGGTGCACCAGATGCACCACCCCGCCGATGGTGGCCAGGGGCCCGAGGATGGCGGTACCCGGCGCGATGTAGGAGACCTGGCTGACAGTCGAGTAGCCGAGGCGCTTCTTCAGGTGTCCCTGGGACAGGGCCTTGACCGATCCGTAAATGATGGCAACGGCCGCCGCCAGCAGCGAGCCGGCGCCAACGACGGGTACCCACAACCACTGGCCGATGGCAAAGGCGGACTAGAGTAGCTGCCACTTGGCCAGGAAGGTCCCACTGGGGGCCAGGCCGATGAGGGCGGCGGCGGCCAGGACTAGGGTGAAGGTGGTCACCGGCAGAGTCCTTGCGGTTCCGCCCAGCTCCGCGATCTGGAACAGGGCGCTCTTGGCGAAGCCGTGAGTCAGGGCCAACAGCACCAGAGCACCGCCCCCGCGCCGAGCATCCCCGGCAGCCAGGAGGCGGCGGGTGTCAATGCGGGCTGGAACAGATCCAGCCACAGACGCAGCATCAAGTAGAAAGCCGCCTTCACCACCAAGGCGGAAAGGGCCGCGCACACCGGAGCCGGGGCGTTGGCGTGGGCCGGCGGGAGCCAGAAGTGCAGCGGGAACAGGGCCGACTTGATCAGCAGACCGCCACTCATCAGGGCCAGGGCCACCCAAGAGGCGGGGTCGGCGCGCAGGCGGACGGCGAGGGCGGCAAGGTCCAGGGTACCGTAGGCGGCATAGAACAGGACTACGCCCGCTAGAAAGGCCATGGACCCGAGCAGACCCAGCGTCAGGTAGCGCCACGCCGCCTGCAGGGCCTCACGACTGCCGCCGAGGGCCGCGAGGGCCACCGCCGACAGGCCCAGCAGCTCCAGCGTCACATAGAGATTGTACAGGTCCCGCGACAGAAATAATGCGGTGAGCCCGGTTAGAAGCAACAGCCACAGGGGCCAGAAACGGGCCTGCTTGGCGCCACCGTGAAAGTAACCGGAGGCGTATATCCCTGTTCCCAGTGCGACCAGGGCGCTCATCAGCATCAGGGATACCGCCAAAGGATCGGCATGAGGCGCAATCCCGAGCCCCAGCTCCCAGCCGCCGGGGGGCGTGGGTAAGGGGTCCTTGTGCCGCGACGCTCCAAGTCAGGATGACCACGGCCGCCAGGATCGCTGCGCTCGCTGCGACGCCGATCAAGGTGGACCGGCGGGGCCAGAGCAGCGCGGCGAGTGTGGCTGACAGGGGGAGGGCGACCGGCCAGATCAGCAGGCTATTCACGACTGACCTCTCGCAGGCGCCGGTCGAGAGCGAGGGCCAATGCCGTTGCGCTTACGGCTACCACGATTCCGGTCAACGCCAGGGCGTGGGGCACGGGATCGGGTGGCAGCTCCAAGCCGCGGTATGCCAGGGTCACGAATACGAGGAAGACGCCGGCGCCACAGACATTAATAGAAAGTACCTTTCCGAGCATGGACCGGTGGAGCAGGGCGCCGCGTACGCCCAGCACGAACAGGCCCACGCCCGTGAGGCCGTGGATGGGCTCTGTAATGGGCATCAGCCGCGCTCCCTTTGTTCCGTGGGCGGACCCGAGAGCGCATCGTCCCAACCCGCGGGGCGTCCGCCGATGTAGGCCTGGGCCAAGGTTGCGGCGATGGCCAGGGTGGCGGTGCTCTCGATCAAGAGGATGAGAACGCCGGACCAGGCGCGCGGGTGCTCAAGGAAGGCGAGACCGCCCGCGGTAACCGCCAGTCCGACCGTCAGGAACAGACCGACCCCGATGGTCAGCAGCCAGCGCTGCACCGCCGGACGCGGCAGTCCGGCGTCGGCGTGGCCGCCGAGACGCAGCAGCACCCCCGCAGCGGCCAGCAGGGCCCCGGCTTGAAAGGCGCCGCCCGGGGCATGTGCGCCCACCCAGAGCAGGTAGCCGGCTGTGACGATGAGCAGGGGCACAAGCCAGTGAATCAAGCCATCCAGCACAGGGCCGCCTCCCCGATAGCCGTGCCGCGCCGGGCCCAGGGCGAAGATGCCCGGCACCGCCACCAGCAGTACAGCGAGCTCCAGCAAGGTGTCGTAGGCGCGGAAGTTGAGCAGGACCGCCGTGACCGGGTTTGTCACGTCGCTGTTCGCCAGGTTCGCCGCGACCTGGTCCGCCAGTCGCACGGTGTCCATCAGCGGCCCTCTCGCTCCAGGGCCTCTTGGGCGAGGAGATGCGCGGAGACCGCGCTGGCCGCCATCACCAGGAGCCAGGTCAGGAAGAGTTTGATCGCAATAATCAGCCCGCCGTCGAGAAGCGCCAGGCCGACTGCCAGCAAGCCCAGACCGAGGTTGTCGGCCTTAGTCAGCGCGTGCAGGCGCGAGTGCGGGTCAGGCAAGCGCCAGAGGCCGATGCTGCCGGCGGCTAAGAAGGCGATGCCGGAAAACAGGAAACCGGGGGCGATCCACTCAATCATGTCTAAACGCCCGTCGGGTTACGGCGGCAGCGGCGACCGCCGCAAGCAAGGCGAGTACCAGGGCCACGTCGAGCAGCGCGCTCGTGTCCATCAGGTCGGCCAGCAACAACAGCAGGGCGACGCCGCCGCTTCCGAGAAACTGTGGACAGAGAGCATGCGGTCTTCGAGGGTAGGACCGCGCAACGCGCGGCCTATGCCCAACAGCAAGGTCATCAGGAGAACGTAGAGCGCAGAAATCAGCATCGGATCCGATTCCGCCATGACCGGGATGTCCCCCAATCAATGGGTTCAGGGAAGACTCGGGCGACGCCGTGCTCCAGTCGACGCAGCTCCTTGCCGACATCCATATCGACATCGATCAGGTGGACCGTGAGCCTCTCTCCCTGCAGGTTCGCTGCCAGGGTTCCGGGCAAAAGACTCATGCAGTTGACCAGGAAAACGCGTGCGTCAGGCCGTTGCAGCCGCGTTCGAAATTCCGCAAAGCCTGGTTGGATAAGCATCTTCGGAACTGGCGTGCGCCGAGTGACATCGATCCCGCCGCGAAGGGACTCCCAGAGAAAAAAGGGTATAAACAGGAGCAGCCCCGTTACAGATACGGGACTGGAGCCCTCCGATCGCAGGCGGCGGGTCGACCAAACTGCCGCGGCCACTGCGGGCAGACCGACGACCCAGGAGGCTGGGTCTCCATCGGACAGAAGCCACCAGAGTCCGGCCAGGGAGCCCGCGCAGAGGGTCGTGCGCATATCCAGGGAGACCGCTGCCATCTCAAGCACGGGTATTCCGGGCAGGAACCGGCAGAGACTCACGAATCTCGGTGGCACGCGGGCGGTGCGTTCCGACCAAGGCGCGGACCGACCAAACGACCGCTAGACTCAGCGCCGCCAGCTTGAAGATCGCCAGGGCTGACGGAATTGCGAACAGCAGCAGGGTGTTTAAGCTCATGTCTAAGTCCTCTTTGATCTCCAGGTTTTGAGACGAAGTCGGTTTTCTCGTCGGTTTTTCTTATGCGATCAGAACACGGAAAAAAAACGAGTTATGTTCAATACTCCATCGAAAAAAACGAATTACAATAATATCGAGAAATGTTCGTTTTTTTCGATGTCTACCGGGCTTCAGTTCGAGGTGCTTACGTCTTGGCAACGGCGCCAAGCGGCACAAACCTATCGATCCTGAGTCGTACGAACTTCTTCGGAGGTAACCATGCAGTCTGACATCCCTGTCGCAAGCCCGTCTGCAGTGCATCCAATGGCGCAGGAGGACGACAGGGTTCACTCGGTGGACGTGCGCACCCCGGGGCCGAGTATTCGGACGGACATGCGCTTGGAGCGGTGTCGCAGCCCCTCGACGGGCTCGAGGCTCATCGGCTCACTACCCGCCTTGGCAAAGGGGCGGGTACAACGAGCGCCATCTACTTGCTTTGCGCGAGCGGAAGCCGGGCCAGACAGGCCGCGGTTAAGCTCCGCGAACTATGATCTTCCGACAACTCTTCGACCCCGCGTCGAGCACCCACACCTACCTCATCGCGGAACGCAACGGCGGCGAGGCATTGATCATCGATCCCGTGCTAGATCGCGTTGAGCATTACACCAAGCTGATCGACGAGCTCGACCTGAAGCTCGTGCTGGCTGTGGATACCGACATCCATGCGGATCACGTGACGGGTATCGGCCGCTTGCGCGAGACCACTCGATGCGCCACTGCCATGGGAGAGCAGAGCGACGCCGAATGTGTATCCGTTCGCATCCAAGAAGGGGATCTCCTCAAGGCCGACGACCTTCGCCTGCAGGCACTTTACACACCGGGTCACACCGACGATTCCTACAGCTTCATCATGGGCGACCGGGTGTTCACGGGGGATACGCTGCTGATTCGGGGCACGGGAAGAACGGATTTTCAGAATGATGACGCCGGCACTCAGTACGACAGCCTGTTCGACAAGCTGCTGAGACTGCCGGAGGACATGCTTGTCTATCCGGCCCACGACTACGAAGGGCGTACCAGCAGCACCATTGGCGAGGAGTGACGGTCCAATCCGCGGTTGCAAGTTGGCTCGCGTCAGGCTTACATCGACCAGATGAACGCCCTGTCGCTCGTCCCGCCACGGCTTATCGAGGTCGCGGTGCCTTCAAACCGCAGGTGCGGGTTGAGGATGGCCGAATAGCGCTGCCCGAAAGGGAAGATTCGCGGTACACGGATGGTGCCGCACCACAGAATCCGACGATTCAGCCCATCAGGTTGTTGCGCCAGTCTTGGTCGTTCCGGTCGAACAGACGCGTGGCTTCATGCGGGCCCCAACTCCCGGCCGGATAGGTCTGGATGAAATCTCGTTCCGTGGCCCAGACCTTGAGTACCGGGTCGATCACCTGCCAAGCCCACTTCACCTCGTCGGAGCGGAGAAACAACGAGTGGTCCCCCTCGATGACGTCAAGGATCAGTGCCTCGTAGGCATCGATGTGACTGGAGCCGATGGTGCAGGTGCTGGCGTCCAGGTGTTCGGTCTGTGTACGCATCTCCAAGCCGGGTTGCTTGACCTGTATCTCGACCCGTATGCATTCATTGGGCTGAATGTTGAGTAGAATCCAGTTGGGCTTGAGTTGCTCGATGGCGGTATGGCGGAAGAGCTGCTGGGGTGGATGCTTGAAACGTATGCTGATCGACGAGTTGGTCTGCGCCATGCGCTTTCCGGTGCGCAGATAGAAGGGGACGTTGCGCCAGCGCCAGTTGTCGACATACAGCTTCAGGGCCGCATAGGTCTCGGTGCTGCTGTTGTGGCCCACATCCGGTTCTTCCAGGTAGCCAGGCACCTTGACCCCATCGACGTCGCCGCTGCGGTACTGCGCGCGGAAGACGTGAGCATGGACGGCCTGGCGGGGAATGGGCCGGATCGAGCGCAGTACCTTGACCTTCTCGTCCCGCAGGGCCTCCGCGTCCAAGCTCGGCGGCGGCTCCATGGCGACGAGTGTGAGCATCTGCAGTAGGTGGCTCTGGATCATATCCCGCATGGCGCCGACGCCGTCATAGAACCCTGCACGCTCCTCGATGCCGCGCGCCTCGCTGTGTGAGATCTGGACATGATCGATGTAATTGCGATTCCACAGCGGTTCCAGTATCAGGTTGGCGAAGCGGAACACGAGCACGTTCTGCACCGTGTTCTTCCCTAGATAATGGTCGATGCGATAGATCTGGCCTTCACCGAAGTGACGATGTAGCCGTTCTTCCAATATGCTCGCGCTCTCCAGATCGAAGCCGAAGGGCTTTTCCACCACGAGCCGGGACCAGTCCGTCCCCTGTTCATGCAGTCCCTGCGCGGATAATCGGTCGGCGACCTCAGCGTAATGCCCAGGGGAGATGGAAAGGTAGAAAACCAGGTTCGAGGGCATGTCAGGATCATCGCGCAGTCGCCCGCGCAGCCGCGCGTAGGCCTCCGGATCCTGCAGGTCGCCAGGGACGAAACGCAGACGCGCGCAGAGGCGTTCGACGACGTCTTCGTCGAGCCCACCGCGCACCCGGCTCTCCAGGGACCTTGCGACCTCGTCGCGCCAGTCCGCATCCGACCATTCGCGGCGACCGAAGCCGACGATACGGGTGGATGGGGTCAACTGTTCCGCCAGTTCCAGGTGGTAAAGGGCCGGCAACAACTTGTTGCGAGCCAGATTGCCGGTGGAACCGAAGATTACCAGTGAACAGGGTTCGGTCATCGTGCGTCTCCAGTCGATTTCGGTGTCAAAGTCCCGGTGCGAGCAGACGGGCCCTGCTTGCATCGATGCGCGTGACGACGGTTAGATGGCGTAACGCTCTCTGCCCGATCCCGTCGGCGGGTCCTAACGGCAGAACGAGCACGGGGGTTTCGCCCGGCGGGTCTTGCCGCACGCTTCAGTCCAGAACCTGCGGGCGGCCCGTCGCCCAATGCCAATCCTCTAGGAAAACAAGCTGAACGGCCAGCGTACTCCCGATCTTGAGCAGCGTGCGGGACTAGCTGCAATCCGACGACGTGGCGCTGGCGTGAGAGGCCCGGAGCGTGCACACGACAAGTGTTATGACGGTCAGGGGCAAGACAAAGCCCGTCATCACCAGTGCAAATCCCGCGCTGCCGGAGTGACCCGTGGCATCCAACACCAAGTAGGTTATGTAGGCCAGGTAATAGAGGACGAACAGGCCGCCCTCCCAGCGGGCGATTCTGTGGCCGGTGAAGAAGATCGGCAGACAGGCCACGGCAGTTGCGATCATGATGGGGATATTCAGGGCCAGCGCGGCCTCCGAGACTGGAATACCGTTGGGGGCCACAATACTTGCCACGCCCAGCACACCCAGTATGTTGAACAGGTTGCTGCCCACCACGTTGCCCACCGCAAGATCCCGCTGGCCGCGCAGACTCGCGACGATTGTCGTTACCAGCTCCGGCATCGAGGTCCCGATGGCGACGACCGTCAACCCGATAACCAGCTCCTGGACGCCCATGAACCGGGCGATCGCGACAGCGCCGTCGACCAGCCAGCGGGCACCCAGCCCGAGCAGCACCAGGCCCAGGACTACGAGAGCGACGTTTATCAGGATCGTCCGCGTGGTTCGATCAGTCGAAGGCGACGTGCCGAAAGACGCCTGCACCGACTCGGACTCGGCACGTCCCTGCCGAATCGACCAGATGGTGTAGGCTCCAAGCAGACCCAGAAGCAATATGCCCTCCCAGACCTGGATCGCGCCGTCTAGTCCGAACAGGAGCAGAAGCAGGGAGGCGCCGATCACCAGCGGCACGTCGAACTGGACCAGCTTGCTGGAGACGGTGATGGGGGCGACAAGGGCGGCCAGTCCGAGTACGAGGAGCACATTGGCGATGTTGCTCCCCACGAGATTGCCGATGGCAAGGTCGCTGTTACCGGCGTAGGCGGCCTGCACGCTCACCGCGAGTTCTGGGGCGCTCGTGCCGAACGCGACCACCGTCAGTCCGATCACCAGGGGCGATATTCGCAGAAGTGCCGCCAGGGCCGAAGCCCCGCGCACCAGCAGCTCACCACCCGCAACCAGGAACAAAAGGCCGGCGCCGACGCTGACCGCGGCGAACAACAGGTCAGACATAATATCCACGATTGCGTTGAAGTAAGCGCTAGGCCCCGGCGGAATCTGACCGTCCGCAGCGCTTTTGCGTCAGCCGTCGAAGCGATCCTCGACCATCACCTGATCCAGTGGCAACTGCCCCGGCTTCGGCCAGGCAGCCTTAGTACCCTTGCCGATAGCGATCATATAGGCGATCTCGTAGTCGGGCGGAAGCTTGACGATGTCAGCGACCGCCTTGTAGTCAAAGCCGTCCATGGGGCAGGAGTCGTAGCCGAGCTCCTTGGCCATCAGCATGATAGCCATGCCCGCGAGGCCGCAGGAGCGCATTCCTTCGTCCCGCTCGACCTGGGGCTTACCTTCGTAGTACTGGGCGATGGCGGGAACCAGAAAATCCTGCACCTCTTTGGGCGCGTTGCGCCAGTAGCTTTCTGGTTCCCGAGCCCATGCCTTGGTGTCGAAGCACAAGACAAGAAGCTCCGAGGCATCGGTCACCTGTGCCTGGTCCCAGGCAACGACCCGGATCGCCTTGCGTTGCTCGGAATCGCGTACCCTCACGAACCGCCAGTTTTGGATGTTGAACGCGGTGGGCGTGAGGATGGCGTGCTCCATCAGGTTCCGGAAGGTCCCTTCCGGCATCCTGTGATCCGGGTCATACCACTTGATGGCTCGACGAGCAGTGATTGCTTCGCTGACGTTCATTCGGGACTCCTTCGTTTTCTCTGATGCTTGTGCGTGCCGCGCGAGTACGAAATTTAGGCCTAGGGTCGAAGCGGAAGTTGCGCCCTCTCCGAGAAGGCTTGGTCGAGACGCGGCGATGAGCGTCTCGATTGCTTCGCAGCTTATGTGGTGGCAGATACGAAAAAACCGAGGCTGCTGCCCAAGGGCGTCACCCGCAGTCGGCCGCCGGCGAATGGATGCAAAGGTAGTTTTCCTATCGATTGCATGCCGAAGGGTTCATGGATCCAAGCGTCGCAATATTGGATTAGCATTATTTCCGATCATGGGAAACAGCACCCGAAGATTCAGCCCGGCGTTGGCCCGCAGCATGGCCCGCAGCTGAACTGGGTGATGACACTGACGGCGATGCGCAACCGATCCGAATTTGCCGGAGCGGCGAGAGGTATTTTCATCCAAAAAAAGCCCGGCCTGAGCCGGGCTTTTCTTTCCTCATCGCGGAACAAGGTTCCGGATCAGGCCGACGGTGGGGTCCGTCACTCCCTTAGAAACGCGGCCCGCGCGAGGAGCGTTCGGCCCTGGGTTTTGCTTGGTTGACCGTAACGTTGCGACCTTTCATGTCAGTGCCGTTGAGGCCCTTGATCGCCGCATCGGCCTGTGAGTTGTTGTCCATTTCGACGAAGCCGAAGCCTTTCGATTCACCGCTGAACTTGTCCGCAATCAGGTTGACTTGGGAGACTTCACCGAATCGGGAAAAGGTCTCGCGCAGGTCCGTATCGGTAACGCTGTAGGGAAGGTTGCCTACGTAAATGTTCATGACGTTCAATCTCTGAAAATTCGTGCATTGGAAAATATGACACTATCGAAAACACCAAGCACGAAAATCTCTTCGACAGAGTAATGCCGCAATGTCGGCACCGGGAGGAGGGGGCTATGAGTCTAGTCGGAGAATCGGTTGGATTTCGTCAAAATCGGCGGGAGCCTTGTCCCGATCTGGCGATCGGTATGTCCTCTCAACCGATACAGTAACAGCTATGCGCGGGAATAGCTCGATTAATCTGTCGGTGTGCTTTGACGACTCTAACGTCTTCTCGATGTTGCGTCTGGCGCGCACAGGGCGCGCCCCTCGCATCGAATGGGAACGGCGTTTCCCAACAACTGCCATCGTGTTTCAGGCGTTGGTGCAGCGGCAACGGTGATTCGGCTCCATCATGGCCGGTGTTTCGCACGCCGGGCAGTTTGCCCGTCGCGACGTCTTTCCGGGTGGATTGATCACTTGTTCGAATCGATGTTGAAAAATGTTTGGCTCCCAATCGCCCGGAAGATCGCGAGGCGGTCGCTACGCGTGAAGCGCAATTGGGCGAATCGTCCTCGTGGACGCCCGGCGCTAGGCGTTTAGTGGAGACCAAGTGACCTGTGCCGGCCCTCACGTCCTGCAATGAGGGTCCAGCGGTTCGATTAAGTGATCAGCGACGGCTGCTGCCTACACGAGCACCAACGCCGCCGGCCTGTCGTTACACTGGCGCACCGGTCCCTGGTCGGAATCGAGCTCCGCCGCGCCGATCGCGCCCGCTGCCGTTCGTCTGATCGCTCTGGCCACGGATGCCGCTAAACCGGCGGCCCGGCACCGGCTGCTGCGCCGCCTTCGGGCGTGCCTCCTACTCGACAAAGAAATGTCATGCCGGTCGCGCCGCTCTCCCCACCGCGCCGGCCTACTATCGCACATTGGCGGCGTCGGGTAAGATTATCGCCATGGCGATTGAACCGGGGATTCGACTGCGTCGGTGAATCGGTTTGATCGTGACCGATGATCGGGAGTTTGCTTATGCCGGGCGTTCATGACCCCCGTCAGAACCACCTGCTCGCCGCCCTGCCGGAGAACGAAAGCGCGCGCATTTTCCCCCATCTGGAGCTGGTCCCGATGCCGCTCGGCGAGGCCGTTTGCGAGCCCGGCATCCAGATGTGCCACGTTTGTTTTCCTACCACCTGCATCGTATCCCTGCTCTATGTCATGGAGGATGGCGCATCGGCCGAGATCGCCGTGGTCGGCAACGAGGGTATCGTCGGCGTTTCCCTCTTCATGGGTGGCGAGACCACCACTAGTCGGGCGGTCGTGCAAAGCGCGGGCCACGCCTACCGGCTTAAGGGACAGCTGTTGAAGGACGCGTTCTTTCGCGCCGGTCCGATGCAGCGCCTGTTACTGCGCTACACGCAGGCGCTGCTGACCCAGATGGCGCAGACCGCGGTTTGCAACCGGCATCATTCGGTGGACCAGCAGCTGTGTCGCTGGCTGCTGCTGAGCCTGGACCGCCTGCCCTCGAACGAGCTGACCATGACCCAGGAGCTGATCGCCAACATGCTCGGGGTGCGCCGTGAAGGCGTCACCGAGGCGGCTGGAAAGTTGCAACGCGCGGGATTGATTCGCTACAGTCGGGGCCACATCACGGTGGTCGATCGGCCCGGATTGGAGGCACGCGTGTGCGAATGTTACCAGGTGGTCAAGAAGGAGTTCGATCGCCTGCTCCCGGAAGCCTTCGATCGGTAGCGCTGCGGGTCAGGGAGGTCGAGCCTCTCGGGGTCGTTCCAGTAACATCCGGTACGCATTTGTGCCTTGGTCGAGAAAGACGAAGGCCGATCCCTGCAGATTGTGCCGGAATCACCGGCCGGCCGCCTCGCCCCCGGGCCCGGATAATTTCATCGGATCTTCAGGTTGATTCCGCCGGACCTGTTCCAGCGACGCGGCTTGATGAAACGCCTCACGCCGATGTGATCACCGGCGCTTGCGATCTCTTAGCTGTTTTGCGGCTTCCATACCGCGCCTTCTTGGTGTCAAGGAATCCTGCGACGGTGATTCCCGCTCTGCGAATTTCCGGGGCCACCTCTGTTCTGGTTGCTAGGTCGACGCGATCACAGCGGTTTACGCGCTGCGCCGGAGCGGCGATCCGGGTCAGGTCCGATGGCCGGCGTCGCCGCTGTGCCGGGACAGGAATGCCTGGGCTTCCTCCCGGCGCTCGAAGACATGGGGTGCGATGCCACGCGCGGACAAGGTCTCGCCCAGCTTGGCACGCAGGAACGCG
>CALOFM010000007.1:0-67958 GCA_942492625.1 uncultured Gammaproteobacteria bacterium | reverse complement strand
GGCTTACGGCGAGGCGCTGCCGATGCCCGATTTAAGCGGCCTCGGCTTGCCGGAACAGCTCGCGAAATGCACGCCGCTGTGGCTCTACGTCTTAGCCGAGGGCAGTCTCTCCAACGGGCAGCAGCTGGGGCCGGTCGGCGGGCGAATCATCGCCGAAGTGTTGATCGGGCTCCTGGAGTACGACACCACCTCCTATCTGGGCAGCGATCGCGCTTGGATGCCAGATCTGGCGACTGGTGAATGGAATATGGCGGCCCTCGTCAGCTTCGCCGGTTACGGCGTTTGATCTCTGATGTCGGGTATCCGCTGGCCTGTGGTGAGCGATTCCCCCACCTGGGGGGATCGCTCGCTGATGCCAGAGGACAGGGCTTTTCGAGAGTCTGCCGTCCAGCCAGCAACAGACATTTATCGAATATCATCAATGTCTGTACCACGCTTTGAGCCGCCAGTTACGCTCCGGATCAGCAGGACTTGGTTGCAGTTGTGTTGCTGCCGGTCACCGGTCGTGGGATTACCGTCTGTTTCGCCGGCCTATTCGCAGGTTCTCGGCGACCGTCCATACGTGCATCTCTATGGACGCCGGGTCGCACTTGCAACAGCCGCCGCCGCAGGCGGTGCCAGCTGGCGTTTTCCGCACGCGACCCTTGCGCTCCAGCATTGAGCGCATACGGCGTACTGCCTCCGGGTCCGAACCCAGGTGACGAGACATATCGATCAGCGCGGCGCGTTTTTGCTCGGCCAGGTACTCGGTGAGCTTTGACAGAATCATCGGAAAAACACCTCGCCCTCTATCAAACGCTCTCGCGCGCCGACCGAGCGGGTGCGAAATACCGCTTCACCCAGTAGCGCATCACCAGCATTGCGAAGGTGAAGATGGCCAGCATGCCGCCGATCCAAGCCAGCGAGATGCCGGGGTGACGAGCGAAAACGGCAAACTGGTAAAAGACAGTTGCGGTCATGTAGCCAAGCCCGGTGGTCCAGAGGGCGACGAAGACCGCCCAACCGGCTGTGGTCTCCGGATAGACAGCGGCGATTGCCGCGACGCACGTGAAATAGAGCAGGATGACGACGAGGTTGGCGAAGGCCCCGGCGGCCCCGTCAAAGCGCGCAGCCATAGCGCCGAAGGTGCCGGTGGCTACTTCCTGGGGTCAAGTTGAGTGAATACGGTTTTTGGGATGAATTGGCCGAAGGCTACTATGCGGGCCTGTCATCGAGCCAGGGCCGACGAGCCAACGACGCTCGGTTGGTCATCGGGGCGGTGATCATCAAGCACAAGCTGTGCTTGTCGGACGAGGAAACGGTGCTGCAGATCCAGGAGAACCCGTATCTGCAGTACTTCGCGGGGTCGGCGGGCTATACGCGCGAGCCCGCGTTTGCCCCGTCGCTGTTTGTGCAGATCCGCAAGCGGATGGGCCAGGCGGTGTTCGGGGCGTTTCATCAAGCCATTCTTGGCGCCGTGCGGGCCGAGAAGGCAAAGAGCGAACGGGGTGCGAGCGGCACCGAGCATCGAATCGATGCATCGGATCAGGATGAGGATTCGTCCGGCCCGGGCGTGCAGGGTAAAGAAGCGGTCGAGCCGGCTGTGGCGGCGCCTCGGCAGGGGAAACTGATTCTCGATGCCACGGTCGCCGAGCAAGCGATCCGCTACCCGACGGACCTGAGCCTGCTCAACGAGGCACGGCAGTTCAGCGAACGGATCATCGACCGGCTCTATCCCAAGACATCGAACCAACACCCGGCGCTGCGGCCATCGTATCGTCAGCATCAGCCAACCGCATGTCCGCCCCATCGTGCGGGGAAAGCAGGACAAGGCCGTGGAGTTCGGCGCCAAACTGAGCGTCAGCCTGGACGGTGCGGGCCTCGCCCGGGTGGACCGTCTGCGTTGGGATGCCTTCCACGAAGGCCGTGACCTGCCCGCGCAGGTCTGGGCCTACCGAGAACGCTACGGACATTATCCGCAAGCTGTGCTGGGCGATCCGCTCTACGGCACACGCGCCAATCGCAGTTACCTCAACGCGCGGGGCATCCGCTTCGCTGGGAAGCCACCGGGGCGACCGAAGAAGGTCACAACGGACAACCGGGAAGAACTTAAACGGCTCAAGGCCCAACGGCGCGAAGAGTATCTGCAGCGCATCCCCATCTAGGGCAAGTTCGGCCAGGGCAAGAACGGCTACCGTCTGAACTACATCCGGGCGAAGCGCGCCGATACCTCCTCAGCGTGGATCAACAGCATCTTCCTGGTGATGAACCTGCTGATCCTGCTGAGGATCTTTTTCGCCCGCTGCCATCAGGGTGCTGCAGGAGTCGTTGCAGCCCTCCAGAGGATCACTTGGCAGGAGAACGTCTGCATGCTTTCAGGCAACCGTCAGCCTCGGAGCGCCAGGTTCAACTGGGCGCCGACTTACTGAGGAAACTCTACCTAAGCCAAACAGAATCTCGTAGCTAGCCCCGCGCAATGGCGGCTGCGGGCAGTGCGCGGCGGCCAATAGATCGGTGATCGCCTGCTCGGTGTTAATGTGTGGCGCCAGGCGCTGGCTGACACGGCCGAAGATGGACAAGGCTTCCCGTTGCGTCGGTGCTGCGAGCGGACTATGCTTTAAAGCTTTGTTCTGCGCAGAGGCCGAACCCATGGGCGCCAAGACCCTCTTCGACAAGCTTTGGGACGAGCACGTCGTCCGCTACGACGACAACGGCACCGCCTTGTTGTACATCGACCGCCAGCTGGTGCACGAGGTTACCTCGCCTCAGGCCTTCGAAGGCCTGAGGCTGGCGGGGCGCAAACCCTGGCGCGTTGAGGCCAATCTGGCCGTCCCGGATCACAATGTCCCGACGCTGGGCCGGGCGCAGGGAATCGCCGATCCGGTCTCACGCCTGCAGGTCGAGACCCTGGCCGAGAACTGCGTGGATTTCGGCATCACCGAGTTGGGGATGGACGACCCGCGCCAGGGCATCGTCCATGTGATCGGGCCGGAGCAGGGGTTCATCCTGCCGGGCATGACCGTGGTCTGCGGCGATTCGCACACCTCCACCCACGGTGCCTTCGGGGCGCTGTCCTTCGGCATTGGCACCTCCGAAGTGGAGCATGTGCTGGCCACCCAGTGCCTGATCCAGCGCAAGTCCAAGACTATGCTGGTAAGCGTGGACGGTGACTTGGGGCGGGGCGTGACCGCCAAGGATATCGTGCTGGCCATCATCGGCGAGATCGGTACCGCCGGCGGGACTGGCTACGTCATCGAGTTCGGCGGAGATGCCATCAGGGCCCTCTCTATGGAGGGGCGGATGACAGTCTGCAATATGACCATCGAGGCGGGTGCCCGCGCCGGATTGGTCGCCGTGGACGAGAAGACCACTGAGTACGCCCGCGGCCGACCTTTCACCCCGGAGGGTGCGTTGTTCGAGCGCGCTGTCGAGAACTGGCGCACTCTGGTGACTGACGAGGATGCCAGCTTCGACCGTGTGGTCCGTCTCAACGCCGCCGCCATTAAGCCGCAAGTGACCTGGGGTACGTCTCCCGAGATGGTCGTACCGGTGGATGAGCGCGTGCCTGATCCCGAAGCCGAAAGCGATCCGGTGAAGGCGGACGGTATCCGCCGCGCCATCGATTACATGGGGCTTTCGGCTGGTACGGCCATTACCGAAATCCGCCCCGACAAGGTGTTCATCGGCTCCTGCACCAACTCCAGGATTGAGGACCTGAGGGCCGCAGCCCAGATCGCCAAAGGTCGTAAGGTTGCGGACGGCATCAAGCTCGCCATGGTGGTGCCGGGCTCGGGTCTGGTGAAGGAGCAGGCGGAGGCGGAAGGGCTTCACAAGGTTTTCATCGAGGCAGGCTTCGAGTGGCGCGAGCCCGGCTGCTCCATGTGCCTGGCCATGAATGCGGACCGCTTGGAGCCCGGTGAGCGCTGTGCGTCTACGTCCAACCGTAACTTCGAGGGCCGGCAGGGGCAGGGAGGGCGCACCCACCTCGTGAGCCCCGCGATGGCGGCCGCCGCAGCCGTCAGCGGCCACTTCGTGGACGTGAGGGATCTGTAATGGAAAAGTTCAAGAATTTCGACGGTATCGTCTGCCCGCTGGATAGAGCCAACGTGGACACGGACGCCATCATCCCCAAGCAGTTTCTGAAGAGCATCAAGCGTACGGGCTTCGGTCCCAACCTGTTCGACGAGTGGCGCTATCTGGACCGCGGTGAGCCAGGTATGGACAGCAGCGGCCGGCCCCTGAATCCGGATTTCATCCTCAACAACCCGCGCTACCAACGGGCTACGATCCTGCTTGCCCGCGAGAATTTCGGCTGTGGCTCGTCCAGGGAGCACGCCCCTTGGGCGTTGGCGGATTTCGGCTTCCGCGTCATCATCGCGCCGAGCTTTGCGGATATCTTTTTCAACAATTGCTTCAAAAACGGCATCCTGCCCGTCGCGCTGCCGCCGGAGACCGTAGAAGTCCTGTTCCAGTTCGCCGGTGGTGTGCAAGCGCTGCGTATTGCGGTGGACCTGCCGAGTCAGATCTTGACGCCGTCCGAAGGAGGTGCGATCTCCTTCGAGGTGGATCCATTTCGCAAGCAGTGCTTGATCGAGGGTCTAGACGACATCGGGCTGACGCTGCAGCACCTGGATGAGATTCGGGCCTTTGAAGAGCGGCGCAGGGCTGACGTCCCCTGGTTGTTCACCCGGCAAATAGAACGCTAACGGAGATCGAGAGTGAGCAAGAAGATTCTTATCCTGCCGGGAGACGGCATCGGTCCCGAGATCGTAATCGAGGCGGTGAAGGTGCTGACGTGGCTTCGCGACAACGCGCGGCTGGACATTGAGATCGACGAGGCCCTGGTCGGCGGGGCTGCCATCGACGCTACCGGCGGCCCCTTGCCGGACGCCACCCTGGAGCTGGCGCAGGAATCGGACGCGGTGCTGCTGGGGGCCGTCGGCGGTGCCAAGTGGGAGCCCTTACCCATAGAGATTCGCCCGGAGAAGGGCCTGCTGGGTCTGCGTGCCAAGCTGGGGCTGTTCGCAAACCTGCGTCCGGCGATCCTGTATCCCCAATTGGCTGATGCGTCGTCCTTGAAGCCCGAGTTGGTCTCAGGCCTGGATATCATGATCGTGCGCGAGCTCACCGGCGGCATTTACTTCGGCCAGCCGAGGGGTGTGCACACCCGCGAGGATGGCGAGCGCGAAGGCATCAACAGCCTGGTCTACAAGGAGTCCGAGATCCGGCGCATCTGCGAGCTGGCCTTCGATATCGCCGGCAAGCGTGACAAGCGCGTCTGCTCGGTCGATAAGGCGAACGTGCTGGAGTGCACCGAGCTGTGGCGCGAGGTCGCCACCGAGGTGGGTGCCGGATATCCGGACGTGGAGCTCAGCCACATGTACGTCGACAATGCGGCCATGCAACTTATCAGGGCGCCCAAGCAGTTCGACGTGATGGTCACCACCAACATGTTCGGCGACATTCTCTCTGATGCCGCCGCCATGCTGACCGGGTCCATCGGCATGCTGCCTTCGGCCTCTTTGGACCAAGCGGGGAAGGGCATGTACGAGCCCATTCATGGCTCGGCTCCGGACATCGCCGGCGAGGGGATTGCAAACCCGTTGGCCACCATCCTATCCGTCGCGATGATGCTGCGGTATTCTCTGAACGAGCCTGAGGAGGCGCAGCGCATCGAAGGCGCGGTCTCGGCCGTCCTGGATGCCGGTCTGCGCACAGCGGACATCATGTCCGAGGGCATGCGCCAAGTCGGTACCGCGGAGATGGGCGACGCGGTCGTGCAGGCCATGGGCAGTGCAGCTTGAGTGCCGGTACGCGCGACACGCCTCTCCTCGGAGCTATATTGAAATCAAAAATTACGCAAACTACATGAATTTTGCGAATAGGTTCAGCGCGACATATAGGTTCCGTTATTCGGGTTATCAGCGTGATTCTTAGTTAAGCTCATTTAACGGGTTATAAATCGTTGCGGCATCTGGTCCGCTGAACTGGAGTTTGGAAATGAATCGGGTGGGCTTCGTCGGATGGCGCGGCATGGTGGGCTCGGTGCTGATGGGCCGGATGCAGGAGGAGAACGACTTCGCGGAAATCGCAGAGCCGATCTTCTTCACGACCACGCAACAGGGTCGAGAGGGTCCGGACGTGGGGCGAGGCAGTGCTCCTTTGCTAGACGCCAAGGACCTGAATGCCCTCGCAGACATGGACGTCATCGTCACCTGCCAGGGGGGTGGCTACACCACAGAGGTCTACGCCGATCTTCGCGCCGTCGGCTGGCGCGGCTATTGGATCGATGCGGCATCTACGTTGCGCATGGAGCCCGAGAGTGTCATTGTGCTCGACCCGGTAAACAGGGACGTCATCGACGCGGCCCTTGCGGAAGGCAAGCGCGATTTCATTGGCGGCAACTGCACCGTCAGCCTGATGCTCATGGCGGTGGGAGGCCTTTTCCGACAGGATCTGGTCGAGTGGATCAGCGCCATGACCTATCAGGCCGCTTCGGGTGCGGGCGCCAAGAACATGCGCGAGCTCCTGAATCAGATGGGTGCCCTGTATGCGAGTGCGGCGCAGTTGCTCTCGGACCCCGCATCGGCCATCCTCGGGATCGACCGGGTGGTGACCGGGACCATGCGCGGGGCGGAATTTCCGACCAGCGAATTTGGTGCCCCGCTTGCAGGCAGCCTGATACCCTGGATCGATGTCCAGCTCGAGAATGGGCAGAGTCGTGAGGAATGGAAGGGTATCGCGGAAACCAACAAGATCCTCGGCCGCGAAGGGCATCCGGTTCCCATCGACGGCACCTGCGTGCGCATCGGTGCCATGCGCTGCCACAGTCAAGGATTGACCATAAAGCTGCGCAGGGATGTCCCGACGGACGAGATAGAGGGCATGATCGCGTCTGCCAACGACTGGGTGAAGCTGGTTCCGAACGATCGGGAGGCAACCGTTCAGGCGCTTTCACCGGTCGCCGTTACCGGCACCCTGGAGGTGCCGGTAGGGCGGCTACGCAAGATGAACCTGGGAGAGCGCTATCTTTCGGCCTTTACCGTCGGCGACCAGCTCCTCTGGGGTGCCGCGGAGCCTTTGCGGCGCATGCTGCGCCTGTTGCTGGAGCGCTGAGGAGATGGTCCGGTTATCCGGCAGGAACAGCAGCCGCTGGGTGTCGGCGTGCCCCTCTTTTTGTGTTCGCGCTTCGCCGGTAAAAGCAAAATCCTGCTGGAAACCTTCTCAAACTCCAGTATTTAGGATATATTTCTCACACAATGTTAAAGATCGATGCGCGGCCGCATCGCCCCCTGATACCAATTTTGGTCGGGGCGCGCGGTTCCCGGTGTTAATCCGGCAGACCTGTTGCCGAGCGGTTAAGCGAGGGAGAGGGATGTTTCGCAAGTTAATTCTGGCGTCGGCGGTCTCTCTGGCCCTGTTGCCGGCGGCTGCCGAGGCGCTGAGCCTAGGCGGAATCAGTGCCCAATCTGCACTGAACGAGCCCTTCGCGGGCCAGATTGAGCTGCTGGAGATCAACCCCGATCAAGTCGGCACGGTAGAGGTCCTGCTCGCCTCAGAGGAGGAGTTCAACAAAGCCGGCGCGCCGCGGCCGGCTTTTCTCAAAGGGTTGAGCTTTACCCCTGAGGTATCACCTCAGGGCATTCCCGTCATCCGTGTTACGAGCCAAGATCCGGTTCGCGAGCCGTACCTGGACTTCCTGATCGAAGTCAAATCGCCCGCGGGGCAGTCGGTCAAAGAGTACACGGTACTCCTTGATCCACCGGTTACGGTGGACAGTCCGTTGCCGCGAGTCGAGCAGCCGGCGATCGCTCTGCCCGAGGCTCCGCGGGCAGCGTCTGCCCCCCCTGCGGAGTCACGAGAGTCGGCGCCTTCGTCGGCGGATGCTTCTGCTTTTCCGATGCGCTACGGTCCGGTGGAGTCGGGCGCCGGGCTGTGGAAAATCGCGCGGAAGATGGCCGCAAAGTCCGGCGCCAGCGTCTCCCAAACCGCCATGGCGCTGTACCGCAGCAATCAGAAGGCGTTCATCCGCGGCGATATTAACCTTCTCAAGGTCGGCAAGGTGCTCGAGATCCCAACGTCTGCGGAGCTCCACGCGCTTGATGCCCGTGCGGCGGAGCGCCAGTTCCAAGCCGCTTTGCAGGGCGAGAGTGTCACCGCAACCCCTCTGACGGATATTACGGCGGCGCGTGCACCGAAGGATCGCCTCAAGATCGCAGGAACGGCCGGGCAGGCCGCGCGCACACCCACGCCGACCGAGGCACCGTCGCCCCAAGTGGAGGCTCAAAAAGACGTCGGCGTCGGGGCGGCGACTACCCCGGAGGGGGCGCAGGAAGGACAGGCCGGAGCATCGGATCTGCGCACCGTCAAACAGGACCTCTTGATGGTGCAGGAGTCCGGTGAGAGCAATCGGCAGGAAACCGAGGAGCTGCGTAGCCGAGTGCGGGAGCTGGAGACCCAGCTGGCGGACATTCAGCGCCTGCTCAAGCTCAGCGATGAGCGGTTTGCACAGCTCCAGGCAGCCGGTCTAAAGCGTCCGGAGGATCTGGTAGCAGAAACGACCGGTGCAGAGTCGACCCCTGGCGCCGAAGAGCGAATCGATGCATCGGGTGAAGCCGAGAGCACAGAGGCCGCCTCCGCATCCGTCCCAGACGAAGCGCCACCCGCAGAGGCGCCGCCGGCGCCCGAGGTGGCGACGGATCCCATAGTCCCTCCATACTATTGGGAGTCGATGCCCAAGCCCATGCTGGCATTGGCGGCGGTGATTCCGCTGCTGCTTGGCTTGTTGGGCTGGGTTGTTTATAAGCGCCGCAAGAGCTTGGAAGAGGTCGCGATGCCTGCGGAACTCGTACCGGAAGCGGCGACGATGGCCGGGGATGTTGTCATTGCGTCGGAGTTTTCGCCAGAGCATACGGCGGAGAGTGCCGAGTTATCGGCGTCAACGCCGTCGCCTTACAGCGAGATAGAAAGTCTGAAGGATGAGACCGAGGAGGCGGATATTATCTCGGAGGCCGACGTCTATATCGCATACGGACGTTATCGTGAAGCGGAATCTCTGCTGGAAGAGGAAGTAGAGAGGTCTCCGGACCGTTTGGATGTCAAATATAAGCTAGCTGAGGCCTATTACGGTTCCGGGGATCTGCGAGCCATGACGGCGATCATGGGGCAAATGCATCAAACCGGCGGCGATCGGACCGATCCGGATCAATGGCGGCGTCTCGAGGGTATGCTCCGCGATCTCAAGGGCAAAGACGGCGAAGGTTCTGCCCCGGCTGATAGCGGCGACGGAAGCCAGGATGGTGAGGCGTCTCAAACGCCGGCGCAGCCCCGGACAGTGACGTTTCCGCCGCTTTCGCTCGACGAAGGACGGGGGCCGGCGGCGCCGGAGCCCGGCCATAGGGATGCAGGGGGCGTTGTGAAGGCGGTGCCTCCGTCGGACGATGCGCAGGACACGCGGTTCCGGGACTTGGAGCTGGAAGTCGAGGATCTAGAGGTTTTCAGTGATGCTCCGCAAGCTCCGGAGAGCGAGGTTACGCCGGAGATTTCAGGAGCGGTTTCGGATCTGGAGCTGCAGCTCGAGGATTTCGACGGCCTACGCGACCTGGACTTGGCCAGCTCTTCCAACCGGGAGATTTTCGGCGAGCCCGTTTCAGCGGAGGCTCAAAGGCCTGCCTCGGAGGATTTGCTTGGGGATTCGCTGGACATTGCACCGGTGGGTAAGGACAGCCTCGAAAGCGATGCCCTCTCGTCTCAGTGGCAAATGGATTCCGGTATGTGGGACGAGGTGGCCACGAAGATCGATCTCGCCAGGGCATACATGGAAATGGAGGACCCTGGGGCGGCGCGGGTTATCCTTGAAGAGGTTGCCCTGGAAGGCAACGAGGAGCAACGAGCGGAGGCGAAGGAAATGATGGAGCAGCTCGGCTGATTTTCGGTTCCAAGGATTCGGACGCGCCGAGCCGGCGCGCCTGGATACCAGTCGCGTTCGGTGAATCCCGTCACCAAGAAGCTCGACGTTCCCGTCCGATTATCCCGACATCAGGTCTGCGAGCCGAGCAAGGTCGATAAATGCCCGCAGATGATTCTATGCGCATCGCCATGGGTATCGAGTACGACGGGGCGGCGTTCCACGGATGGCAGATGCAAAGGGAGATGCGAACCGTACAGGAGCAGCTGGAGCAGGCCGTTAGTAGGGTTGCAAACCACCCTGTACGCACCCATTGTGCCGGGCGCACCGATGCGGGAGTGCATGCGCTGGAGCAGGTCATCCACTTCGATACGTGGGCGTGCCGCAGTGAGCGCTCCTGGGTGTTGGGCACCAACGTCAATCTGCCGTCGGACGTCAATGTTCTCTGGGCAAGCCCCGTCGGTGGGGACTTTCATGCCCGGTTCAGCGCAACCGCACGTCACTACCGTTATCTGATTATGTTGCGGGAAACGCGCTCGGCCCTGAGGCGCGACCGGGCGGTGTGGGTACACGGGGAGCTGGACTTGGACCGAATGCGCCGCGCTGCCCGGGAGCTGGTTGGTGAGCACGATTTCTCGAGCTTCCGCGCCCTCGGGTGTCAGGCGAAATCTCCGGTTCGGCGCGTGCACTACCTTGATCTTGAACAGCGCGGAGAACTGCTTGAGCTGCGCATCGGCGCAAATGGTTTTCTGCACCACATGGTGAGGAACATAGCGGGTGTGCTCATGGCCATCGGATCCGGGGATGTGCCTGTCTCGTGGGCAAAAGACCTGCTTCGGATTCGTGATCGCACCCGCGGCGGCGTTACCGCACCTCCCCAGGGCTTGTATTTCCTGCGTGTGGATTACGCGCCGGAGATCGTGCTTCCGCAGCGTGACCTGCGGTCACCGATCCCGAGTTTGTAATTGAGCGTTCACGAATGAAGCGGACAAGGGTTAAAATTTGCGGCTTGACCAGGGAGGCGGATCTGGCAGCGGCCGTTGAAGCCGGCACCGACGCCGTCGGACTGGTGTTTTACGCACCCAGCCCGCGTGCGGTGGAGATTGAGCAGGCGCGTCGGTTGGTGGATGCACTTCCGCCATTCGTGACCGGTGTCGGGCTGTTTGTCAACGCCGATCCAGTTTTCGTGCGCTCCGTGCTTTCCAGGGTTCCGCTTGACTTGCTCCAGTTCCACGGCGACGAGCCCCCGGAGTATTGCTCCGCATTTCAAAGGCCCTGGATCAAGGCCGCGCGCATGCGCCCGGAGACGGATCTGACGGCACTGGCCCGGGCCTATCGCGGCGCGCGCGCATTGCTGCTGGATACTTACGCCCCCAAGGCGCCGGGTGGAACCGGCCGCCGCTTCGACTGGGATCTTGTACCCGCGTGGCTGGCACCTCAAATTGTCCTTGCGGGCGGATTGAGTCCGTCTAACGTCGGGGACGCGATACGCCGCGTCGGTCCCTACGCGGTGGATGTGAGTGGCAGTGTCGAGTCGGCGAAAGGCGTTAAAGACAGCGTCAAGATCGCGGCATTTCTGCAAGGGGTGAAAGATGGTGACGAATCTCGATGACGGTTATCGGCTGCCGGATGATCGCGGGCACTTTGGTCGTTACGGGGGTATGTTCGTCCCCGAGACGCTCATGCACCCGTTGGGAGAGCTGCGGGCCGCTTATGAATGTTACCTGAAAGACGAGACCTTCCTGGCCGAGCTCGAAGCGGACCTGCGCGACTATGTCGGGCGGCCCTCTCCCGTCTATCATGCCGAGCGCTGGAGCCGGGAGCTTGGCGGCGCCCAGATCTTTCTCAAGCGCGAAGACCTCAACCACACGGGCGCCCACAAGGTGAACAACACCATCGGCCAGGCGTTGCTGGCAAAGCGCATGGGCAAGACCCGCATCATCGCAGAGACAGGGGCCGGACAGCACGGGGTGGCCACTGCCACGGTGGCCGCGCGTCTGGGGCTCGAGTGCATCGTCTACATGGGCGAGGTGGACGTGGCACGCCAAGAGGCCAACGTCTACCGGATGCGGCTCCTCGGGGCGGAGGTGGTTTCCGTCAAATCCGGCTCCCGTACGCTAAAGGACGCCCTCAACGAGGCCATGCGTGACTGGGTCACCAATGTGGACAACACCTTCTACATCATCGGCACCGTGGCGGGTCCACACCCCTATCCCGCCATGGTCCGGGACTTCCAGACGGTGATCGGGCGCGAGGCGCGCGCCCAGATGCTTAACCGCACCGGTCGCCTGCCCGATGCCCTGATCGCTTGCGTCGGCGGTGGCTCAAACGCGATCGGGCTCTTTCACCCATTCCTGAACGACGCGTCAGTCGCCATGTATGGCGTCGAAGCAGCAGGCGACGGACTGGACACTGGCCAGCATGCCGCTCCCCTGTGCGCCGGCACGCCAGGGGTGCTGCACGGCAACCGCACCTATCTCATGGAGGACCGGGACGGACAGATCATCGAGACCCACTCCATTTCCGCGGGCCTGGACTATCCGGGTGTCGGACCCGAGCACGCATGGCTCAAAGACAGCGGGCGTGCAAGGTACGATGCGGTGACAGACGACGAGGCGCTTGCGGCGTTCCACGCCCTGACCAAGATCGAGGGCATCATTCCGGCCCTTGAGTCCAGCCACGCTCTGGCCTATGCAGCCAAGCTGGCGCCCACCATGGAGAAGGATCGGTCGATTCTGATCAATCTCTCCGGGCGCGGGGACAAGGATATGCACACAGTGGCTGCGCGGGAAGGAATCGAGCTATGAGCAGAATCCGGGAACGCTTCAGCGCACTCAAATCGCAGGGCAGGACCGCCCTTGTCCCCTTCGTTACAGCGGGTGACCCGGAGCCGTCCGTCACCGTCCCCCTGATGCACGCCATGGTGGAGGCAGGTGCGGACATGATCGAGCTCGGGGTGCCTTTCTCCGATCCCATTGCCGACGGACCCGTGATCCAGCGCGCCAGCGAGCGTGCTCTTGCGTACCACGTCAGCCTGCACGACGTCTTGGACATGGTTAGGCGGTTTCGCGCAAAGAATGACAAGACGCCGGTGGTCCTGATGGGCTATTTGAATCCAATCGAGGTCATGGGTTATGGCGAGCTCGCGGCCCAGGCCCGAGAGGCCGGCGTAGACGGGACCCTGGTGGTGGACGTCCCGCCGGAAGAGAGCTTCGAGCTGGTGACCGCGCTGCGGGATGCAGGGCTCGATCTGGTCTATCTGATTGCGCCGACTTCCACCGAGGAGCGGATAGGCAAGATCGCCGAAGTTGCGTCGGGATTCGTCTACTACGTGTCCGTCAAGGGCGTGACCGGCGCGGGAAACCTGAACGTCGATGAGGTAGCGGAAAAGCTGCACCCTATTCGGCGCATGATCGACCTGCCGGTGGGTGTGGGCTTCGGTATCAAGGACGCGGAGACCGCCGCCCGTGTGGCGCGCGTGGCGGATGCGGTCATCGTCGGCAGCGCCATCGTCGGGCGCATCGAGGAGCTTGCAGGCACGCCGGAGCATATCCCGGCCGCCGTGAGAGATTTCCTCAGTGGCTTGCGGGCCGCAATTGACGGTGCGGACAAGGGCTGAGCCGGATTCTTCGACCTTGAAGGCCGCGCTCGCTCCCTCGACCCTCGCGCAGAGCGGGATAGGGAGCAAGCGATGACAGTATTTCGGGAAGAGGCATAACGAGCATGAGCTGGTTCGACAAACTGATGCCAAGCCGCATCCGCACCGAGGCGAGCAGCAAGCGCGCGGTGCCGGAGGGGTTATGGGCCAAATGCCCCGGTTGCAGTGCGGTCCTCTATCGAGCTGAGCTCGAGCGCAATCTGGAGGTATGTCCCAAGTGCGGATACCACAACCGGCTCAGTGCACGCCGCCGTCTGGATGCCTTTTTGGATCCGGAGTCATGCGAAGAAATCGCGCCGGATATAGAGTCCGTCGATCCTTTGAAGTTTAAAGACTTGCGCAAATACAAGGAGCGTCTGTCCGCGGCCCAGAAGCAAACCGCAGAGAAAGAGGCCCTGGTAGTGATGCGCGGTCGCGTCAAGGCGCTGGAAGTTGTGGCGGCCGCTTTCGAGTTTGATTTTCTCGGTGGGTCCATGGGCTCCGTGGTCGGAGAGCGGTTCGTGAGGGGAGTCGACGAGGCCATCAGACAGGGCGCCCCCGTTGTCTGTTTCGCGGCGAGCGGAGGCGCGCGCATGCAAGAGTCCCTGTTCTCCCTCATGCAGATGGCCAAGACCAGCGCCGCGCTGGGCCGGCTTCGCGAGCGCGGGCTGCCGTTCGTCTCGGTGATGACCGATCCCACCATGGGGGGCGTCTCCGCCAGTCTGGCCATGCTCGGCGATCTCAACCTGGCCGAGCCGAACGCCCTGATCGGCTTTGCCGGCCCGCGGGTGATCGAGCAGACCGTCCGGGAAAAACTACCGGAGGACTTTCAGCGCAGCGAGTTCCTGCTTGAGCACGGCGCCCTGGATATGATCATGGACCGCAGAGACATGCGGGACGGTATCGCCGACCTGGTCGCGATGCTTACCCACCGCCCGCGGCCTTGAATTCCCCCGGTGTGTCGCGGCTGTGATTTGTCCGCAAACACTATCGCCCTATCGGCGTCTTTTCGCGTTCATTTGCGGACTTCTGATCTATCCTTGCCTAAGCGCCACCGAGTGTGTAGCAATCGTGCGATTCGATGACCTTCAAGGCTGGCTCAGTTGGCAAGAGACACTGCACCCGACCAGTATCGACCTCGGGTTGGAGCGCGTCGCGGCGGTTTGGGCGCGTCTGTGTCCCGAGCCCGTGCCCTTCGCCGTCATCACCATCGCCGGCACCAACGGCAAGGGTTCCTGTGCCACCATGCTCGAGTCGATTTACCGCGCCGCCGGTATCCGCACCGGCTGTTACACCTCTCCGCACCTTCTGCGTTACAACGAGCGTATACGCCTGGATGGGAAGGCCTTGGCTGACGCCGCGCTCTGTGCCGCATTTGAGCGGGTCGACGAGGCTCGTGGAGAGTCGACCCTAACCTATTTCGAGATCGGCACTCTGGCCGCGCTGGACCTGTTCGTCCGTTCCGCGCCGGAACTGGTCATCCTGGAGGTGGGTCTGGGCGGGCGTCTCGATGCGGTCAACATCCTCGATCCTGACGTGGCTGTGGTGACCACCATCGGTCTGGATCACACGGCTTGGCTCGGCGAAACCCTGGACGAGATAGCCGCTGAGAAGGCAGGGATATTCCGCCACGGACGGCCTGCGGTCGTCGGGCACCGGGCACCTTCCTCCTCCCTGATCGAGCGGGCGCACCGGCTCGGATGCGACCTGCTCGTGCTCGGCCGTGATTTCGACTGGCAGGAGGAAGGGCGCACCTGGCGTTGGACCGGACCGGAGCGCTCCTGGTCCGGACTTCCGGCGCCGGCCTTGAGAGGTACCTTCCAGCGCGACAACGCCGCCACGGTACTGATGGCGGTTTCTCGCCTGGATCATCTCTTGCCGGTTTCCGGCGACGGTCTGCGGTCGGGGTTGCGGCGAGCCAGCTTGGCCGGGCGGTTCCAGGTCATACCGGGCGAGGTTACCTGGATTCTGGATGTGGCCCACAATGCCCAAGCCGCACAATCGCTGGCAGAGAGCTTGCGTTCCTTCCAATGCCCGGGTCGTCTACATGCGGTGCTCGCTACGCTGAAGGACAAGGACCCGATGGCCATTGCGGAGCCGCTGGCCGCGTTGGTAGACCGCTGGTACCTCGGGCAGACGAGAGATTCGAGGGCTTTGCCGGCCGCCGATCTGCACAGGGCCCTGGAGGGTATCGCGGTGCCAGCGAGCTTGCATGTGCACGCCGGTGTCGATGAGGCGCTGACAGCAGCCCGGGAGCAGGCCCTGCCGGGAGACTGTATCCTCGTGTTCGGCTCTTTCACCACGGTCGAGGCCGCCTTGTTGCAGTCCCACGAGGAGGCAACTGCGATATAATCCCCAACTTCGCGTCCTGCGGCGTTCGTCTGCGCCGGACATTTCACTTAACTTTCAAGCTTTTTACGGTATCTCGAATGGAGGAAGGGGCAAAAAGACGTCTAGTGGGCGCGGCGGTCATGGTACTGCTGTTGGTTATCTTTCTCCCCATGCTGTTGGAGGAGGAGGCCATAAGCCCGATAGCCGATCGGGATCTCTCGATTCCTCCGCGGCCGGAGTTCGACCAGGGCTACGAAGCGTCGGTGTCCGATGGCCCTGAAGAGTCCGTCGTATCTGCGTTGCCGGAGCAACCCGTTTCGGAGTCCGGCGATACGCGACCGCAGGAGCTCGCCGCGCCACCAATTTTCGAGGCGCCCGCCTTGGGAGAATCCACGCCTCCATCTGCACGCGAGCCGCCCCCGGTTCTGGTACGGGAGGAGCCGCCGGCCCCGGAACTGCAGCCGGCACCTGAACCGGCACCGGTGCCCGAGCCGCCGTCGGCGCCGATTCAGAAGCCGCAGAAGGCGACTCAAAAGGCGCCTGCGGCGGTGGCGGGCATCTCGTCCTGGATTGTCCAAGTGGCCAGCGTACGGGACCTCAACAGCGCCATGAGGCTGCAGCAGGACCTACGCAAGAAAGGATTCCCTGCCTTCGTCGAGCAGGCGGATGTGAAGCAGCAGGTATGGCACCGCATTCGCGTCGGCCCGGAGGCGGACCGTCATCGGATCGAGTCCATGGCCGCGTCGATCACGGCTCAGACTGGGCTGAAAGTCCAGATTCAACGTTACCCCTAAGGGACAAGCAGTCATGCTATGGGTCGATCTCGCCATCATTGGCATCATCCTGCTTTCGGCACTCGTCGGCTTCACGCGCGGCCTCCTGCGGGAGGTGCTCTCTTTCGCTATCTGGCTCGGAGCGGTGTTCGTCGCTTGGATGTTCCATAAGGAGCTTGCCGCGGAGCTAACGCGTTGGATCGCAAACCCTGCAGTTCGGCTCGGCGCGGCCTTTCTGATTCTGGTGTTCGGGATACTGATCCTCGGGGCCCTCTTTGGACACCTGTTGTCCATGTTGGTGGAGAAGACGGGACTTACGGGGACGGACAGGGTCCTGGGGGTCGTTTTCGGCGCAGCCCGTGGTGCCGTGCTCGTGGCGATGCTCGTGTTCCTGGGGGCGCTTACGCCATTGCCGGAAGACCACTGGTGGCAGGGTTCCTTCCTCATCGGCCGCTTTCAATCGCTGGCCGAGCTCATACTCGATCAGATTCCTCCCGAAGCGATGGATAAGCTCAAGAGCTTGTAGAAAATCCCGGACGTCGACCAGGCCAGCCTGGCCGGTTGTCGCCCTGCTTGGAGCGCGCTTTTTGTCCGCGTCACTCCGCGGCGAGGTGTTTCTATACACCGAACGACGAGGTACCTCATGTGTGGCATAGTCGGAATCGTCGGTAAGGGCCCGGTCAATCAGTCCCTGTACGACGCGCTGCTGGTTCTGCAGCACCGCGGACAGGACGCGGCCGGCATCGTGACTTGCGAGGGTGAGAAGCTCCACTTGCGCAAAGACAACGGGTTGGTCCGGGACGTCTTCCGCACCCGGCACATGATCAAGCTGCGGGGTGACATGGGCCTGGGGCACGTGCGCTATCCCACGGCAGGTGTGTCGAGCTCGGCGGAGGCACAGCCCTTCTACGTCAACTCCCCTTACGGCATCGTCCTCGCCCACAACGGTAATCTCACCAACGCGGAAGATCTCAAGCGGGACCTGTTCGTGGAGGATCTGCGCCACCTGAATACGGAGTCGGATTCGGAGATCCTGCTCAACATTTTCGCCCACGAGCTTCAGATCAAAGGCAAGCTGCGCATCGACGAGCAGGACATTTTCCGCGCTGTGGAGGGAGTGCACCGGCGCTGCCGTGGTGGCTACGCCGCGGTGGCCATGATCCCGGGGTTCGGCATCTGCGGATTCCGCGATCCGCACGGCATTCGGCCGGTGGTCTACGGGAAGCGCGAGACGGAGGAGGGTGTCGAGTACATGATCGCCTCCGAGAGCGTGGCCCTTGACACCCTGGGCTTCGATCTCATCGCAGACATCGCACCGGGGGAGGCGGTCTTCATAGACCCGGACGGCAGGCTCTATTCAAAACAGTGCGCGGAGCAGCCGGTCCTTTCGCCCTGTATTTTCGAGTTCGTGTATTTTGCGCGGCCGGACTCCATCATCGACAACATCTCGGTCCACAAGGCGCGGCTTCGCATGGGCAAGAAGCTGGCCGCGAAGATCAAGCGCGAGTGGGCGGATCACGACATCGACGTGGTCATCCCCGTGCCTGAGACGAGCCGCACCGCCGCCTTGCAGGTCGCCAACGCGTTGGGCATCGGCTTTGCCGAGGGTTTTATCAAGAACCGCTACATCGGCCGTACCTTCATCATGCCGGGGCAGAAGGTGCGCAAGAGATCCGTACGCCAGAAGCTGAACGCAATCGATCTGGAGTTCAGGAATAAAAACGTGTTGCTCGTGGACGATTCCATCGTGCGCGGGACCACATCGCAACAGATTATTCAAATGGCCAGGGACGTGGGCGCCAGGCGGGTCTATTTCGCCTCCGCCGCACCACCCGTGCGCTATCCCAATGTCTACGGCATCGACATGCCCGCAGCGAGTGAGCTGGTCGCCCACGGCCGTTCCGAGGACGAGGTGCGCGAGGTGCTGGGGGCGGACGGGCTCATTTTTCAGGACTTGGACGACCTGATCGAGGCCGTACAGAAGAAAGGAAAGAGCGACGTCGACCGCTTCGACACCTCTGTCTTCGACAGCGAATATGTAACCGGGGACGTTACCGTCAAGTACCTCGACCGGCTCGAGCGGGACCGCAATGACGGCGCAAAGGAGTCCAGATCCACGCATGGCGACACGGTCATCGAGCTCCACAACACTGCCTAGGACACATGGATCCACAGAAAGCGCCGGGTTCCCTCGGCTCCCGCCTCCCATCATGCACGACGCCCGGACGCCGCTCATGAACGAACCGGATCAGCTCGCGCTCTCCACGCTGGCCATTCGCACCGGGCACGAGCGTACGCCGGAGGGTGAGCATGGCGAGCCCATCTTCACCACCTCCAGCTACGTCTTCGCCAGCGCTCACGAGGCGGCGGCCCGTTTTGCCGGCGACGAATCCGGAAATATCTATTCCCGGTTTACCAACCCCACCGTGTCCGCATTCGAGAAACGGCTCGCGGCTATGGAGGGAGGGGAGTGCTGCGTCGCCACCGCTTCAGGCATGTCGGCCATCCTCGCCCTGTGTATGGGGTTGCTGAAGGCCGGGGAGCATATCGTCTCCTCCCGCAGCATCTTCGGTAGTACCACAATCCTGTTCAACAAGTACCTGACCCGCTTCGGGATAGAGACCAGTTACGTGCCCCTGGCCGACCCGAGTGCATGGGAGGCGGCCATCGGGCCGGATACGCGGCTGCTTTTCGTGGAGACACCCTCGAATCCCCTTACCGAGATGGTGGATATCCGCGCCCTGGCCGACCTGGCCCATGCCCGCGGCTGTCTTCTCGTGGTGGACAACTGCTTCTGCACTCCTGCGCTTCAGAGGCCCTTGGCTCTCGGGGCTGACCTGGTGATGCATTCCGCGACCAAGTACCTGGACGGGCAGGGGAGATGCGTCGGCGGTGCGGTGGTCGGGGACCGCACCCTGGTCGGGGAAGAGGTGTTCGGCGTGCTGCGTACCGCAGGACCCACCATGAGCCCCTTCAACGCCTGGGTCTTTCTCAAGGGTCTTGAGACCCTGGAGCTGCGCATGCTCGCCCATTCGCGCAATGCCCGGGAGCTGGCCGACTGGCTGCAGGAGCAACCAGGTGTGGATCGCGTTTACTACCCGGGGCTGGATTCCCATCCCCAGCACTACTTAGTGGGCACCCAGCAGCGCACCGCCGGCGGCATCGTCGCCTTTGACGTGCGTGGCGGGCGCGAAGGCTCCTGGCGGGTGATCGATTCGACGCGGATGCTCTCCATTACGGCGAATCTCGGCGACACCAAGACCACCATCACCCACCCGGCGACCACCACGCACGGCCGTCTTACCGACGAGGAGCGGGAGACAGCGGGAATCGGCGAAGGTCTGATCCGCATCGCCGTCGGACTGGAAGACATCGAGGATATCAAGGCGGATCTGACACGGGGGTTGGCCACCTTGTGACGCCAAGCGACAAAGATTCGGAGTCCCGGATCCTCCGGGCAAAGTGGGACCAGCGCTACGGCGACAGCGACCGTCAACCACCGGCTGCTGCCGTCCTGGTCGAGAACCTGCACCTGTTGCCGACGAAGGGCCGGGCCTTGGATCTGGCCTGCGGCTTGGGTGAGAGCGCGTTGCTTCTGGCTCGGCAGGGGTTGCATGTCGCGGCCTGGGACCTGTCGCGGGTCGCCATTGAGCGACTACAGCAGGAGGCGGGATCGCGTGATCTTCAGATCGAGTCCCGGGTCCGGGATGTTTGCAAAGAGCCGCCTGAGCCCGCGAGCTTCGACGTCATACTCGTATCCCATTTCCTGGATCGGGATCTGGCCCCCGCGCTGACGGAAGCTTTGCTTCCGGGTGGACTCCTCTTCTACCAGACATTCATCCGCGAAGCCGTCTCGGATTGCGGCCCGTCCAATCCTGCCTTTCGCCTGGCGGCCAACGAGCTGCTGCGGCTGTTCTCGACGCTTGAGGTGCGTTTTTACCGCGAGGAGGGGCGTGTAGGGGATCTGCAGCAGGGGACAAGAGACATCGCCCAATTGGTGGCTCAGATGCCGATCCAGCTGACGCCTTTTCCATAATCCTGGAAACAGCCGCATTGGAGTCCATCGACAAATACCGACTGGAGGCGAGGCTCGAGGCCCTATGCGAAAAGGGCTGCCGCCGTGCGTGGCGGGATATCGACGCCCTTGAGCGGGGCGAAGACCTGGCCGAGACCCGGGGTCTGACCCCGGAGGAGCGCCGCTGGCTTCTGAGGGAGCTCAAACAGGTCATGGCGGTCTACGCGTGCCGCTGCTCTGCGGTCTGATGCCAGACTCGAAAATCGAGGATTATTCCCCGTCCCAATCCGGGTTCCTACCGAACAGGACATTTCCCTCCTCGTCCAGTGCGCGGGTCTCGAATCCCAGCTCGCTGAGGATGGACCTGCAGGTTTCAAACGTCCGCTCACCCCTTCGTTCCGGACCGCAATCGATCGAGACACAGCAGGTGCGCCTCAATGTCTTCTTCGCCCCCCTCAGGACCTCCGGCTCCGCGCCCTCGGCGTCGGCCTTGATGAGAAACACCCGCCCGATGTGCTTGTCTTCGGTCAATTTGTCAAGTGGCAAGGCATTCACCTGCAACGCGCGGCTGTTCGTGTCGGGCTCGATCAGCGAGCTGTCCGCCCCGGCCACCGACGAGTAGAAGGTGAGCGTTTCCTCCTTGTCCCAGAGCGCCAACCGAAATGACTCGATACCGGTTTCGGCAATGTTTTGCTCAAGCGCAGTGTAGTTGACCGGATCCGGCTCGATGGCGTAGACGCTCGCGCCCGCCCGCCGGCAATAGAGGCTGAGCTCTCCGACGTTGGCGCCGATGTCGATGACCGTCTGACCGGACAGCTGGCCGCGCAAAGGCAAGGTGCCATAGCGCCGCGCCAGCTTCTCGATCTGAAAGGGAATACCCTTGCGGTATTTCGACCATCGGCTGATCGAGACGATGGCGATGCGCTCGCCGCCCACCGATAGGTGAAATAGATCTCCCGACCGCGTTACTCGAATGGCAAGAGACGTATCTCGGGTTCGTAAGTTGTGCAGCAGAATTTTCAGCTTTCGCCGCCAGTAGAGGGGAATCGGTTCGAAGGACATGTGAATGGGTACCAGCTGTCTCGAGTTAGCGCGGCGTCTGCAAGCCTGGACTCAAGCTGGGGATCCCGCTTTCTCGGAAATCGATCGCTCCCGGGCATCTGCAATCAGCGCTCGCAGGCGGAAGCTGTACGCGATGCCGGCGAATATAATCCAGAAGAAGAGTCCGTCACGACGGACGATGCGGTAGCTGGTCAGGTTCCAGATCAGGATGAAGACAAGGGTTACAAGCAGGAAACGGCAGAAGGGCCGGTGTACGTTGCCATTTAGGCATTCACTGACTGTCCCGAAGACCAACAGCGCGACAATCGCTGAGGTCAAGGCCAATCCGACGACTCCGAACTGGACCAGTATCTCCGCGTAGGCGTTGTGCAAATGCCCCAGCCGTATCCTCGCGTCCATGCTCAGCTCGGGCCACTCACTTTGGGCGATCAGATGGTGGCTGGCACCCGCGCCCCAACCGAACCAGGGACGTTCCGACAGGAGATGGGCCGTGAAGCGCAAGGCATGGACTCGTAACCCCATTGAGTTGGATTCGACTTCGGACCACTCCCCCCGCAGTAACCGGGCCGCGGTTTGCTGCTCGAATAGCATGCGCTCGGTGATTCTGTCCCACTGGGTGAACAGCAGGAGCGCGAGGGCAATCGCGACGACCAAAGCGGAAGCAAGCCGCGGTATTGTTGCGGTCTGCTGTCTCTGACCCCTGTCGTGGCGACGGGCCCGCCATTCCAGGTACATCAACAGAGCCGCCGCAATGGCGAACGCAATCCAGGTGGTTCGGGAGAAAGAGAGAAACAGCGCCTCGAGCATGATCGCGAGGAGCAGAAGCCATACTGCGATCCGGGCCCAGCCGGGGATTCGGCTGGTACCGGATACCCAGAAGGACTCACGTAGTGCGATCAACCCCAGCACGGCGACACCGGAGAACATGCCGAAGGCTACGGCGGGCAAGTAAACCTCGAATCTGGTGTAGAAAAAGGTCGCATCGAAGCTCGCCCAGTCGACGTTGTGCAGAAATCCGACGGTGAACCCGAGGAGCGCCAGGAAAAGGATCCAGCCTACAGGTTGGCTTCGGCCACCGGCCCAGTAGCCGAAGGGAATAAACAGCAACAGCTTGATCCAGTCGGGACCTGCATCGACGATTGCCTCGATTGGCCCGTCCTCTGAGGCCGTAGCATAGGTTACCAGCGAATGGACCGCGACATAGCCCGCGAACGCCAGGCAGGCTTGGATAAGGGGATCCTGGATCAGGATCCGCCAGTCCCGGAAATTCCATAGAAAGGCGAGAGTCAGAACGGCGAGCCCGACCGATGCGGGCGAAGTACCCAACAACGCAAAGGCGGCAAAGACAAAGGCGCCCCATTCACCGGCCTGTCGGGACCATGTCGGCACCCCGGCGGGCCGGGGCGAGCTCGGCCTCCGACCTCTCTTTGCACCGCTGCGGGCTGGGTTTGAATGCATGACAAATTGGGCTTGGGCGGGGTCAGAAAACCAAGAAGAGGATCACTAGTCCAAGAAATATTCTATACAATACGAAAGGAAGCATGCTTATCTTCTCAATAAACTTGAGGAAAAAATGGATTGTGAGATATGCGACGACAAAGGACAGCAGGGCACCGAGCCACAGGGAGGTCCAGTCCACGGGGTCCGGGGACTGGATCAATTCCAGGGTCTCCAGACCTCCCGCCATGAGGATGGTCGGAATGGAGAGCAGAAAGGAGAAGCGGGACGCGGCCTTGCGTGTCAGGCCCAAGATGAGCCCCGCGGTGATGGTAATGCCGGATCGGGACGTGCCAGGGATGATGGCGATGGCCTGAAAGACGCCGACCAGGAGGGCGTCTTTCCAGCCCAGGCTGTGCTCGTTTCGCGTCCGGGTGCTGCGCATATCGGAAATATATAGCAGCAACCCGAAACCGATCGTGGTGCCGGCGATCACCAGGGCGATCAGCCGGTCGTCCTCTCGCAGCGTTTCCAGCAACGACTTCAAGGGCAGCCCGAGCAGGATAACCGGAACCGTGGCCAAGATGATCATCCATGCGAGCCTGGCGTCGGGTGTGTCTAGGCGTCTTGTCTTGATAGACTCCAGCAGGGCGACGACCATTGCGGCGATCTCACGGCGGAAATAGAGCATGACCGCACCCAGGGTGCCCAGGTGCACTGCCACGTCGAACGCCAGGCTCTGCAACTCGTAACCGAAGAGCAGGGGCGCCAGGATCAGGTGCGCCGAGCTGGAGACGGGAAGAAACTCGGTCAGCCCCTGAACAAACGAGAGCAAGAGGATCTGGGTGGCTTCCAACGTAAGGCTCCGGCCGCAAAAAGCGCGCAGTATATCAGCCGCGGGCTAGCTCCAGGGTTATCCACTGCTCAAAGGGCGGCAGGTCCCTGCGCGCGACTGCGGCGATAAAGCCGGGCTCCGGTACGCAGTGGGCGATGCCGGGGGCTCCCCGGGCCACAGGCGCTTTGCGGTGAAACAGGCCCCGGCCGTCGGCCTTGACCTTCGCCTCCAGGCCGGTCCAGGCGAGATGGAACAGCCTGATCTGATCCTGTTGCGCTGCGGCAGCTATTCGCGCTGCTTCTTCGGGCTTGAACATCCGCCTGGCGATACCGGCGAAGTCCTTGCGTTCGCGTACCTGCTCACAGTCGACGCCCAGAGGCTCTCCCGAACAAACCCCCAGCAGGGCGAGATCGCCACTGGTGGTGAGGTTGAATTCAAGATTCGTCGCGGGGCCTTCTATCCGAGGTTTTCCCGCATATCCGAGGCAAAATACAATTTGCTGCGGTTCAATATTAATGTAATTTGATAAGATTGAGCGCAGCACTGCGTGGGCGCGCACGTAGCGCTCGCGGTGGTGCCTCAACCGCAGTCGCTCGGCGCGTTCTGCCTCGCGGTGCGAGAGCAGGGGCGCGAGCTCGAAGATACACGCACCTTCGTCTCCGGTACGGATTTTCCAAAGGTGTAGCCCACCGGCCGCAAGAGATGGCGGACGTGCCACGAGACGCCAATGTTCGATCCGGGCGATTGATTGTAACGGCATGACCCTAAGGCGCGGTGGAGGCGATTGATCTTGCTCACCGGGCAGGTTCTCGTCTTCGGTCGGATTGCCGGCGATTCTACAGTCCTGCGTAGCCGACAGCGAGACATCCACATCCGTGTGGAAGCGCATCCGCCTGTACCGATCGGAGGTCGGCCTGCAATCGCAGCTGGGGCGCCCCTCCATGATGATTGGAATTCTTTGAATAAATACTAGAAACAAACAGATGTCAAAAATTATTGAAGTAATTGGTAAAGAATTGAAGGCGCGGGTGGCGCAAGTGGACGCCGCTGTTCACCTGCTGGACGAGGGGGCGACCGTGCCCTTCATCGCCCGCTACCGCAAGGAGGTCACCGGGGGCCTCGACGATATACAGCTCCGTGAGCTGGAGCAGCGCTTGGGATATCTGCGTGAGCTGGAGGATCGCAGGGCGACTGTCCTGGCCAGTATCAAGGAGCAGGGCAAGCTGAGCGAGGAGCTAAGAAGCACAATCGAGGCAGCGGACACCAAGCAAAGGCTGGAAGACCTTTATCTCCCCTACAAGCCGAAACGGCGGACCAAGGCCCAGATAGCCCGCGAGGCGGGGCTGGAGCCCCTGGCGCGCACGTTGTTGGAAGATCCGAGCCAGGACCTGGGGCATTTGGCGGAGGCTTATCTGGATGCGGGTAAGGGCGTAGCGGACGTGCAGGCGGCTGTCGACGGCGCGCGCCAGATCCTCATGGAAAGTTTCGCCGAGGACCCCCAGCTCAGCGGCCGCCTTCGGACCCTGCTGTGGGAGCAAGGAATCCTGACGTCCCGTGTCCTCGACGGCAAGGAGAGCGAGGGTAACAAGTTCTCGGACTACTTCGACTACGCCGAACCGGTCCGCTTGATCCCTTCCCACCGGGCGTTGGCCCTGTTACGGGGCCGCGATCAGGGCGTGTTGTCACTGGAGCTGAGCGCGGGGGAGGGAGATGAACCGGACGCCGTTTGCCGGCAGATGATCGCCGAGCGCTTCGGCATCCGGGATTTGGGCCGTCCCGCGGATGCCTGGCTCAAGGAGACGGTTCGCAAGACCTGGCGCATCAAACTCCTGCCCCGGCTGGACCTGGACATCAAGTCCAGCCTGCTGGCCGCGGCGGAGAAGGAGGCGATCCGGGTCTTCGCCCGCAACTTGAAGGCCCTGCTGCTCGCCGCACCGGCAGGGCGCCTAACCACCATCGGCCTGGACCCCGGTCTGCGAACCGGGGTCAAGGTGGCGGTGATCGACGGTACCGGGCGCGTGGCAACGACGGATACCCTATATGCGCATGCACCGCGGAACCGCTGGAATGACTCTATCGCACGGCTGGCTGTGCTTGCCAAGGAGCACGGAGCCAAGCTGATCAGCATCGGCAACGGCACCGCCTCGCGGGAGACCGACAAGCTTGTGCGGGAGCTGATCCGCAAGCATCCGGAGCTGAGCTTGCGTTCACTGGTGGTCAGCGAGTCCGGGGCGTCCGTCTATTCCGCGTCCGAGTATGCTTCCAGGGAGATGCCGGACATGGACGTATCCCTGCGTGGGGCGGTCTCCATCGCGCGGCGGCTCCAGGACCCGTTGGCGGAGTTGGTCAAGATCGAGCCCAAGGCTATTGGCGTCGGCCAATATCAGCACGACGTCAACCAGACCCAGCTCTCTCGCACCTTGGATTCGGTGGTGGAGGATTGCGTGAACGCGGTGGGCGTGGACCTGAACACCGCTTCGGTGCCGTTGCTGGCGCAGGTCTCTGGACTGACCCGTACCACTGCCGAGAACATCGTGCGCTTCCGCGAGGAGCAGGGTGCGTTTGCCAACCGCAAGCAGCTCAAGCAGGTGCCGAGGCTCGGCGACAAGGCGTTTCAACAGTGCGCCGGCTTCCTGCGCGTCCCCGACGGCGACGAGCCCTTGGATGCCTCCGCGGTTCATCCGGAGGCCTATCCGGTGGTGCGGCGAATCCTGACCAAGGCGGGAAAGGACATCCGTCAGATCATCGGAGACAGCGCCAGCTTGCGCCGGCTGAACCCTGCGGAGCTGACGGATGAACGCTTCGGCCTGCCGACGGTGAAGGACATCCTCGCCGAGCTGGAGAAGCCGGGGCGGGACCCGCGGCCGGAGTTTCGGGCAGCAGCGCTGCTGGAAGGCGTAGAGACTCTCGAAGACCTCAAGCCCGGCATGGTGATCGAGGGCACCGTCACCAACGTAACCAACTTCGGCGCCTTCGTCGACCTGGGCGTGCACCAGGATGGGCTGGTCCATATCTCCGCGCTGGCGGACCGCTTCGTCGAGGACCCGTACCAGGTGGTCAAGACAGGTGACCTGGTGAAGGTCAAGGTCATGAGCGTCGATCTGGAACGCAAGCGTATTGCACTCAGTATGCGCATGGGGGACCGTCCCGAGCCCAAGGCCGCGGGTACGCCGGGAGAACGCCGTCCTGCCAAGCCCCGCAGGCAGGCGCAAGAGCTATGGCGAGCGGCAGACGGCGGCGCCATGGCGGCGGCCTTTTCGCGGGCGAGGGGTGGGCGGAGCGGGTCTTGAAAAATAGGATCATTCCAGCGCGAATCTGATGGGTACCCGCAGCCGCCAACTGGTCCGCCCGAGGGCTTTGGGTATGGGCTTGTAGCGCCCCAGCCGCTTCAGCGTGTCCAGCGCAGCCTGATCGAGTCTGGCTGACCCGGAGCTCTTATCTACCCGCGCGCCGCTTATGCGTCCGCTTTGCGCGAGGACGAAAGACACAGTAACGACACCCGTCTCTCCCCGCCGCCGTGCGCTGGATGGGTAACGGCGTTTTTTGGCGATCGCCCGCTGTAGCCCGGCGAGGTAATGGCTCTCCAAAGCCTTTGCATTCGCGCCGCCTTCCTTGCCACCGCCTTTTGCGGATGCCGCCGCGCTGCCGGACAAGCCCCGCGCGCCGGCACTGCTGCTCTGCTCCTCGGTTCGACCGGACGGTAAACGGGCCTTGCCGGCATACTTGGACTTTGCTTCGGATTTCGGTTTTGGTTTGGGAATCGGCTTAGGTATCGGCCGGGTTGTCCGTACGGGCGAGGTTTTCCGTTTCGGACTGAGCGCGGGGGGCGCAACCTTGAGTTTGGGGTTTGGGGCCGTGCTGAGCTCCGGCGCAATCGCCGGCTTTGGTGCGGCATCAGACGCCGGCACGGACACCGTTTCTGGCTCTTCTTCGGGGTCCGGCTCAGTCGCAGGTTCCGGCGTCTGCTCGGGTTCTGGCTCCCGCTGAGCCGAAGGGTTGGCCTCCGGACTGGCTTTCGGACTTCCAGGGGGCTCGCCGGTCCCGTCGACATCGGCGGTTGGGGCCTGGCGCTCGGAGGGACTCTCGAACATTGCCAGGTTCACGGCGACCCGGTGCCCGTCGACCAAGGGGATTTCCCGGATCGTCCCCGACGTGAGAACGGCGGCGGCTGCGAGATGCAGGAGCGCAGACAGCGTAAACCCCAGCAGTGTGCACCGAGGACATCTCGACGTCATGAGGCCGGTTTTCGGGTCAAGATGCTCAGTTTGTCCATACCACGTGCCTTCAGCAAATCCACGACCGAGACGAATTGGGCGAAGCGCGTGTCCTGGTCCACGCGGAGCACGACGGGGGTATCAGGCGACATGGTGCTCAAATGCGTCTCTATCTCATCGAGGGTTGCGGGATTGGTGCCGAGGAAGATCCTGCCTTTGCGATCGATAGCCAGCTCGATCGGCTCGGCCGCGGATTGGGTGCTTTGCGCCCGGGATTCGGGTAGGCGGATCTCCAGGCGCCCCTCAACGATGAAGGTGGCGGTGGTCAAGACGATGGCCAGCACCACCAGCATGATGTCGATGAAGGGAATGACGTTGATGCCGTCGATGCGTTTCATGAGGTCTGACTCTTTCTCCAACGAACCTTGAGGACCTCGACCCGGCGCAGCAACGCGTTGTAGAAAACGATCGAGGGAATTGCCACCAGCAACCCCAGGGCCGTCGCCTTGAGTGCCAGGGCCAGGCCGAGCATTATGGTTGCCGTCTCGATGCTTCCGGACTGCCCCATGTCGAAGAAGGAGATGAGTATGCCCAGTACGGTGCCGAGCAGTCCCACGTAGGGGGCGTTGGAGCCGATGGTCGCGATGGCGGTGAGATTGCGGGTGAGATCGACCTCGAGATCGTCTTGGTCGGTGAAGCCGCTCAGATCGACGCGGGAGAAGTATAGGTAGCGCTCGATCACCAGCCACATCATCAGGAAGCTCATCAGGCCGAGGACTCCCAGAATGGCGTAGTCGAGGTTGTTTCTTAGCAGATCCAATTTGAGATCCCCAATCTGAGTTCAAGGTCCAGGACGGCGGCTCCGCGTGACGCCCCGTCTCGAATATGCACTCGACGCAGGCCAGCGGTGCCTCGGCGACCGCGCTCCCCTCCGCGTCAGCTGACGCCCGCTCCGGCGAGCCGCTCGTGCTGCAGCAGCCGCAGCAGGGCGGCGGCCTTTTCGAACGTTTCCCTGTATTCCTCGTCCATCCGCGAGTCCTGCACAATGCCGCCGCCCGACCAGAAACGGATGGTGCCGGCGCTGTGGATCAGTGTCCGGATCGCGATGCTGGTGTCCATGGAGCCGTCGAAGCCGAGATAGCCGATTGCCCCGCAGTAGATACCGCGGCGTTGAGGCTCCAACTCCTCGATGATCTGCATAGCGCGCAACTTGGGCGCTCCGGTGATGGAGCCGCCCGGAAAGCAGGCCCGCAGCAGTGAGGCGGCGTCCTTTTCCGGGGCGAGCCGGCCGATGATCGTGCTCACCAAGTGGTGCACGGTGGCGTAGCTTTCCACCTCGAAGAGCCGGGGTACGCAAATGCTGCCCGGAGCGCACACCTTACCCAGGTCGTTGCGCAAGAGGTCCACGATCATCAGGTTCTCGGCCCGGTCCTTTGCGCTGTACGCAAGCTCCCGTGCCAGAGCTGAGTCCGCTTCCGGTGAGTTACCCCGGGGTCGGGTGCCCTTGATCGGCTTGGTTTGGACTCGTCCGTTTCGAACCTCGAGAAAGCGCTCGGGCGAGGAACTGAGCACCTTTGCGAAAGGCGTCGAGAGGAAGGCCGAGAAGGGCGCCGGATTGATACGCCGCAGGTCTCGGTATCCGGACCAGACATCGCCGCGGACCTGGGCCGAGAACCTCTGTGCCAGGTTGACCTGGTAGCAGTCGCCCTCGCGGATGTAGGACTTTACCCGCTCGAATGCCCGACCATACTCGGCGCGGGTCATATTCGAGGCTGGCGTGGAAAGGACCCGAAACGGGTTGCGGCGGGCGATCGGCTGCGGGTCCCGAAACATGGAATCCAGCTCATTCCAGCGTTGCCGCGTTCCGGAATCGCGCCCGGCACTCACCAACCAGGCCCTCTGCGTCAAGTGATCCACCACCAGGGCCCAATCGTAGATCCCGATCGCCATGTCCGGGACCTGCTCCTCATCCCGTGCCAGGACGGGTAGGCGCTCGAGACGGCGGACTAGATCATAGGCGAACCAGCCTATGGCTCCGCCGCAAAAGGGCAGGCCAGGTAGGGGTGGCGAGGGCTTCCCCAATTGGGCGCGCAGCAAGGCCAAAGGGTCTTGAGGAGACAGGCGCACGCCGTCGGCTGTGCGGATCTCGGTAAGCGCACCACGTGTGGCCAGCGTCATGTAGGGATCCGCGGCGAGGATATCGTAGCGCCCGGCTCTGGATAGGGGGCGGCCGCTGTCCAGATAAACGGCCCACGCCTTACCTGCCAGAGGCTCGAACCAGATGGAGCTGTCGGCCCGGTAGGGAATCTCGCTCAACAGGTGCATGACGACTCGTTTCCGATCAGCCGGGCGGTGCTGTCGGCTATTCTCTCTACTGCGTGCGTAAGAAGTATCGCTCAGATCGGCGTCGTGAGGAAGCGCGCCGCAGTCTTAGTCCTGGTCGCAGAACTCCTAAGAAAGGATTCGGTTTTTCCCAATTTGCGTGAAGAATTCCGCGCACCTAGGTGCCTGAGGACTCGCGTTGCCGGACTTGCCCATTTTTACACGGGCGGAATGAGCCCAATTCCTGAAGCGGTCAATCCTTATCGGCGCGGTGGCGCATGGATACTCCAGGATCATCGTGATAGTGCCTTTGTGCGGTAGTTCTCAGATCCCAAATTCGCGACGAGACATACTCTTTCCACCGGTCGGATTTACTTGTCCGGTTTGATTCATCGGCAGACAAATAATTCGAAAACCAACATGTCAATGCGAGGAAAAACATGGGCGCTAGACAAACAGCGGTGGCCAGAGCCCCCGCGCCTCAATTAGCTTCGTCGCAGGATGAGTTCCTACCGGATATTCTATCCGCCTACGAGGCTGCGATACGCAGTATCTACAGCCGCGAGTTGGCAAAAATGAGTCCGGAAACCTCCATAGGTCTAAATACATTGGATGCCGAAGGGTACCTGGGTTTCACTTTTGATTCTTAAATACGAGCCCGCTAAATCCCCAACGGAAGAGCTTCGAGACGCAGATGCACGTCAACGATGAAAAGACTTGTCCCTTCAAGGACGTAAACGGCCTAACCGCCATTTTTCTCGATGACGTTGCCGATCGGCCTGTCCCGCAGGGTTCTGAGGCCCGCTTGGCCGAAATCCGTCAGGCTATCGACGAAGGCACCGCAACCGTCGACATGGCGCTTGAGATTATCGATTTGTTTCCTTGACGCCGGTCGCCGACCGACCCCCCGTCAAAGTTCCTGACAACCTCCCTGAGTGCCTTCTGAATCGGCGTGTGACGGTTTAGGTCCGTTGCTAACCTACTGGGTCAGTCGATCTGCCTCTGTCCGCTGCAGCTTGGCTCCTATTTGTTGTCATTTCGAAACATTCTCTTGGAATGGCTTAAGATTCCAGCGTGGTAGCAACTCGCTGATTTGATGAAACGCGCAAATATCTTGAAACACGTCCTCGCGGTTCCCGATTAGGATGTCGTCCTCTCCGTCGGAACCCGTATCCAACACCCAAACTTGGGCGCCTCTTGCGACGGCGTCTCGGATCTCTTGTTTCGTGTGGCTTCGGTGCGTCATGGTGCTGGGCCTCTTTCCGCCAAACCATCGGAGTGTCGCAGGACTGCGCGGACCTGCTATTTGTGCAACAGACAACCACTAGGGGCTGTCCATGCGCTTCAGCGTCGGTTGCCTTCAGGTGGTTCTAAGGTGATCTTGCGGTTTTCCGGTAAGTAGTGATTGGTCACCGGCCCAATCGCGAGCCTTTCCCCAGTCCGCGGAAATGGCTCGAAACTCGGGCCGGATCCTGTTACATGGCTTGGACTCGAGGGTTGCGGAACTCACCCTGCCGGTGCCGCGGAAGCGGTTGCCCAGTGGGGTTAGCCCGCAAAGGGTGGATAGGATACCAGATGTGTCAGGCAACGATTTTTTGGGTTCTTGACCACCGGGTGTGGACCGATGATTCCTGGAAATGCTCCTTTATCGTCCAGGGATCGACGAAGACATCCATCGGCACGTACTCATGCCCGGCTTCGCGGTCCACCGTTTCGAGCTTGGCCTCGACTTCGAGGGAATAGAGGTACCAATCGTTCTGGTCCCTTCTTGTACAGTCGATGGGATTTTGCACGGCGTCGGTCATTGTCCTTGTCCTCTTCGATGTTGCTGATGAGAGTTCCTGCAAAGACCTCTTCTCTGTAACCTACAGTATAGTGCATTGAACGGTAAGCGAGGTTCGCACCGTTGGCTTCTTCGACCATACAAACAGGCCGCGCGCATTGCATTGAAAACAGTCAATCGACGCGCCGAGATGGAGTGCTAGCGCGCGACCAGGCCCAGCCAGGTCGCCGACTGGCAGGCATTCTTGAAGCTCTTCGCATTCACGAATCCGGCATGTGCCCGATGCAGTGCCCGTTGCTCGCCCACACGCGCCAGTCCGGAGACAGCGCGCGCCGTGCGCGAATAATTGACCTTGTTCGGGGTTTCTACCTCGATGTGGTATTGGGCATAGCGGTAGGAGGCCGTATCCGTCGCCACGATTGTGCGATAGTGCGCCTGCCCGAAAGTCCAGTGGTCCGCCCAGCCCACCCCTGGAATTAGTTCGGAAATGCCGGCGCCTTCGGCGGAAAAGGACGCATGCCGCCGAAAGGTGCGCAGGGCCCTGCTCACCGTCCTGAGCGAACCGAGATTCCCGACGAACCCGGCGAAGTTGGCGGTATCCGGATAGAACCAGCTTAGCGGAAAGGGGTATTGCTGGCTGCCCGGTTCGTCCGAGTAATGACCGGTGGTCTCCAGGGCGAGCGTGGCCTGTATGCGATCTCCGCGTGCTCTCGCCGCTTGGGCGTGCACCAGGCTTACCATCTCCACCGAGTAGCAGAAGGGAACTCCACGTTGACGCCGGAGTGGGGATCCAGTCAGCTCCACTTACCCCCGGCCACGATCTTACGCGCCGGCTCCATCGCCTGGCCTTGGTTCCGCTCCGGGCGGAAGCCGTAGCTGTGCGCTGAGAACAGCGGCTCGAAGATTGGCTCCAGCAGCAACTTCAGGGTGGCCTGTAGCACCCTGTCGCGCACCGTCGGCACCCCGAGTAAGCGGATGCCACGGCTACCGGCCTTGGGGATCGCCACCCGCCGCGCCGGTGAGGGTCTATAAGTCCAGCTCTCAAGCTCCGCCCTCAGCCGGCTTAGCTCTTCGTCCAGATGTGATTCGAACTCGGCAATCCTCATTCCTCCAATGCCGGGCGAGCCTTTGCTCTTCTTCACGCGCCGAACTCCCGCTTCCAACCATTCGGTCGTACACAGGTCCTCGAAGAGCCTTCGCTCGTCGCTCAATAGGTCTCTTCCGCTCATTTCACTTCGCACTTTGCATGAACCTTTCTGCGATCGTCGCATCATTGATTCACCCGCTCTGTACGTTTCGGGCACTCGCCGGCTCCGCCCAGGCTGGTCTCGGACCCATGTCTTTAATAAGCCGCCAAAACCGCTTGCGTGTTCCGCCCTTCATCTCCGCCCTCCCTGGCGCTGTCCCGATGTTTTTGCCTCACATGCGTCACCTCCTGATCACAGGCACTGGGCTTTACGACTACTACGGCTTCATCCGCAAGTACAGTCCGTATTTGCTGTAACCGTTTCGTTGGCAACTTGCTCTAACTCAGTTGAACTGACGTCAGATATTTGTCTGCGGATACCCGTTGATTTGAGCGTTTATGCGACGCATACTCAAATCTACGACTTTTTGCGGCCCAATCGCGGCATAAAATACCTCGGATACAAATGGGGGGATGGGCGCAACCAAGTTGATTGTGCCACCGGTTGATCGCGTTGGCGCCGATCGTTCTCATGTCTTCTGCTGCTAATGGGGCGCCTAATTGTAGTTAGACATCAGAATCTTGGTTTCTGAAACATAAAGTAAATGGGAGAAAAGAATGGCAAATGAAGGTTATCACGAACCGATAAACGAACTCACTAGTGATACAATAGATATGCACAGAGCAATTACTTCTCTAATGGAGGAGTTGGAGGCGGTAGACTGGTATAGTCAAAGAGTTGATGCATGCAAAGATAATGAATTGAAAGTAATTCTGGCTCATAACCGCGATGAAGAGAAAGAGCATGCAGCAATGATTCTTGAATGGATCCGTCGACAAGATCCTAGTTTTGATAAAGAGCCAAAAGATTATCTGTTTACTGAAAAGCCAATTGCACACGAGTAAGAACGTCTGACTGTTCCGATACAGAAAGGTCACCTTCCCATTCTCGCAAACAAGGATGTCTTTTTCCTGGACCACGCCGCGGTAGAGATAACGCCAGAGATACACCAGTGCCTTATCGCCCGTACCGACGCTCTTGCAGTCTACGACCGACTCTTGCGCGTCGGTTTCCGGCAGCGAAAGGCCTTCGCCGGTGATGGCCTGCAGCCGTTTGGCGCGAAAGACCTTGGCCAGCCGCCTTGAGATTGAACAGATAGCCGCCTCTGGCCTCGGCTTTCTTGGTCCGCCAGAGTCGTCTTCTTAGATCGATGGTTGCGGCAGGCGTGACCAGATGCACTGCGGATGGTAGGCCAGACGACGCGAATACGAGTGCAGGACCGCGGTGGCCCCGGCCGAACCGGCAAGCTGCGGATCGTTCTGCGCGAACGCTTTCACCGTCTCTCCAGCTTGAGCGGATCGGCAAAGATAAAGAGCCTGCGTTGGTGGCTCCAGGCCAAGGGCCTGAGCTCGGCCAGCAGAGTAAAGGTCACCAGGAAGTATTCGGCAGACACCTGTTTTTCGAGCTGACGCTCCAGGCATTGCTGGTTTTCATGGTTTTCGCGATGGGGACAGCTGCGATGCCCGCACGAATGCGGCACAAAGGCCTGGCAGCGGCACTCAGCGCATTGCGCCTGCATCACAGGACTTGTGGTGCGCGGTGCGGCATTCTGAGCGTGAGCAGGCTTTCTGAGGGGATCTGCTGGGATTGCGATCAGATTCGGTGAGGGAAAACGAAAAACCCCCTCAAACAACTTGACGAAAGTCGTCCGAGGGGGCTGTCTCCGAATTACGCAAATAACCCGGGAGACAGATCCAGTGTGTCACGCCTTTCTCACCGACACCAACTTCTACCAACTGCTGTTTCAGATCGACGAGTCGATCGCCGAGGAGGTCAGCGCACGCGGCTGTGACTGTGGCGGGGTGCTGCATAGCGCCCGCTATCCACGTAAGCCCCGCGGTATCCGTTCAGCCCTGGATGCCAACTACGAGAGCCGCCTGAGCTTCTGCTGTTCGCAAGACGGTTGCCGGCGACGCCATACTCCGGCATCGGTACGCTTCCTCGGGCGCAAGGTCTACCTCGGGGTGATCGTCGTCCTGCTGACGGCCCTGCATCACGGTCTCACCGAGGCGCGTCGACGCCAGCTGATCGAGGAGCTCGATGTCCCCGCCCAGACGCTGTGGCGGTGGCGGCGCTGGTGGCGCGAACGGTTTGTGGCAACGCGCTGCTGGCGGGCGTTGGCGGGGCAGTTCATCCCGCCGCTCGCCACCGACAGCCTGCCCGGGATCTCTCCTGGAACGGCTGACCGCAGAGGGTGCTTTCCGAACGGCTCGTGCAGCTGTTGGTTGTGATCTCCCCGGTGACGACCTCGTCAAGCTCTTTGAGGGTGAGCCTCGACCCGCAGAAGATGTGATCGCCCCCGCCCGAGCCGCTCCCTAGACTCCTGGCTACGTTCTTCAGAACCAGGAGCAGGAACCGATGCCCGGCGATAAACGTCTCTCAGACCCCGATGGTTGGGCGCGGCTGCGCTTTGCCATCGTCGGCCCGTTGTTGGCCGATCCACCGCCTTCGGGAGAATTGGGAGCGCGGTTGCAGGAACTGGCGGCCAAAGACTGGAGGCATCCGGTGACGGGTCTGCCACTGCGTTTCGGCTTTGGCACGCTGGAGCGGTGGTACTACCTCGCCCGCGATGCCCACGATCCGGTGGCGGCCCTGCGTCGGCGTCGGCGTCGTGATGCCGGGCACCAACGCGGCCTCACCCCCGCAACTGATGGCAGCGGTGCGCGCGCAGCACCGCGAACACCCCGGCTGGACGGTGCAGCTGCACTACGACAACCTCGCCGCCTTGGTGGCCGAGGATGAAAGCCCGGGGCCCTTGCCCTCCTATGCCACCGTGCGCCGTTTCATGAAGCGCACAGGGCTGCACCGGCGTCGTGTCAATCCCCGCCGCACACCCCCGGAGCTGAGCAGGCCGCTCGACGCCTGGAGGCCTGTGAGGTGCGCAGCTACGAGGCCGAGCATGTCCATGCCTTGTGGCATCTGGACTTTCATCATGGCTCGCGCAAGGTGCTCACCCGTGCCGGGGCCTGGGCCACGCCACGGATGCTGGCGGTCATCGACGACCATTCACGCCTGATCTGTCACCTGCAGTGGTACCTGGATGAGACCGCAGAGACCTTGGTGCATGGACTGGGTCAGGCGTTGCAGAAACGCGCCCTACCCAGGGCCTTGATGAGCGATAACGGCAGTGCCATGCAGGCCGAGGAGTTCGCCGCCGGACTGCACGCCTTGGGCATCCTGCACGAGCCGACCCTCCCGTATAGCCCCTATCAGAACGCCAAGCAGGAGAGCTTCCGGGGCACGCTCGAGGGGCGCTTGATGGCGATGCTCGAGAGGGTGGAGGAGCTGAGTCTGGAGCGGCTCAACACCATCACCCAGGCCTGGGTCGAGCATGACTACCACCGCCAGCGCCACACAGAGATCGCCACCACGGCGCTCAAGCGCTATCTGGACGCGCCCGATGTGGGGCGCCCCTGTCCGGACAGCAAAGCCTTGCGCCGCGCCTTCCGTTGCCGCGTCCAACGCCGTCAGCGCCGCAGCGACGGGACCATCAGCCTGGAGGGCAAACGCTTGGAGGTGCCGGCGCGCTTCCGCCACCTCGAGACTCTGCACGTCGCCTATGCCCGCCGGGACTTGAGTGCAGTGGAATTGGTCGATCCCCATAGCGGTCAGGGACTGTGCCCGCTCTATCCGCTGAACAAGGCCGCCAACGCCTCCGGCGAGCGTCGTCGCCTCACCCCCGTGTCCGAGCCGGAATCGATTCCGGTGACCGCCACGGCGCTGCCGCCGCTGCTGCGCAAGCTCCTGGCCGAGTATGCCGCCACCGGCCTGCCGCCCGCCTATCTGCCCAAACACGATGACCCGGAGCCGACGCTATGAACAAGACCATGCTCGCCCTCTATGGGCTGAAATTCAACCCCTTCTCCCCGGAGCTGCCCACCGCGGCCCTGCACATCACCCCTGCCGTGGAGCAGTTCTGCTGGCGCATCGAGCACGCGCTGATTCGTGAAGGAGGCTTCGCCCTGATCCAGGGTGATCCCGGGACCGGCAAGAGTGCGGTGCTGCGCCTGCTCGACGAGCGCCTCGGGCGCCTGCCCGAGGTCAGCGTCGGGGCCATCAGCCATCCCAGCTCCAATCTGGCCGATTTCTACCGCGAGAGGCAGGCGATCTGTTCGCCGTCGAGCTCAAACCCCATAACCGCCGGGGCGGCTTCAAGGCCCTGCGCGAGCGCTGGCTGGCCCATCTGGGGGCGACCCTCCTGCGCCCGGTGCTCCTCGTCGACGAGGCCCGGGAGATGCACCCTGCGGTCCTCAACGAGCTGCGCCTGCTCACCTCCATGCACTTCGATTCGCGCACCCTGTTGAGTGTGATCCTTGCCGGCGATGGGCGTCTGACAGCCAAGCTGCGGCGCGAGGAACTCTTACCACTGGGCAGCCGCATCCGCACCCGCCTCAGTATGGAGTACGCCAGCCGCGAGGCGTTGCTCGAATGCCTCAAACACCTGCAGAAAAGCGCAGGCACTGTCAGCCTCATGACCACCGAGTGGATGAACACCCTCGCCGAGCATGCACTCGGCAACTACCGCGTGCTCACCACCATGGCCGCCGAGCTCCTGGTCACCGCCGCCCGGCACGAACGCCCCCAGCTCGACGAGCAGCTCTACCTCGAAGTCTTCGGGACACCTGCTCCCGCTGCCCGCAAACGCGCTTGATCAACCCCCAACGGAGATCCCCTCATGAGCTACACACCCCTGAGCTTCAACAACCCGCCGGAACTCTCCGACCAGAGCGCCAGCGAACTCCTGGACATGCTCTACGGACTGGTGGCCGCCGTGGAGTATCAGTACGCGGCCCGAAACCATCGCCATCACGACGCCATCTTGGAGGACTTCGACGACGATTTGCCCGAGTTCTGACCCTCTCCTCCTGCACCCCCCTTACGCCAGCATGGACGCCGGCGGATAGAACATCCGCCTGTTTTGCGTTCCCTCAGATTTCTTGAAAACGGCCCCCTCGATTATCGAGATCACGCTCACATTCCTTCATTGAGGTCAGTTTTCATCAACCATTCTGGAGCGATAAATGCGATTCCCCTGCGTCCTTTCGTGACGGAGTTCTCTAACGAGGCGATTGCAATTTGGCAGCATTATGAAAACTACGATCCAGCTTGGGTCGTGGAATTGCCCGACAGTATCCGGTGCGAAATCGAGTCAGTAATTCGAAGCGCGACTGGATGAATCGGAATGCTTGGTTCAGGTAATCAAACCTGGTTGCAGTTCTCGGACCCAGCACCTTGAATTGTCGCGACGAGCTGAAAGAAGCTCGAGGAAGGTAAGAGAACGATGATACACGCAGTAGACAGTGACGAAGACATCTTAGAGGTCTTCTACGAAGAGGCGGGAGAGGTGTTCGACTCCATCGACGACCGCCTTGATGTTTGGCGGAACATGCCGACGGACCGGAATGCCCTGACCGAGATCCGCCGCAGCTTCCACACCCTGAAGGGCAGCGGGCGCATGGTCAACGCGCTGGACTTCGCCGAAGTGGCGTGGAAGGTCGAGAATCTGCTCAATCGCGTGATCGACGGCAGGGTCCAAGCAAAAGAGCCTCTGTTCGAGCTGGTCTTTACGGCTAGAGACCTGTTGCCGAGGATGCTCGACGCCTTTAAAAACGGCCGCTCGATGGAAGCGGACACTGAGGTCGAAGCCCTCATTGCGCGAGCTGACGCTTTGGCCGCCGGTCAGGCGCAGGCGCGGGCTCGCACAGAGGCCAATGTTGCTGCCTTGACCCGCGAGAGCAAGCAGAGCCTGGCGCTCGGGCTCGTTAAGCTCAGCCAGAGACTGGAGCGTGTGCAGAAGCGCTCGGACGAGGCCCTGCAACGTTCCGAGATGGCTCTGCAGCATGCGCGCCGCATTGGAGCCCACGCCATTGCCCTGAAGGGAGAGGCCCGTGAGCGGGTCGGCCGGGAAGAGTTTCATCGCTTCATGGAGGAGGTCGATCGGCTGGCCGGGGAGGTCAGGGACCTGCGTCGCGACACAAAACAGCCCCATCAGGAGAACCTTCCTGACCGACGAGAGCTCAACCAACTCATCGATCAGCTGGTACGCGAACGGATGGCAACGGTCGCGCGTCAGCGAGGTGTCTTTGAGCGGCAGTTGGGCGAAGCCCAGAGCGCGGCCGCCGTCTCTAGCCGTCTCGCCCGTTTGTCGCTCATCTGTAGCGCTCTGGTCGGCGCAGGAGCAGTCGCGGCGTTGATGATGTTGGGCCTGCCCCTTGGGTGAGGTCCCGACGCCGCCCGAGGGTGTCGGGCGATCCAATATAGGGCTCGTTTCGGATGGGCAGCTATTCATGGAGCGACGTCAGCGTCGATGCCGACGGCTAACACCTCTAGAGCGCTGTGCCCCGATGTTTCTGTCCGCACCGGTGTCACGAAGGGTTTGCGCGGCAGCGCCGACGAGATAACGAGATCCAATCAGCCGGCCACAGTCAGTTCCGTGCATCGGTACTTCATGCCTGTCCGCGAAAGCCAGAGCGGGGCCGAAGCCCCGCTGATGCTCGCGGACGTCAGCTGTCTCGGACGAGAAATCCCGGGCCGTTCCCGAATGTATGGCCTGAGGGCATTACGAATCCGAGCTCTCCAACGGCGGTGATCCCAAGAAACCTCTCGAGGACCTCGCCATACACATTACGGTAATCGATAGTATGGTCGAGGTAGCGCCCACTGACCATCTTGAGCGGGTCGAGCGGATCGTGATCGATCCAATTTTCAATCGGGTCGCCGTCGGGATCGCCGCCTACCGTGGTCTTTTCCTTCCCCAAAAAGAGACCGCCATTGAGCGAGCCGCCGTCAAGCACATTCTTTCCAACGGCGAACCAGGCCGCGGCATGGGCGTGGTCAGTGCCAAAGCTCCCGTTCTCTTTGCTGGTGCGACCGAATTCGGTCATCGTTAGCACCAGCACATCGTTCATCAACCCGGCCGCATCGAGATCATCGAACAAGGCATGAATGCCTTGTGCAAACTCGCCCAGTCGATTGGCTTGAGTGCCGGTTGCGCCGCCTTGATTACTGTGGTTATCCCAGCCGCCGATGCTAAGCGAAGCGACTTCGAGTCCGACCCCGGCCTTGATAAGCAAAGCCGTCTGCTTCATCTGCTGCCCGAAGGTCGTATTAGGATACGAAATATCGCCCCCCGTATCATTCGTATCCGGATCCAGGCCCGTGGTATTGACTAAGGCTTTGACAACGGCGAGGTCCGACAAGGTCACTCGACCGAAGTCGTGGAACATCTGTGCATAGAGGCGGTCGCTGCCCGGGGTTTGGCCATAGACCGTGGCAAGACGAGCGAGCACCGCCGCCTCATCCGCCGGATTCGATATGCCGAGCTCGAACGAGCGCAGATCGTAGAACACCGACACGATCTCCGAGCCGCGAAAGGCCTGCGGCAAGTCGCTTCCGATACCGACGGCCCGCAACAGGTCCGCGAGGCGGCTTGTTGAGATCTGGAGGTACCGATTCAACCAACCATCCTTGCCGAGGTTGGATTGAGCGTTCTCGGTATACTTCTGGCCGCTGAAATGTGAGCGGGAAGCATTCGCGTAGTGCACAGCAGGCATAACAGCGAGATTGCCATTGTTGTACAGTTCCTAAAAAGAAAAGAGCTTCGGATTAGTCTCCCGAGGCAGGGCAAAGCCGAACGCAGGGTGCAATCCCAAGCCTGAGCTTGAGCTTGAACCGGGCGCGTCCGGGAGATCTATCGCCGCACTTGCGTCGCCTACTTTGGGTTTCGGAATGGCAATCGTTGGGCGGATATCGTAGTACCTGTCCGGTATGCCTGCGCCGTAATAACCGTGCGGTACGACCGTATTTAACCCATCGCACCCACCGCGCTGATAGATCAGGAGTAGCGTCTTGCCGTTCCACTACGCGGCCTTGGCGACACGAAATCCCGGTTGCCGCGGATCATTGAGTAAGAAACCGGCCGCAGCGGCGGATGCCCCCAGCGCGGCACGCAAGAATTGACGTCGGTTCATGTTCAGGGACCTCCGGGCCAATTACTGGAATTGATAGCCGGGATGATTGAGCACAGCGGCCAACAAGCGGCGCAGCTTCTGGGTGGCATCCGTAGCACCAATGTCGAACGGCGATCCCGCGTTCAGGATGGCGAGCGCTTGGTCGCGTTCCACGGTGCCGTGCTCATTGGCCAAAGCAAGGTCCAGAAGAAAGTCGACGATTTCGACGGCGCTGTTCTTGCCGTGTCGCACCGAGAAAAAATCGACTGGGTCGACAAAGATATCGTTCGTGCTCGTATTGAAGGCGATGTCCGCGATAAACCGGAAGCGCTGCAGTATCAGCTCAGAGTTCACCCAATCTTCCGCCACCTCGGGGTATCCGTCCGGCGGTGAACGGCCGAACAAGCGCATGCTCATCTGCTCGAGCTCCGCGGCCAGATCCCCTAGCCCGCCGCTGGCGGGCAAACCGAAGTTGCGCACAAAGCCTACCTCCAGCTCGAGCGGGGTCTTGACCTTGTCGAGGTAATCTAGTGCGTCGACGAACGTCGAGTGGGACAGGATCGCCTCGACGGCCAACGCGATCTGGTCCGAACCCTCGACGTTCGTGCCGAATACGGAAACGCAGTCCGATACGATCGAGGCTGGTGGATCGTCATTGACGAACAGCTGGGTGAGCTTTTCGCAGATAAACTCGTGGGTCGAGGGATGCTCCGCGAGCCGATCCAGCACCCAGTCACCGGAGGTAGTGCAGCTTGCCTGAGCCTCCGACTCAGAAAGCGTTACCGGCGTTTTCCCCAGGTCCAGCGTGATGGACCCGGAATCATGATTGTCGCCTGCGCAAGCAAACGCATTGTCTGAAACTGTCCAGCCGGTGAAGGCCCGCGCAACCTCTTTGACGTCGTTGGGTGTGTAGCCACCATCGACGCTCAAGGCATGGAGTTCCTGGAGCTCGCGCGAGTAGTTCTCGTTGGGGTTCCCCGCGATATTGTCGACACCGTCCAGGTAATGGAGCATCGTCGGGCTGCGGGCGCTGATCCCGAGCAGGTCGCGGAAGTTGCCGAGAGCGTTGATACGGAAGGCATCGTTTTCCGCCAGCTCCCCCTGTGTGGTTTGAAAATGGTCTGCACCGGACTTGCTGCGTACCGAGAAATAGTAGGTGCTGAAATAAGGCCACGTGACCGGTGCAGGACGGGTGTCCGCTGCGAATTGGCTTACACGGTATTGATCTCCTTGTCGGAGTTCAAGAGGCTACCGAGGGAGTCCTCGATCAACCGATCGAGGGATTGGTTCTTCGTGGCGTGCTCAGTGATCAATCTCAGGTATTCCTCGACCAGTCGTTTCGACATTTTCACGGAGAAGGCGATTTCCTCATTGGATAGCCCTTTGCGGTGGCATAAGAGCACTTGCTTGAAGGCGACGATGTAGCGGGTTATAGCTTCGGCACTGTGGTAGGTCTCGCGCATGACTTGCTCGACGGATTTGCCCTGCAGAAACAGCCGTTCGATGATCTCCTTCTTGTGCGTCAGCGTGGGGCCCATGTCGTGGATGGTGCCGCGTCGCGGCAGCAGGGTACCGTGCTCCAGCTCCCATTCACGGGTGTACTTGCTGACGGTGGAAGGGGACATCTTCAGCAGCAAGGCGGTCTCGACATTGGTCAGGCAGCCGCCCTGCTCATAGCCCCGGGTGAACACCCGTGCCACCGCGTCCTTCTTGATCTCGCGCAGCTTCTTGCCCTCTTTGCGCTCGGTGGCCTCGTTGGCTGGGACCAAGTCGAGCACCACACTGGTCAGTCGGGTCTGACTCATGCGTTTGCCGTAGGAGCCCTTTTCGTCTTTGTCCACGGTCACCCACGGCGTCTGCCCGGGACGCAGATGGGAGGCTCGGGGGTAGAACCGCTCGATCATTTGCACGATCGATTGCACCAGCACCTGGCGGGTGCGTTGACCGCCGAGCTGGGGGCATTCGGTGCTGAAGAAGGCGTTGAGCGCTCCGGGGAAGCTCTTGAACTCCTGGGGGCCATAGGTGGCGTCATGGTCGGCGAGACGCTTGCTCATGTGCGCCTCCTGGCGCCGCTTGAGGCTCGCTGGCCGCGAAGCAGGCCCCTTTTTTTGGTCTTCGGCCGCGAAGTGTTGATCGCCGATCAGCGCGATCTCCCGATAGCGATCCGCGTAGCGGCTTTGCCAATGCGTCGCCTCATGGATCTCCAGATAGCTCTTGACGTTCGCCGAGGAGATTCCCACCGTCAAGGCGATCTGCAACGGCTCGAACCCTTTGCCTGCGAGAAACACCACCCGTGAGAAATGCTGCAGATAGCGCTCCACCGCATGCAGGGAATGATTGATCTTGCGTGCGACCTCCAGGGGCTCGCAGCCGCCAAGCCAATGGCCGATTGCCACCCCTTTATGCGAGACGGTCGGGCCAATGTCCTTTTGCTGACCACGGGTGGCCACCATGATCCCATGGCGCTCACGCAGCTCACGGATATCACGCCGGATGGTGCGTACACTGCAGCACAGAAGCTGCGCCAGATCCTCCTGCGACAACAACCCACCCTGTTGGCGCGACTCCTCGGTCAGGCGCTGAATGCGATGCCGGCGCAGACCATCGGCGCTCTGCTGCGCCAGCACCTGCGGATCATCACGATCCAGCAGACTCAGCACCACCGTCTGCTGCTTACAGCGCTGCAGCGGTTTGCCGGCACCCTCGCTCAACGCCACGCAGACATAGCGCATCTGTCCGGCCTGCAGGGGGCGCTCCTCGGGCTCGGTGAAATAGACCTCGTTGACTACATCGACCAAGACATCGGCTTCCCAGGGAGAAATCCCCGCGCCTTCGACCGCCAAGTGGGCAAGACGCGCATCCCGGGTCTTGTGTTGCAGCCGGCGTGCTTGATCCTCGGCGGAGTTTGCGATAGGTACGCTCATGGGTGTCTGCTCCTTTTGTGAACTGTCTCAAAGGTATTGCTACCTCACAGTTTCGGAGCGGACACCCTCCCTTTCCAGCGACGGCCAAGCCCGCAGCTTGGGCCTACCGGCCAGGTGACCTAAACGTAAGTCATTGTCCGTGAACGCCGTGCCCGCCGACACGCTGCCCGCGATGTCGACGGGATCGACGGCGACGTAGTCTGTCGGGGTTAGCGCGTGCACCTGGTAGTCGCCCGGGGCCACGCTCGGGAAGCTGTAGGCGCCGTTGGCATCGGTCGTTGCAGTGTCAAGCACGGCGGTGCCGGCGGCGTCGCGCAGCTGGACCGTCTCGCCAGCCATCGCCTGGTCACCGCTATCGTTGTTGTCGATATCCTTCAGCATCGAACCGCTGATCACGCCCGGCTTTTCGTTCTGGCCGTCAACGCAGAGCATGACGGACCCCTCTTTTTCAACCGGCTCGGTCTGAATCAGGCCGGCTCCATTCGGGTTCTTGATCTTGAACACGTGACTCTCGCCGTTGCCGAATGGCGGGTCGAATCGCGCGACGCCACCTGCATCTGTGCGAGATCTGGCCCAGCGTCTGTTGTTGCCATCTTGATAGGCTATGACCTTGAGATTGGCATAGGGTCGATTGCTCGAGAGCATGTCCTGCTTGCAGTCCTTGACAATCACGGGGATCGATCCAGCCAAGAGCTGAACCTTTTTCGGGTTGTCCTTGTATGCCTCCGAGCGGACTTCACGGGGGTAGGGTTTGGTCGAAAACTCGACGTCACCGCGGGAGAAATCGATTCTCAGCTTCACCTCGCCCGACTCGCCGGTATTGCCTCGGGCAATCCTCTTGCTCGTGAGCAATCCGTTGGAATGGAGGGTATGCCGCCAGGCAAAAACCCTAACTCCAATCATCGGTTCCTTAGAGAAAGCGTCGTGAACCGAAATGCTCACATCTGCATCGGACGTTTCGACGCAGAAATCGACGGGACCTGGCAAGTGAATCGGGGGCGTCGTCAGCGCCACCGTGCTTCCGTGCGGGTCCTTCACCTCGAACACATAGCTCTCTTTGTTCCCGAATGGCAGGTCGAATCGAGCCACGCCGCCTTCATCTGCGCGGACTTTGGCTAACGGATCGGTGTCGCCGACCAGGTAGGCCTTAACCCGGCGATTGCCGTAGGGGATGTTCTTTTCACAGTCCTTGACGGTTACCGGAGTGCTGCCGACCAGGAGCTCGACGTTTTGAGGATTGGTTGCATATTCATCCGACCTTACCCCTGCCGGATAGGGCTTTGTGGAGAAATAGGCCGGCCCCTTGCCGAAATCCACGACCAACGTCACTTTCTCAATCAGGTCTGTATCACCTCTGCCGATCCTCCTCCACTTTTTGTCTCCGTGCCTGTTCGTAATTTGTTGCCAAGCATCCACTCTGGCGCTGGGGAGGGGGGCGGACGATACAACGTCAAGAACCGAAACCTTCACCTGCTCAGGACCCACAGCGACCACGGCTCTTGCCGGCGGGGTTACGAATGTCGCCAAGAGGCCGAGAGCAAGCACACACGCGTGGAGAAGGGACGCGTGGATGGCCATATACCGAAACCGGTTTTTTGGGCGTCATCGCGATCCCCCAAGGGCAACTTCGTAGGATTCGAGAGTTATCGCGAGCGAATAGGGAGGCTGGAGGTGTACGTCCGCCGCCGCGGCCTTTGCCGCGTCTAGGTCAATAGTCATGGTGCCCTCGCACAGGCAGGATGTTTTATGTTTTTACGCTGATCGGTCCGACTGACAGCCTAATCAGCGGTATACATTCTGCGCTGCTCTCTTTCCGAAGCCGTGAACTAGCGCACAAAACACAAGGTAAAAGCCCGGTATGCGTCCTGCGCGGAAGGCTCTGTTGCAAAAACTCGGAGTTCGTGAAAATTCTGTAGCCTTGGTTCGGCAGAGCATCTGCGGCAAGGTACGGGATGGGCGACCTCAAGGGGCGCAAGGACTGGGAGATGCCGCGCGTCATCAACACCGACAAGGCGCGCTGCTAGGGAGTCGCGATTGCCGAGCTGAAGAAGGAACGCAAGCTGGCACAGAAAACGCCGCACCGCCAGGTCAAGTATCTGAACAATATCGTCGAGGCCGGCCACGGTAAGCCCAAGCGGCTGATACATCCCACCCTCGGCTACAAGACGATGAAGACGGCGTACGCGAACATCAAAGGAATCGAGGTCACTGCGTAGGTGCGTAATTGAGCTAATTACTTACCTTGGTTTTACGAACTTCTTGCTCGCATTTTCTCAGTAGTATTGCCCAGACCAAAACGATGGCAAAAAATGCCAAGCTGGTCCAGATGGACCGCCACCAGTGTGGCGTTTGTTGCGCCCATTCGATCAGTGGACGTCTGAGGTAACCGTTGCAGAGAAAGATATACATCGAGAGTTCACCGATGAACATCAATCCACGCTGAATCCATATTTGGCGTTGAGCTCGATGAGATAGAATGCGCAGCAGCGGGAGCGCGACAAGTAGAAATGTGGCGCCCGTCGTGATCCAAAGCGATGCGTAGAAGTTGCCGAGGATAAAGAGCACCGCCGCTCCGACAATAACGATCATTGGTAGAGGGAAGTCTTTCCGCCGGGCAAACCATATCCCCATAGCACAAACATCCAGATGACCTAGGATGCTGTGGTTGATGTTGAAGTTGAATTGCTCGGATAGGATCGGACCTACGAGTAGCTCGGATAGATATGATCCTGCAGCCAGAGTGTATAATGCGTTGTCTCCATGGCGACGTGTCCACCGGAGGATAAGAGGTGCGAGTAGGTAAAACTGGAGAATTACCCCGATAAACCACCAAGGGCCAATCGGGTAGTAGATGTTGTTCGGAAAAAAATTAGATATTCCAAACATTTGCCGGATCAAAAACAGCCCTTCCTGCGGAATGACATGGTTCCATCCCAGTCGTAGGCTTTCATAGAGAATGTAGCCTAATGCAGCGATGAAAATGGGTGGGTAGAGCGCTGACCATCGTGCTTTTTGGAAAGTTAGCCAGCTAGGTGTACGGTCGCGGTACTTGATCGTGATGCCGTAGCCACTGAGGAATAAAAAGACTTGCACGCCGTAGTGACCAAAGTACGTGGCTAGCAACCGGATGCAATCAAGGGGCGCAAGCCATAGCCCGTCGATCAATGCCTGTGCCGTTTCGGGTTTGTACGTGAATTCGTTTTCACCTGGTGCGTCGGAAATCCAGTGCAGGTAATTGTGGAAAACGATCGCCAGGATCGCAAACGCCCGAAGCATGACACTCTCGTCAAGTGTGATGGTTTTCCAGTGGTATGGTTGTAGGCGGAGCATATTTCGTAACCGCGGATTGGACGGGTCTTTTCGCTGGATCGGGTATCTTAGTTCAGTTTTTCCGGATGGCTATGTGTTCTAGAAAGCATTTCTTGCACCGGGGTTGTTGAGCCGATTTGCTTTGGTCCGATCCTGGCCGAGGGCGTGCGAAAACGCGCGGCGGCAGTTCGAGAGCTCACCAGGGCCGCGCAACGCTTGCCTGACGGCTGCAGCGGTCCAGGTGGCTTGTTCCGGCTTGTCCCTTTGGCGTATGGCGCCAGAGCATCGCCGAGACCGATACCAGTGGTGAGAAGAGCGTCAGCCATAAATATGCTAGTCAGAACCGCGCTTGTCGATTTCCACGAATTCCAAATAGGTAACATGTCCTAGACAAACAAGTTTTTGCCATCACAATTGGTAACACGGAACGCAGCAAGCAGACCGCGATGTTGAAAGAGCCAGATGCTGACAACCAGCAACCAAATCACCCTTCGGAGAACCCTATGAAAACCATCATCACCACAGCCGCCGCGGCTCTCTTTGTAACTTCGGTGAACGCCGCCGATATCTACAGAGACCTGGGTTTCGGCAATCCGGAATTATCCCCCAAGACCGCACATTTCGATGAGGTCGTCGCGATCCAGCCCAGTATCTAGGGTGGTGTGTATCGCTATCGGGGTTTTGGGAATGGAAACGCAGACTTTAATCCGGATAAGGAGTTTCGAGCCGCTAACGGCCCAGCGCCGTCCGGCGAAAGTCGCTGTCCATGTGGGTCCCGGCCTTCGCTTCTGATCGGCGAGAAAACACCTGGTCCAGCTAGATCCCGGTAACACGGCTTTGTCTATTATCGATCGGGTGTCAAAAAACACCTAGCCAAATCTGTCCGATTCGGCAACGTCGAATCGGGCATTGCATTTTTCCAATTCATTCCTAACCAGGGAGCAATATCGAAAAAGCAGACGGCAGTCGCGATCTCTACCATCTGGTCCGAATACCCTTGGCGATAAACCGTCTTCCCAGTCGGGGTTGGCGAATTGACGACGCAGAGTAGGCATTCGTGATTCAATAGCCGCGACTACCGTTCTCAACCTAGATAACAACGTGGCGAATTTCTCCACACATCTCTACGGCGGTGCTCTGGTGAGCAGCGTGGGATCACTTGCTGTTTTCGGCCTCGGCTGGACGGATCCGGCGCTGACCCAGATGCTCTTCCTCGCGGGCGTGGCCGGCGGCCTCCTTCCGGATATTGACGCTGACAACTCGACGCCGGTGCGGGGTTTTTTCACCCTGCTAGGCGCCCTTTTCGCTTTTCTGGCGAGCTTTGCCATGCTCGGACGCCTCTTGCCCCGGGAACTGGTAGTAGTGTGGGTGGTGGTTTTCGTGGGTGTGCGTTTCGGGCTGTTCGAGCTGTTCTCCCGCTGCACCGTGCACCGTGGGCTATGCCATTCTTGGCTCGCCGCTGGTTTTTCCGCGCTCGCCGCGCTCAACGGTGCTTTTCATCTGGTCGGGTTCTCGGCCCGGGAATCATGGCTTGTCGGGATCTTTGTGGCGCTTGGATATCTGACGCACCTGTTTCTCGACGAATCTGCCAGCGTCGACCTGCTCCGCAACCGCGTTAAGCGCTCCTTTGGTACCGCGCTCAAACCCTTTAGCATGGCGGCGCCAGGGGCGTCCCTTACTATGTTTCTTGGTGCAATCGCCCTCGCTTTCCTTGCCCCGCCCGTCGATCCAATCCTTGCGGCCGCGGCGGGGGTGCAGGTCGATGGGATCTCGCTCTCTATCACTGTGCGGTGATGTTTCCGCGGGGTTGTGCTCTATGGGCGTCAGATAAGGAGTACGGAGCGACTCGGGATACCCATTCCTCGCTCGCGGTTCTCGTGTAGTCGAGTACGGTGTTCGGATAGAAGCCGAAGAAGAGAATAATCAGGGACGACAGAGCCCCCACGACGAGCTCTCGGCGGCGCAAATCCAGTGCTCCTGCTACATAGATGGTTCTCACGGGTCCCAAGAAGGCGATACGAAAGACCCGCAGGAAGTAGCCTGCACTGAGCACCACGCCGAAGAGGGCTGCCAGTCCTGCGCCCGTGTGGGTGCCCAATGCGCTAAGGATCAGCAACAGCTCGGCGGGGAATCCGCTGGTACCAGGTAACCCCAAGGAGGCGAAGCCGAGCAAGAGAAAGAGCGAGGTCAGCAAAGGCATGGTTCGGGCGGCACCTCCGAGGCCGATCAGCTCTGTAGTGCCCGTACGGTGGTGAAGAAAACCAGTCACCAGGAACAGTCCCCCGGCTACGACTGAAAAGTTCAGGAGCTGAAACAAGGCACCTTGGATTCCCTGCTGGTTCAAGGAGGCGATGCCGAGAACGACCAAGCCTACGTGACTGATGCTTGAGAAGGCCAGCATCCGCCGCAGATTGGTCTGCGCCATGGCCGCGAGCGCCCCGTAGAGTATTCCGATTACGCCAAGACCCGCCAGCAGCCAGTCGAGCTCCTGCGCCGCGTCCGGTGCCAGCGGGACGACGAAGCGGATCAGGCCATAGGCCCCCAGCTTGAGCCCGGTCATCAAGGCGGCGATGCTGACCGGCCCGTCGGCCGCCACCACCGGGAGCCATGTGTGCAGCGGGAACAGGGGGGTCTTGACCGCGAAGCCCAGCAGCAGCAGAAAGAAGACGGTCGTCTCCAGCTCGTGGGGCAGAGGCGTTTGCAGCAGTTCGGGGTAGTCGAAGCTCAAGCCGGCGGGGATGCCTGCTCCGGCAATTGCCTCGTGATTGAAGGCGAGCACCAGGAAGGCGAAGAGCAGCGGAACGCCGCCCACCAACATGAACAGGGTGTACTTTACTGCGGCGAAGCGCCGGTTCGGGCCTACTCCCCAAAGGCTCACCAGGAAATAGGTGGGGATGAGGGTGAGTTCCCAGAACAGGAAAAAGAGTATCGTGTCCAGGGCACAGAAGATGCCCAGGGTGGCGCTCTGCAAGAGCAGCAGCAGACTGTAATAGAGCCGCGGTATGGTCCTGACGCTGGTCCAGGACGATAGGATTACGCCGACAAAGAGCGCGACGGTAAGAGGCAGAAAAAGTACCGAGATGCCGTCCACGCCGACCAGGTATTGGACATTCAGCGTCGGTATCCAATCGTGTCGCTCCACGAGCTGGAAGCCGCCGTCGCCGGGGTCGAAGCGAGCGACTGCGGCTAGGGCGACGACCAGGTCGAGGAGGGCGGCGATCAATGCGATCTTGCGTGCCTTGGACGGGTCGGGCACCAGCCAGATGAGCAGGGCACCCGCAGGCAACGTCAGCAGCATCAAGCTCAAGAGCGGCATGGCGGCGTTGGCAAGCGTCTGATCAGGCATTGAGAATCAACCCTGGGGGAACCGTTCACTCAGGCTTGTCAGGGGTGCGTCCACGAGCTTCAACCAGGGCTCGGAGTAGAATCCAGCTCCAAGCAGGACAACCACTACAATCCCTGCTATGGCCCGCTCCATGAGGGTAGCGCGCGGAATGTTTGCCGGGAGGTCGAGGCTGCGCGGGGCGAGGAAGGCGCGTTGGAAGGCCCAGAGCAAAAAGGCCGCTGCGGCAACGTTGCCGAGGGCTGCTGCTATGGTCTCAACAGCGCCGTAGCGGTGCATGGCGGCTTCCAGCATCAAATGGGCGGCGTCGAAGCCGGGTGTGCCCGGCATTCCCACGATGGAGAGGCCGGCCACGAAGAACGCCACACCGATCATCGGGATTCGGTCGAACAGCCCGCCAAGCTTGTTGAGCTGGGCGGTGCGGGTGCGCTGATACACGAACCCGGTCATGAACAGGAGGCCGGCAATAGCGAGGCCGAAGTTCACCGAGAGCAATACGCTGCCCTGGAATGCAGCCGGGCCCAGGCTGAAGAGTCCGATTACCAGAATGCTGGTGTGACTGACAACGGCGAAGGCCAGCAGTCGGCGCAGGTTCACCTGAATGAGGGCCAGCAGGGCGGCATAAAAAATACCTGCGGTTGCGAACGCCACCACATAGCCGCTCCACTGTAGAACGGCCTCCGGCAGGATCGGAAAGACGAAGCGCACCATGCCGTAGATACCGATCTTGAGTCCGAGCAGAAAAGTCGGCGCCACAGCCACATTGCCGTGCTCCGCTACCTGCGGGAGCCAGCCGTGGAATGGGAACAGGGGCGTGCGCACGGCGAAGCCGTAGAACATTAGGAAGAAGATCAGAGAGGATAACGCCGGGTCGACCGGGATCGCTGATAGCTCGGTTAGGTCGAAAGTCCAAGTGCCCCCTGTAGCGTCCGCATGGTTCCAGCCGAGCATCAAAATGCCCGCCAGCAGCATGGCGAGACCCGTGCCCATGAATTGATAGAAACGCGAGAGTGCCTGGTCCTTTGCCGGGGACGTCGCCCAGCGCCACAAGAGATAACCTACCAACGCAAGCTCCAACGCGGACGTGGCGAGGAACCAAATCAGGTCCAGGGTGGTGAACAGCGACATCAGGGTCGCCTCGATGGCAAACATGGCTGCGAGGAACTGCGGCGTCGGGGTGAGGCGCCGCATGGGACCGTAGACAACAATCAGCAGGCACAGTAGGGCGGTGAGCAGGATGAAGAGCACCGAGACCCCGTCCACGCCCACGTGGTAGTTGACAGGCGGGATCAGGGTCCAGCGCTGGGCGAATTGCAGCACCGCACTGCCCTGGTCCAGTGCGCGATAGAGGTAGATTCCCAGACCCAGCTCAACGGAAGCCATGGCCACACCCAGGGCAATGGCCCCTGCCTCGCGGCGCAGCGTTAGCATCAGGAATGCAGTGCCGAGCGGCAACAGCTGGAGAAACGTCAGGACCGGAAAATCCGCCGGTGAGGTCGCGAAGGTCTCCAAGGGTGTCATCGCCGTCACAGGATCACCACAAGCGTGGCCATGATGAGGAGCAGGAGATACCGGGGCCGGCTCAGCAGCTCCTCGATTTGCAGCAGGTAGCTGCCCAGAAAGTGGAGCCCCTTGTTCAGCCCGTCGCCGCCGCCCTGAAGCACCAAGTGCTCCTCGAACCAATGCAGCAGGTTGGCCAGCCAAGCGAGCACGGAGCCAAACAATCCCCGGGCATGGGCGATGCTCTTCGAGGGGTCGCCTTCCTTGAGATCCTCCCATTCCACCAGCGATGATAGGGCGCTGTCCTGGTCGGGTAGACCGACCAGCCGGTTCACCACCTCGTCGTCGAAGGCCTGGATATCGAGCGCGAGCTGCTCGGTGGGGCGGACCAACAGCCAGTCCGTGGCAGGGTCCAGCCAGAACCGCTGCAAGGCTGCGGTGTAGAGCCATTTCCTGTTGCGCAGCCAGTGCGGCACGGGGCGCGCCGGGCGGCCGATCAGGTACAGCAGAGCCGGGGCGTGCAGGAACTGATAGGCACGCCAGAGGGCGTGCAGCGCCAAGTGCCAGGCCGCAAGCTGGAACCAGCCCAGGCCGCACCACAGGAACATGAGACCGACCTGCGTCGTCGTAGCGAACAGCAAGCTGCTCTTCACGTCCGTTTGTGTCAGTCCCGAGAGCCAGCCGTAGAGGGCCGTCGCCAGGCCCAGGAGCGCCACCATCGGCATCAGGGACGGTGCCTGCGCGAACAAGGGCTCCAGGCGAATGAGCAGATAAACCCCGGCGTGGATCATGAGCGATCCGTAGAAAACGGCGCTCGAAGGGGTCGGACCCTCGAGGGCGCGGCTGATCCAGCCGGCGAAGGGGACCTGTCCGGATTTAGCGAGGGCGGGAAGCAGAAATGCGAGCAGAATCAATCCTGCGTTCAGGCTCTCGAGCCCCTTGCTCCCCGCGGCAATATCGGGCCATTCCAAGCTGCCGATCCAAGTGAGGCAAAGAAAGATGGCCAGCAGGAAGCCGGCGTCGCCGATGCGGTTGGTAACGAAGGCCCGGGTCGCGCTCGCGGCTGCTTGGTCGCGCTCGTAGCTGTAGGCGATGAGTAGGTACGAGCTCACCCCGGCAAGCTCCCAGCCGACGAAGGCGAGCAACACATTCCCCGCGGTTACGATCAAGAGCATTGCGCCCGAAAAAAGGGCAAGCACCATGAAAAATCGCTGAAACCCCAGCTCCCGATGCAGATAGTTGACCGAAAAAAAGACGGTAAGCAGGCAGATCAGGGCGACCAGGGTGGCAAGGGAGAGTCCCAACGGGTCCAGGGTGAAGCTGATGGCGGCCTCCAGCTCGCCGCTCGCAAGCCAGGAGCCCAGACGCGCCTGCCCCGGGGCTTGCCCGAAGATCGCCACCAGGTCGAGCAGCAGCACCGCCACGAGCGACAGGACTGCGGCACTCTTTGCGATGTGCGCAGTACCCGGCTCCCCCGCCTCGCCGACGTTTTGTCCGAGCAGCACACCGATACCGATCCAGGCCGCGGCCAGCAGGGGCGGCAGGACGATGAGGGTTGCGAGCGGCTCGATCATGGTTTTAGATCCGAGCGGAACTCGCTGTTGGACCTTGTCTCTCCCCGCACCTGTCCTCGTCCGGCGCCGCGATCAACGCCGGCGGACAGGGTCCGGATTGACCCGCGTAGCACTCGATCGAGCGCTCGACCCGCCGAAGGGGTTGTTCGGGCGCCTCCCAGGGAACCCATCCTTTGTCCGGCTCGAACAGGTGTATCTTGCGGCTGTCGGGGTCCTTTGCCACCAGCTGCACCCAGCCGTTTCCGACTAGCTCCTGCAGTAGCGGCTGGCGCTGATAGATGGCTGCGAGCATGTCCGTCGTCTGCTCGACTACTACCAGTAGGCGCATGGGCTCGTGGATCTCGATCATCTGGCTCGGGAGCCCCGTGCGTAGGTCCGAGGCGGAACCCTCCATAACTCCGAGCCATCCGGTGACATTGTGGGTGACCTTGGTTCCAGAGCCAAAACCCGAATTGTCCGCGGAGGAGAAGTAGTAATCCAGGCTGATGCCGGCGCCTACAGCCCCGTTGGTGAGCAGGTGCTGTTCCAGGACCTCGCCTTGGGGGTCCTGGGTCGGGTCGTAAGAGACCAGGAAGCAGCGGCGGTCGAAGAAGGCGCCACGACTCGCGGAGCGCCTACCAATGAAAGCGCTGGCGTTCGTAGCGTGTCCGAGCTCCGCTCGCGCTTGCGAGAAGTCCCTGCATCTCCCCGCTACGTGCCGATGGGCGCCTGAGGGGTCCAGGCCATCAGGGGCCGACGCGAAACGTCGGCAGCGTTCTTGGGCATGTAGCAGGCAGGCTTGATGCAGTTGCTCCTTCAGCTCTTCGAGCGCCGGGACTAGGGCATCCGCGATGTCCTCGGTGTCGTACCAGAAGATGTCGTCGAGACAGGTGTCGTGCTCGCCACCGATGAACAAAACGTCCTTTGGGATAGAAATACCGCGCTCCCGCAGCAGTGCCCTGACTTCGGGGCGGTTCGCCATGGCCGCAACCAGGCGCGCATTGGGGCCACTAAAGCGTCCCGAGCAAGCGGCGCAATTGTAAGCAGACGCGTGGGGATTATTCTGGCTACTCGAGCCGTGGCCCAGGATGATGACCAGCGGCGCGAACCCGTAGGTCAGTCCTGAGCTGCGCAGTAGGGTTTGAGCGCGGTCCGCCGCTTCTTCGTCGGTGAAGCCGAGCCGCGGGGCTTCCGGTGTCGCAGGCGGGCTGTCGCTGGGGGCCGTGAAGCTAATCTTTGTTCTGACGACCCCTTGGACGCGCTCTAGAAGCCTCGTTATCGTCCGGTCGAACCTGGCTGGCATCAACACCTTCCCGATCAGCGAGACCAGCGCGATTGGGGCGCCCGCAAGTAGCGTCACTGCGGGGACGAGGAGACCACGCCGGCTCTCTTCCAGAAGTCCTTCATACCATCCCCGCAACAGTGCATGGCGGCGCACGTGCCGGCGGCCCAGGGCTTCGTTCTCGAGCCGTGAAATCTCCCGAACTTCTTGGGCGGGGATTACCGGCGCGGGGATAACCGGTGCCAGCGCGACGGCTCGCTTGTCGTCGAGTCCGCGCCAGTTGTGGGGAACACTGAAGTGGGCGGCGGCCCCCAAGGTCTCCATGTCCGGGGCAAGCTCTTCCAGGTGGCGGCGAATGCCTTCTTCGCGATCATCCATGCAGAACACGACTTGTGCCACCGGGTTCTCGTCGCGCTGCGCCCAGCGTCCGCGGCCGTGATTTTGGGAAAGTGCCGTGAGGATCTGCTCCCGATAGTGGTGCTCGTAGGCCTGCAGCCAAAGGAAACCTGCCTTGTCTTCGGAAAGCCGGGAGAGACAATCGAAGATTGAATCGGCTCCCTTTTTGCCGAGGGCGCGTACGTCGGGTCCCGCAAGTCCCAGGTGCTGGGCGAGACGGAACAGGGGCCAGGCGCTGCTGAATACCGTATAGCCTTCGGGCCGGTCTGCCGAGGGGCTGCGGCGCCAGGTCCAGATAAGCTCGGCAAGCCGGTCCCAGCCGCGCTCGCCTCGATCCAGGTCCGAGTGGGCCAGGGCGCGTTGCGCCCGGGCTGCCAGGTACTCGGGGAGGCGCCCTGCGAACAAGGCGTGGCGGACCAGGAGCTCGAAGCCGTTCCGGCGGAAATACCATCGCAGCATGTCCAGGCTCGCCTCGACCCGCCAGCATTGGCGACACAGACGCCGGGCGAGGATGCGCTCCAGCACCAGGCGCACCGCCAGATAGTCCAGCATGGATACGCGGGCGGGGAGGTCTCCATAGCCTGGGTGAAGCTGGCGCCAGAGGACCATGCCGGACCAGCCGGGGATCTCCAGTGCAAGGCGCTCCAGGTAAGGGACCCAACGGTCTCGGGACAGCCCCATGCGCTTGAGCTCGGTGATCACCGCTTCCAGGGCGTCGGCCGGAAGGGAATCGAGCTCATCATTCCATGAGCGCAGGTCCCGGAATATCGGCGTCAGGTCGCTCCTGGCCAACCTCCGCCAGGTCCGGTAGAAGCCGATCCCTTTATCCGGCGTGGTCCAGGGTGCAACTCCCTGGTCCAGGAAGGACGCCAGGTGGCGTCCGATCAGCGGGAGTGCCTCGTCTTGCACCAGATCCTTGCCGGTCAGCTCTCGCATAAGGCCGCTCAGCGTGAGCTCGGCGCCGACTCGGTCGAGTAGGGTTTGCAGCAGCTGGGCGGCCTCTATGCGCATCTGGTGCTGAACGGGCGAGCCTTGTTCGCCCGCGTTGCGCTTGATGTCGACCAGCATGCGCTCGGCTTGGTCGGGGGACAGATCCACAACCTCTTCCGGGTGCAGGATGAAGTGCTCGAGGTCGAGCACGGAAAGGCACGCGGACCATAGATCCGAGACGGCAGCCGCTTCCCCTTCTATGCCGGCGGCGCGTGCGGAGGCTAGCAGGCGCTTCCGGCTCCCTTCTCCCGCGGCCGGTTGGAAGCTGGCCAGGGAATTGAGCTCTTCCATATGCCAAATGAGCTGACGGCCGGTGATCGGGCTCAGGTCATGGGTCAGGGCGCCGAGATAGATGTCGAGGCGCTTGAGGGGTCGGTTTGCGTCATGCGGCAGCGGCTCGTCGGCGTCCAGATGAGGGTCGCGGTCTAGAACCGCGGTAAGGTCATCCCTTGTGATCCGGCCTTCTTTGAACTGCTTGCGGAAGCGCTCGGGGGGATAGTAGCCTCGTTTACCGGTAGCTTTACGCGCGCGTGCGATGGCCTCGCTGAACGGGAGATGCTGCAAACCCTGTAGGAGGTTGCGGTGGGCAAAGTCCTTGATCGGTTCCTGTCCGGGCAGCACTTGCCCCAGATGGGAAACTGCCTCTCTGATTTGCTGGCGAATGTCGATGCTTGCCGATTTGCGCTCGCTCACAGCCCCGGCCCCTGAAATCCAGCGCTCAGGTACGCGATCGTGGCGCCGGTGAGCCGCAGCACCGGGGCGGGGAAGATACCGACGAGCAGGGTGCCGGTGGTGAGAGAGGCGGCGGCGATCAGCTCGCTGTAGCGCAGGTCCGGCACCGATCTCATTTGCGGGCGCACCGGGCCGGTGAACAGCCGTCCGACGGTTCGTACGGCGTAAGCGGCGCTGATCAGCACACCCAGGCTCAACAGCAGCATCAGCCAGCCCCACTCCTGAAAGCCGCCTACCAGGGCATGGAGCTCGGCGATGAAGCCGGCCGTGCCCGGCATACCGACCGCTGCGACGAATGAGAGCACGGTAAAGAAGGCGAACTTGGGGGTCACCCGTACCAGGGAGCTGTAGTGGCCGACCTCCCGCGTCTTGGTCCGCTCGTAGAGCAGGCCGATCAGGAGAAAGAGCGCACCGGCCACCAAGCCGTGGGCGATCATCTGAATCACCGCGCCGGTGATCCCGGCCAGGTTGAGAGCCGCGATTCCGACCAGGACTACACCCATGTGGCTGACGGAGGAGTAGGCGATCATGGCCTTGAGATCGGTCTGGCGCCAGGCCAGCAGTCCGCCGTAAACCAGGCTGAGCAATGCGATGCCCACCAGCATTCCCTGCAGCGCAAGCGCGGCGTCCGGGAGAAGGTAGGCCGCCCGCAGCAGGCCGTAAGACCCCATTTTGAGCAGGATCCCCGAGAGCAGGATGCTCACGGGACTCGGTGCCTCGACATGGGCGAGAGGAAGCCAGCCGTGGATCGGGAAGATCGGCATCTTGACCCCGAATCCGATGAGAAAACCTAGGAAAATCAAAACCTGCGTTTGCTCCGGAAGCGCGCGTGCACCGGCGATCATGTGGTCCATGGCGAAGCTGTGCCCGGGTACGCTGTCGAATAGAACCAGCAGGGCGATCAACATGAACACCGATCCGCCCATGGTGTAGAGCACGAAGTTGAGCGCCGCGCCGTGACGGTTCTTTCCCCCCCAGCGGTCAATGAGAAAGAAGAGCGGGATAAGGGTGAATTCCCAGAACACGTAGAATAACGCCCAATCCTGGGCCATGAAGACGCCGAGCATGGCGCTCTCCAGGACCAGCATCAGCACATAGTAGCCTTTGACCCGCTCCCTGATGCCGCGCGAGGCCAAGATGGCGACCAGGGTCAGCAGGGTGGCGAGCATCACCAGCGGGAGTGAGATCCCGTCCACCCCCAGGGCATAGTAGGTGCCGAGCCGTGGGTTCCACTTGACCCGCTCGGCGAACTGCATCCCGCCCGCGCTGTAATCGAAACCCAGGGTGAGCGTCCAGGCGATCACGAGCGCCGCGATCGTCGCGACCACGGCGAGCCGGCGGATCAGCCGCGGCCGGTCATTCGGAACCAAGCCGATTAGCAGCGCGCCAAGGAGGGGCGAAATCAGTAGTAGAGTGAGGTGGCCCATCGGAATTCGCTTTGCCGGGTGTCTTCCGCGCCGTATAGGCGCAGCGTCAAGCGGTCCGGGCCGATCAAGCCGACCGGTACGCGGCCGCATCCGCCGGCGTGCGCAGCGGCCGGTTCTCCGTTTCCCCCAGCCGCGCGTAGATGGCGTCCAGGGCCATATCCTCGGTGGCGAAGAAGTTCTCCTGGCCGACGCGCTCCCACAGATTGGTCCGTTCCATGACCTGTATTACCTGCCGTTTCAGCCCACTCATCACCATGGTGATACCGGTGGAGGCGAGGCGGTCGAACAGATGGTGCAGCACCTCCTCTCCCGAGGCGTCGAGCTCGTTGATGCCGTCGGCGACCACCAACAGGAACTTGGTGCCGGGCTGGTCGGCCACCGCCGCGAGGATGGCGTCCTCGAAGAAGGAGACGTTGGCGAAATAGAGCTGACCGTCGAAACGAACCACGGCGATGCGCTCGTCGGTGGGAAGGGAGGGGTGAACCCGCAGGTCGCGCAGGGTGCCGTCCTGGTAACGCCCGAGCCGGGCCACGCGAGGCTTCATAGTCCGGTACAGGAACAGGCCGATGGCCAGGCCCGCGCCCACCAGGATGCCGTTGTCCAGGTGAGGGGCGAATGCCAGGGTGGCGACGAAGGTGACGACGGAGGCAATGCCATCGTGATTGTTGGCCTTCCATGAGTGCTTGATGGCACCGAAATTGATCAGTCCGATTACCGCCATCATGATGACGGCGGCCAGCACGGATTGGGGCAAGTGATAGAGCAGGGGCGTTAGGAACAGCAGGGTGATCAGGACCACGATCCCTGTGAAAACCGAGGACATTCCCGTGCGCGCCCCTGCGTTGAGGTTGACAGCCGAGCGCGAGAAGGAGCCGCTTGCCGGATAGGCCTGGCTCAGGCTGCCGACGATGTTGGCCAACCCTTGGCCGATCAACTCCTTGTTCGGGTCCACGCGGTCTTTGGTCTTCGCCGCCATCGCCTTGGCGATGGAGATCGCCTCCATGAATCCGACCAAGGAGATGATGACGGCGCTGGCGATCAGCTCCGTCGCCGCATCGAAGTTGATCTGCGGGATGGCGAGGGAGGGCAGACCGGACGGGATCTCGCCGACCACCTTGCCGCCGTGCTCGGCGAAGCCCATGGCCCAGCTCGCGACAATGGCCAGGGTCACTGCCACGAGCACACCGGGAAGCTTGGGCAGGAACTTTTTCATGCCCCACATGATCGCGAAGGCGACCACGCCCATGACGAGGGTCGGGATATGTGTGTCGCCCACCTGCTGCAGGACCATCCAGATGTCGTTGACAAAGCTCGCGGTGCGCGGCATGGAGACCCCGAAGATCTTGTTGAGCTGAGACAGGCCGATGATCAAGGCGGCCGCGTTGGTGAAGCCTACGATGACCGGGTGCGAGAGAAAGTTGACCACCACCCCCAGCCGGAACAGCCCCAGGGCGAGCTGAACCAGGCCCACGAGCAGGGCCATCATGATCGCCAGGGCAACGAGCTCGGGGCTGCCCACTTTCGCGAAGGGGGCGAGGGCCGAGGCGGTCAGCAAGGATACGACGGCCACCGGACCGGTCGCGAGCTGCTTGGACGAGCCCCAGAGGGCGGCCACGATCCCGGGCAGGAATGCGGCATAGAGTCCGTAGTAAGCCGGAAGGCCGGCGAGTTGGGCATAGGCCATGGACTGGGGGATCAGGACCAGCGCCACCGTCACACCCGCGATCAGGTCCGCCCTGATGGTTTCGCCGTCCATCGGGAACCACCGCAGGAAGGGGAGTACTCTTGTCATTATGACCGGTTCCGGAGGGCCTGCCCGCTTTCGTCCGGGAAGGCATGGGTTTAGCGCCGCGCAAAGGTCCCGAGGGCATCCGAGCGGCCCCGGAACGGTTTGATTTCAGCCCGGGTGCGGGGTGCACGAGGACCGGGTTGTGATTGGCCGGCGAGCTTTAAACCGACTTGTTCAGGAGGTTTCGGAGCGCCGCACACCCGGCGAGGTAGAATAGCATATCCGCATTCGGGGCCGGGAACCGGCGTCGAGAGGCGGGAGGATGAGACGGTGGAGGCCGGGGTAGTGATCAGGTCCGAGCCCTCCGCCACCGAGCCGGTGTCAGAGTCGCCGGTCGCCGCCGGGTTGGAGACAAAGGTCCCCTTCGGATTCGCCATGGGGGGCAGACCTTATACCAGCGCCTCCGCTTGGCCGCTGTTTTACGGGGCGTTGCTGCAAGAGCTCTACGGCCGGGCCCCGGAGAAGCTGTCGCGCCTTGCGGATGCTCCCGGCGGATTCCAGCAGGCGGGACGGCCTCTGTTCTCTCGCGTGCCCGACGGCCTGGATGATCCACTGCCCATCGCCGATGCGATCTTCGCGGAGGCGGATATGGCCCCCGAGACCCAGCTCCAGGTCATCAAACGCTTGATCGAGTACACGGGCTATCCCCTGGACACCTTCAAGATCCTGCTCAAGGAGAAGGAGCGAGGCACGGTGGAAACCCTCTCCATCGCGGCCTAGCGAATGATGTCTGTTACCCGCCAGGTCTTGTCTTTCAGCCGCATTCGAACGTGGGTGGCGTTCCTACCCAGCTCGCCGAGGCGAATGATGAAGCTGTCGTAGGACTCGAAGAAGGCGAAGCTGACTGCGGCCATGAAGTAGGGCGGCTGCCGGTCGGTCGCGCGGGAGGCTGTCTCTTTGAGCGTGTCGCGGGTCCACTCCAGGGTGATAGTCTGCTCCAGGGCGGCGTCGCCCAGGCGCTGAAGATTCTGTTGCAGCCAGGCGAGGGCGCTGCCGGCGTCTCGGGGCTGGAGCCCCAGCCCTCCCTCCAGGCGCTCCTTGTAGTTGTGGCGGATCGCCGGCACGTCCACAAGCTGCTGCAGTGCTTCCATGTCGCCCTTTCCGAGGGAGTCGTCGAGGCGAAAGACCTGGTAGTAGGGCCAGGCGATGAATGCGACGAGGGCGAGCGATACCAGATAGCCGAGAATGCGCATTTCGGTGCTTCTAAGTCAGATGACTGCCGGTCTTGCGCTGGCGCGGCGATAGTCGTTACGGGCGCGAGACCTCCGCCGGTATTCTATCCCATCGTCCCTATGGTAGAAATCCAGCCGCAACCTCCCTCTTTAGAAGTTTCAATGATCTCAGGCCCAACGGGCTTCATGAAGCCTTAGCGGTATAATCTGCATTGCTATTCAGGTGCAGGAGCACAACGCTTGGAAGACGTGACACAGACACTCGCGCTGTCATTGGGTGCCGGTTGGGCCAGCGGCATCAACCTCTATGCCGCGATCCTGGTGCTGGGCTTTCTCGGTGCCACCGGGAGGCTGGAGCTTCCCGAGGGTATGGAATTGCTCGCCGATCCAGTGGTAATGATCGCGGCCGGGATCATGTATGTGGTGGAGTTCTTTGCCGATAAGATTCCCGGGGTCGATACGGCCTGGGACAGCCTGCACACCTTCATCCGTATCCCCGCCGGGGCCATCCTGGCGGCTAGCGCAGTCGGCGATGTGGGTGCAGGAACGGAGTTGGCCGCAGCGCTTCTGGGCGGCGGCATGGCGGCGGCCTCCCATGCAGCGAAGGCCGGTACCAGGGTACTGATCAACACTTCGCCGGAGCCCTTTACCAATTGGACTGCCTCCATCGCAGAGGATTTCAGCGTCGTCGCCGGGCTCCTGATCGCCCTCAATCACCCGGTCCTGTTTTTGGCTCTTCTGGCCGGGTTTCTGGTGCTTTTGGTCTGGCTTCTACCCAAGCTGTGGCGCGGGATCAAGCGTGTTTTCGGCGCTATCGCCAGGTTCTTCCGCGGAGGCAGCAAGGAGACCGGCGCGGGGCCGCCGGATACGGACAGACCCGCCCTTGAGGCCAAGTCTCCGGACACGACCGCCGGTCAGAAGCGTAATTCCCCTTGACGGCCAGGGAAGAACCATGAGGGTCTATCTCGTCGGCGGAGCGGTGCGCGATGGCCTGCTCGGCAGGACCGTCGAGGAGTGGGACTATGTCGTCGTGGGGGCCACGCCCCAGGACCTGATCTCCCGTGGTTACCAGCAGGTGGGCCGTGACTTTCCGGTCTTTTTGCACCCCGAGACCAAACAGGAATACGCCCTGGCGCGAACCGAGCGCAAGACGGCCCCCGGCTATCGCGGCTTCGTGGTCCACGCGGATCCGGATGTGACCCTGGAGGAGGATCTGCGCCGCCGCGATCTCACAATCAACGCCCTGGCGCGGGACAAGCAGGGCAATCTCGTCGATTTCTACGGCGGCCGATCGGATCTGGAAGACCGGGTGTTGCGTCATGTCTCCACCGCCTTTGCGGAAGACCCGGTGCGCATCTTGCGCGTAGCGAGATTTGCCGCCAGATACGCAGACCTGGGTTTTCGGGTCGCAGACGAGACCATGGCCCTGATGCGCTCCATGGTGGACGGGGGTGAGGTGGACGCCTTGATACCCGAGCGCGTATGGCAGGAGCTGTCCAAGGCCCTGAATGGGTCCAAACCCTCCCGGTTCTTCGAGGTCCTGCGCGAATGCGGCGCCTTGCCCCGGCTGTTTCCGGAGGTGGACCGTCTTTTCGGCGTCCCCCAGCCTGAGAAGTGGCACCCCGAGATCGACACCGGGGTCCATACCATGATGGTCCTGGACATGGCTGCGCGCTTATCTCCTGATCCCGAGGTCGCCTTCGCCGCCCTGACCCACGATCTGGGCAAGGGAACCACTCCAAAGGAGATCCTTCCTCGTCACAAGGGGCACGAGGAGCGCGGCCGGGACCTCATCGATGAGCTGTGTGCGCGGCTCAAAGCCCCGCGCCGCTTCTGCGAGCTGGCGCGGGTCGTGGCGCGCTACCACGGCGTGGTGCATAAGGTGGACGAGCTGCGCCCCGGGACCATCGTCGACATGTTTCAGGGCGCGGACGCGTATCGTCGCCCTGAGCGCTTCGAGCAGATGCTGATCGCCTGCGAGGCGGATTACCGCGGGCGCAAGGGATACGATAAGCGGGACTACCCCCAAGCGGTCCGGCTGCGGCGGCTGCTCGCAGCGGTCAAAAAGGTAGATGTGCGCTCGGTGGCTGGCGCGGCCCCGGAGCCGGCCAAGATCCCTGAATGCGTCCGCGATGCTCGTATCCGTGCCTTGCGCGCGGCGCGGCGCGGCGGTTGAGGGGCGGCGAGTTGACTTGCCCGAGTGTGCGAGATAACGTCATCAAGTTTGTGGTTTGCGTCTTGGCGAACCCGCTAGTAAAGACAAAGAGGGGATTTCCATGCAGTGGCTTATTCCGGTTGCAACGGCGGCGTGGGCCGTCTGGACTTGGGCACACGACCACGAAAAGGAGCGCCAGAGAGAGCGGACACGGATGGCGGCGCTTTATGTCAGCCCTTTTCTATCGGCTTGCGAGGAGCTGCAGAGCCGCATCTATAAAATTGTGGAGCTCGGCGGGCTGGAAGCACTGCGCCAGCGGTATCCCGACGGGGCCTATGCCGAGGAGACCCTCTACCTCATGGTGCGTTTCTTCGGGTGGTCGGCGGCGGTCAACCGCTACGGACCCTACACGCAGGATCCCCAGGTCATCGGGCTTGTGACCTCGATTCGCCGGGCCTTTTCCACCTCCAGCGCCCAGCGTCCGGTGGGACCGTTCAATTTTTTCATTCCCGAGCAAAAGGCGCTCGGCAAGATCGTGATGCACAGCGTCGAGGGCGAGTACGGCAACGAGTTGGATACCATCTCCTTTTATGATTTCAAGGAGCAATTGGCGTCACCGCCCTTGGCGACCAGCGAATCGGTGAAGCAAACCCTCGACGTGCTGCGAACCGCAGAGGGCGTGCAAGACATCGCCGGGCGTGAGCGACTAGCAGACGCTCAGAACCACCTCGTGGATCTGTTGATCTACCTGGAGGCGAGTGAGGGTTACAGCCTGTTTGCCGGGGCACGAGCCAAGTGTGCAACCGCCAACCTCGGTGGCCGGATTTCCGATCAGAGCGCACGCCCCGGGGTCATCGGCGAGCCCGCGGCCGCGAAAGCCTGAACCCTGGTTTTCGGGACCCGTGCCGCCTGCGTCCGGCGGTGAAAAGCCGGACTCTTTCGACGCGGGTGCCATCGGAATTCTTGGGCGCCGAAGGCTGATGGCCATTTCATCGCTCCCTTTAGAATCGTCCCTGGATATACTTGACCGACCGGCTGACCGAGAGCTCGATATTCGAGGGGCCGTTGCGGATCAAGAATGCCTCGGCATTCTTGTTGCGCAGGTATACGGGTAGGTGCGAGCGCTCGCATTCCACCGCGCCGATCTGTTTGCCTTCCAGCTCGTAGAGATTGAAACGCACGAACCGTGCGTTCTCCGCGCCCAGGTGTTGATTCAGCAGGTTCTTGAAGTGCAGGCGGCACCTGTCCTCGTTCTCGAACTTGTCCGTCTCCAGTCCCACCAGGGTGCCATCGTCCGCCACACCCATGAGTAGTATGCCGCCCTCCGTGTTCAGGAAGGCCGCGGCACCCTTGAGCCAGGCCAGCTCGATTTCTTTTCCCGGCTTGCCGGTGTGCAGGTTGGTTCGCATGGTGGACTTGAGCTCCAAGTGCGTGTCCTCCCCGCCGCAGATGAGGTCGTAGAGGTCACGCTCGTAGTTCTTGCGGTCGATGGTGAGCTTGGGCAGGTCCCGGAGCTGGCCGCTGTACTTGCGCATCAGAATCACCACCAGACCGACGCCTAGTGCAATGATGGCCAGCGCAGTCATGGCCAGGATGTGCCACCGGCTTTGGAGCACGCCCAAGGTCTCGGAGGCCGGTAGGGCGACGCCGACCCAAGCGGCGTCCGGCTCCGAGGACATCGGCAGGAAGCCTCCCCACCAGTTGCCCCGCTCGCTGCTGAAGGGGATCAGGTCATCGGCCGGCCGGCCCTCCGCCTCCCATGCGGCGACCGCGTCGAACAGAAGGGGACCGCCGAGGTCCTCGTTGGCCGAGAAGAAGTGGCTGCCCTTGTCGGAGGTCATGACCCCGTAGTCCTGCTTGGGCACGTAGACGCCGCCGTTGCTGCTGAACAGGAATCCACGGCCGTTGCGTGCCAGGGGGAGGTCGTCGAGGGCATCGACGATTCGGCTCAGGATCACGTCCATTGCCACCACGTGGGTGGTTCCGCCTTCCTCCCAGGCGATGGAGGCGGTGATCCCCGGAACCTGCAGCGAATGGAAGACGTAAGGCGCGCTCCACGTGATGCGCTTGCCTCCGGCGTCCACCGCGGCGGTGAACCAGGGGCGCACGCGTGGATCGTAATCCAGGTCCCCGTGCCGCGTGCTCCGCTCAGCCCCCTCCAGGTCCCAGCGCGTCCAGGTGGCGGAGCCGGCGTCCCCCGGTGGACGTTCGCGTCCCACCCAGTCAGCGCCTTCGCGCAACAGGAAGTATTCCGACCCGGTATCGTCGGCGAAGATGGCCCCCGCGATCTGGTCCACGTGGCGGATGACGGGAAGAAGGCGCTCGTTGAGGGCGTCGCGGTCTCGGGGGCTGAGCGAGGAGGTGCGCAGTCCGTCGCGGGTGATCAGCAGCTGTTGCTCCACCGGGTTGATCAGGTTTCGTACCTCGTCCCTGACCAAGGCCGTGGCGGTGGCGACCTGCGAACCCGCGAGCTCGCGCTTCAGCTCGCCGATCAGGAACCAGTTGACCAGGATCAGCAAGCCCACGGTAAAGAGCACCAGAAGCACCAAGTCCCGAAACAGGCGCGATCGGATATGGCCGGGCGAGGTGTACAGTTGGGAGGCGAGGTTCATGCGCGGACGATTCCTTAGTCAGCGAAATCCAGCCTGTCCTGGACTGAACCGATCGTCCGGGTGTTGTTGGTACGGGGCATTCGTGTCTCCTCGCCAAGTAATGCCTTAAGGTCCGTTATCCTGGAAGCAGGGAATCTTAACCTCCCGGTGGATGCGGCGACATACCCTGGAATACGATGGTATCACTGGGATGATAGGACTGGTTCTGGCGGTGGTGGGTTTCCTCCGCCTGGCTGTCTGGTGGATCACGTCCAAGATGGATCATTTAGTCATCAAGGAAGACGAGATCCTATGGACCCAAGGACCTCTCCTGCGCGCATCCGGCTCTGCGGATGGGTAGAATGTCCGCGGTCGCGCCCTGCGGCTTTTCTGCTCCATCAATCAAGAGGATCCCAAATGCCTGTCCTTATGCGCCTTCTGATCGTCCTTTCTCTACTGTGTTTGGCCATGCAGGCGTCGGCCGAAGTGGGTGTGCTGGAGAGGATAAAGGCCACCAAGACGCTCTCGGTCGCCTATGCGCCGAACGCCTATCCCCTTTCCTTCAAGAACGAGGAGGGACACCCCGGCGGTTACTCCGTGGACCTTTGCCGGCGCGTCGTCGAAGGCATCAAGAGCGACCTCGGCCTCGACAAGCTCGACATCAAGTGGATGGAGGGCAACACCCCGCGCCGTTTGGCGGCAGTGGCCAACGGTGAGGCGGACATGGAGTGCGGCACCACGACCATGAATCTGGAACGCCAGCGGCAGGTGGACTTCAGCAACATGGTGTTCGTGGAATCCGGGGGGATTCTCGTGTTCGAGAAGGCCGGCATCAAGGACCTGTCGGGTCTCGCCGGCAAGCGCGTGGCGGTGATCCCCGAGACCACGACGGAGAAGCGTCTGCGAGCGCTTCTGGAAGAGCGCTCGATCAAGGCCGAGTTGGTGCCCATCACGGACGCCAAAGATGGCCGCGAGCGGATGATGGCGGGTAAGGTGGATGCGCTCGCCAGCGATCGTATGGTGCTCATCGGGCAGGTCGCGGCCACGGGCGAGGCGGAGCGATTCTCCATTCTGGACGACGAGTTTTCCATCGACCCTTATGCCTTCGCCCTGACGCGCAACGATGCGGATTTTCGTCTTGCCGTGAACCGGGGGTTGGCCCGAGTCTATCGTACCGGGGAAATCGACAGCATCTTCAACCGCTGGTTCGGCGAGGACGCCAGCCCTACCGAGCTGTTAGATTCGCTCTTCTTCGTCTTTGGGTTCAGCGACTGACGTTACTTCTTCCTGACGCAGGTCGAATG
>CALOFM010000006.1:0-75180 GCA_942492625.1 uncultured Gammaproteobacteria bacterium | reverse complement strand
CTTCCCGATTTATGAATTCTTGACGCATTCTGAGTCGCCCAATTCCCTGCATGCCAATCTGCTGTGCAAACAATTCAGATATCTTCCTGATGCTTTTGCTTTCCAGCGAGGTAAGCGCCCAATTCAGCTTCGCCCTGGGAACCCCTAACTCATCTTTTCTTTCTAACAATGTAACCCGAGATGCGGGGTTAGGTGATTGCTCCAGTCTAATAGCGAGCTCGAATACGCTTCGGACCTTTCTATTAAGCCTATTCTTCAGAAGGTCGGAAGTCCTTTTTAGATAACCGATATGTTCTGTCCCTAAAGGCCAGAAGGAAACATTGCCGTTCAGGATCCTATGTTCGGCCTGTATATTTGGCATGACGGCCAATTCTGCCCTTGGGCCTCTACCGTGCCTTGCATATAGTTTAAGTTCACTGGCATCTTTAAGCCACAATTCAGCGAATCGAGCATCCAAATGATCGGAATAGTATCGCCCAACCAGATCATTTTCGTTGCCCAACCCACCGGGGCATTGCTTATTCGCGGCTAGCAAAATCCTAGCATTCTGGATTGCTGAGCATGCTAGAACAAAACACTTGGCCTTTACCTTGTGGGTCTTTCCCGTAAAATTCTTTACTGTTAATTCGTCAACCCTATATACATTTTCATTCGCGAGAATATCGGTAACGTTTGCATAACTATACAAATGAACGTTTTTCGCATCGACTATTTCGCTTCTGTACTTGTCTCCAAATCGCGTGGGGGGGCAGCTAGATCTCCAAATTTTGTTCCAGAACACTTCCTTGCCAAGCGGCAACGGAATTAACGTAGGATCTTGTTTTTGCCAATATTGTAAATCGAACGAATATGCGCCTAAATCGAGATAAGGATTGGCTCTTTTATAATAGGGAAGCAGATCTTTCTGACTGATTGGCCACCCGCTTTGGTCGATCCATTTTTTTTTCTGGAACGTAATGGGTTCGAAAATTGAGCACATGCCGCCCCAACTAGATGTTCCGCCGAAATAGTGTAGACGGGCCGCGCTTAATGGTAAAAATGAATGCCCTGTGGTTTCACCATCGTAGAGCTTCTGAATTTTCTCTTCAGGCTCAAATCCGCCTCCTTCCAGAAGAATTACGTTAAAGGGGGTGTCGATCAATTCGACCGCAATACTCATGCCTGCAGGGCCCGTTCCTACAATACAGATATCGCATTCGATTAAAGCGCCTTCTTCTAAGTTGCGTGCATCGATGTACATGATTTAGACCCGTCACATGGCGGTTCTCGGTTTTTCAGCGACCACTGAAAGAAATTATTTACCTTGTTGAAACGCGCTGGTATTCAGGTCCTGGTTACGTATAAGCCGAGCACTCGAATAGCGACAGTATATGTCCGTCGACAGGGAGTCACTGATATATTAGCCCAAATCGCCGACCAATGACGGCAAGATTCGTGGTTGATCACAAAAATCGATCACGCTATGTGCAATCCGTAAAAATGTTGATTAGATCAGCGGTTCCCTAGGGTGAATTAGCTCAATGACAAAAGCGCGCATTGGCGCGCCTCGGTTAATGATAGAACCCATCCATTAACAATAACCGTATTATGGTCGCAAAAATCGTTTTGGGCTCGCTTCTCCAGTAACTCGGCAACTAACGGAGAATTGAACGATATCGATTTATTACCTACCTTTTCTGGAAGAAGCAATTCTTGCAATCGCCCTTCTGTATTTTCTCGCGGAAACAGAGCCATGTAAGAAGTGCCAATTCGCCTTAACACGTCATCAGAGCAAATATGAGACAAGACGCTTGGATATAAGGCAGAATTACCCGCAAAGAAATTGTGGTCTTGCCGATTTAATAACGTCTCGGCGACGATCGTCCCTCCCATCACCGCAAACCCGAGAAATGTCCTTCTTTTCATAGATGATCTTCCGACCGATTGGCGGGCCGTTCGAAAATTCCGGCGGGACTGCGGCGAATCTGAGGGATTTAGCTGCAACTTAATCACCTTCCTGTTTAGCAAGATGTTTCAGCCATCCAGTTCGTCCAGCTGAAAAGCCGGCACCCGAGGCCAAAAAAGTGCCGAAATTGCACCCCATGGGCGCCGGATAACGGCATCCAAGCCCACATCACGATGCTCCAAGGCATGTGCGGACCTTGCTGACCCGGGTGCCCGAATCAGCTTGCGATTAGACCGTCGCATTTTTTCGTCTTGCGGCCATGAGATTACTCGACTCTACCGCGCAATAGTTTGCCCGCTCCACCTCGTTAATTCCGAGAACTAGTTCACAGGTTCTTTTAAAAAATCAGAGCCCGCCGAGAATGCGTGCAGAAAATGCAAGGAACACATGCCGTTGGACGGAGAGCCAACCCGGAGCAGCTGTGGAGCGAAGCGCTCAGGACTCTTCCCGCTCCGCTCAAAGCGCTCCAACAGCTCGTGCCATCGATCCCGGCTACGCCGAATCCGCGACCGCCGCGGAAGTATTGTCGATGGGGCCATGTTGTCCCGCCTTCCGCTCAGAAAACAAATCGGCGGGCAACACCATAGAGGGTTTCACGTCGGGTGGAATAACGGCTCAGAAGGGCCGGTTACGTTGGGACAACCAAGCACGTTGACTTGCAGTGGCACGGCAGGAGATTTCGCGCCTCGCGTATTCTTGAATTTGCGTTGCGCGCCTTCGATGATCGGGGCGTCGCTCAGGGCCATACAATGTGCTGTATTTGTGGAGCTAAAACCTGATCGAAGAATCATAGAAGTGCGGTACCGGAAGAGCCGTTACAAGGGACCTCGCGATGATCGTGCTAACATCGCATTTCCCGGTGTTGCTGAAAAACGCGGGAGTAACGCAAGATGACCGAAGAGCGGTAGCGCCGTGAAGTGTGGAAGGCGTTGGCCTGCTTTCGTTTACCTCTCCGCTGTCTCTTCGATCAACGAGACTCCGCAGATGCTGCTTTCCCGCCCCGAAACCCGCCGCTCCCGAGTCCCGCGGCTCCTGCTTGCGCTGCTGCTGTTGCCACTGCTCTTGTCCTCTGCAGTTGCGATCTCAGCGCAGACGGAAGTCCGGCAACAAGCCCCGGCGCCGCCGAACCCTGAGGCCACCAAGGATGCGGCCATCGCCAATATCCCCCTGTTCTCCAGTCGGCTGCTTTCCGAGCTCTATGACGAGCACGGCCCCGGGGCATTCTGGGACGAAGGCCGTGCCCGGCAGATGTTGCGCCTGGCCCGGCAAAGCGTTCGGGACGGCTTCGATCCGGAGGACTTTCGCGCGAGCGAGATCGAACGGCTGATCGATGAGGGTCGGCTGACGAGTGCGCCGGGGGATCGACGCACGACCGCTGACTTCCTGCTCAGTGACGCCTTGCTGCGCTATCTGCACCACTTCCGCTTCGGTAAGTACAACCCGCGCAAGGTCAGTCGCGGGTCCGTCTTCGTTGGCAAGGCCGACGCCGCTGGCTTGAAGGCTGACATGGAGCGTGCGGTGGCCTCGCCGGACTTGGCGGAGGAGGTGGACGCCCTGCTTCCACATCCGCCGTTCTACGAGAACCTCAAGCGTGGGTACGGGCGCTATTTGGCGATCGCCGACCGCGGTGGCCGGGAGGAGATTCCGGTCGGAGCAAACCTGAGCCCGGGCGCACTGGACCCGCGTGTCCCGGCGATTCGCGAGCGACTGTCTGTGACCGACGGCTTCGAGGACGACCAGTCTGCGAATCCGCAGGTCTACGACGAGAACCTCGCAGAGGCCGTCAAGGGATTTCAGAAACGCTCCGGGTTATCCGCCGACGGCGTCATCGGCCAGAACACGATCATGGCCTTGAACCGGCCGATCGACGACCGGCTGGCGAAGATTCGGGCCAACCTGGAGCGCATGCGCTGGCTTTACAACGACCTGCCGGCGGACTATCTGTTCGTCGACTTGACCGACTACAAGCTGCGTCTGATCCGCGATCATAAAGAGGTCTGGAGCACCAAAGTCATCGTCGGCACGACAAAGGACCAGACGCCGATGTTCCGGGACGAGATGGAGTATCTGGTGTTCAATCCCACCTGGACCATGCCGCCGTCCATTCAAAAGAAGATGCGCGGTGCCGGTAAAAAGTACCAGGTCTACGATCGGCGCACGGGCCGACGCGTCTCAGGTGCCAACGTGGGCGACTACCGGCGGTACCGCATCGTTCAGCCCCCGGGGCCGAGGAACGCGCTGGGGCGGGTCAAGTTCATATTCCCGAACGGCCATTCCATCTACCTTCACGATACGCCGTCCAAGCACCTGTTCTCCCGCGCCAGGCGCGCCTATAGTCATGGCTGCATCCGCGTGCACAAGCCATTGACCCTGGCGGAGCATGTGCTCAACGACCCGAATTGGGACGAATCTGAGCTAAAGCGGGTCGTCAGGCGCGGCCGCACGCGCCATGTGAAGCTCGACGAGCATCTACCCGTCGTCATCTATTACCTGACCGCGGTGGCCGACGACCATGGTCGAGTCGGCTTCCGCCGCGATCTCTACAACCGCGACAAGCCACTGCTCGCAACGCTGGACGAGCCGGCCCATGGAGACCGAATCGCGTTTCCGGAGCCGAAACCCGAGCCGTATCCGGTCTCTGACCCTAGCGATCGGAAGGTAGGCGAGCAGGTTATAACCCGCCCCGAGACCGATCACCCCCAGAGCAATCGCGACGCGGGCGATGCCTCCACCGGGGACAAGACGGCGAAGGACGGCAGCCTCCGGGTTGGGGCTCAAGCTCCCCATGACAGGCTTGAGGCCCTGGCTTCGGCCGGACCGGCGTACCCACTCGGTGAAATCGGTGCCGCGACAAAGGAAGTAGCGCCGCGAACCGCGTCGGCGGTTCGCAGTGACGGGACGCCGGAGCAGTGGTCGTCGGACGCTCTCCGGGTGGGAATTGAAAGCCCATTCCAGGCGGAAGATTACAGGCTGCAGGCACCACCGCTCGTTCGCCGCAACGCCGTCGGTCTCGGCGCTGAATCGCTGCCGCTGCAGATCGTGCCCCGATAGGACGGGCAGAGCTCCGCGACGCCCATGGTCCCCGCAACCACCGGCCCCGTACCTCAGCCCGTTCTACTTGAGCAATGCCTCGGTGGGCTTTTCCCACATCGGCATCATCACTTAGGTTCCACTGGCCGTCTCCGGCAGACTGTACCTCGCGCACCCGACTTGCCGATCCCGATTCACTGGGCTAGCCTTTTCTGCCAATCTCCATCTAAAGTTTTCAACCGCTTGGAAAGTGCAGCACAGCCCCATGCCCAGCCTCCGTAAGATCGAGCTCGACGTACTTAAGCCACATCTTCCCAACGTACTGGAGCTGGCGGCTGCCGTCGCTGCTCTGGGGGCAAGCTATCGAGTGGATCTGGACGTGGTTGAGATGGACGAAAAAACCGAGACCCTGACTCTCGTTATCGAGGGAGAGAACTTGGACTACGCCCGCATCGAGGATGCCATCCGTTCCATGGGCGGTTCGATACACAGCATCGACAAGTGCACGGCCATCGGCGACTCCTCAAGCGAGACCTAATGCGCCCCAAAGATGCCGCTCCCCAACGAGCTTAAGCGCGCACTGGACATCGCCCGTCCAGGGTTGATCGCGCGCCGCTACTTCGTTACCAACGGTTTTGATGGCGCCCTGACCCTTCTGGGTCTTCTCGTGGGGTTTCGCGCTGGAGCCGAGATCAGCCTGCATACGGTCTTGTCGGCAGGATTTGGCACGGCGGTGGCATTGGGCGTCAGCGGACTATCCAGCGCCTACATCAGCGAGGCGGCGGAACGCCGTCAGGAACTGGACGGTTTGCGCGAGGCCATGGTCGACCCTCTCGACGACAGTGCCCATGAGCAGGCGGCCCGCCTGGCCCCAGTGGTCGTCGCGTTGGTCAACGGCTTGTCTCCCTTTCTCATCGCCCAGCTTATTTTGATACCCGTCTGGCTGGCGGCGGCCGGGGTGCCGCTCCCGGCCTCCCCCATCGATTTAGGAATAGCGGCGGCTCTGGTATTGGTTTTCCTGCTCGGGGTCTTCCTGGGTCGGATCAGCCGCGTGTTCTGGTTCTGGGCGGGACTGCGGGCCTCGCTTTTAGCACTGGTCACGGTCGGTTTGATTCTTTCGTTCGGTCCTTGACCCGCGACAAGTTGCGACGTCACGCGGAGTTTGAGACGAAGGCTCCACATCCTCAATCCGATAGAGCCGCGTGGAAAGCTATAATCCTCGGCCAGAAATGGGCAACCGGTGTTACCTTGCATTGATTACAAGCACTCACCCCAGAGATCTGTTTGGTGAAAGAGGCGAGGTCGATTCCTTGGCGTCCACTGCGCCTTCCTTGCTTAATTCCTGAGCCTGCGCCGCGGCACCAACCTGCTGCTGGAGGGCGCGGAAGCGACCGTTTATCCCGGCCAGAAGGTGGGGGTGGTAGGTCCGAACGGCTGCGGCAAGTCGAGCCTGTTCGCACTGATCCGCGGCGAGCTGCACCCGGACGCGGGGGACTGCGTCCTTTCCCGCCGGTTGGGAGATCGCCCACGTGGCCCAGCAGACGCCCAGCGGCGAGCGCGCCGCCATCGAGTTCGTCATGGATGGAGACCGGGAGCTGCGTAGCGTGCAGGCACAGCTGACCGCCGCCGAGGAGACCGACGAAGGTCTGCGCCAGGCGGAGCTGCACGGGCACCTGGAGGCTATCGACGGATACGGCGCTGAGAGCCGCGCCGCCCGACTTCTGCACGGCCTGGGCTTTGCGCCCGGGGAGGAGCGCGGAGCGGTGGACAGCTACTCCGGGGGCTGGCGCATGCGCCTGTCCCTGGCCCGCACCCTTATGTGCCGCTCCGACCTGCTGCTGCTGGACGAGCCGACCAACCACCTGGACCTGGATGCCGTGATCTGGCTCGAGTCCTGGCTCAAGTCCTACCCCGGGACCCTGTTGCTGATCTCCCACGACCGGGATTTTCTCGACGCCATCGCCGATCACATCCTGCACATAGACCGAGGAAGCGTCGGTTTCTACGCCGGCAATTACAGCGCCTTCGAGCGTCAGCGCGCCGAGCGGCTCGCCCAACAGCAGGCGGCGTTCGGCCGGCAGCAGCAGGAGATTGCCCGCATTCAGCGCTTCGTGGACCGTTTCCGGGCCAAGGCGACCAAGGCGCGTCAGGCCCAGAGCCGCCTCAAGGCCCTGGAGCGCATGGAGTTGATCGCCCCGGCGCACGTGGACGCGCCCTTCTCGTTCCGGCTGCGCGAGCCGCCGGGCCTGCCCCGTCCCCTGTTGGCGTTGGAGGAGGTCGCCGCCGGCTACGGCGAGCGGACGGTACTTTCGGGTTTGGATCTGACCCTGGCCCCGGGCGACCGCATCGGCCTGCTCGGACCGAACGGGGCGGGCAAGTCCACCCTGATCAAGCTGCTCGCCGGCACCCTGCCGTTGCAGTCTGGCCGCCGCCTGCCGGCTCAGGCGCTACAGGTAGGCTACTTCGCCCAGCACCAGATGGACCAGCTACGCGGCGACGACAGCCCGCTCAAGCATTTGCAGCGTCTCGCACCGGACAACCGCGAGCAGGAGCTGCGCGATTTCCTGGGCGGCTTCGCCTTCACCGGCGACAAAGCCCTGGAGCGCGTGGCCCCCTTCTCGGGGGGCGAGAAGGCACGACTTGCCCTCGCCCTGTTGATCTGGCAGAGGCCCAATCTGCTGCTGCTCGACGAGCCCACGAACCACCTGGATCTGGAAATGCGCCACGCCCTGAGCGAGGCCCTACAGGAGTTCGAGGGGGCGCTCGTGGTGGTCTCCCACGACAGGCACCTGTTGCGGGTTACGTGCGACGAGCTGCTGCTGGTGGACGAGGGCGCCTTGACCCCCTTCGCCGGGGACCTGGACGACTACCCCGCTTGGCTGGCCAAACGGCAGGCGAGCAGGGAGCAGGCAGCCGCCGAAGCTCCAGCTCAAAGCGGCGTATCACGCAAGGACCAACGGCGGCGGGAAGCAGAAGAGCGACGCCGCCTGCAGCCGCTTCGCCGCCGTCTGCAGACTCTGGAGACGCAGCTTGCCGTCCTCACTACCCGCCACGGAGAGCTAGAGCGCGAGCTGGCGGCGAAAGAGCTCTACGAGCCATCGGCAAAGGACCGCCTGCTGGCTCTCCTGGCGCAGAAGCACCGCCTCGATGCCGACCTGGAGCAGACTGAGGTCGCATGGCTGGAAACGGGTGAGGAGCTGGAGGGGCAGGGAGCTGGAACGCCGTGAAGCGGCTCAAGTCACCCGATCGGATCCTGGACCGGCCTCGAACAGAACGCCCGCGTACCTTGCCCTTCCTCGGCCTGGCCCTGCTCTTGGTCACGGTGCTGCTCCTGGCGTATCTGGCTTGGCCATACGCCACCCTATGGCGGATCGACCGAGCCTTGCGTAAAGAAGACTCGGTGGCGCTTGCCGAGCTGGTGGATCTGGACGCGATCCGCGGTGCGATCAAGACAAAGCTCAACAAGGATGCAGACAGCAGCATCGGCGACCTGTCGGACTCCTTCATCCGCTGGCTTCAGGAGGGACTCGGGGTCAGGGGCAGCGACGCCGTGGAGCAGCTTGTGACCCTCGGTTGGGTACGCGAGCGGCTCTTGGACCAGGGGGCAAGCGGTGACGACGAGGGGTTTCTCGGTCGGATCTCCTATGCGTTCTTCAATACCCCCGACGGCTTCGTCGCGCGCATCGGAGCCGAAAAGGACACGCCGATCCATGTTCACTTGAAGCTGCGCGATCTCGGTTGGCGGGTTTCCGCCGTCTACTTTTGAGCGTGCCCGAAAAAGGACTCCCGGGATGTTACGGCTTAATTGGTATAAGCACTTATGCGGGGCGCCTATTTCTGGTTAAATCGGCACCAGCGCAGGGTGTGGCGGTTCAGCGGTCTGCTGCAGCGTAGTCATCTCCAGGGAATCCAAGGGTATCACACTGAATATATTAAGGGTTTTTTCATGTCTCCCTTTACGGACCTGCGCAAGAGCCATCCCAACGAACGCCTCTTCGACCAGCCGCCGCTGCCCATGGACGCGGCAGGTTTGGCGAGCGATTTCAAGCACTACTACTCCCATACCTTCGGGAGGGATAAGGACTCACGTTCAGCCTACTACCCGTACCGCGCCCTGGCCGTCGTCATGCGCGATCGCCTCATGGAACGCTGGAAGAAGACCCGGTACGCGCACGACGAGTTCGACTGCAAGCGTACTTACTACCTGTCCCTGGAGTTCCTCATGGGCCGTGCGCTGAGCAACGCCATGCTGAATCTGGGTGTCAGCGAGGAGGCGGAACGGGGACTCTACGACCTGGGTCTGCTGATGGAGGAGATCGCCGACACCGAGCCGGATGCGGGGCTTGGCAACGGCGGACTGGGGCGCCTGGCGGCTTGTTTCCTCGACAGCTGCGCGGCCCTGCAGCTTCCGGTGAAGGGCTACGGCCTGCGATACGAGTACGGCATGTTCCGCCAGCTGATCGAGAACGGCTTCCAGGTGGAAGAACCGGATCACTGGCTGCGCAACGGCAATCCCTGGGAGCTGGAGCGCCCGGAGTACACGCAGCGCGTCCAGTTCGGCGGGCACACGGAATTCTACAAGGGCGCCGACGGGCGCACCAAGGTGCGCTGGGTGGACACGCACGACGTGCTGGCGGTGCCCTTCGACACGCCGGTGCCCGGTTACCAGAACGGCACCATCAATACCCTGCGGCTGTGGAAGTCGGCGGCCACGGACGAGTTCGACCTGGGCGAGTTTAATGCCGGCAGCTATCCCGAATCCGTCGCCAGCAAGAACGAGGCAGAGCACATCACCATGGTGCTCTATCCCAACGATGCAAACGAGAGCGGCAAGGAGCTGCGCCTGCGCCAGCAGTATTTTCTCGCCAGCGCCAGCATCAAGGACGTGCTGCGTGAATGGATCCGCTTGCGCGGGCCCGATTTCAGCCGCTTTGCAGAGCTGAATTGTTTCCAGCTCAACGACACCCATCCCGCCGTGTCCGTCGCCGAGCTCATGCGTCAGCTCATCGATCTCCATCACCTGGATTGGGACGAGGCATGGGCGATCACCAGCGCAACCATGGCCTATACCAACCACACCCTGTTGCCGGAAGCCCTGGAGCGTTGGCCGGTGCGGCTGTTCTCGCAGCTGCTGCCGCGATTGTTGGATATCATCTACGAGATCAATGCCCGCTTCCTCACCGAGGTTGCCACACGCTGGCCAGGCGACATGGACCGCTTGGCGCGCATGTCCTTGATAGAGGAGGCGGACGACCCGCAGATTCGCATGGCCTATCTCGCCATCGTCGGTAGCTTCTCGGTCAATGGCGTGGCGGAGCTGCATTCCCAGCTCCTCAAGGAAGGCCTGTTTCGAGACTTCTACGAGCTGTGGCCCGGGAAATTCAACAACAAGACTAATGGGGTTACGCCGCGGCGCTGGCTTGCCACGTGCAATCCGGGACTGCGCGATCTGCTGCACGAGACCATCGGAGACGGCTGGGTCCGCGACTTGACCGAGCTAGAGGGCCTTGCGCCCCATGCCGAGGATGCCGCTTTCCGCGATACCTGGCGCGGTATCAAACGGGCGAACAAAGAGCAGCTGGCCCGGCTCGTCGCTCACGACTGCCAGGTAACCTTCGACCCGGAGGCCATGTTCGACGTCCAGGTCAAGCGCATCCACGAGTACAAGCGTCAGCTGCTAAACATCCTGCACGTCATCCATCTCTACAACCGCATCAAGCGCGGCGACACCCGCGACTGGACACCTCGAAACGTGCTCATCGGCGGCAAGGCGGCACCCGGCTACGCCACGGCCAAGCTGATCATCAAGCTGATCAACAATGTCGCCCGGGTGGTCAACTCCGATGGCGATACAGACGGGCTGCTGCGGGTTGCCTTCATCCCCGATTACCGCGTATCCATTATGGAAGTCATCGCCCCGGGCACCGATCTCTCGGAGCAGATCTCCACCGCCGGCAAGGAAGCCTCGGGCACCGGCAACATGAAGTTCATGATGAACGGCGCGGTGACCATAGGCACACTGGACGGCGCCAACATCGAGATCCGCGACGAGGTGGGAGACGAGAACTTCTTCCTCTTCGGTCTCACCGCGGAGCAGGTCGAGTCGACGCGCCACAGCTATGACCCGGAGGGTATCATCGCCAATGATCCGGCACTGCAAGAGGTTTTGGCCCTTTTGGAGTCCGGGCACTTCAGTCAGTTCGAGCCGGGCATCTTTGAGCCCATCGTGCAGGCCATGCGCAGCCCTCATGATCCCTGGATGACGGTGGCGGATTTCAACGGATACCGCGATGCCCAGTTGCGGGCCGCCGTCGCCTACGCGGACCCGGAGCGCTGGGCGAAAATGGCCATCCTGAACACGGCCCGTAGCGGACGCTTCTCCTCGGATCGGACCATCGCCGAGTACAACCGGGACATCTGGAAGCTGGTTCCGGTGGCTCCGGAGCCGATTGGTTGACTCGATCAGCTTCTGCTTCGCACCCTCTCCCTGTCGAGGGAGAGGGTCGCGGCGAGGGACTGACGATGTGCCTCAAAGTTGGGACGCCACCGAGTAACCAAGGAAGCGGCGAGAGGAATTACTGTACGCTAAGTTCGCTGCTGCGCAGGCAAGTGAGCATGCGGATGGTCTCGAGCATCGCTCCCGCATCCAGGTAGTCGATAGGCACCCGCCAGCGGCTACCTTCCAGGTCCAGCACCAGGGAGGGAAACTGCCAAGCGTCCATTTCCCGAATCAGCTCGATCTCCCGCTCCAGCTCGGCTTGGGTTTCGGGGGCGTCGAGAGTCTCGACGAAGTCATCGGCGTCGGCCCCGATCTCCCGCGCCAGCTCAATCAGGGTATCCCGGTCGGAAGGGTTGCGTGCCTCAAGGTAGTAGGCGCGCTGGATGGCGTCGGTCATCGCCTCATCGAGCCTCGGGTCCTGGCGGCGGGCGGCGATGACCGCTCGGCATGCGGGGTAAGTACTGCGTCTGGGTGCGCAACGGACCCAGAAGTCATGATTGAACCGGGTGCTTGGAATACGCTCTGAGATTTTCCGCCAGGTCTGCTGCAGCCATTCGCGCATCTGTTGCGGCATGGGCTCGTCCGTGTCCGGGGCCAGGCCGCCGAGAAGTCGCTCGACCCGGATATGGTTCGGCAAGTCCGCCCGAAGCCTTTCCAGCGTCGGGCGAAAACCCCAACACCAGCTGCACATGGGGTCGTGAATGTAATAGAGGATTGTGGGCATTTCCCGCAGCTGACGAAGGTTATGATACGGCGTCTAAACCCCTATGATGCGCGAACATCCAACGGTCGGGTAGAAAATCACAGATGAAAACCATCTGGTTACTGATCGGCATGTTGTCCTTTATTGGTGGACCCGGCGCAACCCCTCAAGGCAAATCCGCCCGAGACGCCGGCCTGGTAAGTCCCCGCTGTCACGAGCATCCGGAGTGGTTCAAGGGTTCCGTCCGGGATATTCGCGAAGGCGTGGCCGAGGCGACAGAGCAGGGACGGGTGGTGCTGCGCACCGACGGCTATTTCCCCCGTAGCGTATATGCAACCTTACCGAGAGTTAATGTTCGGGAACGCTCCACGCAAGGTGCAAGGGATTAGAATTTGAACGGGTGGCCTTGTGGTCTTCCGGCTTAGTAAGATCAGCGCCGGGACGCCGGAGGCGACCACCAATCTAATCGACCCCGGCTTTGGAGCTCAACCATTAAAGGAATCGAGAAATGACGGCAGATACCGCCAATGCGGAGCGCTCCGCCACGGCATCCGAGCCCGCGAGCGTCGTGCGCGCGGCCTTTGCCCGCCTGCGTGCGGACGTTAACGGGCGCATCGTCGGCCAGACCGCGCTGGTCGAACGCCTGCTTATCGCTTTGTTGGCCGAGGGCCACCTGCTTGTCGAGGGCGCCCCCGGTCTGGCCAAGACCACGGCCGTCAAGCACCTGGCGAGCCGTATCGAGGGGGATTTCCAGCGCATCCAGTTCACACCGGATCTCCTTCCCGGCGACCTGACCGGGACCGACATCTACCGCCCCGAGACCGGCAGCTTCGAGTTTCAGCGAGGTCCCCTGTTCCACAACCTGGTGCTTGCCGACGAGGTTAATCGCGCCCCGGCCAAGGTCCAGTCCGCCCTGCTGGAGGCAATGGGAGAGCAGCAGATCACGGTCGGCACCAGGACCTACGGACTGCCGGACCTTTTCCTCGTCATGGCAACCCAGAATCCCATCGAGCAGGAAGGTACCTACCCCTTGCCCGAAGCCCAGTTGGACCGCTTCCTGATGCACGTGCGGGTGGATTATCCCGAGGCCGCCGCCGAGCGCAGCATTCTGGACATTGCCCGCGCCGAGGCGGGCCGTCGGCGCGCAACCGTCCCGGAGGCCGACATACTGGTGACCAAGGAGCAGGTATTTGCCGCCCGCGACGAGTCCATGGCCCTGCACATGGCCTCCAACCTGGAGGAGTACCTGGTGCAGCTGGTGCTGGCGACCCGAGACCCGGCCCCCTACGGGGAGGAGCTGAGCCGCTTGGTGGACTACGGCGCCAGCCCCCGCGGGACCATTGGTCTGGACAGCTGCTCCCGCGCCCATGCCTGGCTGCGCGGTGGCGACTTCGTCACGCCCGAGGACATCCACGCGGTCGTATTCGACGTGCTGCGCCATCGCGTGCTAATGAGCTACGAGGCGGAGGCCGAGGGAATCGATGCCGACCGCTTCATCGATCTGCTGCTGAAGCGCGTCCCGATGGTTTGAGCCCCGGAGAGGAGGTTTGAACCGCAGGGGCGCAACGAGCGCGAGGTAATGTATACCCGTTGCACGTGGGTTTTCGGGCAAGCGAGGTGCGTCTATCGTGCCCTAGAGCAAGGCGCGCCGACGAGTAATAGCGGACTCCATTGGGAGGAGTCGCAACGCGGCTATCGGGTGCGAGAGGCGTGCATCGCGGCCGAAAACCCCAGGTGACGGGTATGATCAGAAGGATGACTCCACAAGTGAAGCAAGAGCCCACAGACCCCAACGTCCGCGTGAGTGTCGAGGATCTCATCGAGCTACGCCGCCGCGTGGAGGGTCTTCAGCTCAAGCGCGGCCAACCCTCTCGCTCGGTCATTACCGGCGGTCACCGCTCGCGTTTTCGCGGACGCGGCATGGACTACCAGGAGTCGCGTCATTACCAGGCCGGCGACGACATCCGCAACATGGATTGGCGCATCACCGCCCGCGCCGGACGCCCCCATGTCAAGCTCTACGAGGAGGAGCGCGAGCGGCCTGTGGTAGCCCTCCTGGACCTGGGTCCCAGCATGTTCTTCGGTACGCGCGGCGCCTTCAAATCGGTCATCGCCGCCCGCATCGCCGCGCTCGTGGGCTGGGCCGCCGCCGGGAATCACGACCGGATCGGGGCACTGCTGTTCAACGGTGAGCACCAGGAGTTGCAGCCGGCCGGGGGCCGGCATGCGGTCATGCGCCTGATCCGCGCCCTGGCCAAGGCCGGAGATCCGCTCGCCGGCCTGGCCCACCTGAGCGATCCCGGCGCCATGTCCACGGCCCTGGCGCGGCTGCGGCGGGTCGCCCGGCCCGGCAGCCTGGTGTTCCTGATCTCCGACTTCTATTCCATGGACGAGGAGAGCGGACGTCACCTGGGCAAGCTGCGCCGCCACAACGACATCGTCGCCTGCCAGGTGGCCGATCCTCTGGAGCTGGCGCCCCCTCCCGCCGGGCGTTACGGCATCACCGACGGTTTGCGCGCCGGGGTGCTGGATACCGGATCGCGTCAGGGCCGCGGGGGCTACGAGGTCCATCTGGCACGCCACCAGGCGGCGGTCCAGGCGCTTACCGCAGGACGTGGAATCCCCCTGATCCGTTTCTCGACCGAAGATGACCCGGTGGCCCGGCTGGCCACGGGCTTGGATCTGCTCGGACGCCGCCGGCCGGGTAGGCTCGAGGCGGTGGCATGAACCAGATGCCCTTGGGACAGGAGCTCGCGCTACGCGACATCCATGCCCCGCCGACACCCGGCCTTTGGCCCCCCGCGCCTGGCTGGTGGGTGTTGTTTGCCCTGGGATTGGTGCTGCTCGGCCTGTTGGCCTGGCGGCTGCTCCGCCGTTACCGCCTCCTGCGCCGCCGCCGGAAGATTCTCGACGAGCTTGCCGCCTTGGAAGGCCGAGGCGTGGGACCCGACCTGGCCGCGGAGGTATCGGCGCTGCTCAAGCGGGTCGCCTTGGCCCGATTTCCCCGCGCGCAGGTTGCCTCTCTCACCGGTCCAAGCTGGCTGGAGTTCCTCGATTTCAACGGCGGCAGGGGCCGGTTCGCAGACGGCCCCGGCAGGGTGCTGGCCGAGGGCCCCTACGCCCCTGCACCGGATTTCAATGCGAATGCCCTGCTGGCCCTCGCCGCGGACTGGATCAGGAGGAACACATGAGCCTTGATCTGGCTTGGCCCTGGGTCCTGGCGGCGCTCCCGTTTCCGTTGGCCGCCTACTATCTGCTTCCGCGGGCACAGCAACGCCCGGCCAGTGCGCTGCGCATTCCCTTCTTCGGCGCCCTCGCCGCTGCAGAGTCCGGTCCGGTCGGGTCCAGGCTCTTGCGTGCGCTGCTCGGGGGCCTGGCCTGGGTTCTGCTCGTGACTGCCGCCGCCCGGCCTCAGCTGATCGGTAACCCCATCGCCCTGCCCATGGAGGGGCGCGACCTGATGCTGGCGGTGGACATCTCCGGCTCCATGGTCGAGCAGGACATGGTCATCGGCAACCGGGTGGTGGAGCGCCTGACCGCGGTCAAGGCGGTGGCCGGCGACTTCATCGAGCGCCGCGAGGGCGATCGCATCGGCCTTATCCTGTTCGGCAGCCAAGCCTATCTGCAGACGCCTCTTACCTTCGACCGGGAGACGGCGCGTGCGCTGCTCTTCGAATCGGCCGTCGGGCTTGCAGGCCGGGAGACCGCCATCGGCGACGCCATCGGCTTGGCGGTCAAGCGCCTGCGCGACCAGGCGGCCGAGAACCGCATCCTGATCCTGCTCACCGACGGCGCCAACACCGCCGGCAGCATCGCCCCCATGAAAGCGGCTGAGCTCGCAGCCGGGGAGGGGGTGCGCATCTACACCATCGGCGTAGGCGCCGAGTCCCACGGGGCCTTTGGACTGGCCTTGGGCGGCGCGAGGATCGACGAGCGCACGCTCCAGGATATCGCCAAGGCGACCGGCGGGCGCTACTTCCGGGCCCGCGACGTCGCCGGACTCCAGGCCATCTACGGCCTGCTGGACGAGCTGGAGCCCGTGGTATCGGACGAGAAGACCTTCCGCCCGGTGCAGGAGCTCTTCCAGTGGCCTCTCGCTACGGCCTTGTTTTTGAGCGCCTTGCTGGGCCTGGCGGGTACGGGGTTGTTCTCGAGCTTCGGTCGCTCGGTTCCATCACGAGGAGACGACCCGGGCCCCGCTGCCATGAGCCCCCGCAGACATGCCCCAACTTGATGTGGTCTTTGACAACATTCGTGTGATTAGCGTGACTCGTAGCTTCTGTCTTCCAGGCTAGATCGATGCCATCCGAATTCCACTTTCTCGATCCCGAGTGGTTCCTCGCCTTGCTCCCCTTGGCCGCGATCCTGTGGGGCGTTGGCCGCCGGGGGTCGGGGGCGGGCGCCTGGCAGCGTGTGGTGGATCCCGACCTGCTCCCCCACCTGCTGGTGCATACAGGCGCCAAGGCCCGCTGGTTGCCCCTGGCGCTGCTAGCCGCCGGCTGGTTGACCGCCGTCCTGGCCCTGGCCAACCCGACCTTCGAACGGCTCCCGGTCCCCGCCTTTCGTGGCGAGCTGGCGCGCGTTATCCTTTTGGATCTGTCCCGGTCCATGGAGACCACGGACCTGAAGCCGTCGCGGCTCGCCCGCGCCCGCTACAAGGTTGCGGATATTCTGGAGCGCAGCCGTGACGGCCAGGCTGGCCTCATCGCCTTCGCCGGCGAAGCCTTCGTGGTATCCCCCTTGACCGACGACGCCGACACCATCCTCGCCATGCTCGACGCGGTGGTCCCGGAGATCATGCCCGTGCAGGGGAGCCGCCCGGACCTTGCAATCGCCAAGGCGGTAGAGCTCCTGGCCCAGGCGGGCTCCGCACGGGGCGAGGTCCTGCTGGTGGGCGATGACGCAGGCGGACCCGAGGCCTTGACGGAGGCGAAGGCCCTGCACGCCGCCGGGCACAGGCTTTCGGTGATCGGCGTAGGGACCGAGGACGGAGCCCCTGTTCCCGGCGTGCTCGACAACGACGAGCATCCCGTCCTGGCGCGGCTGGATGTGGGCTCGATGAAGGCACTGGCCGGTGCTGGCGGCGGCGCCTTCGCGCGCCTGAGCGCCGACGGGACCGACTTGGACCGCACCTTGCGGGAGTCGGCGGGCTTGACCGACCAGGCCTTGTCCGATGACGAAGCCCGGACCGAGGTCTGGCGTGAGCTCGGGCCCTGGCTTCTGCTCGCCGTCCTGCCCCTGGGGGCCCTGTCCTTCCGCAAAGGCTGGATGCTGGCGCTATCCCTTTCGATCAGCGGCGCGCTGATGGCGCCCGAGCCGGCGATGGCTTTTTCCTGGGACGACCTCTGGCAGCGCCCAGACCAGCAAGCCGCGGCGGCACTGGACCGCGGCGAGCACGAACGCGCCCTCGACCTGGCCGTGCAACCCGGGCAGCGGGGCACCGCAAGCTACCGCCTGGGCGATTTCGAGGCCGCCGCCGCGGCCTTCGCGGACGTCGACCAGGCCGATGGTCACTACAATCTCGGCAACGCCCTGGCCAAATCGGGACAGCTACAGGAAGCCATCGCCGCGTACGACCGAGCCCTCACCAAGGCGCCGGAAATGCAGGACGCGGCCTACAACAAGGCACTGATCGAGGAGCTGCTCAAGCAGGAGCAAGAACAGCAGCAGTCCCAAGGCGAAGGAGAAGAAGGGCAGCAAGATGCCGGCTCCGAGGAACGGGACGAGACCGGTCAGGAGCAGCAAGAAGGTGAGCAGCGGCAGGAGTCCGGAGAGGGGGAGGATCAGGCGGACACACAGGGCTCGGATCAGCCCGGAGAAGCCGCACAGACACCGCAGGACCAAACCTCCAGCAACGGCTCGGACTCCGACCCCGGGGATGAGGGGGAACCCGCAGAGGCCGAGGACCGGGAGAAGACAGAGCAGGCCGCGGCCGACTACCGGGACGAGGCGGCGGAGCATTCGCACGAGCAAGCAACGGAAGAGTCTGCCTCCCCGCGGGACGAGCCCAGCACCGAGGAGCGCGAGGCACAGCAGGCCGCCAACCAGTGGTTGCGGCGTATCCCGGACGACCCGGCCGGCCTGCTGCGGCGCAAATTCCTCTACCAGTATCGGTCCCGAGCCGCTGAGGAAGGTACGGTGACCTCGGGCAAACCCTGGTGAGCATACGGAGGATATCGGGCATGACCCCGAAGACATCGGAGCCCCGGATGAGATGGAGCCCGCTGGCGGTCGGCGCCCTGGCAGCTCTGGTAGCGCTGGCCCTCGCGGTCCCCGCCATAGCCGGCGACCTACGCGCCTACTTCGACCGCAAGTCGGTCTACGAGGGCGATACCGTCACTCTCGTCATCGAGACGACGAGCGGGACCCTCGGAGAACCCGACATCTCGGGGCTCGACGCGGATTTCGACTTGCTCGGCACCAGCCAAAGCACCAACATCAGCATCGTCAATGGTCGGCGCACCGATACGGTTCGCCTGCTGGTGACCCTTGCACCCAAACGCACCGGCACAATCGAGATCCCCCCCATCCCCGTCGGTTCAAGTCGAACCGCAGCCCTGAGCCTGCAAGTGAGCGAGGTCCCGGAGAATGGCTCGGGGAGCAGCGGTGACGACATCTTCGTCGAGTTGGAGGTCGACGCGGACTCCGGCGAGCTGATGGTGCAGCAGCAGGTACCTTTGACGATGCGTCTGTACACCGCCCTCCCCCTTCTGAAGGGCAGCCTGGAGGACCCGAGCGCCGAGGGCGCCCTGGTGACCAAGCTGGGCGAGGACCGCCAGTACAGCACCCGCAGGGACGGGCGCGAGTATCAGGTCGTGGAGCGCCGCTACACCCTCTCACCGGAACGCAGCGGCGAGCTGCGCATACCGCCGGTGGCCTTCGAGGGCAGCGTGCGAGCCAAGAAGGGCCGGCGACGCGGGATAGGTGGGAGCATGCTTGGCGATCCGTTCTTCGAGCGCTTGTTCCAAGACAGCCCGTTGACCTCCGACCCCTTCGGCATGTTCGACCGGGGCGAGCCCGTCGGCGCCCGCAGCCACGCCGTCACCCTGGACGTGAAGGCGCGGCCCGGTGGATACGCAGGGGACCACTGGCTTCCCGCGGAGGCCCTGGAGATCGTGGATTCCTGGGCCGAGAAACCGCCCGAGCTACGGGTGGGCGAGCCCGTGACCCGCACACTGACCCTCCAGGCCAAGGGCTTGTCCGGCCCCCAGATCCCGGAAATCGAGATTCCGGCAGCAAACGGGTTGCGGGTCTATCCGGAAAAGACCAAGAGCGAGACGCGCAGCGACGGCGAGACCCTGTACGGCGTAAGCCGCCAAAGCCTGACCCTGATCCCGTCGCAGGCCGGCACCTTGGCAATTCCGAAGGTCCAGGTGACCTGGTGGGACACCGTCGCGCAGCAGGAGCGGGTGACCAGCGTTCCGGGGTGGACTTTGAACGTCGGTGCGGGGAGCGCTGCACAGCCGACTCCGGAGCAGGCTGTACAGGCTCTGCCGAGCCCGGCACCGCAGGCGCAAGCGCCGGACAGGCCGACATCGAAGCTGCCGGAATCGGCTGCCGAGACCGCCGGCACCGGCCGCTTAGCCCTGGCAGCCGCAGCGGTCCTTTTGGTGCTGCTGCTGGCCGGCGTTCGGGCCCTGCGCCGTCGCAACGGCGAGGCGGCGGCAACAGCCTCTGCCCGGGCGACCTCCAACGCCAGCTTGGCCACTGCCCCGGTCAAGGGATCGGAGGCCAAGAAGGCGCTGCGGGCGGCCTGCGAAGCGAACGACGCCCCGCGCGCGGCCCGCGCCCTTTTGGATTGGGCCGAGGCGAGCTGGCCCGAGGACGCGCCACGCAATCTCGGCGCCCTGAGCGCGCGGCTGACCCGCGGAGCCGACCAAGTGCGCGCGCTGGAGCGCCGACTCTACTCACCCGGCCCGGATTCCTGGAACGGGCCGCTCCTGTGGCAGGCCCTGCAGGGTGGGCTTTTCGACCCGCGTACCGAACAGCAACCGAAGGGCGCGATCCTCGAGCCCCTCTACCCGCGACGGACCTGATACAGCGGCCGCTCCCCGGCGTTCGCGCGGCCATGCAGGCACGGACAGCCCGCTTGCTCGGTCTGCGGTAAACTGCGACGAATCGACCATATCGAGGGGCAAGTGAATGATCCTGGCGGGAGACATTGGCGGAACAAAGACCGTCCTGGCGCTGTACTCCAGTGAGAAAGGCGTAGCTGGCGGAGCTATCCGCGAAGCCCGGTTCGAGAACGGGAAGTACAGCTCGCTGGAGGCCATCATGGTCGAGTTTCTCCGCGAGACCAAGGCCAAGCCCGAGGCCGCGAGCTTCGGTGTCGCCGGACCCGTGCAGGACCAAAGGGCGCAGATCACCAACCTTTCCTGGGTCATCGGCGCCGAGACCATCAGCGACTCCTTCGGGATCCCGAAGGTCTATCTGCTCAACGACCTGAGATCCATCGCCACCGCGGTGCCTCACCTGCAGGCGGAGGATCTGGTGACGCTCAATCCGGGCGTTGCGGCGAAGCGGGGGAACATTGCGGTGATTGCCCCGGGCACCGGGCTGGGGATCGGCTTCCTGGTGTGGACCGGGGAGGGATACAGGGCCTTTGCTACCGAAGCGGGGCATACCTCCTTCGCGCCACGTAATCTGCAGCAGATGGAGCTGCTGAAGTACCTGCAGCGCAGGTACGGACACGTCAGCTTCGAGCGGGTGTGCTCCGGCAGCTTTCTTCCGGGCATCTACGACTTCCTCCATGAGCAAGGCAGCTATCCGGTGCCTCATTGGCTGCGGGACGAGCTGGCGGCAGCAGCGGACCGCACGCCGGTCATCGTGCAGGCCGCCCTCGAGCACAAGGCTGACATCTGCGAGGCGACCTTGGACATCTTCATCCGGGCACTGGGGACGGTGTCCGGCAACGTGGCGGTGACCTTGCTGGCCACGGGCGGCATCTATCTTGGCGGCGGAATCCCTCCGCGCATCCTCAAGCGGCTGCAACGGCCCGATTTTCTCAGCGCCATCGCCGACAAGGGCCGCTTCAGCGATTTCTGCTCCAGCCTGCCGGTGCACGTGATTGAGGATCCGAAGGCGGCGCTGCATGGGGCCGCTTGGTTCGGCATTGAGGCGCTGGCAGCAGGCATCGACCCGGCGTGAGCATCGGGAACTCGCCGAATTCGATTGGAGGGGAAAAGTCGCCGGGTGAGGTGCGCGGACGCCGAATGATGGCTATCAGCCGATAGTGTTGAAAAACTCGGTGCGAGGAGAACGAGTTTTTCAACAGAACCAGCCGACAACGAACATAAAAGGGCGTCGTACGCGGACCGCGACTGTAAAGTTTTCTGACACCGGCGTCCCGCCTTCGGCGAAGGGCAGCAATCGGCCAGGAGCAGACCTACGTCAAGCAATCCTTGACGGCATGTATCCCGTTCGGCGGCACGTCCCGTTGATCTAGATCAAATTTTCCTGCTTGCCGCGACTCGGGTATGAGGCATACTTTGAAAGGTAATAACCGACCTGAGGGATGATGACGTGAATATCAGACCGATTCGATTCTTTCTGTCCGCTTTTGTCGCATTGCTATCCACGTCGGTACCCGTTATCGAAGCCGTGGCGGAGCCTGTGGCGGAGCCTGATTTCTGCGTAGCGGGGCGTGAACTCTACCCGGGAGATAAAGATAATGGGATGGCTTCTAACGTAACTTTTATCGGTTGGTCAAGCGAATGCGAAGGCAGTGCTTGGGTTCCCCGCAGTGAGCGTGATGGAGTCTTCGACTTGTTTGTTCAGATTGATTATGAAGGAAAGGCGGGTTATAAAAAAGATGTAGTTATCATCGACGGATTTATCGGGGCAAGGTTCTCTCACGGTAGCAGAGTGAACTTGTGCATCGACGGAGATGCCGATAGCTACGTGACGTGGCCAGATGACCCAGATGATGACCTCTTTCGTGACGGATACTATTCCTGTGGCCCTGGCGTTGCCGTGGTCCACGCCGTTACGACCGCTTGCAACATCCCAGATAGTCCAACAAGCGTGGAATTCGAGTTTTGTCTCGATGATCGAGCCTATCTTGAGCCAAAAACGCCAGTCTGGGGACCGAACCGAGCGCCGGTAGTCCCGAAACTCTGGGGCGAGGTGTTCGTGTCAGAATAATCTTAGACTGCACCGGCGCTAGTGCTCTGGCTATATGAGACCTCGCGTTGGCGGGGGTTTCTTTATTCGCTCGAACGTTTGACGTCTGCTTTGCTCGCAAAGGGGGGCGGTTGGCTCCTCCTACTCCAACATATTGTGCGCTCACCAATCGAATCCGCGAACAACGACCTATTGGGCAATGGGTTGGAACACAATCGGTTGAACAAGAAACCCCTTGGAAACCTAACAGTGAGCAGTCTCCATATCTCGTGCCAGGCGGAGCTAACCGATCACGCCCTTACTCGGAATGGCAGTACCGGAAGTCCCAATATCCGTCGTTGAGAATAAAGCAGCCTCTATGCGGCTGAACCTCAAGTTCCGTGGAGGATAGCAAGCAGACGTTCGAATAGAGCGAAAACAGTTCGAACACTTCGCGGGAATAGCATGCCCGCTACCGGCGAAGGGATGGAAGATTTATTGATTCGCAATGCAGATTGCAAAGCGCTAAGCAGGCTACATAAGAAATTTTGACTATCGGAGAGAAAAAGGTACTATCTTGGTTTGGTTAGAAGACGTTGTTGCCGCAGTAACGCCAAGCAAGAAAGGCTGTAGAATAAGAGAGGAGTGATATTGTACATCTGACTCACAAGCGCGGGCGATAAAGTTAATTGAAAATAATGAGTTTAATAAGGAAGGGAGCCTGACGTTGATAACCTTTTATTTAAACGCAACCTTTTATGTTACCTACAAACTTTTGAGTAAACGTCCGAAGTGTAATGTCAGCTTTGGGTCGTAAGCCGTAGTTGTGCCAATTCAGAGAGATAGATCAAAACAGCGTCTTTAACTTCCTGACTTTCTTGTGGGGAATGGGCCGAAACTAGCGGTTGTGCAGTACCCTTCGGCAGCGTCAGCGAAAAAATCCTGACAGCCGATTCAGTCGGGCCGCTTGCTCCTTTTTAAGTTGATACGGGCTGTTGAGTGCGGTCCATCTTCAGATGAAGTGTAAAGCTTTCTGACACCCGCCATCAGCTTCACGGCCCGGGGACGAGCAGCAGCGTTTCCGTCACCTCGTAGCCCTCGCGACGCATCGGAAGGTACCGCCCTTGCCGCCACAAGGGCAGCTGGTCCCCGTAGCCCCTCGACAGCCAGTTGCCCGTCTGCCCGCCAGGGATGACGAAGCTGGATTTCTCCGGCTGCGCCAGGTCGATGACCTGCCGGTAGCTCGCGCCGTGGTACATGATCCAGTCCTCCTGCCGGTAGCCACCGGAGTTGACCGTGTAGGGGCTGCCCCCGTGATCCAGGATGCGGTCGCTCAAGATCTTCAGCGGGCTGTGCGTCAAGACCGCATGGGGGAGGTGAGCCCGATGCAGCTCTCCCCAGGTCGGCGGGTCCTCTCCCAGTGATTGCAGCGCCCGATCCAGGGCTTCGGACGCGAAGCCGAGGCAGCCCGATGCTCCTCCCTCGCAAGCGGAATCTCCTTCGGTCAGGGCGCGGATCAGGAAGCGCGGATAGCCGCTCCAGTAGCTAGCTCCGGTCTCCCCGGCAGGTAGGGTCGAGAGCGCCCTGTACCAGGCGTGAAAGACCGCGCTTTCTTTCGAGTTGGCACTGGCGTCGCCGTCCCAGGCCAGGAGCCGCGGGAGCCACTCGCGCGCGTCCGCGGAGCGGGGATCTATTGCCTCGAGCACGGACCGAAGCTCGCGGTAGAGGAGCGTCACCGTATCTTGCTGCAAGGTTTGGGTGGAGGAACGGTCGTGGGTGGGCCGCGCTTGGATGAGCTGCTCTATACGATCTGCGCGGTAGGGGTCCGCGCCCCATTCATAGGAGATCCGGTGCGGGTAGCCGGCTTCGGTGATGCGCTGATTCGCGGTGACGATCAAGCCGTCCGGCGGGTTCAGACGAGCCGGCATCTCGGACGCCGGGATGTATCCGCGCCAGTCCCACTCACCGTCACCCGGTACCGGATAGAGTCCGCTGTGATCGGCTCGGCGCAAGGGTATCCGTCCACTGGCCAGAAAACCCACCTGGCCCGCCCGGTCGGCGTAGACGAAGCTCTGGCCGGGTGCCACATAGTGCTCCATCGCCGCACGGAACTGGGCCCAGTCGCGTGCTCGGTTTATGCCCAGGAAGGCCTGAAAGGTGGTGTCGTCCGGGGCGTGTCCGGTCCAACGCAAGGCCAGCGGAGGTGCACCTGCGGGATTGTCGACCACGTCGCTGATCACGGGGCCGAACAGGCTCTCGCGCACGCGGATATTGACGGGCTTCGCGTCTCGGACCTGGATCAGCTCGTCGCGGATGTCAAAGGCCCGAACCTCTCCGCGGTAGAGATAGCCCCCGTCCCGCTCGGTGAGAAGGTACAGGTCCTCCACATCGGCGCCCAGGTTTGTGATCCCCCAGGCGATGTCCCGGTTACGGCCGATGATCACCAGAGGCAGCCCCGGCAGGGTCGCTCCGATGACGTCGAACCCCGGACTCTTTAGGTGCATCAGGTGCCAAGTCGAAGGAAGCTGCATGCCCAAGTGCACGTCGTTCGCCAGCAGGGGAAGGCCGGTAGAGGTCCGGGAGCCGTGTAGCACCCAGTTGTTCGATGCCTGGGGTAGGTGGTCCCGGTTGGCCCCGTCGAGGGCCAGCAGGGCCGAAGACTGCCGCTCGACCAGTGCGTCGGCGGTGGGACCTGCGTCCGATTGCACATCTGCCGGGAGACGCTCCCCCGGATACAGGGGCATCAAGGTGGCGATGCGTTCCGCAGAGAGACCGCGCGCCAACAAGCGGTAGCGGCGGAGCTCCGAGCGCCGATTGCCCGCCAGGTTGTAGGCCATGAGCTTGGACCAAACCAGCACGTCGGCCGCGGACCAGGGCTCGGGACGCAGGTCCAGGAGGCGAAACTCCAGTGGCAGCGGTGGATCGGAGTCAAGGTAGGCATTGACGCCCGCGGCATAGGCATCGATCAAAGAGCGTGCCTCGGTATCCAGATGCTCGTAGGCCAACCGGGCTGCACGGTGAAATCCCCAGGTGCGCAGGTAACGATCCCGGGTTAGCGCCTGCGGTCCGAGCACTTCCGCAAGCCGGCCTGCGCCGATTCGGCGCTGAAACTCCATCTGCCACAAACGGTCCTGGGCGTGAACCAAACCTTGGGCAAAAACCAGATCCTGGTCGTTGCGCGCGCAGATGTGCACGACGCCGTTGGGCTCGCGCTCGACGACGACCTCTTCTTGGAGGCCGGACAGGCGCAAGGTGCCGGACAGCGTCGGCTGGCTGATCTGCCGCAGCCAGACGTAGGCCCCGCCCACCAGTACCACGGGTATTGCCACCAATGCGACCAGCATTTTTTTACCGTCGAACCGCATCCATGCCTCCGGGGCATTTGCCGGCGCCTACGCGCCATACATGGGTATTTACTCGAAAATTCCGCCCGAACACATTGATCTTTCGAAAATCAGAGCGAAATGAAAAGTTGCGCAACCAGGCTACAATTGCCTATATTTTGCATACTCGAAGCCGACTGCTTGGGGCTCACCGGCCAAGGTCCCCCGGGAAGGGGAGGAGAATCCGATCATGAAAGCATCTGCGCGGTACCAGTTTGCGGCACTCACCCCGCTTTTTCTATTGCTTCTTCTGAGCGGCTGCTCAAGCAGCGAAAAACGGGAATACACGGCCGCGGGGACGGCCACGGGGACGGCCACGAGGTCGGCCACGAGGACGGGGATGCGGGCGGGGACCTTTCCGGCCCCTCCGGAAATCGAAGACAACGTCGCCTTCTGGCGCAATGTCTATGGCAAGTGGAGCCGCGGCAAGGTCGCGATCCATGACGACGAGTACATGGGCGTGATCTACGAGGTCGCGAACCTGCCCGGCGCCACCCGTGCCAGCTACACGTCGGAGCAAAAACAGTTCGTGCGCACGCGCAAGGCTCACTACATGAGCCGTTTGGAAGGCCTGGAGGCCAAGATGCGGTCCGGACGGTCCCCGAGCGGGCAGGAGAAAGAGCTTTACGAAAAGCTGGTCGACGCCGGCGGCAAACGAGCGGTATACGGCGCCAGCGACCGGGTCCGCGTCCAGCGCGGCCTGCGGGAGCGCTTCCACCGCGGATTAGAGATCAGCGGCCGCTACGACGCCAAGTTTCGTAAGATTTTCCGCTCCAAGGGATTGCCGGAGGATCTCGCCTACCTGCCCCATGTGGAGTCATCGTTCCAGGCCCACGCCCGATCCAGCGTCGGGGCTGCGGGCATGTGGCAGTTCACGCGCGGCACCGGCAAGCTTTATATGACGGTCAACGGCACCATCGACGAGCGCCTCGATCCGGTGATCGCTGCGGAGGGTGCCGCGAGGTATCTGGGCGACGCACACCGCAAGCTCAACAGCTGGCCGTTGGCGCTGACGTCTTACAACCACGGCCAGGGCGGCATGAAAAAGGCCAAGTCCATCCATGGAAATGACATAGGGACCATCGTGCGTCACTACAAAGGGCGCTACTTCGGGTTCGCCTCGCGCAACTTCTACTCCGAGTTCCTCGCCGCGCGGGAGGTTGCGAGTAATCCGAAGAAATACTTCCCCGAGGGGATCGCGTATGAGCCGCCCCTATCCGAGGATCGGCTGGTGCTGCCCCACAGCATGCCGGCGCCTCTGGTCGCAAGTCATTATGGTGTCTCGACCTACAGGCTCTCAGATCTGAATATGCACTGGAGGAATCCGGCCCGCAGCGGACAAGCGAACCTTCCGCGGGGCAGTACCGTGTGGCTGCCGCGAGGGACGTTGAACGGCGTGGCCGCCTTGCCGATGCCCATGCCCGTCGCGGTAGCGAAGGCAGAGCCCAAGACAGTGCTCGTTAAGGTTGCTAAGGCTCAACCCAAGGCCAAGCCGGTTAAGGTTGCCAAGGCTCAACCCAAGGCTCATCCCAATGCCAAGCCGGTTAAGGTGGCGAAGGCCAAGCCCAAGTCGAAGCTCGTCAAGGTGGCCAAAGCCGAAAAACCGAAGGCGTCACCGGCCAAGAGCAAAAATGCAAAACCGCCCAAGGCCGCGAAGGTGCATGTGGTACAGGCGAACGAGACTCTATACCGAGTGGCTACCCGCTACGAGATCTCCGTCGACGAGCTGCGCCGTCTCAACCGGCTGGGACCCAAAGATACCAATATCCGTCCCGGTCAACGCCTGCGTGTGAACATCTAATCCGCCACCGGGTTTCGAGCCGATCCAGGGACGGTGCATTCGGCCCGACGCAAAATCTTTCCTGATTACCCCGAAGGCTCAGCCAGTGTCAGGAGCCGCTCGGGCAGCGGCGGAATACGAGTCGCGATGTATCCGAGACGCGGAATCATCGCTGGCAGCTCGAAGCGACGGTTGAATCGAGGGTGGCCGCACGAAGGTGTCTGTGCGCCCGGGCGGCGATCTAAGTTTTGCGAAAGCCCTTGGTCTTGCTCAGGCGCATCGCGATGGGGTGGCCTTCGTCGTTGGTCTGAACGGCGGCGACAAATGGCGTCTTGCCGGCGGTACCGCGTCCGCGCTTGCCGCCCCGGCGTTCGCCGCCCAAGTAGGCGTTATCCATCTGGCCGCTGCCGGACAGTGGTTGGCTGTCATCGCGCTCTTTCATGGCCTGCAGCAGCTTGTGTTTCAGGCGCCAGGCGCCGTTGTAGGAGATCCCCAGCTCTCGCCGCAGTTCCAGGACCGATGTCCCGTTCTTGGGCTGCGTCAGGGAGTACATCCTGAGAAAGGGAATCGTCAGCGGCAGCTTCGTGTACGAAAGCGAACTCCAACGCCTGCGCGAACAGCTCAACCTGCTTCTGGCCAAGCGCTACGGCCCCTCCAGTGAGAAGGTCTCACCCGATCAGCTGGGCCTGTTCAACGAGGCGGAGGCCGAGAGGCTTGCCGAGGAGGATTCCCCCGCTTCGGTCCCCGTCGCCGCCCGTGCGCGCAAACGCGGCGGGCGCAAGCCGCTGCCGGACTGCCTGCCGCGAGTGCGCATTGAGCATGACCTGCCCGAAGAAGAGAAGACCTGCCCGTGCGGCTGCGAGCTGACGCGCATCGGCGAGGACAGCAGCGCGCAGCTCGACATCGTCCCGGCGCAGGTGCGTGTCCTGCAGCATGTGCGTTTGAAGTACGCCTGCAAGGGCTGCGAGGAGACGATCCGGGGCGCACCGCTTCCGGCCCGTCCGATCCACAAGAGCAACGCCTCCCCGGGGCTGCTGGCACACATCGCGGTGGCAAAATACCAGGATGCCTTACCGCTGGCCCGCCAGGAGAAGGTCCTGCAGCGCGCCGGCGTGGACATCCGCCGCGCCACCCTGGTCGGGTGGATGATCAAGCTCGCCGTCCTGCTGGCCCCCAGGATCGCGCAGCTGCGCGCTTGCTTACTGGCCTACGACATCGTGCAGATGGACGAGACGCGCATCCAGGTGCTCAAGGAGGCGGGGCGCTCGGCTTCGAATCATTCCTACATCCGGGTGCAACGCGGCGGGCCGCCGCATCAACGGCTCGTGCTGTTCCACTACAACCCCTCGCGCGGCCGGGCCGTGGCCGCCTAGCTGCTCGAAGGCTTCGCCGGGTATCTGCAGACCGACGGCTTCGAGGTCTACGCAGCGCTGGCCGCCGCCCGCGCCGATATCCGCCTGATCGGCTGCTTCGCCCATGCCCGACGCAAGATCGACGAGGCACTCAAGAGCCAGGGAAAAATGGCCATGAGCGGCAAAGCAAAAATAGGGCTCGCCTTCATCCAGAAGCTCTACGCGGTGGAGAAGCGCCTCAAGGACCTCGCGTCCGAGGAGCATGCCGGTGAGCGTCGGCGCCATGCCGGGCCGATCCTCGAGGAGTTGCACGCGTGGTTGGAGAAATCGTTGCCCGAGGTTCCGCCCTCCACCCTCACCGGCAAGGCCCTTACCTACCTGCACAATCAGTGGCCCAGGCTCATCGGCTACCTCGGTCACATACGCCTGGCCATCGACAACAATGCCTGCGAGCGGGTCATCCGTCCCTTCGTCATCGGAAGACGAAACTGGCTATTTGCCGATACCCCCAACGGCGCCGATGCCTCGGCAACGCTCTACAGTATCATCGAGACAGCCAAGGCCAACGGCCTCGAACCCTGCCGTTACCTGCGCCACGTTCTCACCGAGCTGCCCAAGGCATCATCCCCCGAGCAGGTCGCACAGCTGCTGCCGTTCAATATCGCACCGCAGGATATTCCGGCCCCCTGACAGCCTGGGGGGGTGGTTTTCGGATCACTTACCCAAAACACATCACGAAATCGAAGACACGCTTGACTCGTTCCGTTGGTTGTTATACCCGTTGACCAGCTATTTATCTCAGCACACCGCCTGTGTCGAGCAGCATGATGTGGTGCCCCTTTGCGGCAAACCGCTGTCCCGGTCCCATACTGAGACGCTCGAAGGTTCCGGGATTGAAGCTGCTTTCTGCTTGATGCTCGACCGTCTCGATAAAGAGCTCACGAGAGTATCGATCAACCAGATGTTCAAGGGCATGTCGGGTGATGTCGAGGGATAGATAGGTGTTTAGCTGCGCGCGCACCCAGATCCGGGCGGTCACCCGGCGAGCGTTCAGCCAGCTGCGCAACCTGAAAATGCGCTGGGGCTGTGCCCCGGGTCTGGAAAATCGCCAGGCAACAAGCAGGGGCCGTGGCGGCCTCAGGGTCAGTCTTCCCTGTCTGTCCGCCAGCAGGCCTCCGGCGGCGAAAACCGGCCCCGGAAACGCTTTCAAATCGGCGCGCCTCAGAACCTGCAAGGCGCTATCAGGTCCGAGCCAGAGGACGAGGGCTTTTGCTTGCGGCATTCGCCCGCCAGCAGAAGCAAGGTCGATTGTGTCAACGGCTATGCCGCGCGCCCTGGCAAGGTTGCCGAAAACCTCCGCGAGTCGTTGGCTATTCGCGGTGTTTTCGCGGATCTGCATCACGCGCTCCTTACCGGACCTTGCCAGATCGTCGGCAATCATTTGCGCTTCTTGCTCAAGGCCCCGGACAGATAGAGCGTAAAATGGCCCGGCTCGCTGACCGGCCATTCGGTTAACGGGAAGAGACAAGGGAGCTGCGCGTCTTCACAGAATCGATGAATCGGCGCCCAATCTTGTGCAGCGCCGCCAAGCGCCGCGAAAACGGGTTGCCGCTGAGCGTAAGTCGCAAGCTGCGCGGCCCAGGTTTCGGAAGGGCCGGTCAGCCGCCACTCATGCAATCGCCACAGCCGGCGAGAGGGCACGTAAAGAGATTTGTAGTTTGGGGAATAGGTTGCCCACGATTGTTCTCGACGTATCTCTCGGTTATTGGTGGCGACGAAAGCGTGCATCACAGCCGTCATCGCCGCTTGCTGCTCTGGCGGGATCTGGGGTCCGAATATGGTGGCAAAGTTTATCTCGTGCTCATCCACTCCGGGGTCGAGGCCCGTACCGATGCTCTTGAGATAGGCGTGCAGGGCATTGACGTCATCCGCATCCAGATCATAGCGTGGCATCGAAGGGGACAGCGACCGACCGCCGGGATCGATTCCGGCGTTCAGCGCCCGCGCCAGATCACTGGTGCCGCGATAGGCCGGTCTAGTCCTTGGCGTCTTTGCCTGCAGCCGGGCCGTCGGGCCGAGGCGTTCCTGGTAAAGCTCTCGGAGGAGAAGGTCTCGCCGCGGCTCCAGTGGTGAGAATAGGACACCCGCGGTAATTGCGGGTGAGCGGATGTCACCTTCGCTGACACCATAACCGCTCGGTCGGTGACACCGCACGCAGGCGGCAAAGCGCCCGGATAGCGTGGCATCCCCCATCACGCGCGCCGTCACCGGCGTACCGTCCGACCGCAGGCCCGCACGATAGATGTGCTCGCCATTCTCGACAGGGCCTGCCGACGCCGGAAAGGCGAGCAGCATGCCGAAAGCGACAAAGCTCCAGCGGATCATGTCGCCTTTGCCAATGCCTCGATTGCGGCTACGGCAAGCTGCTCGCCGGTAACGTCTCCTTCGAAGCGCAACCAGCTCGCCCCTTCGGTGCGCATCAGAACGACGGCCCTGTGCGCCATCTTGTTGTCGGAATCCGCGTCGAAGGCGCTGCGGACGGCGTCGATCTGGTGCTTCTCGCCGGTGAGAAACCGCCACTCTGGCGGTGCATGGAACGCCTCCGCATAGTCTCGCAATTCTGCCGGACCGTCATAGTCGGGGTCGATCGAGACCGACCACAATCGGACATCGGACAGCCGGTGGCCCAGCAGCGATGCGGTCTTTGCGAAGACTGCCGACAAAAGCGGACAGATTCCCGGGCAAGTGGTGAATATAAAGTTCATGAACACCGGTCCCGGGATCTGCAATTCTGCCGCCAGGTCCGCAGGGACTTCGCCCTGATCGACCAACCGAACCGGCGGCATGACATAGGTCCGCGACAGTTGCGAGCTGCCTGCCGCCGCCCGGCCCATACCATCGCCATAGACGTGCTCGTTACGGGCCAATCCGGCGAGAGGCGCGAGACAGGCGGCGAGTCCGAGCATGGCTGTGCGTCTGTCCAGCATGGTTGCGATCCTCAGTGCAGCGAGTAGATTGCAGCATCGTGATGCAGAGGGTCGAACTGGTAAAAACGCAGTCGAGGTGAAGGCTCGAAGTTGAACTGGATCTTTAGCCGATGCGCCCCCGGCGTGACCGAGACAGGTGCAGCAAAGCCACCGTCGTCAACTGTGGCGGGTTGCTTCGTCGCCGCGTCGACGGCAATTGACCCCGGTACGGTGTTGAACTTGGCATGAAACCGGCCGAACGTGAACCAGGGTCCCGAACCGGCGTTCTTGATCGTGGATTGCCAAATGTTCTCCCAACCGCGGGTACCGCCGAAATCGACGTTCAGATAGCCATGCGGGAAATAGTCCCCATTCAGCAGAGTGATGCGCGCGAAATCTCCACGCCGGCGCCAATCGGGATAGGTGACAAAACCGCCCTCGCGCAGCTCGCCATAGGTGGTGTTGTTGACGAAGAGAAGCGTCAGGTCTGTCATTTGGTCGGGCTTCAGGCCGCTTGGCAGATGCGTGCGGTCGAGCCAGTCGAGGTAGGCGTTCCGGGCATCGAGCAGCAGGTTGATCCAGCGCTTGGCGGCGTCCTGACCGGAGGGATTACTCACCTCCTCCTGCATCAGGCGAAAGGCCCGCCACATCCGCTTTGCCGGCGCTAGATCGCTGATCTTCGAGATCGCGAAGTCCAGCTTTTCCCGCTCGGTCGTCAGGGGTTGAGCAGGCTTAGGGAAGAAGCGGTTGAGCACTCCGAGGCGCAGGTTGATCATATCCAGTCCGGTCTTGTCCTGGCCCATGACTTTCTTGAAACCATCGAGACACGCCTCGAACTGTGCGGCGTCCGGGGTCGCCAGCCCCATGGCCTGAACCATCTCAGGCGGCGGCGGCGCATCCACGCTATCCGGACCCGGGAACCCCTGAAAAGCGAAGCGTTCGTGGTCGATGATCCCGGCGCGCAGCGGGTGGCAGAACATCATCTCGCTCGGTACGCCCGGCGGAACGAGCTTCTGACCGTTCTCGACCGCTTGCGCGCGCGGTGGATGCACTCGCCAGCCCCAGGTGTAGGTCAGATTGAAGTATTGCGGCGGCGCCATCTTAACGCTGAGCGAGAGCCTGGTGCCGTCCTCCATCGGAAAAAAGCTCTGGTCCAGCGAGGCATACAGCGGCCCGTTGATCCAGTCGATCGAACCGCTCGGGAGAGCGGCGTTCGGTCCGGGGCAACCTTGGGGTTGCCCGTCGATGTCCAGCTTCGCCGGGCAGTCGAATTGCATGGTCATCGGCGAGAAATCGTCACTACCGCGGTTGAGCACATGGATCTCGTAGTGGATCGTCCAGGGCTTGTTCGGCGGGATCGCGGGCGCATTCGCACAGACTTCCTGGCTGGGTTGGCCGTCATCGCCGCAGTTGGCATAGTCGTCGACGTCGGGGCCGACCTTCTCCCATCCGAAATCGAAGAACATGGTGTCGGACTGGATGCGCCCGCCATACCAGATCTGGCGCACGGTGACCTCGCCGCCGACAACGGTGCCGTCGGCATCGTACACGGGCATCACCCGCTTTACGCGGTTCTGGCCGGAATGGTTCAAGAGAGCAAAGCCACGATATGCGCGATCACCGGGAACCTTCGATCCGGGTTTCCCATTGCCTTCGATGATATCCAGGCCCCATTGCAGGTGATGGTCGACCAGCCGCTTGGCGACCTTTACCCGGTCGGCGGCGTCTTCGGCATCGTTTACCAGATCCTGGAAGCTGATCCGATCCGGCCTGGTCAGCAGCTCGCGGTAGGGTTTCGCGGCTATGGTCTCGTACAGGGTTTCCAGGATGTAGCGCAGGTCGTCGATGGGGGATTCCGGGTTGATCCGCACGGCCTGCGGATCGCCGTCGTGCAGATTGTAGGGCGCCTTCTTCGTCGAGGGCAGGGTGTTCAGCATCCCGCCGCCCTGCGTGTCGGACAGGTTGCGAAAGACCGTCGGCAACATGTTGGTTCCGGGCGGGTTCGCGAAGGAGTCGATGGTTGTGGTCTGGCCGGCAACGTCAACCTGGTCCGGAAAGATCGACCTTGCCGGCTTGACGAAGGTCGCACGGATCTGCGCCGGCGGGTCGACATTGGGCATGGTCCTAAAGGTCGCGCCCGGAAGCTGCCTGTCGGGACGGGAGGCTTCGAACGGCACAACGCCCTCGACGCAGTTGACCCGTTTCCAAGCCGATTGCGGGACGTTCGGCTGCCCGCCCGGGTGGTCCGGGTCGAGGTAGCGTTCGTTCGGGGTACGGGTGTCCTCCTGTGGGGTGCCGGTGTTGAATCGGACTACCGTCGTTGGCGCATCGAAGGCGAGAGCCGGCTCTACTCAGTCGAATCCGAAGGACTCGAACTCCTGAATCAGTGTCATTCCCTCGGAGCCGAGATCGGCGAAGTCGAGGATATGGCCGGTTGCCCTGAAGACCGGCGGGTCCGGCATCATGCAGCCGTTCTGGGCGCCGGCATCGACAGTGAAGAGGGATGCGCCCGCGAGCAGCGGCAAACCGAAAAACCTGTTTAGTATCGACATGAGACACTCCTTCGGAATGAAAATCGATCTAGAGCCTTCCTGATTGGCCCCGGCGCCGGGGTCGCGGATAATTCTGGGGCGAGTCGGACTGACGTACCCAGGAAAGACGTGCGGCAATATCCTTCGCGGTGGCCCTGGCGGGAACGCCGCCCCAGATGTCGAGGGCCTCGTTGCCGTAGCGCATCAGTCCCATCGAGCAGTCCATCACCGCCTTGGCAGGCGCCAAGCCCAGTAGATCGGCACGCCGGACCAACTTACGCGCGCCATCCACCTCGTGAATGCCTCGATGGACATGAAATGGATTATGACGGTTTGGTCACGCACCAGATCCTCATAGAAGCGATGCTCGGCCCCGTCGTGGGACAGCACCGGGACGTTCGGAATCGAGCGGCGATTGAGGCGTGCGCCGACCGCCGCGCCGACAGAAGCAAATGGTATTGTCATTTCGGCTTACCCTGGAGTCTGCTGATGGAAGTTCCTAGCTGTCGTCCGGCTGATGAGCGCCGCCGGCTGGATGACTTTCAATATGCTCCTTTCGTTCGGACTCCACCGGGTCTCCCAGGCTCTGAGGGATGTCGTCGGTGTGCTTTGGCGTATCGAAGCCATGGCCCTGGGGAACGATGTCCCACCGGATCATCATTGCATGATCCTCGTGGACGACGTTGTGGCAATGCATAACGTGCTTGCCCATGAAGTCCTTCCAGCGGGCGAATACCGTGACTTCCGTATTTGGCATCAGCACCGCCACATCGCGCCGCGCCCCGCCCAAGAAGCGGTCAACCTTAGGTTCGCCCAGACCGAAATACGCAAAGATCTCTACCCACCGGCGGAAATAGGCATCGCTGCGGAACTTCATACGCCCGTAGTTGCCGCGCAACAGGGCGTCCATCAGCTGTTTTTGCGACCGTCGGTCAAGCTCGGAGATAAGCGCTTCGACCTTATCGAGCATTTTCATATCGAGCGCTTTGAGATCTTTGCTTTGCAGATCCTGGTCGCCAGGAGTGTCCTTGCGGCTCCTGCGTTCCTCGAAGACGCGCTCGAGGTGCTCCCTGAAGGCACCACTGAGGCCTTTGTCTTTGTCATCGTACGCATCCGGGCCCTTGTAGCCCTCCATCTTGAAGACATGCGACAGACCGCCGTCATAGTCGAACTCCCAGAGACGCTCGCGCTTCACCTCGCTGAAATCGATGGGCGGAAATTCGCGGAACAGCAGGGGAAATGCGCTTGGATCACGGTCACGGGACTCGCCACTTCGCGGGGACCCGTGGCCATTGCCGGCTCGTTCTGTTGCTTCTTGTTGCCGACCTTGAACTCGATGAAGGCGTTCGCCCGGTAGAAGTCATTGTCCGACGCGAAGTCTTTCGGGTCGATCTTGCGTTCGGTCGGACCGCGCCCGTTTTCCTGCTCCAGGCGGTTCACCAGGTAGACCTGCGACCCTTCGAATTGCGAGAAATCGATGATCACATCGACCCGCTGGGCCACGCCGAGATAGACGCTATGCGCCAGCACCGGATTCGGCTGGAAGTTGCCATCGCCGCAAATGACGATAAACGGGTGGTCCAATTCCGTCGTCGGCTCGGCCTTGCCTAGCTTGGTATAGGTCCGATAGGTGTCGGCGGGCGCATCCTTCGCATGCAGGAAGAACTCGTAGAAACGCGATGGCCCCCCATTGAGCAGGCGTAGCCGGTATTTGCGCGGCTCGACTTCCAGGCTCGGCTGGATGCGCCGATTGACGGTCCAACGGTCACCGATGATGCCGTCGGTGTTGAAGCCGTCGAAGATCATCTGCGGCGAGGGTTCATAGGTCGCCCCCGCACAGGAAAACCCTTTGAATACAATTGCCTTTCGCACGCCCTCGGAGGTCAGGTCGCCCCGGTCGCTGCCGGCGTAGTCGTCCCAATCCTGCTTGCTCTCGAAGGTCCAGCGCGTGGTCTGTTCCCGAGAAAAGGCCACGGCCTCGCCGTCCTTTTCCTGTGCAAACAGCAGGTCGTGGAAGATCAGCGGAATGTCGTAGTCGTGGCTAGGCAGCCACCAGCTATCGCGGTCCCTGGACTCATGGGGACCCATCTTTTCGCGGTCGGGCGCGTCGGCGTTGTGGGCGTCCTGCTCGTCGAACAACAGGTAGAACCCGTCGAGGCCCGCATAGACGTTGGAGGCGGTGAAATCCATGCGGTGATCGTGGTACCACAGGGTCGATAGCTTCTCGCGGTCGTCGTTCCCGGACGGGAAGTTGGCGTAGTGATGGTCCCAGTACTCGCCGGGATTGATCCAGTCACTCGGAAAGCCATCGCTTTCTGTGGCCGTGTGGGCGTTGTGCAGGTGCGATGTCGATGACGGCAATGCGAATACCAGTCTCGCATGGCCTTCCTGGTTGCCTATTTCCGGCAGATCGTTGATGCGGCGAACGAGGATCGGCTCCCCGTAGATTGCATGGAAGGTAGGCCCCGGCGAACACGGCCGCGTCGCTCGGAAAGTATTCGTCTCCGGGTCGAAATGAATGTTGTGATATCCCCAACTGTACGAATTTTCGCCGTATTGTTCATGGAACTGCCAGAGGAATTCCACCTCGCGATTGATGTAGACCTTCCGCGGCCGAAACTCGAAGAAGCGTTGATGCGATTCCGGATCGGGCAAGTCACCGATTTCAATGCGAATGGCTTCGCTTCCGGTGACGGGCTCGAATTCTTCGCCACGCACGGTCCAGGGTCCGGGCAGCAAGAACCCATCGGTGCGCAAACGGCGCGCAACCTCCAGAAACCGCTCCCGGAAGAGTTCGAACCATTGTTCGTCATTGAGGCCCTGCCCTTCCGCCTCCGAGATCTCGAACAGAGGCCGTGCGAGCGGTGGCCGGAATTCCTCAAGCGTGAGGTTCGCAAACGGCGTGACGGGAGGACTCGGGCGTGCCAGCAAATCGGGGGGTGAACCGCTCGGCGGCGTCAAATACGACAACCGACGTCCCATTTCTTTCGACACTGAGGAGTTACTGCCGGCGCCTGCTGTCGTCCATACCGCCGCTGCAGCGACCATGACCGAGGATGATTTCAAGAAATTACGTCTATCTTCGCGCATAGCTATCTGCTCCCATTGCAAATACCAAATATCGGCGTTTCAACACCACTCAGCACAGCCGCGTCGCAAAAGTATTTGGAAATACAAAGCCACTTGGCAATGCCAGTAAAGAGTAGAAATGTTGTGCCGGTCAACCGCTCTAAGCCCGGCAGTTATGGAAATACTAATCTATGCGGCGATTTGCCTGTCTACACGTTTCATCCGGGCTCACTGCTGTCCGGTTTAGAACTCGATAGAATTAACGGGTTAGAATATACCGCGTGCTCAATAGTGTAATATTGGCAAGAAAAGCGGCCAAGATTTGGCGCGGTTTTTGACTCGGTTTCCAAGCAATGGCGTGACTCAAAAATCGAACGACTTCAGTTGCTTGTCGAATCCCTGGCGAGAAGCCCGCGCGTTGGATTGGAAGATAGAAATCAGCGATTTCCGAGCAAAGAGATTGACCTCCAAAAAGTGCAATGACTCGGAAAGGCTCGTATCCAGGCGATAACGCTGCTGCAGAATGGCCAGGACGAGGTAAGCGACCATGGCAATCCAGATTTGTGTCTTTACTGGGTTGGCGGAGGTGCCGCAGAAGGTTTTAACCGGGAGATCTTGCTATATCCATCTGAAAAAGAACTCTATTTTCCATCTGGCCAACGGTGTCCGCCTTGTCTCATAGGTACGCCATCAAAATAGGGCGTATCTCGCGCTGATAGAGCGCAGTAGAAGCCGGGTTGCAGATCGAAGTCGTTAGTGAGGAACTCGATCGGCCAACCGCTGCGCGTACGAAAGGTGACGATCCGCCACAGCTTGCGGGAGCTTGAAAGGGTGACGCGCAGGTCGCGTTCGACCCATTCGTTGACCGGGTCGTCGGCCACCGGTGCGCCTTCGGTGGAATCGACACGCAGATTGCTTTTCATACGCGTGATGATCGTCACGCCGAGTCGGCGCTTCTTCGCATCCCGGAAGCCGGCATCGATGAAAGCACGGTCGACAAGCCAAAGGCCGTTCTTCTCCCGCGTGAGGGCATGCTCGCCTTGATCGTAGTCGCGCAGCAGCTTCGTTTCGGCGCGGCCGCGGGTATCGACGTGAACGTCCTCGGCCAACCCGAGGCGCAGGTTGAGGAAGCTCAGCAGGGCATGTCCCTTGGGGTTGTCCTTGCCGCCCTCGCTCGGTGTTCGGCGCCGATAGTGGATGCTCTCATGCTGGTAGGTGCCGTCGATCGCACGGATTGGGCGATCTCCGAGGCCGGGAACGCCGGCGAGCCGATCGGGGAGCACGGCGTCGGCTTGGCGCATCAGCGCGGGAATCGTGGCTTTGGCCTTTTTTTCGAGGCAGGTTCTAAGGCCCTACCGGCGCTCGCTACCAAAGTGGCCAAATTGGCCTGCGAAAACGACACGCTGCCTGAATGCAGTTACCGGTGCTTTCCAGGTCGGTAGCTCATTCGGACCGTAGGATTGAGAGCCGGACACCGTTGCGATTCATACGTACCGCAGCTACGCTCCCTGCTGACGGAGAATTTCCAGATCATCGCGAATTGGGAAACCGAAATCCGGTATTTGCCGAGTATAGACACTTTCTGGCATTACTGTGCGCTCCGTTAATGAATGAACGCGCGAATGCGCGCCCACGATCACCCTACACACACACGTAGCATGGGTTCTATAGCTAACAATAGTAGATCGGTGCGCCGCCGCAGCATCCCTTCACTTCTTTACTCTAAAGTTTCTTACCCGAAGTTTAGCAACGCCGCCTCCGGGCACGAAAATCAGACTTTGTTTCGATCAACCGGTTTTCTATACCAATCAAACCGCCACAGATTGCCCTTGGATGCCACCGGGCGCTGGTTTAGATGAACCCTCGTTTTTTCGAACCGCGTGGGCGACGGTGAACGCCCTGTCGAGGGTGTTATCTGATTGAACCGGGCGGTTTGGGGTGATCAGGCAAGGCAAACGTTTAGTCTACCTGAAATCACTCAATGGCCTTCCTCTTGGCCGACATCTCATTCCTGCCGCCTCGCGGCGTCCCACTGCTTGATGGTGTTATCAAAGCTGGTCGAGGCCAGGGTATGCCCGTCGGGGGCGAAGGCCACGGAGCTAACCCCGCTAGTGTGTCCCTGAAGGGTGGTGAGCACCTGCCCGCTCTCGACATCCCGCAGCTTGCTGGTCTGATCAGTGACTCCACCTCGCTTGCAAAGACGGCAAAAGAATCCCCAAGTGAGCTCGCAGAGGTCGATTGGACACTGATTGGTTTCGTTTAACGATCTCAGGGCATGCGCCGGATGGTGTTGCCACAGGCCCTTAACCCGCGCCAGTTGGGCGTTATAGGCGCCTTTATTCATCAGCCGGGCCTGCCGTTCTGCCACTGACTGCGCTTCGCGCGCCATATTCGTCTGGGCTTCGGCAATTGCCTTTTCCTGGTTAGCAAGTTCCGTTTGGGTCTCTGCCCTGTCCCATTGAAAGAGCGCAAAGCCCACGATCTAAGGGGACGTCAATAGGCCGCCAGTCAAACCCCAAAGCAAGTTTCGGTGTCTTCGCACAAACGCTTTCTGCTCCTGCGCTTGGGTGTTCAGGCTTCCCTCGATGAAGGCGCAGCCGCTCCCAGCCTCTGACCAGGGTTTCGTGGGCCACCTTGCCGCTAAGCCCACAGCTCGGTGAGGGCGAACTCCAGAAGGGGCAGATTGCCGGGCTGATCGGCCACGTCGTCGAGGATTTTGGCCTCCAGGCCGGGCTCGACGCGCAAGCCGACCCGCGAGGCAGGGTCCCGTATGCTGCGCGCGAGCTCTTAGCGCGTCATGGGACCGACGTTGACCAACCCCCGCTAGATGCGATCGCTGAACGCCCGTCTCAGCTTGAGGGCATGACCGTAGAACGCGGCCCGCAACGTGACGACGACGGTGAGGCGGGTGCGTTCCAGGGCCTTTCCGAGCTTGGTTGCCTCGATCTCCTGGTCTATCTCGCTGAAGCTGGGCTCGAGAAGCTGAATCAGCGCATCGGCCAGGCGCCGGTAGGGGCGGTCCCCGGGTGTGAAGATCACCGCATCCCAGGTCGCGGCCGGCGGCCGCTGCTTGCGCAACTCGGGTAGCAGGCCGGCCTGGACCACCGAGGACTTGCCGCTGCCTGAGGGGCCGATGACTGTGACCAGATTGCCGCTGAGCACCGCTTTTCGGAGCTGTTCGGTGGAGGTCTCGCGGCCGCAGAAGAAAGCGGCGTCCTGCTCGCGGAACACCTGCCGCGATAGGGAAGCAGGTCGACACGGGTCTCGCCCGCCCGGTGCCGGGCTTCGCCGCCAATGGCGTTGACGATGCCGTCGATCTCTTGAGGATTCGGGAGGTCCTCGCGTAGATCGACCCAGGTGTTGAGGAACAGGAACCCGGAGGTCGGGTCGGACCCGGGCAGCAGAACCGGGACGACGGGAAAGGGCGCGCCCGCGCTTTCTTCACGGGCCTGGGGATCGAGGGCATAGCCCATCTCCCGCTTTTGCCAGATTCCGAGGTCGAGTCGGCCAAGGAACACGGCGACCGCCGATGCCTGCGCCAATGCCTGTTCCAAAGCCTGTGGCCAGGGAAGGCCTTTGATCAGCTGCTCGCGGTCGAGAAAGCTCGCGATACCCCGCTCCCGCAGGCGCTAGCGCACGGCGACGACGGTGTCGTGGTCGCGGGAGTTGTAGCTGATGAACAGCTGTGGCGCGTCGGGGCCAGGCTCGCTCGTCCGATCGGTCATCGGCGCATCCTTTGCGACTTAATCTCGGCAATGGTACGCGAGCGGCACCAGTTAAGACCACCCTCCCGTTCGCCGATGGATCGTGGAAGTTGACCCCTAAGAACTCGCCGGGGAAGGAGTGGGTAATGGAGGTCGGCGAAAGCCAATGCCGCTCATCGAACGCCTTCCCGATATTGCCAAGAACGGGGTGGCTCCGCAGAGGGCCAGGAGAGAAACTCTAACGCCCCCGACCGAACCTGGAAACCGATGGCGATGACCGATCCCGCGCTTGCGCATCCGGCGAAACATCCCGGGTGTTATCGAGCACACGAACGCGCCAAACGCGACGTTCTACGACCTGCGCTTTTCTGTACGACACCTCCCCTTGCGCATCCAGGACCGGGCGATTAACCTCCACCGACTCCTTTTCCCAAGCGCTCAAGTGAGACCCGGTCCCCGCGAGCGACCGATGCCCTCTCGATGGCCTTCTGTAAGCCAACTCCCCAATGCGTGTTCTCCCGGCCATCGGATGAACGCAAGGTCACGAAGAAACTCTCGGAATTGGCGCGGTCATGCTGGTGCGGGGCCGAGCAGCCCGCGCATCAGCAAGACGCCGAGTTTCTTTGCAATGGATCTCAAGGTTGCTGACACTGGCCTGACCGAGAGTGATTGCGGAGAATATATGATACTGTCTCTGTTCATCTGAGTATTTGGCATCGGCCTGCTCTTGAGCTGGTCGGCGGGGGCCCTGTTTGTTCGGTTGTCGGGTGCGCTCATTGCCCTCGCGGGAGGTTACTTTCTGCTGGCGCAAGTTACGGGCAGCCTTTAGGCGATTTCTGTCATGACCGATCGAATCTTCCACGTGGCGGCTGCGTCTTTCGAGGCGGCGAGACGGGTGTCGATCCTCCCCACGGGACACCGGTCACGGCGCCTGCACGGACACAGTTATCTGCTGTGTTTGCACCTGACCGCACCCCTGGACGAGGTCATGGGCTGGACTGTCTAGAGCAGCACTGATGGTTAGCGCGGGACTTGCTCAGGGAATCGAAGACAAGCAGCGCGTACACGCGCATCACGTTAATCCGCGGCAGGTCGCTACACCTCTCTTGGTTCAGCTTTCTTGCGGGGTAAATCATTATCTCGCGTATTGAATGAGGAATAATTCATGAAAACAAAAGCAATGGGACTCTTGGGCTTCTTATTCCTGGGAATCTTGGTCTATCCGAGCGTGGCACTTAGCCAGTTCGGGTCCTGCGTGAACGAGCCGAGCGAGATCTTGGGTGTCTCTTTCACATCTGTCTTCGACGGGAAGCCGGAGATGGCCGAGGTCGAGCTCCTTCGGTGGACGCGTCGTGAGGCGGAAGCTCGCGGTGATGAGGTTCGCGTGTTGGCAATGCCTGGTTATGGGCATAACGCCAATACAGCAGCGGACTTCGCCTCGGCCGTCCTTGCTATACACGCGGACGTAGTTGAAGTTGCTGCGATAAACACAGCCGGCAAGGGTCGCGCCGACTTCCGGACGGAAAAAAGCAGAGCTGGCAGTTATGGAGCCATAACGCAGCAGAACTTGGCCGAGATGTTCCTGCAGGTGCTAGAGGAATACTACAGCGAGAGCATTGTTCCGATCGCCCTATTTGCCCACTCCCAGGGTGCGGGCATCGTTATGGCCGCAGAGCAGCTCCTCCTGGCTGAGCAAGGATTCGGCATGAATGTTCTGTACGGGATCGAAGTCATCAATATGCTCGCCCCGGCCGTCCCGGAGACCGCCGCGGGTGAAGATCCCATAGTGTGGAATCTCGATCAGAGCATATTTGACCTGCTCGACGACCTAACGGATATGACCGATAAACAACGTGGAACCTACGTGGCAGCGGTACCTGACGATATCTGGGCGAGTCTGTTCTTCACGAGGACTGATGGAAGGCTGGCTGGCAACGTGCCATCCCAGGAGGAAATCAAATGCCTGAAGTACAGCACACCGGAACCCTTTCTATCTGCCATCCAGCTGGTGGGGTTATCCGAGGAGCCGCCACGAGTGGCAATCGATCGCGACTTGTTTAAGCAAGATAGCTCGGGGATCGAGCTTATCGTCATGTGCGGTAAGCAGGACACCTTGGTGCAGTACCCGACCTGCAAAGAGGTATCCGACTATCTCGGCGCAGAGCGATTGGCCACTGGGTACGTATGGATCCACGATGCGTACATCAATCGCCCCTACCTCGTCGCCGCGCGAACGAGAGTCCGCAACTAAAAAGGAAGTAGCGGCCGCTCGGGTTACAGAAGCCCGAGCCCTGGTGAAACCCGAGGCCATCAAGGACAGCCCCCACAAGATCGATGCTGTGATTGCGGCGGTTTGCGCGTGGGCGGCGCTGCAGGAGAAAGCTGAAGTGGTCTCGATCTACAACGAGCCGGAGCGCGGTGCAAGCATCATGTGACCGATCTTCTCGGGCAACACCACCGCGGCCCGAACTTGTTGCTTACGAACTGAGAATAGGAGTCATCTGGTTGCACGGTGAACCGCCGATCATAGGCTTCCTGAATCCAACGCGTAACATCATATGCGTTGTCAGACCAATCGTAGATTTTTGCATACCCACATCTCTGGTTGCGGAAAAATCTTGGCGGGAGGATGCCCGGATCCTAACCGTCGGCGCAGTAGCTAGAATGGGTAGGCAGAAGAATCCCCAGCAATCCGGGACGTGAGCTTAGCAGAGTACTTCGAATACTGGACGCCATTTCCCAATCGACATGCTTCCGCTGCCAAGTCTGCTGCCCGACGAGCACAACCGTTACAGTAGAATCTAGAAGGTATTTGTCCCGAATCTCGGTGCGGATGTAGTCCGTCGAAAGTCCCGGAGCCAGATCACCTAATCTGAACGGATTTTCGAGATGAAGCCGTTGTCATGGGAACAGCACATCTGGTCGAAAGCGTTCCGGAAAGGTTGATCGTGTGCGTGATGGTAGCTAACGAAGACTTTGTGTCGGACAGGGAGCATCGTGGGTTTAGAGGAGGGCGTTCCGGGGTTGGTCGCAAGAGGAATCCGCCGTCAAATCGGACCTGAGACGGACCCGGAAAAGAAATCAGCCACTACGATCCCCGCAAGCGGCTGTTTTGTTGGTGGGCCGTCAGGGATTTGAACCCCGGACCAAGGGATTATGAGTCCCCTGCTCTAACCGCTGAGCTAACGGCCCGTTCAACTCTGTCGGCGCGGACCGTCCCTGGGCCGTTCCGATTCGTCACTCGGTGTCGAGAAAGCTCTTGAGCTTCTCCGAGCGCGTCGGATGGCGCAGCTTGCGCAGGGCTTTTGCCTCGATCTGGCGGATGCGCTCGCGGGTGACGTCGAACTGCTTGCCGACTTCCTCCAGGGTGTGGTCGGTGTTCATGTCGATGCCGAAGCGCATGCGCAGGACCTTGGCCTCGCGCGAGGTGAGGCTGGCCAGCATGTTCTGGGTGGCCTCGCGTAGGCCTTCGGCCGTGGCCGAGTCCACCGGGGAGACTACCCCCGCGTCCTCGATGAAATCCCCCAAGTGCGAGTCTTCGTCGTCGCCGATGGGGGTCTCCATGGAGATTGGCTCCTTGGCGATCTTCAGGACTTTGCGCACCTTGTCCTCTGGCATCTCCATGCGCGTGGCGAGCTCTTCGGGCGTGGCCTCGCGGCCCATCTCCTGGACCATTTGGCGGGAGATGCGGTTGAGCTTGTTGATGGTCTCGATCATGTGGACCGGGATGCGGATGGTGCGCGCCTGATCGGCAATGGAGCGGGTGATCGCTTGGCGGATCCACCAAGTGGCATAGGTCGAGAACTTATAGCCGCGGCGGTACTCGAACTTGTCCACCGCCTTCATGAGACCGATGTTGCCCTCCTGGATCAGGTCCAGGAACTGCAGGCCGCGGTTGGTGTATTTCTTGGCGATGGAGATGACCAAGCGCAAATTGGCCTCTACCATTTCCTTCTTCGCCCGGCGGGCCTTGGCCTCGCCGATGGACATCTTGCGGTTGATCTCCTTGATCTGTCCGATGGTGAGAATGTTCTCCTTTTCCACGTCCTGCAGCTTGCGCTGAGCGCGGCGGATGTCCCTCGCGTACTCCTGGAGTCGCGCAGCATAGGGCTTGCCGCTGGCGAGCTGCTCGTCGATCCAGGCGGGGTTGGTCTCGTTGTCCGGAAAGGTGTTGATAAAGACCTTGCGGGGCATTCCGGCTCCCTCGACTGCAAGGCCCATGATCACGCGCTCCTGGGTGCGGATGCGCATGATAGTGTTGCGCAGGATGTCCACCAGCACCAGGAAGACGTTGGCGACCAGCTTGAAATGCAGGAAAGCATCGGAGGTCTGCTCCATGGCTGCGCGGGTGCGGTCGTCACCACGACCGTATTGCTTCAGGTGATCGCGCATTACTGCATAGCTGTCGCGCAGCATCTGGACCCTGAGGGCGACTTCCTCCAGGTCGGGGCCGGTATCCACCGCCTCTTCTTCGTCGTCGTCGCTGTCCGATGAGTCGGTGCTCGTATTCTTGGCGGCGTTGGGGGTCGCAACCTGATCGTCGGCGTCGGTGAAGCCGGACATGACGTCCGAGAGGCGAAGATCCTCATTCTCCACCATGGTGAAGATGTCGATCAGCCTCTCGATGGTGCGGGGATAGACGGATAGCGCGGACAGTACCTGGTTGAGGCCGTCCTCGATGCGCTTGGCGATCACCAGTTCCCCTTCACGGGTCAACAGCTCGACGGTGCCCATCTCGCGCATGTACATGCGCACGGGGTCGGTGGTGCGCCCGAACTCGCTGTCAACCGTTGCAAGGGCGGCAGCGGCGGCCTCGGCGGCCTCGTCGTCGGAGACGGCCGAGTCGCTCAGGGTCTGATCGACCTCCGCCGGGGCGGTCTCGTGCACCGTGATCCCCATGTCGTTGATCATGCGCACAATGTCTTCGATTTGCTCCGGCTCGACGATGCCGGGGGGCAAGTGGTCGTTGACCTCGGAGTAGGTCAGGAAGCCCTGCTCCTTACCCTTTGCGATCAGTTGCTTCAATTGTGATTGTTGCTGTTCGTGATCCATTAGGTACCTTTTGTACTCACGGTGGTCTTATTGTGCCGCCAAGCAATTCTCCAGTTTAACACAAAATTTATAAGTAGTTCTACTCAAGCCCGTTTTGTTTGGTATCCGACAGGAGTCCCCGCAGGCGTTTCTTCTCCTCGTCGCTGAGCTGCGACGGGCTCGTGCGATTGTAGAGCAGCGCGCTCTCGGCTATTCGGGCTTCTTTGTTGAGGCTCCTTAGCGCGTCGAGTAGTTCGGTCTCGCATCCGTCAGGTGCGATTTCTGGCAGAAGAGAGGGGTCTGCCAGTTTCTGCAAGTGGGCGTATGCTTCATGATCCCGCCAGCGTTCAATAAGCGAACCCGTAGTGGTATCCGGATGCGATGCAATCGAATCAAGCAGTTGGGCAAGTAATCCAATGCCTGGGCGGTCCAGGGATCGCCAATCGCTCGCTACGGTACTTACGAGTTTCGCAACTCCCGGGTGCTGAACCGCCAAGGCTATCGCGAGGCGCACAGGTGTCATGCGCTGCGGCGAGGTCTTCGGTCGTCTGGACCGAAACCTCGAATGAGCTAGCTGGTTGTGAACATCTAGTTGTTGCGGCGATATATCCGCTTTGTCTGCCAACTCCAAAATTAGTTTCTTGGTCAGGTTGTTGGCCGGCAAGCTGTGCAAAAGTGGAACTGCCTTTTCGACAAGATAATCGCCCGCGTTGAGTCTGTTTCGGTCGATATCTCTTGTGAGATATGTGTATATGTATTCATCAACAGGCACAGAATTCGTTATCCGTTTTTCGAAAGCTTCAAGGCCTTCCTGGCGAACCAAAGTGTCCGGGTCTTCTCCTGTCGGCAAGAAGAGGAAGCGAATCTCGCGGTTTCCCGAGCGAGGCCGGACGGCCAGAAGTGTTTTCCATGCAGCGTCTTGCCCCGCCCTATCGCCATCAAAGCAAAACACGGTTTCAGGGGCAGACCTGAAAACTTGTTCCAAGTTCTTGTCGGTAACGGCAGTTCCCAGGGTTGCGACTGCGTAGCTGATGCCGAATTGCGCCAGGGCGATCACGTCCATGTAGCCTTCCACCACGAGCAGCCGATCCAATGTGCGGTTGGCCCGCAGCGCCTCGTAGAGCCCGTAGAGCTCGCTGCCCTTGTGGAAGACCGGGGTCTCGGGGGAATTGAGGTATTTTGGCTTCTGGTCGCCGAGGACTCGGCCGCCGAAGCCGATCACCCTGCCGCGGCGGTCGCGAATGGGGAACATGATCCGGTCGCGGAAGCGGTCGTAGCGCTTGCCGTCCTGCTCGATCGTGAGCCCGGTTTGCAGCAGGCGCTCGCGGGCCGACGCGCTGCTCCCCAGGGCATGGAGCAGGAAATCCCAGCCCGGCGGCGCGAAGCCGATCCCGAAGGCGGCGGCGACTTCTCCGCTGAGGCCGCGGCCCTTGAGGTAGTCCACCGCCCGCCGGGCGTCCGGATGCTGGCGCAGCTCTCGACGATAGAGCGCGGCCGCATTACCGAGCAGCTCGTAGAGTGGGCGCAGGTCAGGACCTTCGTGGACGGCCTCGGTGCCCGCGGGAAGCTCCATGCCGGCTTGCCGCGCCAGCTCTTCCACCGCCTCGCGGAAGTCCTGGTGCTCGTACTCCATGAGGAAACCGATGGCGCTGCCGTGGGCACCGCAGCCAAAGCAGTGGTAAAACTGCTTCTCGCGGCTTACGGTGAAAGACGGTGTCTTCTCGTCGTGAAAAGGGCAGCAGGCCTGGAAGTCCTTGCCCGCCTTGCGCAGCTGGACGCGGCGGTTGATGAGCTCGACGACGTCGGTGCGCACGAGAAGCTCGTCGATGAACTCGGGGGGGATTCTGCCGGCCATGGGCTATAAAGCTAGCAGAAGGACGGGGAGTGAGAAGGTTTCAGCCTGCGAGGCGTTCTTTGACCAGCTTGCTGACGGCACCCATGTCCGCACGGCCTTGGGCTTTGGGTTTGATCTGGCTCATGACCTTGCCCATGTCCTTCATGGAAGCGGCGCCGGTTGCGGAGATGGCCGCGTCCACCAGGGCGATTAGCTCGTCTTCGTCGAGGGCCTCGGGTAGGTACGTCTGGCAGATGCCGACCTCGAAGCGCTCCTGGTCCGCCAAGTCTTCCCTGTCCGCCTTGGTGTACTGCTCGATGGAATCGCGGCGCTGCTTGACCATCTTGTCGAGCACCGCGAGTACCTGCGTGTCGTCCAGCTCGATACGCTCGTCCACCTCGCGCTGCTTGATAGCCGCGAGTATGAGACGGATAACGCCGAGCTTGCGCTTATCGGCCGCCTTCATCGCGGTCTTCATGTCGTCCTGGATGCGCTGCTTGAGCATGGGCGGGGCGGGGTGCGGCTCAGTACGGGCGATCCCAGCGGCGGGTCTCGCGCTGCAGCTTCTTGTGATGGCGTTTTACTGCCGCTGCCGCCTTGCGCTTGCGCTCCGAGGTGGGCTTCTCGTAAAACTCGCGGCGGCGTACCTCGGCGAGGACACCCGCCTTCTCGCAGGAGCGCTTGAATCGGCGCAGGGCGACTTCGAAAGGTTCGTTTTCCTTTACGCGGACATTCGGCATGGAAGAGACTTCCTCGATTGGGTCGGTCAGCAATGACTGGGAATGAAGCCGCGCATTATACTGAAGCTTTCCCAGCATTTGCAAAGTTCTTGTGTGCTGGTGGACGTCCATCCCGTCTAAAAAGGAACCGTCTAGGAATCTCGGAAAACGGATAAACTACGGGCCAAATGCGTGTACTAGGAATCGAGACCTCCTGCGACGAGACCGGCGTTGCCGTCTACGACGGCGACCGCGGACTGCTCGCTCATGCCGTCTACAGTCAGGTCGAGATCCACGCCGAGTTCGGCGGCGTGGTGCCGGAGCTCGCCTCCCGCGACCATGTCCGCAAGACCCTCCCCTTGATCCGTCAGGTCCTCGACGAGGCCGGGCTTGTCCAACGACTCCATCGATGGCGTGGCCTTCACGGCGGGCCCGGGCTTGATCGGTGCCCTGCTGGTCGGGTCCGCCTTTGGCCGCAGTCTGGCCTGGGCCTGGGGCGTACCCGCCATCGGCGTCCACCACATGGAGGGGCACCTTCTCGCCCCCATGCTGGAGGAGCCCGCACCGGCGTTTCCTTTTGTCGCGCTGCTGGTGTCCGGCGGTCACACCCAGCTCGTGGCGGTGGATGGTATCGGCCGCTACCAGATGCTCGGGGAGTCGCTGGACGACGCAGCGGGAGAGGCGTTCGACAAGACCGCCAAGATCCTGGATCTGCCGTATCCGGGAGGTCCCGCACTGGCGAAGCTTGCCGAAGCAGGGGGACCCGACGCGCTACCGCTTTCCGCGGCCCATGACCGATCGCCCCGGGCTCGATTTCAGCTTCAGCGGGCTCAAGACCTTCACCCTCAACACCCTCAATCGCGAGATGGCGGCAACCGACGATCCGGACCGTACCCGCGCCGATATCGCCCGCGCCTTCGAGGAGGCCGTGGTGGACACCCTGGTGATCAAGTGCCGGCGTGCCCTGCGTCAGTCTGCGGGCAAGCGTCTGATTCTTGCCGGCGGGGTCAGCGCCAACAGGCGCTTGCGAGCGCGGATGGATGAAATGGCGGAGAAGGAGGGTGGCGAGGTCTTCTATCCCCGCCCGGCACTCTGCACCGACAACGGGGCCATGATCGCCTTTGCCGGCTGGCAGCGGCTTCGGGCTGGTCAGGCCGAGCCCTTGGCCTTCAAGCCACGGGCGCGGTGGCTTATGGAGGAGCTGCCGCCTGTATGATTTCGGTAGTCCTTGGGATGGGAGGAACGCACCGATGCCAATCGGGTTGATGGGATTCGTTCCTCAGCCCGACCTCGTCGCGGAGGCTGGAATCGACACCGCTCGGCCAAGCCTTCGACAGGTCGTGCATCTGAGCCTTCGGCTCTCGGGTTTCGCTACGCTGAACCCGGGCTACGTTAGCAGGCACCTCATTCGACTTTGTCTGGCTCGTCGGTGAGCTTGTCTTCTTTGCCTGATACCAGGTTCCGGATATTGCTGCGGTGACGCCAGAACAGGATCGCCGTGATCAGTACCTGTGCGCCGATCAGCACCGGCGCGGGCCAGAAGAGCCAGACGATGACGGGTGCCAGGGCCATGCAGATCAGGGCGGACAGTGACGAGATCTTGAGCACCTTGGCCACGAACAACCAAATCGCGGCGACCGAGAGACCGATGGGCCAATAGAGCCCGAGCTGTACGCCGAGCGCAGTCGCCACACCTTTTCCGCCCCGGAAGCCGAAGAACAAGGGGTAAAGGTGTCCGAGGAAGGCCGCGAGTCCGGTCGCCGCCAGCACTGCCGGACTCGCGCCCAGCAGGTGACCGATCAGCATGGGCACCAGTCCCTTGAGGCTGTCGCCGACGAGTGTGACGGCCGCCGCCTTTTTGCCGCCGATGCGCAGCACGTTGGTGGCGCCGGGGTTGTTGGAGCCCTGGGTCCGGGGGTCCGGCAGGCCCATGAGCCGGCAGACGATGATGGCGCTGGAGACGGAGCCCAGCAGGTAGGCGCCGACGATCAGGAGCAGGTTCACAATCATGGCGCGACATTGGAATCCCAATCCGAGTCCGGGTCAACTCCAAAGAAGGTTTTGAACCGCCGAGGAGCAAAGAGCGCCAAGGGGTCGATAACATCAGGTGACTGGCGGGAAACGCGAATCAGCGGTGGACGTGCGGGCGAGGGGCCTTCTGCGTTTTCGACGCGGTTGGAGAGACAGACGTTGTGCCTGAGGTTGTAAACCTGCTTTCGTCCCTTACCATGGCGGAAGACATATATATCAGGGGTATCGGCATGGACATCGTCTTCCTGCGCGGGCTGCGCATCGAGACCGTCATCGGAATATACGACTGGGAGAAGGCGATCAAGCAACCAGTCATCCTGGACCTGGAGATGAGCACCGATGTGGCGCGAGCAGCAAGCAGCGACCGCATCGAGGACGCCCTGAACTATAAGGCCGTTTCCAGGCGTCTCAAGCAGTTTGTGGGCGAAAGCGGGTTCGAGTTGGTGGAGACCCTGGCGGAGCGCTGCGCGGGGATCATCCGCGAAGAGTTCGGTGTCGGCTGGGTCCGTCTCACCCTCAACAAGATCGGCGCAGTATCCGATGCGGTAGACGTGGGCGTGGTCATCGAGCGCGGCGAGCGCAAATGCTGATGGCCAAGATAACCGAGTCGTCGACGCTCTCTCCTTCCGCGCCAGGCTGCTACAAAAGGTCCCCTTTGAAGCGGGGGGGGTAGGGGATTTTTCGTGGGTAGCCTCATGCCCCGGGCCTGGATAAGCATCGGCAGCAACCAGCACCGGGAGCGTTCCATCCGTGGCGCCGTTCAGGCCCTGCGCGAGCGATTCGGTGAGCTGATTCTGTCTCGGGTCTACGAGTCCGAGGCGGTCGGTTTCGACGGGCAGCCTTTCTACAACCTCGTGGCCGGGTTCGATGCGGCCGAGAGCGTTGGCGGCATCGACGCCTCGTTGCGGGAGATCGAGGATGCTTTCGGCCGGGTCAGGGGGTCGACTAAGTTCTCCCCCCGCACCCTGGACCTGGATCTTCTTACATACGGCGATTTGGTCGGGATAGTCGACCGCTGCGCGCTGCCGCGGGATGAGATCCTGCGCTATGCCTTCGTGCTGCGCCCCTTGGCCGAGGTCGCCGCAGACGAGATCCACCCAACCAGCGGCCGTACTTACCGGGATCTGTGGGAGTCTTTCGACTGTGCCGCTCAGATCCTTGCCCCGGTCGCCTTCGATTTCGACGCCTGAGCCGCTCGAAATCCGTGTCTTGAGTTGCAGTATGCGCCGGGGGGCCTGCGACTTTTCCGCTGGTCGCACGCGAACGCGAGAACTAACCTTACGTAGCACCCCGTCGTCTGGAAGGCCGGCGAGAGGCGGCTGACCGGATAGGGAGAGCTGCAGTCCCCGCCTTGGTGCAGGACGGGCTTGTCGTTGTCGTTGCTCACTGCTGCAGCATTCGACCGCCGTCCACGGAGACGATCTGTCCGGTGATGTAGTCTGCATCGCGGACCAGGAACAGCAGCGTGCGGGCGATATCTTCCGCCGAGCCGGCGCGCTTGAGCGCGGTGCGTGAGAGGATCTCGTCCTTGGCGTCCTCGCTCAGCTCCTCCTGCGGCCACAGGATGGCCCCGGGTGCGATGCCGTTGACCCGCACCTTCGGTCCCAGCTCTCGCGCCAGCGTCTTGACCATCATGGCGTTTCCAGCCTTAGCGATGGAGTAGATGGGGTGGTCCTTGAGGGGCCGCTCGGCGTGTATGTCCACCAGGTTGATAACGCAGCCTTCGCTGGAGCGAAGCAAGGGGGCGGCCTCTTTGGTCAGAAAAAAAGGGCCTTTTAGATTGGAGCCGAGGAGATCCTCCCATTGATCTTCGCTGGCGTCGCCCAGGGGCGTCGGGTAGAAGCTGGAGGCGTTGTTGACCAAGACGTCCAACCTGCCGCGAAACGCTCGGACCCGCTCGATCAGAGCCATGAAGCCTATGCACTTGTTGAGATCTGCTTGGAGCAGCCGGACAGAACCCGGCCGAGACCCTTCCAGCTCCTTCTTAAGGTCCATTGCCGCGCTTGCCGAGCTGCGGTAATGCAGGGCAAGGTCCATCCCTTGCGCGTGCAGGCTCCGCGCGATCTCGGCACCGATCCGTTGGGCAGCGCCGGTGATCAGTGCTACCTTTCCAGCAAGACCTTCCGAGTGTTGCGTCACTGGATGCCTCCGAGTTTTTCCATCTGTTGACTATCTTAGACTGCTCACACTCCGAGAGCGATATGTCACGCCCTTTCAGAGCTGGGATATCAAGGCCCCTAGCTCCCGGGGCGCTGCTCCAGGCTGGTATGTGTCGTCCTTTCAGGCGGTTTGCGCATTTTCTGTGGTTGCCAGCCCTGATCGCGGGGAGCAGCCGCGGTCTTCTTTTGGGATGGCCGTAAGACTATGATTTTCGAAGTTGTTTGCGGTTATTCGCGTGCATTTGTCGCAAAATAGAGAAACATGGGATATTCACCAGAAACGCAAGGCAATGCGCCTGAGGCGGCGGCCGCGCATAGCCGGCGCTTAGCGGATCTGATCCGTGATGAAGCGCGTGCCCGAGGCGGTCTACTGCCCTTCGATCGCTTCATGGAGTTGGCCCTTTACGCTCGCGGGATGGGGTATTACGTGGCCGGGGCGCGGAAGCTCGGCGCGCAGGGGGATTTTGTGACGGCTCCCGAGCTCTCCCCCCTGTTTGGCCGCTGCGTTGCCGAGCAGTGTCTGCAGGCGCTGGATGCTCTGCAAGGCGGCAGCATCATGGAATTCGGTGCCGGGAGCGGGGCTCTGTCGGCGGAGGTTTTGTCCGCCCTTGCCGGTCAGGGAAGCCTGCCCTCGCGTTATCTCATCCTGGAGCCGAGTCCGGATCTGCGTGAGCGCCAGCAGAGTTTACTTACAAAGCGCCTGCCCGATCTGCTGCCTCGGGTCCAATGGCTCGACCGCCTGCCGACCGGGTTTCGCGGCTGCGTGCTGGCCAACGAGGTGCTGGACGCCATGCCCGTGCATCGTTTCCGGATCGGCGCAGACCGCGAGCCCTTGGAGCTGTTCGTGAAGCCCTCCGGGGACGGCTGGGAAGAGGTCGCGGGCGCACCTGCGAGTCCCGGCCTCGTGGAGGCGGTGCAGGCGCTTCAGAGCGCTGGGCTGGCGGTCGATCCGGGCTACGAATCGGAGATCAATCTTCGCTTGGGCCCCTGGATCAGGGCCCTCGCAGAGTCCATGGACGCTGGACTGGCCCTGCTGATCGACTACGGCTACCCGCGCAGTGTGTATTATCTGGCCGAGCGCAGCAAAGGTACCCTGATGTGTCACTATCGCCACCGCGCGCGGGCAGATCCTTATTTCCATCCGGGTCTGCAGGACATCACGGCTCACGTGGATTTCACCTCCGCAGCGGAGGCGGCAAGCCTTGCCGGGCTGCGGCTCGCTGGCTTCACGACCCAGGCCCACTTTCTCATCGGCTGTGGTTTGGACCGCTTGCTGGCCGAGATTGCAGGCGATCCCGATGCCATCGACCTGATTCTGGGTGCCAAGCAGCTGGTGCTGCCTTCTGCCATGGGCGAGCGTTTTCAGGTGATGGGGCTGCAGAAGGGCCTGGAACGGAGATGGATGGGATTCTCCTTTCGCGATTTGCGTGGCCGGCTTGGTGAATGGTGAGCTGGTAGCGATCGCGGTGCGCAGGCCCGCTCCCTCGGTGATCGCGTGGATATGGGCGCGTCGCTGCCAGAGGCGCAATGGATCGCGTCAGTGCGTTGTGGTGACGATGATGGCCGTAGCGGACCCGTCGTCCCCCGCCTCCAACGCGAGCTGCGCCTGCGGGACGGTATGCCGCTACGCCATACGGGTTGCTCACCGCACGTAGGTGGGGGCCACCGTCTCTACGGATCTGGGTTTGATCCCTAGCTCCATCAGGGCGTTGTGCGCACAGACGCTGTCCGTTTGCAGGGATAGGTAGTTGTCCATGGTGAAGGGCTTGCCGGGAACATGCTGTAGGATGCGGGCCTGGAGGCGGGAGCTGAAGTCGTTGAGCGGGATTATCCTGGTCTGGCGCCCGATGAGGCCTGCCGTGTATTCCACCAGCTCCTTTAGGCTGTAGATTCTCGGGCCGCACAGGTCGTATCTTTTGCCTGATGAGCCGGTATCGGCCAAGGAGCCGATCATCGCGGTGACAAGGTCGCCGACGAAGACCGGCGCAAACCTGGTCTGCGCGCAGGCGAGCGGAAACAGCCCCGGCGCGGTCTTGAGCAAGGCGGAAAAGCGGTTGAAGAAGCTGTCTCCCGGGCCGAAGATGACGCAGGGACGGAAGCTTGTAACGGTGAGTCCGGTCTGCGCGTGAGCAAGATCCTCGCCGGCGCCCTTTGTGCGCAGGTAGAGGCTTGCACCCTTTGTTGCGTCCGCGTGCAATGCGCTCATGTGAAGGTAACGGGTTACGCCAACCGTTTGCGCCGCCACGCTGGTGCGCTGCACCAAGTCCACGTGGGCTTGTTGGAAGGTTCGGCCACCGGACTCGTTGAGGATGCCGACCAGGTTGACGACGGCGGTGCAGCCTTCCAACTGTGTTTCCAAGGCACCCGGCTCGAACAGACCCGTTTGACGCACCTCGATGCCAGGTACCAGCTGCAGGTCACGATGCCGATCCGGGTGTCGGGTTGGGATGCGGCTGCTGTAACCGGACGCCGCCAGCCGGTTGGCGAGATGGTGACCGACGAAGCCGGTCCCGCCCAATATACAGACGCGGTGATTGATCATGTTAGTCGACCCATGCCTTGAAACCGGAAGTGAGAAATTGACAAAGCCTCAATCAGCGGAGACGCTCCGTGCGCTTATTATTGCGCAATCGCGAGGGTTTCACCCATCTGCCGCAGGTGCATCGAGGGCGCCGCGGCAATGACCCTGGTAGAGCTCACGGCCTACCTGGGAACCGGCGTCGTCGCAGGGTTGATAGCCGGGATGCTCGGGGTCGGTGGCGGGGTCGTCGTAGTGCCGGCGCTGGTCTGGGTTTTCGTGGAGGCGGGTTTTGTTTCGGATTGGATCTTCCATCTTGCCGTGGGGACATCGCTGGCGACCTTGATCGGGACCGGGAGCGCATCGGCCTGGTCGCACCATCGCCGGGGCGCAGTGCGCTGGGACCTAGTGCGCATTCTGGTTCCTTGGATCGTCATCGGCGCCTGGATCGGATCGGCCGTCGCCGGGCTGCTCGCCGAGGCCTGGCTGCGGCGCATCTTCGGGTGCTTTCAGCTCTATGTAGGGGTGCGCATGCTTTGGCCCGGCAACCAGGGCGACATCCGCGGGTTGCCGGGCTCCTTGGGTATCGGGATGATCGGCACAGGTATCGGCTCCCTGTCCGCGCTCCTTGGCATCGGCGGCGGGACTCTCACCGTGCCCTTTCTGGTTCGCGCCGGTGTGGACATGCGCCGGGCGGTCGCGACCTCCAGCGCCTGCGGGCCTCCCATCGCGCTGGCCGGCGCCCTGGGCTTTATTGCGGTGGGTTGGGGCAGAGAGGGATTACCTGTTGGCAGTACGGGTTTCGTTTACTGGCCGGCGGTGGTGGGTATTCTGTTTGCGAGTGCCCCGGCGGCGCCTTTGGGGGCGCGCCTCGCCCACACCCTTCCTCTATCGGTGCTGAAGCGGATTTTCGCCGTGCTGGTGCTGGTCGTGGGGACCAAGTTGCTGCTTGGTTGAGCCGCGAGCCGCCTAAAGTTGCGCTGATGATCCTGGAAATAGTAATTGAATCGCCAAGGCGCAGAGACCGTCGAGACAAACGCTCTGTCAGCGCCCTGTCAGCGCAATGAAGGCGCTTTGGATGTCCCTCCGGGCTGCCTGCCGTCCAACCGCAGGCGGCGGTAGAGGTATGTCTGCCCGTCCAGACCTCGCATAATCAAGCGGCCTCGGGATTCAGCGAACTTGAAGGGCTGCGCCTGCTCATCCTGCGGGTTGTAGAGGGCGAGACGATCGCTCCGGATCTGAATCAACCCGTCCACCCGTTGCATACCCGGGGAGTAGATCCGAAATCGGCCACCTTGGACGATCAGCAACTCGCCGTTGCGGCCCTCCCAGACGCCTTCGAGCCGTGACGCCGGCCATCCGCCGCCGGGACCCGGCGCGGAGTTGAGTCCAGGCATTGCGCCCGAGAGCTGCTTCATCATCTCTCCCATCGCGAAGGCGCGGGACCGGTCCTGAAATGGGCTGCCCCGGGGCATGCCGAATCCGGGGCCCCAACCCGCGGCACCGAGCGGATCCATCATGGGGAAGGGGTCGGGACCTGTTCCGCCGCCTTGTTGCGAGGACGCGGAATCGAAAAGACCCATGGCGTCCATCATCCTCGCCATGGCATTGGCCATAAGGTCTCGCTTGCTCTGCTCTGCAGAGATGCCGCCGGGCGCGGCACAGGCGAGAAGCAGCAGCAGTGGTAATGCCCTGTGAGAGGGGATGTCGAAATTCATGAACCACATGAGAATTTCGGTTGCGAGCTCTTTTCCGTTGCCGATTAACAGGGCAGCGGCATGAAATCCGGGGCATCTAGTTTAACCTAGACGCGGCGGATGGACGTCTCCCGGGTGGCGTAGCGGCCGCAACAAGCAGGTGATGCTCGAAAGCATCGCTTTTTCGCGGAGGGTCGAGCGGTCGATCGCGGCACGAAGCGGTCAACTGCCGTTTCGAGGTTTTTAAAAACCCCGGTACTCGGCTGGCGGCCTTCGGATAGACTATCGTAAGAATTTCTTGGACGAGGACGCTCTTTGACCCACTGGCGACCTACGCTCGCAGAGTTTGTTGCCCCCTTTGCAAAGGTTTTTTCCTGGGATATATCTCTGGAGCGTTACGGAAGGGGCATCGACAATGCGCACATCGACGTCTGTTTGAGTCCCCGTCTGCGTGACCGGCTGCGCGAAACGGTGCGCAAGTTGATCATGGAGGACATCCGGACACAGCGTCGGCAAGCGCCGCCGCAGCCTGTCGGCACCCAAGACCTGAAATCTCTCCGTGAGAGCTACGTTGAGATGTTCGAGTCCATTTCGGAGCAAACTGAGGCGAGCGTCTCGGTCGACCGCCTCGCTCTGCTTCAGATTTCACTCCTCAAGTGCCTGCTCCAGGTCGTCTCCCAGGAGAAAGGCGAACTCACCGAAGAGCTCAAAGGTTCGGCAAATCAGGAAGATGCGCGGGCATCCGGGCGCGATCTTGAGACGCACGAGCAGTTGTTCGCATTGACCCGGGACGAGCATGCCCTCAAGCGTCGCGTACTGCACTTCCTGTTTCTCCAGGTCAAAAGGCTGGAGGGTGACTACCTGAAGAATATGCGCGCATCCATTGTTGGAGACGCTTGGCCGTTCCCCCGGAGGGCGTTTTTCAATAGGGTTCTACAGGTTCCGGGTCTTAGTGAGGTAAAGGATCTTGCTTCGGATTACCCAATCGCCAAGTTGGCGGAGGGTGGCGACACTGATTGGATGTTCCATACCAACCAGTGCGTAAGTACGGTTTTTCAACATTACCTTCCCGCTTGGACCCGTCTGCCGGGGCACCGCGCTCCAGAGGACTCTGTCGCCGGTAATCTGTTTCGCGAGCGCCGGGACCAGGGACAGCTGAAGGGATTCCTCGGGACCGAGATGTTGCTCAGCCGCTTCGTTCCGGAGGAGGAATACAAAACTGGCCGCAGCACCTGGTTGGATGAGCCGCGAAACCTGAGTCTGTTTTTCGCCTCCGTTCCCGATACGGCGGATTCCCGCGACGCCGGATTCGCACCGGCGCGCGAATCGGAGTTTGGCGATTCCCGTTTCTCCGGCATCAATGAGTCGGCGACAGGGTATGTCCCGACCTGGGATCAGGCCGGCTGGCGGGACTTCCAGACTGCCATCGTCGACGAGCTGTTTCTCTGTTTGGAGCTGAACGGCTTGGGGGCGCGGATCGTCCTGCTTTACTGGCTGCCTACTATGGCGAAACAGCTTGGACGTCCCGTTCCCCTCTCACTTGTTCTGGATTTCGTGGAGGGGCGACTTCCGCGCCGCCGCGTCGCACAGCGTCTGGAGCTTCTGCAGTTGGGCCTCGATCCGGCGGCCGTCGTCCGCGTGCTCGACAGTGCCGCCACTCTTGTGAAACGTCTCGAGAGAGGAGAGCGGGCCAGGTTCCTGCGCCGCTACTTGACGGATTTCCTGGTGCTACGGCGGGACCTCAAATTGGCCTATAAGACATACGAAGCGATGGACTTGATTCGTTTGCTCGAAGACCCCCGGGATGTCAAGCTGTCCCGGGCGAATTCCAGCCTTTATGCATTTTCCTGCGGTGAAGAGCAGCGTTCGGCCAAACGTCGGATTCAAGCCCATGCGGTGATCAAGGCGGATGTGCGCGGCTCCACGCGCATCACGGAGCGCCTTCGTGCGAAAGGGCTGAATCCCGCCTCCCATTTCGGACTGAACTTCTTCGGGCCGGTAAACAGACTCTTGCCCGAGCTCGGTGCCGAGAAGCTGTTTGTGGAAGGTGATGCCGTTATCCTCGGGTTGTTCGAGCACGAAGGGGAGCGTGTGGGGATGGCGGTCGCCCGCGCCTGCGCCGTGGCGCGCAAGATTCTGCAGGTCGTTGCATTGCAGAATGTCATCAACCGCAAGCACGGGTTGCCGGAGCTCGAGTTGGGCTTGGGAATCAGCTTTTCTGCCAAGGAGCCCAATTTCCTCTATGACGAGGGGCACAGGATCATGATCTCAGGGGCGATCAACCGGGCGGATCGGCTTTCCGCCTGCGCCGCCGCGCTGCGTTCGGCGCGCTTCGGGCCCGAGAGCCAGGCCTTTCGCATATCGGTTGTAAAAGACCGGAGAAACGGGGGCGATTCCATTTCGAGCGACGCCATTCTCGGATACAACGTAAACGGGGTGAAGCTCGAACAGGCCGCATTCCTCAAGCTGCAGAGGGAGATCCGTCTAAACCAAATCCGCCTGCCGGAAGACGAAATGGTGCAGAGCCTGTTCTTTGCCGGCAAGTTTTCCGACCTTTCAGGTCGCGAGAACTGGCTGGTGCTGCGCTATGCGCCGGTACGGGAATGGGACGGTCAGGCATTGGGAGGCGTCGATCCTGAGAGCAGGCACTTCTTCGAGCTGATCGTCGACGAGGTCCTTTGCTCTCGGGTGCGCAAGCTGGCAGAAGAGGACGAGAGCCTGACCTTGCGCGGTCGGGGGTAGCGGTGGGAAAGGAGACAGCGAATAGGACGGGGGCCTAGGGGTTCACTCCGGGGGGCCCGGTGTCAGCTTCTCACTTCCGCCTTGCCCCTGTCTCCCATTTCCTGGCCCCTCTCCGACGGCAGCTTTTTGCGCACGGGCCACATCAGGCTATGCAAGGGCTTGATCGGTTTGCCGAGCCGATAGTCGTAGATCAGACGATAAGCGAGCACGCGCCGAACGTAGCCGCGGGTCTCGTTGAAGGGAATGGTTGCGACCCAGATGTCGGCGCTGTACGGTTGTTCGGGCAACCAGCGGTCCACATTGCCGGGGCCCGCGTTGTAGGCTGCGGTGGCCAGCACGGTATTACCTGCGTAACGCCTCTTCATCTTCAACAGGTAGTTGCTGCCCAAGGTGATGTTCAGATCCGGACCGTAGAGGTCGTCTTGCGATGGGCGCGGGAGTCCTACAGAGCGCGCGATCTCGCGTGCGGTGGCCGGCATGAGTTGCATCAAGCCCCTCGCCCCGGCGTGTGAGAGCGCCTGCGGATTGAAGGCGCTCTCCTGGCGTAGGATTGCGTAGATCCACGCCTCGTCCAGGCCGGTGGCGCCGGCCTGCTCCAGGACCAAGTCCTTATTCAGCAAGGGAAAGCGCAGCTCGAGGTCGTTCCAGTATCCACTTTTCGCCAGGGTGAAGATGGCCTGGTTCGCCCATCCGCGTCTTTGTGCGACCACAGCCGCGGCTATCAGATCCTCGCTTTCCATGTCCCTTGTCAACCGGTGCCACTCCCGGCGCGCCTCGAGCCCGCGGTCCAAGGCTTCGAGCTCACGGATGCGGGCGGCGGCCGCGCTCTGCTCGATGCGCGCCAGCGAATCCGGGTCCGCGGGCGCCCGCTCGTCACCGAGCTTGTAAGGGAGTCCGGCGCGCTCCGCCGCCAGGAACCCCCACAGGCTGCGCTCGCCGGCCGCGGCGGCGAACAGGGCCTGCGCCTTCTCATGGTCGCCGCGGACCTCCTCGGCGCGGGCCTGCCAGTAGAGCCAGTGCTCACACTTGCGTTTTCCGCGCGGCATGGCCTGGATCCAGTCCGCGACGCCATCCCAGTATCCAAGCTCGAGGGCGGTGCGCAAGCGCCGCTCCTGCAGGTCGAAGTTATCCTCGCGGGCGGGAATGCGGTCGAGGTAGCTCAAGCCCCGGCGCTCGCCCTGTCCGACGAGGGCGAAGCCGACAGCCGCATTGGCCGGCTGGGCGTGCACTGCCGGAAAACTGTGCTGGCTTGCGATCCTGTCCCAGGCATCGGCCGCCTGACTCGGCGCCTTGCGCGCCATGCGGGCGATTCCGTATGCCAGGATACGCGTCTGCTGGGCATGGGGCCCTTTGAGCCTGCCTTCTTCCAAGACCAGCCGCGGGTTTCGATCAACGGAGAGCCAAAGCTCCAGCCAGGCACGGTCAGCCGCGGGGAGGGACTTGCCCAGGAAGCTCGCAAGCTTGATCTCGCCTGCGTCCATGGCCAGGACGATGCGTTGCCACACCAGGTCGGTGGTCAGCCCTCCGGCCTGTTTCCATGCCTCCAGCAGGGGGTCACAGGCGTTCGGCAAGGACTCGCCCCGAAGCCACAGGGATTCCGCTTGGCCGAGGGCTTCGTCCCGGCGTCCGCTCAACATCAGTCCACGCAGGTAGTGGCAGCGGCGCACGATCGAGTCGCCGGGGACGTAGAAGCGGACATACTCCTCCCACCGCCCCTGTTCAGCCAACCGTTTGAGCCAGGCGCGGCGCAGAAAGTCGGCCTGCCGCGTGTCCGCGTAGTCGCTCAGGAAGTCTGCGATTTCGTCCGGGGCGGCGCTTGCCAGGCGGCGCGAGAGCTGACGGTAGCGAAGGTAGGGATAGAGGGGGTAGTCCTTCAGTTCCTCCACGAAGGCCTCGAAGACTTCCGAATCGCCACGTTCGAGGGCCGCCTCCGCGGCCAGGAAGGCTTCGCGGTCGTCGGAGGCGATCGGAGTCCCGTCGGATGGGACGGATACCAAGAAAAGCAAGAGAAGTGTCGGGAGCTTCACGATTGCCGGCTCGTGCGATCGGAGGAGACAACATTGATGTTAGACGTCCACTCCCACCGCCACAAGCCTCGGCCCCGCGCTCCCTCGCTGCGAATGCGCAAGCCGGACAGGCTCCAGGTTCTTTCGGCCTGATTTGGAGTCCGGAAGTGGCTATTATGCTGTCGCTGTTCCCGACATCGAGATGTACCTATGACTCCTGAGCTGGACCGACTCTGCACCCTGCTTCGCTCCGCGGCCGAGGCGGAGATCATGCCGCGTTTCCGACACGCCGACGCCCGCTCCAAGGCCGACGGCAGCCTGGTCACGGAGGCGGACTTTGCGGTGCAACGGTTGGTCGGCGTGGAGCTGCGCCGCGCCTATCCGGAGCTTTCGGTCCTGGGAGAGGAGATGAGCGTTCAGGAGCAGCAACGTCTGCTCGGAGACGCAGAGACGGGCGTCTGGTGCCTGGATCCCCTGGACGGCACCAGCAACTTCGCCTATGGCTTCCCCTATTTCTGCATCTCTCTCGCCCTGCTGCGGGGCGGCGAGCCGATCCTGGGATGCATCGTCGACCCGGTGCACGGCGAGTGTTTTTGCGCCGAGCGCGGTGGCGGTGCCTTTCTCGACGGCGAGCCCCTTCGCCTGTCCTCTGAACGCACAGAGCTTGCAGATTGTCTGGCGATGGTGGATCTCAAGCGTCTGTCCCGGCGGGATTTGCCGCGCATGGGGGGCGAATCCCCGTTCCGCTCCCAACGGAACTTGGGATCCGTCGCGCTGGACTGGTGCTGGCTCGCCGCCGGGCGCTTTCAGCTTTATCTGCACGGGGGACAGAAGCTGTGGGACTACGCGGCCGGCCGCCTGATCGCTACTGAAGCGGGCGTTGTGTCCAGCCTCTTCGCACCGGGCGGGTTGAGGCCACCCGAAGTGCTGTCGCTGGAGCCGCGCATGGCCGTCGCGGCGGCGAACCAGGTACTGTTCGGACGCTGGCTCGGTTGGTTGGAGTTGCCGCGCGCTTGAATTCGCTCCTTCGGCCCTCAAGTCCGATGCGCCGGGGTTAGCTCTCGGCTTCCATGCGACAGAACGAGCCAATCCCAGATGAACGAAGAACTTACCGAATTTCGACATGGAGCTTGGCAGCGGCATCGCCGCCTTCGAGTCCAGACACTTCGCCCGCGCCGCCGGACTGCTCTCCCCCTTGGCGGACGGCGGTAACCCACAGGCCCAGTACCGCATGGCCATCATGGCCCAGAACGGACTGGGCATGCACGAGAATCACGAGCTGGCGTTCGAGTACATGAAGGCTGCCGCCGAGGCGGGCATAGACGTCGCCCAGCACGGCCTGGGCTTCATGTACATGGAGGGCGAGTGCACCGACAAGGATCCGGAACAGGCGGTGCGTTGGTTCAGGAAGGCCGCGGAGCAGGGCCTTGCCGGCTCTCAAACGACCCTGGCTATGATGTACGAGGAGGGCCGGGGCGTGGAAAAGGACCTGGATGAGGCCAACAGGTGGTACCGCATGGCCGGGTTCGACGAGCGTAGATCCTAAACCCGGCAGTAAAGCAGTTGTAAGTCAGACAGGCTCCTAGTTACCGTCTAATCCCTTCCCTGTAAAGGCAGGCTCTCGATGCGGCGCCGGTAGAAAGGCGAGTAGTAGCGAACCTTGGCAGGGGCGTGGGCGATCCAGCCGGAAAGGACCAGGATCAGGATCAGGATGGGGATGGCCAGGTTGGGCCACAGGGCAATGGCGTAGAAGAGCCCGACCTTAAACAGGATCACCAGCCCGCGCATCTGCAGGAGCCAGATGCCGTTGGAGTAGATGAACAAGAGCGCCAGCAGTGTACCGCTGATAATGCACAGGTCCTGGTAGACGCGCCAAGTATCGTTCAGACTGGCGTAAAAATAGCCGCCCCCAATCCCGGCGATCCCCACCAAATGCAGGGTGCGAAGGACCACGTTTAGCCAGCGGTTGCCGGGCAAATAGCGCGGCTCGGAAGGAAAGATCGCGCGCTTCCAGCCGATCATTATAGCGATGCCTTTGGTCAGAACCTGGTGAATAAGCCGTAGTCACGGAAGCTTCGCACATTTCACCGTCGTGGTGCTCCATGGAAACCAAGTGCCTGTGCACCCATTTCCCACCGATACACCAAGACAGGACACCCGGACATGTCGGATTCCCAGCCGCAGACCAACCACCTCGCCGACGCCACCAGCCCCTACTTGCAGCAACACGCCCACAATCCGGTGGATTGGTGGACTTGGGGCGAGGAGGCCCTGGAGCTCGCTCGGACCCTGGACAAGCCCATCCTGCTCTCCATCGGCTATTCCGCCTGTCACTGGTGCCACGTGATGGCCCACGAGTCCTTCGAGGACGCGCGGACCGCCGAGGTCATGAACCGCCTGTTCGTGAACATCAAGGTGGACCGGGAGGAGCGGCCGGACCTGGACAAGATTTACCAGTCCGCGCACCAGCTCCTGGCCCGGCGCGCGGGCGGCTGGCCCTTGACCGCATTCCTCACCCCGGACGATCAGCATCCGTTCTTCGCAGGCACCTATTTCCCGAAGGAGGACCGTCACGGGCTGCCGGCATTCAGGCGCCTGCTGGAGCAGGTTGAAGCAGCTTACCGAGGGCGAGGAGATGCGATACGAAAGCAGAACCGGTCCCTGATGGACGCCCTGTCCAGACTCGCACCCGCCGGGGGCGGCGAGATTCCCGACCTGGCTCTCTTGGGAGAGGCACGTGCCCAGCTCGCCGGCAGCTTCGACCACACAGACGGCGGCTTCGGGCAGCCGCCCAAGTTCCCGCATTGCACGGACCTGGAGCTCCTGCTCCGCCACTATGCCGCCACCAAGGCGGCAGACAAGCCGGACAGTGAGGCCCTGCACATGGCCGTTTTCACGCTCGAGCGCATGATTCGCGGTGGGCTGAACGACCAGCTCGGCGGGGGCTTCTGCCGCTACTCGGTGGACGGGCACTGGATGATCCCTCACTTCGAGAAGATGCTCTACGACAACGGCCCTCTGCTTACCCTGTGCTGTGATGCGCTGCAGATCACGGGCGATCCCCTGTTCCGGAATGCCGCCGTCGCCACCGCGGACTGGGTGGTGCGGGAGATGCAGTCCCCGCAGGGCGGCTACTACTCGACCCTGGACGCGGACAGCGAGGGCGAAGAGGGCAAGTTCTACGTCTGGGACCGCGATGAGGTGCGGGGCCTGCTGACCGCCGGGCAGTATGCCCCTTTCGCCGCCTTGTACGGGCTGGACCGGGCGCCGAATTTCGAAGGCAAATGGCACCTGCACGGATTTCGCACGCCTTCGAAAGTGGCGAAGCACTTGGAGTTGCCCGCGGAAGAGGTCGCTAAGCTCCTGCACGCGGCAAAGGCGAGGCTGCTCGTCGTGCGGGAGGGCCGGGTCCGACCCGGCCGCGACGAGAAAGTGCTCACCGCCTGGAACGGCCTGATGATCAAGGCCATGGCCCGGGCGGCGCGGATCCTGAATCGACCCGATTACCTGGAGTCGGCGCAGCACGCCATGGACTTCATCCGCACCACTCTGTGGCGGGACGGGCACCTGCTCGCCACCTACAAGGACGGCAAGGCCCACCTCAACGCCTACTTGGACGACTATGCGTACCTGATCGATGCCTTGCTGGAGCTGTTACAGGCCCGCTGGCGGACGCAAGACCTTGACTTAGCGCTGGAGCTGGCCGGGATCCTGCTGACCCGGTTCGAGGACCCGGAAGAGGGCGGCTTCTTCTTCACCTCCAGCGACCACGAGCGCCTCATCCATCGGCCCAAGTCCCTGAGTGACGAGTCCGTTCCCGCGGGCAACGGCATAGCGGCGCGTGTGCTGCAGCGCCTGGGTCACCTGGTGGGCGAGACCCGTTACCTGAGTGCCGCACAGGATACCCTCGCCCTGGCCTCCGAGCAGATGCGCCGCGTACCTTACGCCCACGGCAGTCTGCTCGCGGCTCTTGACGAGCACTTGAGTCCGCCGGAGACCATCGTCATCCGCGGCGACCGGGAAGACCTGGCCCGTTGGGCCGAGACGGCCCGGGGAGACTACGCACCGCGGCGCATGGTTTTTTCGATTCCTGAGGATTTGCAGGGACTGCCCGAGCCGCTGGCTGCCATGCGGCCCGGGGCGAAGACCCGCCTCTACCGCTGTGTCGGCACCCGCTGCGAGGCGCCGGTCGAAGAACCGGAGGAGATGGGGCGGGTGCTGAGGGCCGACTGATGACGGGCCGGGTTCGGTAACGATTTTCCTCAGCAATTGGGGTCGGCCAGACAAACATTGTTGAGCACGAATCGAACCAGGTGCGGCTTGACGGTAAGCACATCAAAGCCCTCGCCGATGTCGGCAGTGCGGGCACGTTCGGTGATGTCGCCGCGGCGCTTCGACTCTTCGAGTCCGATGTCGGCGCGGGCGTTCATTGACATCCGTCTGCCAGTCGCGGTCGAACGTATACAATGCGGTATCCGTGCAATCTCAGGGGGCGATGTAATGCGGTTTCCTGCGCGTAGTGGTTGCGATCGGCGATCGGCGAGCGCAGATCTCGTCGTCTTGCTGATCGGCGGGCTATGCGCCGATTCGATTCTGGCCAGCGAGCCGGACTATATGACTCACAAGGGGCCGCGGGTGGAGTCCGCCGCAGAGGTGGATGCGCCGATCGACGGGCTGGGCAAGCCACAGGCACCGAAACCCAGCGCGGACAAGGTGGATCCGGCACCGACCTCATCTTTCCTCGGCGACAGCAGGCTCGATTTCAACTTTCGTACCTATTATCTGGAGCGCAACCGCGATGAGGGTGCCGACAGCCTCGCTTGGGCCATCGGTGGCGCACTGGACTATCGATCCGGGCTTTGGCGTGATCGGATCGGCATCGGCGCGACCCTCTATACCAGCCAGCCGCTCTATGCGCCGGAGGAAAAGCCCGGCACTGGGCTGCTCGCGCCGGTGCAGGACGGCTATACCGTCTTCGGAGAGTCTTACGTCACCGTGAAGCCTTTCGGAGACAGCCGGTTACGGCTGTTTCGCCAGGGGCTTACCCTGCCCTATATCAACAAGCACGACATCCGCATGACGCCGAACACCTTCGAGGCCTATTTACTGTTGGACAGATCCAGCAAGCGCTTGAATTACGTGCTCGGCTATGTGGACAAGATCAGGAAACGCACCGAGACCACCTTCAAACCCATGTCCGAAGCGGCTGGCGCCGAAGGCACGGACGATGGCGTCAGCATGATCGGCGGGCGTTACAACTTGTCGGAGAACGCGCGCATCGGCGCGATCAACGAGTACGGTCACAACACCTTCAACACCTTGTATGTCGAGGCCACCGGCCACCGCGAGCTCGGCGAGGACCTGGAGCTGAGACTGTCCGGCCAATACACCAACCAGCAGAGCGTCGGCGATGCTTTGATCGGCGCTCTCAATACCGATCAGCTCGGCGTCAAGCTCGACGCCTCGCTGGCCGGCGCCAACTTGACGCTGGCCTACACCCGGACTGGCGACAACAGCGGCATCCAGAAGCCCTGGGGCGGTACGCCGAGCTATAACTCGGTCATCGTCGAAGACTTCGACCGCGCCGGCGAAGACTCCTGGCGCCTCGGCCTGGCCTATGACTTCGCCCGCGTCGGCCTGAAAGACGTCAGCGGTTTCGTCAACTACACCGTTGGCAACACCCCGGACAGCGGCGACAATGCCAGCGCCGACAAGGACGAGCTCGACTTCACGCTGGACTGGAAGCCGAAGAACGGCAAGCTCGGCGGACTCTGGCTGCGCGCACGCGCCGCGCTGATCAACGCCAGCGGCCCGGATGCCGTGGATTTTGGCGACTACAGGCTTATCCTGAACTACGACTTTTCGATTCTTTAGTCCTGTAGGCTGGGGTGAGGAACGAACCCGGCATCTCCGGCACACCCGCACGCATAGTCCGCTTCCAGCACCTTCGGCCCGGTGGAGAACCGAGCACGCGGCGTCTCTATGGCGGCATGCAGCTTCTGCCGCATCTGCTCGCGCGCCTTCGTAATCATGCGGCGTAACTCACCAAGCAGGCGATCCGGGATCTCGGCCAGATCGGGTTGCCCCTTTATTGTGCATTATCCCCGCGGTGTCTGTCGGCATCCGCACGCAATTGGTGCGCTTTACCCTCGGTCTTGGTGGGGCGTACGGAAAAACTGCTTTCAAATAAGAGGGATGGCGCCTCTGGCACGCGGCTTGCCTTGTGCTCTCGGGAGCTGGTGCACAGCGCACCCCAGTCAAATAGATACAACTCATCGGGAGTGGATTGCATGTCCAAACGCAACTTCATCGAGAAGTCGATCATCGGCCTGAGCGCCGGTATCGGCCTGTGCCTGTCCGGTGCCCTGGCGGCGGCGGATACCATCAAGGTCGGCATACTGCACTCGCTGTCCGGCACTATGGCCATCAGCGAGACCACGCTGAAAGATACCATGCTCATGCTGATCGATGAGCAGAACAAGAAGGGCGGCGTGCTGGGTAAGCAGCTCGAGGCGGTGGTCGTGGACCCGGCCTCCAACTGGCCTTTGTTCGCCGAGAAGGCCCGCGAACTGATCGAGAAGGAGAAGGTCGCGGCGGTGTTCGGCTGCTGGACCTCGGTCTCGCGAAAGTCCGTGCTGCCGGTGTTCGAGGAGCTCAACGGCCTGCTCTTCTACCCCGTTCAGTACGAGGGTGAGGAGTCCTCGAAGAACGTCTTTTACACCGGGGCGGCGCCCAATCAGCAGGCCATCCCGGCGGTCGACTACCTGATGAACGAGGTCGGCGTCGAGCGCTGGGTGCTGGCGGGTACAGACTATGTCTATCCCCGCACCACCAACAAGATCGTCGAGGCCTACCTCAAGCAGAAGGGCGCGGCCGAGGGAGACATCATGATCAACTACACGCCTTTCGGGCACTCCGACTGGCAGTCCATTGTCGCCGACATCAAGAAGTTCGGCTCCGAGGGGAAGAAGACCGCCGTGGTCTCCACCATCAACGGCGACGCCAACGTGCCCTTCTACAAGGAGTTGGGCAACCAGGGCATCTCCGCCGAGGACATCCCGGTGGTCGCCTTCTCCGTGGGTGAGGAGGAGCTATCGGGCATCGACACCAGGCCCTTGGTGGGTCACCTGGCCGCCTGGAACTACTTCATGAGCGTGGACGACCCCGCCAACGCCGAGCTCATTAGTGCCTGGCATGGCTTCATCAAGGACGACAAGCGCGTCACCAACGACCCTATGGAGGCCCATGTCATCGGCTTCAATCTGTGGGTTCAGGCGGTGGAGAAGGCGGGCAGCACGGATACCGACAAGGTGGTCGAGGCCATCATCGGTCTCAAGACCCCCAACCTGACCGGCGGTACCGCCGAGATGCTCAAGAACCACCACGTCACCAAGCCGGTGTTGATCGGCGAGATCCAGGAAGACGGCCAGTTCGAGGTGGTTTGGCAGACGGATGCGGAAGTCCCGGGCGACGCCTGGTCCGATTACCTCCCGGGCTCCAAGGACATCATCGCCGACTGGACGCCACCCATCTCCTGCGGCAACTACAACACCAAGACCGAGAAATGCTCGGGTCAGAACTACTGATCTGTTGAGCCGACACCCCGGCGCGGAGCTCCCCCCGCGTCCGGGGTCCGAACAAAGGCAGTCTCCCCAACATGCGGTTCCTATCTTCCTACGGGCATCCGATATCCCAGCGTGCGCGCGGGCCGACACGCCCGTTGTCGCTGGTGATCGCCGGCGTTTTTCTGGCGATGGGTCTGTGCGTATTGGAGCCCGCAAATGCCGAGGACGCCCCAGCGGTCGAGCCATCGGTCGGGCAATATCCTGAGAAATCCTTCGAGCAGCCTATCGAGCAATCCTTTGAGCAGTCCCTGGCCGGGCTCACCGGCAGGTCCTTCAAAGTAAAGGCCGCCGCCGCCGAGGCCATCGCCGCCAGTGGTGACGAGCGTGCGGCCGAGGTCCTCGACGCCTTGCTCAATGGCCAGCTCTTCTACCGCAGGGCCGACAAGCTAGTCGTCTATGCCGAGAAGCAGGAGGACGGCTACCGGATTGCGGACGCGCTGAGCGGCGATTCTCTGGGTGATGTCGCTAAAGGCGACGTCAAGAAGATCAGTGTCAACAACAAGATGCGCAGGCAGCTTCGGGCCGCCGTCGCGGGACTCAGCCTGGGCCATCCGGACCCGCAGGTCCGCCTGGGGGCGGTGCAGGAGGTGATGGACAAGCTGGATGAGGGAACGCTCGAGCAGCTTCGAGTGCGCCTGGAGCGGGAGCAGGACGCCGAGGTGCACGCCGCGCTCGAGCTTGCGATTGCCCTGGGGGACCTCGCGAGCCCTGATGAGCAGGTGCGCCTCGCCGCGGTTTCCAGCCTGTCCGGCAGCCTGGAGCCGGTGGTGCGCAACCGCCTCGCGACGCTGCGGGACAAGGGCGAGACCCTGCGAGTGCAGGCGGCAGCGGCGGAGGCCCTTGAGGATCTCGAGCGCAAGCTCAAGCTGAACGCAACCGCCGAGACCCTGTTCTTCGGCCTGAGCCTGGGGTCGGTGCTGGTGCTGGCCGCCATCGGGCTCGCCATTACCTTCGGCGTCATGGGCGTTATCAATATGGCCCACGGAGAGCTCATCATGCTCGGCGCCTACACCACCTACTTGGTGCAGCAGGCCATGCCCAACGCCATGGAATACTCCTTGTTCGTGGCCATCCCCGCCGCCTTTCTGGTCTCGGGTGCCTTTGGCGTCGCCATCGAGCGCCTGGTGATCCGGTTTCTCTACGGGCGGCCGCTGGAGACCCTGCTGGCTACCTTCGGCATCAGCCTGATCCTGCAGCAGCTGGTGCGCACCACTATATCCGCCCAGAACGTTGCCGTGGAGAACCCCGGTTGGATGAGCGGGTCCCTGCAGATCAACCCGGCCCTGAGCCTGACCTACAACAGGATCTACGTGATCCTCTTCGCGCTGATCGTGTTCGTGGGTCTGCTGCTGATCCTCAAGCGCACCGCATTGGGGCTGCAGGTCCGGGCCGTCTCCCAGAACCGTTCCATGGCACGCGCCATGGGTGTGCGATCCGCGCGGGTAGACGCCCTGACCTTCGGTCTGGGTGCGGGCATCGCCGGCGTCGCCGGTGTCGCCCTTTCGCAGCTCACCAACGTAGGCCCCAATATGGGGCAGGCCTACATCATCGACTCCTTCATGGTCGTGGTGTTCGGCGGCGTCGGAAACCTCTGGGGCACCCTGATCGGCGGCATGACGCTGGGAGTCGCCAACAAGGTGTTGGAGCCCTGGGCCGGGGCCGTGCTGGCCAAGATTCTGGTGCTGGTGTTCATCATCCTGTTCATCCAGAAGCGCCCGCGGGGACTGTTCCCGCAGCGCGGGCGAGCGGCGGAGTCTTAAGACATGCGTTTGCTAAGAGCATTGAAAGGCGACACCGGCGGACAGGTCATGCTGTGGGTGCTGGCGATCGTCGCCGTCGCCGTGCCGATCATGAATCTGGTGGTGCCGGAGTCCAGCCCCTGGCACCTGTCCACCTACACGGTCACCCTGCTCGGGAAGTACTTGACCTACGCGCTGCTTGCCGTAGCGGTGGATTTGGTCTGGGGGTACCTCGGCATTTTGAGCCTGGGCCACGGCGCCTTCTTTGCTCTCGGCGGCTACGCCATGGGCATGTACCTGATGCGTCAGATCGGAGACCGCGGAGTCTACGGCAATTCGGATCTGCCGGACTTCATGGTCTTTCTCAACTGGCAGGAGCTGCCCTGGTTCTGGCAAGGATTCGACATGTTCTGGTTCGCGGCCCTGATGGTAATGCTGGTACCCGGGCTGCTGGCCTTCGTCTTCGGCTGGCTGGCGTTTCGTTCGCGGGTTACAGGCGTCTATCTGTCCATCATCACCCAGGCCCTAACCTATGCCCTGATGCTCGCCTTCTTCCGCAACGAGATGGGCTTCGGAGGCAATAACGGGCTCACGGATTTCAAGGACATCCTGGGCTTCGATCTGCAGAGCGACGGCACCCGGATCGGTCTGTTCCTTGCCTCTGCCGCCGCACTGGCCCTGGGTTACATGGCCTGCCGCTACATCGTCGGCTCGCGCCTGGGGCGGGTGGCGGTGGCGATCCGCGATGCCGAGTCTCGCACCCGCTTCATCGGCTACCGAGTCGAGCGGGTCAAGCTCTGGATCTTCAGCTTCTCCGCCGCCCTGGCGGGTGTGGCCGGCGCCCTCTACGTGCCGCAGGTCGGTATCATCAATCCCGGCGAGTTCGCGCCGCTCAACTCCATCGAGCTGGTGATCTGGGTGGCCATCGGCGGGCGCGCCACCCTCTTCGGCGCTGTGATCGGGGCCATCCTGGTGAACTACGCAAAGACGTACTTCACCGGCGTCATGCCCGAGGCCTGGCTCTTCGCCCTGGGCGGCCTGTTCGTCCTGGTGACCCTGTTCCTGCCCAAGGGGATCGCCGGGCTGCTCGCATTGGTGCGGCGTAGTCGTCCGCAACCGGCGGAGGCGGCGGCATGAGCACGCTGCTCCAGTTCCGGGAGGCCATGCGCCGCGACCGGCAGTTCGACTTCATGTGGTCGGTGAAGGACCTGGAGCTGGACGTGAGCCGCGGTGCCATCCTCTACGTGGAGGATCTGAACGTGAGCTTCGATGGTTTCAAGGCCATCAACGACCTGAATTTCTATGTCAACGCCGGGGAGCTGCGGTGCGTCATCGGCCCCAACGGGGCCGGCAAGACCACCATGATGGACATCATCACCGGCAAGACCCGTCCGGACTCGGGGACGGCCTCGTTCGGCCAGAAGATCGACCTGCTTCGCCTGTCCGAGTCCGAGATCGCGGAGATCGGCATCGGGCGCAAGTTTCAGAAGCCCACGGTCTTCGAGCACCACCGGGTGATCGAGAACCTGGAGCTGGCCATGGCCGGCGACAAGCGGGTCTTTCCGACCCTGTTCGCGAAGCTGTCCGGCGAGCAGCGCGACCGCATCGACGAGGTGCTGGGCATCATCGGCCTTGCCGAGAATGCTTACCGGGACGCCGGCGCCCTGTCCCACGGTCAGAAGCAGTGGCTGGAGATCGGCATGCTCTTGATGCAGGATCCCCATCTGCTGCTGGTCGACGAGCCGGTGGCGGGCATGACCCACCAGGAGATGGACCGTACGGCCGAGCTGCTCAAGTCTCTGGAGGGCAGGCACTCGGTGGTCGTCGTCGAGCACGACATGGACTTTGTGCGGTCCATCGCGAAACGCGTAACCGTGCTGCACCAGGGTAGCGTGCTGGCGGAGGGGACCATGGACGAGGTGCAGAACGATCCCAAGGTGGTGGAAGTCTACCTGGGGGAATGAGTTTGTCTGCGATGCTTAAAATTGGCGGCCTAAATCAGTTTTACGGCGAGAGCCATACGCTCTGGGACCTCGGCATCGAGATTCCGGAGGGACAGTGCACCTGCGTCATGGGTCGCAACGGCGTGGGCAAGACGACCCTGATGGACTGCATCATGGGCCTGCTGCCTTTGCGTTCCGGGTCGATGGAGTACCACGGCATAGACCTCTCCAAGCTGGCGGCGGAAAAGCGCGCCCTGCTCGGCATCGGATACGTTCCCCAGGGCCGGCAGATATTTCCGCTGCTGACCGTGGAAGAGAACCTGCAGATCGGCCTTCCGGCGCGGGCGGACCGCAAGAAGCAGATCCCCGAATTCATCTACGATCTGTTCCCGGTGCTCAAGGAGATGCTCGGCCGCCGAGGCGGCGATCTCTCCGGCGGTCAGCAGCAGCAGCTCGCCATCGGCCGTGCCCTGGTGGTGGACCCGAAGCTTCTGATCTTGGATGAGCCTACCGAGGGCATCCAGCCAAACATCGTGCAGGAGATCGGCGATATCATACGGCGCCTGAACCGGGAGATCGGGCTGACGGTGATCCTGGTAGAACAAAAGCTGCCCTTCGCCCGCAAGGTGGCGGACCGATTTCTCATCCTCGACCGGGGGCGCGTTATGGCGACTGGCGCAATGCAAGAGCTGAGTGGCGAGCTTGTGAAGGCGTACCTCACCGTCTAGCCGGCCTGCGTATTCGGATGGCATGTCTGCGCTGAAGTACCCTTGGAACGGGTAGCAAGCACCTCCGCATGGAATGTGCAGCGCGCGTCCCGTCGAAGCGAATCCGGACGTTTGCGGATATCATGGCGGTGCGCGGGCGAGTCACACATGTGATCATCCGACGATCGGCATCCACCATCAAGGCGAGCACCGACCATGAAGCACATCGAGCCCCAAGCCCTTTTCCTTGCTGTCACCACCCTTGCGCTTTCGGGCTGCGGCGGGGGTCTCGTCGCACCGGAGGGGGCGCAATCGAACGCGTTCCTCAATCAAGTCTCTGCGAACTGCGGCAAGCTCAGCATCGGAAACCAGCCGATCGACTATCTCCTGGATTTCAACAGCAACGACGTCTATTTCGTCGACGAGGCCAGCAAGCTCTCGGCGGGCGAAATCGACAAGGCCACGTTTGCCAATGACATCAACAGTTTCTATCCGACCGGGACCAATCAACGGGCCCTCGACTGCATCTTCACGCAGCTGGGCGGTAACTGATTGCCCCGCCTGCAATTGCGGCGATAATCCTCTCCACCGGGCGCGTAGTGAATCTGCTCGATAGGCTGGTCGGCGGGGAGAGATCTTTCATGTCACCGTCAGCTCGATCGAACATGAACGGGCATTTGGGAAGAGCCGCTTCGACGGTCGACCCGAGAGGTTCTCTTGAATGTGGGGCCAAGGTTCCCGAAGGATGGTTGGCCAGGCTCGAGCTGGAGCTCGATGTGAGAGCGGGACGAACAATCCTGAAGCGAAAACACCAGTTCGGGCCGCTGACGGTTCAGCGGCCTTTTTATCCGGAGGGAAACGTCTGCCATCTCTACCTGTTGCATCCGCCGGGGGGCGTGGTCGGCGGCGACCGGCTCGAGATCGAGCTGATTGTTGCTTCTGGCGCTCATGCGCTGGTCACCACTCCCGGGGCCGCGAAATTTTACCGGAGTGCGGGTAAGGCGGAGATCGCGCAACAACGTCTAAAGGTAGCCGAGGGGGGCTGCTCGAGTGGTTCCCCCAGGAGAATATCTTGTTTCCAGGGGCGAAACTGCGCGCCGAAAACGCCGTCGAACTTTGCGGTGATGCGAGGTTCATCGGATGGGAGGTGCACAGCCTGGGACGGCCAGTGGTCGGCGAGCGTTTCGACACAGGCACGGCAGATCTTGTGTTCAGCCTGCGCAGAGACGGCAGGCCCATACTGAGGGATCGGTTGCGGCTGAGCGAGGGAACGGGGCTCGACGGCCCGAGCGGACTGCGCGGATTTCCCGTCTACGGGACCTTCGTCGCCACAGGTGCGGGTCCGCAGGACCTCGATGCGGCGCGG
>CALOFM010000005.1:0-405192 GCA_942492625.1 uncultured Gammaproteobacteria bacterium | reverse complement strand
ACTAGGTTCACGAGAACACACCAAAATGGCAAGATCAGATGAAGAAATCGAAGCCCTTTGGCAAACAGCATGGAAAGCCCTGGAATCCAGAACATAATCAATTCTAAGACTATTGTTGATAAACGTGATGTCGCAAGATTAAAACAAAAGATTCAAGATGAAGAAGAGGCAGAAGAAGATGAGCGTTTATCTCGACAGGAAGACCGAGAAGAAACAACTCTAAGAATCGCAGAAGAAGCTAACTCCATAGCTCGCGCAGCTTCAGAAGAAGCCAGGTTGGCACCAAGCTGTTCGGTATAGGTGTTGCGAAGCGCGCCAGATATCCTTTGAAATCAATACGTTGCGGCATAAAATGTTCCGGAAAATATTTTCTCTTGCCATTTGTTTTGATAACCGCATGATTTGCCCAAGAAAGCCTGATAGCGAGCAATACCTTTGTCGGACGGCTTGGGTTGGTACGCCTTTCTGTCAAGTATGATCGCACAATCGCAATAGCCGCAATAATAATTGCAGCAATTTCAGCAAGAGATGATATTAGATGGCTCATAAGTCAACTTACACAATAAAACCTAACAAGTAGCTCAAGGCGACGCAGTACCGCGCATCGAGCTTACAAGGTTTTCTTGTTAATTCCGACCGGCGCGGTACTGCGCGCCTTAGCATTGCCGTTGGGCAACAAAATGAAAGTCAGTATAGAAACAACCGACTCGCGACTTTACTACGGCCTGGCTCACGATTTTCCGGAAGGGGTAAGTATCATCAGCGAGCCCCCGATGATACGCAAGGGGTTTGACGTTGATGTCGTAGTAAATATCGACATAGCAATTGATCTCACGAAAATTTCAGCTGTCGTTGTTGGTGCGTGGCTGTATAAGAACGCAAGACAATCAAAAGGAAGAAGTGACGTTTATGTGGATGGTAAACAAATTCCCGTCAATCAGCCCGAAATTGAAAAACAACTTCAAGAGGCTATCGAGCACAAAGAATCCAAGGATGATCAAAAGCCATGAGTACTTGGTTGTGAATGTCATGCGAGCGACTCCAGTAAGCATTTATTACCCAACAAGAAGCTCAAGGCGACGCCAAACCGCGCGCCGAGCTAAGGGGTTAATTTAGAGTCCGTTCCAGGCGCGGTTTGGCGCGCCTTAGCTTTGCCGTTAGGGCTCTCGCAGAGAAACACCGTCTCTTTGGTGCGACGGTTCTGCAAACGGATTCAATAAAGTGAAATTCGAGTGGGACGAAAAGAAGGCAGCACGAAATCTTGCGAAGCATGGCGTTCCGTTTGCTGAAGCGGTTACCGCTTTCGAAGATCCTCTATACATTGACTTCTTTGACCCTGGGCACTCCGCCGATGAACATCGATATATTCGAGTCGGATGCTCCGAACAGTGTCGCGTTCTCGTTGTCTCATACACCGAGCGAAGTGGCGCTACGCGGCTGATTAGCGCAAGACCAGCGACTAAGAAAGAACGGCAAGCCTATGAAGAAGACTAAGAGAAAAGACGACGACGAACTCCTTCCAGAGTATGACTTTAAGAGCCTACGCGTCAGAAAATTTGGGCCTTCTCGAACTACATTTCCACAACATGGCGTCGTGCTAGAACCTGATGTTGCGTCTGTATTCCCAGATTCTACCTCTGTCAACGAAGCGTTGCGGTTTTTGATGAGAATAACCAAAAGCGGAGAAACCGACAGCACAAAGCCCTAACACGCGGGTAAACTCCGAAGCCAGCCAAACAACGGCTGACTCGGGTTACCCTATACGTTAGGCGTACAAGTTGACCACGGTCGCGCCTTTGCGTAGCGACCTGTGCCGAACGAATACGCACTGAGTCAGCCCGAAGGCGAGAACTCTGTCAATATCCAACCGCACGCAGCGGTAGCCAAACCTGATAAGCGTTCGGTATTCCGATTCTGTGAACCATCGCCGTAGTTGTTTCAGCGTCTCGCATCCGCACCCGTAGTGCGTGGATGGAGCAGCGATCAGCCGCAGGTCTGGGAATTCTTCAATCCATGATATGAGCATCTTGTGGTCTTCCCTTGCCTCTACCCATCGATGAGAGAACCCAGGCTTCCACGGCCCGCGCCCATGCTTGTCTTGTATCCGGTAAATGCGCCTAACAAGCGGCTCAGCTCCGACGCCAACATGCGCGTCGAGCTTCGGCTTTGAGGTTGCTGCTGTCAGTGTGGCGCATGTTGGCGCGGGCTAGCCTTGTCGTTATGTTCTCAAAGATGCCGTCCCTTGAACGTCTGATAGGTCTTGTACAACATTCAATTTTTAGGAACCTCGCAACGTGACACTAGCCCCAACATTTCTGTCCGAACTGCTTTACGCATCGCATAAACCTTCCTACGAATGCTCTCAAACAGTAACAAATTTGCTGTGTGATCACCTACCTATTAAAGCAGCTTCTTTTTATTCATATTTTGAAGAAACAAAAATTCTCTCTTTGCGAGCCCAAACCGGTCTGAACTACAAAGATTACAGAAGCTTTGAGCTTCCTTTAGAAAGTTTAGCTGGAAGTGCAATTACTTCGGGGCGGCCTGTATACGAGAACAACCCAATGGACAGCGACGGTTATCGAGATAAAGTTTTGCTGAGAAAACATAACCTAACAAAATTTGTTGCTTTTCCTTTGTTAGCGGGAAGTTGCATCGAGTCTTTTGGCGAAAACTTATGCCAAAAGTTCTCTGGGGTTATTTGCATCTACCCGAACGAACAACATCCGATAGAACACAGCACAATAGACAATCTTTCGAAGTTAGTCGGAGAGGTTTACGATTTTTCTGTCAAAACGGATCGTATCCTATTGAGATCCGACATCGTTAACTCAACGATAACATCAAAGGATCTCAATAGCTTTCTTCATAAAGTTATTAAACTGCTTGCAGAGAACTGGTGGCTAGAGGCGAGTTCTGTATTTTTACACGATTTTCGAAATGACACCTTATATATGCGGGCGACTACGGGAGTTAATACTCATTTGCGATTGTTGGAACGTATCTATTGCAATACAGATACGGATAGGATGACAGTGAGATGTTTCCGTAAACAACGGCCTCTTACGATCTTATACCCCGACAAAACTAATCCAGATGGAAAATACAAGGAGCAAGTAGATTCCGACAAAAAATCCGAAGTATACATTCCTATTTTTGAACCGACAGACAGAGAGGGGCAAACAGAAATTGCGGGCGTTTTCAGATCCATAAATCGAGTTGTTGCAAGAGACGATGTCATCGAAACGTGTTGCCACGGCTGGGAGGATGCCTCTATCTTACTGTTCGTTGCGGAAGTTATAGGAGTAATATCTCATTTATTCCGGCGTGCGGATGATATCTCTCTGAACTTTGAACGCGCTATGCATGGAATCTTTAAGCCAATAAAAGCTGCAAAGACTCGCATTCTTAGTGTTTATAGATATGAAGAGCGCGTTAAAAAACTTGGCACCCCTTTCGATAAGTTTTTAAGAAATAGTATTGCATATATAGATGCTCTAGAGTGGCAAATTCAAAAACATACTGACCGAGAAAAGCATAGCAAAGTTATTTGCCGGAAGATGCACTTGTATGGCCCGGTCTTATCTAAGATAACGTCGTTTATTGAAGATCTTCACGAAACATATAATGTAAAAAAGATTAGCGTTACGCGATTGTCCGATCATGGGTTCGAAAGGATTCCTTTTCTTCGCGCAAATGAGAAAGCCTTGCAAACAGTATTTCGGAATCTCGTAGAAAATGCTATGAAATATTACCGAAAAGAAACTGTCTGCAAGATTGATTTTTCTTGGAGATCCGATAATGATTTTGTCTATGTAACCGTATCGGATAACGGTTTTGGAATAGAAGATGATGATTCCAATAAGATCTTTAGAGAAGGGTATCGTAGTTCTAACGCTATGCGACGAGAACCAACCGGTACTGGAATCGGATTATCCGATAGCAAAGCAATAATGTTAGAAATGGGCGGCGATTTATACCTAACCAATAATAGGGAACCTACGTCGTTCGTTGTAAAGATCCAAAAGTGGAGATAAATGATGATCTATTTTGTTGATGAAGACATGAATGAATTGGAGCCATTCGCAATTGAATTGATGAATAGAGGCTACGAAGTATCGATGATAGGGGATGCCGACGAAGCTTTCAGTGCGCTGATTGACGCAAAAGCTATTGATGCGGTAATCCTGGACGTGATGTTGGCGACAAAGGAGAATGGCGTAAGTCAATATAACGCAGTAGATACTAACAACTTTATTACCACGGGGCTATCGCTTTTGGACGACCTCGTAGAGCAGTTTAAGGAGAAGAATAGGCACGGAGATCCCGAAAGTTGTAATCTTTTCTGCAGCTCGAAGAGATTGGGTGGTTAAGCAGATAGAAGAAAAGAAAACGAAATACGGAATCGAGTATCTAGATAAGATAGATTACGATGACACGTTTACGTTTGCAGAAAAGGTTGAGGAACTCATGAAAGGATGGTAGGAGCAGATTCGGATGAATACTTCAGATGCCCTGCAACTAATTTCGATAATCATTGCTATCAATGCGCTAGTGACTGGATTTTTTGTTTGGATTATTGATAAAGACAGGCGGTTGCTGAAAAAGAATGTACAGGGCCTAAAGACCCACGTTAAATTCACAGAAAGCGTTATAGAAACAATTATTGAGTGGCTTATTGCACAGGAGAAAATGCAACGCGTAGAGCAGGGGGGGCTTTACAAGCAAATGAAAAATGAAGAGAGGAGGCGAATACGCTAAACGGTTTCGGCAGAATACAAAAAGTATAAGAACCCGACTCGCCGCGAGAAAGCAACATCTATACCCAGTTAAACAGATTTTCGGTTTTTCACTAACCGGCGATTGCGAAGTTTTCCGTCAGCAACGGGCGTAGTTCCCGATGGTATTCCCGCGGGTTGGTGAAGAATTCTTCACAAGCGGTTCTGAATTCTTCGAACGATTCGTAATAGCGGTTGTAAAGGACTTTCTGTTTGAAGAATTTCCATAAACGCTCGATAAGGTTCAGGTTCGGAGAGTACGGAGGGAGAAAAACGAGCTCGATTCGCGAGGTCTTCAGATACTCCTTTACGGCCTTGGAGCGATAGTAGCGAGCGTTGTCGCAGATGACGTAGATCCAGGTGGCGGCGAGGTTCACCTGTTCGAGTTGCTCGAACAGGGCGATGGTCGAGTCAGTATTGATGGTGTCGTCGAAGCGGACCTCGGCGCTCAAGGCGCTCCACGTCGATCGCGCCGTTGATGTTCAGCCGCTTGCGCCCGGTATTGGAGCGTACTTCCTGCTCCTCGCCACGCTTGATCCAGCCGCAGGCGATCACCGGATTGTGCTGCGGATGGACGGCATCCATGAAAGTACACGGGATCCTCTTCGCTCTTTCTGTCCTTGAGATTGTCGTACTCGACGAGGAACTCCTTCTGAGCTTCCGGGTCCGCTTTTCCGGGCACCAGTTTTGGCTTCTTGTAGACGTAGCCGAGGCGGCGCAGCACCGCGGTCATCCCGCTCGCGGCGTAGCACACCCCCAAGGTGTCTTCCACCCAGCGGGCAACGGACTCTGCCGTCATGTACAGGTGCTCTTGCAGATGCGCGTCCAACTGAGCCAGCTGCTCCTCGTCGAGTGCGCCTCGCTGCCGCGGAGGCGATCATGCCCAACAGCTCCTCGACACCACCCTTCGCGATAGCGCTTGAAATGGGTGCGTACCGTGTCGGGATCGACCTGCAAGATTTCGGCGACTTCCTCCGCCGTCCAGCCGGTCGCCGTGCACCACCGCTTGATGGCGGTACCTCACGCACCTGTTCAGCGCCCGGCGCTGGGCCGCGGAGTTCCGCCAGTGTTCTCTGTGTCTCCCTCCCCCCCCCCGACTGCTGGCCTTTTTTTGTACTCTTCCCCCCCTTGCCCCTCCCCCCACCCCCCGCCTTGCCCCCTCATTCCCCTCGACCGCTTTTTTTCTTCCCCGTCGGCCGCAACTTTCACTATATCTCCCCTGTCCTACGTGTGTGTCCCCCCCCAAACTCCTATTAGGCGGGTATATGTACTATTGAAGTTTTGTACTTTTCCGATCGTGTTAATTCATTAGTTTGCGCAAATAAGCGATACGCATTGGCGCTTCGTTCATAGCCAATTGCCTTTAACGATCTCTATAAAGAATTAATATATTAGCGAGCGCGAATAAGCCGAGAATATTAGCCATTGCTTAACCATCCTTTTCGGCTACGTTTTCGGGCGGCGGGACGAGGAAAACCAAAATGAAATCAGCTGCTTAATAGTGAATAAGGGCTCAATTCACGGTATAATCAAGGTTCTCTAAGCCAATGATTAACCACGAAAAAGAACCCTTATTCGATGACTATCTTACGCACCCTCGCGAACGATTTCCAAACCCTTTTTCCTGCCACCGACAAAGGCCAAGAACGCTTGCGTTGGTTCATCCTGACGCTGCAAGCCATCCTCGTTCCGATCACCGCCTCGCGCACGTCCAACCTCCGGCGTGCCATCGAGACCCTGTTCGGTGTGAGCATTGCCGAGTGGCGCTATTACACCTTCATGGCGTCGGTGAAGCTGCCCTGGGCGCGGATGTGGGAGATTCTCTGGCGAGCCATCCCCAGCCCGTTGTGCGACGGGCGCTTGGTGGTGGGGCTCGACGATTCGATCAACCCGAAAACGGGCAAGAAGATCTTCGCCTGCCAGAGGACGTTCGATCATGCGGCGAAGACGAACCAGACACGCTGGCCTTGGGCGCAGACCATCGTCACGGTGGGGCTGCTCAAGCGGATTCACGGGCGCTGGAGCTGTGTGCCGTTGGCCTTCGCGTTCTATCTGCGCCGCAAGAGCTTGCGCAGCGCGTGTATCCGGGTGCGCGGCAAGGCGGTGGCCTTTGGTAGCAAGTTCGCGCAGGCCGTCGAGCTGATCGGGCGCCTGGGTGGCGTCTTCGCCGATGCGCCGATACTGGTGGTCGCCGACAGTTGGTTCGGCAACAACGGGCTGTTCAAACCGCTGCGTGAGCGCTTGGGCGCACGCGTAAATCTGCTCTCGCGCCTGCGGGTCAATGCCGCCCTCTACGCCATCGCCGAGCCGCTCAAGGCTCGCCCTGGAAGACCGCGGAAATACGGCAAACGGCTCGGAAACGCGGCAGACTTGGCTGCGGCAATGCGCAAACAGGCCAAGACGTACACGGTGCATGTCTACGGCGCCCTGCGCGAGGTGGTGGCCGCCGAGCGGATCGTGATGCTCAAGACCCTGCGTTGCCGTGTGCGCGTCGTGTGGGTCTATCGCAGGACGCAATGGGTCGCGCTGATGACCACGGATCTGGATCTGAGCGTCGAGCAGATCGTCGAATATTATGCCGCCAGGTGGAAAATCGAGGCCGGGTTCCGAGAGATCAAGCAGGAGATCGGCAGCGCTCATACCCAGACCCGCAACCCCGATGCGGTGACCAATCATCTGCACTTCTGCATGGCCGCCACTACGATCACCTGGATTTATGCTGAGCACTTGAACCAAGCTCCGATCAGGCGATACGCTTCGCAGATCACTACCGAATATGCCTTCGCAGACGTGCGAAGATCCCTCGCCAGGCACCTCGCAAAGGAGGGTTTCGGTATCGATTGCCAAGACCCCGGCAAACCAGACCGAAACCCTCTGATCTCAACAGTCATGCGGCTCGTGGCATAGTGAAAAAGGGAAACTTCAGATAGTTAAGTCTATAACATATCTGAAGTTTTGTACTTTTCCGATCGTGTTAATTCATTAGTTTGCGCAAATAAGCGAAAAACATTCGCGCTTGCGCTTCATAGCCAAATCCCTTTAACGATCTCTATAAAGAATAAAAATATTAGCGAGCGCGAATAAGCCGAGAATATTAGCCATTGCTTAACCATCCCCTTTTCGGCTACGTTTTCGGGCGGCGGGACGAGGAAAACCAAAATGAAATCAGCTGCTTAATAGTGAATAAGGGCTCGATTCGAGGTATAATCAAGGTTGTCTAAGCCAATGATTAACCAAGAAAAAGAACCCTTATTCGATGACTATCTTACGCACCCTCGCGAACGATTTCCAATCCCTGTTTCCTGCCACCGACAAAGGCCAAGAACGCTTGCGTTGGTTCATCCTGACGCTGCAAGCCATCCTCGTTCCGATCACCGCCTCGCGCACGTCCAACCTCCGGCGTGCCATCGAGACCCTGTTCGGTGTGAGCATTGCCGAGTGGCGCTATTACACCTTCATGGCGTCGGTGAAGCTGCCCTGGGCGCGGATGTGGGAGATTCTCTGGCGAGCCATCCCCAGCCCGTTGTGCGACGGGCGCTTGGTGGTGGGGCTCGACGATTCGATCAACCCGAAAACGGGCAAGAAGATCTTCGCCTGCCAGAGGACGTTCGATCATGCGGCGAAGACGAACCAGACACGCTGGCCTTGGGCGCAGACCATCGTCACGGTGGGGCTGCTCAAGCGGATTCACGGGCGCTGGAGCTGTGTGCCGTTGGCCTTCGCGTTCTATCTGCGCCGCAAGAGCTTGCGCAGCGCGTGTATCCGGGTGCGCGGCAAGGCGGTGGCCTTTGGTAGCAAGTTCGCGCAGGCCGTCGAGCTGATCGGGCGCCTGGGTGGCGTCTTCGCCGATGCGCCGATACTGGTGGTCGCCGACAGTTGGTTCGGCAACAACGGGCTGTTCAAACCGCTGCGTGAGCGCTTGGGCGCACGCATAAATCTGCTCTCGCGCCTGCGGGTCAATGCCGCCCTCTACGCCATCGCCGAGCCGCTCAAGGCTCGCCCTGGAAGACCGCGGAAATACGGCAAACGGCTCGGAAACGCGGCAGACTTGGCTGCGGCAATGCGCAAACAGGCCAAGACGTACACGGTGCATGTCTACGGCGCCCTGCGCGAGGTGGTGGCCGCCGAGCGGATCGTGATGCTCAAGACCCTGCGTTGCCGTGTGCGCGTCGTGTGGGTCTATCGCAGGACGCAATGGGTCGCGCTGATGACCACGGATCTGGATCTGAGCGTCGAGCAGATCGTCGAATATTATGCCGCCAGGTGGAAAATCGAGGCCGGGTTCCGAGAGATCAAGCAGGAGATCGGCAGCGCTCATACCCAGACCCGCAACCCCGATGCGGTGACCAATCATCTGCACTTCTGCATGGCCGCCACTACGATCACCTGGATTTATGCTGAGCACTTGAACCAAGCTCCGATCAGGCGATACGCTTCGCAGATCACTACCGAATATGCCTTCGCAGACGTGCGAAGATCCCTCGCCAGGCACCTCGCAAAGGAGGGTTTCGGTATCGATTGCCAAGACCCCGGCAAACCAGACCGAAACCCTCTGATCTCAACAGTCATGCGGCTCGTGGCATAGTGAAAAAGGGAAACTTCAGTTATTTTAAATAAACTCACCTTTCGCGTTGGCGTTCCGTGGGCCACCATTCGGTACGTCTTCGCAAAAAGCTTTGATAAGGCGCTTTCTGGCGATATCTTGCAGACCAAAAAACAGGAGAAACTCCAGTATCTCAAGGGAGGATGGGGTCAGGTCTTGTATTGCGCGGGATTATCTAGCTTCAACACAAAAAAGAGCAAAACGCAGATCGTTAACAGGCGTCGAGGTGAGCGACGAGCATCCCTGAAGCTGCTGCCATAGGACAGAATTACCACCGAGAGTGAAAAAAGGGGGCCAGGCTCATCGAATGCCCTTGATTTGAGCCGGCACGCCGCTACACTCTCAGCCCGTTATCCCGTGTCACGCAGGTCCCCCGTCCCCATGATCTCTCCTGACGCCGTTGTTGTCCGAACCATCGACATCGGCCGATGCCAGCGTCATTGGCTGCACGGCCTCGGCGCCGACAGTCACGACTCGAGCCCATTTTGCGGCATCTGGGCTCCGGCGCTCACCGGGCGCACGCGCTCATCTTTCCCCACTGCCCCCGGCGCCCTGTAACCGTCAACGGAGGCACGTATGCGTGCTGGTACGACGTCGTCGACGCCGAATGAGCGTCGGCCGACGCGGCCGGCGTGCACGAGCAGGCGTACCTCACGACTACATCGAAGCGGAGGTCGCGGCGGAGTCCGCCGGGCGATGTCGTGGCCGGGTTTCTCGGGTGGGGCCATGCACTACATGGGGCCTGCGGATCCGCAGCGTCTTGCAGGAGCTGGGCTCCTGTATCTACCCTTGCCAACGGCGAGGCTTCCCGCCACGCAATGACCCCGAGTCATGGCTCACGGGCCGGCCTCCTCCCTCTCCCGACTACTTGAAGACCTCGATTACGACATCGAGTGGCATACCTATCCGATACCGCATTCGGTGTGCCTGGAGGAGATAGAAGATATCGGCCGCTGGTTGCTGCGGGTGCTTGACTAACCCTTCAAGACACACAGCTGGGCTTTTGGCGCAGGAAAAGGTGGCAGGTCTTCGCTTTTGACTTCTTTCCCGAAATCAGAGGAGCGTCCAAACTTGCGGCTACGGGCGACCCACTACCGCGACGCGGTTTCTGTGCTAGATTTCAAGCTCAATGCAGCAAGGCATTGGGTCGCCTGAGCCAAGCGTTGGGCGAGAAAAGAGAACGCGCCTAGATGCCCACAATCTCTATGTTTTACGGCATCCTGATTCGGATGTTCTTCTACGATACAGACAAGCACAACGTGCCGCATGTCCACGCGGAGTTCCAAGGACATGTTGCTGTTTACTCGATCCCAGATGGAGAACTCCTTGCTGGCAAACTTCCGCCAAAGAAGCACAAAATGGTAGTCGCATGGATCGCGATACACGAAGATGAACTTTTGGCGGATTGGGACTTAGCCGTAAATGGTAAGAAGCTATTCCAGATTCGAGGGCTTGATCAATGAGAATCTCCGAGGTGGTACCGATAGAAGATCACATCCTGTTCGTGGAAACCGAAGAAGGCACTACGGGCGTGTTTGATCTTAGGCCGTATCTAAGGGGGAAGTTTTCGAAAGAAGTTTTCGAACGCAAAAGACCGGGGTCAGGTCTTTCCTTTTGCATTCTTGTTCAAATTCAGAGAATTCGCCTAACATGAGGCTACAGGCGACCCAATGCCGCGACGCGGGCACTGCGCCAAGTTGCAGGTTCAGCGTATCGCGGCATTGGATCGCCTGAGCCAAACGTAAGAGAGCGGGGTCAGGTCTTGTAATTTGTATCTAACCTTCAGCACATGGCAACACCTTTGCGCATCGAGTTTGCGGGTGGCTTGTACCACCTGACCTCCCGCGGCGACGGAAGGGCACCACCAACAACCAGGCCGAATCCTACTTCTCGCGCTTTCGGCGTATGGAGATCGGTCAGACCCACAAGTTCGGCACCCGTTACCTGGCCAACTACGCCAACGAGGCCGCCTACCGCGAAGACACCCGGCGGTTAAGCAACGGCGAGATCTTCCGCGATATTCTGAGCAAATGCGCACGCACCCCCACCCATCGGGATTGGTGCGGCTACTGGCAGGGCAACAAGCGCCGCCAAGAGCGCCTCGCGGCTTAAGCCGCGGGCCTCAACAGACCCTCCAAGTCTTGCTGCCGCCATCGGTTCCTGCGGCCTCAATGACGCTCTTGCCAGCCAGCCGTTTCACCGCGCCCAAGGCACTTTTGCGCAGATGCTCGATCACCTCCGCGCTCTCCTCCAATCCCTTGCGGTGGGCTAGAGCCTCGGCGAGGCGACCCGCGCACAGCGGCGCCGAGGCATCGCGGAAGATCTCCAGGACCAGGCGTTGGCATTCCCCCTGGTGGAAAAATCGATTGCGCCGGCCAGGGGGCTTTGCCCGGATGTTCTCAAGCTTGTAGTGCGGTGCAAACAGCTTGATCGCTCCGTCCAGGTGGCCCACATCAGCCTCCAAGTGCTCCAGCTCCCGGCGACGCGCTGCGATCCGCCCCGCCAATTGCGCCCGTTTGCCCACCAAACCGGTGACGACATGAGATTCCGCCATGGATAAGCTCCCCGTGCTGTTGTTCTCCTCGGGGATTGTGGCGGCCGGGCCGCCTGGAATTCATGTGCAGCAGCTACATAATTCCGCTTTTTTCGGCCTACACTACTTGCAGGTCAGTCGCATCGTTCGACGAAAGGAAAATGCAAACTACGAGACTTGACCCCGTCTCTCTCGTCTCTCGTGGGATGCCGCTGGTGCTGGACTTTCGCGCCCGTCGCTTGACACGCCGAGGCGACCCTCCGGTTTCTCCCTACATGAACCGCTGCCGAGTCCCTGTAGCCAGTGGCCGGTCGGCCATGTCTAAGAGGAACCTGCAGATGAAGCTCTCGATACTCACCTCGATCGCGTCTTTGGCGATGTTGTTCGCCGTCAGCGCGCGCGCAGAGCCGCGGCTGCTGACGGGTGATGTCCTGTTGCCGTTCACGCCGGAAGGATGGGGCTACGATGCCCGCGAAGGGCAAGCGAACGCCACGGGTACTTTCCTCGATTTTGGTGTTACAAACCTGGTCGCAAGCAAACCCGGCTGGGACGCGGCGCCGGCGGGCGACGATCCGGACATGAAAGTCCGCGTGCGGCTGACCCTTCGCGATGCGATTGCGGACCCCTTCGGCGACATCGATGTCTTCGGCATCCAGTACGAACGCAACCCCAACCCCGCGCTGCCGCCCGTCGGGAAGTCGGTCTCCGAGACGCTGCATTTCCCTGGGATCAGCGAGAGGACCACGACGACGTTCTTCGATGAGATCACCTCGATCGAGACCGACGGACTGGGCACAGACGTAACACTCGACGTCTCGACCTGGAGTGGTCGTGAGCAGGAGATTAGCCTCGGCGTGGTGATCCTCGACGTACCCGAATCGGAGTGCGCGGACGCGTACCGGGTCTACTTCAACGGGCAGATCGCTTTTCCGAGTTGGCACACGGATTCCGCGAGCTGCTGGGCGATTCGATTCAAGGGTCAGCGCGTGGTCAACGGCGAGTTATTCCCAGTGGCCGCGGCGCGGGGCGTCTACTTTGGGATGCCGACCAACGCCAACGACCCCTACTTCACGTTCAACGAGGGTGGTCACTACTCACCTCCTTCGCGGCCGGACGAGCTCGACATCGAGTCGCTCGGCGCGGACGATCTGCGCCTTCGCGCGATCGTGGTCACACTCGATCGCCAGTCGGACCTGCACGTCATTGATGCAGCGCGGATCATGCTGACCATGGAACTCGACGCCTTCGGGAACCCCTCACTGGTCGCGATGAGCACGAACACCGAGAACGCCGGAGCGATCGCGCAGCTCTCTCCGCGAGGTCTAGATCGTCTCGAACAGACGCACGCGGCCACCCTCCCTTATCCCATCGCGCCCGGCGAAACACAGCCACGCCTGAGTGAGCGCGCCATCGCGCTGCCCGAGCGCAGGACGGCCTCGGTCACCGTCAATCTCGCGGAGATCGAGAACGTCGAGTACTGGACCGAGAAGGCCCCGGCGCCGATCCAGGTGGAGTTCGCCGGGTATCGGGCCTACCAGAGCATCCTCGCCGATGCGCGGGGCTTGCGCACGGCTTTCGACGCTGCGCTGCGCGCGTGCCGAGCCCTGACGCCCCCTTGGAACGGCGTGTGCGAGACGACCTTACGCCTCACGAGCTGTGTCGAGAGCAAGCCGAAGGTGTGGGAGACTTTCGCATCGCCGTCGACGGCTTCGACACGCGCTTCGACCCGGCACGCCCGCTGGATGCCCTCACCGTCGGTGATGTCACCCACATGGAGCTGTCCTTCGGCGGTGATGAAATCCTCGCTGACTTTCTTCTCGAGCAGATTCAGGGGTGGCTGGTGGCGTCGATCGCCCCGACCGCGATCCGTCTCGAGTGGGACACCACCCCTAGCCCCCCCCCCCCCCCCCCCCCCCCCCCCCCCCCCCCCCCCCCCCCCCCCCCCCCCCCCCCCCCCCCCCCCCCCCCCCCCCCCCCCCCCCCCCCCCCCCCCCCCCCCCCCCCCCCCCCCCCCCCCCCCCCCCCCCCCCCCCCCCCCCCCCCCCCCCCCCCCCCCCCCCCCCCCCCCCCCCCCCCCCCCCCCCCCCCCCCCCCCCCCCCCCCCCCCCCCCCCCCCCCCCCCCCCCCCCCCCCCCCCCGCGATGTTCTCCTCGGTGGCGATTCCGCGTGCTCAAGCCGGCCGATCGTTACCTATCCGATATCGTCGAGGACACGCTCGACTAGCTGAATGCCCCGGCAATCCGAACGCTTCTCCTTGGATTTGCCCCCCGTCGTGCCCTGCGGGGCGGGCCCCCCTGGCCTCCTCGAACTCGAACAGCGTGCGCTCCTGGGCGTACAAGAACCCCTCCAGCGCCGCCTTGTGGTTGGCAATTGTCGTCGCCGATGGCTGTCGCCTCGCGGCCCGTGAAGCCTCGGGGTGAGCTGGTCAACCCCATCCCGTTTGACGTCGAGGCTCGCGAGATGCACATCGACACCCCATTTGCACCGTTCGACCCGACCGTGCGCCGCGTTGCTCGTCGACCCCCCTCGCGAAGACTCCACCAAGCGATAGGGGTAGTAGGGCTCGCCCGTCTGCGGCTCTTGATCGCGGTACGGCGGATAATACATGGCGCAACCGTAGCCAGTCTCGTCGGGAATAGCAATGGAAACATATAAGATTATGGCACTACATTAGGCATCTCCGCCAACTGGAAGCAATGAATTTCAACAGGTTGCTGCCAGGATGCCGCAAATTACTGTCTTACATCATGGGGCCAGAGTAAAGATGGGCTGGGCGATCCATGCGTGCTCAAGCCGGCCGATCGTTACCTATCCGATATCGTCGAGGACACGCTCGACTATGAAGAGTGGTTGGTGTGTCGCGATCTGTCGCTCGCGGCCCCCTCGGGGGAGCTGGTCAACCCCATCCCGTTTGACGTCGAGGCTCGCGAGATGCACATCGACACCCCATTTGCACCGTTCGACCCGACCGTGTTGCTCGTCGACCCCGAAGGCGATCCGGGAACGGGGATCTGCGCAGAGGCCTGGGCAGCGAGCGTGGTCGAAGACGAGATCCTCGCCTGGGCTCTGGAGGCGAGCGGCGCCATCGAAGCGGAGCTGGTGGCGACGCCCGGACAGGACGAAGCACTCAATCGATTGGTCTCGCCCTTCGAGCTCGGCGTCGTGCGTGTCGACACCCCACCCGCCGGCACACCTCCCTATGACGTGCATCCTCTCGGTCTCTACACCCTCTCGGCGCGAATCAACGAGACGGGGTCGGACCCCGTTGGCCTGCACACCAACGCGATCGACGGGCTCTACGTGCCCTACGCAACGCGGTCATCGGCGGTCGATTCGTCGCCCTTCTTGACTTGGTTCTGTCCGGTCAGTCCTGGGCAGCTCTGCGACGGCGTTCTCGGGGACCATCGGCCCATGTTGGTCGAGGGCTTGGATGCCGGCGGTGAGCGTTACGACGTAGCGCTCGATCTGACCACGGCGCACATCAGCCAAGCACTCTGGGCCCAGGCGCGGCGCGAAGATCGTTTGGGCTCTCCCACCCGGCCTGCGCGCCTCGACATTCCTGACACGGCGGTGCTCGACCTCGCGACGACCCTGGCGGCCGACGACGTGGTCGATGCACTCACCGCGGTTGGCTCGCGCTTCGGTGTGCGCTTTCACCACGCGGCTGCGCCATTCGCGGTGACCTTGGACACGGTGAGTAGCACGCGCCAGCTCGCGTATGTCGTGCCGAACATCGTCGTCGAGCTGGTGTTGCTGGACGATCAGGACACTGAAAAAGTCGTCGCCAAGTTCCTGGTTGACGTGTTCGATCGCGACCTGCAGTTGACACTACGCACCGGAGGCGCCCCCAACTTGACCGCGGCCTGGGAAGACCTGAGCGTCGCAGCGATGACCTCGACGTTCCTGCCCGATTGTCACGGTGCCCGCGCGGGGCCGAGCTGCGACCAGCGCCTGCGGTTGGTCGTGGGAATTCTCTGGTGGCTCGAAGTTGGCGACATGCTTCTCGAGATGATCGAAGTCGCACCGGCGCCGCAGCTGTTCGACGCGGGTCAAGAGAGCGCCCGACCACGCCATCTCCAGAACGTCCGTACCTTCGGCACAGACTCCAGCGTGAGCTTGGTCGCAGATCTGTCCAATCCGAGGCTCGCGGGCTGTGACTGAGCCCGGTTCAGGCCATCGCGCAGCCCACCCTCACTGCTCGAGGAACGCCTGGAAAACCCCAATTCGGTCCGTGAGCACGCGCACACGCCGGTGACTGACGTCGTCGAGATTGGAGTGATTTGGGGTCAGAGTAAAAACTCGGGAGAACGGGGCGGGAAAACGGGGGCATGCAGGAGAACGTGCAGAGAACGGGGTCATGCAGAGGACGGGATCAGCTAAATGTTGAGCCCGTCTCTCGCTCACCCGCTGTTGGGGCCTAACCTGCCATCGAGCTGACCCGCTCCGGCAGGGCACGCTTGGCCTTCATTTCATTCTCCGCCAAGTTCGCCCTGCCTCCACGGGGAGCTCATGACGAACGTTATGTTTGAAAAGCGGCCTTGACCGACCGTACGGAAAAGCGTACGCTTGGTCAAGGAGGACAAAACATGACCATACTCAACGCGACAGAGGCGAGATCGAAGCTGTATAGCCTTATCGATGAAGCCACAGATTCTCATCAACCCATTGTCATAAAAGGTAAAAGAGGTAACGCTGTTCTGATCTCGGAAGAAGATTGGAATGCGATATCTGAAACCCTCAATTTGCTTGCTATCCCGGGAATGCGGGAGTCGATTCAAGAGGGTATGAATACTCCAGCGTCTGAATGCGCCAAGGATCTCGATTGGTGAAGTGGCAGCTGGTTTATACCAAGCACGCGCAAAAAGACGCTAAGAAGCTAGCTGCATCAGGCCTGAAGGAAAAGGCATTGAATTTGCTAAAGGTGCTTGAGGAGAATCCGTATCAGAATCCACCGCCGTACGAAAAACTCGTTGGTGATCTTGCCGGCGCATATTCCCGCCGCATCAATATTCAGCACCGCATTGTGTACCAAGTCCTGGAGCAAGAGCATCTCGTCAAGATCCTGCGGCTGTGGACACATTACGAATAAAGAAACATAGCGCGTCAAGCCGACCGCATACTGCGCCGTCGAGCTTCGAAGCTCGTTTCAAGTTCAATGTGGGGCGCAGTATGCGTCGGCCTAGGAGAGAACGGGGTCAAAGAGAACGGGGTCACACAAAGAGAACGCAAAGAGAACGGGGTCAAGTCTTGTTTTTTGCGCGCGACAATCTAAGCTTCGGCCCATGGCAAGACCTTTGCGCATCGAGTTCGCGGGTGGCTTTTACCACCTGACCTCCCGCGGCAATGGAAGGGAGGACATCTACCGTGGGGACGGGGACAGGAGGGTGTTTCTCGACCTGTTCGCGCAAGTTTGTGACCGGTTCAACTGGCGGGCGCACGCCTATTGCTTGATGACCAACCACTACCACTTGCTCGTCGAGACGCCGGACGGCAACCTTTCCAAAGGAATGAGGCAGCTCAACGGCGCGTACACGCAACGCTTCAACGCGGGCCACAACCGCTGCGGCCATGTTTTCCAGGGGCGTTACAAGGCAATCATCGTTCAGAATAGTATTTGCCGCGGGCTTTTCGGTGGTATCTGTCCTTCTTCGAAGAAAAGAAAAACGCGATTCGAAAAATGTTTATTATATTAAAAGCTATCCCTACCCGCATAAAATCGTTGAGGAATTAATGCTTAAATATCCGCATCTATCCGACGAAGACATTCAGCTAGTGATAGAGGGTCTTAAACAATATTTCATCGTTTGCTACATAGCGGGAAGGTCTTTTGTTTCCATGCCTTCAAAAGCAGTTGACATAGCTTGGCATGAGCTAATTCTTTTTACAAAACTTTATGGAGAATTTTGCATGAAGGCTCTCGGTAGATTTTTGCATCACACTCCGGCCGAAGCGATGGGGAAGCCAACAGTAGCGCAGGAAGGTATAAAAAGAGCGTGGAAAATAGCGTGTATGCTTGAAGGCATCAATCCAAGGAAGCCAGGTAAGTTACCGTTATTGTTTGCAATTGATGGTTTGTTGAATATACCAGATGGCTTTAACTATAAACTCAACTGTAATCCGGCAAAGGGTGAATATTGTGCAGGCGCAATTGGTTGCGGTTCAGGTACGGCGTATGGCTGCGTTAGCGGATGCGTAGGAAGTTGCGGTGGAGACTAATTGGCCCACATCTGCGTCAACACGAACCGGCTTTTCCGGTGACATGGTAGGTCCCCGTCGCGTAAGGACCGAGAGCGTCAGTCAATCAAAGAATGCCGTAAAACCGCTAAGGTCTGCCCTGGGCGTTCGATACTTGTTTACAGGGGCGTTGCTATCTTCATAGCCGACAGCCATTCCACACAAGAGTACAAACCCCTCTTCCATAAGAAGCTCTTTTTTGACGATATCGGGATATTCCGCCAATGCTTGCTGGGGACAGGTTGCCAAGCCCTCCTCCTCGGCAAGCAGCATCACGGACTGGAGAAACATTCCGAAGTCCAAGTAGGAGCCGACTTCCAGATGGCCCTCGATGAAGAAGTACAGCACTACCGGTGCCCCGAACGAACGATAGTTCGCGATCCACTGTTCCAGACGGCGGACCTTGTCTTCGCGTTCTATTCCCAATGCGGAATACAATTGCATTGCGCAAGCGGTTCTTCTGGATTTGTAGGGGTCCGTCCATTTCAGTGGGTAATATTGATAGTCTGGGTTGGCTCGATTTCCGGCACGGGATTGGGCCTCTATTTTGCGCTCGATTGACAGCTTGGTTTGGCCGGTAACCACAGCGACTCGCCAGGGTTGGGTGTTCGCGCCCGACGGGGCACGGCTAGCAAGTCTGAGGATGCGTTCGATCTTTTCCTGCTCGACTTCCCAGGTGAGAAAAGCACGGCAGGAGTGCCGTTTGATCATCGCTTCTGAAACCTTCATGGAGTCCTCTTGAATTTCTCTAACCACTGGAGTGAACGAATGCCTTTAGTCAAGCTCGAAGACGTCGATTTGTACTACGAGCTCGACGGTGATGGGACCGAGACCGTCGCCCTGCTTAACGGCATAGGGATGACGGTCCAGTCGTGGCAGCCGATTCGGGAGCGATTCGCCGCACGCGGATATCGCTGCCTGCTGCACGATTTCCGCGGACAGTTGCGAAGCGGCAAGCCGACCGGCAGCCCTTACAGCATGGCGTTGCATGCCGCGGATTTTCTGTTGTTGCTGGGAGCGCTGGGCATCGAGCAGGCTCACTTGGTGGGGACCTCATACGGCTCGGAAATCGGAATGCTCGTCGCCGCCACGCATCCGGATCAGACCGCGTCGCTAACGGTCGTCGCGGGCGTTAGCGAGCTCGACAGCCTGATGCGTGCCGCTGCCCGGAGCTGGGCGATCGCCGCCGATTGCGGCGCCGTGCCCTTTTTCCGCAGCATGCTGCCCTGGGCCTATAGCAGCGAATTCCTGGCGCGCAACCAACGACTGCTGCAGGAGCAGGAGGAGGCCATGATCAGACTGCCTCCGGAATACTTTGCCGCCTTCAAGCTGCTGGTCGATGCCTTTTTGAAGCTCAATATTACCGCCGAGCTCAAGCGCATCAGCTGTCCCACGCTGGTGATCTCCGCCGAGCGGGATTTGATAAAAGGTCCCAAGTTCGGTCGGTTGATCCACGAAAATGTCGCCGGCTCCGAGTTTGTCGTGATCCCGGGCGCCGGGCATGCGGTGGTGCTGGAGCGGCCTGACTTGGTTGCCGATCAGGCGATCGATTTCATCGAACGTAGCCCTTGAGATCCATTCGACCCATCCAACGCCGGGCCTGTCGGGAGCGGGTCGAGTTCAGGGCTCACTTGTGCACTGACGTCGGCCCGAAGGCCGACCCACGGTAGGCATACTCCTGATGAAAACCGCGCTGTGCTAGCGCCCTTGGGTCCCCTTGCCCTGATCCGTAGGAAGATTCCCTGAGCCCGACTCCACCGGCGTTGGTGCCACCGGTTCCATTTTCCAGATGTCGCTGTTGTACTCGCCAATCGTGCGGTCGGAAGAGAAGACTCCGCTGTGGGCCGTGTTCAGTATGCTCAAGCGCGTCCAGGTTTCCTGGTCCCGAAAAGCCTCTGCCGCCAGGTGCTGGGCGTCTACGTAGCTGCGGAAGTCGGCCAGGGTCATCCAGGGATCACTGGGATTCTTCAAAGAGCCAATGAGGGCATCGAAATAGCCGGGCTCGAACTGGTTGAAGTGGGAGCTTTCCAGCAGGTGCATCACCCGCCCCAGGTCTTCGTCTTCCCGGATGATCTGCTCCGGGCTGCAATCTAGCCGTCTGGTCATGATCTCGTCGGCGGTTAAGCCGAAGAGGAAGAAGTTCTCTTTGCCGACGCTTTCCAGGATCTCGATATTGGCACCGTCCAGAGTGCCGATGGTCACGGCTCCGTTCATCATGAACTTCATGTTTCCGGTCCCGGATGCCTCTTTGCCGGCAGTCGAGATCTGTTCGGATAGATCGGTTCCAGGTGCGATCACTTCCATGGTCGACACGCGGTAGTCCGGAAGGAACGCGACTTTCAGAAGATCTCCGACCGTCGGGTCGCGATTGACTACTGTTGCGACGTTGTTGACCAGCTTGATGATGCGTTTGGCCATCCAGTAGCCCGGCGCAGCTTTGCCACCGATGAGCACACAACGCGGCGTCAAATCGCCGGTCTCGCCCCTTTTGATACGATCGTACAGATGGATGACGTGCAGGACGTTGAGGACCTGGCGCTTGTATTCGTGGATACGTTTGACTTGGACGTCAAACATGGCATCCGGGTTGCAGCGAATACCGGTATCGGATGCGACCAGATCCGCCAAGCGCTGCTTGTTCTGCCGTTTCACTTCGCGCCAGCGGTTGCGGAAGTCCGCGTTCTCGACATGCCCTTCCAGCTTTTCCAGTTGGTTCAGATCAGTGATCCATCCGTCGCCGATGGTGTCGTTCAGGAGCTCGCTCAGCGTCGGATTGCTCAGCGCCAGAAAGCGCCGCTGCGTCACGCCGTTGGTCTTGTTGTTGAAAATGACAGGCCACAGCTCGCAGAAATCTTTGAATAGATTGGCTTTGATCAACTTGGTGTGGAGGTCGGCGACGCCGTTGACCGAAAAGCTGCCGACGATGGCCAGATGGGCCATACGCACCTGCGGATCCATCCCCTCTTCGATGATGGACATGCGTGCCTGGCGCTCCGTGTCTCCCGGCCAGCGCCTGGCTACATCGGAGAGGAACTTGGCGTTGATCTCGAAAATGATATCCAGAATCCGCGGGAGCAATTCGCGGAAGGTGCGCACGGGCCATTTCTCCAGCGCCTCGGGCAACAGGGTGTGATTGGTATAGGCCAAGCTCCTTCTCGTGATTACCCAGGCCTCGTCCCATCCCAGACTATGCTCGTCCATCAGCAGGCGCATCAGCTCGGGCACGGCTACCGCCGGATGCGTGTCATTGAGTTGGTAACAAATCTTGTCCGCAAACTGGCTGAAATCCTGGCCGTGGTCCCGTGTCCAGCGTCGCACAACGTCCTGCAATGCAGCCGAGACCAGAAAGTACTCTTGGCGCAGTCGAAGCTCTTTTCCGCGTTCGGTCTCGTCGTCCGGGTAGAGTACCTTACTGATGTTTTCGGCCGTGGCCTTGCCGGAGACGGCCTCCAGGTAATAGCCGGCGTTGAACTGCTCCAAATCGAACTGCTCAACCGCCACCGCTTGCCACAAGCGCAAGGTGTTTACCGTGCCGTTGTCGTATCCGGGAATGGGGAGGTCGTAGGGCACCGCGAGCACATCATCGGTGTTCACCCATTTGACGGCGAGCTCGCCGTCCTGATCTTCATATTCGACGTGGCCGCCAAAGTGAACCGTCTGCGTGAATTCCGGGCGCTCCAGCTCCCATGGATTGCCGTAGAGCAGCCAGTGATCTGGTTTCTCGATCTGCTCTCCGTCCTCGATGAGCTGCCGGAAGATGCCATAGTCGTAGCGGATGCAATAACCCATAACGGGCAATTGCAGGGTCGCACAGCTGTCTAAAAAACAGGCGGCCAGTCGGCCCAGCCCACCATTTCCAAGGCCGGCATCGCGCTCGTGATCCACCAGGTGCTGGTAGTCCAGCCCGAGGCTCTCCAGTGCCTCAATCGCAACGTCGGTGATCCCCAGGTTGAGCAGCGTGTTGCCCAAGCTTCGCCCCATGAGAAATTCCATGGAGATGTAAAAAGTACGTTTGCACTTGTGGGTTTGATAGGAATAGTGGGTGCTTTTCCAGCGCTCCATTAGTCGGTCGCGCAGCGCCAACACCAGCGCCTCATAGGCGTGGTGGGTCGAAACCGAATGCTTGTCGCAGCCCAGGGTGTGATTGAAGTGGCGGCGGATGTCGTTGGCCAAGCTGTGCGCGTCCATGCCGAGCTCGTGATGGTCGATCAGCAAATTTTGCGGCAGGCCTTTTTTTATTTTTCTCAATGCGTCTTTTTTACTCACCCTAACTCCTCCAATGTTGCGAAATTGTTGCCGACCGGATCTGTGTCCAGCTGTGCACCGCCGTTCAGCGTTCGGCTGCAAGGCTCGGTGAATCATAGGCCAATAGCGACGGTACTCAAACTGATAAATCGGGACTGACGGGCAGGGTTTTGGAAATCCGTCGCCGAGGTTGTACGTTCCACCCGGAGGTGCCAAATCCGACGGGGAAGGCTAACATAGCCGCACACCAGATCCCTCGGGAGCCCGCTTTACCCATGCATGCGGCCGATCTTCTTACGCGACGCGCCTTGCTCACGCCCGAGCGGGAGGCGCTGGTGGAGCTTGCGAGTGGTCAGCGTTTCAGCTTCGGCGCCCTCAATGCTCGGGCCAACCGGCTCGCCCACTTTCTGCGCGATCGAATCGGGGTGGGGAAGGGCGATCGGGTGTCGATCTTGTCGCACAACTGTGTCGCCTATATCGACCTTTTCTATGCGGTGGCAAAAATCGGGGCGGTCTTGGCGCCCTTGAATTGGCGGTTGGCAGGTCGCGAGCTCGCCTACATCGTCAACCACTGCCGGCCCAAGGCGCTGCTTTGCGGACCGGAGTTTGTCGATACCCTCGCTTCGCTTGGCTCCGAGGCGGACCTGCCGGTTTGCATCGCCTTGGAAGGTGCCGCTATCGACGGGGCGCTGGATTACGAAACGGGGTTGGAGCAGGCGCTGGAGACGGAGCCGCAAAGGCCTGAGCTGGATGCGGAAGATCCCTACTGCATCCTCTATACCTCCGGGACCACCGGACAGCCGAAAGGGGCGGTCATTCCTCACCGTCAAGTGCTTTGGAATTGCATCAACACCGCGGCCAGCTGGGGCCTTTCGGATCAGGACGTGTCTCCGGTGTTCGTCCCCCTGTTTCACGCCGGTGGGTTGTTTGCCTTCATCACGCCGCTGTTCTACCTCGGCGGCAGGATCCTGTTGGCTCGCGGGCTGGATGTCGATGAGTCGCTTCGGGTCATCGAGGAGGAAGGCTGCACCGTTATCCTCGGTGTCCCCACCATCTATCAGATGTGGATGAAGTCGCAGCGGTTCGCGGCGGCCGACTTCAGCGGCGTGCGCTGGTTCGTCAGCGGAGGCGCTCCCTGTCCCGACGCCATCATGAGCGCCTGGCGCGAGCACAAGGGCGTCGTGTTCCGGCAAGGCTACGGGCTCACGGAAGTCGGCCCCAATTGCTTCAGCATGACGGACACCGAGTCTGTCCCCAAGAGCGGATCGGTGGGGAAGCCGATTTTTCACAGCGAGATGCGCATCGTCGACGAGTCCGGTCGGGAGTGTGAAGCGGAAGAGGTGGGTGAGCTCCTGATCCGCGGTCCACACGTCTGCAGCGGATACTGGCAGAACCCGGAGGCCAGCGCTCGGGCCATTCGCGACGGCTGGTTTCACACCGGTGACATGGCGCGGCGCGATGCCGATGGGTTCTACTACATCGCCGGTCGCTTCAAAGACATGATCATCAGCGGCGGTGAGAACATCTATGCCGCCGAAGTCGAGGCCGCCGTGATGGAGCACCCGGACATCGCCGAAGCGGCACTCGTCGGCCAGCCGGATGAGAAATTCGGAGAGGTGGGCCTGATGGTGGCGGTGGCACGGGAGAACAGCGCGCCCACAGAGGACTCGGTGCTCCAGGTCTGCGCGGAGCACTTGGCACGCTATAAGGTCCCCAAGCGGGTCATCTTCGCCGATGCGCTGCCCTACTCAGCCTACGGCAAGGTGCAGAAGGCCGAGCTCAAGAGACGATATCTGAATTTAACGGAGGGCTGAGGCCTCGCCTCGGCATGCAGACTGTGTCCATACCCACACTCCCTGGCGTCACCGAAAAGACGATTGCTACGACGCGCATCCGCTCACGCGTCTTGTTCACCGGTCCTGAAACCGGGACACCGGTCCTGTTCCTGCACGGAAACGTCTCCTCCGCCACCTGGTGGGAGGAGGCGATGCTGGGCCTGCCATCGGCCTATCGCGGTATCGCACCGGACCAGCGCGGTTTCGGTTCGGCGGATCGGGGCAAGAAGATCGACGCGACCCGGGGCATGGGCGACTTGGCCGACGATTCATTGGCACTGCTGGACCATTTGGGCATAGACGGTGTCCACCTGGTGGGAAACTCCATGGGCGGATCCGTGGCATGGCGGCTGCTGATGCAGGCGCCCAAGCGCTTGTTGACTCTGACCCTGATCAACCCGGGCTCTCCCTACGGCTTCGGTGGCACGAAGGACGCGAATGGTACCCCCTGCTTCGAGGATTTCGCCGGCTCCGGAGGTGGTCTGACCAATCCCGAGCTGTTGCGGCTGATCGAGGCGGGCGACGACAGCCTGGACAACCCCTTCTCGCCTCGTGCCGTACTGCGAATGCTGGTCTACAAGGTCCCGTTCATCCCCGCCCGAGAGGATGACCTGGTGGCCGCCGCCCTGCAGACGCACATCGGCCCCCAAGATCTGCCGGGGGACTGCATGCAATCCGCCAACTGGCCCTTCGTTGCACCGGGGCGGTGGGGCATGGCAAACGCCGCCTCGCCGAAGTACGCGGGGGATATCGCGCGTCTGTACGCGATCGATCCCAAGCCTCCGGTACTCTGGATCCGCGGCAGCCACGATCTCGCTGTCTCGGATACCGCGGCATCCTGTCCGGGGACGTTGGGGGCCGCCGGACAGATCCCGGGTTGGCCAGGGGCCGAGGTCTTCCCCTCTCAGCCTATGCTGGGGCAGACCCGCGCTGTGTTGGATAGGTACCGGGCGGGCGGCGGTACCTATCGAGAGATCGTCATCGAAGACACCGGCCATGTCCCGTTCATCGAGAACCTGCCCGAGGTCAATCGGGTCTTACACCCACACCTGGAGGAATGAGAATGAGTAAAAAATACGGTTTTGCCGCCTCCGGGGGAGGCTACAGAAGCTTCTACACGGAAGGAGCTTTGGTCTGGCTGAGACAAAACGGGATTGAGATTTCCCATATCACCTCGACGAGCTCCGGAAATAACATCGCCCTGGATTATCTCCTTTGGGATCCCGAGACAGAAGAGCTGCCGCCGGTCCTCACCCGGACGATGCGCATGAGTGCAGGAGATATCTTTCACGTCTTCAAGAACTTCCTGGGTCTTCGGCCTTCCCTCATTCCGAACGGCTCCCACCTGTTTACCGTCAATAAGGACAGCTGCCGGAAGTCCTTGACCCTGGACGAGTCGGCGCGGCGGGAGAGCTTGGGGAAAAGCCTCGGAGCCGTCAACTGGGATATCTTCACCACGAACCTGACGAAACGAGAGGGAAGGTCGTTTCGGATCAACGACATCCTCTCGGAAATAAACGAGGGGACGCTGGACCGCTTCATGGACGTGTTCTTGGCGGGTATCACGACCATCCCTTACTTCAAGGCAATCGAGATCGACGGCGACTATTACCTGGAGGGAGGCTACCTGGACAATACGCCGCTGCGGACGATGTTCGAAGACCCGGGCGTGGATGAGATTATCGCCGTAGACTTTACCGACTACGACTATCACAACGCGCTCAAGACGCTGTACTCGACCCAGGTGTTCACCTTGCCGCTAAACAGCATCGACATGCATCTGCTGGTGAGCGACATCCAATTGAGCCTGCCGAACATCAAGGTCTTCACCGAGGCCAACCGCATCAACCGGATGCTCGAAGAGGTCGGTAAGACGTCCATCGAGATCGATGGCAAGATCTACTATCACAAGCCGATCCATATTCTGAAGCCCAAGAACCTGGAAAGCATGACCATCTCAATGAAGGACAGCGCCATCCAGAAGGAGTACTTCGAGCTTGGAAGGACCGCGATGGCGGATTTGTCTGCTGCCGGTCTCTAAGTAAGCCGATGCACATTGCGCCCACGCTCCCAGCATTTCTTCGATGCCGATGTGGGCGGGTTGAAGAAAGCGATAACGGGCAATGACGAGGATGTGGTGAGCGCAGCGATCCGCATCATTTCCGACTGCCGAGGGTGACGTTCGAGTCCTCCGCCGACGGCGAAGAAAGAATCCCACAATGCGAACAAGGTGTCATCTTTCAATTGCCGCGCATTCGAGAATTAATTCCGGCATAACCTGCGGTTTTACATGCGGTTACAGAAATAAATTAACGTTATATATCTTATAGTTACGAGCGCATTATGGTTGACTAATGTTGTTTCGTCCGTTTATAAGGCAGGGCCCTGCACTGTATTCTTCGCCCGTTGCCTATGGTCCCCGTCCTTCAAATCCTGTTCACTACCGCGGCTGTTCTGGCTACCGAGTTCCTGGTAGAGACGCCCGTCGCCGTCGAGACGCCCGTCGCCGTCGAGACGCCAGTCGCCATCGAAGATTCCGCTCTTTCGTCAGAGTTGGTCTCCGATAATTGTGCAGCCGAAGTCGCGGAAGAAACCGGCCCGAAGAGGTCTTCAAAAGGAAAGTCGACATCGCGACTCGTCAATTTCGACGAGTCTTTGCATTGTCTGGCGATGAATGTCTATCACGAGGCCAGGTCCGAATCCCGGGCGGGGCAAATCGCCGTCGCCTCGGTTACCTTGAATCGGGTCAAATCCAAGAAATTTCCCGGAACCGTCTGTAATGTGGTCAAGCAGGGCGGGCAGAAAAGAAACCGCTGTCAGTTCTCTTGGTGGTGCGACGGCAAGGACGACGAGCCGATGAACGACAAGGCTTGGGACAAGGCCGTGGAGATCGGGCGCCTGAGCCTGATGGGGATTGCAGGTGATCCGACCGACGGCGCCCTTTTCTATCACGCCGATTACGTGGAACCGAGCTGGTCACGCTCATTCGAGCGCTCCGCCCGTATCGGCAAGCACCTGTTCTACAAGCCGACCGAGCGCCTGCGCACAGCGGCTCGCGACTGATTGGATGAGTCTAGAGGCCTGTCTTACTTGCCACTGTTCTACTGCCGAACCGCGGATGCCGGTCGGATTTCCCCCGCGATTTCGTTTATAGGAGCCCGGATCCCCGGCGTTTACGGGAGCTTGATCACCCGCTCGACCGATACCTCCACCAAGGGCTCCGCGTGATGGTGGCCGACGTGATGCATGCTCTCGACCTCGACGGTGACCTTCAGTCCAGCCTCTACAGCGTTGTGGACGGCCTGCTGCAGCGCCGCCGCCGCTTTCTCCACATCACGAGCCAAGCGCTCATCGCGATCTAAGTCTGGACGGGAGACGGAATCGCTCATGGGTTGTCCTCGCGGCAAGTATCATCTAGCTTGCCGTAGGTGCTCGGCGTCCCGGTCCAAAATCGGGACGTGAGGGATTGGCCGGATCCAACGAAATAGCATGGTCTGTCGGCGGAGCGCAGACGCCGACCACTGCAAGCCGTGCATTGATACCAGGTCTGAGTGGACTGAGGCTGAATGTTCCGCTCCATGATCATCATGGGGCCGTTGCAGCGGGGACATTGCATGGCGGATTCTCCGTTGTCGTGGAAAGCGATTCAGTTGGGGACTCCGGCTATTTGCCGGTCTTGGCCTTCAGGATTATCTTGAGGAACTCCGGCTCACTTCCGATTACCAGCCCGGTTACGTCGCCCAGGACCTGGAGAGAGGCGCGAAAACGCCCGTCCGCGTCGGCGGTGGGCTGCATCTCGAAGCACTCTGAGAAGGCGTTGGCAAGCTTGGCCACGAAGTCGCCGCTGGAGGCTGGATCCGGCGACGTCGGTTCCGGCTCCGGCTTGGGATCAGCGGCGACGGCCCTGCAAGCCCGCTCAAGGCGGTCGATCTCGCAGCCGAGCTCGCACAAGTAACGCTCGTCGTAACCTCGGCCACGCTCGTCCTGGACGGCGAGGCTCTTGGTGAGACTCCCCTTGGCGCCGTCGGGCAGCTCCCGCAGCAGGCTTGAGAGAACGCGCGCCTTTTCAACGATTGCCTGTAAGGTATTCTCCAGGGCAGCGCTCAAACCGCTGGTCTCGGGTGCCGGCGCCACGCGTTGCTCCAGGCGGTGCGCGAAGTTGCTGATCTCGTACTCCAGCGCGCCGATGAAGATCTGACGGCCGATCTCGTCCCCGATCTTCTCTTTCTTCAGTGCGTCGCAGAGCTGCACTTTCTGGGCGTCGTCGAGGTGCGTGGCACCGACGAAACGGCTGCCTTCCCGCTTTTTTACCTTGGTCTCGACCTTGATCTGGGTGGTGGCCGACACGCCCCCGATGGCCGGCTTGCGGAGCAATCGCGGGTGCGTGCTCTGGTCGTGTTCAAGGCGCATATGCTGGCCCTCGTGATCGTTGGAGTCCGCGTCGAAGGTAATTCGTTCCGCCTTCTTCCCGCTGGATTGGGCGGGGCGGATCATGGTTCGCCTCGCCCAGATACTGCGCTACTGTGTCTCCCGGTCGGTAAGGGCGCCGTTCGGATCGGGGCGATTTCCGATTGGGACGGCAATTTCCCGGAGGTCATTCATCCAGCGGGTTACGCTGGCGTCCTTCTTCTTGGCCTGACTGGCTGCGCTGGAGGCAGCCGCCAGAGCGATGACGACGATTCCAAACAACCAGAGGCGGCAACACTTTAAGGGTCGAATCGATCTCATTCTCTTGGATCTCCGCTATCGATTTCGCTAAGCCTCACACATCGCTCTCAGAGAGATTGGACATAATCCCTGGCAGCAGCTCGCCGGTCGCTCCGCGCATGGAGATATCCATCTGGGCAGAGAGCGGGGTCTCCTCCAGGTTGATTTCCACGGTTCTCGCACCGGCGGAGGCGGCAACGCGAGCCATGCTTGCCGCCGGCTCTACGACCCCGCTGGTACCCAGGGACATGAAGAGCCCGCAATGCTCCGCTGCTTGCAAGGCTGCCGCCAGCGCGGTTTGCGGGAGGGACTCGCCGAACCAGACGACGCCTGGCCGGCGCACGCCTCCACAGGCGCAGCGGGGCGGATGCTCCGGGAAGGGGATCTCCCGCTCTTCGCACTCGTTGCCGCAGGATGTGCAGCGCCAAACCCATAGGGTCCCGTGCAGCTCGATGGGATCGTGGGAGCCTGCCTGCTGGTGGAGCCGGTCCACGTTCTGGGTGATCAGGGTGAAGCCTTTTCCGGCGGTTTCGAACTCCCGCTGCAGCTGCGCCAGGGCCAGGTGGCCGGAATTGGGCTCGCAGTCCGCGCACTTTCGGCGCCGCTCGTCGTACCAGCGCGATACCAGTCCCGGGTCTCGGGCGAAGGCTTGGGGTGTGGCCAGCTCTATCGGGTCGTACTTGGCCCACAGGCCCGTCTGGGCATCGCGAAAGGTCGGAATACCGCTTTCCGCCGAGACCCCGGCACCGGTCAGGACTGCCACGGAGCTCGTCTCCTGCAGAAACCGGCGGGTGCCCCGGATCTGCTGGTCCATGTATGCGGATTGCCGGGCTCGATTGTAGCTCATGGCTCGGATGTCTTTTCGGGGGTCTGGTAAGTGCTCTTGCATACTGCCGAGGCGTCAGGGGCCTCCTCGAAGTTGGTGCTGCCCATGCGCCTGTACTGAGCGATCGTTTCCGGCCGCCACGCGCAGCATCGGGCCATCTCACTCGCCAGGTCTCTGCTGCAGGCGCGCAGGTCGTCGCAGGCGGGCAGACCTGCATTGGCAACGCCTCGAATCGCTGCGCTCGCGATCAGAAGGGGTAGAGTAATGGTGGCAGTGGTCATTCTCATCTCCGATTGACCTGCAACGTCGTCGTCCTGTGCACGTTCATCGTCTTTGGTTAAATTTCTTTATCAGAGCGGGAAATTCCGCCCCGGTGTACGGGGCGGAATTTCCCGCTGTCAGTCCCAAGACAGAGTCCCGCCAGTCTGGTACTCGGTAACCCGGGTCTCGAAGAAGTTCTTCTCCTTCTTCAGGTCCAACACCTCGGACATCCAGGGGAAGGGATTGGTCGCGCCGGGGTATTGCTCCGGCAGCCCGATCTGGGCGCAGCGCCGGTTGGCGATGAAACGAAGGTACTCCTCGAACATGGGTGCGTTCAGGCCCAGCACCCCGCGGGGCATGGTGTCGTGGGCGTACTCGCTCTCCAGGTCGACGGCGTCGCGGATCATCTGCACCAGCTCCTGCTTGAAGTCCTCCGTCCACAGGTGCGGGTTCTCGATCTTGATCTGGTTGATCACGTCGATGCCGAAGTTCATGTGCATGGACTCGTCGCGCAGGATGTACTGGAACTGCTCGGCGGTGCCGGTCATCTTGTTGCGCCGGCCCATGCTCAGGATCTGGACGAAGCCGACGTAGAAGAAGATGCCCTCGAAGATGATGTAGAAGGCCACCAGCTCACGCAGCAGCTTGCGGTCGTTCTCCGGGGTGCCGGTGTTGAAGTGGGGGTCGGCCAGGTACTGGGTGAAGGGCAGTGCCCACTCCGCCTTCTTGGCGACCGCCGGCACCTCCCGGTACATGTTGAAGATCTCGCCCTCGTCCAGCCCCAAACTCTCCACCGCGTACTGATAGGCGTGGGTGTGCAGGGCCTCCTCGAAGGCCTGGCGCAGCAAGTACTGGCGGCACTCCGGGTTGGAGATGTGGCGGTAGACGGCGAGCACCAGGTTGTTGGCCACCAGGGAGTCGGCGGTGGAGAAGAAGCCCAGGTTGCGCTTGATGATGGTGCGCTCGTCTTCGGTCAATCCGTTGGGGTCCTTCCACAGGGCGATGTCCGCGTTCATGTTTATCTCCTGCGGCATCCAGTGGTTGGCGCAGGCGTCCAGGTACTTCTGCCAGGCCCAGTCGTACTTGAAGGGCACGAGCTGGTTGAGGTCGGCACGGCAGTTGATGATCTTCTTGTCGTCGACCCGCACCCGCCCGGCGCCCATCTCCAGGCTCTCCAGCCCGGTGGCACCGCCCGCGGCGCTCTGATGGAAGGCGTGATTGGTGCGGGGTGCGTCGCCGGCGGCGGCTGACTGATAAAGGGCTCGTCGACGGCGAGCCGCGGCTGGGTCGGCATCGGGTTGGGATCGACCACGGGTGCTGCGCCGGCGGTAGCTCATCAGGGCGTCGTTGCGCGACAACACCGCTACCGGGGCGCACGTGCTCCGCGGTGTCGTGGGCCTGGAGCTGGACCGCTCGCGGCTCGGCAATGGGGTGCGAGTCAAAGGCGCGGATGGCTCGGGAACTGAGCCGGTTGGCGGCATCTTGGGCTCGTCGCCCTTGTTCGACAGGGCGGCGAGTGGGTCGTCCCAGTTCAGCATATCTTTACTCCTCTACAGCTCCAGTTTGTTGTCGATGCCGCTCGCAGGTCGGCGGTCTGTCTCGTGTGACGCGATATCCGCTTACCCCGGGCAGGGCGTCTGTTCGGGCGTGCGGCGGAAATCAGGCCACCGGGGCTCGGCTCCCGGTTGCCGAGAGCCGGCGCATTCGGATCCGCTCAGCCGGCGGCCGTCAGGCTAAAGCCGCCTACGCCGTCATCCTGTTGCTGCTCGGCGGCAAGGGGCGGGGGTGGCATTTTGGATTTCTTGGGCTTTGTCTCCACCTGTGGAGAGGCAAAGGATGCGAGGCCTGCCGGTTGCCTGGTCCGCGTCGGTGGATGCGCGGGGTTTTCGACCAGGGATTCGATCAGCGCGTAGAGCTCGTTCGCGGCGCTCTTGGCCTTGGTGATCGTCAGGTTGTCGAAGAAGACGATGGTCGGCTTGGCGCGGACGCTCGACTCGAGCGAGGAATGTTTCTGAAAGATGGCGATCACTTGCTCCTTGAGGAGCTTCGCGTTCGACATCAGTATCTGATCACAACGTGGCGGGAGCGTGACATAGTCCCACATGACGTCCGCCGTCTTCTCGCTGGTGCGGACGACGACATAGGGCTTCTTTGTCTCACGGCAAGCGTGAAACCAATCACTCTGGGGCGCCGTATCATAGTTCTCTACCAAGTCGAATTGCGCATCTGGCATCTTCTTCCACCTCGTCTTGCTTGTTACCGGTGTGGTCGTCGTTGACCTTTGGTTGCGCGTTGCAGCCTGCGCCGCGCGGTTCTTGTCGTGCGTTCCGCCCGGTTCAGGCGGCCTTGCCGAAACAGGCGTGTAAAATCTCGTTAACCCCGTCGACGTCGAAGGCGCCCGGGTCAAGCTCCGAGCCGAACATGCCTCGGTACCCCTTGTGATCCGGATGCCGAGGATCCCGCACTGCCTCGAGGATGGCGTAATAGCCCCGGAGACCTCCGACGTCCTCCGGCGGGCAGGCGCCCTTGGCCTCGACGCAGGTCGGCAGCTGCTGCCGCGGGTCGTGGGGGAGGATCTTCTCCAGGGTGACCTGATGTACCCAGCCGTCGCCGAAGTCGTACTCGTAGCTCAGGGAATCCTTCTCACGGCGCAGGACCCGGTCCAGCGGGGTGCTGCGCTCATCGGCCGCCGGGAGGCAGTCAAAGCCGCTGCTCGGGTTGCCGAAGATCTGCCCGTTGCGCTCGAACAGGTGCATGTGGGAGTCGGTCCAGCCCATGGAGACCTGCAATACCTCGTGCAGTCCCGCCAGGGTGATATCGCTTGCCACCAGGACTCTGCGCCAGATCGGCGGCCTGGATCGCAGGAGTCTGACCTTTAGCTGGTAGACCCTGAATGTGTGCTTTGGCATGTGCTCAGTCTCCCGGCTGTTAGCCGTTGGTTACCGTGGTTTTCTCGCCCCCAAGCTCTAGCTTGGGATTGCGGGTGTTGCCGCTCCAGCGGCGCGGAGCTAGACCCAGCAATCTAACCGTGAGTACTTTTTCGTGGCCGCGATTAGGGCTGGTGCACGGGTCGAGATCATCGAGCGGCCCCGAGGTACTTTCGTTTGAACGGCCACGAAGCGTAGGTTCACCTGTCTGGCCCAGTGATTCCGTTCCACAAACCGTCCATGGTGCTCCGGCCAGTCTCGCTTCCCTGCTCGCAGTTCGCCCGGTTGCGTTCATCCACTGGATGAACGGACCGGACTCACCCCAAAGTAAAGCCGCCCACTGTCGCGAAGACCCCTGCGCTTCTCGGCAGTTGCGGGGTTCTTTCGAAGGTACATCCCTGATACCTACGAAAGAATGCACGCCGTCCTGGCGTGCCCCCTGCGGGCCCAAACGCAAATGCCTGCGATGCTCGGCGCGACAGAGGGTTTGAAGAGCCGCACCTTCAGTGTTATGCGTTTCTGCGCAACCCGTTCCCTCTCCCCCAAAAAAAATGGACACGGTAAGGCGGAGCTCCGAAGGAGCGTCCGCCTTACCGCAGCCGAAGCCGTCGGACACAAGGAGGCCGGATCGAGCGACGGATGGTTCCCCTGTTGCCGCGAGAATTGCAGAGGTTATCGCGGCGGCGGGGCGGATTTCTTCTGTTACTTTCTTCGGCCGTTCAAAGAAAGCAACTCTCCTCGCCTCTGAGGGGTGGAGATGGGCACTACGATTGTGGCGAGGGGAAAACATGCTATGAACTTTCGCTAGTAACTGTATTAAAAACGTTTAGGGATGCTGGGGGGTAAAGGCAAGCCTCTCAAGCCGCGAGACCGAGATGGGCGCGCCACGCGGATGCCAGTGCCATATGAGTTTCTTTGGCGAAGTGGGTAGTGCTTAGATCAGGGATTCCATCCAACTCGGCAAGCCATAGGAACTTGACATCGATACCCCCTCGATCGCGTTCGAGTCTTCATAAGTCGTTGCGATTCAGTTGATGAGGGCCACTCAATTCGTTTGAAATACGAGCGACCCATATCGGGATCCTGCTGAAGGGATTAGTCGAAGAGTCGCTTAGGAATCCTTAGGATCGCTTTTGTTGTTTGTGGGGAGATTAAATGCTTGGATACGTCCACTAGACCAGTTACGACCGTTTAGGGGGCCTTTTCTTAAGCTGTTAAATATTTCCCAATCAACCCATGATCGCCCTCCCGTTTCTTGGCCAATAAGGACGACAGTAACGGAAGCGTCACAAATTAATGGTCGAAGCCTATTCTTGATCGTTTCACTGTTAAAAAAATTGCCCTACATCCTCTCGTATTGATTTATCTATAAATACATCGCGTTGATCTGAAAAAAAACATCGAAAATCATTGGCTGCAGTTTGATCAAGCCGATGCGAGTAGCTAACGAAGACTTTTCGTCCCATTTCTTTCTTCCCGTAATAAGTTGGAAAATGCCCCAAAACTCGTATCCAAATAAAGAGTCGCTCCGCGGCAACCCGGTGGGTTACGACATCCCTGACCTAACCCACCCTACCTTTCATATCCTCTGCGTCCTCCGCGTCTCTGCGATTCAACTCCCTCTTCCTCGGCCCTCGAACCTCGGCCCTAACCCCTTCCTATTGGCACGCCTCACACTCCGGGTCCAAAATCGAGCAAGCCTTAACCTCGTCCGATCCGTTCCCCCCAGAGGAATACCCGCCCCCGACAGCATTCAGCTTGCTGGCCCTGGAGGCATCATCCATGGTCGACTTCTCCAGATGGGTCGCTCCCAACGACCTCAGGTAATAGGTGGTCTTCAACCCCCGCACCCAGGCCAGCTTGTAGAGGTTGTCCAGCTTCTTGCCGTCGGGCTGGCTCATATAAAGGTTCAGGCTCTGGGCCTGGTCGATCCATTTTTGGCGGCGGGAGCCGGCCTCCACCAGCCAGCGGGGATCGACCTCGAAGGCGGTGGCGTAGAGATCCTTGAGCTCCTGTGGGATGCGGTCGATGGCCTGCACGGAGCCGTCGTAATACTTCAGGTCATTGACCATGACCTCATCCCACAGGTCCTGTTCCTTCAGGTCAGCAACGAGATAGGGATTCACTACGGTGAATTCCCCGGATAGGTTCGATTTGACGAAGAGGTTCTGATAACAAGGCTCGATGGACTGGCTGACTCCGGCGATGTTGGAGATGGTCGCCGTGGGGGCGATGGCCATGCAGTTGGAGTTGCGCATGCCGACGCCCTTCACCCGCTCGCGCAGACTGTCCCAGTCCAGCGTGCTGTTGCGGTCCATCTGCAGATAATCGCCGCGGCCTTCCTCCAGGCGGGCGATGGAGTCGATGGGCAGGACGCCCTGGCTCCACAGAGAGCCCTCGAAGCTGGAGTAACGCCCGCGCTCCTCGGCCAGGTCGGTGGAGGCGCGGATGGCATGGTAGGACACGGCCTCCATCGAGTGGTCGGCGAAGCGCACGGCCTCTTCACTGGCGTAGGGGATGCGCAGCTTGTAGAGGGCATCCTGGAAGCCCATGATGCCGAGTCCCACCGGACGGTGGCGCAGGTTGGACTTCCGCGCCTGGGGGACGCTGTAGTAGTTGTAGTCGATGACGTTGTCGAGCATGCGCATGGCGGTGCCGACGGTCTTGGCCAGCCGGGCCATGTCCAGACCACGCTCGCCCACATGGGCGGCCAGGTTCACCGAGCCCAGGTTGCACACGGCGATCTCCTGGTCGTTGGTGTGCAGGGTGATCTCGGTGCAGAGGTTGGAGCTGTGGACCGTGCCCATGTGGGCGTTGGTGTAGCGCAGGTTGCAGGGGTCCTTGAAGGCCAGCCAGGGGTGGCCGGTCTCGAACAGCATGCCGAGCATCTTGCGCCACAGGTCCAGGGCCTTGACGGTCTTGCTGACGCGCATCTCGCCGCGGGCGGCCTTCTGCTCGTAGGCGGTGTATGCCGCCTCGAAGGCATTGCCCGTCAGGTCGTGCAGGTCGGATGTCTCGTCCGGGGAGAAGAGGGTCCAGGACCCTTCCTCGGCGACCCGCTTCATGAACAGGTCCGGCACCCAATTGGCGGTGTTCATGTCGTGGGTGCGGCGGCGGTCGTCGCCGGTGTTCTTCCGCAACTCCAGGAACTCCTCCACGTCGATGTGCCAGGTCTCCAGGTAGGCGCAGACCGCGCCTTTTCGCTTGCCGCCCTGGTTGACGGCGACGGCGGTGTCGTTGGCCACCTTGAGGAAAGGCACAACACCCTGGCTCTTGCCGTTGGTGCCCTTGATGTGGGCCCCCATGCCCCGCACCCGGGTCCAGTCATTGCCCAGGCCGCCAGCGAACTTGGACAGCAGGGCGTTGTCCTTGATGGCGCTGTAGATGCCGTCCAGGTCGTCGGGGACGGTGGTCAGGTAGCAGGAGCTGAGCTGGGGCCGCAGGGTGCCGGAGTTGAACAGGGTGGGCGTGGAGCTCATGAAGTCGAAGGAGGACAGGAGCTCGTAGAACTCGATGGCCCGCTCCTCACGGTCGATCTCGTTGATGGCCAGGCCCATGGCCACGCGCATGAAGAATGCCTGGGGCAGCTCGAAGCGCACGCCGTCCGCGCTGTGGATGAAGTAGCGGTCGTAGAGGGTCTGCAGGCCCAGGTAGGTGAAGGAGAGGTCGCGCTCCGGCTTGAGGGCGGCCCCCAGGCGCTCAAGGTCGTATTGGGCCAAGCGCCGGTCCAGCAGCTCCAGGTCCGCCGCCTGCTTAATGTAGGCGGTGAAGTAGTCGCCGTAGCGCTCCGCCAGGTCGGCCTGGGTCTCGACACCCATGGCCATGCCCAAGAAGCCCAGGGCCTCGTGGCGCAGTATGTCCAGCAGCAGGCGGGCGGCGGCCAGGCCGTACTCCGGTTCCTTCTCGATCATGGCGCGGGCGCTCATGACCAGAGCCTGGCCCACGTCCGCCTCCTTGACGCCGTCGAACAGGTTGCGGCAGCTGTCGTCCAGGATGGCCTGTCCGTCGACGGCGGTAAGGCCCCGGCAGGCCTCGGTCACCAGGCGTTTCAGGCGGGCGACGTCCAGCGGACGGGTGCTGCCGTCGTCCAGGGTGACATTGATCCTGTGCTCCTCCTTGGGCTCGGTGGCGGCCTTCTCGGCGCGTTCGCGGGACCGCTTCTCCCGATAGAGCACGTAGTCGCGGGCGACCTTGTGCTCGCCGGTGCGCATCAGGGCCAGCTCGACCTGGTCCTGGATGTCCTCTATGTGCACAGTGCCGCCCCCGGGCAGTCGCCGCGTCAGGGCGGTGGCCACCTGGTCGGTGAGGGTCTTGACCCTGTCATGGATGCGGCTGGAAGCGGCGGCGCTGCCCCCCTCGACGGCCAGGAATGCCTTGGTCATGGCCACCATGATCTTGTTGGAATCGAAGTGGGTGACTTTGCCGTTGCGCCGGATCACCTGCACCTGCCCGGGAGCGTGGGCGGCGATCTCCGCTTGGTTCTCCTGCGGTTTGGGAGCGGGGGGTATGGCAATGGTGTGCGGCGGAACGGATGAAGGCGCTTCTTGGGCCATGCTTCCTCCTCAGGGCGGTTCGATCAGTGTTATTCGGGAGTTGCCCACAGACGGCGTGGGCGGTACGGCAAGCTCGTTAAATTCACAATATATACGCTGTTTATGATCTGTCAACCACTACATCTTGTGTGAAAGCCAGGGGAAAAACCGGAACGAGCTGTGTGCGGCCTGTGGATAAGCAGGCTCCAATCCGCGGTTCGGTGGGGCGGGATATACTGCCGACAAGGCGCGAGCGCCCGTTGCTCCGGTGGATAAGTCACCCGAAGATCATGTGGATAAAAGGGGATCCGGCGAAGACGATGCCAACATCCAATCTTGAGGCTTGAGGCTTGAGGCTTGAGGCTTGAGGCTTGAGGCTTGAGGCTTGAGGCGCCGGCGGCGGCGCTGGTGGCGAGGGGCGCGGTTTTCTTCCCGGAAGGATTGGAACGGCTATAATCGAACGACATTCAAGGTGCGGCCGCCGGGATCATGTCACCCGGAGCCGAGCAAAGATCGCGCCTGTGCCCGGTCATTTCAATACGAGGATCCTAATCTCATGCAAGTGCAAGAAGTAATGAGCCGTTCCGTGCGGACCGTCGGTCCCGATACCAAGGTCATGGAGGTCGCGTCCATCATGTGCCTGTACCGGATTCCCGGTATCCCGGTCGTGGAGGACGAAGGCCGGCTGTTGGGCATCATCGCCGAGAAGGATTTGCTGCACAGCCTGTTTCCCACGTTGGAGAATCTCATGGAGGAGGGAATGGGCAACGTCGATCTGAATAAGGAGATGGGAAAGTACAAAGATGTCATGACGCTATCGGTTTCGGATCTCATGACGCGCAATCCCGTCACGGTGGCCCCGGATATGCACGTACTGCGGGCTGCGTCCATTATGGTTCGCCACCGTTTCCGCCGCATCCCCGTAGCGCAGAACGGCACGCTGGTCGGTATGCTGAGTCTGGGGGATGTACACAAGGCCATCTTCCACGCCAACATCTCGGCAAGAAACCTGACCAGCGGCTGACCTTGCGCTGATCGGAGTGCTTCGGTGCTCCGTCCCTTCTTCCCGACGAACCCTGGAATCCGTCGTGGTATGCGTGTGGAGCCCCTGTCGGCTAGGCCCGCTGCGGGCCTTGGGGTTCATGCCGTTGTCCCCTAGTTCAACAGGGGGGTTGCAAATCCGCGGGCCGAGGTACTAACCTCCGGCGCTGAGACAGAGAACAAAACGCGAGCCGCACGGTCGAAGTGCCGAACGCGGTCCATCCGGTGCTGGAGGTTGAGATGAATACGAGGATCTTGTTGCGCAAAGGTGCGTTCGGTCTTGCGCTCGTTGCCGCGAATCCCCTGGTTGCAGAGACGCCGACGCAGGTCGCGCAAGCGGAGTACGACGAGGTACTGGCCCTTGAGCCCGACCTGGAAAATGGGCGAGAGGCCTATCTCACCTGCGCCGTCTGTCATAGACCGGAGGGCTGGGGGACTATCGACGGCGCCTATCCTCAGATCGCCGGACAGCTGCGGACTGTCATCATCAAGCAGTTGGCGGATATCCGGGCGCGCAACCGCGACAATCCATTGATGTACCCCTTCTCGGTGCCCGGCATCCTCGGCGGTCCACAGCAGATCGCGGACGTGGCGGCTTACGTCGCCCAACTGCCCATGACCCCGCGAAATGGTGTCGGTCCCGGGAACGACCTCGAGCATGGTAAGCAGCTGTATGAGGAAAACTGCGAAAAATGCCACGGGAAGTCGGGAGAGGGCGATAAGGAAGAGCACAAGCCCGCTATCGCCGGTCAGCACTACAATTACCTGGTGCGTCAGTTCGATATGATTCGAGCTAACAGGCGCAAGAACGCCGATTCCAAGATGGTGAAGCAGATTGAGGGCTTCTCGCGGCGCGACGAGGCGTCCGTGCTCGACTACACTTCCCGGCTGCGTCCCCCCGCCGAGAAGCTGGCCGAGGAGGGCTGGCAGAACCCGGATTTCCCGGGCTACGTGCGCAGATCCATGGTCCAGGGGCCCCCATTGCCGGAGATAGCCCCCATGCCCGATCCGCCGCCAATGCCGCCAATGCCCGAGCCCCCGGAGATGCCTGCTCTGCCCGCTATGCCCGAGCCTCCGCCGATGCCCGGGCCTCCGGTCCATCCTCGAGTGCGACGGCAGTAATCCCGGTTGATACGGATACCTTAAGAAAACGGGGCAGACAGCCCCGTTTTTCTTTGAGTTATCAGTTGTTTTTCGCGCCCTGATCGATCCAAGCTTTGACGGCAGCGATCTCCGCCTGTGAGGGCGCTTCGCCATCGTCATGGGGCATGCGCAACGTCGGGTCCGCCCGTCCTTCCACCAGCATCACCAGTACGCTGGTGAAGCTGTCCCCGGCCTTGACGACGGCGCCGTACTTGGTCCCTTTCATGAGGCTGTCGTAATCGTCCATGTGAAAGCCGCTGGCTTCGGCCCCCTCGCCCCCCTCGCCATGGCAGCGAATGCAGTACTTGTCGAGAAAGGGCTTCACGTCAGCGCTGTAGGTGGCCGGTTTTTCTCCGCAGCCGAACAGGGCAAGAAGGGTAGGTAGCAGAAAGAGCGTACGCGGAGACAGGTTCATCTCGGTTCCTCGAGGGATCAGTTGAAACAAAGGGTGTACGCTTAACCCTAGCTTTTTTGCCTGAATCTGCAACATCGCGTCCGTCCGGCCGCGGCGCTACTTGTCCCTTTCGCGGGTCCGCCGCAAAAGAAAGGGGCCGCTTTCGCGGCCCCGATTCGCCGTTTTCGAACGGCTGTCTTGTCAGAGCCCCCGGTCGTTACGGGGGCGACTGTCAGGACACCCGTTGGTCCGCGCGCTAGGACGCGGTCGCGCCAAGATCCCAAACCTCCGGCGAATGGTAGAGGCGCTGGAGCTGAAGCTCGCGCTGAAGCTCCATCTCCCTTGGCAGGTGATCGCCGAAGCGCGTGAAGAGCTCCTCCTGATCGTTGGCCTCCTTGCGCGCGGTCTCGCGGTCGATGTTCATGATCTTGTAGTAGTCCTCCTTACTGAAATCCAGACCGGTCCAGTCCAGGGCATCGTAAGGCGGCACCCAGCCCAAGGGGCTTTCGATGGCCCCGGCGCCTCCCCGGCAGCGCTCGACGATCCACTCCAGCGCCCGCATGTTCTCGCCGAAGCCGGGCCAGATGAACTTGCCGTTCTCGTCCTTGCGGAACCAGTTGGTGCGGAAGATACGCGGCGGGGTGGCCACGCGCGAGCGGCCGATCTTCAGCCAGTGCCTCCAGTACTCGGCCATGTTGTAGCCGATGAAGGGCAGCATGGCCATGGGATCGCGACGCATGGCCTCCTGGCCGATGGCGGCGGCGGTGGCCTCGGAGCCCATGGTGGCGGCCATGTAGACGCCGTGCTCCCAGTTGTAGCCCTGATAGACCAGCGGGAAGTTGTGGCTCACCCGCCCGCCGAACACGAAGGCGCTGATGGGCACGCCGGCCGGATCCTCCCAGGCCGGGTCGATGGAGGGGCACTGGGAGGCCGGCGCGGTGAAGCGCGAGTTGGGGTGGGCGGAAGGCGTGCCGGTCCCGGGGGTCCAATCATTGCCCTTCCAGTCGATCGCATGCTCCGGCGGCTCCTTCGTCATGCCCTCCCACCAGATGTCCCCGTCGTCGGTGAGGGCGCAGTTGGTGAAGATGGCGTTCTCCTTCAGCGACTCCATGGCGTTGGGGTTGGAGTCGTAGTTGGTGCCCGGCGCCACACCGAAGAAACCGTACTCGGGATTGATGGCGTAAAATTTGCCATCGTCTTTGGGCTTGATCCAGGCGATGTCGTCGCCGATGGTGGTGACCTTCCAGCCCTCCATGGTCTTGGGCGGGATCAGCATGGCGAGGTTGGTCTTGCCGCAGGCGCTGGGGAAGGCCGCCGACACATAGGTCTTCTCGCCCTCGGGGGACTCGATGCCCAGGATCAGCATGTGCTCGGCAAGCCAGCCGTCGTCGCGGGCCATGACCGAGGCGATGCGCAGGGCCAGGCACTTCTTGCCGAGCAGGGCGTTGCCGCCGTAGCCGCTGCCGTAGGACCAGATCTCGCGGGTCTCGGGAAAATGGGTGATGTACTTGTCGTCGATGCTCGGGGCGCAAGGCCAGGGGACGTCCGCCTCGCCCGGCTCCAGCGGGGCGCCGACCGAATGCATGCAGGGCACGAACTCGCCGTTCTCGCCGAGTACGTCCAGGGCACCCTGTCCCATGCGCGTCATGATGCGCTGGTTGGTCACCACGTAGGCCGAGTCGGAGATCTCAATGCCGATGTGTGCGATGTCGGAGCCCAGGGGACCCATGCTGAAGGGGATGACGTACATGGTCCGTCCATGCATGCATCCGGTGAACTTATCCTTGAGAGCGGCCCGCATCTCTGCAGGCTCCATCCAGTTGTTAGTGGGACCGGCGTCCTCCTCCTTGGTCGAGCAGATGAAGGTGCGGTTCTCGACGCGCGCCACGTCGCTGGGGTGGGAGCGGGCGAGAAAGCAGTTTGGCCGCTTCTCCGGATTCAGGCGGGTGTAGACGCCGGCCTCGACCAGATCTTGGCAGAGCCGGTCGTATTCCTCCTGCGATCCGTCGCACCAATAGATGCGATCCGGCTCGCAGAGCGCGGCCATTTCGTCAACCCATGTCAGCAGCTTTTGGTTCTTGGTGCGGGTTGCACCATCGTGGGTTACTGTCATTTCGAACGTCTCCTCCAAATTTCTCAAGGGGCGGATCATCTGAATCCGCGGAAAGTTTGGAACGGCAGATCGCAGGGTGGTGGTTGGCGATCATCCAAAATACCCAGGCAAACTGCGGGCCATATCCGCAGAAGGCCCACATAGTGCATGAATCGGGATGCAGGTGAAAGTTTTTTTCGAGCGGCTGCACCAACATAGGTCGTGATGGCGGCTCCGGCTCGAAGAACAGACCAATTGTGACGCGCCACGGTGGCGGTTGTCCATCATGCCGGCGGCATTTTTTGACCACCCGGCTGTCCTTTCGCAGGAGCGGGTCGGCCCGTATCGCAGCATGCCTGCAAGCGCCGTTCGATGGACGCTCGCAGCCGCAAGAGCGCCGGCCTCAACGCAGGCGGCGAAACCGTCTGCGGCCCTTGTAGGCGGCGATCTGCTGAATAATGGGCTGGTAGGGCAGGTCGCGGAGTCTTCCGAACTGCGCGCGGGCCGTCTCGACGATGGCAGAGATATCGTCGATCTTCGCCGGAATCGGCTCGCCCGGGGCGACGACGGCGTGCAGCCCGCGCAGACCACCGACCTGCACGCGCATGGCCTTGGCGTGGGGCAGGGCGGCCCGCTCGTCGGTGGCCTTGAGCGCGAAACGGGCCTGTTGGCGCAGGAGCTCCAGCAGCTCCAGGCACAAAGCCTGCGCCTCATCGGAGCCGCAGTTGACCCCCTCGCGCTCGGCGATGCAGAAACGTTTTGCGCGGGAGCAGTCGCAGTTATTGGTCAGGATGCACTTCTCGTAGGGGCAAAAGCGCTCGTTGATGGAGCGGTAGGTCCGGCGGAATACCTCGTTGTCCATAGTCGGAGTTTCGTTCGGATCAGTCTTCCGACCGGCGGGTGAATCGTTGGATCATCCGCCGATCGCGTTTGTTCGGTCTCCCCGGGATACCGGTCAGCGTGTCGCCGCTCTCGCGCCGCTGTCGCACCAGCTCCTGACGGCGTAACCGGCTGTCTTCGCACTCCTCGTACAGCAGGACCGCCTCGGGCGCCGGCCGCCGTTGCTTAGCGACCGCCTTGACCGTCAGTTCCCACTCCAGAGAACCCTTGTGGACGATCATCTGTGTGCCGGCCTGGACCGTCTTACCGGGCTTGGTGCGCTGGCCGTTGACCTGCACCTTGCCGCCGTTGATGGCCTCGACCGCAAGCTGGCGCGTCTTGAAAAAGCGAGCGGCCCAGAGCCACTTGTCCAGCCGCATGGACGCGCCCGGATCGCCGCTCACGCTGCTCATCGTCCCAGCAGGGGATCAAGCTCGCCGCGGGCATCCAGCTCGGCCAGGTCGTCGAATCCGCCGACGTGAAAGTCGTCGATGAAGATCTGGGGTACCGTTCTGCGCCGGCTGCGCTCCATCATGATCCGCATCTGCTCCCGGTCCGTGTCGATGCGGATTTCTTCGAAGTCCACGTCCTTGCGCTGCAGCAGGTGCTTGGCCCGGATGCAGTAAGGGCAGATCATGGTCGTGTACATTACAACTTTCGGCATGGCTCCTACCTGTTCTGCGTTGGCATTGATCGGTGGCCCGTGTGGCGCGGTCAAACGGCGCATATCGAGGCCGCGGCTTGAAATTCCCGGGCTGCAGACCGGAATAAAACCCTCGAACATCGGGTTGGCGCAAGTGGATCGGCCGCGGTACAGCCGCTGGTTGCCGGTCGATTGGCCATCTTCCTCCCACCTACGAGGCACTTCATGTACCGTAACACGCCCCGCACTGTACACCTCAAAGATTATCGTCCTCCCGAGTTCCTGGTCGACGCGTCGACCTGCACTTCGACCTGGATCCGGAAACGACGCTGGTGGAGGCGGCGCTGGAGCTCCGCCGCAACCCGGCGGCCGTGCGCGGCGACGGGGACTCTGCGGCTGCACGGGGAGATGCTGGAGCTGGAACGGGTCGCCATCGACGGGCAGGGATCTCGCACCGTCGGAGTATCGGGTCGAGTCCGAGTCCCTGATCGTGCACCGGGTGCCGGACCGCTTCCGTCTCCAGACGCGGGTGCGTGTACACCCGTCCCGGAATACGGCTCTGGAGGGACTCTATCTCTCCGGCGACATGCTCTGCACCCAGTGCGAGGCCGAGGGCTTCCGCCGCATCACCTACTTCTTGGATCGGCCGGACGTCATGGCGAGGTACAGCACCCGTATCGCCGCGGATAAGGCTCGTTACCCGGTGCTGCTGTCCAACGGCAACCCGGTCGAGAGCCGCGACCTGGACGATGGCCGGCACCTGGCGCGCTGGGAGGACCCCTTCCCCAAGCCGAGCTACCTGTTTGCCCTGGTGGCCGGGGACCTGCGCTCGGTTGACGACCGCTACCGTGACGGCATCGGGCCGTGAGGTCGACCTGCGGATCTACGTGGAGCCCGAGAACCTGGACAAGTGCGATCACGCCATGCGCTCGCTGAAGAAGGCCATGCGCTGGGACGAGGAGGAATACGGCCGCGAGTACGACCTGGACGTCTACATGATCGTGGCGGTGGGCCACTTCAACATGGGCGCCATGGAGAACAAGGGGCTCAACATCTTCAACGCCAAGTACGTGCTGGCGCGGCCCGACACGGCCACGGACCAGGACTTCCTGGGCATAGAAGGGGTCATTGCCCACGAATATTTCCACAACTGGACCGGTAACCGCATCACCTGCCGGGATTGGTTCCAGCTCAGCCTCAAGGAGGGTTTTACCGTCTTCCGCGACCAGGAGTTCTCCGCCGATATGGGATCCCGCGGGGTCAAGCGCATCGAGGACGTGCGCATGCTCCGAGGTCATCAGTTTGCCGAGGATTCGGGACCTCTGGCCCATCCGGTGCGCCCGGAGTCCTACATCGAGATCAACAACTTCTACACCGCCACCGTATACGAGAAGGGTGCGGAGCTGGTCCGCATGCTGGCCAATCTGCTGGGACCCGAGCTGTTCCGAAAGGCCACCGACCTCTATTTCGATCGCCACGACGGCCAGGCCGTGACCACCGAGGATTTCGTGTGCTGCATGGAAGAGGCTAGCGGACGGGATCTCGCCCACTTTCGGCGCTGGTACTCCCAGGCCGGCACCCCCGAGCTTCAGGTAAACAGCGACTACGACCCGGCAGCGCGGACCTATAGCCTGGAGGTTACCCAGCAAACGCCGCCGACTCCCGGACAGCCGTACAAGGAGCCGTTGCACATCCCGTTTGCCCTGGGCTTGCTGGACGCCAACGGACAGGACTTGCCCTTGCGGCGGGAGGGGGAGGGCGAAGCCGCGGCTCCAGGTACGCGCATGTTGGAGCTGCGCGAGGGTGTGGAGCGGCTCGTTTTCCTAGATATTCCCGAGCGGCCGGTCCCGTCCCTGTTGCGGGGATTCTCAGCGCCGGTGCAGGTCCGTTACCAGTACAGCGATGAGGAGCTCATGTTCCTCATGGCCCGGGACAACGACGGCTTCAACCGCTGGCACGCGGCCCAGACCCTGGCCCAGCGCATCCTGCTGCAGATGGTTGCGGAGCCGGACACACTGGTGCCAAGCGGCTTCATCGGGGCCTTCGGCCAGGCGCTGGAGAGCCGCGGGACGGACGGCGCCCTGCTGGCGGAGATCCTGACATTGCCGTCGGAGTCCTATCTGGCCGACCAGATGGAGATCGTGGACGTGGACGGCATTCATCGTGCCCGGGAGGCATTGAAGACGCGCATCGCCTCGGAGCTGCAGGATGAGCTGCTCGCGGCCGTCGAGGAGAACCGGGAGACGGGCCCCTACGAGCCGACGCCCGAGGCCGTCGGTCGGCGGTCCATGAAGAACCTTTGCCTCGGCTACCTGATGCAGGGCGATGATCCGCAGGCACGGGCCCTGTGCCGCGACCAATTTGCCGCCGACCGAAACATGACCGACGCCTTCGCGGCGCTGCGTCTACTGGTCGATGGCGGCGGGGCGTCGGGGGAGGAGGCCCTGTCGGGTTTCTACCGGCGTTGGAAAAACGATCAATTGGTGCTCGACAAGTGGTTCGCCATCCAGGCAACCGGTAAGAGAGAAGACACCCTTGGGCGCGTGAGCCGGCTGCTGAGCCATCCCGATTACTCCAACACCAATCCGAACCGGGTGCGCAGCCTGGTCGGCGCCTTCTGCACGGGTAACCCGGTGCGCTTTCACGCGGCGGACGGAGCCGGCTACCGGTTCCTCGCCGATCGGGTGCTGGAGCTCGATCCCATCAATCCCCAGATCGCCGCCCGGTTGCTGCAGGCCATGGCGCGCTGGCGGCGCTTCGACGACGGCCGCCAGGGTCTGATGCGCGCCCTGCTGGAACGCATCCTGGAGGTTGAGTCTTTGTCCAAGGACGTCTACGAGGTTGTGTCCAAGAGCTTGGCGGATCAGTAGGTCAACGCGCGAGTTGCCATGGCCACCTGTGCCGGGAGACCCTGCAAACAGATCGCGCAGAGACGCTAAGACGTACCAGGTACGAAAGGTCAGCTTGGTGTTGATCTGCGCTCGATTGCCACCGGATGAATTTCTTACGAGGATTACACCAGATGCGTAGCCTGCTGTTGGTCGCCCACGGAAGCCGCCGCGAGGCATCGAACGAGGAGATCCGACGGCTGGCGGATTTGCTCGCCGACCAGGCTGGTGCACGCTTCGATTCTGTCGGGTGCGCCTTTTTGGAGATCGCCGAGCCCTCCATCCCGGATGGCATAGAGGCGGCGGTGCAGGCCGGCGCGGGCGAGGTCGTCGTCCTGCCGTACTTTCTCTCTGCGGGTCGCCACGTGGCCGAGGACATACCCGCCGAGGTCCAGAGCAAGCAGTCCGAGCACTCCAGGGTTCGGATCCGCATCGCGCCTTATCTGGGTCTGGCCGGGGACATGCCGCGCATCCTGCTGGATTTGTCGGACTCTTGAGTGTCCGCACGGGACGGTTCGGGGCTTTAGGTACGTCGTCTCGGCTTGGAGCCGGGACGATGGAGGACAAAAGCTAGCTGCTTGCCGCGGCCTTACGCTCTCGTCTGTCAGCCCTGCGCTCCTTCCCTTCCATCAGCAGATCCCAAGCCACGGGGACAATGAAGAGCGTGAGGAAGGTCGCCGTGGCCAGGCCGGTGACGAAGGTGGACGCCATGGTGCCCCAGACCAGGGAGTAGCTGGGGATGCCCGTAGCCATGGGTAACAGGCCCAGGGTCGTTGTCAGGGTGGTCAGCACGATGGGGCGCAGGCGCACGCGCACGCCCTCGGCGACGGCTTGCATGCGGGACATGCCCTCGCGGTAACGACGGTTGATGAAGTCGAGCAGGACCAGGGAGTCGTTGACCACCACCCCGGTGACGCCCACTACTGCGATGAAGCTGTTGACCGTGAACAGGGATTGGGTGGCCAGCTTGCCGAAGACCACGCCGATGATGGAGAACATGACCGCCGAGAGGATGATCAGCGGCTGGACGTAGGATTTGAACTGGGTTGCCAGGATGAGGTAGATCAGCAGCACTGCCAGCCCGAATGCCTGGGTCAGGCTGTCGAAGGAGCGCTGGGTCTCCTCGAACTCTCCGCCGAAGACCAGGGTGGCCCCCGAGAAGCGGTCGCGGATCTCCTGGTAATGCTGTTTGACCCAGGCCGCGACCCGGGAAGAGGAGATGGGCGCGCCCGGCTTGATGTTGGCGGTGATGGTCAGGCTGCGCTGGCCGCGGTAGCGCTTGAGCTCGCCGGGCTGGATCTCCGCCACGGGACGGACGATGTCCCCCAGGTGCACGGGACCCGAAGGGTGCTCCTGCACGGGGATGGAGAGCGCCGCCTCCGGGGCGTCGATGTAGCTCGGGTCGATCCGGAGCTTGAGGTCGATCTCCTCGTCGCTGAGGCGGTACTCGCCGATGTAGCGGCCGTCCAGCACCGCCGCGGCCAGCCGCGCCGCGTCTCCCTGCGTCAGCCCGAGCTCATGGGCCCTGGGCTCGTCCACTTCCAGACGGAAGACGCGGGAGGGACGGCCCCGATTGTCTTTGAGCTCGGTCAGATGGGGACCCAGGTCCGGGTTCTCTCTCAACGCGCGCAACAGCGCGTCGGATAGATCCTGCACCGCGCGCTCGTCCGAGCCCACGATCTGGATGTTCACGTCCTTGCCCGTGGGCGGCCCGTCCTTCTCGGCCCGCACGCTGATCTCAAAGCCGTCCTTGGCGAAGCGCTCTTTGAGCCGCTCGCGCATGGCATCCAGGTGCTCCAACGGGTCGTCGAAGGCGCGCTCCTTGCGGTCCGGCAGGGGCACGGCGACGGTGCCCAGGTTGTGACCGAACTCCTCCTCGTAGTCCTCGTTGATGACGAAGCCGGCGAAGCCCGCCGCTGAGCGGGCGTAGCCGGGGCCATCGTCCATGATGAAGCGGGCGATCTCGCGGGTCTTCTCGTCGGTGATCTCGATGGGGGTGTTGGCCGGTCCCTCGACGAAGGCGTAGTAAAGGGTGTAGTCGTCCGGGAAGAACTTGATGCGGACCAGCGGTGCGACGCCGGCGATCGAGACCCCGAGGATGGCCACCGCGGCAACGAAGATGACGAAGACCAGGGAGAGGCTCAGGTAGCGCAAGCGCATGGTGAGCCGGATCAGGGCGTCGGTGGCTCGGCGCAGGCCCCGCAGCAGGGCGTTGTCACGGTCCTCAAGAGGGACACCGCCGGCCTTGGGCCGCGGGCCGAAGTCCAGGTAATGCAAGGGCAGGATGAACAGGCACTCCAGCAGGGAGGCGACGATGGCGAAGCTGACGGCCTTGGGTATGAGGGCGAAGAACTCCCCGGTGGAGCCGGTCATGATCAACATGGGCAGGAAGGCCGCCACCGTGGTGGCCGTGGCCGAGATCACCGGCAGCATCACCTCGGCGGTGCCGTTGACGATGGCCTGCTCCAGGGGGGTGCCCTCCTGCACGTGGCGGTAGATGTTCTCGATCACCACGATGGCGTCGTCGACGATGATCCCGGACACCAGCACGAAGGAGAACAGAGTGATCTCGTTCAGGGAGTTGCCGGTGAGGTCCATGAGGATCATGGTCACCAGGAAGGAGAAGGGGATGCCGACGGTGACCAGAGCCGCGTTTCGCATGCCCATGAAGTACCAGAGGATCAGGCTGACGAGCCCGATACCCACGGCCATGTTCCAGCCCAGGGTGCTCATGGACTCGTTGATGTAGGTGGTGGAGTCCTGGGTCAGGATCACCTCCACGCCCTGCTTCCGCAGGCTGGGGGCATGCTCGTCGACGATGTGCAGGACCGCGTCGTGGATGTCCAGGGCGTTGCCGTCCGGGGCCTTTAGCATCTTGACCGTGACGCAGTCCCGGCCGTTGACGGAGGTGATGATGTGGGGGTCCCGGTAGCCGACGTAGGCTTCGGAGATCAGGTCCTCCAGGGTTACGAAGGAGCCGTCCAGGTCACGCCGAATCACGGTGGAGACCACCTGCTCGCGGGTGCGGAAGCGCTCGTCCACCCGCACCACGAACTCGCCTGAGCCGTCCTTGTAGTCCCCGGCGGGGATGGTCAGGTTAGCGTCCTCGAGGGCGCTGGCCACTTGCTCGAAGCTCACCCCCTGGGCGTTGAGCTTGTGCGGGTCCAGGTAGACGTGAAACTCGCGCTGGTACTCGCCCACGACCTCCGCCTCGATGACGCCGGGGATGCGCGAGAGGGGGACCTGGAGCTCCTCGGCCATCAGGGTGAGGGCCCGGTTGGAGCGCTCGCCCACCAGATTGACCGAGACCACCGGCAGCCAGAACGAGGTGTTGATGAGGTCGAACGTCGGGGGGTCCACTCCCGACGGCAGCTCGTCCAGCATGCTGAGCACGCGAAAGCGCAGTTCGTCGAAGAGGGCGTCGTAGTCCGTGTCGTCTTGGAACTTGACCAGCAGCGTGGAGCGCTCGCGCACCGAGTTGGATCGGATAAACTCTACGTGCTCAAGCCCGTCCAGGGCCTCCTCGATCTTGATGGTGACCAATGCCTCCACGTCCCGCGGCGAGGCCCCGGGGTAGATGGTGTTGATGATGACCTTGCCGAAGTTGACCTCCGGATAGCGTTCCACGGAGAGCCGGCTCACCGAGAAGGCGCCCGCCACCATCAAGAGGACGAAAACCAGGTTGAACAGGACCCGCTGACCCAGGGTGAAGCGGACGACGGGCCTCACTTGCTAGCTCGCCGCCGCGAAAGCTGGAAGCGCTGCCCCGGCTTGATATCCGGTGAGGCGACCCGCAGCCGTTCGCCGTCTGCTCCTGTGCTGCTGCCGAGCAGCATGACGCGCAGACGCTCGCCGTCCTCGCGGGTGACCCAAAGCTCCTCGTAGCTGCGCTGCACCGCTGCGTGGGGCAGCATCACCGCCCCGGTCCGCTCCGGCAGGCGCAACCTCAGCTGGGCGCGCAGGCCTCCGCGGCGGGGCTCGACTTGGTCCTGGATCTGAAGGTCCACGGCGATTTTTCGCGTGGCCGGGTCGAATCCCGGGTTCGTGCGGTAGATGGTTGCGGCCACGTCGAGCTGCAGGTCGGGCAGTCGCAGGCTGATGCCGCCGCTCGATGCGGTCAGGGCAGCGTGCTGCTCCGGCGTGAGGGCGAAGGGAACGATCAGGGCGGAAAAGTCCGCCGCTTGTCCGACGCTCTCCCCGTCCTTGACCCACTGTCCGGGCTCCAGGTCGCGGCCCGTGACGCGCCATCCCGCGGGGGCGCGGATGCGCGTGCGCACCAGGCGCTCTTCGAGGATCCGCTCCTTGACCTCCAAGACCCGCAGCTCGTGGCGGTTGTCCCGCAGGGTCTGCTCCAGGGTGTCGAGCTGGGAGGCGGAGGCGTTGTTCTTGCGTGCCAGCTTGGTGTAACGCGTGACCTCGCGCCGATCATAGTCGATCTGGGCGTGGAGGCGCTCTTGCTGGACCTTTACCTCTTCGAGCTCCAGCGCAATGAAGGTATCGTCCAGGCGTGCGAAGGTCCCGTCCTCACCGATGGTCCCGCCGATATCCTGCGTGACCTCCTCTACGCGCCCCGGCGTCTCCGCCACCAGGGGCAGCTCGGCGCGCGCGCGGGTGAACCCGGTGAGGGCGATTTCACGTACCGCAGGCTCGGCGGTGACCAGAGCCGGGTCCGGCTCGCCGGCGCCGCAGGGAGCGGCTAAAAGTGCTGCCGTCCAGAGAAATGGTTGGAACCGGGCCCCGATAGCCATTGCAGTCATCCACCGGAGAGGGAATCGCGGCGGTGTTGGATGCCGCCGAGGGAGAATTGCCAAACGTGGTCGCACAGCTCGTCGAGCCGCTGTGGCACCGGCGGCCGGTCCGGGTGCAGGCGGCTGATGATAGGCTCGGCGTGATAGTAGTAAAGGATCTGTCCCACTACGCTGGCCGAGCAATCGATTACCTCCCCTTTTCCAAACTGCTCCCCGAGCAGGTTGGAGACGATACTGTAAAGCTCCTCGGCGTCCCGCCGCATGTGGTCCGCGACCACCCGGTCCAGGACTTCCGTCGGCTGCGCCATCTCCATCAGGTAGATGGCGGAGAGCTGAGTGCAGCGGCGGGTATCGCCGTCGCAGTCGAAAATTTCCTCGAACAGGGCGCGGATGTACATTCGCAACCGCTCCTGCGGTGGTGCTTGCGCGGGAAGGAACGAGGTCCGGCGTTCGCGCAGCAAGTTGAAGACGCTGTCGAAGATCGCTGCGTAGAGCCGGCGTTTATCGCCGAAGTGGTAGTGGATGGCGGCCACGTTGGCGCCGGCGCGGCGGCAGATTTCGCGGATAGTGGCCGCCTCGAAGCCGTGCTCGGCAAACACCTCCATGCCCGCCTGAAGGAGGCGCTCGCGGGTGTCGGCTGCAGGGGCGGGGCTCAGCACGTTCCTTGGGTCTCCAATCGAGGAAAACACAAGCTTAAAACAATTGTTTTTTTCTGTCGCTTCCGTTGCCGGATGCCCGAGGCGTGCCCCGCGTATGGTAAGGGGCTGCCTGCTTGCCGGCGGCCGAGACGTTCCTTGTCTCTCAGTCGACGCGATGGTGTAGAATCCTGCGCTCAGGCCCTTGTCTCCGGCCGCCGGATCGGTCGAAGACCGAAGTGGTGCGTACGCGACCTTTTCTCGGAAAGCCCCGCCCTTGTCAATGATGCAATGCCTCGCTTCGCCGGGTCCGGGATCGCAAGACCGGGCGAGCGGTACCGCCGCCGCTAGGCCAGACCCCTTTGCCCGCCGGTCCAAGAGCACACCCCCTGATTTGCCAATAAAACTCGGATGGAGTCCCGCGTGGAGAAAGATCTAGAAGCCGAGGAAACCATATCCCCGGATTGGCAGAGCGAGTCGTCGATTAAGCCGGAGCCGCGCGAGGCGCCCGTAAAACGCCGCTCTTCCTTCCTCGGCAGCTTGACGCATATGATCGCCGGCCTGTTCGGCGTTGCCCTCGATCTGGTGATGGTGGGTCTGACCGCCGTCAGCGCGTTCGTCGCCGTCACCCTGACGGATCTACCGGAGACGAATGTACTCAAGGAGGTGCGGTTACAGGAACCCCTGCGCGTTTACAGCGCCGATGGTGCTTTCATGGCGGAGTTCGGCGTCGAGCGTCGCAGCCCGGTTTCCTTCAATGCGGTCCCGCCTACGCTGGTGAATGCCTTTCTGGCCACCGAGGACAGCCGCTTTTTCGAGCACGAGGGCGTCGATCTCATGGGCATCGGGAGGGCGGCCGTCAGCTATGCGCGGACCGGGGAGCGCTCCCAAGGCGGCAGTACCATTACCATGCAGGTGGCGCGCAACTTTTTCCTTTCCCGGGAAAAGAGCTTCCAGCGCAAGTTCGCCGAGCTGCTGCTTTCTCTGCACATCGAGCGCACCCTCACCAAGGAGGAGATCCTCGAGCTCTATCTGAACAAGATCTTCTTCGGCCATCGCGCCTACGGGGTTTCCGCGGCGGCGGCCTTGTACTACGGCAAGACGTTGGACGAGCTCGAGATCCACGAAATGGCCATGCTTGCCGGCCTTCCCAAGGCACCGTCGGCCAACAACCCGGTTTCCAATCCAAGACGGGCTCATGAGCGGCGCAACTACATTTTGCGTCGGATGCGCGACCTCGGGTATATCACCGAGGACGAGTTTCAGAGCGCCTCGGCGGTGAAGGACCAGGCCAAGCTGCACCGCAAGGCGGTGGATCTGCAGGCCGGCTACGCGGCCGAGATGGTGCGCCGCGAGATGGTGGAGCGATTCGGCGAGGACGCGTACCTGGAAGGTTATCGCGTGACCACCACCTTCGAGTCCTGGCTGCAACGCGCTGCTCAGGACGCGTTGCGCAAGTCCCTGCGGGCCTACGATAAGCGTCACGGGTACCACGGCGCCGAGGCCAAGCTCGACATCGCGGGTGCCGATGAGCAGAAGCTCGATCAGCTGCTGGCAGACGTTCGGGTGTTGCCTGAGCTTACGGCCGGGATCGTCGTCGAGGTGGGCGCCAAGGAGGCGCAGGTCTACATCGGCAAGGGTGAGCGCGTGACCCTCGGCCTCAAGCAGGTCAAGTGGGCGCGTCCCTTCAAGAACTCGAAATGGGCCGGTTCCCGGCCGAGCAAGGTGTCCAAAGCGGTGGCCGTCGGTGACCTGATCCGTCTCTGGCAGGACGATGAGGGGGCTTGGGAGCTGTCGCAGATCCCCTCGGTCGCCGGGGCCCTGGTTTCTCTCTCCCCGCGCGACGGCGCCATCCTCGCCCTGGTGGGCGGCTATTACTTCGACGACAGCAAGTTCAACCGGGCGGTGGACGCACGCCGTCAACCCGGCTCCAGCTTCAAGCCCTTCATTTACGCCGCCGCCTTGAGCAAGGGCTACACCCCGGTCAGCCGGGTGCGGGACGAGCATTTCTCTCGGGCGGGATGGAATCCCCAAAACTACGACCGTAAGGTCATGGGCCGCATTCCGATGCGCAAGGCCCTGTACCTGTCCCGCAACCTGGCGACCATTAACCTGCTCAACCGCTTGGGGTTGGATGAGACCAGGGATTTCATCCAACGTTTCGGTTTCAACCTCAAGGAGCTTCCCCTGGGCCTGTCTATGGCGTTGGGTACCGCGGAGGTATCCCCTTTGCAGATGGCCGGGGCCTTTGCCCCTTTTGCCAACGGCGGGTACCGTGTGATGCCTCACTTCATCACCCGGGTCGAGAACGGCGTGGGTCAGGTGGTGTTTGAGGCGAAAGCGGCCCGTGCCTGCTCGGATTGCTGGGCTCGCTACGAGGAGTCCACCGCAGAGACCGCGCCCCTTGCGCAGAGCGAGGGGAACCTCGCCGAGCAAGTGCTGGATCCGCGTGTGGCCTACCAGATGACCTCCATGATGCAGGACGTGATCAAACGCGGGACCGGGCGCAGGGCGCTGAAGCTGAAGCGCGAGGACATCGCCGGTAAGACCGGGACCACCAATGACGTGCGCGACTCCTGGTTCTGCGGATTCCAGAAGGACTACGTTACCGTCGCCTGGATGGGCTTCGACGAGTTCCACCCCCTGGGCAGGGGCGAGACCGGTGGTCAGGCTGGCCTCGGCATGTGGACGGAGTTCATGCGCGAGGCCCTGAAGGACAAACCCCGCGCGATTCTGGATCCGCCCGCAGGCATGGTGCAAAAGGGCGACGAGTGGATCCGAGCGGAGTACGTCAATGCCTTGCAGGGTCCCAGGCCGGTGGGCTACGCCAGTGGCGGATCGGGTAGAAAGAAGTCTGGCGGTGTTAAACGTGCCGCGCCGCGGGTTATCGATGAGCTGTTTTAGGCGGCATTTCTCGAGCCGGGGCCTGCTGCGGGAACACCTGCCAGCCACAGCTCCGCCCCTTCAGCCGCAAAGACCCGGCAGCTGCGCCCCGCCGGGAAAAGCAATGCGTCCCCGGCGCGCGCCCTCAGCCGCGGTTGGCCTTCCTCTCTTACCTCCACGGAGCCTTTGGTTATCAGGGCAAGCCTCATCTCGCCAGGCTCGATTGCGTACGGGAGCCCGGGGTCGAGCCCCAGACGGCTGAGGGAGAACTCCGATGCCGGTGTCCGGTATTCGGCCAACCGCGGCTCTTGCGCATTGGTCTCCGGGTCCAGCACCTCGTTCGACCCGGCGCCGAAGCGCACGATGTGAAGCAGCTCGTCCGGGTCCACGTGCTTGCTCGTCAGCCCGCCACGCAGCACGTTGTTTGAGTTTGCCATGATCTCGATGCCTGCGCCTTGCAGGTAGGCGTGCAGTTCCCCCGCCGGCAGGAAAATGGCCTGGCCCCGGCGCAGGTGAACCAGATTGAGCAGGAGCATGGACAGCAAGCCTTGATCCGGGCGGCCCGGGTTCGAGAGCTCGTGGTGGACGCGGAGCATCCAGTATTCCCGGTCGTCCGGTGAGAATGGGCTTTTTTTCTCCTCCCGCTCCAGGCGTTCGAGCAGGGGCTGGAGCAGTGTGCTCGCGCCGGCTCGATCCAGGTGCAGGATATGGCCGTACAGGGCGGCTAAACCCGCCTCGTCTCGCACATTGTGCCCGGCCAGTGGGGCCAGCTCAGGTGTCGAGGCGAGCATTTGCTCGATCTCGTGCACGGGGCGAAATCCACGCAGGGCGTAGAAATCGCCGAGGGCGGCCAGCAGCTCGGGCTTGTGATGTTGATCCCGGTAGTTGCGGGTCGCCGCGTCCCGCGGCACGCCCGCGAGGTTCTCGCGCTCGAAGCCGAGTAGCGCCTGTGCCCGATTGGGGTGAGCCTGAATGGACAGCGCCTTGTCGGCCGCCAGGATCTTCATCAGGAAGGGAAGCTCGCCACGGAACCGCGAAGAAATGGTCTGGCCCAGGGTCTCCGTCGCCGCCTCGTGCAACAGCAGATCCAGGGGCACCCTGACGCCGTCGATGATTGCCTGGGAGGGAAGGTCCGGGTGGGCACCGGCCCAGAGCTCGGCGAAGGGCCGGCCTTCGGGATTCGGACGGCCGAGAATTGCGGGGATGGCTTCGGGACAGCCCCAGTCGTAGTGCTGTATACCGCATTCGAGCCGCAGCACCCGCGGATGCCGGTGAAAGGATTCGATCGCGCGGGCCTCGGCCTCCAGTTGCATGCGATTGGCTCCGGGGAAATCAGCGAACGTTGGTTCCGGTAACTGGAACGAAGCGCACCGGCAGCACCTCTTTGCGCTTCAGGGTTCCTGTCTCGGTTTTCTCCATGACCACCAGCTGTTGGGTCCTGCCGGTCTCCCCTATCGGCATGACCAAGCGCCCTCGAGGCGCGAGCTGGTCAATGAGCGGTTGGGGCACGTGGTCGGCGGCGGCGGTGACGATGATGCCGTCGAAGGGTGCCGCCTCCGGCCAACCCGCATAGCCGTCTCCAGTGCGTATCCGGACGTTCTTATATCCCAGCCCCGCGAGCGTTTCCCGGGCCCGCGCGGCGAGCTCGGGTACGATCTCCACGGAGTAGACCTTTACACCCATCTCCCCGAGCACTGCGGCCTGGTATCCGGAGCCGGTCCCCAGCTCGTAGACCTTGTCTCCGGGACCGACTCCCAGCAGCTGGCTCATGATCGCCACGATGTACGGCTGCGAGATGGTCTGACCCGCGCCGATGGGCAGAGGGTGATTCACATAGGCCTCGTCGCGCAGGTGTGCCGGCACGAATACATGTCGCGGTACGGTCCTCATGGCGGCGGCGACGGCCGGGTCGAGGCGATCGGTGCCCAGCTCGTACCCGGTCGCCTTGACCTGTCGCTCGAGCTCGACCACCAGCGCCTCGCGTTTTGCATCATAGTCGGGCGGCCCGGCGCAGGTGGTAGCGCCCAGTAGTAGCGCCGGCAGTGCCCAGACCATCGCGAGCAAGTCTGGGGTCTTGAATCTTAGGGGAATTCCGAGCGTCATGGGGTGGCTACTTGAACAGGTCTTCAGCGGCCTTGACCAGGTCGCCGGTTGCGGCGTTCGGACCTCCGACGGCGGGACTGTCCGTCGGCTCGAAGAGCTCGCAGAAGTTGGCCCGCTCCTTCTCCAGAATGGGCTCCGCCATAGGCTCTACGCAGTCGTTGGGCCGACCACGGGCGAAGTGGCGGCAGTTGCGGCACACCCGGGTTGGTTTTGAGCAGCCGGGGCAATTGGTCTCGCGACCAAAGTCGGCGGCAGTCAGGGCTTGGCCGCAGTGCCAGCAGATGCCTAGGATCGGGTCGCTCATGGGGTCGCATCTCCCGGTTGGTTTAGAGCGCGGCTTGCAGTGCCCACGCCGCAGTATGCACCGATTTTGCAGCAGCGGGACAGGCTCTCCTAGAAGACGAGCTTTGGTAGTGATCAGTGCAGGAGCACTTCGACCTGTATCTTCAGGTTTCGGTCGGCCTGCGGAATCACGCAGCGAATACGTGCGCTGAGAGGGCGGTCGCCCTCCAAGAGGCGCGCGACCACGAAGTTCTCGCTTTTCGGTAGGTATCCGAGCTTTCTGCCGCGCCAAAACAGGGCGACTGCGTCCGGATCGTGGGAATTGTGCGGTTCACGCGCCAGGATTATCGCCAGACGCGGGCGCAGTGCATCCCAAAGGAAAGGGGCGTCGTGGTGGCGGAAGCCTGCGATTGCGCTGCGCTGAATGACGATGTCACGCGTGGGCGCCTTGCTCAGCGCCAACGATGGCTGGTTCTTGTCTCTCGCTCGGGTCATGGTCTCGTTTCCCCGCGGATTGTCTCCGTATGACGCCAATTTTCAGGTAGGCGGGGGCTCAAACCCTGAGCCCGTCTCACGTCGAAAGGCATTCGGCTCGAAACCTCCCGTCCGGGGCTTGTGCAGTGTCCGGACAGAGCTGGAGCTAATTCTCAAGGCATTGACCAAGAACGAGCTTCTGGCGGAAGCGGACGCTTGGCAAGCGTTGCTCAGAGATAAGGTGATCGAGATCGGTAAGGCCGAGATCGCGGTCAAGCGCCAGAACAGGGAGATCGAGAAGGCCAAGAAGATTCAGGGGCAGGCCCGGGAGGCCAAGGATCAGCTGAAAGAGATCCATGACAAGACCCAAGAGGCCAAGGCGACCGGGGATGTGCAGACGATCGAGGAGACCGAAAAAGTGGCCGCCGAAGCCCGAGAGACGGTCGACGGAATCAAGGCCAGCTCATCGACAACCTCAACGCGGTTTTGGATGAGCTGGTCTCCAAGACCGATCAGGAAGATAAAGACACCCTGGCCAAGATCACGGACTACCAGCTTTACATCCGATCCGTGCAGGGCATCGAGCTCGACTTCACGGACACCACCTCCACCTGGATTGCCATCAAGGGCTGGCTGGTTTCGGATGAAGGCGGCCTTCATTGAACTTCATCTGCCGGCCTTGGGCCAAGACGGAGGACTACTGGGACGTCTAGTGGGACGTCACCAAAACGGTCAAGCATCGGTTCGATGCCGCCGGGATCGGCATCCCCTACCCGCAGCAGGATGTACACCTTTACCTGGCTGACGGGGCGGCGAAGGAGAAGGTCGGCGCAGTCACCAGGTGGAAGGCGCCAGGCGGCGGCAACCCGCAGCCCTTGGAGCGGGATGACGACAAGGGGAGTGGCGGCGCCGACGGGTGAGGGATACTGATTGCTGCCCCGAGATGGTCGGGGCGGCGGACGCGGTAGGTTATTCAGCGAACGCAATCCTACAGCAGCATACCCACGACGGCGCCTGTCATCAGGGTCGCCAGTGTACCGGCCAGGATGGATTTCATCCCCAAGGCTACGACCTCACCGCGGCGCTCCGGGGCCATGGCCCCCAGTCCTCCGATCATGATCCCGAGGCTGCCGAAGTTGGCGAACCCACAAAGCGCGTAAGTCATGATCAGCCGGCTGCGCCCGCTCAGGCTCCCCTCGGGCAGCCCCGCGAGCTCGATGTAAGCCAGGAGCTCGTTGAGGACGGTCTTGATCCCCATGAGTGAACCTGCGGTTTGCGCCTCCGCCCAGGGGATGCCTATCAGCCAGACGATCGGGGCCATCGCCCAGCCGAGGATGCGCTGCAGGCTAAGCGCTTCTCCTGCGACATTCGGGAGCATCCCCAGCGCTTGATTGGCGATGGTCACCAGGGCCACAAGCACAACCAGCAGGGCGATGATGTTCAGGAACAGGGGTATGGCGTCCAGGGTGCCGCGGGTGATCGCGTCCATAGCGCCGCCGTAAGCGTGCTTTAGCTCCACCCTCTCGTTCTCGGTTTGCTCCGGGGCGTGGGGAACCAGGACCGCGGCGACCATCAATGCCGCCGGCGCACTGATCAGGGAGGCGGTCAGGATATGCCCGAGGGCGCCCGGAATCACGGGTCCCAGGATGCTCGCGTAAAGCACCATCACGGTTCCGGCGATGGTGGCCATACCGCAGGTCATGAGCCCGAACAGGGAGCTGCGTGGCATGGATACCAGGTAGGGCCGGATGAGCAGCGGCGCTTCGGTCATGCCCACGAAGATGTTCGCTGCCGCTCCCAGCCCCAGCGCGCCGCCGATTCCGAGCGTCTTGCGCAGAAGCCAGGCGAATCCATTTACTACCGCCGGCAGCACCCGCCAGTAAAAGAGCAGGGCGGACAGGGCACTGATCACCAGCAGCAACGGCAGGGCCTGGAAGGCCAGGACAAAGCTGTTCTGCGGATAGACCGTCTCGAAGGGGGCGTCGCCGCCGCCCAAATAACCGAAGACGAAGCCCGTTCCCGCCTGCGTGGCCGCTTGCAGGGCCAGCACCAGCTCATTCAGGGCGAGGAACAGCTCCTTCACCGGCGGGAGCTTGAGCAGCAGCAGCGCGATCCCGAGCTGAGTACCCAGGCCGGCTACCAGGATGCGCGGAGCAACCGCCCGTCGGTCCTCGCTCAACAGCCAGGCGAAGCCGACGAGCACTGTAAGACCGAATGCGCCCTGAAGGATTGTCAAGTAATGGTCGATTGTCTCAACGTACGGAGCGGTAGATCTCGCTGCGCCCTCGTTTGCTCAGCACCAGCTGCCAGAGCTGCCCATGGCGGGAGCGAAAGTAACCTGCGCAGGCGTGCAGGTAATACTTGAACATGCGATAGAAGCGCTCTCCGTACTTGTCGGCCAGCTCAGGCCAGGCCTTGTCGAATCGCTCCCACCAGGCCATGACCGTTGTGTCGTAGTCCTGGCCGAAGTTGTGCCAGTCTTCCATGATCAAGTCCTTCTCAATCGCCTTGCTGAGCTGGCGCGCCGATGGGATATGGCCGTTGGGAAAGATGTATTTGTCGAACCAGGCGTCCGTGGTGTGCATCTGGTCGTAGTGGCCGATGGTGTGGAGCAGAAACAGCCCGTGGGCCGCCATCACCCGATTCACCGCCGCGAAGTAGGCCGGGTAGTTCTTCGGGCCCACGTGCTCGAACATGCCCACGGAGACGACCTTGTCGAAATCGCCCTCAAGGTCGCGGTAGTCCATCAACTCTATGTTAACAGGCAGGTCTGCACAGCGCTCGCGGGCGAGGCGCTGCTGCTCCTTGGAGACGGTGATTCCTGTGACCTCTACGCCGTAGCTCTCGGCCGCGAGCTTGGCCAGTCCCCCCCAGCCACAGCCGATGTCCAGCAGCCGCTCTCCCGGCTCGAGCTGCAGCTTTTCGCAGATGAGACAGAGCTTGGCGATCTGGGCCTGCTCCAGGTTCGTCGCGTCCTTCCAGTAGCCGCAGCTGTAGCTCATGGTCGGATCGAGCATGGCCGAGTAGACGTCGTTGCCGATGTCGTAGTGGCGCTCACCGATCTGGAAGGCGCGTTTTCGCGATTGGCGGTTGAAGACCAGGCTGCGCAGGAGCAGCCCCAGGAACTGAAGCTTTGCGACCCCACGGATCTTGGTGTCGAGACGGGCGTCAAGCAGCTTGTGGAAGGTCTCGTCCAAGCGGTCGCTGTCCCAGGCCCCGTCCATGTAAGCCTCACCGAATCCGAGCGAGCCCTGGCGCAGCACCCGGTCGTAAAGCTCGGGATCGCGGACCTTGATATCCCAGGGGCGGCCGCCGTTGAAGCGCACGCCAGCCGATTTCAGCAGCCGAACCAGGGCGCGTGGAGCCTCCTGATCTTCTCGGGCTGGACCCTGATCGGTCCCCATTGCTGTATCGTTTGCCCTAGCCATCCGAACGCTCCCGGTTTGCGGTAGGGAAATGCAGCGCAAGTTGTAGGTTAATCCTACTTGCTGAGGCGTTGGAGGCAAAGGGGAAAACAGGGGGGTAAGCAGCGTGCATCCGCCGCTTCTCCGACAACCCGCAGTCGTGAATGCGGCGCGAGCGGCATCTGCGAGCGCTCGTCGCGCCGATCGGCTCTACAAGGCGAACAATGGATAGGCGACATGTCCTCCCCTGGGAGGACATGAACAGGTCGCTGTAGGCTCGACGCTGGCTTCCCTGCCGGCGGCATATCGCGTTTCTTGCGACGCCAGAACAAGTCCCGCTTGCATGGGCCGCTGTCTCCCGGCTGGAAAAAAGGTTGCATAATTAGAAAACGCTAATATACTAACATCCATGTATCGCTTCGGAGGAAACGAATCATGTTTCCCATTATCGTTGGTTTTGGCTCTGCCCTGCTGTTCGGGATTTTCGCCTACGGGACCTACGGTCTGGAGGGCGTGACCGACTATGCCTGGATCGGCATGGTGTTTTCTGCCTTGATTGCGGCGGCTTTGCTGGTCTATGCCATCAACCGCAAGGTGCCCTGCCTGCTCTGTCGTCTGAGTGGGCGTGTGCGTGCTCTCGAGAGCCTGTGCGCCAGCGCCTCCCCCTGCAGTTGAACGTCTCGTGAAACAACAGGTTCGGGTGCCAGGGGCTGTCTCGGCGAAGACGATACTTCGGGGTGGCCCCGCCTTGGCATACGCGTCTGTTTCGTAACATACGTCGTTATTTTTCAATCCAGAGACCGAAGAAACTCTATAACCGCGCGCTCCAACGAGATCTCTCCGCTGCGCACCGCCTGCCGGTAACGCCGGTGCCAGGAGGGCATGAGCAGCCGGGCGCTGCGCCACTCCTCAAAGATGATCCGGGCCAGGGGGCCGCCTTGGTCGAGAAACCCGGAATCGCGGAAGTCCCGCGCGGTGCGCGCGCGGTCGTACGGCAGGCGCAGGATACGGGTGTGCCAGCGGCCGTCGCGAAGCTCCAGCCGGGCGTAGCAAGCCCGCACGTCGCCGTCGAAGGGAGAGCCCACCGACCCGACGTTGATGATCTGTATGTCGCCCAGTCGGCGCTCCAGGGGCTTGTGGGTGTGGGCGCAGATGAAGAGGGCGACGTCCTGCGGCAGGCGTCCCTGCAAGTCCTGATCCTGAACGCTGGCGGAGATACCGTCCCGGTTGCCGGCCATGGAGCCGTGGGTGACATGGACCCAGCTGTCCCCGGGGCCGGCGTGGAAGCTCAGGTGATCGGGCCAGCCGAGCAGGGACTCTTCGATCTCGGCGATCTGGCGGTAAGCGAGGTCCGCGAACCGGCGCATGTCTCCATCGACGGCGTCGAGGGGCCGCTCGACGCCGCATCGCAGCACCCATGCCTCGTGGTTCCCCTTCACCGGCAGCCAACCCCGCTCGCGGCGCAAGCCATCGAACAGATCGAGACAAGGGCGGCTGCTTGGGCCGCGGTTGATCAGGTCCCCGGCCATTACTACCAAGTCCGGGTCCCAGTCCAGAATGTGCTCGACGACCACCTCCATGGCCGGGAGATTGCCCTGGATATCGGAGAATACGGCGACCTTCATGTGCTGTACCTCGAAGCCCTGTTGGTTCATCATAATCCATCCTCGGGGTGCAGTGGCCGAAGGCCGGTCGGCATGTCCCGGTATCGCTCCCCTGACCTACGCCGACGAACCTCCAAATGATCCAAGAACAAGACACCACGGAACCGGATTGGGACAGCCCTCTTCAGCTCAAACTGACACCTGCCCTGCTCATTCATTCGCTGATGGCGACTGCCTCGGCCGTTCACACCGGCTGGGAAACCTGTATCGATGAAAAGCTGGTGGTGTCCGGTGTGGTATCCATGGACGAGGTGGCGGGCAACTATGTTCGTCTCGCCGAGCAGGAGTTCTACGAGGACGAGGACCCTGAAGTGGTCTGGCACGACTGGACCCTGGAGATCCGGATCGGCAATGTCTTGATCACGGGCCATTGGCAGGTTCCGGTCACGTCCTCGCCCATGGAGTGGGAGTGGCATGCGAGAGAGGCGGAGAGGGCGTTCGACCGCGCCTGTCTGCTCCTTGGTCGGCGCGTGCGCAAGGGCCTGGTCGTGGAAGAGCCGGCACCTTCGGAGCAGCTGCCTCCTCGGTCGAGCCGGCATTGATGGATCGAAGCCTTGCGTCCCGGCGCGGCTTGGTTCACAGTTTCGGGAACTGATGCCAACGCGGAGTCTTCCGAATGAAGTTCAAGATCGACATCGACATGAGCGCACAGGAGCTGCGCAAGCTCTTGGGTCTGCCCGACGTAGAGCCCTTTCAGCGCGAGATGATGGAAGATCTGCGCAAGCGCGTGATGGACGGGGTCGACGGCTACGATCCGATGAAGCTCCTACAGCCCTATCTCACAGGTACTTTTGCCTCCTGGGATATCTTTCAGAAGCTGATATCCGCTGCGGGCAAAGGCGAGAGAGAGAAAGACCTGACCGCCATCAAGAAGTGAGGTTTCCGGTCAGCTGATCTGCTCGGGCGTCAGCTCATCGAGCAGTAAGGGCCGGTGGAGGGTCCGTCCGTCGAGCCGAGGTCTGCCTTCCGCATCCAGTTCCAGCCGGTCCTGCGCGAACCAACGCACCACCTGAGGGTAGATCCGGTGCTCCTCCTTCAGCACCCTGGCAGCAAGGCCGTTCGCGTCGTCTCCCGGCTCGACGGGCACTCGGGCCTGTAGTACCACCGGACCGCCGTCCAGCTCTTCCGTAACGAAGTGTACGCTAGCCCCGTGGATGCTCTCGCCGGCGTCCAACGCGCGCTGGTGGGTGTGCAGACCCCGAAACTTGGGGAGCAGGGACGGGTGAATGTTCAGCAGACGGCCGCGAAACCGGGCGACGAATGCGGGGGTGAGGATGCGCATGAAGCCTGCCAGGGCGACCAGTCCCGGATCCATCCCCTCGATCAGCTTGCCCAGGGCCTCGTCGTAGGCCTCCCGGCTCGGAAAATCCCGATGGCTCAGCACCCGGCTCTCTATGCCGGCGCGACGGGCTCGTTCCAGCCCGAAGGCGTCCGGCTCGTTGCTGACCACTGCACGGACACGGGTGGGCTGATCCCCCCGCGCACCGTCGATGAGGGCCTGCAGGTTGCTGCCGCTGCCGGAGATGAGAACGACCACCGGCAGAAGCTCGGGAAGCGTCACCGGCCCGCTCCCCCGGTAAAGACCACCTTCGGCGGACCCTCCGATGCCCCAATGCGGCCGATGGGCCAAGCGTGCTCCCCGGAGCGGGCCAACAGGTCGCAGGCCCTCTGTGCGTCGGCGCCACGGACGCAGACGACCATGCCGACCCCGCAGTTGAAGGTGCGCAGCATCTCCGCATCCGCAATGCCGCCCTTGCTCTGGAGCCAGTCGAACACCGCCGGGCGCTTCCAGGAGTCGAGATCTATGACTGCGGCCGTGTCGTCGGGGAGGGCGCGGGGAAGGTTCTCCGGTAGTCCACCTCCCGTGATGTGGGCCATGGCATGGACCGGCAGCTCCCGCAGCAGGGCGAGCATGGGCTTGACGTAGATCCGGGTCGGGGCGAGCAGGCGCTCGCCCAGGGTGGAATCGTCCAGGTACTCCTCCAGATCCGCCCCCGAAACTTCCAGGACCTTGCGGATCAGGGAATAGCCGTTGGAGTGGGGGCCGGATGAGGCCAGGCCGATCAGGGCGTCGCCCGGCTGCACCCGCTCGGGGGTCAAGAGCTCATCCTTCTCGGCGATGCCGACGCAGAACCCTGCCAGGTCGTAATCGCCTTCGGCGTACATGCCGGGCATCTCCGCGGTCTCGCCGCCGGACAGGGCGCAGCCGGCCAGCTCGCAGCCCATGGCAATGCCGGCCACTACCGAGGTGGCGACCTCCAGGTCCAGGCGACCGGTGGCATAGTAATCGAGGAAGAACAGGGGCTCGGCACCGGCGACCAGGATGTCGTTGGCACACATCGCGACCAGGTCGATACCAACCGTGTCGTGGCGGCCGAGCTCCAAGGCCAGCCTGAGCTTGGTGCCTACGCCGTCGGTCCCGGACACCAGCACCGGCCGGCGGAAGCGGTCCAGCGGCAGCTCGAACAGGGCGCCGAACCCGCCGAGGCCCGTGACGACGCCGGGACGGAAGGTGGCCTCGGCAAGCGGCTTGATACGCTCTACCAGCGCATTTCCGACGTCGATGTCGACCCCCGCGTCGCGATAGCTGAGGGAAGGTGTGTCTTTTTCGAGGGGATCCTGTGGCACGTCTGGCTCCGCGAATCGGGTTCGCGCCATTCTAGTACAGGCAGGGATGAGTCTCTACGGACAGCCTCCCGGGCGCGCTTCGTTACTTGGACAACCGATCCAAGCGAGGGCTAGAATTCGACGTGACGGGTCTGTCGGCGGAGGCCCTTCTATCTCGACCCGTTTCTTTTGGCCCAAGTGGGAGGTGTTCGCTACCTTGAGGCTCCGGGACCTACCCAACATCATCAGCTTCCTTCGTCTGCTGGCGGTGATTCCGATCCTGTATCTGCTGCTGGAGCACCAGTACGGCTGGGCGTTGCTGTTGTTCGTCGTGGCGGGGCTTTCCGACGGGCTCGACGGCTTCCTGGCCAAGCATTACGGTTGGCAGAGTAATCTCGGCGGAATTCTCGATCCACTCGCCGACAAGGTCCTGCTGGTGGCCTGTTTTCTCGTGCTCGGCGCCTTGTCCCTCATCCCTGTCTGGCTGGTGGCGGCCGTCGTGTTCCGGGACCTGCTCATAGTTGGAGGGGCGGTGCTCTACAACTATCGGATCGAGGAAGTGGAGGCGGCCCCGATCCTGGTGAGCAAGCTCAACACCGTACTCCAGATCCTGCTGATCGTGTTGGTCATCACCGATGCCGGCCCCATGCAGTTGCCGGACTGGGTCATTCAGACACTGATCTGGGCTTGCCTAGCGACCGTGATCGTCAGTGGGACCCAATACGTGTGGATCTGGACGCGCAAAGCGGTGGATAAGGGTTGGAAGGAGGATTGAGGGTCGGGTAGGTCGGGTGCTCGGAATGCCCCCTACTTGGCGGGCAACAGGACCGCTTGATTGATTTGTCGCAACGAAAGCCCCCTTCATGCTTGCTTCATGCTCTTGACCCCTTGGTGCTGCTCAGGCCCCGCACGCTCCGGGAAGATCCAGCCTGACGATCAGGCCAGGCTCGGCATCCCCCAGCGCCAAACTGGCGCCGTGCAGTCGAGCGATAGCGGCGACCAGACTCAGCCCCAGCCCGCTGCCGGGAGTGCTGCGAGCCGTATCCAGGCGCACGAAGCGATTCAGGACATTCCCGCGTTCCTCGGCGGGGATCCCGGGGCCACGGTCGCTGAGCGCCACGCGAACGCGCGCGCCCTCGTCCGAGACCTCCAAATATATCGGTGTGCCTGGCGGTGTGAACTTGAACGCATTGTCTAGGAGATTGCCCATCGCCTGGGCCAGCAGGTGGCGGTTGCCTGTGACGCTTATGCCTTGGCCGACGATCAGCTCCAGGGTTCTACCTTGTTCCTCCGCCAGGTCTCCGTAAAGCTCTCCCAATTCCGTGGCGAGGACACTCAGATCCACCGGTCCCCATTCGCCGCGGAAGCTGCCGGCCTCCGCCTGTGCGATCTCGATCAGGGCATTGAAAGTGCGAATGATATCGTCGAGATCGGCGATGGCGCGCGAGATCGCCTCGCGATACTCGAGCGTGTCGCGGGCCTTGATCGAGGTTACGTCCAACAGGTTGCGCACCCGCGACAGGGGGCGGCGCAGGTCGTGCGCCACATTGTCGGTGACCTGGCGCATCCCTTCCATCAACGCCGCGATGCGGTCGAGCATGGCGTTGAGCTGTTCGGCCAGCTCGTCTAGCTCGTCGCCCTTGCCGCTCAAGGGGATGCGGCGGTTCAAACGCCCGGCGCCTATGCGGCGGGCTGAGTCGATCAGGGCGTCGATGCGAAGGAGCAGCGCGCGCCCCTGCAGCAGCGCGAGGCCGAGCGCCAGCGCAATCGAGACAGCCAGTATGGCAACCATCGTGCCCTGGGTGAAATCCAGCAGCGCCTCTGCCTGGTCCAGACCGTGCGCCACCAGCAGGCGACGCCCGTTGGGCAGCCGTCGAGCCAGCGCCGGCCAGTAGGCGTCCTCGTCTTCCGAGCGGCCCTCAATCAGCTCGTCCTCGATCTGCAAATTGTGGACCTGGTTGTCGGTGGACAGACCGGGCGGCCAGCCTTTTAGATCGCCGGCCAGGCGAAGCCCGTTCGCGTCGGCGAGCAGCACATGTAGCTGGCTCGGTCTGCTGGCGCGCAGCTCCGCTTTCACCAGGGCGCGGAATTCGCCGGGGTCCAGGTTGTCGTAGGCGCGTTCCAGGCTGTCCGCCGTGCTGCGCAGACCGGCGGCGAGCTGGTTGTCCACGAAGCGGCTGGTGCTCCAATACAGCAGTCCCAGGGCCAGTGCGATCAGCGCCGCGTAGAAGAGCGCGTAGCGCAGCGCCAGGCGCACCGCCGAGGTGCGCAACAGCCTACGGGGATTCATCGAGCTTGTAGCCGACGCCGCGCAACGTATGCAGCAACGGGCGATCGAAGTCCCGGTCGATCTTGGCGCGCAGACGGCTGATCTGGGTGTCGATCACATTGGTCTGGGGATCGAAATGCAGGTCCCAGACCCCCTCCAGCAGCATGGTACGGGTCACCACCTGACCGGCGTGGCGCATGAGATACTCGAGCAGCCGCAGCTCCCGGGGTTGCAGCCGGACGGGTTTCCCGGCCCGGCTCACCCGGTGGGAGAGAAGATCCAGCTCCAGGTCCGCCACCTGCAGGCTCTGCGGTGCCTCTGCCGCTGGGCGGTGGCGCCGTACCAAGGCATCGAGGCGAGCGAGGAGCTCGGTGAAGGCGTACGGCTTGACCAGGTAGTCGTCGCCGCCGGCGCGCAGCCCCTGTACGCGGTCGTCCACCTCCCCGAGGGCACTCAGGACCAGTACTGGCGTATCCCGTCCGTCGGCGCGCAGCATCCGCACCACTGCCAGCCCGTCGCGTATCGGCAACATGCGGTCGACGATCAGGACATCGTACTGGCCCGTCAGGGCCAGGTGCAGCCCGTCCTCGCCGTCGGCGGCCCGATTCACTACATGGCCGGTTTCGGTAAGCCCCTTCGCAAGGTAAGCAGCGGCGGCTTCGTCATCTTCGATCAAAAGAACATGCATGTCGCTATTGTGCCGTTTGAAGCTCAGTGCGTCGCCTACCGTTTGGCAAGGTGAGGTGGCGATCGTATCCGGACTGCTGGTTCAGATTCGGCGGGAAACCTTTCCATTCGGCAATCTTGGTGAGCGATTCCGGTAAGGTGCCTGGACATACACTGTCGGCGATATCTAAGAGGATGTCCCCTGAACAACGGAGATAGGAGATACAGCATGAACCGCTTCAACAAATCCATAACCATCGGCTCCGTCGCCGCGCTCGCGATTGCGCTGTCCGGCGCCACCTTCGCGGAAACGAAGGGATCCGCGGAGCTCCAACGGGAGATAGTCTCCGGCGATGTGGCTCCAGGCGCTCCAGCCGAGGTCAAGGCGCCCGTCGTCGACAAGAAGGCTTCGGAGGCGACCGGCAAGATGCTCAAGCAGGAGGCGGGGTTATTGAGCGGGGATCAACCGGGCGTCGAACACGAAGCCGGGCTGAAACCGATCCCCAAGGAGTCCGCGGAGACTCCGGCGGAGGACAGAGCGGAAGACAAGACCGAAAAGGTGCTCAGGGACTCCAACGAGGCCATCTATAGCCCGAACGAATGATCGCCGGGTCGTGTACTTAGAATAATAGCGGGCCGCGGGAGTCCCCGGACTTCCCGGCCCGCTCCGGCTGTGGGGCCGCCGAGCGCGAGGCCACGCCGGCCGATTGTGTTGGCTCGCCGGTTTCTGGCCGATCGAGTCCGCGGTGCGATGACAGGCTCGTCCTTTGCCCATCGTCGCCGGCGGCGAGCCCGGGTTCCTCAACGGCGGCCAACGCGCGACAGCAGGTGATAGAACACAGGGGTGAACACAAGCACCAGCGGCATCTGCAGGAGCAGGCCGGAGATGATGGCAACCGCCAAAGGCTGTTGCATTTGCGAGCCTTGACCCAACGCCAGCGCCAGTGGCAGCAAGGCGAGGATGGCGGCCAGGGTGGTCATGGCGATGGGCCGCAGGCGATTGTTGCCGGCCTGAACCAGGGCCGCCTCTTTCTCCGTCTTCCCGTGCAACAGGTCGTGATATTCCGAGAAATAGAAGATCGACACCTCGGTGACGATACCCACGATCATGGTCATGCCCATCATGGCGGTGATATTCAACTCGATACCGGTCAGCCACAGGCCGGTAAACACCCCCGTCATCGCCAGCAGGGGCGCTGTCAAGATCGCGATGGCGGCGGCAAACTCCTCGTACAGGAACAGGAGCAACAGAAACACCAGCGCCAGTGCGGCGACAAACACGGCGATCAGACCGCGAAAAGCAATCTGTTGCTGTTTGTACAGGCCGCCGAGCTCGTAATACATGTCGCCGGGCAACAGCTTGGGCTGCGCCAATGTCTGTTGCACATCGCGAAGAGTCGAGCCCATGTCGCGACCGCTGATACGGGCGGTGACGGCGACCATGCGTTTCAGGTTGTCACGCTCGATCTGCGGTTGGCCGGCTTCCTCCGACACCCGGGCAATGCGCTTGAGCGGCAGGCGATGCCCGTCGGGGGCGCGTAGCCAGATTTTGTCGATGGCATTGGTCTTATCCCGCGCCGAGGCCGGTACCCAAACGCGTACGCCGACCAGCTTGAGATCTTCCTGTACCTGGGTGGTCACCAAGCCATTGAACCAGGCATCGAGTTGCTGTGTGACCAGGTCCGGGTCGATACCGTCCAAGGCGGCCTTGTCGCGATCGACGAGGATATTAATAGCGTCGCCGGCCAGAACGATGCCGTCTTTGACATCGACGACACCGGGGATCTTTCCTATCGCAGTGGCGATGCGCGGCGCCACTGACATCAGCTCGTCGGGCTTGTCGCTGTAGAGCTTGATTTCGATCGGCTGAGGGACGGCTGTCAAGTCACCGATCAGGTCCTCCATCAGCAACGCCATCTCCACTTCCAGGCCCGGAACCTCCGCTTCTATGTCGCTGCGAATCCTGTCCATGACCTGATCGATAGGCGGACGGGGCTGGGGTTTCAGACGCACGAAAAAGTCGCCCTCGTTGGCCTCGGTAAGGCCGCCGCCGAGTTGGAGCCCGGTGCGCCGCGAATAGGTTTCCACCGCGGGATCGGCGCGCACGATGGCCTCCACCTGCTGCAGCAGTCGGTCGGTCTCCGTCAACGATGTGCCCGGGAGGGTCCGGTAGTCCAAAATGAATCCGCCTTCGTCCATGTTGGGCATAAAGCCGGAACCGACCTGCTGGTAAGCGACATACCCGAGTACCAGCAGCGGCGCGACGCCAACCAAGACCAGTACCGGTGTCCTCATCAAGCGCCGCATCAGCCGGATGTAGACCTGTTTCAGGCGTTCGAACAGGGCGCCCACATCCTCTCTGTCCGCATCCCCGCGGGTCAGCAGATGTTCGGCGAGCAATGGCACGGCCAGCCATGCCAGCAGAAAGGAGATGAACAGGCTGCTGGCCATGGTCAGCGACAACGCCTTGAAGAAGGCGCCGGTAACGCCGCTGAGAAACGCCAGCGGTGCAAAGATGATGATGGTTGCCGCGGAAGAGCCGACCAGTGGCGGTGTGAGCTCGATGGCCGCCTCCCGGATGGTCAGCGCCAGGTCGACGCTGCGCTGGCGCAGGCGCCGGATGATTTGCTCGATCATGACGATGGCGTCGTCGACGATCAGGCCCACGGCGGCCGCCATGCCGCCCAGGGTCATGATGTTGAAGCTCATGTGCAGGACATCGAGCAACAAGATGGTAAAGGCCAATACCGAAGGCACGACCAGTATCGCCACCAGGGTGATCTTCAGACTGCCCAAGAAAGCCAGCAGCACGAGCGCGGCCAGGCCCACGCCGATCGCGATGGCATCGCGTACGCTCTTGGCGGACTCGGTAATCAGCTGGCTCTGGTCGTACCAGTTCGCGATCTGCGTGCCCTTGGGCAGCTTGTTGCGGTAACCGTTCAGGCTTTGTTTGACATCATCCACGATCTGAACCGTGTTACCGGCAGGTTGCTGGTAGACCTGTACCAGCACGGCATCGTGACCGTCGGCGGTGACCCGCAGCCATTGCGGCGCGTCAGTGGGATAGACGCGGGCGATATCCTCGAGTCGCACCAGGCCACCGGCGCCGCTGCGCAATACCGTTTCCTCGATGGTCCGCAGGGAGCGGACACGGGTATCGGACAGCAGCAGATAGAGCTTGTAGTGGTCCTCCAGGCGCCCGACGGCCTGTAGCACATTGCTGGCCGAGACGGACTTGGCCACGTCGCTGAAGGTCAGGCCAAAGGCCGCGAGTTTTTCTGGATCCACCTCTACCCGGTACTCGGCCAGTTTCCCGCCCGACACCGACACCTTCGCCACGCCGTCGATGGACGACAGCAGCGGCACCAGTTGGTAGCTGGCCAGATCGCGCAACTGCACCAGCGACTGGCTGTCCGAGGTCAAGCTGTAGGCCGCCACGGGAAACACGGTCGGGTCCATGCGCCGCACACTGAAGCGGGTCCCGGCCGGCAATTCCGGCAACGCTTGGTTGACCGCCGACTCCACCTGCAGCATGGCGGCCACCATGTCCTCGCCCCAGTTGAAGTTGATAGAGAGCTCGGCGCTGCCGCGGCTGGTGGTGGAGCGCAGGCCAGCCACGCCCGGGACCGAGCGCACCGCCTGCTCCACCGGGCGGGTGACCGCGATGGCCATCTCATCGGCAGGGCGGTCGCCGGCATCCAGCGACACCACCACGCGCGGGAAATCCACGTGCGGAAACAGGGCGACGGGTAATTTCAAGCCGGCGGCGGCCCCGGCCAGCGCCAGGATCGTGACCAGAAAGAGAATGGAGCGGCGATGCTTGGCCGCCCGGTGCGCGACGTCCACGGCTACTTGGCCTCTCGTACCGCCATGCCGTCGGCAAGCTCGTAATTGCCGATGGCGACGACCGGCTCGCCTGCCTCCAACCCCTTGGTGATCTCGATCCAGTCGCCGTGCTCAACGCCGGTTTCCACAGCAATGCGCTTGGCCTTACCGCCGACGACGGTGAACACATAGCTCCCCCGGGCGTCGCGCAAGACGGCGCTGCGCGGCACGACGACGCCGGTGTGCTCGTTCAACAGCAGGTCCGCGACCAGGTAGCTGCCGATGATCAGTCGCCGGACATGTCCGTCCGATACCGGCGCAAGCGCATTCACCAGGCCCGTTTGGGGGTCGATCATGGCGTGCACGACGCTCAGGCGGCTGTCTATCTCCTCGTCGCTCCTGAACACGGAGCGAATCCTTACCCGGGTGCCAGGGTGGAGTGCGGGCAGGTCTTCGGGCTCGACGCCCAGCACGGCTATGAGACGGTCGCCGCTGGCGATTGTGAGGGCGGCCGTATCCGCCTGAACTCGATCCCCTTGACCGACATTCAGCGTGACAACGATCCCATCGGTGGGTGCAGCCAGGGTCTGCGACGCGCGGTCAGCACCCTGTGCCTCGATCGCCTGCAGGCCGCTGCGGGCGTCGGCCAGCGTCTTGCGCGCCGCTTCCACCTGGGCCTTGGTGGCCAGTTGTTCCTTTAGCAGTTGCCCCATGCGTGCCAGATCGCTGCGCGCGAATTCCACGGCGTCGCGCGCCTGTTGGTACTGCATGTGCACCGCGGGTGACGTGCTGAGCTCGATCAAGGTGTCGCCGCGTTTGACGCGCTCACCAAGCCGGGCCGCCACGCGGGTGATCAAGCCCGCGTACGGCATGGCGACAGTCAGCACCGCATCCGGATCCGGCTGCACCCGGCCATAGACGGTCAGGACTTCGCTGACCGTTTGTTGCGTAACCGGCGCCAGGCGAACCTGTACCGATGGGCTATCGGCCTGTGCATCGAGAATTACCGCACCCAAGGCCAAGATGACCGCGATGCACCGCTTGTGCTTCATCGCTTCTTCTCTCCCGTGAGATGTTGTGTGGCGGCAGCGGGCTGCCCCGAGGCCGCCAGCCCCGGCGGAACAGCCAGCAGTGTCTGCAGGGCAACGTGACTCTCCCACAGCGATTGGTCGAGTTGGATGCGCTCCAGGCGCTTGCCGATTCAGGTCGTCTGCATGTTAAGGAAGGTCAGCGCATCGATGTCTTGCCGATCGAAAACCGTACGCGCTTGTTCCACCATGCGGCCCAGGGTCGGCAGGTATTCGTCCAGCCGGCCCTGCTGGGCGGCGACGATACCTTGCAGCCGTGTCAGTTTGTCGATGTCCACCACGGCCTGGTTCAGCCGCGCCTGATATTCCTTGTGCAACTGCTCGCGCGTGGCGCGCTCGATTGCGATGGCGCCGCGATTGCCCGAGAAAAGGGGAAGGTTGAGGCCGACGTTGATCCCGCTGGTGTACACGCTGCCCGTATCCCGGGCACGGCTGATCCCGATGCTGAAGGACGGGAACTGCGACAGGATGGCCGCGTGCACCTTCGCCTCCTGACTCCCGTATCCGGCCTGCAACGCCAGCAGGTCGGGACGCCTCGCCGGCAGGCTGGGCAACAATTTCGGCAAAGCGTTCAGTGCTTCCGGCGGTGGTGGGGGCGGCACTTCTACGGCCAACGGTGCCTCCGGGGCGAGCCCTAAGAGTAGGCGCAGGGCATACTCCGTCACGTTGTGGGACTGCTCGATCTGGTTGAGCCTACTCAGCGTGTCGAGCAGCGCGGTCAAATCCGTGCCGGCGACATCAACCGTCAGATTTCCATGTCGCAGCGCTTCCTCTGAAAGGCGGTAACGTTTGCGGTACAGATCGCGCATGCGCTCAAGCAATGCCAGCTGCGCGCGCTCGCTCGCCCAGCGCACGGCGAGCGCCCGCGCCTGCTGGTTCACCTGCCACTCCTCCCACAGCAGCTCGAGACCAACCTGCGCCGCCGCCTGGCGCTCGCTCCGCACCCGCGCACCGCGGGTGACCAGCGGAATGATGTCGTAACCCAAGCCGACCCCGTAGGCAGTCACCAGTTTGGCGCCGCTGGCGCCTGTTGGAGAGTCCAGATTTGCGCTCAATTGGGGATCGGGGAGCAGACCTGCCGCGTAGAGTTGGGCATTCGCCACGCCCATTCGCTTTCGTTTCGCCTTCAGATCCGGATTGTTGCGCACCGCCAAGGCTGCCAGCTTTTCCAGGCCCAACCCGGATTTCGCCTTGGCGGCGGCTTTCGCGTCAGCGACCGCGCGGCGATCGACGGACGGCGCTAAGTCCGTGCGTTCGCTCAGCGGCTTCGGTGCGTAACTGGCGCAACCGGAAAGCGCCATGGCCATGCTCGCCAATGTCCACCCCACAGGGACGCGCCAGAGCCGACGATCTCTGTTTGCCATTGAATCTCTCTTTAGTTTTTCTCAATCCGCGTCGACGCCCCCTACCGCCCCAGCCGGCTAGGCTATGCTCAATACAAACGTCGGGCTGCGACTGGACTCGATGGCTGGCTTGTGCGCCGCGCTAAACGGCGGCCAAGTGTGGCCCATCGATTGTACGCAACGCGCTGAGCGCGAGCCGTCTTGCGGCACGCAGCGTTCAGCGTGATGAGAAGTTAGTCCCGGGCCGATAGTCACCCGCCCGGGCGTTATCGCACGCCGGCTACGTTGACACCGAGGTCGTACACTAGATGGCCGCCAAAGCCCGCAGTGACCAGCAGAAGCGCAAAGAGCGCCATACCGGCCGCGAGCATGCTCCATGAGGCCAGGCGCGAGCCGGCTCGCCGCCAGTAGAGCCCATTCTCCACGGCGGCCAGGGCAAGCAGTAACAGGGCGCTGATTTTCCCCATTTCCTCGTGACCTTCGAGCTGCGATGGCGAAAAACCGGCGGACAGTGCCGCGTCCAAGGCGATGTCGCCAAATATCGCAGCGATCCCGGCGCCGGCCGCGGCGACGGCCAGTATGGCGAGGCCCGTGGTGCTCAGGCTCTCGTTCGAACAATCCCTGCCCGCGTGCCAGGGCGATGCCCTGTAACGCGAGTGCAACCGGCAGTAGCGCTAAAGGGAAATGCACCAGCATGGGATGGATATGCGCAAGATCGATCATCTTTGGTAGCTCCGGGAACCGAAAACGAGCTTCTCCCGCCATCCAAGCTTTCTATGACTGTAGATCCTCATGTCGGTGTCTCCTGTTTCCGGGCAGTCCGTAAGATCAGGCTGCTCGTCGTCTTGAACAGCGGCCGCGCGCTGCCATATTTCGGTCGCGAGGTCTGCCTCACCGGTGCCCTTCTCCGGGCATCGATGAGTCCGTCGGGCCCTCAGGTGTGGCGACGTTGCCGCCAGCCGCGATAGACCATCGCCCCGCCGATCAGCAACGGCAGGCCGAGGGCCACCGGCAGGATGCGACTGGACTCGACGACCGGCTTGCGCGCCACGTGAAACTGCAAGGTCGGGCTGGTGTAGACGGCCTGTTCGTTACGGTCGGTCGCGCTGATCACTACGCGGTAGTCGCCACTCTGGATCAGGCGCATGGGCCAGTCGGTGGTCAGGGGCATACTCGGCGCCAGTGTAGTGCCCGTTACCGCCTTGTGTGCGTTCCAGTCCTCCAGGTCCATGGGCTGCTCGTGTCCCGGCGTTACCTCCACCAGGCTGATCCAGGCCACCAACCCCTCGATGGTGCGATCCGCTGTATTGCGGATCCTACTGTGAAAATGCATCGAGTCACCCATGGTCGGTGTAACGGGATTCGTCTTGTCGGGCTCCAGGTCAATGCTCACGTCGGCCGCTTGTGCCGTCCCGAGCCCAAGCAAGAGCGGGAGCAGGGCAGCGAGAAGGTATCGGCGTAGGGGTTTCATGCTCGTGCTCCTGATTAGCGGAAGCGGGGCCGGCGCGCCGTCCTGCGTGCAGCCAGGAAGGCGATGGCGAGCCAGGCCAGCACCAGCGCCAAACGCGGCAGCTGCGCCATGAAGGGGTCGCTGTCGATGATCACCGCATCAAAGGTGTTGAGCGCCCCCGAGAAGGGATTGATCGCGTCGAGCGCCTTGCCGATCGCGCTGTTGCGCAGCCCCGGTCCGAGCAGCAAGGGGCTGGCGGCAAACAGCAGCACGGTCAGGCTGGTCAGCAGCGAGGTCAGAACGCTTCCGCTACGGGCGGATAACGCCATGGCGAGGTAACCGAAGCCGAGCACCATAGGGGTGCCGAAGAGAGCCAGGTAGAAGATCGCCTGTACGAGGTTCTGGCCGCCGGTGCCCACCGCCCACAGGTACGGGAGGGACAACAGGTACATTACCGCCCAGGCGCTGATCAGTCCCAATGCCTTGCCCATCAGCAGTTCCGAGGTCGAGACCGGCGCGGTGAGCAGGGGTACCAGGGTCCCGCGCTCGCGCTCCCCGGCAAAGGCGTCGGCGCCCAGGATCACCGCGATCACCGCCCCCGCGGCCGTGACCGTACCGGCCAGCATGTAGACGACCTGGGCATTGTCCAGCAGACTCAACTCCTGGTTGCTGATCAACAGCAGGGCGAAGGCGGAGAGCACGCCGCTGAAGGCCAGCAGCCAGCCCAGCCCACGCCGGTTCTGCAACAGCGCTCCGCGCTCTTTGCGGGCAATCTGAATGGTCGCGCTCATGCGGTTTCCTCCTTTGTTTTGCTTTCCGCGGCGGTGCCCTTGGTCAGCTGCAGATAGAGTGCCTCGAGACCGCCACCCTCGGCGTGAATCTCGGCAATGCCCCAGCCGTGCCCCACCAGCATGTCCTCCCACAGGGTCGGCAACGGCGTGCTGTTGTCCGCGGCGATCAGGCAGTGCCACCAGCCCTGGGTCTCGCCCGTCAGGGTGACCCCGGGAGGCAGCGACGAGGGGTCCGCCGGTGGCTGCTCCAGGCGCAGGCGGAAGCGCTGGCCCGCACCGCGGCGTAAAGCCGCCAGCTCGTGCAGACTTCCTTCCACAAGCGTGCGGCCGCCGTCGATGACCCCGATTCGGTTGCACAGGCGTTCGACATCATCGAGCAGGTGGGTACACAGCAAGATGCCGACCCGGCGCTCCGCGGCCAACTGCAGCAGCAGATCGTGGATTTCCCGTCGGCCGCGCGGGTCCAGCCCGCTGGTCGGCTCGTCGAGAATCAGCAGCTCGGGACCGTCGACCAGCGCCCGGGCGAGCGCGAGGCGCTGCTGCATGCCGCGCGAGAACTGGCCGATGGGCTTGCCGCCGCTGTCGGCCAGGCCCACCAAGTGCAGGAGCTCCGCGACCGGTTGCTGCAGGCCGCCGTAGAAGCTCGCGTACCAGGCCAGGTAGTCCTTGGCGCTCATCCATTCGTAGAACCCGGCGTGCTCCGGCATCACGCCGATGCGCCGCCGCAGTGCCAGCGGGTCGCCGTGGGCCTCGCCGAACAGTCGCACCTCGCCGTCGTCCGGTTGGTACAGCCCGAGCAAGACGGCGATGCTCGTGCTTTTCCCGGCGCCGTTCGGTCCGAGTAGGCCGTAGATCTCGCCCGCCTCGATATGCAGGCTGACATCCCGCAGGATCGCCCGACCGTTCAGCGTCAGTTTGATGTGGTTGGCATCGATCAACATGATTGAACCCTCCTTGGCCGGCATCCCTGCCGGCAATGATCAAGCGGTTTCGTCCGCCTGGAGCTGCGGGGCGCCGGTCTGCAACCGCGGTGCGTCCGCCCGGGTGATGGTCAGGAAGACCACCAGGGTCAGGATCGCCGCGAGGAACCATACGCTCGTGACCACCGTGCCAAGGCCCAGTCCGCCGTTGCCGAGCGGCTGCGACAGGTAGTCGCCTAACGAGGCGCCCAGGGGCCGGGTCAGGATATAGGCCAGCCAGAAGGCGAGGATCGCATTGAGCTTGAAGGCATAGAATCCAATCGTAATCGCTGCGATGGCCGCACCGAACACCAGGGCGGAGACGGCATAGCCCCACGCCAGGGATTCCGCGGCCAAGTCGCCCGCGGCCGTGCCCAGGGCGAAGGTGAACAGGATGGCCGCCCAGTAGAACAGCTCCCGCTTGGCGGTGAAGATGCTATGGATCGACAATGATCGCTCATGGAAATACCAAAGTCCGAAGGTCCCGGCCAGGGCGAGACTGAAGCCGATGGTAGTGGTCTCCAGCGGGATGCCGAGGTTGTCGGTCAGGTTGTCGGTGATCAGGGTGCCGACGATGCTGACGAGCACTACCGTTGCCCAGTAAAGCCAGGGCACGTAGGTCTTGCTCTTGACCTGTGCGTACAGGAATGCGGCCAGCAGAGCGCTCATCGCCACGGATGTGGCGATGAGACCGAAGTGCAGATTGAAGATCAGGTAATCCGCACCGGTTTCGCCCACCGTAGTGGCGAGGATCTTGATGATCCAAAAGTAGATGGTGATGATGACCGGGACCTTGATGAGAGGGTCGCAGGCATCGATCCGTTCGATGGCATTCACTGGATTTCTCCTATGCGGTTGTGCAGTTTGTTGGCGAATCGGTTTGGCGCAGCGGGGAGGGGCGACGTCCTCAATCGGCCGTCGCACCCATTACCCCTTAGCCGTGATCAGCGTGGCGTTCGTCCTGGTCGTCGTGTTCCCAGAACTTCCAGCTGCTGTGCTTGTTGTCGTCCCGGTCTTCGCGGTCACCGTCGCGATCCTCGCGGTCGTTCGCCTCCTCATGCTCCCCCGCCTCGCCTGCCTCGACGGCCAACAGGCGACCGTTGCCCGCGTCGATCTTCAGCTGGGTCTCCTGCCCCTGGTCGCCGATCAGCTCGACTTCCCAAATGAGGTAACCGTTCTCGTCATCCAACTGGGTTTCGACTACCTTGCCTGGCAGGGCCGTCTGTGCGATCCGGGCGGCTTCGCTGGCGGTTATCTTGGCGCGGGCCGCCATGGCCTTTTCGCCCTCGTCCTTCGCCTGGACGGAGCCGCTCTGAACCTCGGCAGGGAACTGCTCCAAAATGACGACGTCTTCGACCACCACACCTTCGAACGGCTTACCCTTGGCGGTATCGGCAACGGCCGCAACCGCGGTTCCGGTCAGCACGCCGGTGACGGTCATCGCGATGACGCTCTTTCTAATCGGTTTCATGATTTGTCTCCTCAGTTGACTGTTGTGGCGTCGTTCTCGACGCTGGAGACAGGTTAGGGCGATTCACCTCATCGGGAGCTTGCCGGAACATTGTCAAATGGAAAGGGAGGTTGCCTAAGGCGCACAAGCGCCTGTTCAACCCTGCTGCTGCGCCATACCGAGCGCCTGCTGCGCGAGGCGCAGAACGGGGAGGACCGGCGCGCAGTCCGCTCCGTCTGTTTCAACGCCTGGATCGGCCGTTATCAGCCTGTGGAGGAGAGGTGCGCCTTCAACGACTTGTTCCGCGAGCGGTTCGTGTAGATCTCGCTCGACTTGCCGGAGATCACCCAATGCGGCGCGCGGGAGCGCCGGCCACCAGTACCCCCGGGGGGCCGACGCACCGGATAAGGGGCGCTTCAACTCCCGGAGGAGGTTGCACCGAATCCGCGGCCCCGCGCTCCCTCGTGACGAACGCGCAAGTCAGACAGGCTCCTAAGTCTCGGATGCCCCCAAGATCTGCCTGACCAGCCACAGGGTAGGGCGCCGCTTGGTGCGCAGGCTCTCCCGGTCTATCTTGTCCACCAGGTCCATCAGCGAGCCGGCGTCCCGCGGGCTGCGGCGCATGATGTAGCGCACGGCGTCGTCGCCCAGCTCGAGCCCCCGGCGTTCTGTCGATTCCAGCAGCAGGCGCTCGCAATCGCCGTCGCTCAAAGGGCGCAGCCTGTAACCCGGTCCCCAGCCGAGGCGCGAGCGCAGGTCGGCAAGTGTCAGCTCAAGCTCGGAGGCGGGGGCCCGTGCGCTCACCAGCAGGCGCTTTCCCGCCTCTCGGAGCCGGTTGTAGAGGTCGAACAGGTCGCGCTCCCAGGTCTCGTTCCCGGCAATCGACTGCACATCGTCCAGCGCGACCATATCCCAAAGCTCCAGGTTGTCGAGTACCGACGGGGCCAAGTCCTCATGCCCCAACGGCAGGTAGACAGCGGATGCCTTGCGTTGAACCGCGAGTCGGCATGCCGCCTGCAGCAGATGGGACTTGCCGCTCCCGGAGAGTCCGAAAAGGTACAGGAAATCGTCGCCTGTTCCCTCTGCCCAGGCGGTGACCGCGGTAACGGCCTCCGCATTGGGTCCGTTGAGGAAAGAGGCGAAGTCCGCCTCCGGCTGCAGCTGAACGGGTAACGTAAGCTGGTGCATTGGAGATTCGGATCAACCGCCCGTTTCGGGTTCGACGGCCAACGCGGTGCGGGCGAGGCGCTTGCCCAGAGCCCGGCACAGCCGCTTTTCCGCATCGGACAGGGGCAGGTTGCTCTCCGGGCCGGCCAGGTGGGACGGACCATAGGGGGTCCCGCCGGTGCTGGTGCGCAGCAGGTCGGTCTCACTGTAGGGAAGTCCCAGCAGCAGCATCCCGTGGTGCATGAGCGGCAGCATCATGGACAGCAGGGTCGTCTCCTGTCCCCCGTGGAGGCTGGAGGTGGAGGTGAACACCCCCGCCGGCTTGCCGATCAGGGCGCCTGCCATCCACAGGGGGCTGGTGCCGTCGAGGAAGTACTTCATCGGGGCGGCCATGTTGCCGTAGCGGGTGGGACTTCCCAGCGCGAGTCCGGCGCAGTTACGCAGCTCGTCCAGCTCGGCGTAGGGGGCGCCTGCAGCCGGAATGCTGTCCTGCGTTGCCTCGCACACCGTGGATACGGCGGGGACGCTCCGCAGGCGGGCCTCGATGCCCGGGACTTCCTCAACCCCGCGGGCAATTTGGCGCGCCATCTCCTCGGTGGCGCCGTGGCGGCTGTAGTAAAGAATCAGAATGTACGGCATTGCATCATCTGCTCCTGTTCGGATGCGTGTTGCGTGAGCGACCGATTACAGCCGGTTCGAGACTACAGGATGTCGAGGACGGATTCCGGTGGCCGGCCCAGGGCGGCCTTTTCTCCCGTGACGACGATGGGGCGCTCGATCAGCTTTGGATGAGCGACCATGGCCGCGATCAGCTCCTCCCGCGAAAGGTCGGGATTCGCCAAGTCGTTCTCCTTGTATTCCTTCTCCTTTTTGCGCATGAGCTCGCGCGGCTCCAGACTCAGCATGTCCAGCAGCTTCTCCAGGGTCTCGGCGTCCGGTGGACTCTTGAGGTACTCGACGATCTCGGGCTCGACGTTATTCTCCTGCAGCAACCCCAGGGTCTGGCGGGATTTGCTGCAGCGCGGATTGTGATAAATGGTGACGGTCATGGGTGCTCCCGTTCCGAGGGGGCGCAGTTTGCCCCGCAAAAAACACTATTCTAAGCCGCAGCCTGCGAACTCCAAAGGGCTCGCTGGCGCCGGTGCTCGAACCCCATCGGCGCGGGGTGACGTTGATCCGAGGCGGCAATGCCTGGACAATCCCCGTTTCCAATAGAACTACCGGGCTTGCAGAGGTTAGGTCACATGATTGCTGTCACCGTCGGATCTGTTGCACAGAGGCGGGCGCTTATTGGCCTGCTCATGGTTTTTGCCGCCAGCGCGGCGTTCGGGGCGGTCAGGGATGCGCAGGAGCATTTCTTCGATACGACGTTCGGGGATTTTTCCGAGGAGCTGGAAAATGCGCGGGATCAGGGAAAGAAGGGCATCCTGATCATGTTCGAGATGGACGAGTGCCCCTTCTGCCACCGCATGAAGACCACGGTGCTCAACCAGCCGGAGATCCAGGACTATTTCAAGGAGCACTTTCTGGTGTTTCCCGTGGACATCGAAGGGGATCTGGAGGTGACGGACTTCCAGGGCAATACCCAGGCGCAGAAGGACTTTGCGCTCAAGCAGTTTCGCGTGCGGGCGACGCCGGTGTTCGCATTCTTCGACCTGGACGGCAATCTGGTTGCGAGGTACACGGGTGCAACGCGGGACGCGCGGGAGTTCCAATGGCTCGGCGAGTTTGTGGTGAACGGGGAGTACGCCAAGACGAGCTTCACCCGCTATAAGCTCGAGCGTCGAAAGGCGGCGAACTAGACCGGTGCCGCTCGAGCTTGGGTGATCAGAGTAGCAAAGGAATCCACCAGCACGCGGGAGACTTCAGGTCGGCTTTCCGCCCGGGGCGGAATTCCCCGGTTCCGCGTTCCAGGCTAATCTGCGGTCCGATCTCCAGCCCCCAAGGGGCGTGACATACCAGCCCGGGGCGACGCCCCGGGTCGCGATTCGAAACAACAGGCGCAACGGGTTACAAGGCCCGCAGGCGATAGAGGACAGAGAAAATGAGTGAGCAAGCGACGGACAAACGCGTGTGTTTCCGCTGCCTGGTGGCGGGTCGGGTTCAGGGGGTGTTCTTCCGCGCCGCCACTCGGGAGCAGGCGCTGCGCCACGGGCTGACGGGATACGCGCGCAACTTGCCCGACGGGCGGGTGGAGGTCATGGTGTGCGGCGAGCCGGATCAGGTGGGCCAGCTTCGCGAATGGCTGCGCAACGGGCCGCCCATGGCCGATGTGACGGGCGTCGCCTGCGAGCCCGGGGCCTTTCAGAATCTCAGCGGATTCGACACCCACTAGGAGATCCGAGCTGCAGCTTCCTCCCCTCACCGACGGGCGCATCCTGCGCCGCTATAAGCGATTTCTGGCGGATGTCGAGCTCGCGGACGGCTCGCAGGTCACCGCCCACGTACCCAATACCGGGACTATGGCGACCTGCTGGGAGCCCGGCGCCCCGGTCCATCTAAGCCACAGCGACAATCTCCGGCGCAAGCTGGCTTGGACCCTGGAGCGGGTGGATATGGGCGGTGGCTGGGTCGGCGTTCATACCGGGCGCACCAACCCGGTGATGGCCGAAGGGATCGCCGCCGGCAGGATTTCCCGCCTGAGCGGCTACCGGGAGCTGAAGCGCGAGGTGGGCTTCGCCCCTGCCGGACACCCCAAGGGACGTCTGGATATCGCCCTATTAGACGGACCCGCCGCCGATGTCCTGGTTGAGGTCAAGAACGCGACCCTGCTGGACGGCGATTGTCTGCGTTTCCCCGATGCGGTCAGCGAGCGCGGGCGCAAGCACCTTGGCCTGCTTCTGGCGGCGGTGGAGCAGGGGCGCAGAGGCGTAATCCTGTTCGCCCTGAATCGGCCCGAGGGGGAGCGCTTCGCGCCGGCTTGGTCGATCGATCCGGCCTATGGTGCGCGTTTGGTGGAGGTCGCCGCCTTGGGTGTCGAGGTGTTGGCCGTGCGTGTTCGGCACACGGATACAGGTCTGAACGTCGGCGACGGCCTGCCGGTGGATCTCTCGGAGTGATCCCGAATCCGCGAGGGGTCGTCAGTAGCCGCCGGTGCTCAGCACGAGGGGGTCGGGATAGGCAGCGATGCGCTCTACGCGGGTGTCGATGCGGCCATCCCGGTGAAGCTCCAGCCACCGCAGGCCGGGCGTGAGCTCGTCGAGGGCAAACTCCGCCGTGCCCAGCTTGAACTGAACGCAGGTGGACGGGGACCCCATCAGATGGACGCCATTGCGCAGGCTGGAGAACTCCTGGTGGACGTGGCCCCAGATGATCCCGCGCACCTGGGGATGACGGTCGATGATGTCGAAGAAGGCACCCGGGTTGTCCAGGGCCATGGTATCGATCCAATGGCTGCCTACGGGGACAGGCTGGTGATGAAGGCAAATCAGTGTAGGGTCGTCCGGCCGTTGCGCCAGCGCATCCTTCAGCCGTGCGAGCTCACCGGTGTCCAGGTGTCCGCCGTCTTCGCCAGGTGTTGTCGAGTCGAGCAGCACCAGGTTCCAGGCGCCGATCTGGACCGCTGTCTCCATGCGCACGCTTTCGTCGTCGAAGCAGGAGGACATGAGCGGTTTCAGGTCATGGTTGCCCGGCAGGGAGTAACAAGGCCGGCCCAGGTTCGCCATCCGCCTTTGCAAATAGTGGTAACCTTCGGCGCTTTCGTCGTGGACCAAGTCGCCGGTCAATAGGATCAGGTCGATGAGCCCCGGGGTGCCGGTGGCCAGATCCAAGACCAGCTCCAGGGTACGGCGTGTGCTTTGACCCAGCAGCCGGCCTTGCGGGTCGGCGTACAGGTGGGTATCGGTAAGCTGCAGAATGCGCAGGCTGTCGCTGGCGGGGACGCCGGCTTGCACCTTGGAACGGATCATGGGCGCACCCGTTTCAGAAGCGGCATAGATACGCGCGGTTTCCCCTCTCGCGGCTTGCAGACCATGGATTTCCCTGGATACTTCCCAGCTATCTAGCGACGTTAGAATAATGCTTTACACCAGCGTCTGAAACCGAGGCACGGTTAACGGTTCAAACAACGAACGTGATTATTCGTAAGATTTCGGGTTTGCGATGACACTCAACGAGCTTCGCTACATCGTTGCCGTCGCGAGGGAACGTCATTTCGGACGCGCCGCGGAGGCATGTTTCGTCAGTCAACCAACCCTGAGTGTCGCAGTCAAGAAGCTCGAGGACGAGCTTGGTGTGAGCCTGTTCGAGCGCGGTGGAGGGGAGGTTATGGTAACCGCCGTCGGCCAGCAGGTCGTCGAGCAGGCCCGGCGCGTTCTGGAAGAGGCCGACGGTGTCAAGGCCCTGGCGCGGCGCGGCAGAGACCCGCTCGCCGGCCCGCTGCGCCTCGGGGCCATCTATACCATCGGCCCCTACCTGCTGCCGCGGCTTGTACCCCTGGTCGCGGCCCATGCCCCCGATATGCCCCTGCTGATCGAGGAGAACTTTACGGCCGTATTGAGCGAGCGCCTCAAGTGCGGCGATCTGGACGTCATCCTCATCTCGCTCCCCTTCGACGAGCCGGGCGTCCTCACGCGTCCCCTGTATGACGAGCCCTTCTCGGTTCTGCTTCCCGGCAGCCATCCCTGGTCCGGTCAGGATGCCGTGGAGGCCGATCGGCTCGGCGACGAGGACGTGCTCCTGCTGGGGGCGGGGCACTGTTTCCGCGACCAAGTACTTCAGGTCTGCCCGAAATGCGTCAAGTCCGCCACCAGCGGCGGGACCCTGCAGCGCGGCTTCGAGGGCGGTTCTCTGGAGACCATCCGCTGCATGGTGGCCAGCGGGGTGGGAATTACGGTGCTGCCCTGCACCGCTGCGGCGGTGGAGAGGTTCTCCGAGCCACTGGTTCGCCTCCTGCCTTTCGCCGGGGAGGCTCCGAGAAGGCGAGTAGCCCTGGCCTGGCGCAGATCTTTTCCGCGCATCGAAGCGGTGGATGTGCTTGCGCACGCGGTGAGGGCAGCAGATCTAGGCTGCGTCACCTATGTCGACGAGCGTCGATAAACTCAGACTATCGGCATCATTGGAACAAACAATTTCGTTTGCGCCGGGGCAGGCGCTATTTTCGTGAGTCCCGTATGTTATCCGCGTTCATAAGATCAACACTCCGGAGAAAGACATGGATCTCAAAGGCAGCACGACCGAACAGAACCTCAAAGACGCATTCGCAGGCGAGTCCCAGGCCAACCGCCGCTATCTCTACTTCGCCTCCAAGGCGGATGTGGAGGGCTACAACGACGTAGCGGCCGTATTCCGCTCTACCGCAGAGGGTGAGACCGGCCACGCCCACGGTCACCTGGAGTACCTGGAGGTCTCGGGCGATCCCGCCACCGGTCTGCCCATCGGCGGCACCGGTGACAACCTGAAGGCTTCGATCGCCGGCGAGACCCACGAGTACACCGACATGTACCCAGGCATGGCCAAGTCCGCCCGCGACGAGGGCTTCGACGAGATCGCCGACTGGTTCGAGACCCTCGCCAAGGCCGAGCGCTCGCACGCCAACCGTTTCCAGAAGGCGCTGGACAACCTCGACGCTTGATTCCCCCGTTCCCAAGGAAGGGCGGCGGCAAGACTACAGGGGCGCTCAAACGCCCCTTCTGTGGAGTCCGCCAAACCCGTGCCTTTGGCGAAGAGAATTTCCGGCCGGCGTTACCCCAGCGAGCTCTCACTGATTGGTCTGGAGCCAAACCGACTCCAGCGTTCCAGAGTAGAATCATCGGAAGACCCGGATGAATCTTGTCTTCGATAACAGCTATGCGCGCCTTCCCTCGCGCTTCTACGCTCGGCAGTCACCGGTCGCAGTCCGGGAGCCGCGGTGGGTGAAGCTGAACCAGGCGCTAGCCCTGGATCTCGGACTTAATCAGGATCAGTTGCGCTCGCCTGTCGGGCTCGTTGCGCTAGCTGGAAACGCGGTGCCGGACGGCGCGGAGCCGCTGGCCATGGCCTATGCCGGCCATCAGTTCGGGGGCTTTGTGCCGCAACTCGGCGACGGGCGGGCGATCCTCCTCGGGGAGGTCCTGGACCCACGCGGCGAGCGCTTCGATATTCAGCTCAAGGGTTCCGGGCGCACGCCCTTTTCGCGTTCCGGCGACGGGCGCGCGGGGCTCGGACCTGTGCTGCGTGAGTACATCCTCAGTGAGAGTATGCACGCGCTCGGCATCCCGACTACGCGCGCGCTTGCTGCAGTGAGGACCGGCGAGCCCGTGCACCGCGAGACCGATCTTCCCGGGGCCGTGTTGACCCGCGTGGCCCGCAGTCATGTACGCATCGGGACTTTCGAGTATTTCTCCTCGCGCGGGGACACCGAGGCCATCAGGATCCTCGCCGATTACGTCATTGCTCGGCACTACCCGCAAGTCGAGGCCAACGAACGGCCCTACCGAGCGCTCCTCGATTCGGTTATCGCACGGCAGGCCCGCCTCATAGCGCAATGGCTCGGCGTCGGCTTTATCCATGGCGTAATGAATACTGACAATATGTCGATCGCCGGCGAGACGATCGACTACGGCCCCTGTGCGTTCATGGACGCCTACCATCCGGGTACCGTCTTCAGCTCGATCGACCACGGCGGTCGTTACGCCTATGGCAACCAGTCGCGCGTCGCCCAGTGGAACCTCTCGCGCTTGGCGGAGGCGCTGCTGCCGCTCATGGACGGGGACCGAAGCAAAGCCGTCGACGAAGCCCAGGCAGCGATCGATGCCTATCCCGAGCAGTTCGAGCAAGCCTATCTCGATCGCTTTCGGGCCAAGCTGGGGCTGCTGGAGGTGCACCCTGACGACGCCGATCTCATCGAAGCCCTGTTGCAGGCGATGGCGCAGACCGGCGCCGATTTCACCAACAGCTTCCGGGCCCTGTGCGATGCGGCTGAAGGTGCCGAAGGCGCAGTCCGTAAGGTGCTCGGCGACGGCGCCGCTGGCGACTACTGGCTTCGCAGCTGGCGCACGCGCCTTGCCCGCGAAGCAGCCAAGCCTGCCGATCGGGCCGCGGGAATGCGGCGGGCGAATCCCACCGTCATTCCAAGAAACCATCGGGTCGAAGAGGCGCTCAATGCGGCGGTCACCGGAGATCTCGGTCCATTCGAGGACTTGTTGCAGGTCCTCGCCTCGCCCTGGAAGGAGAGCCCCGAGAACTTGCCCTACAGACGCCCGCCAGAGCGGCACGAGGTCGTACACCAGACCTTCTGCGGAACTTGAGCCGAATTGATGGGTTTGCCTCGGGCGGATACGCGGTCGGAGTGGACAGGACGGCCGCCGTCGGACTCAAACTGGAACCGGACGCCAGTTTCGGTCGCACCTTTGGATGGCTGACGATCCTCGACCGACGCCCGGGCTCGGCTCAGGATCGGTAGTAATGGCTCTGGCAGCGGACGCTCGAGCCCCGGGTGTCGAGCTCGCGAGGCAAGCGCCAAGGCCCGGTGATCCGACCCCTGCGCGGGAGGTCACGGCAAGTTTCGTGTTGCGGGCAGCATCCTAGGGTGCCTCGGCAAGACCGCGGACGTATGGGGCGGCACGCAAAGCTGCGGATTGTAAAGCGCGCTACGCGTTGTCACAGATCCTCGTTCAGGAAAGGGTTCTCGGGTTCCTTGGGGGTGTTATCGACCTTGGGCGAGGAGACCGCGCCTGGCCCCGACGCCGCGGCTGGTCTGCGAAGGCCCTCTGCGTGTGCCGCGGAGGAATCGCCTTCGCCTTGTGGCGCTGCGATGCCACAGCCGCTCTACCCGGCACGTAAGCATCGAACCGCTTCCGGGCGTTGGCGATATCGAAATGTTTCTCCCCTCCCTGGAGCTCCATCGCGCCCGTCAGATCGTGCCACCGGACGTAGACCATTCCCTCGCGGCCGTGGACGTCGGCGCGGCCCTTCGCCCCGACGCTGATCTGCTCGCTGCCGATCATCGCATCCGACAAAAGGGCGCGCTTGCCATCCAGGGCCAGCTTCAGGTGTCCGCCCAGGTCCCGGGCTATCAGCAGATTATCGATCCAGCCGTGCTCGCCGCGCATATCGTCCAGCAGCGCGATAAAGGGCCGGGTGTCCTTGATGTTAATGCCCGCGGTCATGTCCAGATGCATGGGCTTGTGCCACAGCACCTCGGTCTCCTCCAGCTGCAGCCGCGCATGCCAGTCGGGCGCTCGTGCCGAGCCGACCTTTCCGAACGCCTGAACGTCGTCGAGCACAATAGACGAGCCGGTGATGTCGAAACGCATGTCCTCTGCCGAGCCGTCGCGCACCAGGAGGTCGACCCGCAGGTCCCCGGACAACTCTTCCTGATCCACCAGCATCCGGACACCCTCAGCCACCAACAGCAGCTCGCCTTTGGCGCTGTCGGGTTTGAAGCGCAGGTCGCCGACCAGGCTCGCCTCACCGGAGATTAGCGACAGCGACTGGCGCGGGACCCGCAAGGTCGTGCAGCGAGCCGGCAAGCCGTCGGCGAGTACGATCTCCGCATCGAGCTCGCCCGAGCCGGTCAGGCTCAGTCCCAGCGGGCGGTTCAACAGCTCGGCGATCCAGTCCAGCCGGGAGACGGTCAAGGTGCTCGACAAGCGCCCGTCGGCGTTGGCGATCAAGGCGCCGAAGCCCCGGTCTTCCAGGACCTTGGCCACGGAGGGGATCGGGTCGGCATCGTCGCCTTCCACCGGCGTCGGCAGGGTCAGCGTGCCCTGTGCGATCCTGAAATCCGCCGTCCAGGGCTTGATACGGTGTTCGCCGACTGACGCACCGGTCCCGCCTGCGCGAACGATCTCGGCATCGTCGATCCGCAGCGACGTGCCATCGAGATGCAGCGTTGCGCCAGCGGCCTGGTCGACCATGCCCCTAAGCTGAAGCAGCAGATCGGCGGTCGCGTGGTAGTGCTTGTAGCGCAAATCGGCCCGGTTCGACGCAAGGTCCATGTCCAGCGACAGTGTCTTCGACGTGACCTCCACCTTGCCGCTCACGGTGCCCGCGCCACCCAACAATTCCAGGTCCCATCCTTCCGGGAACAGGCGATTGTAGACGGCGAGATCTGCTACCTCCATCGAGGGGACGGTGAGCAAGAGCGTCAGCTCGACCTCCGACAGCAGATCCTCGGCCCTCACCGCGGTCGAGGTGGTGGTCGGATCGGTTTCCGCCGCATGCAGCTGCGCGGTCAGCCCGCGGCCTGAGAACAGCACCTGCGGCGCACCTGCGTCGGTGGCTCCGACCGACCCCAGCTCGGCCCGAACCTGATCGAAGCGGACGATCAGATCTGCCTGCGCCTCGTCTGCGGGGTCCACCATGAACTCGACTGAGCCGTCGCCGCCGAACTCGTAGGGGCCAAGGTTCATCGCCAGCTCGTGAGCCTCGACCACCAGATCGGTACCTTGCAGCGCCTCCCCGCCGGATAGCACGACCCGGCCGCGCAGGCGACCCTGGCCGCTCAGCTCCATCGCGCCCGCGGGCGGCATGAGCAACACCAGGAAATCCAGGTTCTGCACTGGCAGGTCGATCTGGGCATCCAACTCCCCTACCCGAAGGAACTCCAGCCCTCTGGTCGCGGAAAGCGTGAACGGCGGGATCTCGATGCGGCCCTTGAGCGATGCCCCCTCGGTCACATGCGTCTGGTCAGCGATCCGCAGCGACTCCAGAACCAGATCCAGGGCGCCGCCGGCCAAGGAGAGCCGGCCGGCCTTGGTGTCCATGCGCACGCTTCCCCGCACCTCGCCGGGCAGCGCGCCTCGGATGTGGGAGACCCAGAAGGCATGCTCGCCCTCGATACGGATGGCTTCGATTTCGAGCGTCACCGAGCCGCCTTCTTCCAACGGCGCTGGCTCCGCGGGGGCGTCAGGGTCTCGGTTGCGGATGACTGGGAAGTATTGCGCGATGTCGGCGTAGTCGTCCTCGGGCTTCGGCCGCGGGCGCAGGCGCAGGTCGATATCGGCAAGATCAAGGTCATGCAAGCGCATCTCGCCCTTGAGCAGCGCCAGCAGCGACACCGCCGCCGCCGCGCGTTTTGCATCCACCTGCCATTGCTCGGTGGGAGTCTGCCCGTCCGCGGCGAGATCGGTCAGCTCGAACCGCAAAGGATAGAGGCTCCAGGCACGCTCCCAGGTGACTGCGAATTGGTCGGGCCGGATGCTGTTCAGGTAGGAACGGGTCGCCGGCAGATTCAGCGCCAGGTTGACCGGGATCAGGTACAGCGCGGCAAGGATCAAAACGGCGGATACGAGTCTGGAGAGCAACTTTTTCATAAGAGCGAAACGATCTATGACTGCGCCCTGTGGAGGGGTGTTCCGGATAGTGGCGCTTCCTTAATCCACGCGCGCGAAAAAGAGAGTGGCGGCTAGCCGAGACTCCCCCAAGCCCCTGTGCGGGGAATCGACTCGCTGAAGGTGCTGCGCGATGGACTGGACTGTGCTGATTCCGGTCACTTCCGCCCAGGGGGTTGAGAGTAAGGAAACGACCCGAACCACACGCCCTCATCGCGCGACCATGTGTCCGCTACCCGGCTGAGATCCTAAGACTGGGATTCGGCCTGGGTTGGTGCCATATCCCCGCCTGAGACTCGTCGCATCGATCACCGGCGCAGAAACTTGAGAGGTAGAAAGATGATCCTGAGAAATCGGCAGACGATTGCACCCTTGCTCGGAACGCTTTGGATGGCCCCGTCACTGGCCGACTGGACCGACGCCCGATGCGACGTCTATCCCAAAGGCTCGGACCACACCGAGAAGATGATCCCCTGCGTGTTCTCGCAGCGGCAGGGCGCAGTTACCATCACCCGAGACGATGGCGTCACCCACGAGCTCGGCCCGATCGGTGACGCACCGGGCAACTTTCGCGACCAACACGCTCGCCCCGTCTACCGCCAAAGCGGGCTTGGCACCCGGGGCCAGATCTACCGTTTCGAGGACGAGAGCGTTTACGTCTACTGGGACACATCGGCCCTGAACCCGTCCGAGGAGGACAACCCCACGGCACCCTTCTCCACGAAGGACTACGACGCCACAACGTTGCTGCGCTGCAAGTCCGCAGGCGACAAGGAGTTTGGCAGCTGCCCGGCCGGCATTCTGCGCATGGAGAATGGCCAGGCCTCAATCGTCATCCAAAGCCAGCTCGGCGAGCAGTTCACCATCAACTTCATGACCGGGTACGTCAACGCCACCAACGGGCAGGTCGACGCCAGGCTCGAGGGTGACACCTGGATCGTGAAGGCCGACAACGCGGAGGTCTATGAGGTGCCGCTTGCCGCCATTGAAGGAGGCTGATACCCATGAGAGGCACCACGAATGCGCGCCTCGTCGCTTGCCTGGGCGCGCTGGCACTGCTTGGCGTCTGGGCGCCCGCCAGCGCTTCGGATACACTCGCACCGCCCGTAGAGACCGCCGCGGCTGAATCGCCGCAGCCAGCGGTGGCCGACGGCGCCGCGGAGGCGACGCAAACAGATGAGGCGCGCGGCAGCAAGCTGGCTGGCACCTCCTGGCGGCTCGTTAGGATCATGTCAATGGATGACCGCGTCTACGAGCCCGACGACGCATCGAAATACACCCTGACTCTTGATGCCGATGGCATGGTAGCGGTGATGGCCGACTGCAATCGTGGGACCGGTACCTGGATATCCGCATCCGCGAGCCAGCTCCGGTTCGGCACCATCGCCACCACCATCACCAAGGCGCCATGCCCACCGGGATCGCTATCGGAGAAATACAAGGCCCAGTTCCAGTGGGTACGCAGCTACAGGATGGAGGACGGGCACCTATTCCTGGCCACAATCGCAGACGGATCGATCATGGAGCTCGAACCCATGGAACCGCCACTGGCCGCGACCGTCCTGGGAGAGGAGGTCCGCACCGGCGACGCCGGCGAGATGCAGGATGTCGTGCTCACCCGGTTGTTCGACCGGTATGCCGAGGAGCAGGGTATTGAGGTCACCGAGACCGAGATCGCCGCCTACGTCGACAAGCTGCAGCGCGGCATGCGCACCATGGGCCTGAGCGCCGAGGACGAGCTGCCCCCCGAAGAGGCCACCGAGGTCGAGCATATGCGCCGAGACATGGCACGCTCGATGATCCCGCATTCGCGGGCCTCGCCCGTCCGGCGCGGCGAACGCAACCCCGTAAACGGAGCGAACGAATGAAGCTTTTCAAGCACAACATGGGCGAGACCGACCGCATCATCCGCGCCATCTTCGGGATCTGTCCCCTCTACTCCCTGCTAAACCTCAATACCAAGTCGCCCGCCGAGAAGGTCGGCCTCAAGTAACCGCAACCAAGGACCTCCGCATGGAACCAACAAGCCTCATCGCTTTTCTCCTCATCGGCGCCGTCGCCGGCTGGCTCGCCGGCCTGCTCATGCGCGGCGGCGGCTTCGGCCTGCTCGGCAATATCGTCGTCGGCATCATCGGCGCCTTCGTCGGCGGCTTCCTGTTCGGCCTGGTCGGCATCTCCGCGGGGAGCGGCGTGATCGGCTCGCTGATCACCGCCGTTGTCGGCGCGGCCGTCCTGCTCTTCATCGTCGGCCTGATCAAAAAGGCCTGAGTCGACACAACAACCTGTCTCTACGACACGAGAAAACAACAATGCATCAGCTCAAATTCCGTGTCCCATTGACCGCGGCTTTCATCACCCTGGCCACGGCGGCGTCCTCCGCCGTACAGGCCTACGACCACAGAGACGCCATCAGCGACTGCGAGAGCCGCCTGGGCAGCGAGTACGGCCTGAGCGACTTCCGCGACCAGAAGGCCGAGAAGCTCTCCGGCGAGAGTCACAGTTACAAGGTAACCGGAAAGACCAAGATCGACGGAGACAAGCACCCCTTCGAGTGCCAGGTCTCCGATCGTCACGTTACCTCGATCAATTACGACGGGCCCGAGCCGGAGGGTATGGGCACGTCGGAGAAGCTGGCGATCGGCGCCGCTGCCGCCATCGCAACTGGTCTGGTTGCCAATAAGATGATGAACAAGGACGAAGAGACGCCCGCCGAGGCGCCCTCTACCCAAGTCGCATCGGCCCCGACGGCACACCCGAGCTTCGATTGCGCCAAGGCCTCCCACGAGGTCGAGGAGCTGATCTGCAAAGACGCCGAGCTTGCCGATCTCGACCGCAGCCTCGCCGACCTCTATGGAGTCGTCTTGAAACACTCCTCGGCGAGCGAGCAGAAGACGCTCAAGGCCGAGCAGCGCGGCTGGGTTAAGGGACGCAACGACTGCTGGAAGTCCAGCGACCAGCGCGGCTGCGTCAAGCGCGAGTACGAGGCGCGGATCAGCGAGCTCAAGGACCGGTAAGAGCCGCCCGTTCGCACTGCCCTCAGGTCCAACGGTGGGCGATCTGTCGGCCCGGGGGCGCTGAGGACCTCCATCGACTGATCGCCCGCATTCCCGCCCGGTATGCGGGCGTCACTTCTGAGCGGTGCCGACCTCAAGAGCTTCGTTGGGCTACCCCCTCCACTGGCGTCAACGGCCGTTCTCCAACCGGCATTGCCGGCGGGATACACAGAGACCGGCGAAGTAGGCGACGTCAGCCGACCCTGCACGCCGGGGTTGCGCATGGCTATGCCTGCGCTATCATAGCGACCTCTTACCTAATTCATATAAAATACATAAAGTTATAGGTGTTTCATAATGCGTTTTGTTTACCTCGTTGCAACCGTGCTCGCGATCGCAGTCTTCAACGCCACCGCGACGCCGTTCTGGGGGGCCAAGCACTCGGCGGCCGCCGACACGCCGATCGATGCCCTGAAGCCCGGGGAGTTCATTTGGGAAGGCGACCTGGAGCCCAAAGGACCGGTAGTCGTGGTCGTGAGCCTCCCCGAGCAGGTGGCCTACGTCTATCGCAATGGGATACGCATCGGGGTGGCCACCGCCAGCACCGGCAAGAAGGGGCACAGGACACCGACCGGCGTGTTCACCATCCTCAACAAGGACAAGAACCACCAATCCAAGACCTACGGCAACGCCGCCATGCCCTACTCGGAGCGCCTGACCTGGGACGGCGTGGCCTTGCACGCCGGCGGGCTGCCGGGCTACCCATCCTCCCACGGCTGCGTGCACCTGCCCTCGCAGTTCGCTCGCCGGCTCTTCGGCATCACGCACAAGGGCATGACTGTGGTGATCGCCGGGGAGTCGACCGCGCCGCGCTCGGTGGTCCATCCTGCCGTCCTGACGCCGGTAAGCGCGGACAGTGGAGCGCCGGCAACCGCCCATGATCTGGGCCTGATGGAAGACTACCGCTGGGAGCCGGAGGCCTCGGCGAAGGGACCGATCGCCCTGGTGGCGAGCGCCGCGGACCGGCGGGTCATCGTGTTGCGCGACGGCGTGGAGATCGGGCGCGGGCGAATCGGGATCGACAACCCGGGGAAACCGCTGGGGACACATGCCTACACGGTACTCGCCGGCGCTGACAGCCAGCACCCGCGCTGGAGCGCCGTCGGCCTGCCCGGTCACGCGACCGAGAGCGGCGGGGCGCACGACAACGACGCGGTCGAGCGCCTGCGGATGCCGCAGGCCCTAAGCAGCCGCCTCTACCCCTTGCTGGCGCCGGGCACCACGCTGCTGCTCACGGACGCACCGGTGTTGGAGCACACCACCGGACCTGCGCTGTCCGTGATGCGCTCCGGGCTGCCCGAGGGCGAGCCGACCGCTTCGTTACTGCCCACTGACATGCACCCTGGAGGGGCGCCGGTGGAAACGATCCTCGTCAACTGAGCACCGGGTCTCAGGGCGAGTCCGCTGTCCGAAGAAGTCGAACAAACACACAATTGGCGTAACCGAGAGATGAAATCGTTTCTTATCGCGATTGTTTTCCTGATCATTGGCGGCGTTGTCGGCGGTGTCGCCGCACTCAGTGTCGGCACGGGGATTGGAGCAGGCGTTGGTATCGCCACCGGCTACGCGGCCGGGGCCTGCTCGGCGCTGGAGGTGGCCAAAGACCAGGGGCTGGTAACCGACGCGCAGTTTGATCAGATATTGCGCGGCGCCGCGGAGAAAATCGCAGGTCAGGTCGAGCTTCCGCCTGACGCCGAGCTGGCCGACACGGCTGCCGAGTGTGCGAAGGTGATGGCCGACCTACAGAAGGCCGCCGCAAATCAATAGGTAGTTATCATTGCGGAATTCGGCGGAGACGAAGACGGTGGGCAACCACCGGTCGTCCACGCTGCCGTGGCCTACCCCTTGTAAAATCGGGAGGGATAGCACTATGTTCTCAATACCCCGTTTGGCAGTTGCGGGCGCGATCGCGCTGCTTTGGACGACCCCGTCGCCAGCAGACTGGACCGATGCCCGCTGCGGCATCTACGCGAAGGGCTCGGACTACACCGACTAAGATGACCCCCTGCGTGTTCGCGCAGCGCCAAGTGGCGGTAACCATCACGCGCGACGACGGCATTACCCACCAGCTGGAGCCGGTCGGCGACGCGCCGGGCAACTTTCGCGACCAACACGCTCGCCCCGTTCACCGCCAAAGCGGGCTTCGCACCCAGGGCCAGATCTACCGTTTCGAGGACGAGAGCGTCTACGTCTACTGGGACACATCGGCCCTGAACCCGTCCGAGGAGGACAACCCGCGGCACCCTTCTCCACGAAGGACTACGACGCCACAACGTTGCTGCGCTGCAGGGCGGCGGGCGACGCCGAGTACGGCAGCAACCTGCATGGGGACGCCGACGCGAAGAAGATCCTGCAGGAGTGGTGGTCCGGCGCAGGGCCAAGTGCCGACACCTGGCGCTTCAACCTGAAGGCGGAGGCAAACGATGCCGTGGGGCGTTCCTTTCCGGCGCATGTCCCCAACGAAGGGGGACGAGAGGACCTTCTCAAACGGTTTGTGACTGACGCAAGGGCCGGGAGACCGACCAAGGTCTTCGTGAGGGGCGGATTGTGCACCTTCAATGCCCCCGCACAAGGCATCTACCTGACCGGCCTGTACCTGGAGTTGCAGTCGTCCGGGAACATCCGGCTCAAGCCCCCGGAGGTGGAGTAGGGACCAGGACTGCCACTGCAGCGAATTGAAACCGATATCGGATTCGGAATGCTCCCCGCGGAGATGCGGGCCTTTGCCGACCTCATGAGCGATCTCTTCTTCTCCAGCCGGCTGCAGATCCTCATCGACGCTGGACACATCGAGACGGACGGGAGGAGAAATCGGCTGCGTGAGTACGCCGTGCGTCTGGCCGAGGCTTGAGCAGTCGGCCTTTGAATCGACAGGATGAGACGGCAGCAGAGCATGTGGTGCAAATTCGGTTTCCTGTTTTTGGTCATCATCCTGCCCTCACACATTGCAGCCACTTTCCATTCCCATGACACTCCACCAGAAGATTGCACTTCGAGCGGCCTGGCTTTTCTTCGGAACCTGGCTGCTAATTGCGCTCGTGATCGCCGATTTTCCACCGCCGCCCGGATTCGTGGTCGTTATTCTGATCCTGCTCGCCTGCGCACTCCTGGTCTATCTGCGCGTCCCTGTGTATCTGCGCTGGCAGGCGGAAGATGCCAGGGGACGCATTCGCCGGGCGGCACGGGACGGGCTTCTCGGCGGCGGTGCCGTCGCCCTGCTTTCTCTGCTCAGCCCCGGGGAGCCCGGCATCCAGCCGGGGGGGCTGGACCGCCTGATTGGGATTGGTGTGTTGATCGGCCTGGGCATCGGAAATGCGCTGGCTGCGTATGGAGTTGGCTCTTGGCTTTACCGACGAAGACGCGACTGAACAGTGAACCGTCTTCACCGCGCCAACCGCGAAATCTCATTGACCACCTACGCGATCCGACAATCGGCTTCGAAATGCCGTATCTGCTCCATCACCCACCGAGAACTTGCCCTGATTGCTGACTCTGGCTGCGCTGGTCATCGCTGCCGTAAATCGCCGTCGCTCAGGTTAGACTTAGCTACCTCCCGGCCATTCATCCATTCATTGCATGCCCCAGCAACCCGCCTCCACCCCGCAGCCGCGTTTCACACTTCAGAGTTTGCATCCCGGCAATTTCGCCATGGTCATGGCCAGCGGAATCATCTCGATCGGCTTCAACGCGCTCCGATTCGACCTGCTCGCCGACGTTTTGTATGTTTTCGCGCTCTGCGCTTGGCTGATGCTGCTGGCGCTCAACGCGGCGCGCGTCGTTCGGCAGACGCGCGCAGTGCGCATGGACCTGCTTAATCCGCGCATGGTCTTCTCGTATTTCACTCTTGTGGCCGCGACCGACATCGTCGGGACGCTGCTGCTCGAGCGCGGCCACCCAGCGTTGGCGCTGGCCTGTTGGATATTCGCCTTCGCGGCGTGGTGCACGCTGCTGTATCTGGCCTTCAGCGTACTCACCTTTCTTAGCCACGAACACAACGTCAACATCGTGCATGGCGGCTGGCTGATCTCCATTGTCGGCACGCAGTCGCTAGTGTTGCTTGGCGCGCAGCTTGCGCCCGCATTGGGCGAGTACGCCGTATACATGATGGTCGAAGTGCACATGCTGTGGGGACTGGGGCTCGTCTTTTACGGCATATTCGTCACCCTGTTCTGCTACCGGATATTCTTCCTTACCCTCAAGCCTGAGGACACATCGCCACTGCTGTGGGTGGTCATGGGTGCCACCGCGATCAGTGCAAATGCCGGCACCGGTTTGCTGATCGAGGATCCGCGTTTACCCTTTCTCGCTGCGCAGCGCCCCTTCATCGATGGCATAACCCTGATGATCTGGGCCTGGGGCACTTGGTGGATACCGATGCTGTTCCTATTCGGATTCTGGAAGCACGTCGTGGTTGGCCTGCCGCTGAAGTACGAGCCGGTGATGTGGAGCTTCGTCTTTCCCCTCGGCATGTACGCGGTTGCCAGCATGCGACTCGGCCTGACTGCGGAGTTCGCCCCGCTGCAGTGGATTTCGCAGGTCATGATTTGGGTAGCGTTCGCGGCTTGGCTGTTCGTGCTGGTCGGGCTGGTCCGGCGGTTGGCCTCGCGGTCGGCGACCGTTGGCGCTGGCGGAACGGCGCCGTAGTAGCGTGCCGTCCGCAGGGCGGTGCTTTTATTCCTTGGTTACGATGGCAGCGGGCTGCGCGCTCTTTAACCGCGGTCATCAGGGCGCGTTTGCGACATTTACGGGCGATCGGTCCGTAAGCCGGCTGGTATCGAGCGCTGTGTTTTCCCGGTGCAATCCCGAGTCCGAGGATTCACACTAACGGGAGCATTTGAGCAGGCTCCCAGATGGATTTCTTCTCTCCCCCAATCAGGTATTGGTTCGAGCAGAATTTTTCCGCACCCACCGCGGCACAGCGTCTCGGCTGGCCGGTGATCGCGTCGGGCAGCCATGCGCTGATCACCGCCCCTACCGGTAGCGGCAAGACCCTGGCCGCCTTTCTCTGGGGCATCGACCGGCTGAGTCGGGCCGACGCCGAAGTTGCACCGGGCGTGCGGGTTGTCTACGTCTCGCCCCTGAAGGCATTGGTCTACGACATCGAGCGCAACCTGCGTGCCCCGCTGGCTGGCATTGCCCGGGCCGCTGAGGCATTGGATCTGCCCGTTCGGGTCCCGACCGTCGCCATCCGCACCGGAGACACACCGCAGCGAGAGCGCCAGCGCCAGCTCAAGGAGCCGGCCGAGATCCTGGTCACCACCCCCGAATCCCTGTTCCTGATCCTGGGCTCCCGAGCGGCGGAGAACCTGGCCTGCGTCCACACCCTGATCGTCGATGAGGTGCATTCCCTCGCCCCCACCAAGCGGGGGGCCCATCTGGCGCTTTCCCTGGAGCGTCTGGCGGAACGTTGCCGGGCGGATCCTCAACGCATCGGCCTGTCCGCCACAGCCCGGCCCCTGGATGAGGCGGCGCGTTTCCTGGGAGGGGATCGAAAGATCGAGATCATCGACGCCGCTGCGCCTCCCCGACTGGACCTGCGTGTGAAGGTCCCGGTGCCCGATATGGAGCGCCCACCGCAGGCCAGGTCCCATGGTCCGTCGGAGCCACGGGGCGGTCCCATCCTGGGCCGGCTCTACAGCCGCGAGGTCGCCCGCCCCCCGGCAGAGAAGGGGATCTGGTCCGCCATCTACCCGGCGCTGCTCGAAGAGATCCGTGCCCACAGGTCGACCATCCTGTTCGTCAACAGCCGGGGTCTGTGCGAGCGCTTGTGCCAGCGCCTGAACGAGTTGGCCGGCGAGGAGCTGTTGCGCGCGCACCACGGCAGCGTCTCCCCGCAGCAGAGGACCGAGATCGAGGAGGGGCTCAAGCGCGGGACCCTGCGTGCCATCGTCGCGACAAGCTCTCTGGAGATGGGCATCGACATGGGGGCGGTGGACCAGGTGTTGCTGGTTGAGTCCCCGGGCTCGGTGGCCAGCGGTCTGCAAAGGGTCGGACGGGCCGGGCACGGGGTGGGGGAGGTGAGCAGCGGGTGCATCTTCCCGAAGTTCCGCGGCGACCTGCTGGAGTGCGCGGTCGTCGCGCGGCGTATGCTGGACGGTGAGATCGAGGCCTTCCGCATGCCGCGCAACGCCCTGGACGTGCTCGCCCAGCAGGTACTGGCTATGTGCTGTGAGCGCGAGAGGACCGTCGAGGAGATCCAACGGGTCCTTTGTAGCGCCGGCCCATACCGGGAACTCTCCCGGCCCGTCCTGGAGTCGGTCCTGGATATGCTCTCGGGCCGCTACCCCTCCAGTGACTTTTCCGACCTCAAACCGCTGCTGAGTTGGGACCGTGCCGCCGATTCCCTAAAGCCCCGCCGGGGCGCCCTGATGCTCTCTCGCCTGAATGCAGGCACCATCCCGGACCGGGGCAACTATGCAGTCCACCTGGCAGGGGAGGGACCGCGGATCGGCGAGCTTGACGAAGAGATGGTGTTTGAGACCAAGGCCGGAGACAACATCATGCTCGGGGCCAGCACCTGGCACGTGGAGGAGATCGGGCGCGACCGGGTAGTGGTCTCGCCGGCTTCCGGCGAGCCTGGCCGTCTGCCCTTTTGGCGCGGAGCCGGTCCGGGACGGCCGGTGGAGCTGGGACGGGCGATCGGTGCCTTCACCCGCCGGGTGGCAGCCCTCGGACCGGACGAGGCGGCCGACTGGATCTCCCGTAACACGCCCCTGGACCCCATGGCCGCCGGGAACCTCGCCGCCTACATCCGCGAGCAGCGGGAGCATACCGGCCAGGTGCCGAGCGACCGCGCCATCCTGATCGAGCGCTTCCGGGACGAGCTGGGTGACTGGCGGGTGTGCATCCTTACCCCTTTCGGCAACCGCATCCACGCCCCCTGGGCCATGGCCCTGCAATGGCACTTGGGACGCAGGGAGGGCTTCGAGATCCAGGTCATGTACACCGACGACGGCATCGTCCTGCGCTTCGCCGATGGTGAGGACCTGCCCGCGCTCGCAGATCTGCTGCCGGACCCGGAGGAGTTGGAGGACCGGGTCACCGACCAGCTTGCGGACACCTCCCTGTTCGCCGGTCTGTTCCGGGAGAACGCGGCCCGTGCGCTGCTCATGCCGCGGCGTGACGCCAAGGGCCGCCGGCCCCTGTGGGCCCAGCGCCTCAAGGCCCAGACCCTGCTCGCCGCCGTGCGTCGCTATCCGTCCTTTCCCATCCTGCTGGAGACCTACCGGCAGGCCCTCAGCGACGTCTTCGACCTGCCGGGCTTACGCGAGATCCTGCGGCGCATACGCGGGCGCAGCATCCGGGTTCACGAGGTCCAGACCCGAAGCGCCTCGCCCTTCGCGCGCTCTCTGGTCTTCGCCTACGTCGCCGCCTACATCTACGAGCAGGATGCCCCCATCGCCGAGCGCCGTGCCCAGGCCCTGACCCTGGACCGGGGCCTGCTGTCCGAGCTTCTGGGCCAGGCGGAGCTGCGTGAGCTCATCGACCCCGAAGTATTGGAGGAGCTGGAAAGGGAGCTGCAGCACCTTGCCGACGGACGCCTGGCCCGCGATGCCGACGAGCTCCATGACCTGCTGCGCCGCCTGGGCGATCTCACTCTTGAAGAGGCGACGGCGCGATGCGCTGCAGATCCGGCGGACTGGCTTCGCGAGCTAGAAGTGCAGCGCCGCGCGGTGGTGGTGCGCGTCGCGGGCCTTGGGCGCTGGATCAGCGCCGAGGACGCCGGTCTCTATCGGGATGCCCTGGGCCTGGTCCCGCCCCCGGGCCTTCCCGACGCCTACATCGCTCCGGCCGAGGCGCCGTTGGAGCACCTGTTACGTCGCTTTGCCCGCACCCATGGGCCCTTCTCGACGCAAGAGTCCGCGGTGCGCTTCGGCCTGCGCTTGGCCCAGGTCGACCGGTTACTGCGTCTGCTGGAGATCGGAGGTGTCCTGGTCCGCGGGGAGATCCGCCCCCTCGGTGTCGAGCCCGAATGGTGTGATGCCGATGTCCTACGCCGTTTGCGCCGGCGTACGCTGGCCAGGCTGCGTCATGCGGTCGCCCCGGTGGATGCCGCGGCCCTGGGTCGATTCCTTCCCGCGTGGCACGGAATCGGCGAGGACCCCGAGGGATCGGACCGGCTGATGGAGGCGATCATGCAGTTGGAGGGTCTGTCCCTGCCTTGGACCCAGCTCGACCGGGTGCTGCTGCCGGCCCGGGTGCCAGGCTACCGCAGCCTTGACTTGGATATGCTGGCAGCCACCGGCCGTGTGGTCTGGGTGGGGCGCGGTGCCCTGGGTCCCAGGGACGGCCGGGTGGCCCTCTACCGGCGCGAGAGCATCGCCGAGCTTTTCACGCCGGATGATGAAGACGAGCAATCGACAGGCATCCATCGGGTCCTGGTGCAGCACCTGCGAGAGCGCGGGGCTTGTTTCCTCATGGAGCTGGCGCAAGCCGCCGAGGGGGCCGGAACGCGAGAGCGGAAGGAGGACTTTGAGGCCGCGCTCTGGGACCTGATATGGTCCGGGCTGGTCACCAACGACACCTTCGCACCCCTGCGCAACCTGGCCGGCGGCGCCCGCAGCCGGCGGCGTGGTCGAGAGCCCGCGCTGGCCGGTGGGCGCTGGTCTTTGGTCTCGAACCTGCTAAGCGAAACTTCCCCGACCGAGCGCACCCTGGCCCGCGCCCGGATGCTGCTGGAGCGCTACGGAGTCGTCAGCCGGGAGGCGGTCCAGGCGGAAGGGGTTCCGGGCGGCTTCGGACCCGTCTACCGGGTGCTCAAGCAAATGGAAGAGGGCGGCCGCGTCCGTCGGGGTTACTTCGTGGAGGGCCTGTCGGGCGCCCAGTTCGCACTGGCCGGTGCCTTGGACAGGCTGCGTAGCGCCCGCATGGACGAGGTGCCCGTGAACGGCTGGACAACCGCCGAGGTGCGGGTGCTCGCCGCTGCCGACCCCGCCAATCCCTTCGGCGCCCTGCTGCCCTGGCCGGAAATTGCTGGAGGGAATGCGCCCAAGCGTATTGCCGGGGCCTGGGTGGTCCTGGTGGCGGGCGGGCCCGTGCTCTACCTCGGCGCAAGCGGCAAGCAGCTCACGACCTTTCCGGCGTTGATTACGGAGGAAGGGAACGAGCTAACGCTGGCGCTCGCTGCGTTGCACCAAGTCCCGCGCACCGGACGCAGGCGCATGCTGATCCAGATGATTGACGGTGTCCCCGCGGTCCAGTCGGCGCTGCGTGAGCCGATGCTCGCAGCCGGCTTCGAGGCGGACTATGACGCCCTGGCACCGGCTCCGTGGGCGATAGACGGTTGATCCTATAGACATCGCCGTGCGACGAGCCCACTACCATCGGCAATTGTAGGCTATCCTGACCCAGGCCAATGTTTGCCGAGCACCAAAGGAGGAGCTCCCATGTTAGTTGTCCACGTCTTCGTCCATGTGAAACCCGAGTCGGTAGATGCCTTCAAGGCTGCGTCCCTGGAGAACGCACGAAACAGCGTACAGGAGCCGGGCATTGCGCGATTCGACGTCACACAGCAAGAGGATGATCCGACCCGCTTCGTTCTGGTGGAGGTTTACCGCACCAGCGAGGACCCGGCGCGCCACAAGGAGACCGCCCACTATGCGGTCTGGCGCGATACCGTCGCCGACATGATGGCCGAGCCGCGGAGGGCGGTGAAGTACGCCAACGTCTTTCCCGACGACAATGGTTGGGACATGGTCCCGGCATGAGGCAATCACCATGAGATTCGAGTTTGCGACCGCCGCGCGCATCCTCTTCGGGGAGGGCGTCCTCGATCAGGCCGGGGCGCTCGCGGCTCAGCTGGGTAAACGTGTCCTGGTTGCAGGGGGAAGCACGCCGGCCCGGCTCGAGCCCCTGTTGCCCCTGCTTGCCGGCAAGGGCATGCCTGTCTCCAAGTTTGCGGTCCGCGGCGAGCCCACCGTCGAGATGGTCCTGCAGGGCACCGAGCAAGCGAGGGGCTTCGGCGCCGATTTGGTCATCGGCATGGGGGGCGGAAGCCCCATCGACGCCGCCAAGGCCATCGCCGCTCTGCTGGCGAACCCGGGTGATCCCTACGACTACCTCGAAGTGATCGGCGGAGGGCTCCCTTTGGCCAATCCGGCCGCGCCTGTCATTGCGATTCCCACCACCGCCGGCCCGGGTGCGGAGGTGACGCGAAACGCCGTGCTCGCCTCGCCAGATCAAAGGGTTAAAGTGAGCATACGCCACGCCTCCATGCTGCCCGACCTGGCCCTCGTCGACCCCGAGCTCACCTACGACATGCCGCCGGCGGTCACCGCCAGCACTGGCTTGGATGCCCTGACGCAATGTCTGGAGCCCTTCGTCTCCCACCTTGCCACGCCCTTGACCGATGGTTTCTGCCGCGAGGGGATGAGGCGTGCGGCGCGCTCGCTGCGCCGCGCCTTTCGCGACGGAACGGACCTGGCGGCACGCCGGGACATGGCGCTTGCCAGCCTATGCGGAGGTCTGGCGTTGGCCAACGCCAAGCTCGGCGCCGTCCACGGCTTTGCCGGACCCGTCGGCGGTATGTTCGACGCGCCCCACGGGGCGGTCTGCGCGCGCCTGCTTCCCCACGTGATGGAGGCCAATGTGTGTGCCCTGCAAGAGCGAGCGCCTGGCTCGCCGGCTCTGGCCCGGTATCAGGAGGTGGCGGCTATCCTCACGGGTAACGCCGATGCCGCTATTACCGACGGGGTTAGTTGCGTGCGGGGATTGGCTGACGAGATGGCCGTGCCCGGGTTCGCCAGCTACGGGATGACAGACGGCGATCTGGCCGAGGTCGTGGCCAAGGCCGTGCCCTCGAGCAGCATGAAGGGGAACCCGATCCTGCTTACAGAGGGGGAGCTGACGGCGGTATTGGCCCGTGCGCTCTAGGAGAGGCGTGCCCGCGTGTGTTTCTTCTTCCGAGCTGGAGTGACGCGCCCGATATAGTTGATGCAAATCAGGACGTTTTGGCTCCGTGCGACCGATACTTGATACAGGTGTGCGGTTTGGGATGAAAGGGTCATGAACAGGCGCGAGCTCGTAAAGGCAACCGGTGGGGGGTTTGCGGCGACGGCAGTAGCCCATGCCCTGGGTCCCGCCGGTTCCCTGTTGGCTGCTGAGCAGGGCAATGCCGGCTACGATCTTGTAGCCATCAAGGGGGCGACGCCGGACAAGCTGTTCGACGCGGGCATTCAGGCGTTGGGCGGTATGGGCCGCTATGTGAAGCCGGGCCAGACGGTGGTGGTCAAGCCCAATATCGCCTGGGCAGCGGAGCCGGAGAAGGGTGCCAACACCAACCCCCTGTTGGTGCGGCGTATCTTGGAGCATTGCTTCGAGGCGGGCGCGAAAAAGGTCTATGTCTTCGACTACACGGTCGATGACTGGCGGCGCAGCTATAAGAAGAGCGGCATCGAGGCGGCCGCGAAGGACGTCGGTGCAGTGTTGGCTCCGGGTGACGGCGAGCGGTACTTTCAGTCGGTGAGCATTGGCGGCGAGAAGTTGAAACAGGTCAAGGAGCACGAGCTGATCCTCGAGTCCGATGTTTTCATCAATGTTCCCGTGCTCAAGCACCACGGCAGCGCCAATCTGACCATCAGTATGAAAAACCTGATGGGCGTCATCTGGGACAGGCGATGGTGGCACCGCAACGACCTGCACCAGTGCATCGCGGATTTCGCCGCTTATCGCAAGCCGAATCTCAATGTGGTGGATGCCTATCGGGTGATGATGCGCAACGGCCCGCGGGGTGTGTCGGACAAGGACGTGGTGCAGATGGGCGCCCAGCTCATCTCCGAAGACATGGTGACGGCGGATGCTGCGTCGGCCCGCCTGTTCGGGGCCAAGGCCCATGAGGTTCCGTACATCCGTAAGGCGGCGGAGCAGGGGGCGGGCCGCATGGATCTGGAGAATCTGTCCATCAAGCGCATCAGCCTCTAATCCATTGTTGCGGCTTGGTCTCGCTTGTCGTCATACCGGCTGGGATGCCGGGATCCAGTGCCATGGATGGAAACGCCTCAGGTCGCTTCATGACCGGTTGAGCGGAACGATCTACTTGCGCGCCGCACCTCACAGCACAGCCCGATGATCCAGCGTTTCCTCAAGCCTCTGCGCGTCGCGGTCTCTTTGCTCTTCTTCGTCGCAACCGCCGCCCTGTTTCTCGACTTGGACGGGAGGGTGCCCGCGTCGGTTATCGATCCCGTACTCTATCTTCAGCTCGCGCCTTCCCTGGTGCGCTTTTCGGAGACGGCTGCCTGGGCGGCGGCGGGATTCGCCGCTGTGCTGCTTCTTACCCTGTTGTTCGGGCGGGTGTTTTGCTCCACCGCCTGTCCCCTTGGTACATTGCAAGACCTGGTCATCAACCTCACCGACAGACTCAGGCGCAACAAGAAACGGGTGCGCTTCCGCTACCGCAGGCCCTCGCACTGGCTGGCCTATGGACTGCTGGGCGCCGCTGTGGCGACGGCGTTGGGCGGCTCGCTGGTGCTGGTGGCTCAGCTCGATCCTTTCAGTCATTTCGGGCGCATCATGGGGCTCTTGGTAAGGCCGCTGGCGGTGGCTGCCAATAATCTGGCGGCCTTTGGCCTGGAGTCCCTGGGCAGCTATCCGCTCGCGCCGGTTGAATTCGCTCTCGCCCATTGGCAGGCGCTGCTGGTGCCTTCGGCGGCGGTGGCTGTGCTGATAGGGATGTCCGTAAGGCACGGTCGGCTCTTCTGCAACAGCTTGTGCCCCGTCGGGACCCTGCTGGGCCTGGTCTCGCGCTTTTCCCTGTTCCGGATCCGAATCGATCAGGGGCAGTGCAACCTGTGCGCCGAGTGCTCCCTGCGGTGCAAGGCAGAATGCATCCACCTGAAGGACAAGCGCGTAGACTTCGACCGCTGCGTGGCCTGCTTCAACTGTATCCCCGCCTGTCCGGAGTCGGGGATCGGGTATGGATTGCATTGGGGGTGGAGTAATGAGCGTTTGCCGCCGGACGGTCCCGGGCATCCGTCGCGGGAAAGGTCCCGCCGAATCGGCGTCGAGGCAGTCGCCGGACTCGGCTTCACGCAGACCGGCCCCGGATCCGCGGAGCGCCGAAGCTTTCTTCGTCTCGGCGCTGCCGGGGTTCTCGGCATGAGTGGCTTCGCGGTCCTGTCCGGCGACAAGGAGTGGCCGGCGAACGAGATTCCCACCGAGATCCCGGTGGTCAAGCAGCATCCGGTGGCACCCCCCGGGGCCGAATCCATCGACGGGCTCAATGCCGCCTGCACCGCCTGCCAGCTCTGCGTCAGCGTGTGCCCCACGCAGGTCCTGCAGCCTTCGTTGCTGTCCTACGGCATCAATGGTTTTCTGCAGCCGCGCATGGTCTACGAGCTGGCCTTCTGCACCTACGAGTGCATCCGCTGCCAAGAGGTGTGCCCGACCGATGCAATTCGGCTCCTCGGTGTCGAGGCCAAGAAGCTGGCCAAGATCGGAGAGGTCCGCTTCATCGAGGACAACTGCATCGTTGTGACCGAGAAGACGGCCTGCGGGGCATGCGCCGAGGTCTGCCCGACCCAGGCGGTGCACATGGTGGTGTTTGAAGGGGAGCTGACCATTCCGGAGCTGGACACCGCGATCTGCATCGGGTGCGGGGCTTGCGAGCACGCCTGCCCCACGCGCCCGCATCGCGCGATCTATGTGGAGGGCGAGCCGCTACACAGCGTCGCGCAGATGCCGAGGAACGAGGACCTGGATTTTCAGGTGCCGGAGGAGTTTCCGTTCTGATTTGGTTTTTGCGGCGCGTTGGCGGGTTCGGGGGCCTTGCTGCGGCTCTGCCAGAACTGGTTTTGCTCTTCGGCGAGAATTCGCTCCACCTGCTCGACGAACCAGCGGTACGCATCTTTCTCGTCTTTTGCGTCCGGATAGTCGCCGGCATTGTTGATGTAAAGCCGGTACTCCCGTTTCATAGTCTCGGATGCCTTGCGGTAGCCCATCCAGGTCTCGTTGTACTTACCGATGCGCTCCAAGCCTTTTGCAAGGACGACAACCGCGCCGAGTATCGCGGTAATCAGAGGCGTGTAGCTCTTGTCGTGCAATATCTGGATGACCGATATAAGTGCACCTGCGCCCAGCACGACGACAGACAGTCGGTTGCTCCAATTCTTGGCATTGCTCGCGTTTTTGCTGTACCACTCACGCTGCTTGTTCAGGTGGACATCGAAGTAGCGGTTGGCCTTTGCCCTTCTGTCCGGAAACGGCTCCTGCCCGAAATTCTCTTCCGACCCCACGGGGGGTTCGTCTACGGCGTCGGTTGGCTGCTCGTTCATGTCGGTCTCGCTCCTATGCGTCGGCGTAAGCTGAATATAGGCGCCGTAGGGGCCCCTTGAAGGCACGTCGTTTCGATCATCGCGGCGCGGGAAGCGCGCCGCCGGATACTGATTGAGATCATAGCCGCAAGCATGCGCGGCCCGCACCTGTCATTTCGCGATTGTAAATCAATAGAACCTAGTGTAAAAAAACGTCGTAAAATACTAAAAATGCTTCTGTTGCGGAACATCGCAACCATCTGAATTCCGGAACCTAAGGCTTTTCGCCCGCGCGAGGTGCGTACAGATGAATACCAACCTTCCTGCCCTTCTGCTGACCAGCTTCGCACTCGCCGGTTGCTGCACCTCGAGCTACTCTCCTGAACAGGGACGAATCGAAGGGGATGAGTGGGGCGATACCTCGGTGTGTGGCATCTTCTCCGGCTGGGGAACGACGGTGGAGCCGCAACGCAGCGAGGCCCTCTACACGCCGGTGACCGCCCAGGAGTACACCAGGTATATCTGCGGCCATATCGATATCAAGCAGTATGCGACCTGTGCCAACCGGGTCGATAGGTTCTATCGGGAGTCGCTTGAGTATCCGGCGCAACCGGGGGATTCCACGTCGGGTCCGTTCGCGGTGCTACTCCACGACGACCTGCTCATCGGGACCTACCGCTCGGATCCCTTCAGCGCATCGTTCCGCGTCTCGAACAACAAGAACAGCTGCACCGGCTCATACAATGCCATGTACGGCGACAGGGACGCGATCTTCAAGGTCTGGTGCGACGACGGTGGACAGGGCACGGCCCGCATGGTCCGGGACAGATACGGCCGCGACGGGGTTGGCTTCGTGCAGATGGATGACGGCACGGAGGGAACGATCGTCTTCGGCCCCGGCGTCGCCAAGGTCGCTAGAGCCGCGCTGGAGGATCTTCGCTGAGCGAGAGGGCTTGGCTCTTCATCTTGCCGACGATGGCGTAGACGCCCACGTGTCGGTTGGGGCTCAGATGCTCTTCCAGGTGCAGGCCGGTAAACAGCGCGTCCACGTCAAGGTCTGCGATCTGTTGCGGCGTCTTTCCGGAGACGAGTCCGACCAGCAGTGCGACAACGCCTTTGATGATCGCCGTGTCGCAATCCCCGGTGTACCTTAGCTGGCCCGGGTCGGCCGGGTCGGGGTGGGCGGCCACGTGCACCAGGCTCATGCATTCCTTGACGCGGTTCTCATCGCGCTTGTCGGCTGCCGGCATCGCGGGCATTCGCTCTCCCAACTCCACGAGGTACTGGTACCGCTGGTCCCAGTCGCCGAGCAGATTGAAGGCATCCAGGATGTCCTGGATCTCGGACCTGTTCAATGGCGGTGCTCCGCGGCTTCCACGCTGGACACGGACGACATGTCCATGAGACCCCGCATCAGCTCGGATCGGTCGCGCAGATCGAGGGTCTCGATCAGGGCCTGTTTGTCCTCCGGCTGCAACGGAAGATGGGCACACAGCAGGTTCGCCAGCTCCGCGTCTCCCATTTTCCCAATGTCGTCCCAGGGGATCTCCACGCCTCGCAAACTGGCGTAAGCCTTGAGGGAGGTCAGGAACGCCTCGCGGTCCGCCAAGCTCGACTCATCCTCGTGGAAGTCGATGGCGAAGCGCTCCCAGCCAGGTATTACCCGCCGGTAGCCGCGTATTTGGTCCAGCTCGCCGCGCACGTCGAATCGGCATATGCCCGTAAGTACAAGCACAATGCGTCCGTCATTGGTCTCGCTGTAGGACGTAATGCGTCCGGCGCAGCCCACCCGGTGGATCTCGGGGGGCTCGTCGAGAGCGGTGTCGCTCATGGGCTGAATCATTCCGATGAGATGACTAGACGCGAGGGCGTCTTTCACCATATTTAGATAACGCGGCTCGAATATACTCAGCGGAAGCTGGACACCGGGCATTACGACCGCCCCGACCAGGGGGAAAACGGGCAGCTCCGTTGGCAGGTCCGAGAACTTGGGGAGAAAGGGCGATCGGGTCATTCAGCTACTCTCGGTTTGTTTGATCTGAGCGGCTCGAAAGCAGGTGCCGCCTGTACTAACATATTCCTCCGAGACTAGATGGGGTGCGATCGCTGCGTTCCCAGTGCTCGCCGGGTAAATCCGCCTGCTTTCCGCTTTGGCGTTGCAGACAAGGCCGCAACTAAAGCGGTTCCCGTACGGCTCCGGGGTCGTTTTAGGTTCCCATTTTTCACTCGATGTTGTTATGCTTTTGAGTTTAGGCGATTGCCGGAGAATCTCATACCAGACTGCGCCGTATTTGCGTTCGGCTTCACGGAGCGGCAACAGGCGCATAGTCAGACTATGTAACGGTTGTCGCGACACGGAAGCCGGGCGAAAAAACAAGCAAGATGGTATGAGATTTGACAGAAGTTGGCGTAGCTTGCGTTAAGACGAGCGACCCGTAGCAAAGTAGTCACCAAGGGAGCGACATAGGCTTGGAAATCACCGTGAGAGATACCGAAGACGAGGCGTCTCAATCCGTCCCCTCCTATCTCGAACGCCACTATTGGTGGGCATATGTGCACCCGAATGCGGTGCGTGTATTCGAGCGCCAATGGTTGGTCAACCTGATTCTGTGGGGAAATTTCGGGCGTCTGCGTGATGCGGCCCTCCAGTGTTTGGGCAAGCCGATCAACGGCCGTACGCTGCAAGTCGCCTGCGTCTACGGCGACCTCACCCAACGTCTGGTGTCTCAGCTAGGCGCTGATGCGCGCCTGGATGTGGTGGATATCCTGCCCATTCAGCTCGACAATCTGGCGCGGAAGCTTGGGCCTGCACCGGGGACGACCCTCGAGCTCAGTGACTCGTCCGCACTGGATCTGCCCGATGCCCACTACGACCAAGTCTTGGTCTTTTTCCTGTTGCACGAGCAGCCGCTCGAGACGCGAAGGCGCACCGTGGCGGAGGCGTTGCGGGTCACCAAGCCGGGCGGTCTGGTTCTGTTCGTGGATTACCACCGTCCCCACGCAGCGAACCCCTTGCGCTTCGTTATGAACCCCGTGTTGCGTCTGCTCGAGCCCTTTGCCCTCGACCTGTGGCGGGAAGAGATTTCGGCCTGGCTGCCGAAAGAGGACCAGGGCCTGAAGGTACGCAAGCAGACCTTTTTCGGCGGGCTCTACCAGATGACTGAAGTCAGGCGGTCCGACGGAGCCTGATACGCCGATCCGGACGGGCATCTCCCGAGTCACGGCGCTGGGCCTGTTTCCCGAGTGCTGTCCGACCGGCACCACCTCAATCGAGCACGTCCACCACGAAACCGATATTCGCCCCGACCTGGCAACCCCTGTAAGCGTCTCCGGCGAGTCCGCCGATCCACACGGAAAGCTCCTACAAGTACAGCGTCGAGGACGTCCATGCGCTGGCGAGGGATGCGGGATTCGAGGCCGAGCGGGTGTGGACAGACGCCGATGAGCTCTTCAGCGTCCACTGTCTGCGATTCAGCGGCTGAGCTGCTTGGATGCCACGAAGCTATGTTACAACGAAAGTCCGCAGTAGCAGCGACGGCAAATGCGATGAGGTTCGGTGGCGTTCATTGCGCTATATGCACAATGGCAACGTTTGGCTGAATTTGGGTTCGCCCAATCGGGTGCAAAAAGGTTAAGTATTAGATGGAATGCCTTAACTACTTGTTTAATGAGAGAATAGTAGCCTGTGTAAAAAATGGTCAGCTGAACAGAATCACTGTGCCCGTCAGGGTTTCCGCCGCTCTACGTTAATCGATCCACAGACTTATCCACAGAAAATGTGAATACATAACGAATTCTTAGTATTGACGCAGAGTTGTCATCTTATCCGTAGAATCAACTTAAAAAAGAAGCTGCAACTACCTGAATGCGAATACCCACACTTCCCGCCGGTGAGACCCGGCGCTGCTGATGGATGCGGCTAGCCGCGGAGAATGCGTTCCTGGGCTTTGCGTCTTAGGCGGCGTGCTGCATTCTCGAACGAGCCTCTTGCTCCCGCAGATAGGCTTCTCCCACCAGATCGGCGACTGCCGGCCCGCGGTCTCGCAGGATATGGATTAATAAAGCCCGAAGCGATGTCGGGTCGGTGTCTACCAGCAGCTTGCCCGCTGCTTCCGCGTCATCCGCGTCGAGCAGAGGATCGACCTGTTCGAGGAGCTCCTGTGTGACTTCCAACATTTGCGCGTACCTCCGAAACTGAACTTGCGCATGCAGAGCTCAGTCTGCGACGCGACACCATTGTGCGCTGCAGCAAAGTGCCGTGCATTGACATTTCTTCGGTAGGCTGGCCTTTTGCACGTGAGGATGTCAGTTTTGATACCGATGATTTAGCGGTGGCGTTCAGATATCTGTTTTGATCTGACCTAAGCTTTCTATTAGGAGCGTCGAATATTCGACGGCTCGATGAGGATTGCGGCTTGTGGGCCGGGCAAGGGCGGGAGCGCCACATGATCATCCAACAGGGTCGGACGGGAATACCTGAGACATGGATGTACGTGCTGGTGTGTTTCGCGTTGGCGGCCTTGGCCTGCGCAGCGAAGAACTTTCTGAGCTTTTCGCTCCAGGGCAGCCCGGTCTGCGGTTACCTGTGCCCCTCCATCTTCGGTGAGCGGGGTTTTGCGTTGCCCACGACCTTGGACTGGCTATTTGGTATGCAGGTCGCAGCCGAGGAACAGCTGCAAACCTTATTCAACCGGCTGTGGAACGACAGGTTCCTGTTGATGACGGGCCTGATGTTCGCCCCGGTTCTCGAGGAGTGCCTATACCGCGGACCGCTGTACCTGTTCAGGGACTGGTCCGGCAGTACACTCTGGTGGGGCGGCGCCCTGCTCCTGAGTGGTGTCTTCGCGCTCAGCCATTCGGTCGCCGGACTGTCCTTGTTGCCCTTGTTCACGCTCGGCATGGCATCGGCCTGGCTGATCTACAAGTCGCGGAAGCTCTGGCCTTCGTTCGCGTTGCACTTTCTCTATAATTTCTTCCTGCTCTCGGTGACGGTCTTTCAGTCGCTTTACTGGGTGGATTGAGTGCGTCGCCGCTTCTGCGCGAGAATCCGGAATTCCAACGGTTGGTCCGGGACCCCGGCGGTACCCATCGGGCCGGAGCCTGTTTGGTCCGGCAATCGAATCGAAGGGGGAACAGGAATACAATCGACGCCGATGACAGAGCATTTGCAGGAGATCTTCCAGGTGTCCCTATGAACCGACCGGATCGACAGAAACCATTGGCCCGCGGCTTCTGGCTCACGGCGCTCGGCTGGGTGCTCTTGGCGGGCAGCGTTGGTTTGGTGTCCTGCCAGGCCCTGTTCAACGTATGAGTCGTTCGGCAAAGCCTCCGCTCGACTCCGGTCCTAACACCGGCTGGCCGAGCCCAAAGGGGTTCTGGCTGTTCTTTTTTCCTTTGCCGTTGCTCTCTGCGTCCATTCTGGCCCTCGCGTCGGGAAGGTTGGAGGCCATGCTCGCGACCGGGTCCGCCTTTGCGCTCTTCGTGCTCGGTGCCTTGTTTACCCGCCGCGGGTTGCTCGGGAGCTCCGGCGCGCCGGTGTTGAGATACGACCGCCGACCGCGGCTCTCGCTGAAAAACCTGGGCGCCGGGGTAACCGCGGCGGCCACGTCGGTCGCCGCCTATTTCGCCGCCGATCATGGCCTGCCCAACAGCATCGCCTTCGCCGGCGTTTCCCTGCTGGCGTTTCACCTGCTCTACGGCCTGGATCCGCTGCGCGCTCCGCGAATTCCGCTGGCCGGCGAAGGCGCGGACGAGCGGGTGCGCAAGGCATTGGCGGAGGCCGAGCAGCAGATCCTCGGTATCGAACGTTCGGCCCGTGCCATCGGCAACCCTGAGCTGCGGCAGCGCCTGGGGCGCATTGCCGGTCAGGGGCGGGAGATCCTGGGGCTGATCGAGCGCCGACCGCGGAACCTGCGGCGGGCACGCAAGTTCCTGACTGTCTACCTGGAAGGAGCCCAACAGGTCGGCGCCGGATACGCGCAGACGCACAAGCTCGCGGATTCGAGGGAGCTGGAGCAGAATTTCCGCACCGTGCTCGTCACCATCGAAGACGTATTTGCCGAACAACAGGAGCGCCTGCTGGAGACGGACGTGCTGGACCTGGATATACAGATCGAGGTCCTGACCAAGCAATTGAAAAACGAAGGGATTCTGTAGTAACCGGAGAAAAGATGATGGTAGATTCAGACTCCCGCACCATACTCGAGCGGGCCGCGGACGCGAAAAAAGAGCAGCAGATCGACCTGACGGAGTCGGGGCTGACAGGGGACCTTGCGCTGGATATCGAGAAGCTGCCTGCAGAGCAGGGTCAGACCCAGCGCATGCTCAAGGAGCTCGACCTCACGGACAGCCAATCCGTGCTCTTCTTCGGCAGCAAGGCCCAGGAGCAGCTCACGACGGTCTCCGACCAGATGCTGGAGGGCGTTCGGAACAAGGACGTGGGGTCGGCTGGGGACTCGCTGAACGAGATGGTGACGGCCCTGCGCGGCTTCGATGTCGACGCCCTGGATCCCAACCGCGAGCCCGGCTTTTTCGGGCGGCTGTTCGGCAAGGGAAAGCCGGTGGTGAAGTTTCTGCAGGAGTACGAGGACGTGCGGGATCACATCGACCGCATTGGTGTAGAGCTGGAGCGCCACAAGACACGGCTGCTTACGGACGTGACCTCCCTGGATCGGCTCTACGACGCGAACCTGGAGTACCTGCGTACCCTCGAGCTTTACGTTGCCGCCGGTGAGCACAAGCTCAAGGAGCTGGACGAGACGGCCATCCCGGCGCTCGCCAGCAAGGTCGAGGAGGACGGGGACATGGTCCAGGCACAGGGTCTGCGCGACCTGCGTGGAGCCCGAGACGACCTGGAGCGGCGCGTTCACGACCTGCGCCTGACCCGCCAGGTCGCGATGCAGAGCCTGCCCGGTATCCGTCTGGTGCAGGAGAACGACAAGGGGCTGATCAACAAGATCAACTCCACCTTGGTCAACACGGTCCCCCTGTGGCGGCAGCAGCTCGCACAGGCGGTAACCGTCTATCGCTCCGGCCGGGCGGCCGAGACCGTCAAGGCGGCGACGGATCTCACCAACGAGCTGCTGCAGGCCAACGCCGAGAACCTCAAGCAGGCCAACGCCGAGGCGAGACGCCAGATCGAGCGCGGGGTGTTCGACATCGAGTTCGTCAAGCAGGCCAACCAGACGCTGATCGAGACTATCGAGGAAAGCCTGGCCATCGCCGACGAGGGCAAGCGGGCCAGGGCCGAGGCAACCACCCAGCTCCAGCAGATGGAGGACGAGCTGCGCAAGTCTCTGGCTGCGGCCAGTGCGCGGATCGAGCCGGCAACGAGTCGGGAGGGCACCTGATCCGGCAGTCGTACCCTTCTATTGATCATGAGGCCCGGCGGCTCGGGCAAGACGCCCTCAACTCAAAGATCTTCGATCTTGTGACTCCAATCGAGACAGGGTTCAAAGCCGAGACAGGCTGAGGTCGTCTTGTCGTCCCGCCCAAGCGGCGTCCAGACGCCTGCTGGCCTCGGTGACTGCGCTCGTATCGCCCAGCGCCTTCAGCGTCTCTCTCAGGCCGTACAGGGCCCAGGCGTTGTTCGGGACCTGCTCCAGCGCGCTGCGGAATACCTGCTCCGCCTCGTCGGCGCTACCTTGTTGCAGAAGCGCAGCGCCCAGGGATTGCTTGACGCTGTAGTACCAGTACGGTGGCTCGAGATAGGGCAGATCGTCCTGGATCGCCGCCGCCTTCCGGAACGCCGTCACGGCCTCCCCGTAGTCGCCACGCGCCTGGGCTACCCGCCCGGCGATCACTCGCTGGGCGAGCTCGAGAAGCTGAGGAGCGGGGACGCCGCCGTCAATCATCTCTCTGAAATCGTGCGCCTGGGCGATGGCTCCGATCGCTTCAGCCTCGGACCGGGCGGGCTCGAGCTCGCCGCGCGCTGCATAGGCTACGCCCCGAGCGTAATGCCACATCGCCTTCACATACAGAAGCTCGTCTCCGGGGTCCGGAAGTCCCAGCGTCGTTTCGGGATCGCTAAACTGTGCGTGGGCGAAGTATGGCGCGGCGTCAATGAGCTGCACCCAGGGAATCGCGACAGAGACCTCCTTGGACATGACCTTCGGCAGTTTCTCGGCTGCGGCGATGGCGGTTTTAGCATCCCCCGCCATGCGTGCCGACTCCAGCAGAAAATGCACATTATGCGGATAGTAGGAGTAGGGGTAGATGCCCTCCGGCGGGGTCACCGCTGCCAGATAGGACTCGTCCGCCGCCACCGCATCGCGGTTGGTCTGGATGGAGTCGTGGAAGCGTCCGATGCGGAAATAGATGTGGGAGGGCATGTGCACGATGTGCCCGGCCCCGGGCATCAGCGCTGCGAGTCGGTCGGCGTGAGGTTCTCCACGCTCCGGGGTCTGCGATGCCTCAACCGTATGGATGTAGAGGTGGATAGCGTAGGGATGCTTCGGGTCCGTTGCCAAGGCCCCTTCGAGCACGCGCACCAGCGCGGCGACGGGCTCCTTGAGGGTCTTACCGTCCGCCTCCCAATAGTCCCAGGGCGAAAGGTTCATCAGGGCGTCGGCGTAGAGGGATTGAATGGTGGGATCGTCGGTGAACCTGGCGGCCACACCGGCCATGGCGTTTGCGTAGGCGCGGTTCAGCTCGGCACCGTCGGGCTCGGGATCGGCCGAGTAGCGTGCGGCGAGCGCCGTGATCAACGCCTTCTCCTTGGGCCCGGCGTCCTCGGCGGCTGCTTGAGCGCGCGCCACAGCGCGCGCCGCGGGTACGATGGCCTCGGGATCCATTGGTGCATTGATGTTCGGCCCCAGCACGTAAGCTTCCCCCCAAAAACACATCGCGCATCCGGGATCGAGCCGCCGGGCGTGGCGGAAGGCACGCAGCGCCTCCGGGTGGTTGAAGGCGTACGTCAATGCAATGCCTTGGTCGAAGTATTGCTGGGAACTATCGCTCGCGGTCGTGATGCTGAAGGATCGATCGCCCAGGTTGGAGAGCAGTGGCGGCGCCTCAACGGTGTGGGTCTGCGCCGCCAGGGAGAGCTGCGCAAGCTGCAGGCGGCGCTCGAAGGCCGGATCGCCCCGCTCACCACGTGTCCCGCAGACGGCGGCCAGCAGATAGGCGGGCACGAAGGCGTCATCCGCCTGTTGCGCCTCAATGGCGAGCGGAGCGTCTGGGGATGGCTCTGTTACATCGGGGCCGTGGGCAAACGCCCCGGCCGCGCTAATGAGGAAACCTCCCAAGACCGCCACTGCCAAGTGTGTGTGATTCATCGGTAGTTCTCTCCGTGGCGTGTCGATGAGGCGCCCTGGTCGGGCCCTGTTTTACCTGAGTAGTTTAGTCTGGAATGAGCGACCTGCCCGTGATTTTCGGGATGCTCGGGTAAATGTGCTTTATTCGGATTTTCTGCTTGGAAAGGACAACTCGAGGACCACGCAGCCGACATCCGTCTTGAAAGGTCCGTGCACTTCTCCCGGCGGTCTGCTTGCGTAGTGCCCACACTCGAGCCACAGATCGAACGCCGCGTCGTACAGTCGTCCGCTGACGATGAAGACCTCCTCGGGGTAATCATGGCACTTACCCCCGAAGGGGGTCGTATCGGCACCGGGAAGAAACCGGGTCAAACGTGTGTATTCGCCTGTTTCGGCATCAATGCTCAGCGTCAGCTCCTCGGCGATTCTCTCGAGCCCCTTGATCGGTTCCCATTTGTTTCCGTTTCCGGAGGTCAATGGATTCCAGTATGTGACGGTTGTTTTTCCCATTTTCTGAAACCTGCCGGTTACAAACCCGATACAGGATCGAGTCCTGATTGTTACCTTGAGCATCCAGACTTGAACTGAATTCGCAATCGACTATGTCGCCAATCCCTTCGGCCCGTGACCAGCTCCTGAATTTGACCACTCAGGCCGAACCCGGCTGGTTCTCCGCGAATTATGCAAGCGGTGCGAATACGTCCTGGGCGCAGGCCGCAAATCCTGGTGGCCAGGGGTCGGACAGGCGGCATCGGAGTCGGAACTGGGGCGGGGCCGATGGGTTGACCCCCGAGACGGTTACCTCGACCTTGTCCCGGCCGACCAGCTCGATCAGCTTGGAGAACTCTGCAGAATAGAAACGCGGGCAGTAGCCGACGTTGTAGACGGGGTCGCAGGTGCGCAGCATCAGCGCCATCGCGTCGTACGGGTTCTGGATGTCCTGCATGAGGCACAGACGCTCATCAGGCTGAAGCCGCTTGATGCGCTCACGCGTTTCTTCGGGAAGGTGCCGGATGCCGTGGCTGAAGAATTCCACGACATAGGTGTTTTCCGGCGTTGGCTCCGGACATGCGAAAATTTGAAGCGTATCGGTCGCGCGGATTCCGCCGCTGCGCGAGAGCAGGTCCAGGGCGTCGTCGGACTCGCCGTCGACTCCCAACCAGCTCAGGAAATCCCGATACTCGGGTCGGGATTTCGGTAACAGTCGATTGGCGAACAGCGGAAACAGCTCCTTTGCGACGTAGACCGCGTGCAGGTCTGTCATGCGCCCGAAGGGGCTGAAGCGTTCCGACGATTCGGCGCCCTTGGTGTAGACGAAACGAAAATCGTCCTGCTCATGGGAAAGCTGGCCGACTGGAAACCACCTGCGGGTTTCAGCGTCCTGCCAGGCCAGAAAGACTTTCTTCATCCGCTATTCCCCCGGTTGTGTCGCAAGCAGCCGTGCTTTGTTGGCCTGCAGCATCCTGAGCGCAAGCTCAATGGCAGGCTCAATACGTGAGCTTGTCCCAATGGCGAGAAAGACGCGGACAGTGTGCTGCCGGCGCTGGTACGGCTGTTGCCTCTGGTAGTTGGGATGCAGCTTGGACAGCAGCTCGTTGCCAGCGACCAAGCGGCAACGGCGGGGAACGAAGGTGTCGGTAACCACCCCCTGGCGTTGCTGCCATACGGCAAAGTCGTAATCCGCGTGGGGCAATCCGAGCAGCCCGCAGATTTCGCAGGCGACCTTTTCCGCCCAGTTCTCCCCGGAGCCCGGTCTTCCCTCCTTGTAGAGCCGTTTGTTGCCGTCGAACCAGAATTTCAGCTTGGTCCCCAGTTGCTCGATTGTCTCGCCGGCGTCGTCGGGGACTTCAATGATCGGGAAGGTCACGGCGGCCCCGTCACAAGTCGCCCCTGAATGCCTTGTCCAGGACGGCGGGTAGGAGGGCGTCTAACTCGGTTTTTCCGGCCGAGCGCAAATCACGGATTGCGTCAACTTTCGCTTTGAGTTGCGCAAAGTCGGCCTGTTTTCCAAATGTAGGGATCGGGACCTGGATTTCCTCAAGTTTTTTAACGCTCAAGGTACGGTTCCTTGCAATCGTCGCTGGTGATGCTTCCACGATCTTCTGAAAGCCTTCACCGGTTTGAAAATAGAACCAGAGGAAATGTGGGTCGTTGGTCCCTGGTTTAGGAACGCAGGTAATAAACCGGTGCACGCCGATTCGATGCTCGTCCTGTGGCTTCACAACTGCTATCGCGCCTTCCCAGGCCATGATGTTGCTGAAAGCAAGATCGCCGGGGCAGATGTGGAACATCTTCTTGTGGCTTATGTCCACGCCCGCTGATGTGCACTTGAAGAACGTTCCCTTGTGGAAGGAGCGAATCCCGATTTCTTCGTACTCTCGATCCAGATCGATCTCGACGGGACGGCGGACAATGGGGGCAACCTCGGCGAGGGGGCGGTACTCGGCGCCCTCGATCAGGCGATGGAAGACGCTTTGCAGCAGGGCGTTCGCATCGTTCTGGATTTCATGACGCAGTTGGTTCGCCGCGTCAAGGCGTTCTGCAACTGCGTCGATCCTGGCGGCAACGCGTTTTTGTTCCGGCAGGGCGGGAAGCGCGACCTCGATTTCAGCGAAGCGCTCCTCGCGCAGTCGTACCCGGTTCGTTGTTCCCTCGCTGGCTGCGCGACAAGCTTCGACGAAGCCCTCGGTCTTGCTTAACCAGTGCAGATACTGCGAATCGAGTTTTGTATTGTCGACATCGAAGACAGGGAAATCGTTTGTAACGACACCAGCGTCTAGCTCATGGGGAATGATTCCCGAAGCTCCATGCCGGGCATCGATACGGGATATGATGAACTGGCCGCCGCGCACTTCTAGGCCACGGTTGCTACTGATTTCCATCCCCGCGCGAGTGCCGCGGGGGACAACACCCTTGCCGTTTACTCGGACCTTGATCTCTTGATACGTGGTTTCGGGTTCGAGCGTTACCCATCGATCAGATTTCCGTAACACGTCGCCGAGGCGCGCCCTGGTCGTCTCCATCTTCACGCCCGCGCCTCGTCGATTTCTCGGGCTACCTCCCCAAGCAGAGCAAGTACTCGGCGTTCTTTTCGAACTAGATCAGCGAGCAGTTCAGATGGCTCCCGATGCTCCAACGCCTCCAGGCTATGCGGATTCTTGATGTCCAGATTCACCGAGAGGATCTTCCCTTCCGCGTCGTACTTGAGCACATCCTACGCCGAGACCTTCCAGGCATGCTCGTTCTCCTCGCGCTTGTCCCACCACTCCAGGCAGTCGGCAAGCTCGGCGTACTCCATGGGCTTGGTCTTGGTGTACTTTCGCCGACCCTCGGGCAGGGGGATCTGGTAGTACCAGATGTCCCGGGTCGGTCCCGAGCGGTCGAAGAAGATCAGGTTCGAGGGGATGTCGGTGTAGGGGGCGAAGACTCCCTCGGGCAGGCGCACGATGGTGTGCAGGTTGAAGTGCTTGAGCAGATCTTCCTTGATGCGGGCGCAGACACCGTCGCCGAACAGGGTGCCGTTGGGCACGACCACGCCGGTGCGCCCGCCGTTGTCCGAGCCCTGTCCCGGCCGCTTGAGCCGGCGCATGATGAGCTGCAGGAACAGCAGCGCTGTCTCGGCGGTACGCTTGTTCTGGGGGAAGTTGCCGAGGATGCCTTTCTCCTCCTCGCCGCCGAAGGGGGGATTGGTCAGGATGATGTCCACCCGGTCCCTGTCGCCGATCTCGCGCAGGGGGAAGCGCAGGCTGTTGCCGGGATCGATCCGAGGGTACTCGAGGCCGTGGAGCAGCAGGTTCATCTGGGCGAGCAGGTAGGGCAGGGACTTGGGCTCCCCGCCCTGGATACTCTCGGTTTGCAGCGTCACTCGGTCTCCAACGGATTCACATTGTTGCTCCAGGTGCCCGAACGCCTCCACCAGGAAGCCGCCGGTGCCGCAGGCCGGGTCGAGCACCGTCTCGCCCAGGCGCGGGTCGAGCACCTGCACCATGAAACGCACCACGGGGCGCGCGGTGTAGAACTCACCGGAGTCGCCCGCGGCGTCGCGCATCTCCCGCAGCATGGACTCGTACAGGCGGCTCAGGGTGTGGATCTCGTCCGAGGAGTTGAAGTGGATGCCCTCGACCAGGTTGATGACGTCGCGCAGCAGGTAGCCGTCCGCCATGCGGTTTTGCAGGCCCTTGAAGACGGTGGCGATGACGTCTCGGCGGTCGCCGCCGTTGCTGCCCTGGAGCCCGCGCAGGTAGTAGAAGAGCCCGGGGCCGCGGGTGTCGTCCGGGCGCATGGCTTCGTCGTTGTTGATGAAGGCGATCAGGTCCTGGCCTGAGATCCCGCCGGAGTCGGCTGCCCAATCCCGCCAGCGATAGGGCGGCTCGACGGCGGGCCGGAACGGTTTGCCTTCGAGCACGGCCTTGGTTTCGCGCATCTGCTCCATGTCGTCCAGAAACTTCAGGAACATGATCCAGGTGAGCATGGGCAGGCGGTCCAGGTCGCCGTTGAGGCCCTTGTCCTTGCGCATGATTTGGCGCGAGGACTTGATGATGGACGCGAGCTGTTGGGCTGTGGTGAGGGGCTTTGCGGTCTTTTTGCGGGGAGGCATGGGTCAACGCTTCAGGAGCTTGATGAAATGTATTACTCGGCATAGAGCAGCGACTGGAGCCGGTCAACGGCCTGACGCATTTCGGCAGGGCCGCCGAAGAGCTCGGCGATCTCCATTGGGTTGCCGTGCTCTGCGATGGCGTCGTTGCTCAGGGCGTGAGCCATGTTGAACTCGCCGGGTCCGTGCTCCTTGTATTGGTCGAGCAGGGCTTCGAGAATCTTCCGGGCCTCGACACTGTAACGGTCGAAAAAGTCCGGATTGCCCTTGCACAGATGCTCCGCTCGCTCCTTTCTGGTGCGAAGAGGCCGGTCGAAGGCCAAATGACAAAGCAGGTCCAGGGGGTCGGCGTCCGGGTTTTCGGTGGCCCGGGCCAAGTGGGGAAAGTCGATCCCCATTCCTTCCAGGCGAGCAACCACGTCATCGCGTCTGAAGGGATCGGCCCACTCGTCTCTTAGATCGTCCGCCGTGCGGAACAGGGTGCGGATGTGCTCAGCCGTGTAGTCCGTATACTGAACGACGCGCAGTTGGTTACCGTTTTTGTCCAGCTCGTACACAAGGTGGCCGAGAATCTCGACCTGTCCGTCGTCGACGTAGTACTTCCGAGGTGGCAGGGGGGGGATCTTCTTCTCCGCCGCCGTCGTCCGGCCTATCTTCATCGTTGTCCGAATCGGACTCCGCTTCGGCGCTGCCGTTGTCCTCACCGTTCGGGTCGTAGTCGCCGGGGTCGTCGTGGATATCTGTTTCGTTGCCCTTGTCATCGATCTCGATCACATCGATTTCTTCCGGGTATCCATCGAAGTCCGCGTCCGCGAACCTTTTCGTTGCCGATCCCGTGTAGTCGATGATGTTGAACCAGGTCTTACCATAGTCCTCGCGCAGCCGGGTGCCGCGCCCGATGATTTGCTTGAATTCGGTCATGGAATTGACCACCCGTACCAGGACGACGTTCTTGCAGGTCGGTGCATCGACGCCGGTGGTGAGCATCTGGGAGGTGGTAAGGATGACGGGCGTGGAGCGCTCGGGCTCCTGGAAGTTGCTCAAGTGTCCGCGGCCGCTGTCGCCTTCATCCGATGTCACGCGCTCCACGAAGTCCGGGTATTTCGCGACCAAGTCTTTGTTGAGATTGGTCAGGGCCTTGCGCATCTCCAGCGCGTGCTCCTGATCGACGCAGAAGACGATGGTCTTCGCCCAGCGGTCCGTGCGGCGCATGAATTCGCACAAGTGCTTGGCGATGGCAAGCGTGCGCGCCCTTAGCGCGATGACGCGCTCGGAGTCCTTGGTTTGATACTCCTCGTCCGGGATCGCTCGACCGTAGCGGTCGACTTGGTCCTTGCTCGGGCGCCACCCCGTGGCGTCGGCGTCGGTTACGACGCGATGTACCCGGTATGGGGCAAGGAAGCCGTCTTCGATGCCCTGCTTGAGGCTGTAGGTGTAAATCGGGTTGCCGAAGTAGACGTAGGTATCGCGGTTGTCCTCACGCAGGGGCGTAGCGGTCATGCCGAGCTGATAGGCGGGGTGGACCCATTCCAGTATCTCGCGCCAGTTGCTTTGGTCGCGGGCGCTGCCTCGGTGGCATTCGTCGACTACGATCAGGTCGAAGAACTCCCGCGGAAATTGTCTGTAAAGTCCGGGGCGGTCCTTGTCTTTGGCGATGGCCTGATAGATGGCGAAGTACATCTCCCGGCTGTGCCGGACAACACCGCCCTCGATCTTGTGGCGGGCCTCACCGAAGGGGGTGAACGTCTTGTCCTTGGGGTCGTCCACCAGGATGTTGCGGTCGGCGAGAAACAGCATGCGTGGCTTGCGGTGGCCGCCCTCCCGGTTCCATCGGGCGCTCCAGAGCTTCCAGCAAATCTGGAAGGCGACCAGGGTCTTTCCGGTTCCAGTGGCCATACATAGAAGGATGCGGCGCTGGCCCTGAAGCACCGCCTGCACGACCCGGTTGACGGCGATCTCCTGGTAGTAACGTGGTAGCTTGCCTTCCTCGTAACTCGACGGTGTCAGTAGCTGTCGAGCCGCTTCATTCTCTAGCGATTCTGCGCCCTGCAGGCGATAGAACAGCTCTCTCGGGGTAGGAAATGAAGTGAGGTTCCGCTCGGTTCCACTCGCGTAATCGAATTCGATAATCCAGTGGCCATCGGTCGCGTAGGCAAACTTCAGACCGAGGATCTCGGCGTAGTCCTTGGCTTGCTGGAGGCCGGTTCCCTCGGGCGCGCCCGCCGGCTTGGCTTCGACTACGACGATGGGGAAGTCCCGGGTGTAGCGCAGAAGGTAATCCGCCCGTTTTTTCTCTCCGCGGATCGGTTTTCGGCCGACTATCTTGATTCGGCCGTCCGTGAAGGTCTTCTGCTCGGAAAGCGAGTGCGGAAGTTGCTCCCATTGTGCGTCCCGGAGCCTTGGCGTCACGTAGACCCGGCAAGTGTCCGCTTCATTTAGTGGCATCCAATACCCCTGGCAAATTGCTGGCACCCCCGGAACCGTCCAACCCCAAGAATATCCCAGCCGATGCTACGCGAATATACCGAAACAATCCGGATACAAACCAGCCTCCTTCCTGAAATCCTCCCAATACGTGCGCCCTTCAACCTTCTCCTCTAGCGCGGCGGAACTGAATCGACAGCTACCGCGTGACCGACCCGGATCCAGGGCAGCAGCTACGCCAACTCTTTGACCTGGTGGAACGCTTCATCAACGCCAATATCCCTGTAGGTGCCTGCGCAGAGCCGCTGCCGTGTGCGAGTCTTCGGCCTGTGCCAACGCCCCTGGCGGGCCTTCGGCTACGATGGTCCCGCCGTCATCGCCACCCTCCGGTCCCAGGTCGAGTACCCAATCGGCCGCTGCGATCAGGTCGAGGTTGTGCTCTATGACCAGCACGGTGTGGCCCGCGTCCACCAGGCGGTGCAGCACGGCGGTCAGGCGTTCCACGTCCGCCATGTGCAGGCCCACCGTGGGCTCGTCCAGCACATAGATCGTAGGTTTAGGCGCCAGGCCTTCCCGGGCGAACCCCGCCTTCGAAAGCTCGGTAACCAGCTTGATGCGCTGGGCCTCGCCTCCGGAGAGGGAGGGGCTTGGCTGGCCCAGGGTCAGGTAGCCCAAGCCTACGTCCTGGAGCAGGGTCAGTGCGTGATGTACCGGCGGGTGGGCGGCGAAGACCTCTCGCGCCTCGTCCACGCCCATGGCCAGAACCTCGCCGATGTCCCGCTCCTTGTAGCGGATCTCCCTGGTCTCGTTGTTGAAGCGGCTGCCCCCGCAGACCTCGCAGGTCGTCTTGACGTCCGGCAGGAAGCTCATCTCCATGCGCTGCATACCCTGGCCCTCGCAGGCGTCGCAGCGGCCCCCCTTGGTATTGAAGGAGAAGCGGCCCGGGGCCCAGCCGAGCATACGGGCCTGGGGGGTGGCGGCGAACAAGCGCCGGATCCGGTCCCAGAAGCCCACGTAGGTTGCGGGGCAGGAGCGGGGCGTCTTGCCGATCGGGGTCTGGTCCACCTCCAGCACCCGGGTCAGAGATTGCCAGCCGGTGAGCGCGCTGCAGCCCATAAGCTCGGCCTTGCGCGCCCGGCCTCCCCGCGGGCGCTCGGCGCGGAGCAGGTTGCGTAGGCTCTGCGTCAATACCTCCCGCACCAGTGTGGACTTGCCCGAGCCCGAGACGCCGGTGACGCACACCAGCCTCCCCAGGGGAAGGCGCAGGTCGAGGTTGCGCAGGTTGTTACGCCGGGCACCCTTGATGCTCAGCCAGGTGCAATTGCCGTCGGTGCCCCTTGCCTTGCGGTTTGGGCCGGGGGAGCGGCCCAGGTAGCGCCCGGTGATCGAGTCGGGATTGCGGGCCAGCTCCTCGGCCGTGCCCCGGGCCACGAGCCGGCCGCCCTTGACGCCGGCACCGGGACCCAGGTCCAGGACGTGCCCGGCGCGGCGGATGGTCTCCTCATCGTGCTCCACCACGACGATGGTGTTTCCCCTGTGCTCGAGCCGCTCAAGGGTGTCCAGCAGCATGCGGTTGTCCCGCGGGTGCAGGCCGATGGTAGGCTCGTCCAGCACGTAGCAGACCCCTCGCAGGTTGGAGCCGAGCTGGGCGGCGAGCCGGATGCGCTGGGCCTCGCCTCCCGAGAGGGTGGGTGCGGCCCTGTCCAGGCTCAGGTATCCGAGCCCCACCTCTTTTAAGAATCCGAGCCGGCCGCGCACCTCTGCCAGCAGGTCGGCGGCTATCGCGGCCTCGCGTCCGTCCAGCCTGAGATCTGACAGGGCTTCCGACGCCCGGTCCACGGACAGGGCCGAGAGATCGGCGATGGTGCGGTCCCGAAAACGCACCGCCAAGGCTTGCGGGTTCAGGCGCTGGCCGCCGCAGGCAGGGCAGGGCGAGTGCGCCTCCCCCGGGTCGGTCTCCAACCAATTTCCCTCCTCTCCGCTCTGCTCCTCGTCGAATCCGGACAGGGTAACTCCCGTGCCGAAGCAGCTCGTGCACCAGCCATGCTTGGAGTTGTAGGAGAAGAGCCTGGGGTCCGGCTCCGCGAAGGCCCGCCCGCAGCCGGGGCAGGACCGGGTCGTGGAGAAGGGGGTCTGTGCGCCCCACCTGTCCTCGTCCGACTCCACCAGCCACACTGTGCCCTTGCCATGGTCGAGTGCGCTGTTCAGCAGGTCCGACAGCTCACCTTGATCGGCCTTGTTGACGACCACCTCGCCAACTGGAAGGTCGATGTTGTGCTCGCGGAAGCGGTCCAGGCGCGGCCATTGGTCGGTGGGCACCGGCTCCCCGTCCACCCGCAGCAGGTAGAAGCCCTTGCGGTATGCCCAGCCTGGCAAGCTCGTTGTAGTAGCCTTTTCGTGCTACGACCAAGGGGGCCATGACACAGATCCGGCGGCCGGCGAGCTGTGTGAGGACCCGCTCCAGGATGGCCTCCCGGCTCTGGGGACGGATGGGGATGTCGCATTCCGGGCAGCTCTGGACGCCCAGCTTGACGTACAGCAGGCGCAGGAAGTGGTGGATCTCGGTCAGGGTGCCAACGGTGCTCTTGCGGCCCCCCCGGCTGGTGCGCTGCTCGATGGCCACCGTCGGCGGGATACCGAAGATGGCGTCCACGTCCGCCCGCGCCGCCGGCTGCACGAACTGGCGGGCGTAGGCGTTGAGGGACTCCAGGTACCGCCGCTGGCCTTCGGCGAACAGGATGTCGAAGGCCAGGGTGCTCTTACCGCTGCCGGATACTCCAGTGATGACGGTGAGGCGGTTTCTGGGAATCTGCACGGTCAGGTCTTTGAGATTGTGCTCCCGCGCATGCAGCACTTCGATGACTTGCGCAGTGTCCTCCCTCGGCCCTGGCTCCTCAGGCCTGGCCCCGGTCCCGGGAACCGTAAGCGCTGAATCTTCCACCTTGCTTCGGGCCGAGTCGTAGTCTCTCAGCGCCTTGCCCGTGTGACTGCTCGAATGCGTGGCGACGTCTCCCGGTGTCCCGGTGCAGACCAGCTCCCCGCCGCCGTCGCCCCCTTCCGGTCCCAGGTCGATCAGCCAGTCGGCGGCGCGGATGACGTCCAGGTTGTGCTCGATCACCAGCAGGGAGTGGCCGTTGCGCAGCAGTCGCTGGAAGGCCCGCAGCAGGGTGGCGATGTCGTCGAAATGCAGGCCGGTGGTGGGCTCGTCCAGCAGGAACAGGATGCCGCCGCCCGCCGCCCGCCGCTTGCGGCTCTTGGCCAGATGGCCCGCGAGCTTGAGCCGCTGGGCCTCGCCGCCGGAGAGGGTGGGGACCGGCTGGCCGAGCCGCACGTAGCCGAGTCCGACCGCCTGCAGGGGCTCCAGGGCCCGCTTCACATCGGTCCTGCCGGAGAAGAAAACCAGGGCCTCGGTTACCGTCAGATCCAAGACGTCCGCGATCGAGAGTCCGGCGCCGCTGTTTGGATCGCGGACCCGCACCTCCAGCACCTGGTTGCGATAGCGCTTGCCGTCGCAGTCCGGGCAGCGCAGGTAGACGTCCGAGAGGAACTGCATCTCCAGGTGCTCGAACCCGGAGCCGCCGCAGGTGGGGCAGCGCCCGTTGCCGGAGTTGAAGCTGAAGACACCGGCCGTGTATCCACGCTCCTTGGACAGGGGCTCGGCGGCGAAGAGCTTGCGGATGGGGTCCAGGGCGCCCACGTAGCTCGCCGGGTTGGAGCGCGACGTGCGGCCGATGGGGGACTGATCGAGCAGGACCAGGTCCGCGATCTGATCAAAGCCCTCGACGGCGCGATGGGCCCCCGGCTGCTCCTCGGGCCTGCCCTTGAGCTTGGCCAGCGCATTGAAGAGTACGTCCTGGACGAGGGTGGACTTGCCCGAGCCGGAGACCCCGGTCACAACCACCAGCCGGTTCAGGGGTATCGCCACGTCTATCCCTTTAAGGTTGTTCGCGGCGGCACCGAGGATCTGGATGACCGGATCGCCCGGAGCGGGTGGATACGCCTCCCGCTCGCCGGTCACGGACCTGCGACCGGCCAGGAAGTCCGAGGTCAGGGAGCCGGTGGCTTTGATCAGCGCAGCGGGTGATCCTTCGAAAACCAGCTCGCCGCCGTGCTCCCCGGGTCCCGGACCTATGTCCAGGAGCCGGTCCGCGGCCAACATGACCTGGGGGTCGTGCTCGACGACCAGCAGGGAGTTTCCCTGGTCCCGCAGCCGGTGCAGCACTCCGACGACCCGGTCCATGTCCCGTGGATGCAGGCCGATGCTGGGCTCGTCCAGCACGAACAGGGTGTTGACCAGGGATGTGCCCAGGGCCGTGGTCAGGTTGATGCGCTGGACCTCCCCGCCGGAAAGGGTGCGCGACTGGCGGTCCAGGGTCAGGTAGCCCAGGCCAACCTCGCACAGGTAGCGCAGCCGCGAGCGGACGCCGTCAAGCAGCAGATCCATGGCCTGGTCCATGGCCCCCGGTAGCCGCAGGTCGTCGAAGAACCCTCGGCAGCGGTCGATGGGCAGGCGCATCAGGTCGTGGACGTTGAGCCCCGGCAGGGCTTCCCAGACGGCATCCTCCATGTTCGCGCGGCCGTGGCGGAAAAGCAGAGCCGGAGCGATGACCGCATCCGCTTCCTCCTTGCTGCCAACCCGCCAGTTCAGGGCCTCGTCTTTGAGCCGGGCGCCGTCGCAGTCACCGCAAAGGTCGTAAGCCCGATACCTGGAAAGCAGCACGCGCACATGCATCTTGTAGGCCCGCCCCTCCAGCCAGTCGAAGAAGCGCCGGATGCCGTACCAGACCCCCTGGTCCCGGTCTCCCTCTCCCTCCAGCACCCAGTGCCGGTCCTGCTCCGTGAGGTCCTGCCAGGGCACATCGGTAGGGATGGCACGGCGGTGGGCAAAGCCCATCAGGTCTTCCTGGACCTCGGCGTAGCTGTCGGATTGGATGGGCTTGACCGCGCCCTCGATCAGGGACTTGCCCCGGTCCGGCACCACCAGGTCCCAGTCGATGCCGATGGTGCGGCCGAAGCCCCGGCAGGTCCCGCAAGCCCCCAGGGGCGAGTTGAAGGAGAAGAGGTTCGGGGTAGGATTCCGGTAGTCGATATCGCAGTCCGGGCAGTGCAGGGCGGTGGAGAAGCGCCAAGGATCACCGGGGGTGAGATCCTCGTCGAGGGGATAGACGCGAAGATGCCCCTGTCCGTGCGAAAGGGCCGCCTCCAGGGCCTCGATGGCGCGTCCGCGGTTGCGAGCGGTGAGACGCAGACGGTCCTGGATCACCTCGATGCCGTCCGCGTCCTCGCGCAGGATGCGGACGTAGCCCTGCTGGGCCAGCAGCTTGCGGATCTCCTCGGGGGTGAAGCGGTTCGGAACCGGTACTCTGAAGCAGATCAGCACGCGGGGATTGCTCTGCCGTGCGAGCAGCGCGAGATCCTTCCAGACGCTTTCGGGGGTGTCCCGGCGCACCTCGCGTCCGCAGCCGTGGCAGAAGAGGCGGGCGGCACGGGCGAACAGGAGCTTCAGATGGTCGTTGAGCTCCGTCATGGTCCCCACCGTGGAGCGGGAGGTGCGGACCGGGTTGGTCTGGTCGATGGCGATGGCCGGGGGAATACCCTCGATGCGGTCCGCCCGGGGGCGGTCCATACGGTCCAGGAACTGGCGGGCGTAAGGGGAGAAGGTCTCCACGTAGCGCCGTTGGCCTTCGGCGTAGACGGTGTCGAAGGCCAGGGACGACTTTCCCGACCCGGACACGCCGGTGATCACGATAAGCTCCCCGAGGGGCAGGTCGAGGTCGAGGCCTTTGAGGTTGTTTTGGCGCACACCGCGCAGGCGGATGCAGTCGTGATCTCGGGGCATTCGGGGGCGACTCCGGGCGGGTGAACGGAACACATCATGATGCCACGCGGCGCCTCGGAAAGCCTCTGCGGGGCGTCGGCGATTTTCGGCCTCAATCGCGAGCGAAGCCGTTACAATCCCTTGGCGGTTCAATGAAACTGTTGTTTTGACGAGCTCAACGACCTGAGGAGATACGAAGATGCCAAATTTCGGCGATTTGATCGGTGCTTTTCTGCAGAGCGGTACCGCCGCCTCCGCCCAGAGCCGGATGGGAAACGCGTTGGAAAATCTGCAACAGCAGGGGCTCGGCGGGACCGGCGGAGGAGGCGGCCTGCTCGACGGCATCCTCGGGGCCGTCAAGGGCGGCTTGAGCACGGCGGCGGAGAACCCCGCCGCAGCCGGTGGTATCGGTGCAGTAATCGGCTCGTTGGTGGGGGGCGGAACGGACTCCGTCAAGGGGGCCGTCGGTGGTGGCGCCCTGGCCATGCTCGCCGGCGTTGCCATGAAGGCGCTCGCGAGCGGTGGCCAGGCCGACAGCGCCGGACTCACGAACGCCGGCCCGGTTCCCGCGGGACTGAAGGTGCCGGAGAACCCTGAGGAGGAGCAGGCCGTCGAGCAGACCGCTTCCCTCGTGGTAAAGGCGATGATCAATGCCGCCAAGTCGGACGGCGAGATCGGTCCCAAGGAGATGGAGCGCATCCTGGGCAAGCTCAAGGAATCGGCGATGGACGACGGTACCCAGCATTGGGTGATGATGGAGATGAGCAAGCCCCTGGACCTCGACGCCTTCGCGGCGGAGATACCGAGCTTGGAGGTGGCGGCCGAGGTCTATGCGGCCTCGCTGCTCGCCATCGAGGTGGACACGGATGCCGAGCGCCAGTACCTGCAGCAGCTGGCGCAGGCCACCGGCCTGAACCCGGCTGTAGTCCAGTACATCAACCAGACGTTGGGGGTCGCTTGACCGGATCATGCCTGAGATCGTCCGCATCGCCACCCGAAGGTCCCCGCTGGCCCTGTGGCAGGCCGAGCACGTAGCCGATGCCCTGCGTCGCGCCCATCCGGGTCTGCGCGTCGAGATCCTCGGCATGAGCACCCGCGGAGACAAGATCTTGGATGCGCCCCTAGCCAAGATCGGTGGCAAGGGCCTGTTCGTGAAGGAGCTGGAGCAGGGCATGCTGGAGCGCCGCGCCGACATCGCCGTGCACTCCATGAAGGACGTACCGGTGGAGTTTCCCGACGGCTTGCACCTGCGGGTGATCATGGAGCGGGAGGACCCGCGCGACGCGTTCGTTTCCAACCGCCATTCAGGGCTTGCCGAGCTGCCCCGCGGTGCCTGCGTCGGTACCTCGAGCCTGCGCCGCCAGTGTCAGCTCGCCGAGCGCCGGCCCGATCTTCGAATCGAGCCCCTGCGCGGCAACGTCAATACGCGACTCGGCAAGCTCGACGCAGGGGACTACGATGCAATTATCCTGGCGGCCGCAGGGCTTATGCGCTTGGGTCTAGAGGAGCGGATCCGCGCCCGGCTCGATCCGCAGGAGAGCCTGCCCGCCATCGGCCAGGGTGCCATCGGTATCGAGTGCCGTGCGGACGATGACCGCGTGAACGCCTGCATCGCCCCGCTTCACCACGCCCCGACGGCTGAGCGCGTCTGCGCCGAGCGTGCGCTCAATAACCGCCTCATGGGTGGCTGCCAGGTGCCTGTCGCCGGTCATGCCGTCCTCGAGGGCGACGGGCTCTTTCTGCGTGCCCTGGTGGGCACACCGGACGGCAGGCGCGTGCTTCGCGGTGAGCTTCGCGGTCCCCGAACAGGGGCGGAGGTCCTCGGCAAGGCGTTGGCGGATGACCTGATTGTCCGCGGTGCGGGGGAGATTCTTGCCGCGCTTCGCGAGGGCTGATCCGTGCCGGAGCCCTTCGATCAGCTCATGCAGGCGTATACCCTCGCAGCGGAATGGTTCCTCGCCCAACCCCTGCCCGTTCAGGTCCTCGCAGGTGCGGTGGGGTTGGCAGTCCTCTGGGTGCTGTCGATCATCCTGCGGGTGATCCTCGTGGCCTTGCGGGCAGCGTTTCGCGGGCTGTAAGCGGGAAAGAACCAACGGGGCTCAGCGCTTGACTTCATACTCTGCGAGAACGCTTCTCGTCCCTGTTTCCAGAGAACGAAAGTGCATGGCCAAGCACTGAGCCCCTTGCGATTTTAGCTACCGGGGCCGCCACCGTAGCCTGGTTCACCGTCTCGGCGGCCCCAACCTCCCCGTCCGCCTTTGCCGCGGTTGGCGCGCATCTGCTCGAGCTTGCCCCGCTGCTGTTCGTCGAGCACGGCGGAGATGCGGCCCTGTGTCTCCTCACGCAGGGTGATACGTTTGGCGTGCTGCTCCTCGAAGATGGACTTGATCTGCGCCCGTTGTGTGTCGCTCAACTCCAGGTACTCGGACATCCGCTCGAGCCGGCGTTGGATACGCTGGGCCGGATCCCCGCGGCCCCCCCTCATTCCGGGGCCGGGGCCATAGTCTTGGCCCTGCTGGAAGCCGGGAGCGGCCGGCTGCTGATCGCCGGGGCCGAATTCCCCGCCGGGGGACTGGGCCAGGGCGCTGAGGCCGGTTAGGGTCATGACGCCGAAGGCGATTGCGGTCAGGGGCTTTTTCATCGTCTTATTCCTCGTTTGAAATCTCATTCTCCGGTCAGGGACCTTTTCCCTGTGGACAGCTCCAGATTAGAGGTTTCTTGTGCACGCTTGGTGCAGGCATTGCGCAAAGAATGTGAAACTACCCTTCCCGATCCTCGTACCGGTAGCCGACGCCGTACACCGAGTGGATGAGCTCGCGTTCGGGCAGCAGATCCGTGAGCTTGCGCCTGAGCTTCTTGACGTGGCTGTCGATGGTGCGGTCGGAGACGATTCGGTGGTCGTCGTAAATTCGGTCCATGAGCCGGTCGCGCGAGAAGATGCGTCCGGGGGCTGCGTGCAGGGTCTGCAGCAGGGCGAACTCCACTGCGGTCAGCTCGATCTCCCGACCCTCGGCGCTTACGCGCAAAGTCGACGCGTCCAGACCAAGAGGACCCGGGTCGGCTTCCAGCGCAGGCGCGCTGCGCCGCAGCACCGCTGTCACCCGCGCCACGACCTCTCGCGGACTGTATGGCTTGCAGACGTAGTCGTCGGCACCGATCTCCAGCCCAAGCAGGCGGTCGATCTCCTCCACGCGGGCGGTGGTCATGATCACCGGGACCTGGCTGAACCCGCGGATCTCGCGGCAGATTTCCAGCCCGTCGCGCCCCGGAAGCATCAGGTCGAGCAGAATCAGCGCCGGTCTGTTCCTGCGCACCCAGTCCACCACCGGCGGGCCTTCGGCGATCTGGTGCACATTGTGTCCCGCCGCCCGCAGGTAGTCCGCGAGTAGGTCCGAGAGTTTGACCTCGTCCTCGACGATCAGGATGGCTTGTTGCTGGGGCATTTTTTCGACTTCAAGTCCGTCGGCGTTATCTTTCGGACCCTTGCTCAACTCCACGGCAACCTGACGCGGATCCAAAGCCCGCCTCGGGGAGCAGGCCGGGCCTCGATGGTCCCGCCATGTGCTTCGGCGATGTTTCGGCAGATTGAGAGCCCCAGCCCGGCACCGCCCCGGTCCCGGCTGCGGGAGCTGTCGACCCGGTAGAGGCGCTCGAACAGCCGGGGAAGGGCCTCGGCAGGAACGCCGGGGGCGGTGTCCTCGAAGTCCAAGACCAAGTCTCGCTCGTCCCGGTCCAAGGTCACCAAGAGCCCACCTCCGGCATCGGTGTGCTCCAGGCTGTTGCGCAGCAGGTTGCGGAAGAGCTGGGAGAGGCGGTGCTCGTCGGCCTGAAGAATCGGGGCATCGGGCAGTTGGTTCTGAAACTCCAAGTAAAGACACTTCTCCACGAGCTTCGGGCGGAAGGCGTCGACGTCCGCCGTGAGTGTCTCCAGTACATCGATCTTCGCCTTGCGGTAGCTGAGTGCCCCGAGGTCGCTCATGGACAGCTCGTAGAGGTCGTCGACCAAGCGGCCGAGGCGCAGCGCGTCGGTGTGCAGCGAGTCTACGGCCGCCCGGTCCAGGGGCCGCACACCGTCCTGCAGCGCCTCCAGCTCCGCCCTCAGCAGCGCGAGCGGCGTGCGCAGCTCGTGGGAGATGTCCGCCACCCAGTGCCGGCGGGCCTGCTCGTTGCGTTCCAGGGTCGCGGCCAGGCTGTTGATGTCGCGGCCCAGGCGTCCGAGCTCGTCTTCGCCTGTGGACTCGACCCGCGCCCGGTAGTTGCCGGCCGCAAGCTGCCTCGTCGTGGATTGGAATCCGCGGATCGGCCGCACGAGCCGCCTGGCGAGCGGGAAGGACAGGGCCGCCGAGAGCGCGGTCATGGTCAGCGCAATGAGAAGCAGCATGCTGGTGTGGCGCTCGCGGAACCGGATCTCCCCCAGGTCGGAGATGGACGGACCCGGCAGGAGGGCCAGCTCCCCGATTCGCCGGCCTTCCAGCTCCAGCGGGTAGCGCCCGGTGTCTGCGACCAGCTCCGGGCGGCCGTAAACGACGGACCCGTCGGCATCCAGCAGCATGAGCCGCATCTCGATGGGGCGGGGCGGCGCGTCCGGTCGACGCCGGTGCAGCGCATGCTCAGGCGGCCAGACGCCGGGCTCTCCCAGCGCCCGCCGCACCCAGCGCGGACGGTGTGGACCCTCCTCCCGGAAGCGGCGTTCCCCGCGTCCGAGCAGGGCCGCAATCCAAAGGCGCTTGTCTCCGCGCAGCCGCTCCCATCCGCCGTCCTGGAGATAGCGCTCCGCCAGGCGCTCGCTGATCCCCTCGATCCGTTTCTGCTGGCGCTCTTCGGCCAGCTCCAACAGCCCAACTTGAAAGGACCAGCGCATAAACACGAGCATTCCGGCTACCACCAAGGCAGTAGCGAGCAGCAGGGTCAGAAAGAGCTTGGTTCGGATGGACAGGGTCATGGGACGTTCTCCGCAGTCCATTGTCGCCGAAGCAGGTGCACGAATTAAGGAAGGTAAACCTGCCTGACCCCGGGGAACGCTGCAGTAGGCTCTCGGTTCGCTTTACCTCTTTTGCAGACAGCGCGGGTCGTCGTTCAGCAGATAGGTGCTTCGTTCGTCGCACCTGAAGTCCTGGAGATCCGCGCGCGGGCGCACTTGCGCACAATCTCCAGGGGACCGCAGGAGCGTCGTCGCTAACTTTACTTCACCGGATTTTCTCAGAATAATTCGCGCTGACTCTGTCGGACTGCTCCACCGTCGCCAGTTCTCACCGAGAGACTTCAAAGTTTATGCTCGTTTCTGGCTATGTTTACGAGCGCAGTCGGCCAATACCGGTCCTTAGGCTTTCGACGAGAGATCACGGCGGACTCCTCAATTGAGCCACCCGAGCGAGACTGTGCAATTCTACGCGCTCACCTCAGCTACCACGGGTAGCGGACGGAGGATCGTCGATGCCGTGGTCAGCGCGGCACCTGAAGACTGGTTCTTAGCGGTGCTCTTAGACTGGAGCGGAGGTTTCTGGGGAAAAATGGCGCAGGACTACCCGCGACTTACTTTGTGCTGATTGTTTCCTTGGACGTGCCCTCCCCGCCAGCGGAAGGCGACGGATGTTCGAGGCGAGACCCTAGCAGACCGGCAGCAGTCGGCCAACAGCGGACATACACACACAGTACAAATGACCCCGATGAAGCGAGGTCTATCGGACTTACGCTGACGCATCCGTCACTTAGCCATCCTCAGTGAGGCTGATTTCAGTCACCTCGTATGCGCCGAGAGTGTCCCCAAGCAACAAGTATTGGTCGGGATAAGCTGAATTCGGGAAGGAAGACGGCGAGAAGTAAGTGGAGTCGTGAAGGAGTCTCCACTTTTCCTCAGTTTCTCTACTCGTGGCGAACAACCTGACGACCTCACCCTCACTGAGAGCAATCTCGTTCACCTCGTATGCGTTAAGCGTGCTCGAAAGAGAAGAATGTCTCGGGAGGTAGTCGTTACCAGTGATCGAGAAGCGTGACTTAACCCTTCTGGTCATCAAATCGACCTCGCTCTGTTGATCAACGCATCACGTGGTGACAGATTTTCAGGAGTCGTGCTACGACAATCTAAATATTGCGAAGAACCTGCGCAAGTAAAGAAATTGTAAACTGGCGCACAGCATTTTCTTGAACGGGAGCGTAACTTAAGAGGTTATGCCTGGCATGTCAACAACTAGATGGGCGCTCTTTCCAATTCGGGAGAAAGGTCGTATTACCTTTATATACAATAGGATTGGAGAGATATTTAAATTGAATTGAGAGTATCTTGGCGCGGCAGTCAGCCGAAAAAACGCTACCGCGCTTCCCGCCCGTGCAATACAAACAGATCAGCGTATCCCTTAGCCGATGGCAACTTGCCTACGGGGCTGGAGTGCCGTGCATCTGCTCGTCAAATTCAGCGGACAGGCTCGAGGACGCTAGGACTTGAAGAGTGGCAGCAACTTTTGTCCCAAGCTTCCGACAACAGCACCAACGCGCGGAGCGCCACAATTTCCGGAATAGAGCCAAGCCGTCGCTCGACACGGCAGTCATAATGTCTCCTTTGGGTCGATTACGGACGTTTCCGTTAGCTCTTTGGCGGTGTCGTATTGTGGGGAAAGTTGGCGGTGGCATGGTGGCGAGAGACCGCTCTTCAGGGCTCGGTAGGATCTCATGCCGGGCAGCGCCGTCGCCGCGCATCTCGACCGCTGCGTACCGGCCCTTTTCTACAGACCGAGCCACCGCGTGGTTGTCCCTCCAGGTGAACCAGATGGAGCACGCCCTGCCCATCGGACCGGAGGTGGGCCGCTCGTAAATTCAGAGGAACTGATCTCGGCCGCTTCGTCATCTTTTCAGGGTTTGCGGAAAATCCGAGAGAATTCAGTAGGAAGCAAGCCGAGAACAACGCCAGTGCCGAGTAGCCTTTGGCCGGGGCTAGGATTTTGCGAAGATACCAGTTTCGGCGCCCGCAGAGCGCTGAATTTTAGAGGCTTCCCCCGCCGAAAGGGCCAGAGCCGATGCCACAGATCCAGCTGCCGATCTTCCCCGTGGGGGTCACCCACATCACCCCCGTGCTGGCGTTCAGCAAACAGGATGGGCGCGTGACCTATTTCAACGGCAGCATGCCGGTGTTCGTGCACGATCAAGAGGACCAGGCCTCTTTCCAAATGATCACCGCCCAGTTCTGTGTCAACGGCAATGCCAAGCAGGCGGACATCGTGCGCGCCTTCGGGGTGTCGAAGATCAGCCTCAAGCGGGCGGTGAAGCGCTACCGCGAGGAAGGACCGAAAGGGTTCTATACACCGCGAAAGCGCCGTGGGCCGGCGGTCTTAACCGCCGCGGTTCTGGGCGAGGCCCAGCAGTTGCTCGATGAGGGGTTGGAGCCCTCGGAGGTGGCCGATCGACTCGGCATCAAGCGTGATACCTTCTTCAAAGCGATACGCGCCGGGCGTTTGCACAAGGCGGTAAAAAAAACGCTCGTGCGCTGACGAGTAAGAGCGAACGCTCGGCCACCGACCGCACCGCCCCCATGGGCGTGGGTGCGGCGGATGTGGTGGGCCGCCTGGCCGCCAGCGTCGGCGAGCTCGATGCGGTGGTCCCGGATTTCACCCCGGCGCTGGACGTGCCCAACGGCGGTCTGCTGTGTGCCCTGCCGGCCTTGCTCGCGGTGGGCCTGCTTGAAGGGATTGATCGCCATCTGGAATTGCCCGAGGGTTACTACGGCCTCGACAGCCTGTTGTTGCTGCTGGCCTTCATGGCGCTGGCGCGCCTGGAATCGATCGAAGCGCTGCGCTACAGCGCCCCGGGGGAGTGGGGCAAGCTGCTGGGGCTGGATCGCGTCCCGGAGGTGCGCACCCTTCGCGCCAAGATCGCGCTGCTGGCCGAGGAAGATCGCCCGGGGCAATGGAGCGCGGCACTTTGTGAGCGCTGGATGGGGGCCGCCCCCGAGCAGGCCGGCGTGTGCTCTACATCGATGGGCACGTGCGCGTGTACAACGGCAGCCAGACTCAGTTGCCCCGCCACTACGTAGCCCGCCAGCGCCTGTGTCTGCGCGCCACCACCGACTACTGGGTCAACGCCATGGACGGGCAGCCCTTCTTTGTCGTCAATCAGGTGGTCGATCCCGGGCTGATCCAGGTCGTCGAGCACGAGGTCGTGACCATGGACCTGGCCGAACGCGGCACCTGCCTGCGTAACGGGTTGTGGGTCCGGGAGCTGCGCAAGTGCACCGAGCGCGGCCATCAAACCGCCATCCTGTGCACCGACTATCGCTCCGCGGCGGCCCCCTCGGCAATGGCCATGTTCGCCCGTTGGTCGCAAGAAAACTTTTTCAAGTATGCCCGCGAACACTTTGGTCTGGATCGCCTGGTCGACTATCGCACCGAGTCCATTTCCGACCCCCTACGGCTGGTCAACCCCGACTATCGCAACCTCGACGGCCAGGTGCGCTCGACCACCGGCAAGCTCACCCGCCGCCTGGCGCAGTTCGCCGCCATGACCCTTCAGGAGCCCATCGAGCCGAAGCATGTCGAGCCGTTCGTGCGGCGCAAGGCCAAGCTGCAAGAGGAAGTCCAAGCCCTGCAACACGAGCTCGGCGCGCTCAAGACCAAGCGCAAGGAAACGCCCCACCACGTCACGCTCGATGAGCTGCCCGAGGAGGCGCGCTTTCGCCAGCTCAGCACCCGGTCCAAACACCTGGTCGATCGCCTACGGTCGGAACCTCAAGCGGTTGCGGCGGATCTTCAACTACCATCGGGACCTGTTCGAGCGCTTGAGCCGTAAGGATCAGCACTTCATCGGAAAACAGGAGCGCCATGAGTTCATCGACGTCTACGAGCATACAGAGCGGCTGGTTAGCCTCGCGACACTGTTCAAGGAGCTGACCGACGACTTGATGAACGGGTATATCTCCGTCACCAGCCACCGCCTCAACCAGATCATGAAGGTACTGACGGTAGTAACGTTCATCTTCCTGCCGTTGACCCTTCTGGTCGGCATCTACGGCATGGGGTCGGACGGAGTCTTTCCTTTTGCCTTTGCGCCCAAGAAAACGCCTTCTGAAGCAGAGCTCTACTTGGACCAGCACAACGCCTGGTAAGCCATGCGGTCGTCGCCTGAGCCGCTGTCGTAAGACCACTCGTGCCGCACGCGCCACCTGCGTTACCGTTCGCCCTCGTTCCGTATTACCGGACTCCCGCAAGTGCCTCCAAATCCTCCACGTGACTTCCAGACCGCCGCACGTTCGGCCTTGATCGCTGCCCCTCCGCCGGATAACCTCTGACGTATGTCGTCCCAACCCGGTTGGATTGACTATCCGTTTAAAATGCACCCACTGATCGCCAACAAACAATCGCAAATCTCCAAAGTATGCCGACGATTTCATGTGCGGCGGCTGGAGGTTTTTGGCTCCGCGGCACGCGGCGACGACTTCGATGCCTCGCGCAGCGATGTCGATTTCTTGGTGGAGTTCGACTTCAACGCCCCAATCAGCCTTTTTGATGCCTACTTCGGGTTACAGCGCGCGTTGGAGGCATTGCTGGATCGAGAAGTTGACCTGATTACGCCAGCAGCAGTCGAGAATCCCTTTGTGCGGGCATCCATCGACCAAAGCCGGGAGTTGGTCCATGGTGCGTGACCCGCGGGCCTTGCTCTGGGACGCGCGTGCCAGCGGGGATGCAATCGAACGTTTTCTCTCCGGCAAGGATTTCGACGATTACCTGGCGGACGAGATGCTCCGCTCTGCGGTCGAGCGCCAGTTCGAGATCCTCGGCGAGGCACTGGCCCAGTTGAGCAAAGCCGATCCCAAGCTTGTCGCACGGATCCCGGATGCAGGCAACGCGATCGGATTTCGCAATGTCCTTATTCACGGATACGCCAAGGTCGATAGCGCGATCGTATGGCAAGCTGCGACGCAAAGCCTGCCCAAGCTCCAATCGGCTGTCGATGCGTTGCTGAAGGAACTCGGTGAGTGAACATGCAAGCACCAACGCCTTCTCGCCGTAACCTCGACCGTAATCGCGCCGAAAAAGATAGTCTCGGCTGCGATCACACCCGATTGCGCAATAATCTTTTACAAGACTTGGCGATACCGGATCCGTACGCCATCGGAATCTGCTCCCCCATGAACGTCGGCTCTGCGAAGCGAACCAGTCAGTCACTCGCCAGACTTTATCGGTAGGTTCTCCTCGAAACCGAGAGTTCCATCTCCTCGACCTCAATGACGGCTTGTGGGACACTTCTGCCGGTCACTGCGGCACGCTCATGATCAGCGGAGGACCTCAAGATCTGGTGTCAACAAGCCGATCCGTAAAGCGAGGCGTGGCGAAAACGAAACAGCTTATCCCAGCAGACCGGATAGTCGGCAATAGTTCGATTACGGAGGTTTACACTAGTTCTTTGGCGGTGTCGTAGTGTGGGAAAAGTAGGCGGTGGCAAGGTGGACGAATCTTAGAAGTTCGTGACGAAATACTGTTGGAAACAACACCCATCCCCTTCGTCGTCTCCCGTTACCAAAAATTGGCCATCGGGGCTGTATGCCGCCGCGAGGACGCCATCGGCTGTATCGCCGGGGCGCGGCTCGGCACCTCCGGCGGTTAGAGCCCAAAACCGCAGCGATCCTTCTTCGTCGATGGTAGCGGTGGCATTGTCGACGTTGGCCAAGGCGGGATGGGTCTGAATTTCGCCCGGGAAATCCGAGCGCATGGTCGCTGCGACCATCAGCTCCCGACCGGCTTGAGACAGTGTCGCCCGCGGCGGGTGCAGGAACCGGCGTGCAGGCCGCGGTGGGGTCCAGTGAACCATCGGCTTACAGCGGCGACCTTGCGGTTCTGGCTCAGCCAATCCAACAGGAAGTCCAGGATGTCTTCCGGCCGGTTGAGGCCCAGCAGGGGCAGATCCCGAGTCATGGGGAACGGGGCGTCGCTGGCCACGGCGATGACGTGGGGATCATTGGCGTGGATCATGGGTTTGGTCAGGGAGGGCCGGTAGAGCTCGATCTTGGGGATGGCCTCGTGCTTGAAGCCCTCCACCAGAACCAGATCCAGGGCCCGGGTGTCCACGCAGGGCAGGATGTCTGCCAAACGCGGCTCGCGGGTCGGCTCGGCCTGCTCCTTGATGACGGCCACCCGGTGGCGGGAGGCGATCAGCACCTGATCCGCGCCGGCCATGCGCAATGTGTGACTGTCCTTGCCCGGCCGGTCGATCTCGAAGCTGTGGTGGGCGTGCTTGAGCAGGGCAAGCCGCAGCCCCTGTCCCTTGAGCAGGGGGATGAGCTTTTCCAGCAGGGTGGTCTTGCCGGTTCCGCTGTAGGCGCAGAAGCCAACCAGGGGGACGTCGCAGCGGATGGTCATTTCTGCCTGCCTCTCTCCAGTGTTCGTGAATCTTCCAGGGTGTTGACGTTAGCGAAGGCCTCCGGGTGATCGCTCAGGTCCACGAGTGCGACCCGGTGCCGCGCGTACCAACGGTCGATCTTGCGCTCGCCCGCGGCCAGGTAATCCCGCAGGCTGGCTGCCAGGGCCACCGGGATCAGGGCGTATACCGGCTGCATGCGGTTACCGTCGGTTGCCACTGCGATCTCCGCCTCCTGCTCGGCGAGGGCCGCGCACAAGCGCTCCGCCAGGTCCGGCGCCGGATAGGGACCATCACAGGGCAGGGTCAGAATCCAGGGTGTCGACACCGCTGCCATGGTGCTGGCGAAGCCGGCGAGTGGGCCCTGAAAGCCCTCGATCTCGTCGGCGATCACCGGGTGGCCGTACGCGGCGTAGGCCTCCCGGTTGCGATTCGCGTTGATCACCAGCGCGCCTACCTGCGGGGCAAGGGAGTCGATCACCCACTCCACCATGGGTCGCCCGGCAAAGGGCGTCAGGCCCTTGTCCTGTCCACCCATTCGCCTCGCCTTGCCGCCAGCCAGGACGACGCCGGTGATGGTCTCTTTGCGCGGTGCTGCGGTGCTCATTCGGGTCTCCGGAATTCGGTCTGCAACAAACAGCAAGTCCGGTGCCAGCATATTCTAAGGAGGTGCTTCACGGCGGATATTCAATCCCGATGCCGCGTTCAGCCGCAAATGAACGCGGATGAACGCACACAAAGCAAGGGCATACAGTTTGTCATACCGGCGTCCGAGCTTCGTGTAAGATCTTGCCCAGGTCGTCGGCTGGCGCATTTCGGAGTCTTTTGTCCCGGACGCTGGTCAAATTTAGACAGAATGTCGCAAGCCCCGTCGGGCTTGGCGGCTAAGAGCCTGTCCGGCGTCCGCGGTTGCGCAGTAGAACAGCCGCAACGCACAGGCTCCTAGAACAAGAGCCGGCAAAACGCCGGCCGCTACCAGAGGAATTGGAGGTTGGAGATGGGTTCGGACCCTTCGCAGGCCGGGCAGTCGCTTGATCCTGCCCCGCTGGATGTCGCCCCCGGCACAGGGCTCGGCGCCACGGTGCTGGTCCTGGACGATGAGCCTGGAATGCGCAGCGTTCTTCAACGCGGCCTCACGAGGCATTTCGCGCTGGTGGAGACGGCTGCGGACGTCGACGAGGCGCAGGAGCTGATCAGCCGTTGCCACTTCGATCTGCTCATCGCCGACATCCGTTTGCCGGGCAAGTCCGGGCTCGACTGGGTGCGGGAGCTGCGCGAGCAGGGCAGCGGCCTGGCCGTGATCTTCATCACCGCCCACGCGGACCTTCGGACCGCCATCTCTGCCCTGCGCGCCGGGGCGTCCGACTTCATACTCAAGCCCTTCCGTATCGAGCAGCTTCTCGCGGCCGTGGAACGCTGCGCGGAGCGGCGCAAGCTTCACCGAGAGAACTTCCTGCTGCACCGGGAGACCGACCACCGATTCACCCTGGAGGGCGTGGTGGGAACCTGCGAGCCCATGAAGGAGGTCTGCAGCATCATCAACCGGGTCGCGCCCCTGCGCTCGACCGTCCTGATCCAGGGGGAGTCCGGAACCGGCAAGGAGCTGGTCGCCCGCGCCATCCACCAGCGCAGTGGCCGGCCTGCGAGCTTCGTCGCCATTAACTGCAGCGCGGTCTCGCCGGAGCTGCTCGAGAGCGAGCTGTTCGGGCACGTCAAGGGCGCCTTCACCGGTGCCCATCAGTCCCGGGAGGGACTTTTCAGCTTCGCTCACGGCGGCAGCCTATTCTTGGACGAGATCGGAGAGATGCCTCTGGCGATGCAGACTAAGCTCCTGCGCGTGCTCGAAGAGAAGACCATTCGCCCCGTCGGCGGCAACCAGGAGGTGCCGGTGGACGTGCGCATCATCGCGGCCACCAATCGGGATCTGATGGCGGAGGTGGCGGAGGGACGTTTTCGCCAGGACCTGTTTTACCGCCTCAACGTGCTGGCGGTGCGCCTTCCGCCCCTGCGCGAGCGCCAGGACGACATCCCGAGCCTGACGCAGTTTTTCCTGGAGCGCCTTTCTGCGGAGCTTGGGCTGCTGCCGCCGGAGTGCGACGGCCGGGACATGGAGCAGCTGCGCCGCTATGACTGGCCCGGCAATGTGCGCGAGCTGCGCAACGTCATCGAGCGCTGTCTGTTGCTGGGTAAGCGGCCGGGACGCTGTATCCTCTCGCAGTGGGAGGCGCGCTCCGCCGGTGTTGGCATGCAATCCGAGCCGGACCTGTCGCTGGATGCGGTCGAGAAGCGGCATATCCTGGCCGAGCTCGACGGGTCCGGCGGCAACAAGTCCGCCGCCGCCAGAACGCTCGGCATCTCGCGCAAGACCCTGGAGCGCAAGCTCAAGCTGTGGAAATCGCAAGGGGACCCTGATTCGGGATGAGATGGGCATCTGGAGCAAAATCCGCGGGGCGGTTCGCCGGAACGTCCGTTATAAGCTGCTGGTGCTCGTGCTGTTTCCCATCCTGCTCGCCCTTCCCGTGGCCTTGGCACTCGCCGTCTATTGGGGCGGGCGCTTCGGCTACGACCAGCTGTTCATCAAGGTCAGCACCGACATATCCGTGGCCCAGGATGTGTTTCAGCGTGCCCAGGAAGACTATCTGGCCGTGCTCGCCCGGCTCGCCGAGTCCTATCGTTTCCATAAAGATCTGGAGCGTGGAGATGGCCGATCGCTAGCGCGGGAGCTGCAGACGATTCAAACGCGGCACGGCTTTGCCTTCTTGAATTTGATCGACCTGCAGGGGTATCGATTGTTTGATCCCGGTGCCGGGCGGGTGTCCGAGTCTGCACTGTTCGAGAGCGCGACCTTGGGAGAGTCGGTGGTGGGCATCGAGATCCTTTCCGCCGATGAGTTTGCCCGCGAGGCGCCGCAGGTCGCCGAGCAGGTCCGGCTGCGCTTGGTGCCGACCCCGCGGGCGGGCGCCACGCTGCGGAAGGTGGAGAACCGGGGTATGGTCATCCGCGCCCTCTACCCGGTCAGGGACGCGAACGACAATGTCCGCGCCGTGCTCGACGGTGGTGTAGTCCTAAACGGGAATTTCGCCTTCGTCGACTCCATACGGGATCTGGTTTATGGACCCGGCAGCCTCCCCCAAGGCAGCGTCGGCGCGGTCACCGTGTTTCTGGAAGACGTGCGTATCTCCACCAACGTCCCCCGGAATCCGGGAGAACGCGCCCTGGGAACCCGCGTGTCGAAAGAAGTGAGGGAGCAGGTGATGGGCCGCGGCGAGGTCTGGATCGACCGCGCCTTCGTGGTAAACGACTGGTACATCTCCGCCTACGAGCCCATCCTGGACGTCTCCGGTGAGCGCGTGGGCATGCTCTACGCCGGATTTCTCGAGGCGCCCTTCCGGCAAGGGCTGATAACGGCGGTGTGGACCCTGGTGCTCTTGTTTCTGATCCTCGGGCTGATCACGGCCCTGCTCGCGGTGTTCGGTGCCAAGAGCATCTTCCGTCCGTTGGAGGCCATCAGCGGGGTGGTGGAGGCCACGCGGGCGGGGCAGGATAGGCGTGTGGGCCGCGTTGATTCCGAGGACGAGATCGGCGATCTGGCGCGGGAGCTCGATGCCATGATGGACCTGCTGCAAGAGCGCAACCGCCAGATTCGCGAAGCCGCGGATCTGCTGGAGCTCAAGGTGGAGCACCGCACCTCCGAGCTCAAGCGCCGCAACGAGGAGCTGGAGCGCACCATCGCGCTCCTGCGCGAGACGCGCAAGCAGCTGGTCATGGCCGAGAAGCTGGCGGCTCTGGGCGAGCTGACCGCCGGGATGGCTCATGAGATCAACAATCCCATGGCGGTCATCCTGGGGAATTTGGATGTGCTGGCGCAGGAGCTGGGTGAGGCCGTTGAGCCCGTGCGCCAGGAGATCGACCTCATCATCGAGCAGGTCTACCGGGTCCGGGACATCATCGACAGCCTGTTGCGTTACGCCCGTCCCGGCGATTTAGCCGCCTGGCTAGAGACCTTGGACGTCGACGATTTGCTCCGCGACACTCTGAAGTTGGTGGATCACCTGGTGCGCAAGGGCGACATCGAGGTGCAGCTCGACTTGAGAGCGACCCTGCCGGTGCGCATCGGTCTGCAGGATTTGCAGCAGGTCTTTGTCAACCTGTTGGTCAACGCCGTGCACGCCGTTGGCGACTCGTCTGGCCTCATCCGGCTGCGAAGCCGGGATTGGGCGCAGAAAGGCGTCGTCGTGACGGTGAGCGACAATGGCCCCGGCATACCCGAGGGTTTGCGGGATCGGGTGTTCACGCCCTTCTTCACCACCAAGGACGTGGGTGCCGGAACTGGCCTGGGTCTGTCGATCAGCTACGGGCTGGTGCGCCATTACGGCGGCAACATCACCCTGGAGTCCGAGCCGGGCAAGGGTACTGAGCTCTCCGTGTGGCTCCTCAGCGAGCCCGAAATGGGAGACGAAGACACCGTCCTGGCGGAGCAACTGCGGTTGACGGGTGGCCAGCGTCATGTCGCTTGATTGCGATATTTGTGTCTCTGCGGTTCAGCTGCAGTTTTGGGTTTCGGTGCTCAAGCTCACCTCGGGCACCGGGATCGTGTCAACGACAGCGCGCAGGGTTTCGAGCGAAAGCGTTTCGCTATGGGCGAGCTCCAAGCGGAGCCTGGAGACGGCGATGGCCGCCTGTTCGGGCACGCCACCGGGTAAGGCGTGCGAGTGGGCCAACAATGCCCTGGCGGCGTTCCTGGCGATTGCGAGGGAGCCGTTGATGCCTCGGAGCATGTGGTGAAGGTGGCCGATCGCCTCTACCGATGCGGCGATTTCCGCCCTGGAGGGTTTCTTGGTGTCCGCGCCGCGGTCCTGATTGTCCATTGCCGGTTCCTCGACCCTGTGCCTGTACGCCGATGTTAAACAAGGACACGCGCGCGTAAACCACACAGTTTTTGCTGCGGAGCAATTCACATGGGAGATTTGACGAGCTCAGTATCTTCGATGAATGCAGGATACCAAACGTTCTTTGACAGAAATCGCCTCAGGGTGCGAGCCGCTCGATGCTCCAGTTGCCTTGCGGCGTGCGGCTGTAGTGGAACCGGTCGTGCAGGCGGCTCGCTCGGCCCTGCCAGAGCTCGATGGTGGCCGGCTCAACCCGAAACCCCCCCCAGAAATCCGGCAGCGGGATTTCGCCCTTGGAAAACTTGCGCTTGATCTGATCGACCTTGGCGTCGAGCAAGGAGCGGGAGCTGATGACCTGGCTTTGGGGCGAGGCCCAGGCGCCGATCTGGCTGCCCCGAGGGCGGGTCGCGAAATACTTGAGGGACTCTGCGGTCGGGATTCGGGACGCGGTGCCCGTGATCTGAATCTGTCGCGCAAGCCCCACCCAGGGGAAGAGGAGGGCGACCCGGGGGTGTGCTGCGATCTGCTTGGACTTGCTGCTCTCGTAGTTGGTGAAGAAGACGAAGCCCCGCTCGTCGTAGAGCTTGAGCAATACGGTGCGCACCCATGGCTGGCCGTGCGCGTCCACGGTTGCCAGGCTCATTCCGTTCGGCTCGGGGATGCCGGTAGCGATAGCCTCCTCGTACCATCTCTGGAACTGGCGGATGGGGTCGGGATCCAGCTCATCTCTGGGCAGGCCATGCTCCATGGAGTGGGCGCGGAAGGCTTCGGGGGATCTGTTCATAGGTTGTGCCGCTCGAGCCCCATGTCCTCCTAAACCGCTTCCAGAGGGCATTGGAAGCCGAGCGAAGCGAGCTCAAGCTGGTCCCTGCGCCGCGGTTGGATGAAGGACCCGGTTTCCTTCCGCGATGCTGGCCATCGATTTACTCCTTCGAGTTTCTGCCGGCAATTACAGCACAGGAAGTGGCTTTCCCCAAGGTGTCAATCTTGGCCCCAGACGAGCTTTCCGGCGTCGGACAGGTCGTAGCCACCCAGCATAGCCGCCAGCTCTGCCGTCTCCGTGTCCTGGAGTCGCGCAATCAGGTCCTGCAGCAGCTTGCGGAAAAAGATGCTGCGCTCCAACGCGAAGTCGAAGCACTCCCAGCCGGTCCCTACGAAGCCCAGACCGTTCTCCGCAGCAGCGGACCGAGCGCCCGGGGCGATATCGGCTTGGTCGAGTGCGATGCGGGACGCCGCGTCCCTTTCGGACAGCGCCGTAGCCGTCACGTCCAGCGCCGCCGTTTCGACGCCGTGCCGGTTCAGGGTCTCGAGGAAGAAACGGTTGGCGCCGGCACCCTCCTGGCGTATAGCCCAGCGCAATGGCCGATGCAGCAACTCCTCGATGCCGAGCCGGTCCGACAGGTCCCGGCGAATCATGAGCCCCTGCTCGCGTCTGAACGCACGAACAAGCACCCAGCGCCGGAAGCCGCTGAATTGGCTCAGCAGGGCGGGATGGCGAAGGTGGCTCTCTTCGCCTGGACCCCAATGCAATCCCGAGGCGTCGGCGCGTCGGCCCTGGAGCAGCTCCAGGCCGGGACGAGTACCCGTGGCCGTGTAGCTCACCAAGCCACGCGGACCCAGGTCGCGTGCCAGGCTGAGCACCACGCGGTAGAGCAGGGGGTCATCGCTGCCGGCGATGGCCAGTCGGTCGGTCAGCAGACCGCCGTGGCTCGATTCCAGCATCCAGCGGTCCAACAGCTCCCGCGGGAACATCCACTTCCCGGTGACCTTGGTGCCGGGGATACAGCGCTCGGCGACCAGGGAATAGACTTTCTTCTCGGCGAGATTCAGGTAGTTGGCGGTCTGCCTGACATCGAGAAAACGGGGTAGGTCGTCGATGACTGCAGCCATGTTTTCGATCTGAAAAGTAGGAGGTTTGCTATTCGCGTTTATTCGCGGACAATGTTGCGGCGGTGCAGGTGAGCCCTTGTGGGCGATGGCTTGGCGTCGAACATGACGCGCTCGGCGCCGTTGTAGACCAGGAAGTGTTTTCCCTTGGCCCGAGCGATCATGGTCACGCCCACCTTCTTGGCAAGCTCCAGCCCTTTGTGGGTGATTCCGGAGCGTGAGACCAGCACCGGGATGCCCATCTGGGCCACCTTGATCACCATCTCCGAGGTCAGCCGGCCAGTGGTGTAAAAGATTCTGTCCGCCCCCTCCAGGCCGTTGAGCCACATGTGTCCGGCGATGGCGTCGGCGGCGTTGTGGCGGCCCACGTCCTCCACGAACAGCGCGATCTCGCCGCCGCCGCACAGGGCGCAGCCGTGCACCGCGCCCGCCCGTTTGTAGACCTCGTTGTGGGCGTTCAGGTTGTCGAGGAGGGCGTAGATGTCGGATTGGCGAAGCTGCACCTGGGGCAGGCGCAGACGCTCCAGGTAATCCGCGATGCGCCCGAATACCGTGCCCTGGCCGCACCCGCTGGTGACCGTGCGGTGGGCCAGCTTCTCGTCCAGGTCCTCGATACCCTCGAAGGTGCTTACCGCAACCGCCTCCGTCTCCCAGTCGACCTGGACGGAGTGGATGGACTCCAGGCAGGGGACCAGTCGCTGGCCGCGCAGATAGCCGAGCACCAGCAGCTCCGGGTGAGTGCCGAGGGTCATCAGGGTCACGACCTCCCGTTTGTCGATATACAGTGTTAGGGGCCGCTCACCCGCGATGTGGCCCTCCCGCTGCTCGCCGTACTCGTCTACGGCGATGACGGGGTAGGAAGGTTTGAGACCCGCGGCGCTCAGGAAAGGCACATAGCGGGTGTGTGGGTCTGGAGTGGCCATCTCAGCCTCCGGTCCTGTTCATGTGCCGGAAGATCAGCGGCTGGGCGTCGAGATCGAAGTCGTGGCCCCGCGGTTTGACGGACATGGCTGCGGCCATGACCCGCTTGACGGCCTCGTCGTTTAGGGGGTTGGCCCGCAGGGCGCGGCGTAGGTCGGTGGAGTACTCTTGGCCCAGGCACAGCAACAGGCGCCCTTCGGCTGTCACCCGCACCCGGTTGCAGTCGCCGCAGAAGTTGTGGCTGTGGGGGGAGATGAAGCCGATGCGTCCTTCAAAGCCTGCGGTCCGGTAGTAGAGCGAGGGGCCGCCGGTTGTCTCTGTCGTTGGAACAAGCTCGAATCGATCAGCCAAATCAAGGCGGATCTGGTCGCTGGAGTAGTAGGCCTCGGCCCGATCGTGATCGCCGATAATCCCAAGGGGCATCTCCTCGATGAAGCTGATGTCCATCCCCCGACCGAGGGCGAAGTCCACCAAGCCAGATACCTCGTCGTGATTGCGATTCTTTAGGATCACGCTGTTGATCTTCACCCGCGAGAAGCCCGCCTCAAGGGCGGCGTCGATGCCGGCCAGGGTCTTGTCCAGATCGCCAAGGCGGGTAATGGCCCGGAAGCGCTCCGGACGCAGCGAGTCCAGGCTCACGTTGACGCGAGTGACACCCGCGCTCTTCAGGTCCGGCGCATAGCGGGTGAGCTGCGTACCGTTGGTGGTGATGGTCAGGTCGCGGACACCGGGGAGCTCCCCGAGGCGCTTGAACAGCCACAGGATGTTTCGTCGCACCAGAGGCTCGCCGCCGGTGATGCGTAGCTTCGTCACCCCCAGCTCGCTGAAGCACTTGCCGAGCCGCGCAATCTCCTCGAGGGTGAGCACTTGGCTGCGGGGCAGGAACCGCATGTCCTCCGCCATGCAATAGACGCAGCGCAGATCGCAGCGGTCTGTGACGGACAGACGCACGTACGTGATGCGGCGGCCGAAACGGTCTACAAGCTTGTCGGGGCGCTCGCCCATCGAGGATCCCATCGGTGTTTCTCTCCTGCGCTAAGCTTGGATATTTAGGCAGGAACCATGCCGGCAGCGAAAACGATACCGGTGATAATCCGGAGATTGCGGTTTTCTCCGGGGCCGATCGCGGTCGTTGCGAATCGAAGGGTCCTATGTCGTTCCCTGGTTCCACCTCACCTATGGGCTGCTACAGCGCTTTCCCTAGCGGAGGTGTTTTGAGCAGCTTAATCGATCGCGCTTCAGGAGCATCGGAACGGTCTTTTTCAAGGCGACGGATACTCTCTTTTCCAAGGACCGCGGGACGTATCCTGCCCTGTACTTGAGCACGGAAGCCAGCTCTGAGCGGATCCAGGGCATCGGGAAGTACAGGTCGTTGTTTCGTTTCTGGCCATCGATCCCGGCGAGTCTCGAGCGATCCAAAGCGCCTTGCGTGCCAAACGGATGGAGCGAGGAATGGATGTAAAATCCACCATCGGGAGCAAGGCCGACAACCCCCCGAGGCTGATTTGATTCAATCCACTCAATTTCCGAGAGCTCGGCACCCTTCTTCACTACCGCGTTGAACGCTTCGATAGGTACGCATTTCAACGTTTCGAAGTACATGTGGCCGCTGGCGGACGCCATGGCGGCAATTTCCGCCATGACTTTCTCGCTGCTGGCTTCGGATATCAGCAAATAGTCGTAATCGCCCGAAACGACGAACCAATGCAACAGTTTTCCGCCAGCGTCTTCCCACAGCTTCTTTGTTTCCTCGATGTGAACGGTAACACGGTTGATAGTCTCAACACTTTCAGTGGGTAACGTCACGTGGCTAACAAAGAATGGCATGATGCGCCTCCTGGTGTTCGGCAAAGGTGAGCGTCATAATATCAAGAACAGGCAGTCCTTAAATCGTTCCATGTCGATGCACCCGCGACTTTTAATAGCCGCGTAACCGAAAAAGTGGAAATGACGGAGGGTCGCCGAAGCGACCCTCTTTCCGCTGGTTTACGTGTGTGACGTCGATCAACCGTCCACTAGATCGTAGGTAATGGCGATAGCGATTGCTGCAACTATCATAGTAATCGTGAACACTTTTGACTCCCGGCCTGTGCGACCCACATCTTGTCCTGTATCTAGCAATCCAAGGTTTCCATTGCCGACAGGCGTCTGGAAAATTTCGAATTCGCACCTGTCTTCAATTAAATCTAGGCGCTGAATTCAGGGCGTCTAGTAGGGGAATTACTGATGGTGGTGTTGACAGGGTTCTTGTCTCACCGAATTCCACATACCGATGTTTTCAAACCCTGGGCCGAAATGCGCCATTGCGCACGCCTGCGTTCGGAGTCCTGGTGGTCGGCTGGTGAGCCGCTAGGCCTCGTCGAGGTGGGTCGAAGTTGCTCAGATGGCTGCGCAAAGCGGGACAATATGTCCCGGGCGTGGCGTTTCCGAATCCCCGTGAGCTGAGGTGCGGTTGCTTCCTCGCTCTCGGTCAATGCAACCGGGTCTCGAATTTTGCAACTGGTGCGTATCTTGCTGTGCTTACCTGATAATTTTGCGATCAAGTGCAGGCGTATGTCAGACAAAGAGACCGCGTTGTCCCCACCGTCGATTTTCCCCGTCTCGGTGCTCATGGAGCGGCGCAATATCTCGGGAAACCCCTGGATCAGCGAGAGCTGGAAGGCGTTAGGAGTGGTCGTGGGCGCGGACCGGGCGGGGGAGGCCGGGAATCCTATCCAGGTAACGGACCGTGTGGATGCGGCCCGGTTCGTGTGGACCGGTCTGACGGTCGAGCTCTTCCGCGACGAGACGGAGAGCTACTACCACAACCTTATGGTGGGGACCCCGGGCTGTTATATAGTCGCCCGTTCCCGGGAGGACGGCATGCCCGAGCCGGTGCTGGTGACCCTCAGCTTCGACGCCGGTCAGGCCTACCTGGAAGGGGACGAGACCGTCTACAACGTCCCTCTGCCGCCGGAGCTCTACCTCGCCACAGAGGCTTTTGTCGTCGCCCACTACGTCCCCGAGAAGAAGAAGAAGCGCAAGCTCGACAATTGGAAGGATCAGGCCCATGTCCGGCGCTAAAGAAGGGGGCTGCGGTTTCCTGGCGCGCTGGTCGGAGCGCAAGCTGAGCTCGCGCGATTGTGTTGATGCCGACGGACCGGCGGCCCAGCCCGGGGCGGATGGCAAGAGCGCCTGCGAGCCAGGCGCCGAAGAGGATGAGGCGCCGGTCCTTACAGACGCCGACATGCCTTCGTTGGAGTCGCTGGACGAGGGATCGGATTACTCCGGATTCCTCTCACCGGGGGTATCCGAAAACCTGCGCCGTAAGGCCCTGAGTAAGCTCTTCCACGGTGCCCGTTTCAATGTCGCCGACGGTCTCGACGACTATGCCGAGGACTTCTGCAGCTTTGCGCCGCTCGGTGACCTGGTCACGGCCGACATGCGTCACCGGATGGAGGAGGCGGCGAAGCGCCTGCTGGCCGGCGAGGACGACGCCGTCGGAAGCGGTGAGGTCGTGGATGAGCAAGAGTCCGCCGATGAGGGCGCGGCGGTGCCGGAGTCCCCCGGGGGCACAGCGAGAACTGACGGAGAAACGACATGACCCGGATGCTGGCCGCAGCACCGACCGACCAGGACCCGATCAACCGCCAAGCCCGCGAGCAAGCCCTCGCCAAGGCCGCAGATTACCGGGTGGAGGTCACAGGGCTGGTGAGCTACAGCTCGTTTGGGCGCCTGTTGGTGATCGGCGACGATGCCGACGCGGTGGGGCGTGCCCTGCGGGACGTAGCGCCGCTCGAGCCCGCTGCGCTGATCCTCGGCGGTGCCGGGCAGACGCCGACAGACCTGACCACCTGGCGGGCAGCCCGGGAGTCGGTGCACCTCTCGGGCTGGCTCGGGGATTTCCGTCTTCGGCTCCTCGAGCAGTCCGCCGGTGAGGAGCGGTTCGACCTGGTGCTGGACCTGACGGGCTCCCCCCTGATCGAGGCCGAGCTGCCTCCCCCCGGATACAAGCACGCGGGGGGGGAGGTGGCCTATCTCGATGCGGCCGTCGCTGAGCTGCGAGACCTGGTTGGCGAATTCGACAAGCCACGCTACTTCGACTACGACCCCAACATCTGTGCACACGGTATGAAGGGTGCCACCGCCTGCCGGCGTTGTATCGACGCCTGCCCCGCGGACGCCATCACTAGCCTGGTGAATCGGGTGCAGATCGAGCCCTTCTTGTGCCAGGGGGGCGGGGCCTGCGCCACGGCCTGCCCCACAGGGGCCATCGGTTACCGTTATCCATCCGTCGAGGATCAGCTGGAGCGGGTGCGCCGGCTCCTCGCCGCTTACCGAGAGGAGGGTGGGGAGCATCCCCTGCTGCTGATTCACGACGTGGAAGAAGGCAACGAGCGCGTGGATCGCCTGCTTTCCGATTCCGACCTGCCGACTGGACACCTGCTGCCGCTGGCGGTCGAAGAGGTGGCGAGCCTTGGGCTGGAGGCATGGTTCTGCGCGCTGGCCTATGGTGCGCGGGCAGTTCGTCTTGTGGGCAGGCCGGGCATACCCGAAAGATCCCGCCGCGAGTTGACGGAGCAGCTCGGTTTCGGCCGTGCCATCCTGGCCGGTCTCGGGTACCCGCAGGATGCCTTGGCGTGGCTCGATGACCTGGACGAGCCGGCGGCCGCATCTATGCCGGAGAATGCGCCTTTCCAGCAGGCGGCGGTGGGTGGAAAGCGCCAGCTCTTCTTCGCCGCGCTGGAGCACCTCTACATGGAGTCGGAGAGATCCAAGCGGTTCGTCGAGCTGCCGGCCGGGGCGCCGTTCGGCACCGCGGCGGTGGACGAGAAGGCCTGCACCCTGTGCATGGCTTGTGTGACCGTTTGTCCCGGCAAGGCCCTGCAGGATGGTCAGGATGTCCCGCAGCTCAAGTTCTTGGAGGCCAACTGCGTCCAGTGCGGCCTCTGTACCAGGACCTGTCCGGAGGACGCTATCTGGATTTCCCCGCGACTCCTTTTCGATGCGGAGCGTCGCAAGAGCCCGCGCCTGTTGCGCGAGGACTCCCCCTTCCACTGCGTGAGTTGTGGTACGGGCTTCGCCACCACCTCGGTCATCGGCCGTATGCAGCAGCGCCTCGCCGGACATTCGATGTTCAAGGGCGCGCGAGAGAGACGCCGGCTGCAGATGTGTGCGGATTGCCGGCTTGCGGACATGATGCGGGAGCAGCAGCGATAGCCTGGTCGGATTTGTGTCTTTCTCTTCCTTCCCTTCCGGCGTGGCTGGCGCCCGAATTGCGTACTCATAGTGAGATACCTGACATCATGGCCCGAGAAAAGTTGAACGCCACTGCCGAGCTCATCCCATCCGGTTGCGCCGAAGACGAGTCCCGCGCCGGTGTCTACTTTCTTCTCGGGACACTCCTGCGGGGTGCGCCTACGCTAGAGGTTCTCCAGGAAGTCAGGCAGTTGGACGGGGCGCACGGGCGGGACGGTTTCGCCCTGGCCTGGGAGGGGCTGAGGCTCTCGGCCCGGAGCGTACAGACCGAGGAGCTTCAGGACGAGTTCCAAGAGCTGTTTGTCGGCCTGGGGCGCGGAGAGCTGGTTCCCTACGGCTCTTGGTATGAGACCGGTTTTCTGATGGAAAAGCCCTTGGGAGAGCTTAGACGTGACCTGCGCTCTTTGGGCTTCGAGCGGAGGCCCGGTGTCTACGAGCCGGAAGATCACGTAGCCGCCCTGTGCGAAGTCATGGGCCAGATGGCCATGGACGCTCAGGTGCCGGTCGAGCGCCAACGGGACTTCTTCGAAGCGCACATGGGTCCCTGGGCGAAACGGTTCTGCGCCGACCTGGAGCACGCCCATGCGGCCCTGTTCTACAAGTCCGTGGCGAGGCTTGCGGGTGAATTCTTCGCCTTGGAGCGCCGCTACCTGGAAATGGATGGATAGTGCGCCTTAACGAGAATAGAGACAATAAAAAGCACAATCGGAGTCGGATGGTTTGATCCCGCGTCAAGACGCCAAGACGCGAAGAGAGATCTTGGCGGGCTTTGCGTCTTGGTGCGGGTGTTTTTATGCCCGGATTGTGTCGGCATCGGCAAGCGACCGAGTAGGGCGGCAATACCTTGCTGCGACTGGCCTGGAACGCGAACGTCGGCGATATGAGATGCCTACCTGAACATTGCACTGACAGAGAGGGTGTGCAGATGAAGCAAACCAAGTCCGAAGCCGTTAACCGGCGCTCATTTCTCAAGACCGGCGTAGCGGTCGGAGGCGGTGCGGCGCTCGCAAGCCTGCTACCGGGCAGCGCCGTTGCCGACAGCGAAGAAGAGTCGACCACCTGCGACGGCACGAAGAAGGGCTATCAGCTGTCACGCCACGTGGCCGATTACTACCAGACCGCCAAGATCTGATCCATTTCGGAGAATGCCCGGGCATTTTCCGAACAGGAGAATGAAAAATGAAGCTCGTTAAGAAGTCATCTGCACCCTTTTCGGTTACTCAAGCGCGGGCGGTATCTACGGGGCTTGCGGTCAATCGGCGTGATTTTCTGCGCAATTCGGGTCTTGCAGCGGGCGGGGCGGCCCTCGCCACGAGCCTGGCGCCCGGCATGATGCGCAAGGCACGTGCCACCACACCGGCACCGAACGCCGGCGAGATCAAGACGGTCCGTACCGTGTGCACCCACTGCTCGGTGGGGTGCGGTATCTATGCGGAGGTTCAGGGCGGCGTCTGGACGGGGCAGGAGCCTGCCTTCGATCACCCCTTCAACCTGGGAGGTCACTGCGCCAAGGGCGCTGCGGTTCGCGAGCACGGTCACGGCGAGCGCCGCCTCAAGTACCCCATGAAGCTCGAAGGCGGCAAGTGGAAGAAGGTCTCCTGGGAGCAGGCGGTCGACGAGGTCGGGGACAAGATGCTCCAGATCCGCGAGCAGTCCGGCCCCGACGCGGTCTACTGGCTGGGATCGGCCAAGCACAGCAACGAGCAGGCCTATCTGTTCCGCAAGTTCGCGGCCCTATGGGGTACCAACAACGTGGACCACCAGGCCCGTATCTGCCACTCCACCACCGTCGCCGGCGTCGCCAACACTTGGGGCTACGGCGCGATGACCAACTCCTACAACGACATCCACAACTCCAAGTCGATTCTGATCATCGGCGGCAACCCGGCGGAGGCCCACCCGGTCTCCCTGGTGCACATCTTCCGCGGCAAGGAGCGCAACAACGCGCCCCTGATTGTCATCGATCCGCGCTTCACCCGCACCGCCGCCCATGCGGACCTGTTCCTGCGCATCCGCCCCGGCACCGACGTGCCCATCACCTACGGTATGCTCTGGCACATCTTCCAGAACGGCTGGGAGGACAAGGAGTTCATCCGCCAGCGGGTCTATGGCATGGAGGAGGTGAAGAAGGAAGTGGCCAAGTGGACCCCGGACGAGGTGGAGCGGGTCACGGGTGTCAAGGAAGAGTTGGTCTACCAGGCCGCCCGGCTGATGTCGAACAACAGGCCCGGCACCTTCATCTGGTGCATGGGGGGCACCCAACACACCATCGGCAACAACAACACCCGCGCCTACTGTATCTTTCAGCTCGCCCTCGGGAACATGGGCCGGGAGGGCGGCGGCACCAACATCTTCCGCGGGCACGACAACGTGCAGGGCGCCACCGACATGGGCGTGCTCTCCCACACGCTGCCGGGGTATTACGGCGTCTCCGAAGGGGCCTGGAAGCATTGGGCCGGTGTCTGGGGCCTGGACTACGAGTGGCTCGTCGGGCGTTTCGACAAGGAGGAGCGTCCCGGCGAGTTCTTCGGGGAAGAGGGAGAGAGCGCGACCACCGTGAATCCGATGACGGAGAAGGGGATACCCGTCTCACGTTGGATCGACGGGGTTCTCGAGGACAAGAACAACGTCGCCCAGCGAGACAACGTGCGCGCCATGGTCTTCTGGGGTCATGCCCCCAACAGCCAGACCCGTGGGCCGGAGATGAAGAAGGCCATGGAAAAGCTGGACATGATGGTCATCATCGACCCCTATCCCACGGTCTCGGCGGTCATGCACGACCGCACCGATGGGGTCTACCTGCTCCCGGCCTGCACCCAGTTCGAGACCTACGGCTCCGTAACTGCATCGAATCGCTCGCTGCAGTGGCGTGACAAGGTGATCGAGCCCCTGTTCGAGTCCCTTCCGGATCACACCATCGCCTACAAGCTTGCCACCAAGCTGGGTTTCGGCCCGGAGCTGTTCAAGAACATCCAGGTCAACGGCGAGGAGCCCTTGATCGAGGACATCACCCGCGAGCTCAACCGCGGCACGTGGACCATCGGATACACGGGACAGAGCCCCGAGCGGCTGAAGAACCACCAGCAGCATTGGCACACCTTCGATGTCACCAGCCTCAAGGCCAACGGTGGCCCGGCAGACGGCGACTACTACGGCCTGCCCTGGCCCTGCTGGGGCAACGCCCAGATGGGGCATCCCGGTACGCCGAACCTCTACGACACCTCCAAGCCGGTGGCGGACGGAGGACTCAACTTCCGCGCCCGCTTCGGCGTGGAGCGTGACGGGGTCAGCCTCCTGGCGGAGGACTCCTACCCGGTCGGCTCGGAAATCGAGAGCGGGTACCCCGAGTTCACCGCAGAACTGCTGCAGAAACTCGGGTGGTGGGGCGACCTGACCCCCGAGGAGCAGGCGGCGGCGGAGGGCAAGAACTGGAAGACCGACCTGTCCGGCGGTATTCAGCGCGTTGCCATCGCGCATGGCTGCTCCCCCTTCGGCAACGCCAAGGCGCGGGCGGTTGTCTGGACCTTCCCGGACCAAGTGCCCATCCATCGCGAACCGTTGTACACGTCCAGGCGCGACCTGGTGGAGCAGTACCCCACCTACGAGGACCGCAAGTCCTTCTACCGGCTGCCCACGCGCTACCAGTCCATCCAGGCGACGGACTACTCTCAGGACTATCCGATCATCCTGACCAGCGGCCGTCTGGTGGAGTACGAGGGCGGCGGCGACGAGACCCGCTCCAATCCCTGGTTGGCGGAGTTGCAGCAGGACATGTTCGCGGAGATCAACCCGCGCGATGCTAACAACGCGGGCATCCGCGACGGCGGCGACATCTGGGTGGAGACCCCCGAGGGGGCGCGTATCAAGGTCAAAGCACAGGTCACCGAACGCGTGGCTGCGGGCGTAGCATTCACCCCCTTCCACTTCGGCGGTCACTACCAGGGCAGAGACCTGCGTTCCAAGTATCCCGAGGGTGCGGACCCTTACGTGCTCGGCGAGGCCTGCAATACCGCATTCACCTATGGCTATGACTCGGTGACGGCCATGCAGGAGACAAAGTGCTCCCTATGCAAGATCTACCCTGCGTAGAGGGATTAGGGCCGAGGGAGCTCGGTCCTTGCCGAATCTAAACGATCGCGAGTCGTGCGGGGGGAGCCTGCCTCCTTCGCCGAACGAAGCGGAGAAACGAACATGGCACGAATGAAATTCTTCTGCGACACCGAGCGCTGCATCGAGTGCAATGGCTGCGTTACCGCTTGCAAGAACGAGAACGAGGTCCCTTGGGGGATCAACCGGCGGCGCGTGGTGACCATCAACGACGGCGAGCCCGGCGAGCGCTCCATGTCCGTGGCCTGCATGCATTGCTCTGATGCCCCCTGCATGGCTGTCTGCCCGGTGGACTGCTTCTACCAGACTGACGACGGCTTGGTGCTGCACGACAAGGACATCTGCATCGGCTGCGGCTACTGCTTCTACGCCTGCCCCTTCGGTGCGCCCCAGTTCCCGACCACCGGTTCCTACGGGTCTCGGGGCAAGATGGACAAATGCACCTTTTGCGCCGGCGGACCTCAACCCGACAACAGCTCCGAGGAGTATCGGCAGTACGGCTCGAACCGGCTCGCCCAGGGCAAGCTTCCGGCCTGCGCCGAGATGTGCGCGACCAAGTCGTTGCTCGCGGGTGACGCGGATGTCGTGGCGGACATCTACCGCGAGCGTGTGGCCTACCGCGGAGCCACCGGCATGGCGAGCGGTTGGGGCGTGGCCTATGGCAAGCCGGGCGTGCGTGCCGGTCGTGACCTGGAAGGTAAGGCGGTTGGTAAGGACTAAGCGGGCTTGGTTGGCAGCTTGGTTGGGAGGGGCGCGTGGTCTGCGCGCTCTCTCCGTTTAGTAGTGGGTCTCGCTTCAGCCCGACAGCGACTTGCGATCGAGCCGCGGTGTCGGGCTGAAGCCCGCCCCATCAAGCTCTTGGAAGCACGCATTGAATCACTGCAACCGGCGGAGAAAGCGGAAGAATTGTTCATGCGCGACCATCCGGGAGACAAGAAAAGACGCCGTTACCGCAGGGCGCTGCGGGCCACGCTGGTCTTGCTTGCCTGTGCGCTGGTCTTGCCCTTGATCCCCTACGGATTCGCGGCATCGGGGGTCCAGGTGCCTAGTCCGGGGACGGATCTTTGGCGTCAGGTCCGCCAGCGGATGCAGCAGCCCAACACCACCTCCAGGTCCCAGGGCGTGGAGAGCGCCGTGCTGATCAACCCCCGCGGGGAGGACTGGCGCCAGTTCAGGATGGAGGCGCTGGTGCCCGTCGGTGGTTGGATTCTGCTTGGAACCCTTGGATTGATCACGGCGTTCTTTCTCATGCGCGGCAGCATCAAGATCGAAGGGGGCATATCCGGGAAGCTGGTGCCCAGGTTCTCGGTAAACCAACGGGTGGTCCACTGGCTCGCGGCCAGTCTCTTTATAATCCTCGGCCTTACGGGCCTGGTGCTCTTGTACGGCCGTTTCGTGCTCATCCCGCTTCTCGGTCCCGAGGGATTCTCCGCCACAGCGGCGGCCTGCAAAGAGGTCCACAACCTGTTCGGCCCCATCTTCCCGTTGGCCATCGCTGGGCTCATCTTCCAGTTCGGCCGCGGCAACCGGTTCAACATGATCGACGTCAAATGGTTCTACAAGGTTGGTGGCCTGTTTGGGACCCCCGCGGACTCCGGTTACTACAACGGCGGGCAGAAGAGCTGGTTCTTGATGGTGGTCCTGTTCGGGATCGTGATCTCTGTTTCCGGCCTGATCCTCGACTTCCCCGTGCTCGGTCAAGGAAGGGAGGTCATGGGCTGGGCGCATGTCGTGCACGGAATCGTCGCGGTGCTCTTCATTGCCGCCTCCCTCGGTCACATCTACATAGGAACAGTGGGGATGGAAGGCGCTGCCCGATCCATGAGGGACGGTTACGTAGATGCGAATTGGGCGGAAGAGCATCACAACCTCTGGTATTACGAGATGGAGAAGGCCGGGATGGTCGACTTGGAGCCCAATGCCTTGGAGGAGGTCAAGCGCCATGACGACATCGACTTCAAGGGCTTCGGCTCTCCGAGTCGTAAGACGGAGGAACGCTGAGCCATGTTTCTGGATTTCGTAGAGGGGCCGCTCTGGTACTTTTCGGCGTTCGTGTTCGTTGTCGGGGTGGCTTGGCGCTTGATCGACGTCTTTCGCCGCGGCACACGGCCGGATCTCGCACCGTCCAGGGTCTCCCCGCGAGCGGTCAAGGCAGGGGCACTGTGGACGGTGGTCACGCGCTCTTGGACGGCGCCGGGGTTCACGAGCGGTGCCACTTTTCACCTGATCAACGGCTACCTTTTCCACCTCGGCCTGTTCATTGTTCTATTTTGGGCCGCCCCCCACGTGGCGTTCATCGAGGAGCGAATCCTGGGCTTTGGTTGGACTCCCGCGCCCCATTGGCTGTTCATCGTCGGCGCCAACGCCGCCTTTTACGGGCTGATTCTGCTGTGGCTGCGCCGAGTCATGCACCCGGTGATGCGCAAGATCTCGACCTTCGACGACCACGCAGGGGCTATCCTGACCTTCGTCGCCATGTTCACCGGCTGCATGGCCCTGCTTCAGGGGCACGACAGCTTGCGCGGGATTCACATGCTGACGGTGGAGATCTTGATGATTTACTTCCCCTTCAGTCGCCTGATGCATGCCTTCACCTTTGCTGTCAGCCGCAGCTATACCGGCGCGGCCATGGCACGAAAGGGTGTCAGGGCTTGATTTTTTGAACGCCAGAGACGCGGAGGACGCAGAGAAAGTTTCTTCACGCTTCTGCTGTTTAGTTCGGGAGTCATCGATATGCCGACGGTACAGACCGAGCACGATTTCGAGCACGGTGTCGAGGTGTTGCGCGACCAGGTGGACGCCAAGGTTGCGTCTTACTTTTCGAGCTGCGTGCACTGTGGTCTTTGTGCCGAGGCCTGCCTTTTCTACGTCGAGACCGGGGATCCTCGTTACACACCCATCTACAAGGTCGAGCCCATGCGCCGCCTGTGGCAGCGGGAGCACACCTTCTTCGGCAAGCTGGGAAAGGCGTTGGGGCTCGGAAGAGACCTGAACGCGGACGACTTCGCCGACTGGCAGGAGATGACGTACGACAGCTGCACCCTGTGCGGGCGCTGCTCCATGGTCTGCCCCGTGGGTAACGACATCGCCTACATGATTCGCAAGCAACGCGAGGCCTTCGCCGCGAGCGGATATGCGCCGGAAGGCTTGCAGGCCGCGACGCAGCGGGCGGTGGACATCGGCAGCCCCATGGGGATCACCCTCAAGGCCCTGACGGCGCAGATCAAGCATGTGGAGAAGGCGACCGGCCTTAAAGTCCCGCTGGACAGGCAGGGTGCGGAGTACATGGCCTTGTTGTCCTCCATGGAGGTGATCAATTTCCCCGAGTACATCGAGAGCCTGACTCGCATCTTCGACGCCGCCGGGGTGAGCTGGACCGTTTCCACCAATGCCTTCGAAGCCACCAACAGCGGGATACAAATTGGCAGCTCGCCGGTCGCCAAGGAGCTGGTGAGCCGCGTCGTCGATGCGGCCGAGGCGCTCGGGGTTAAGTACGTAATCAGTCCGGAATGCGGACACGCATACATGGCGATACGCTGGGATGGACCCAATCTGATCGGGCGCCCGTACAAGTTCGAGGTGGTGCACATCCTGGAGCTGCTCGACGAGCTTCGGGCCAATGGCCGCCTGCAGACCGAGGGCTTGGAGGAGCAACGGCTGACCTACCATGATCCTTGTCAGATCGCGCGCCGTGGCGGCGTGCTGAAGCAGCCGCACAATCTGCTGGAGATGGTCTCGCCCGGTTTTCCCGAGGTTCCGGACCACGGGCGCATGAACTGGTGTTGCGGAGGGGGGGGGGGTGAGCGCCATCGAGGACACCGAAGACCTCCGCCTCGCGGTCTTCCGGCGCAAGAAGCGTCAGCTCGAAGCGACGAAACCCGACACCCTGGTAACCGGGTGCGCCAACTGCAGAATCGTGATCGAGGAAGGTCTGGAGCACTACGAGATGGACATCGAGGTCACGGGTCTAACGGAGCTCCTCGCCAAGCACCTCAGGGAGAAGGATCAGCCTGCGGGAGCGGGGTAGAGCGCGGTCTTAGGGACAAGCTCTACCGTTGCGGTGGCGGTAGGCACATCAAGTTTCGATGTGCTTCTCGGGATTCGCGGGATTCCGCCGAAAGTGTGTCCCTGATACCTAAGAAAGAACGCGCGCCGTCCTGGCGCGCCCTCGGCAGGCCCGTCCACGGAGCGACCTGTTTGCCCGGGGAGACCGTCGTCGATGCGGATCGAATCGACGTAAGCCGCTTGCAACATCTGGTCATCGGGCTGATCGACCTTTGTTTTCAACGGATCTACCGTTGAGCGACGTAGAAGAAGTTCTGGAAATCGTGATCGAGGCTGTGCACTACGTCCCGCACCTCGAGCAGGGCATTGGTCAGACCCAGGTGTTGCCCCTCGTCGCGGGCGCGGCCGACGGCCTCAGGCGACAGGTCGTATCCCGTGAATCGGCTGTTCGGGTAGGCGTTCGCCATGGCCTCGTGAAAATGGCCGTAGCGCTCGTATGGCACGCCCCCGCCGCGCTGAAAGCACTGCAGGATGTCGTCTTCCACCTGGCCCAGCAGCCCGATGTACTGGGCGAACACGGCGATGTTGTCCGGGCTGCTCGCCCGTGTCAGGCAGGCGGCGTGCTCGTTCGGCAGACGATAGCGGCCCCTGGTGGGGTCGATCTCCAGGATGTCCGCGGCGACCATGGCCCCGAGCCACTCACGCACGTAGCGCTCATCGAGGCCCGAGGCTACGGCGATCTGTGAGCTGCTGGCAGATCCGCCGTGCAGTCGAACAGGCCGGTGCGGTGGCCAAGGGACAGCATGAGGGCGGTTGCGCCCGCGTTCAGCGTGCCGATCATGCGCTCGGCGAATGCCTCGGCGGGGTCGTTCTCGGACGGGTGGGTATGGGTAGCGATTGCGGGTGCGACGTTGCACATTTCGTCATTCTCCGGTTTGGTCTTGGTTTGGCAGCGGCCCGGCAACGGCTGGACAGCCACGGATACGAGGGTGCGCGGGACCTGGGCGAGCGTGCCTGGCGACTGTCGGAGGCCTCCGGCGAGCGGGTCGAGGCGGGGTTGTTTCTGGCCGTGCTGCAGCGGGAGATGGGCGACGTCGCGTCCGCCTGCCGGGTGTTGGAGTCTGTGATTGCCGGCGGTGCGGACGAGCAGGCCCGTCGCGACGCCCGCATCGAGCAGGCCGCGGCCCTGCTGGTGCAGGACCGCTGCGAGCAGGCACTGCAGAGCCTGGATGCCGCGGCCGAGACCGCGATGGCATTGGGCGAGGCCGGGCGGCTCGCCAGGCTCCACTATCAACGCGGAAGCGGCGATCCGCCTGGCGGCCCTCACCCGCAACCAGCGCGACGAGTGCCTCGGGCACAACATCCTCGGCATCGCGGCCATCGAGGGCGGTGATTTCCAGCGGGCGGAATCGGAGGCCGAGGTGGGCTGGGCTCGGGCCCGCGGTGCTCGCCCTTGCGGCGGCGGGCCGGCAGCCAATTCGCCAGCGGATACCCTGACGCTCTCGCCGGGACCCGTTCATGTACCGAAACTTCGGCCATTGTGGACTGAGATGAAAATCCACTGCTTCCAACACAGCCATCTCGGCGGCGAGATCTACCTGACCGATTGGGCGGCAGCGAAGGGGCACGAGTGGTCATCCAGCATCGTGCCCGCGCTCCCGTCCCTACCGTCCCCCACGGACCTGGACTGTCTCGTGGTTCTGGGCGGACCCATGAGCGTCTGGGAGGAGGACAAGCACCCCTGGATGACCGCCGAGAAACGCCTGATGGAGGACCTGATCGAGGCCGGGAAGCCGATCCTCGGGATCTGCCTGGGTGCGCAATTGCTGGCCGATGTGCTGGGTGCCAGGACCTATAGGGGGGAGCATATGGAGATCGGTTGGCAGCGGGTGGAGGCCAGCGCAGAGTCACGCACCCATCCGGTCGGCAGCGCGTTGCCGGATGCCTTCGAGACCTTTCTCTGGCACGGAGACAGCTTCGATATCCCGGACGGGGCCACGCATGTCGCCCGCAGCGCGGACTTCGAGAGTCAGGCCTTCGTCTTCGAGCAGGCCTTGGCTTTGCAGTTCCACCTGGAGGTTCGGCCGGACTGGGTGCGGAGAATCGCCGCGAGGGATGCCGGAGCCCTGGTGGCATCCGAGCATGTGCAATCGCTGGAGGTGGTGCTCGGCAAGCCGGAGGCGCTGTACCGGGCCAACAACGCCATCATGGAGCGGCTGCTGGACTGCTGGCTCGCGAAGCCCCGGGATGCGAAGTTTGCAGTATAGCTGTTGAATTTTCCCGAACCGCCATATAGCGTGGCGGTTTCGCCTGGTCCCTGCGCCGATTCCGGGAAATGTCCGGCTGCTGCCGGACCGCACAGCGGACCCTGCTTGCCGGTCGGCGATTCGGCGGAGGGCTTGCTGTGCGGACCGGTTTCGCGAATCTCATCGAGACTTCCGCCATGCTCCGGCGGCAAGGTTTCGATCCTGTTCGTTTGTATTCGTCTTAGTCGTAAGTATTCTTTTTTTTTGATGTACAGCAACCCCGCCGATCCCCGCAGCCTATCCATCGTCATCCCCATGTACGAGGAGTCAGATAATGTGGCTCCCATGCTCGAGCGGGTCCACGAGGGCCTGAGCCTGTACCCCGGTCCCTGGGAGCTCATCTGTGTTGACGACGGCAGCCGGGATGGGACGGGGGAGCGGCTACGCACGCAGGCACCACGCTATGGCGACCATGTGCGTGTCATTGAGCTGCGGCGCAATTTCGGCCAGACCGCGGCCATGCAGGCGGGATTGGATGCGGCGCGGGGGGCGCTGATCGCGGCCCTGGACGGGGACCTGCAGAACGATCCGGCGGACATCCCGCGCATGGTGGCGGAGCTCCAAGAGCGGGACCTTGACCTACTGCAGGGCTGGCGCAAGTATCGTCAAGATGGGCTGCTACTGCGCAAGGTCCCCTCGCGTATCGCCAACCGGCTCATCGCCAAGGTCACCGGGGTGGCGCTGCACGATTATGGCTGCAGCCTGAAGGTCTATCGTGCCGAGGTCATCCAGCGGGTGCGCCTGTTCGGGGAGATGCACAGGTTCATTCCGGTGTGGGTGGCGGGTGTGACGGATCCCGCCCGAATAGGTGAGACGGTGGTGCACCACGAGGCGCGCCAGTTCGGTGAGTCCAAGTACGGGATCTCGCGCACCTTCCGGGTGCTGCTGGACCTGCTGGCGGCCTTTTTCTTCCTGCGCTACCGGGCGCGTCCAGGGCACTTCTTCGGCTCCATCGGCCTGGTTTTCGGTCTGATCGGCTCTTTGATCATGTCCTACCTGTTGGTGGTCAAGTTCGGGATGGGCGAGGACATCGGTGATCGTCCCTTGCTGTTCGTGGGCATCCTGTTCCTCGTGTTCTCGATTCAGCTCCTAACGACGGGCGTGCTGGCAGAGCTCCTGGCACGCACCTTCTTCGAGTCCGCAGAGCATCCCAACTACAGCATCGTACGGGAGAGTGATCCGGAGCGGGCGGGCTGGCGGGAGTCTGAGTGAACAGTTCAGTGGAATCGGGTACGACCGGTTCGGGTTCATTGGAGGAGATCCTGACCTCGCATTGGGCGTTGGTGGCGGCCCTGCTGCTGAGCTTCTACTGGATGCTGGGGTCTGTGCCCCTCTACGACCTGGACGAGGGGGCCTTCACGGAGGCCACCCGCGAGATGCTGGCCAGCGGCAACTACATCACGCCCCACAAGGACGGCGAGCCCCGTTACGATAAGCCGGTGCTCATCTACTGGCTGCAGGCGGCGTCGGTGAAGCTGTTTGGTCTCAATGAGTTAGCCCTGCGCTTGTCTTCGGCCCTGGCGGCGACCGGTTGGCTCCTGGCCCTTTGGTTCTTTGCGCGCGAGCGCCTGGGCGCGCCGTCGGCTATGGTCGCGGCCCTGGTCATGGCCCTGACCCTGGAGGTGTCCATCATCGCCAAGGCGGCCACCGCGGACGCGGTGCTCAACTTGTTCCTGGCCTTGAGCTTTTTCGAGATCTTTCGCTGGTATCTCCAACCCGCAAGGGCCACCCTGCTGCGGGTCTATCTCTGGATGGGGCTGGGCTTTCTGGTCAAGGGGCCGGTGGCGGTCTTCTTCCCGTTGATGGTGAGCTTTCTGTTCTTCCTCACTGAGCGCTCCTCGGGGGATTGGCTGCGGGCGGTGTTTTTCCCTTGGGGGTGGGCACTGTTCCTTGCAGTCGCGCTGCCCTGGTACATCGCCATCTACATCGATAACGGCTCCGGTTTCTTCGAGAGCTTCTTTTTGCGTCACAACCTGGGCCGGTTCGGCGACAGCATGCACGGGCACACGGGCTTTTTCGGCTACTACTTCGTGGTGCTGCCGTTGATCATGCTGCCCTTTACCGGCTGGTTCCTGCGGCTGCTGCCCGCACTCAAAGCAACCTGGGCCGATCCCTTGGATCGCTTTCTATGGCTCTGGTTCGGAGCGGTCTTCGTCGTCTTCTCCTTCTCCGGGACCAAGCTGCCTCACTATGTGCTCTACGGCGCGTCGCCATTGTTCATTCTTATGGCACGGTACCGGGATCTGCTCTTGAGCCGGTGGCTGACCTTCGTCCCGCCGGTGCTCTTCTTCTTGCTGCTGCTTTTCCTGCCGGAGCTGGTGGGGCTGGCCGTTGCCATAGCCGACAGGCCCCATGAAATCGGCATGCTCGAGCTGGGTGGGAGCCTGCTCGATGTGAGCTATCGCATGGCGGTTGCCGTGGGCTTTGCCCTGGTGCTGGCGCTGGCCCTGTGGCGGCGCCTGCCGCCCTGGCAGGGGCTATTGCTGGTCGGCTTTGTCCAGACGGCGGTGGTTACCGGCGTGCTGGTTCCGCGCGTGATGGAGGTCCTTCAGGGACCGGTGAAGGAGGCGGCGCTGCTGGCACGGAAGATGGGCATGCCGACCGTCGCTTACCGCACCAGCATGCCGAGTTTCAGCGTCTACAGGCAGGCGATCACCCCCGACAGGAAGCCGGAGCCGGGAGACTTGGTGTTCCTTCGCCTGGACAAGCTGGAGAAGCTCGCCAGGCAACTCCCGAACCTGGAGCAGGAGCTGGTCTTTCGACGCGGCGCGGTTGCCTTGGTCAAGGTGACGGCGGGGAAGAGCGGTGGCTGAGGGCCTCGGCTCGTTCTTTCGGCGCGACTTACGGGAGGATCTGATGGCCGGCTTCGGGCGGACACAGCCGGTCTCCCCGGACGGGGGCGTTTGGCTCGCCAGCTGGGCGCTGGGGAGCGCGTTCTTCGCTCTGATCCTGTTTCTGTTCTACGGCTATCATGCGGGGTTTTCCCTGCTAAACGGGCTCGCGGCCCATGTGCCCGATTGGCTTTGGCAGTGGCTGACGGTGCTCGGCGACGAGCGGGTGGCCTTTGCTCTGACCCTGTTTTTTACGCGGCGTTACCCGCGTGTCTTCTGGACCCTGACTGCCGCGGCGCTTGTCGGCATTGCGGTCTCCCACTCCCTCAAGCCCCTGTTCGCCGCTTTACGCCCGCCGGCGGTGCTGGAGCCAGGGACCTTCAATCTGATTGGTCCGGGGCACAACAAGTTCAGCTTCCCCTCCGGACATACGGTGACGGCGGCGATCTTCATCGGCGCCTGGGTCTACTTTGTCCGCTCGGGATGGGTGCGGTTGCTGCTGGTTCTGCTCACGGTTGCTGCGGGTTTCAGCCGGGTGGCCGTCGGCGTGCATTGGCCGGTGGACGTGGCCGCGGGTCTTGCGGTGGGGACGATGGCCGCTTGGTCGGGTGTCGTGCTCGCGCGCCGGAGCGAGCGATGGGGTACCCATTGGCTCGTGCATCTGGGTCTGGTCGTCCTGGCGGCGGGTATGGCCTTGTTGCTGCTCTTTTCGGACGGCGGCTATAGCGGCGCGGCGCGGATGCAGCTCGTTCTCGGTATCACCGCGCTGGGCTTCTCGGTCTACGTCTATCTGATCGCCCCGTTGCTTCGCTGGCGCGGTTTGTGGCGGATTGGGGATTGAAATAACGCCAGAACCTCCTTTGCGTTTTGGCGTCTGCGCGCAAGATTCTTTTTTTGTTAGCTCGACGAAGATACTGCTGGTTATCAACCCCGCGGTTTTGTATCAACGCCGGCCCGATCGGGCATTGCGCAGGGAATTTTCCGCCTCCCGCACCCGTTGTTCCGCGCTCTGCACCCGGTCCAGATAGCTCTGCTTGAGGACGCGGCCTCCCGTGGCGAGGGTCTGCCAGTCGCCAACGCCCTTGATTTGGGCCTCCTCAAGCGCAATCCGGGCCTTGCGCAGCTCCTTCTCGGCGTCGGAGGAGGTGGATGCGCGTTGATCGCCCTGCGCCTGGCGTTGCTTAAATGCGCTGTTGGTGGTGGCCTCCAGCTCTTTGGCCTTTTGCGTGGCCTCCTGCTGCTGGTGCGTCGTCGGGCCCGGCGCGATCGGGACCCGTTCGACCAGCTCGCCCGTTTCAGCTGGAGGTGGTGTGGACGAGTAGGTGACCCGACCCTGGGCATCCACCGACTTGTAGACGGTCTGAGCCGTTGCCGGGCAGGAGGCTAGTAGGGGGATGACGGCGATCGGCAGCCAGCGTTGGGTCTTCATGGACTCTTCAATCTCCGCGTTCGTCGGGCCAAAGTGGCTCCACACATGAGTTTAGTGGATTGTCGCCTTCGGATTAAGGCGATTTCTGCCAAATCACGGTCCATCTTGCTTGTTTTTTCGCTCGCCTTCGGTGTGGAGAGCTGTCCCTTGATTGGTATGGCCGGCGGAACGGGGGGAGCCGGGGGCCACAGCGGCCCCGAGCTCTTGAAGCAGGTTCGTCTAGAAAGAGCCAGTGGCCCCGGCAGTGAGGATGGAGAGCATGGTGCCGTTGATCGTAATGGCAATCGCCTGTAGCTCCGCGGGCAAGGGATAGGCGTTGATGATCATGTCCAGGTTGAGCATCTCGAGCCACAGCTTGCCGTCGCTGTCCTCGACCAGGGAGATGCGGCAAGGCATGTAGGCGGCGTAGATGGTGTTGAACTTGACCATCTTGATGGCGTCTTCCGGGTTGCAGAACTGGAAGATCTCCAGGCGTGGCGAATCGATGCCGCGCGCCCGCAGCTCTTTGCTCACGTTCTGGTGCCCGACCATCTTCATATTGAGCTCGGCGGCAGTGGAGAGCATGGCGTCGACCGCATCGTCACCCGAGATGTCTTCTCCCAGGGCCATCTTGATCACGGTTTGGTGGATTTCGAACATCTGGACTTCGGGATCCGCGGCCCGGGTGGCGGGCAGCCACGCCAGAGTGAGGGCGAGTAGGCCGGCAAGTATTCTCATGTTCTGACTCCTTCGTAAGATTCTGAATTCGGATCGACAGGAACGCGGGCCTATTCGTCGTCCAGGGTGGAGATGAAGGCGAGGATGGCCTGGAGCTCTTCGTCCGAGTAGTCGTCGAAGGTCTCGTCGTCCTCGTCGTTGTCGTGGAGCCGGTCCCTTTTCTTGAACACGTCTATCTGGCGCTGCAGGTATTCGGTGTACTGCCCGCGCAAGGGTGGGGAGTCCTTCTTGCGCTTGCCTTCACCCTTGCGCCCGTGGCAGGTCTTGCAGTCGCCCTTGTACAGGTCTTCGCCTTCTTCCACGTCGCCGGGCGCCGTCGGTATGTTCAGCGGGGATTTTTCCGAAAGATCGATCTCGGAGATGTAGGTCGCGAGGCTGGCGACGTCTTCTTCGGATAGGTTGCGCAATCCGCCGACCACGGTCATGGCGGGGTAGCTGAGGGTGTCGTCTTTGTACTTCCCGATCATGCCCAGCAGGTAGTAGTCGGGAAGCCCGGCCAGGCGCGGATATTTGCCGCCCAGGATGCCCTGAGACCAGTGGCCGTGGCACAGGGCGCATTGGCGGTGAAGCTGCCCGCCCTATTCCAGGTCCGGCTCGGCGTCGTTCCCGGCCTGAAGGGAAAACGGCAAGGTGGCCGCGAAGGCGGCGAGAAGGGGTCGCGTCAGGGTATGTCTCATGCTCCGAAAACCTATGAACTGGGGTGAGTGATTATTTTGGATCCGCTGTTGGGTCCGTAGTGCGCCGGGCTCCGGCTGCGGCGGAAAGCTGCGGATTCTCTTAGTATCTAACGCGCGGTCTCCATGATAAAACGCAATGGGTCGTATTACGGCCTGCGTCACTCTATGAAACAGAGTTGGTGAACCCCATGTAGAATCGCTACAAAAGTTGTACATTGTGCGGGAGCAAATCTGATGGGAATGGTCGCGATATTTCCTGCCTTGGTCGTTTTGGTGAACGGAGGTATTGCGATGGCTGCAGCGAACTGCCCGGAGGTGGGTATTGGCATGGGTGTTCCTCGCCCGCCCATTCGACTAGTGGGGGATCCGGAGTTGCTTGCCACAATCGACGCCTACCGCCGTGGCGAGCTCCCGTTGGTCGTTCCCATCACCCTGCTGCGCCACTGCATCCGACGCCACCCGGATACCTACATGGAGCGCCAGCACTATCTTCACCCGCACCCGGACGTGCTGAGCCTGCGTAATGCCATCTGAAGTATTCCCCGGGGCCGCTCCCGTCTCATTCGGCCTCCTGGTGATAGGGGATGAGGTCCTGAAGGGCTCGCGCAGCGACTCGCACTTCGAGCATTTCAAGTCCGCTCTCCGCCCACGGGGGCACGATCTTGCTTGGTTTCGGCTTCTGCCTGACGAGCCACAGCTATTGACGGACGAGCTCAGATTCTCCATGTCCCGGAGCCATCCGGTGCTCGTCTGCGGAGGGATCGGCGCGACGCCGGACGATCACACCAGGGCCTGTGCGGCGGCGGCAGCGGGAGTGCGTTTGGATCGTCACCCGCAGGCGAAAGATTTGATCGAGGGGCGTTTCGGGGCGGACGCCTACCCCTATCGCATTCTGATGGCGGATTTGCCGCAGGGTTGTGCCCTGATACCGAATCCCGTCAACCGGATTCCGGGTTTCTTCGTTCGGGATCACTTTTTCCTGCCCGGTTTCCCCGAGATGGCGTGGCCCATGGCCGACTGGGTCCTGGAGACCCGGTTTTTATCTGCGCAGGAGTGCCTGCGCGAGCGTGCCGTACGGGTGTTGGGTGTACCGGAGAGTCGGCTGGTTCCGATCATGCGCCGCGTCGGACCGCGGTATCCCGGCCTGAAGCTGTTCAGCCTGCCCCGGATGGGGGAAGACTCGCACGTACTTCTCGGCTTTCGCGGCCGGGGCTGTATCGACAATGCGATCGAGACGCTATGCAAGGAGCTCAATGCGGAACGGGTGAGCTGGGAACCAAACCCATTTACGGGCAGTGAGACGACGTCGGGCATCAGTCCAAAAACGGATTCTTGATCTGGTCCGTCGGTGGCTCAGCTGACGAGGGAACAACGGCGGTGGGCGCGGTGTACTGCTGATCCGCTAGCATTGAGGTTCGCCCTTTGCGTACGCGTCTGTGCCGGGGTGATTCCTTCCCTGCCGGATCGGCGAAGAAGATCGCTGTGAGAAAGGCGAAATAGACCAGGTTGGCGGGGATGTGCAGGTTGTAATCCGCCAGGGTGTGGAGCAGCATGAGGAAGATGCCTATCCCGGCGCCGATCTGAGCGAATTTAAACCGCGTCCAGGCGGCCTTCGTCCATACCCATGTCCATTGGTGGGCGTAAAAGACCAGTAACGTCAGTATGAGCAGGGCGGCGAAAAGCCCGCCCTCGAAAAGCCATTCAAGGTAGTCGTTGTGCGCGTGGTTGATGAACCAGCGCCCGAGCTCCGCGGGCTGGAAAGCCGGGAAAACGTATGGATAGGTTCCGGGGCCGCTGCCGATCGGAAAAAAACTGGCAATGCCGTCCAAGGTGTTGGAGAAGAGCGTAACTCGGGCGTCCGCGAGCGCATCTTCGACGGAGAATCGGTCCAAGACAGGCGCTAGCCCTATGCTGACGCCCATACCGAGGGCGATTGCCGTCAGGGTACCTGTCGGTCCATATACATTATCGCCGCCAATCCGTCGCGACAGCGCAAACGACGTCACGACAATTCCCAGCATGGCGAGCGCGATGCCGGTACGCGACCGAGTAAAGATAACGCCGACCAGTAGCAACAGTGCGACTGTGCCGTAAACGAACGCGGTATGCCCGCGAACCGACGCGTAGAAGGAGATCCGCCCTTTCCAGTTGCGCGCAAAGCCCTGTTGCCCCCGACCTAAAGAGAATATAAACAGGGCGAGCGCTAACGGGAACACCATCTCGAGCAGTCCGGCGAGGTGATTACCGTTCGTGTAGGTGCCAACAGCGGAGCTGCCGCTCATTCCAAGGTACAATGGGCTCCCGTTGCCGTCGCCGAACTGCATCAGGCCGAGTGTCGCCTGAAAGGCCGCGATACCCAGAAGCAACAGAACCAGCTTGAACGCGGCCCGATGGTCGAGCACGCGCGTGCCGAGGAATACGGCGATCGGTACGAGAAGCAGCAGCCAGGCGGACTCGGTTTCCGATAGGTACAGAGAAATCGGTGCCGGGCTGCTCGCCGCATTGCCGCTCAGGAGAGACAAGGCTGCGGAATATGGTTCCCGCCCCGGCAGAAGCTCGCGGATTTCTGCTGGTAGGGGAAAAAGATAGGGTAGCGGAAAGACGAACAGGATGAGGAGGGCGGTTGTCTCACGCCGGGTTATAGGTTTGCGATGCGGCGTCCATAGCACGAGGAGCAGAATCGCGACGGCCAGCAGTTCCAGCGTCAGCAAGGCGAACGGCACCTGGCCGGAGCGAAAAAGCGGGGCAAATACCAAGGTGGCGGCGAGCATCCACAGCACCGGGTGCCGAAAGTGGAGGTCGTCCGAGTTGTTGTCGGGGGCGGGTGCACTGTTCAACGGTTTGACTTCGGACGAGCTCCAAGTGTTTGGCTGGTGCCTGGCGAATGCAGGGAAACGGTTGCCGAAGCCTGATCCGGGTTTCGTTCCAAACTTCCTATGGTAGTAGTATTCCTCATCCTGCCAGGACTCGAAGCTTAAACGCTTGAACAATTGTCGTCACCAGGTAGCGGGAAACATGCCAACGATTCTTCGACTCAGCATACCTCTGTTGTTCCTGATCGGGTGCCAGGCTTGCTCTACGCCGGGTGGCGGTACCTCCGGCGGCAGCGACTCTCCTGCCGCCTCCGCAGGGCAGTCAGCGCGTCCCGCTGACACGCAAGCCCTGCCCAAGGGAGACTTGGTGCCGGCTGTAGTCGGAATTCCGTCAGATCCCGGGCCGGCGAAGACCTATCGTATCGGGCCTCAAGACCTGTTGAAGATCGAGGTCTTTCAAGTCGAAGAAATGTCGAGCGAGGAACGGGTGAACGACGGGGGGTTTGTCGCCATGGCGTTGATCGGCGACGTCCAAGTGGGCGGTCTCACGCCTGGAGAGGCCGAGGATGTCATCGAGGGCGTGCTCGGGAAGAATTACTTGCAAGACCCGCAGGTCAACATTTTCGTCTCGGAGTACGCGAGCCAGGACGTGACGGTTACGGGGAATGTAAAGAAACCCGGCGTGTATCCCCTTACGGGGCGGACGACACTCGTGCAGGCAATCGCTCTGGCGGGCGGGTTTGACGGAGTGGCCAATGAAGAGGAGGTCATTGTCTTCCGACAACAGTCAGGGGGAACCGTCAGTGCCTATGTGGTCAACGTCGAAGCAATTCAGAAGGGTGAATTGACCGATCCTGTGATCGTCGGGGATGATCGAGTGGTTGTCCCGAAATCGGGAACGGCCGTTTTCCTGCGTGGCTTGGGCGATGTACTTCGCGGTTGGGTGCTTCGGGCACCCATCTACTAGATGGTGGCAGGGATCGGACCCGGTAGCCTATTCGACATGCGCTGTTTTGCGAGGGGACAGTCGTAGGCGGACAGGCTCTCAGAGGCCCTGTAGTTGTCCGCAATAGACTTTCTCGGATGCAAAAACCGGCATGACAACTCACCAGCGGGTGCGCAAGGCATTGGCGGATGCCGAGCAGCGAATCCTCGGTATCGAGCATTCGGCCCGCTCCATCGGCAACCCCGAGTTGCGGCAGCGCTTGGGGCGCATCGCCGGTCAGGGTCGGGAGATCCTGCGGCTGATCGAGCGTCGGCCGAGGGATCTGCGGCGGGCACGCAAATTCCTGACCGTCTATTTGGAAGGAGCCCAACAGCTCGGCGCCGGATACGCGCAGACGCACAAGCTCGCGGATTCGAGGGAGCTGGAGCAGAATTTCCGCACCGCGCTCGTCACCATCGAAGACCTATTTGCCGAGCAACAGAAGCGCCTGCTGGAGACGGACGTGCTGGACCTGGATATACAGAAGAAGACCTCAGAAGTGGGTGACGGTCGCGATCACCGGATTGCGTTGGCGGCGCAGCGACAAGAGCTGCAACGCTTGCAGGATATCGCCGCCAAACGTAGTGATTCCGGGGAAGATGACGACAGCATCGATCTGCGCGCGTACTGGAATGTCCTGCTGCGACGAAAATGGACGATCGTCACCATTGTGGCGATCAGCCTCGTGTTCACGCTGGTTTCGACTTTCAATGAGACACCGATATACCGCAGCTCGTTGTTGCTGAATATCGAACGTCAGTCGGACCGGGTTGTGGACTTTCAGACCGTTTCTCCGACGGAAAGCACATCCAATAACTGGGAATTCCGTCAGACCCAGTTCGAGCTGCTTCGAAGTCGAAGCCTGGCGCGCCGGGTTATCGAGCAGCTCGGTTTGGAGGCCGCGGAATCGCCTTCCGGCGAAGAGGAAGAGCAACGATCGTTTTTTGCGGAGCTTACCGATACTTTTCGAGGCTTGCTCGCGGACGGTGACCGGGAGGACGAGGACAAGCGGGCCAAAGAAGGGGCAGGAGACGAAGGCGCTGTCCGGTCCGGTCCCGAATCCGCGTTGCTCGGGAATCTCGAGATTGATCCTGTGCCGGAATCCAGTCTCGTACGCATTCACTACGATAGCGCCGATCCGAAGGAGGCCGCCGCCGTCGCGAACGCGATTGCCGACAATTTCGTCAACAGCACGTTGGAACGGCGTTACGAGTCGAATTCATACGCGAAGAAGTTTCTCGAAGAGCGCATCGCGCAAGTCCGCGCGAATCTCGAGGATTCCGAGGCGCGCCTGCTTGCATATGCTAGAGAACGCGAAATCGTCGATCTCGACGACAAGCTCTCGAGTCTCTCGCAAAAGTTGAATGAGATGAGCTCACAGCTGGTTGCGGCCGAGTCGGAGCGAATTCACGCGGAGGCGACGTACCAGGAATTGCTGGAGGAAGGCGGCGCTGCGATGGCCGACGCGCTAAGCAGTCCAGTCATTCAGAAGCTGAAAGAGCGCCGGCTCGAGCTGGAATCTGAATACCAGGAGCAACTCAAGATCTTCAAGCCCGGATACCCGAAGATGCAGCAGCTGCAGCGAAAAATCGAGGAGGTAGCCCGGGAGCTCTCGGCTGAGATTGCCTCGATCGGAAAGTCCATCAAGATCGCGTACGACGAGAACGTACGTCGTCAGGCGGGTCTTCAAGCACGCATCGCGGACGTCAAGAGCGAGATACTGGCTCTGCAAGACCGAAGTACGGATTACCAGACACTGAAACGCGAGGTCGACACGAATCGCGAGGTTTACGACGGGCTGCTGCAGCGCATGAAGGAGGTTGGTGTCGTTGCTGGCATAGGAACGAACAACATCTCCATTATCGACCGTGCGGAGGTCCCTGCGGCGCCCTACAAGCCCAACCTGAAGAAGAACCTCGCGGTGGCGATTGCGCTCGGGCTGTTTGGCGGCGTGTTGCTGGCCTTCTTTTTCGAGACGATGGACGACACCGTCAAGAGCGGCGATGACGCAGAGGCGCATGTCGGCGCGCCCCTGCTGGGCGTCGTCCCGCTTGCCGTCCCCAGAGAGCAGGAGCCCGAAGGTGAACAACTGGCTCTATTGGTATTCGATGACCCCAAGAGTCCTCTCGCCGAGTCCACCCGTTCATTGCGGGCGTCCCTCATGTTTGCGACCTCGGAGGGCGCGCCGAGGATCTTACAGGTCACGAGCTCCGGGCCCGGCGAGGGGAAAACCACTACAGCCGTTTCTACTGCAATAACATTCGCCCAGACAGGGGGCAAGGTTCTCTTGATCGATGCCGACTTGCGCGATCCCTCCTTGCACAAGTCCTTTTCCCTGCCCAACTCGCAGGGGCTGACCAACTACCTTGCCGGAGATGTAGAACCGGCGGAAATAGCAAAACCCACACGGGTTACCGGACTGTTTACGATCACCAGCGGCCCCCTGCCTCCAAATCCGGTAGAGCTATTGTCTGGCCACAAAATGCCCGAGTTGCTGAGTCTTGCGTCCGAGCGCTTCGACTACGTTATCTTGGACGGGCCGCCCATTATCGGTCTCGCCGATGCCCTGGTAATCGCCAACCTAGCTGGCGCGACCATTTTAGTTGTCGAGGCGGGCACTACACGTACCGGTGCTTTGCTAGCCTCAGTCAAGCGTCTTCGTGCGGCAAACGCCTTCATCGTCGGCTGCGTTCTGGCGAAGTTTCGCAGGGCTGGTTCGGTTTACGGGTACGAGTACGATTATCATTACAGCTATAGCTACAGCTACGGGGGTAGGAGCGAGACAGAGGCCCTCCCCAAGCAAACCTAGCTCTGTCCGATTTGCCGGTATCTTGAACATGCTCGGTTCCACCAAGAATTGCCATCGCATGATCGACATCTTTTGGAGATATCTGTCCGCCACGAGGGCAACCTCGGTGCTTTTTGCTTTCGCCGTCGCGGCCATCCTCTCAGCCTGTGCGCAGGTGCTGCCACGCGATAACCCGGATTCGGAGTCGGCCCGCACCGATCAAGAAGCGCAACCGGAGGAGCTCGAGCCCGATTTGCTGTACGAGTGGTCCCGAAATGGCCGTAAGGTCTCACGCATTGAGATCGACATCGACGAGCAGAAGGCGTCGTTCTTCGACGGTCCGAACAAGATCGGTTGGTCCACAATCGCGTCCGGCATTCCTTACTTCTCTACCCCGAGGGGACAGTTCGCTATCAGCGAAAAGGTTGTAGAGAAGCGATCGAACCTATACGGAAAGATCTACGACAGCGAGGGCAAACTGGTGATTGTAAACGCAAGGAGAGGTGTTCATCGCATCCCACCCGGGGGTAAGTTCCACGGCGCCAAGATGCCCTATTTTATGCGTCTGACTAAAGGCGGAGTCGGGATGCACGGGGGGCCAATCCCAGAGCCGGGTACTCCGGCCTCCCATGGTTGCATCCGCTTGCCGCACGCCCTTGCTCCGATGCTCTACGAGAGTGTCCGTATTGGAACGCCGGTGCGCATCCTGGTGCGCAAGGGATCGTAACCAACGGCTGGGACATGCAACGGCGACTCAACCGTGAGAGGTAGAAGCGAGGGATGCTCGTTCTGCGCAGATTCCTGATTTCGCTCGTCGCGGTGATTCTCGTCTGGCGCATCGCCGCCGTCGGTATGTCCACTCACTATGCAGAGCTGTTGGAAGAAGGGGATGGGGATGCTGCGAGCAAGGCCTTAATCTGGAACGGCCGTCAGCCGGAGGCATTACTTCACCAGGCCCAAGTCTCTGGCGAGCGAGACCCTGAAACAGCAGCGGATCTCCTTGCACAAGCTTATGATGCAAACCCGGCAGCTCCCTGGCCGTTGATGGCCATGGCCAGCTTGGTGCAGGGGGATCAGGCCCGATCCGAATCGCTCGTCACAACGGCGGTGAATCTAGCACCGTCGGATCCCCGGATCCACAACCGCGCCGCCGCCTACTGGATCTCCCGCGACGACCTGGGGCAAGCACTGCGACATTGGTCGCTCGCGATGGAGACCTATCCGGCATCCAAAAGGCAACTGTTCCCAATATTGCTCGAGGCTGCGGAGGATCCCCGCGCCAGATCCGCCTTCAAACCCTTCGCGGAGTCACCACCGGCGTGGTGGGAGGAGTTCTTCAGATCGGTTGCAAGCAAGGTATGGGATGTGGATACGGTCCGAGTGCTCTCTACGCCTTCCGACGGGAATCGTCGCGGGCACCCATCACGGAACCGGAGCGGCAGGCCTACGTCGCTCGTTTGAAAAAGGACGGGATGGTTGTCGAGGCTTACATCCATTGGGTCAATGGCCTAACCAGGGAGCAGAGGGGCAGGCTCGGGTTGATATACGACGGCGGCTTCGAGCTCGAGCCCGGCAACTGGGGATTCGACTGGCGGCTGCGCAGCACGCCGACAACGATTGTCAACCGCGCACATACCTACGGGGTCGATGGACACAGTGCGCTCCATGTGGTTTTCAAGGACCACAGTAAGGGGTTCCGGGACGTTGCCCAGGCTCTTTTCCTCGCTCCCGGACTCTATCGCGTCTCGGGGGAGGTCCGTACGGACCGCCTTCAAACGGAGGGGGGGCTAAAATGGCTTGTGCGCTGCCTGCAACCAAAGGAAAAGGTCCTGGGGGAAAGCGATCGCTTCCTGGGCTCGAACGAATGGCAGGAGTTTGCTTTTGAGCTCGAGGTACCCACTTCCTGCGTGCTGCAAGAGCTCCTCCTTGTTTCCGCCGGAACGCGTGCGTTTGAGAGAAAGACCACGGGCGAGGTCTGGTTCGACGGACTGGCCATCCGCCAGATCTCTGAACTAGCACGCGCCACAAATGCCGAGCTAACGGACATTGTTATTCGCAACACCCCGAAGAATGAGGGCAGAAAACAGCACGAAGGTTTCCCAGTCTCCGACCAACCCTCGGAGGAAGAGGGGGGTGCTGAGTCTGCGCAGCGTGACTCTCCTAACAACAGCACTGCGAACGACACTTCCATTACCGCCGATACCGCCTCACCACCGAAGACGGAAATCCGTCCCTAAGTCATAAACCGACTAGAGCGCTGTTGACAAAACAATACCGATTCAGTTGAATCACTCCGGAGTTTGGTCAAAATTATCAAGTAGCAATAATCCAACATATAAAAAAACCATGAGAAACAAAGCGTTTCTTCTGCCATCGATCGCCGCTTCCACTATTGCATTGATTTGTGGCTTTTCCGTAGCCGTTGGCGAGGAAGAGGAAAAGTGTGACGAAAAGGGACCCTGCTGTGAGCTCGACTGGACCGGGCAAGGCGCAACAATCGTTAAGGTAGTGGGCGAGGGCTTGGTCAGCCAAAGCCCGTGGGTCGCAGCGACCGTGGGCATGCGCGTAAGAACCGGCGGACGCGTCATGGCCTTGGATAAGAGCACCGTTGTCGTTGCGTTCGACGACGGTTGCTGGCACGTCCTCGAGGAAAATGAGATGGTAACTATCGAGGATGTGAGCCCCTGCTGTGCTGACGCCGCGCCACCCCCCGTTCCACCTCCTCCTCCGGCCGCTCTTCCTCCGGCCGCCGGGATACCTTGGGTACCGATAGGCGTTGCCAGTGCCGTCGGAGCCTGCATAGCCACCGACTGCCTGGACGGAGACGGAGACGGAGACCGAGAGCCCATCAGCAAATAAGCTTCACCCATGAGACAAGGGACCGCGCCTTCGAAGAACGCGTGCCTGTCGCAATGGCAAGCTTGCGGTAGTTGCTTTGCTCGACAGCCAGCCGAGTCGGAAACCCGCTGCCGCAGCGGGATGTTGAACGCCCTCTATTTAGAACGGAGAGTTCAGAAGGTTGCTGGCCGCGGACCACATTGGGCGATTGCGCTCGCCCAGGCTGTTGTTCCGGCGACCCGGATGCAGTTGTTTCGCGTGGGGTGCTTTCTGCGGCCTTCCGAATAGACGGCATTAATGTGATTGGCGGTACATAATTTCCAACGTTTGGTGGCGTTTATAGCCAATGCCTGTGCTGTAGCAGTTCCAACGAAAGCTTGTGGGTCATTCACGGGTGCTGTGACCGTGCACCCTGTAGTAAGAACCGTGGTTGCGAAAACAGCAAATCGAACCGTATTCATTTTCGAGTCCCTCAATCTGTCTGTTTTTCTTAGATGTTCGTGAGCTTTTTCCCGCTCCCAGCGAAGTCAAAATACCCTTTGCGCTCCCGAGGCCGTCGCGTTTTGGCGCGCAGCCGTATGTCGACATCCGTCCTTGGATCTTCTCTGCTGATCCGGCCTGCTGGTCAACAAAGCGATACCTACCGCCTTCAGCCTCGGAGGGAGGCCCGTGTTTCGCCCACGCGCTTACGATAGCGCAAACCCTCCTCAGGACAGTGTGATATACGTCAGAAAACGCCTTTCTGCGCTAAGGACGCTAGATGAAAAGGTTTGAGGGAAAAGCCGGTCGTCGGGCAGTGCAGGGAGGCGAATTTAGGGGGCAGAAGGTCCTCGTTCTCGCGCTCGAATACCATCGTTTCCCGCTTCGCTACAAGAAGCTGGCGAACCCCGAAACACCGCTTCCCAGGGGCTTCGATACCTTATTCAAGGATTTCTGTATCGCTCTAACGTCTCGGAACATCGAGGCTACCGCGAAGATGTTTAAGGTCAGTCCAGAGGGACTCGAAGAGGCATCCCAATTCTTCCTGCGGCAGGTGCTGCTTGCACCAAGAGCGGATCATTACCGCGTCCTCGGGCTATCCCGCAACGCTTCGCAAGAGGATGTAAAGCAGCACTATAGTCTCATTGTTCGGCTCTTCCACCCGGATCGGTCCAATAACGGTGATGAACGAAATGCGGCATTCACCGCTCGAATCAACGCGGCTTACAATGCGCTTCGCACCATCGACGGGCGTCGGCGTTATAACAAACAATTGGAAGCGAAGTCCGCAGATGATGGGCGCAATGCACTTAGCATGCGGGCTTTCGTCAAGCCGGATGCACCTATACCCGCCGACTCCGAACCATTTAAGGCCAAATTCGTTGTATCGCCGAGGGCTCGCAAAATCGCTGCCTGGGCCCTGATCCCTCTATTCGCGGCGATATTGTCGTTTTTCGTATTTCATTCAACACAGAAGCCGTTGCTGCGAATAAATCCGGTGCTCGCGAGGAAAACGTCGCCGGGACCGGCTTACTTGAGAAATGGCCTTCCGGAGCCGTTCCGGTTCGGCGTTTCAGCCGCCCCCTTAAGTGATTTCTCGCTGGTAGGAATAAAGCAGGGCGATCGAGTGAGCGAAGACCCGGGTAGTGAGTCGATGCGTGGAAGGTACTGGTTCGGCGAGTTACGTACTCGCGCCGGCACCGAGTTGACAGGGGTTCTCGATCGGGTGTCGAGATACTACAGAGAGGGTGATCTCGAAGGGTTCGTCGGCCTCTTCACGCCGGACGTCGAAACCAACGGCGGTAGTGGGAGAGAGAATATCCGGGCGGAGTACTCGCGACTTTTCTCTGAAATCGACCGGCGTCGCCTGTCCTTTTTCGATATGCGCTGGCGGAGCAGAGGGCATAGCGAGGGGCGTGAAGCGGTTTGCGGCCAAGGAAGCTTCCACGTAAGAAGTATGTTTAATGGGAATAGCGACTGGCATGATGGATTCGGAACCGTGCATTTTGAGCTGGTTCCGTGGCACGGAAGCTACAGGATCATGCAGATGACCTTTAACGTTGATCATAGATAGGAGGTTTCGGATTCGGCTTATGCCCGGAGGATTTTTCTCCTTGTGGCCGCTGAGTTTTTGGTTTGGCGCACCCTGTCTTCTGGCGTTCCGACCCAGAGCGTCGAGATCGCCGCGCAAGGGAGCAAGAGAGCAAGAGAGCAAGGGGCGGTTCCTAATGCTTCGACGTAGAGCTCGCGACGCACGTACGTTTTGTTTCGTAAGGTGCTGGGGCTGAGCGAAGAAGATGCCGAAGTTTCCGAACTGCTCTTAAGATAAAGTAAAGCCACTTCCTTCCATTGGCGCTACGTCCCTGAATCGGCTCTGTGAATCAGCTGTCTGGCGAAAAAGCGCTTTACTCGCCACGCCCTCATAATCATCCAAAAATGCAGCGCGAAAAGGGCGAGAAAGCCAAGAAACATCCAGTGCTCGGCAACGCCTCCGAAATGACCTGCTAGTCCGATACCGGCTCCGAACAGTGCAAACCCAACCAAGATTGCCAGTGTCTGCTTCGGGGTAAAGCCAGCAGCCGTCAAAATATGGTGAAAGTGCTCTTGATCTGCCGAGAACGGCGATCGACCCAGTAGCATCCGGCGGAGCATTAGCGCAACCGTATCGAACAACGGCAAGGCAAAGAGCCAAAGTGCGGTGACCGGTGCCAAAAGCCGATCTGTTCCCTGTGAGAGCTCGATCAAGAACCAGGCGGTAACAAAGCCGAGAAACATGCTTCCCGCGTCCCCCATAAATACGAGGGCTTTCTCGCTGAGTCGAAGATTGAACATGAGAAAAGCGAAAACGACGGCCGCAATCAAGACAAGAATACCCACGGCGTGGAGCTCATCGGCCGACCATGCAATGACCCCAAGCGCGCTGATTGTGATCAGAACGAGCGATGCGGCAAGTCCGTCGAGGCCATCAGCCATGTTTACGGCGTTGATCACACCCACGGCTGCGAAAACGGTCACAGGCACCGCAAGGATTCCCAACGCGAGTATATGACCAGGCCAGATCAATTGACCGAAATCCTGGAGCTGAACCGCCGCTCCTGCCGCCATTAGCAGCCCCGCGGTGATTTGAGCAACAAAACGATGCGTCGCGGAAAGCTCGTGAAGGTCATCGAGAACTCCAACAACGACGAGTATCAGCGCGCCGGCAAACAGCAACCGGTATCCTGATAGGGGAACATCGAGCGAGAGGACGGCAAGAGAAAATGCAATGAACATTGCAATGCCGCCGATCAAAGGTGTAGGACGGAGGTGAGCCTTGCGGCCGCCGGGATTGTCGACGAGTCCGATGCGGTGAGAAACGGGCTCCAGGATCCATAGAAGCAGCGCGCATACCGCGAACGCGACCAAGCCGCTGAAGATCAAATCGTGAGTCATTGATCGACTCCAAGGCCCTTCAACAGTTCCAAGACATTGCAATTCTAACAGGCGCCACATGCGGACGCCGCACAAAGAGGCTGCCAACCCTGATGCCCGACACTTACCATCCGAACCTATCGCTGTTGGCGGCGATGCTGAGCGGCAGGCAGGTGCAGCTTTCCGGCTCATACCGCAGAGTCGCGACAAAACTGCTGAAAACGGCCCTTGACCACGGCGTCACAGCCATGCTCGACATTCGTGTCCGGGAAGGAACCGTACGCGGGCTGATCGAGGAGGACCGGAAGGGGTTGAGAAAAGTGGCTTTCGCACAAGGCGCCTATGATCTGATACTGAACGCCGCCACCAGGAGAACGCTCGACCTGCTGGCGGCCGAGAACATCCCTGCCTTACTCCTGAAAGGAACCCCGGTCGCGTACCTATATTACGAGGATACTTATCTGAGACGCCGCTGCGATACCGATATCTTCATTCGGTCAACGGACAGGGAGCAGGCGGCCGAGGTCCTGGCGGCCAACGGCTACGGGATCTCGGGGCTGCACCAACGGTCATTTTCCTCCAAGCAGTTCGTCGCCACCCGGGCTATCCGGCAGGGATTCGTCGTGTCGCTCGATATTCACTGGAGGCTCAGCAACCGCGTTCTCTTCAGCGAAATCCTGCGATTTGAGGAATGCTGGGAAACGCGCCAGCCGCTTCCCGTGCTTGGCGGCAACGCATACACGCTGTCCGCCGCGCATCTGCTGCTACATGCATGTATCCACCGCATTGCGCACGGCAGAAATACGCAGCGAAATCGGCTGCTCTGGCTCTACGACATCCACCTCATCACCGGCGGGTTGTCGACGGAGGATTTCGACCGGTTCAAGCAGCTGGCAATGGAAAAGCAGGTGGGAGCTCTCTGTCGGGATGCGTTCGTCATGTGCCAATACTATTTCCGTACGCGCTATCCGGAGAACTATCTGTCCGCATTTGCCCGAAACCACCGACGGGAGCCGACCGCTAATCTGCTGCAGGCGTCGAAGCCGCGATGGGTGCTTGCGGATCTGCTCGTGTTGAGGACTCTGCGCCAAAAACTCGCTTTCGCTGGCGAGTTGCTGTTTCCGCCCCATCTGGCCGAAGAGAAGCGCTTGTTACCCCGAATCAAATCCTGGACGACACACCTGTTATCCAGGGTCGGATAGGCACGACAAAAAGTAGGCCTCGCTCCTGGCCGCTTCCGTCGCATTGACCCGCAAAGTGCGCTCGTCGCGCCAACAGGTCTCTGTCGGAGGCAGTCGATCCCGACAATCCGAAACCAGGGCGCCGAGCTCACCCGCAGCGCCGCCCCCGCGTCGCGAACATAGAGCCTGTTGCCGCCACCCGAGCGCGCCCGAGCAGCGGCCCCGACACCCGCTGGTAAAACGACCGCATCAAAACCCCAATTCCCGGTAGACCGCATAGGTCTCCCGGAACACGATTTGCTCATCGAACTCGACCAGCACCTTTTTGCGGCCCGCGGCGCCGAACTGCTGGCAAAGGTCGGGGTGATCAAGCAAATGCTCGATCTTCTCGCGCAAGGCCATGGCATCGCGCACCGGCACCAGGAATCCGTTGACCCCGTCTTCAACGATTTCTCGACAGCCCGGAGCATCCGTGGTGACGATGGGCAAACCCATCGCGGCGGCCTCGATCAGCCCTCTGGGCACACCCTCCCGGTAGCTGGGCAGCACGACCAGATCCACGGTGCGCATCAGCCGGTCCATGTCGTCCACATGCCCAAGCACCTTGATTAGGCCCGCGTCATTCCATTGCGCGATATCCTCGTCCGGCACCGCTGAAGGATTGCCCGGATCCGATGAACCCGCTAGCAGAAACTCCACCTCACCCGCTCTGGCCTGAAGCCGCGCGGCCGCATCGACGTACTCCCTGGTCCCTTTCTCCCACAACAGCCGCGAGGCCAGAAGAACGCGAAAAGCACCACCCCGATCCCGCTTGAAGGGAGTGAAACGGGCGGTATCCACCCCCGAGCCTCTGATGAGCTGGATTCGCTCGCCCTTGATCAAGCCTAACTCCAAAAAAAGCCGTTGGTCGTCCGGGTTCTGCACAACGAGACGGCTTTCCGAACCAGCGAGGGCGAGCTTGAGTAGCGACTTCACCGGCGCTCTGAGCAGCCTGGCCCTCGGCGAATCGCTGACGAAAACATGCCCGAGTCCGGTAACCGCATTAATGCGCCTGCCGATCCCGGCCCGCCGCGCCGCGAGCGAGCCATACACTACACACTTGATGGTGAAGTTGTGGATCACATCCGGCGTTTCCGCCCGGAGAATCTCGAGAATCCGCCGCAGCAGCCTCAACTCGCTTGCGGCATTCAAGCTGCGCCGGTCCATCGGGAGGGTAAACCAGCGAAAACCCGCTGCTTCGATGCGGGGGCCATACTCCCCGGGCGGCGACATCATCGCCACGTCTGCGCCTTGCTCCCGCAGGTAACGGGCCAGCCCTAACCGGAAGTTGTGCAGATACCAGTCGGTGTTGGCAAAAAACAGAACCTTCACTCGATGCGGTTCCCGATATCGGTCCAGTTACTGGAACAATAGGTTCCGGTAAGGCAGCCAATACCGCGCATGGATTGCATAATTCAGCCAGACGTAGAGAACCGCCGCGTATCCAGCCACCACGCCAAAGCGCACGAGCTGGGGCTTTATCTGGCCACGTAACAGCACTGGCAGGCGCGCGAATACGGCGACTTGAAGCGGCGTGAAATAGAGAGAAAAGCGGTCGACCGCGGTCGTTGCGAAATTGACGAGGACAACGCTGAGTAGCGAGGCGACAGACAGCCAAAACCAAATGCCATAGGCAGGAAAGAGCCTTTTCGACTTCTTCGCATAGAGCAGCAGCAACAAGCTGGGCACCAGGTTCATAAAGACCCTTATCTTCGCCCCTTGCGACTCCATCTGTTTGTCTACATATTCCGCCCAGAGGCGCTCCTGATGATCCGCCAACAGAAGATCCCAAAGACCGTAAGCTGCCGCAACGACGGCCACGCTGCGCAAAAACCAACCCTTTCCGTAAAGAAAAACACCCAGCGGCACGAGCAGCACCGCGCTCTTATGAAAGGTTGCACCCAAGGCCACCCAGAGGAGGTACTGCAGGAACTGCCCTCGTTCGATGGCAGCGAGGGCGAGAAAGAAGAAGCCCAGCGCAACGCTCTGTCTCGTGTAGCCCATGGCCATCACGACGATCAGATAGGGCACCGCGACCGCAAAGCCCAACCAAGGCGCCGGTAACTGGCGACAATAGACCAGCAGGCCAATCATGAAGATCGCCCCGCACGCCGTGTTGACCCCGTAGATTCCCCAGTGCCAACGGGCCATGACCCAGTTGAGAAACGCGTAGCCGGGATCGGAAATGGCGATCTCCCTGAGAGGTGTTCCGATCGCGCGATTGTAGTGGCGCAGATAGTTGAACCAGTCTCCGCCGACTTGATACCTGAAACCGATCGCGAGGATGAATACCAGACCAACCGCGATGCCGGCGGCGATGACCCAGCTACGCCGTTTGGTCCCAAGCAAGAATGCAGGGACCGCCGGTATCGCATACAGAAGCCAGTAAGGGAGCATCTCAGGGTTGCGCCTCTAGCCAGGCCTGGAACATCAGAACCGCCCAGAGCGCATGGTGCCAGTTACGCCGGCCACCAACGTGCTCCTGCCAGCGCTCGCGGATGGGGACAGGATCGAAGAAGCCGTCGCCCTTGAGCCGCTTTTCGTCCAGCAGTGCCTCGGCCCAGTCCCTCAACGGACCGCGAAGCCACTGCGCCAACGGGATTCCGAAGCCCTGCTTGGGCCTGTCGATCAGTTCAGACGGCACGTACTTGTGAAGAATCTGCCGTAGCGGCCACTTGCCTGTGCCGCCACGGATCTTCATCGCCAGCGGCATCCGCCAGGCAAGCTCCACGACCCGGTGGTCCAGGAAGGGCATGCGTGTCTCCAAGGACACCGCCATCGCCGCCCGGTCCACCTTGCACAGGATGTCGCCCGGCAGATAGGTCATAGCGTCCAGATACATCATGCGATGTTCGGCCTCCGGGAGAACCGGCCACTGGTCCGGCTGCGCCAAAAGCGTCGGCGCCTCACGCGCCCCCAGGGCGACCGCCTTCGGCTGTTTCCACTCCGAGACCAGGCAACGATAGAGGTCGTCCAGGTCGCTCGCGCCTGCCAGACCTTCTGCCAGCTTGTGCGCCTTTTCCCCTGCGAGCTTTACCCCGATCCCAAACCATACTGCAAGCGAGTCCCAGCGCTCGGGTGACTGCCTCAAGATCCATCGTCCGAGCATCAGGCGCGCTGACGCCGGCAGCCAGCCAAGTCTGCCCCATATTCGCTTGGCCCAATAGTAGCGGTTGTAACCGCCAAACAGCTCATCGCCCGCGTCCCCGGAAAGGGCCACCGTCACATGCCGACGGGCCTGCTGGCAGACCAGAAAGGTCGGTATTTGGGATGAGTCTGCAAAAGGCTCATCGTAGATGCGCGGGAGCTGAGTAATCACATCCAGCGCCTCGCTCGGCGTCACACGGAGCTCCGTATGATCCGTGCCCAGGTGCTGCGCAACGGCGCGAGCATGAACCGCCTCGTCGTGCGCAGCGTCTTCGAAGCCGATGGTAAACGTCCTGACCGGCGACACCGCCTCGGACTGCATCAGCGCGACGATGGTGGAGGAATCCACCCCGCCGGACAGAAAGGCCCCCAGCGGCACATCCGCAATCGACTGGAGCCGGATCGACGCCCGCAAGTGCTCCTCCAACGCCGCGAGTACCGCTGCCTCGCCCTGCAACGGGTCGGCCTGCCCCGCGTCGGCTGCCTGGTGCAATGACCACCAGCGGCGCAGCGACAGCCCCCGTCCGTCCATCGGCGCCCGTGGAGCATCTGCTGGGGGAGACTCGACGCCTTCGCGCGTCAGCACCAAGCTGCAACTGGGCTCCAGCTTGTAGACGCCCCGGTAGATCGAATACGGCTCGGGCACGTAGCTGAAGCGCAGGTAGGTCGCCAGCACGTCCCGATCGACGGCACAGTCGAAGCCCGGGAATGCCCGCAAGGCCTTTAGCTCGGAAGCAAAGACGAATGCGCCCCGGCACCAACCGTAGTAGAGCGGCTTCTCGCCCAACCGGTCGCGGGCCAGGTGCAGCTCGCGTTCGGCCCGGTCCCAAAGCGCGATAGCGAACATGCCGACCGTGCGCTTGAGCGTCTCGTCGATTCCCCACTGCTCGAAGGCGGCAAGGATTGTCTCGGTATCGGAATGCCCGCGACACGCCCTCCGAGGTTCCTCTCCCTCCTGCACGCCCCCCTCCAGTTCCGCGCGCAGTTCCAGGTGGTTGTAGATTTCCCCGTTGAAGGCAACCACGAACCGCCCGCTCGCCGACGCCATCGGCTGATGCCCCGCGGCCGATAGGTCGAGAATCGACAGACGCCGGTGACCCAGGGCAATCCCGACGTCCTCGTCGAGCCAGTATCCCGCAGTGTCCGGGCCGCGATGGACGAGCGTGTCGGCCATGCGCTTGACACTCACCCCCAAAGGGTTTGTCCGCTGATCCCACCGAGCAGGCCATACACCTGCAATGCCACACATGACGGTTACAAATTTCTCTTGGATCCCACGGCGCACCAGAGGGGCGCCCTGTCAGATACCCGAACTCGCTCAAGGCCGGCGTCCTCCATCAGCGATACCACTTGTCGGCGCGAAAAGCACTTCTCCAGGGACGTTCCAAACCAATGCCTCGCATCCGTTCGCAAAGTGTAAAAACTGTGATTTCTGTAATACGCGAGGGGAATGTTGTCGACACGGACCCCGGTACGCCCCAGCAATCCGCAGGCCTGCGCCAAGGGCAGATAGACGAGCGCGGCAATGGGGTCCGTCACGCGGTTCATCGTTCCAGGCGACAGGCGGAGAGAAAGGGAAACGTAAGCCTTCTTGGGTTGCGCAGAAGGGTAGTCATCTTTTTTTCTGCAGCCATGATGAGCGATTGCTGTGTCAGTGCGGTGGCTGCCAAACAGAGCGGAGCTTGCTGAGGAAGGAGTCGGATAACCAAAGACCGCCACCTGTGCGCAGTTCGTGGAGCACGGCGAACGGATCGTCGACGAGCCTAAGTTCGGCCGCAGCCAGAACCACGCCCACAGTCCCGGTGATCGTCAGCCCCAACAGCCGAGCGACGCGACGGCCGGCCATGTCGTCGAGAATCAGCAGATTACTGTTCTGCCGCCGCGCCAGGGCGATGGCTGCCGCCTCGCCCGGATCGAGCTCCGCGCGCAGAAGCTCCATGACAGGATCATCCACGGCATGCTCCGCTACGCGAACGAAGCTGAGTTGTTCGCGCCAGCCCTCGTGGATTGGTCCGTCCTCGTCCAGCTCCGCGGCGACCTCGGGCGGAATCGTCAGGATGCCGTATAGCGCTTGGCGCAGGTGCGCCTTCCTGATCTTCAGCAAAGACGACAGCGGTGTCGTGTTGGAAACGATCACACCGGATCAGACTGAACCGCGGCGTGCGCGGTCTCGAGGTCATGGAGCGCCTCCTCGGGTGAACCGCCCCATTCGACGTTGCGTCGTGCCAGTAGCGCCTGGAACGCCAAACGATCCATCTTGGCGATGGTTCTCGCCTGAGCTTGGCCGAGCAGCCCGTCTTTGACGAGATACACGGCAAACTCATGCCGTAGCTCCTCTTCGACGCGACCGGGGGGAAGCTTCAGGGCGTTGTAGGCATCATCGGGTATCTGAAGACAAAGCATGGTCATGATCCGCATCCGATTGCTGGTCCGTTACGCATGAGCATAGCATGGCGCCGGACTCCTTCGGCATAGTCCGCTGCGCATCGAATGCTATGAGCGATACGCATATCCCTCCAGCGAGGCTGCACCTCAGACCGACAAGCCCTGGGTCATTCGGTCAGGCCAAGGCGCTTGCCCGTGGGAGCGCCGACCCGTCGCGGCGGGGCGCCGCTCCCACTGGATTCGCACTTTGTAAAACTTGACTCATTTGCACAGATGGTTGTCGCCCAAGGAACCCTAAATCCCGCAGAGACATTGCGCGAGGGCGTACTTCCCGCTCTCGGGCTTACGGCAACCGAGGCGGCCCGACAACCTGGGGTGACTCGGTTGGCTTTGTCGCGGGTCGTCAACGGACGTTCGGCGATCTCGCCCGACATGGCCCTTCGCCGGAGGCTTGGCTGGGCGAGCCGCCCGGCGGCCCCGCCGAGGTGTGGCTTGCACAGCAGATGGCATGTGATATTTGGCACGCGCGGCAGAAACCGAGGCCGGACGACTTCGCCCCGCAGCGGGTCGGCCTGCCCTGCTTCCGCTGCCTGGTGCAGCGACCACCAGCGGCGCACCGAAAACCTTGCCCGTCCAACGGCGCTCGCGGAGCATCTGCCGGGGGCGACTCGACGCCTTCGCGCGTCAGCACCAACCGGCAACCGGGCTCTAGCTTGTAGATGCCCTGGTAGATCGAATGGGGCGCGGGTACGTAGCTGAACCGCAGATAGGTTGCCAGCACGTCCCGATCGACGGCGCAGTCGAAACCCCGGAATGCCCGCAAGGACTTTAGCTCGGAAGCGAAAACGAACGCGCCTCGGCACCAACCATAATAGAGCGGCTTCTCGCCCAACCTGTCCCGCGCCAGGTGCAGCCGGCGCTCGGCCCGGTCCCAAAGCGCGATAGCGAACATGCCGACCGTGCGCTTGAGCGTCTCGTCGATTCCCCACTGCTCGAAGGCGGCAAGGATTGTCTCGGTATCGGAATGCCCGCGCCACGCCTTTCGAACTCCCTCTGTGTCCGGAAGATGGTCTGGGCGAGGGAACCGATGCGCGCCCTTCACCAAGTCGGAGCGCAGTTCCAAATGATTGTAGATCTCCCCATTGAACACCAGGACGAAACGCCCGCTCGCGGAAGCCATTGGCTGATGACGTGGTCAAGCGAAAACGGACACCCGTTAAGCCGCATCGGCCAGTGGGCCGTTTCTCTCGAACTCATCTGGACTCTGGTAGCCCAGATACGAATGCAACCGCCGACTGTTGTAGAACATTGTGATGTAGTCGACGATGTCTGCCCTGGCGTCCTCTCGGCTCTGGTAGCTGCGCCAGTGGATCCGCTCGGACTTCAAGGAACCGAAGAAGCTCTCGACCACCGCGTTATCCCAGCAGTCTCCCTTACGGCTCATACTGCCTTCGATTCCATAAGTGTTGAGCAGCTTGCGGAAGGCCCGGCTGGCGTACTGCACGCCGCGATCCGAGTGGTGAATCAGTTGCCCCTTCGGCGGCCGGCGCCGCCACAGCGCCATCCGCAGCGCGTCACAGACCAAAGAGCCAGGTCAGGCGCCGCCCCATCGACCAGCCAATGACCTTGCGCGAGTACAGGTCGATGACTACCGCCAGGTACAGCCTACCCTCCTGCGTCCACACATAGGTGATATCACCGGCGTAAACATAGTCAGGGACCTCCACCGAGAAATCCCGCTCCAGGCGGTTCTCAAACACCGGCTGGCGGTGATTGCTATTGGTGGTCGCCCGATAACGGCGCCGTTAGCGTACCCACACCCCTGCCTCACGCAGCAGACTGCCGGCCTGATGCCGTCCCACGCGATATCCCAACGCCCTCAACGCCTTGGCCATGCGCCGGGAACCGTAAGTGTTGTCCGACGCCTCGGCCAGGTCCTTGACCCATTCCATTTTCTCCTCATGCTCCGGGTCTGGATCCCGGTCCTGACGCCGCAAGTAATCGTAGAATCCACTGCGGCTCACGCCCATCAATCGGCAAAGCACTGTCACCGGATAGATCTTCTTCTTGGGCGATGAACTGAAATCTCAGCTCGACTCTTTGGCGAAGAAGGCCGTCGCTTTTTTTAAGATATCCCGCTCCATCTTCAGACGACGATTCTCCTCACGCAGACGCCGCAGTTCCTCCTGCTCGGATATCAGCTTCCCATTGCCGCGAAACGCCTCACTCTCGTCGTCCTGAAATTCCTTAACCCACCGCGCCAGCACACTACGGTCGAGGCCCAGATTCCTGGCTGCCTCTGCCTTGTTTTAGCTTTGCTCGGTGACTAGTAGTTCGTTTCCATAATTCATAAATTACATTAAGATCGCATGCTAACGTGCTTGAAAGACTGGAGAACAGAAGCATGCCATCGTCCGAGAAGCTGCCAGCCCTGGCATTGACTGACGAAGAACGGGAGAGCTTGGCTGCGATCGCGCAGTCGCGCACGGAAGGCTTTGATCGGGTACGGCGCGCGCGAAGCTTGTTGGCTTACAGTGGCGGGGAGAGCCTCGCGGCGATCCAGCGGTCCGTTGCCATCAGCTACGGGGCGCTGAGCAAGTGCATCAAGAAAGCGCTGGCGGCGGGGGTCACGGAGGCACTGCAGGACGAGCGACGTTCCGGGCGCCCGCGCGCGATCGATGAGGCAGCCAGAGCCTGGGTGGTAGCCTTGGCGTGCACCAAGCCCAAGGAGCTTGGTTACGCGGCCGAGCTTTGGACTTACAGTGCCTTGGCCCAGCACATTCGCACCCACTGCCAGGCGGCGGGGCATGAGGTGTTGCAGCGGATCGGCAAAGGCACGGTGTGCAAGATCGTGCGCGCGCATGCCTTGAGGCCCCACAAGGTGAGCTATTACCTGGAGCAGCGCGATCCGGAGTTTGAGCGCAAGATGGCTGAAGTGCTGATGGTGTACAAAGAGGTAGAGCTGCTCAAAGAGGGCGCCAGCCTGCCCGAGGCGCCGCAGGTGACCATTTCCTGCGACGAGAAGCCCGGTATTCAGGCCATTGCCACGACGGCCCCCGACCTGCCACCGGTGCCGGGTCGCTACGCGAGCCTGGCGCGCGATTACGAGTACAAACGCCATGGCACCGTCTCCCTGTTAGCGGGACTGGACCTGCACACGGGGCATGTCTTCGGTATGGTGCGTGATCGTCACCGCAGTCGCGAGTTCATCGAGCTGCTCGTTGCGATCCACGCTCACTATCCCGCTCATTGGGTCATCCGCTTGCTCCTCGACAATCATTCCGCGCACCTCTCCAAGGAAACCCGGGCCTGGCTGGCCGAGCACCCGAACCGCTTTGAGCTGGTCTTCACCCCCACCCACGGCTCTTGGCTCAACATCGTCGAAACCCTGTTCAGTAAGATGACCCGCAGCTTCCTGCGCGGCTTGCGGGTTGCCTCCAAGCAGGAACTGGTTTCCCGCATTGAGCAATGGATTGGCGAAATCAATGCCGACCCTATCGTTCCGCGCTGGACTTTCCAACCCGAACCTGTGCAGTGACTCATGCCTCGTTCCAACGGTCCCCGAAATTTGGAAACGGACTACTAGTCTCACCGCGTCTTGCTTGAACTCTCTCGTGTACTTCTTACGTGTTGCCATCTCTCACCTCAGTTTCAGGAATGGTTCCTTAACTGAGGTGTCCGCTGCCATTTGACCACTTCAGGAGATCGTCTACCGCCTTGCATTTGCGATCCACAAGGGTGAAAGCGCATTGGCAGAGCGCCTCGCGCAAGGTCGCTAAACGACGGCCCAAAATACCGCGATCCAAGTGCCGGCTGTGCGCCTGCACCGCGGGACCGCGCGGTATTACCGCGAAGCGGGTGTCAACCGCTGATGACCATGCCGCCGTCCGCCCTCTTGGACAGTCATAGGGCCCCCATGCTACCAGTGCGCTCGACGCTTCGATGCGCCAAGGTTCCTCGATAGGTGCTACCGCCCCCTCTTCAGACCCGCATTCTCGTATGAAAGCCGACGTCGATATCAAGCTGCGACCCCTTGCGCGTGTGGACCTCGATTCGGCGAACGCGGTGGTTGAGGCGGCGATCATGACCTGGGATCTGCCCGAGCGCGTCAAACGCTTGTCATTGGCAAGCTATCGCTACGACGCACACGATCTGGAGCACCTCACGCTAACGGGCGCGGTGGACGCAGGCGACGCCATCGTGGGTGTTGCAGCTTGGGAGCCCGCGAGCGTCGCCGACACGCCGGACGGCGCCAAAGGCCTGTTGTTGCACGGTATCTATGTCATCCCCACGCTGCATCACGCCGGTATCGGCAGCCGGTTGATCGACGCGGCCATCCGGGCCGCTCGCAAAGCCGGATTTGATGGCGTGTTGGTTAAGGCAAATCCAGACGCGCAGGGGTTTTTCTTGGCGAACGGCTTGCGGCAACTCGCGACCGACGACGCGCGGCGAGACTATCCGTATCGCTTCTGGAGGGATCTCAGGGCCGACTGAGTGAAGCGGATCGCCGGCGCAGGCTTCGGACGACGGGCGACGAGCCCCCGCTCGGCGTATCAACGTCTGTCACGGTCTGTCGGTTCAACCGCGAGGCGATCCAGTTGACCCGGAACGTTTTCAGGCGGGTTCCGGCAGCGCTCCGAAAATCAGCATCAGCGCCACACCCTAGCTGCCCGAGACCGAAGGCCTACCCGAAAAAGCCGTCCGAGTTTCAAGGCGTCGAATTGATGCAGAAGTCGGGCGTTAATAGGGCGAGAGAGGGCGTTGGTATAGAATCCAACCCTTTCCCAACCAGTTCTTGCCCGAGGGACCCATGCTGTTCAAGCAATTGCTAGAAGCCGACTCTTGCACCTACACCTACCTCATCGGGTGCGAGAAGATACGTCAGGCAATCCTCATCGATCCCGTGCTGGATACCGCGGAGCGCGACCTGCAAGTGCTCAAGGATATGGGGCTGACCTTGATGGCGACGCTGGAGACCCACGTCCATGCCGATCACCTCACCAGCGCGCGGAGGCTCAAGCAGCGCACGGAGTGCCAGATCGCATACCCCAAGATGCTTAATCTGCCCTGCGTCGACATCGGCATGCAGGAGGGAGAGCCATTCCGCGTGGGATCGGTGACGCTCCATCCGCTGTTCACGCCCGGACACACGGACCATCACCACGCCTACCTCATCGACACGCCGGTACAGAAGCTCCTGTTCACTGGCGATGCCTTACTGATCGAAGCCTGCGGCCGCACCGATTTTCAATCAGGCAGTGCTGCGGACCTCTACAACAGCATCCACAACAAGCTGTTCTCGTTGCCCGGCGAGACGCTGGTCTACCCCGGCCACGACTACGAGCAGCGCTTCGTTTCCAGCATCGCCCAAGAGAAGGCCCGCAACCCTCGCTTGGGTAGCGGTCGCTCCAAGGAGGACTTCGTCGCCCTCATGGACGGGCTCGATCTGCCCTATCCCCGCAAGATCGACTTTGCCGTGCCGGGTAACGAGGATTGCGGCCAATGCCCGACCAACGTACCGGAGCAATTCCGCGGTCCGTGTGCGACCAGTGATCAAGGATAGCTTGCGGCCCTCATCAGCGTCTCCGTAACGCTGCTATGTGAAGCTTCACATAGCGCACATTGCAGACACAGAAAGCATCGTCGTCCTCCGTACGCAGAGAGTCACGGCCGTTTCCGGCTTGCCAGCACAAACCATGGCCCGGCTGGTTCGAGGACTCCTGTCGGCGCCCAAGCGTCGCTGCTGTCTGGTCAATAAGAAAAAGCAGGTACGATCAACCAGTCGGGGCCGAAATGGTACCGCGACTCGGGCCTTCGCCAGTTCGAGCGACGTCGAGGATGCACACCCGGACAGATGCGAAATCCGCTCCATATCGCCCTCGGAGACAGTGCAGCAGGTTGCCTGCGCGCCGCCTGCCGATCTCACGGCATGCCCGGAACCGTACGCAGCATTCCGGATGATCTGAGCCATGGCCCCTACGACCCGTGGCTGATGGATGCCTGCGCACCGATTTGGATGCCGGCTCCGCGCGTCATCGGGACGGCCATGGGTCGCTGCGGGGAACGCAATGCCATGAGCAACCTCTTCTTGGCCAGCCGGCTGCAGGTCCTCATCGACTCCGGACGCATCGAGGCAGACGGGCCGAGACACCGGTTGCGTGAGTACGCCGTCCGTCTGGCCGAGGCGTAACCGGTGCGCCGTGGGAGCGACCGGATTCAAGCGAGGGGGAATCTGCGGCGCAAATTCGGCCTCTTGTTGTTGTTCGGTTCCGAAGCGCCACACAGTTTTTGGTCATCAACTGGCTCTCAAACATCTCAGCGAGTTGCCGTCCACATGACAGCCCACCAAAAGGCCGCACTGCGAACGGCAGGGATCTTCTTCGACACCTGGCTGCTGTTGGCGCTCGCGGCGGCCGACTTTCCGCCCCCGCGTGGATTCGTGATCGTGGTCCTGCTCCTGCTCCTGCTCCTGCTCCTGCTCCTGCTCCTGCTCCTGCTCCTGCTCCTGCTCGCCTGCGCACTTCTGGTGTACCTGGGCGTTCCCGTCTATCTGCGCTGGCGGGCGGAAGGCGCCAAGGGATGCATACTACGGGCGGCGCGCGACGGGTTTCTCGGCGTTGACGCCATCGCTTTGCTGTCCCTTTTCAGGCCGGGGGCAGAGCGGAACGCTGCGCTGCTTGCGCCCTTTGCCATGCAGATGCACGCAGGCGGCATGCTCCTCCAGGAAAATGTCGCCGACCTCGACCTGCGTGATCTCGGACACCCGCGCCCCGGTGTTGTAGAGCATCTGCAAGAGCAGATGGTCGCGCTGGCCGATCCAGGTGCTGGGCGGGGCTTGGATCACGGCCTGCATTTCCTCCGTGGAGAGGTAGCCGAACATGGGGCGTTCGAAACGCATCATGGGGATGCCGAGCGCACGTTCCACCACCGGCAGTGACGCCACGTCACGATGAGCGGCGAACTTCAAGAAGGAGCGTCGTTCGCAGGCCGCCTCCAAACGGGCAGTGCCGTACTTCTCGTGCAAGCGGATCACCCCCTGGGCGGCGCGCAGGTTGTCGAGTACCCGGTCGGTGAACAGCCGCTCGATCAGCCCCTTGCAGTGCACCCCGACGGCCTCGGCCTGCTTGAGGCACCACTGCGGGTCGCGCATGGCGTAGGCCAGAGCATTGGGCGGCATGTGGTCATCGACCGTAGAGCGCGCCCCTGGACGCTGCTGACGCGGATGGGTAGCGACCAGCTCATGGTTGCGGTACAGACGCACCGTCGCCGGCGTGGCCTTCAGCCACAGGCGCTGTCCCGTGAGCCGGAACGGCACCGAGTAGTAGGCCTTCTCGAACTGGATGTGGGCATCGCGGTGGACCTTGACCTTGGCCCACATGGCCAACTCCGGGGGGACATCCGGCAACGGCAGCAGCAGCGCCTTCTCCACTGCCTCGAACTGCGCCAGGGGTTGCTCGCGCGTGGTGCCGTGGATGCGGTTACCGGCATCGGCTAGAATCCAGCCCCGCAGCTGCGTATTGGCGTCGGTCAAGTCACGGAACTGACGTAAGGGCAGGAAGGCGGTTTTGATGTATTTGACTCCCGCCTCGACGCGTCCTTTCAGTTGGGGTTCCCTGGGCGGGCAGGCATCGATTTTGAAGCCGTAGCCCTCGGCGTATTCGCCATAGGACCGCTGGACATCGGGATCACGGGTGCTGGCGCGAGTGATGGCACACTTGGCGTTGTCGATGATCAGGCGGGCGCGAACGCCGTTGAACCACTCCAAGGCGTGACGATGACAGGACAGCCAGGTTGGCACGCTCTGGTCCCATACCACCTCGGCATACTGGTGACGGCTGAAGCACAGGGTCATGACGAAGACCCAGGTCTTGCGGATCTCTCCGGTAGAGGTATCCACTAACTTCGGGCCCGAGCCGAAATCCACCTGGGCGGCCTCGCCGGGGGCGAAGTCCAGGCGCACCATCGCTGCCGGCGCCGACAGCTCCAGTCCCTGCACAAAGCGGCGGATCGCCGAGTAGCTGCCGGTGAATCCGTGCTCGCGCACCAGGGCCTGGTGGATGGTCGTGCCGGTGATCCCGGCTTGCTTCCAAGCGAGGATCTTCTCGCGGATGGGCTCGACCTGAGAGGACGGACCCGGCTGCGGGTCCTTGGCCAGCAACACCTCGGCCAACGCCTTGTCCTCGGGCAATGGCTGCTCCACATTCAGCCAGCCGTGCTCGGTCGCCACACGGCGCAGGTCTGCCGCCTTGGGCCGACCCATCAATCGCGCCTTGGCGATCTGGCGGTCGGAATCGCCCTGGCGCATGCGCACCAGGATCTGTCGATACTCGTACATCTCGAACCTCCGATTGCTCATGCTGCCCCTCCGCGCAAAAGCGCGAGACGGTAGCAGCGTTTCAACGAAGTTCGAGACCCTTCAGGCCAGACTCCCTGGCTCCATTAACCCGGTCACAGACCGGCTCCTTTATCTCGATCCCGCGGTGGCTCCATTAACCCGATCCGCGACTGGCTCCTTTATCCCGGTCACCGGGTGGCTCCATTAACCCCGTCCGCCAGTGGCTCTATATCGGCGGTCATTGACAGGCGGTGCTACGCGGCGATACGTCGTTGAAAAAGCGCAACCGTAACCGCGAATTCGCTGCTCAGCCGCTAATGAACTCAAAGGAACTCGATTGACGCAAGGATGCAGGCAGTATCGTATCTTTCAGGCGAAATCGACTTCGCTGTCGAAGAGGGCCGGTACCCTCTGCTGCGTTTTTGCGAAGTTGTCCGCATTTTTGACGAGTACTGTTAGTGTAAAGTCTTTCTAGAGATTGAGATCTTAATCGAACATGCCTTTGATTGGCAGATTAGAGGACGCAATGAAAACGCCCGACATCGAAATTTGGATGGATCTCGAGGACGAAGAAGATTCTTGGTTGGATCTCCGGGACGATTACGACGTGTCGCTAACAACAGGTTATCCAACTAGCGGAGGATGTTCTGCCGGCGATTTTGGTGATGTGATTCGCCTAGTAGGACAAACGCAAGACGTTGGTGGTGAGCGATGCGCAGCCGAGCGATTGAGCGCCGAAGTAGCGTTGGGCGTATATCACGAGGTTCGCATTGAGTGCAAGGCGGGCTATTCCAATGCCACAACTGGCGCGCCACCGCGCCTTGGACGAGGTTTGTCTCAGTCCGTCCGAGGGAAAAAATCGCTGGCGCGGTGAGCTGATGGCGACGATGAGCGGTGAGGATGCGCCGCGCAAGCCACCATTTATCTCAGAGCGGCGAGGAGGGTACGCACAGGGGCCCCTGACTGATGTGCCGCAGAGGCGCTCAGCCTGACCGAAAAATCCGGACTTTGCAATCGACCGTCGCTTTACGGCGACAATGCCCAATACCCCCCCTAACCCCACACACGCCCTGCAAGCAGGGACCAGCATCTGACTGTCAGCCCGAGCCGTCCGGCAAAGGTGTTGCTCACTATCTGGAGTTGTTCAGCCAAGCATGTTGTTAGGTGTAGAAATGGCCCGAAAAATCTCATCTAAATCATCTTACTAAAACAACGTATTGAAGTTAGAAGGTAAGTAGCGAGTGGCGCAACACCTTTGTCCGACGACTTGCTGCCAGCTCTGTACTTTCCGTCCAATTCTTTACGATCGATGGATTTCGAGGGCTCGCCTGCGAAGCAGTCCAGGACACAGCTATACCAACAGCGATCGCGCTGGTGTTGGCGTGAACTTTGCTAAATTGTTCTTTGAAAGCGATATCTGACTGAGTACATTCCTCTTCTAACTTTGTCCGAGTGCGGGCCGATATCCTCGCGGCGAGTATCCTAGCAGGAGGAGTAGAGCTGTCACTACGCAAGCGCCGGGCTTGTTGACAGTCTCTTTGGTTGCGATTCGAATCACTAGGACACCTAGATCGACGCTTCTAATGCTCCAACTGCTCCTGTTTCCAGCCGGAGCGGTGGAAAAGATATACCAGCCGAGAACTACCCAGGCTGCAAAACGCGTTCAGGCAAGTTGGGGAAACGATCTTTTACAAGGCGGGTGCTATTTTGATATCCGCAGGGAACAAGTTTGATGACCATCAACGACAATATCGCCACTTCGACCGCTAGAAAGGCGGTCAGAAAACTTGAACATAAACTGAACGCAACTAGTAAAAAGGTCGGCCTATCGGGAAGTGACATAATGCTAATGATAGAAGCGCTACGAGACCTCGACCAAAAGACATCGGGAATAGAGCGGCTCCCGGATGGACGAACTAAGTTCGGACTTTTTACTGGCGGGCGTCCAAGTATCGTTTTTGAACAACATGACGCTGCGCGCGCTTCTTTTAAGAAGAAAAATTACGAGAAAGCGCTAACTCATTCGGTAAATGCAATAAGAGCATATGAAGACAGCAAGAAATTGGAAGGTTGTATTTCAACTGGACGCTTCACAAATCATGCGGTTGCAAAACTTTACTATCTAGCTGCGTTGTCTGCTCAACGGCTTCGCAGGAGGCAGTTTGCTTATTGGTATGCCGAAAACTCAGTAAAAGCAGAGAGCAACGCGAAAAATACTGCTTTGCTCTCCACTACATTGGCAAATCTTGGCGAAATCAAAGAGGCCACGCACTACATCCTAGAAGCTATCAGACAAGATCCACTCAACGTTAAATACAGAAAGCTAAGAAGAACATACTCCCGAATCGAAGGATAGGCGATTCAACGGGTGTTTTTCGAGGAGTAGAGGGGATCATTGAGCTTTGCCGAGGCAGAAAAAGGCCGCGAGCGAGTCGAAACGCGGGGGAAAGACTGTGTCTGAGACCGGTGGATGCTATATTTCGCGGCCGTGACCGGTCAGACGCTGCCGCCACGGACGATAGCAAGGCATCCTAAATTTTTATAGGTTCTGTTTCGATGGCTCCAGATCGTTGGCATATTCCGACTAGCGAGGACGAGATTGTCGATGTCTTCCTCCAAGAGGTAGAAGAGCTTCTTGAGATTATCGACAACGAAATGAGAACCTGGACGAATAATCCAGGAAACAAGAAGACCCTGACCGAGATCCGCCGAAGCTTTCATACTCTCAAAGGCAGCGGTCGCATGGTCAAGGCCCTCGACCTCTCCGAGATGGCCTGGAAAGTCGAGAAAATGCTGAATCAGGCGATCGCGGGGACCGTTCCGGTCTCCGAGCCTATGGTGAAGTTAATCGCGGCCGTCCGGGCCCAGATTCCAAGAATGGTGGACGCCTTCAAGAATCGGCGTTCCATTGTTGGAAAGGGAGATATTGAGAGACTGATGAAGCTCGCCGATGCCCTGGCTGCGGGACGAAAGCCGGCGAATACGCCGCTCGCTGCTACCGCTCCTGAGGATAAGCAGCACCACAAGCTCTACGAGCTCAATCTCAAGCTCGAGCGTTTCATGCAGCGGGCGGATGAGGCACTGCACCGCTCAGAGATGGCCTTGCAGCAGGCCCGGCGGATCTCCGGCCCAAGCGAGGCGCCGCATAGAACGGTCGGACACGGGGATGGTTCTGCCGAGGTGGATCGGATTGGTGAACGCGCAAACCTGCTCTCCAAGGAGGTCTCGGATCTGCGTATCGAGCCTCAAAAAAAACAATATTAGCATTCCATGAATAACTATTGCGCGATCGATTTCATTAACCATGGTGGCTGGTTTATTCAATTCGAAATCAAGCAGTTAATCGTGAATAAGGGCTCAATACGCGGTATAATCAAAGTTGCTTAAGCACAATGATTATCCAGCGAAAAGAGCCCCTATTCGATGTCAATCTTACCCACCCTCGCTCGCGATTTCCAATTCCTTTTTCCGCTCACCGACCATGGCCAGGAACGCTTTCATTGGTTTGTGCTGACGCTCAAAGCGATCCTGGTGCCAATCACCGTCTCGCGCACCTCCAATCTGCTGCGTGCCATCGAGACGCTGTTCGGGGTGAGTATCGCCCAATGGCGTTACTACACCTTCATGGCCTCGGTGAAGCTGCCGTGGGATGGCGTCCGGGAGGCGCTGTGGCGGGCGATCCCCAGCCCGTTGGTTGCCGGACGGTTGCTGCCGGGGCTCGACGATTCCATCAACCCGAAGACGGGCAAGAAGATCTTCGCCTGCCAAAGGACGTTCGACCATGCGGCGAAGACGAGTCAGACACGCTGGCCTTGGGCGCAGACCATCGTCACGGTGGGGCTGCTCATGCGGATTCACGGACGCTGGAGCTGTGTGCCGTTGGCCTTCGCGTTTTACCTGCGCCGCAAGAGCTTGCGTAGCGCTTGTATCCGGGTGCGCGGCAAGGCGGTGGTCTTTCGCAGCAAGTTTGCGCAGGCCGTCGAGCTGATCGGGCGCTTGGGTGGCGTCTTCGCCGAGGCGCCGATATTGGTGGTCGCCGACAGCTGGTTCGGCAACAACGGACTGTTCAAGCCGCTGCGTGAGCGACTGGGCAGACGCGTCGATCTGCTCTCGCGCCTGCGGGTCAATGCCGCCCTCTACGCCATCCCCGAACCACTCGCCGGTCGGCCAGGAAGACCGCGGAAATACGGCAAACGGCTCGGAAACGCCGCGGACCTGGCCGCGCCCATGCGCGAACAGGCCAAGACCTACACGGTGCATGTCTACGGCGCCCTGCGTGAGGTGCAAGCCGCCGAGCGGATCGTGATGCTCAAGACCCTGCGTTGCCGTGTGCGCGTCGTGTGGGTCTATCGCAGAACACAATGGGTCGCGCTGGTGACCACGGATCTGGATCTGAACGTCGAGCAGATCGTCGAATATTATGCCGCGAGGTGGAAAATCGAGGCCGGGTTCCGAGAGATCAAACAGGAGATCGGTAGCGCTCATACCCAGACTCGCAACCCCGATGCGGTGACCAATCATCTGCACTTCTGCATGGCCGCTACGACCATCACTTGGCTCTATGCCGCGCACTTGAACCAAGCGCCCATCAGGCGATACGCTTCGGAAAACACAACCGAATATGCCTTCGCCGACGTGCGACGATCCTTGGCGCGACACATCGCAAAGGTGGGTTTCGGTATCGATTCCCAGGACCCCGGCAAACCAGACCATAATCCTCTGATCTCAACGGTCATGCGGCTCGCTCTGTTGATCAACTCATCACTTGGTGACGGATTTTCAGGAGTCGCGCTACGAAAATCTAAATATTTCGAAAAACCTGCGCAAGAATTACATTGTGAACTGGCGCGCAGCATTTTCTTGAACGTGATCGTAATTTATGAACTTTTGCTTAGCATGTCAAATAGAGGGGGCGCTCTTTCCAATGCGGGAGAAAGGACGTATTGTGTTTATATACAAGAGGATTGGACAGAAATTTAAATTAAATTATGAGCATTTTGGAGCGGCAGTCAGCCGAAAAAACGCGACCGCGCTGCCCGCCCGTTCAATACAAACAGATCAGCGTATCTCTTAGCCGATGGCAACTTGCCTTAAGGAAGCGCTAATTTAATCGGGGTTTTCCGCCCGTTGCTTCGCGGATTGGCCATTGAAACAATAGGGATGGAGCGATATCGCTTTTCACAGACAGTTCTGGTGGGATTCGGCGGCGATACAGGCGGCTTTTCCGCTTTTTCCTGGATTCCGGACGCACCTTGGCTGCTGAGAGCCAACAACACCTTCTTGGCGATCACCAGGTTCGCCAAGGCGAACAGGGAGTGCAGCTGCGCGGTGTTCTTGGCCAGGCCCCTGTAGCGGACCTTGCGATGACCGAACAGGTTCTTGATGACATGAAATGGATGCTCGACACGCGAGCGAAGCTGCGCTTTGAGCCGTTCGGCGCGGCGCGTCAATTCCTTCAGCGGCCCCTCCGCCATCGCCTTGAGTTTGCCGCGCTTCATGGCGATGCGCCACTTCACGCGCTTGTCCGCCCAAATGTAGCCGGCATTGGCGAAGACGACCTCCTCTTCGCCATGGAGCAGATGCTCGGTCTGGCTCACGTCGGAGACGTTGGCGGCGGTCCCGACGAGGGTGTGGACCAGTCCGGAGTCGGCATCCGCTCCAGGCCGATCGGGCGACGGCCGCGCCCCGTGCCCGCATCCGGGAAGTAGAACGGCATGAGCGCCGCGATCAGCGCCGCCCACGGCACGAGTTGCTCCATCTCGGCCGGGAGCGCTCGCGGCGGGTCACCTTCTTCTTGCTCGCAAACTCGGCTTGCGAAACGGGACGTCCCAGTCAAGCCGTTTACTTGGCGTGTTGATATAGATCCCTGAACCACGCACAATCCCCACGATCCGTCGGTGTCCGTGGGGGAAATTCGTTGCAGAAGAAATCTTCTTCAAGGTCGAGGCCGCGGATTCCGCTTGCATGCGGCGGCATCCAGGTAAATTTCTGCATGAATCCCGGTTGTCCGAACTTCGACGTTCCCGCTGCCCCGACAACCAGAAAAGGAGCAGGCAGCGGGCAGGACGGTTACGCCGTTCGGGCCGCCGGAAAAGGCCTGCCGGTGCTTCATTGCCACGCCTGCGGGGAGTATCCACCGGTCAAGAGCAACGTGGCCATCCGCGAAGAGTTGGAAAGGCTATCCAGCTATCTGGAGCCAAGAATGGCGCCCTCGTGCGAGAACCTCGCCTGCGACAATCAGGGCGTGGGCATCGGCAGCGACAGTAACGTGTATCAAGCATTCGGCAGAACCGCCTCAGGAGGGCAACGTTATCGCTGGAAGGCCTGCGGGAGGACCTTTACGGTCCGCAAAGCCACGGCGGGCCAGCGTACACCACACAAAAACAAGATCGTCTTCTCGCTGTTGATGAACAAGGCGCCGTTTCGCCGGATCGGTGAAGTAGCGGACATCAACCCCAAGACACCGTATGACGAGATTGATTTTCTCCATCGGCAGAGTCTCGCCTTCGCCGCACATCGCGAGCGCCGGCTGCAGGAGGGCTTGTCGATTCCGCGTCTGTACATCGGCGTGGACCGCCAGGACTACGCGGTGAACTGGACCCGACGGGAGGACAAGCGCAACGTACAATTGACCGCCGTCGGGAGCGCCGACAACGCCACCGGCTACGTTTTTGGTATGCACCTCAACTTCGATCCGAGCCTGGCGGCGTCGCAGATCGAAACCGAATCCCAGGCTTGCGGTGACCTTGAGTTGCCGCATCCGTTCCGGCGCCACGCACGGCTCTGGCTCGAGGCCGATTACCAGGGCGCTGTACAGAACCGTCGGGCAACCCCCGTTCCCCGAACGCATCAATCGCTCAGCGCCCGGTAGCCGCCTGCTACGATGAAGCCATAGCGCGAGAGGATATCGAGGACTTCGAGGTCCCTGACCGCACCACGCAACTGCCCGACGCAGGTATGCAGGTCCATGCCGAGTGCACCTTGTACGGACACTTCTTTATCCTGCGACGATTACTCCCGGGCGCGGAGAAGATCCGCTTCTTCCTCGACCAAAACGCCGGGATGCGCGCCGTCTGCCTCGGCGCCTTTCAACCAGACATCCGGAATCGCCGCTGCGACGCGTTTTACGTGCGTATCAACAAGGACATGACAGTGGACGAGCGCAAGCGGGCGCTCGCCGATAGCCGGCAGGCATTCCGCGCACTCCAAGAAGAGCGTCCAGATCTCGATCAACAGGCGTTACGGTTGTTGCTGTTCAAGGAACGGCTTCACGCCATGGCCGAGATTGGCCAGTGGAAGGACCGTTGGCTCACACATCCCTTTCCGAGCATGAACGAACCGGAGAAGGCGGTCTGCTATCTCACTAGCTACGGGGACTACGACGAAGACCACCTCGCCTGGCTGTATAACAAGGCGAGCCTACGCGCAATCGACATATTCCGGGTGTTCTACAACTACGTGCTGATAGGACAGGACAAGAAGACGCCCGCCATGCGCTTGGGGCTGGCCAAGGGGCGCGTGGCGCTGGAAGACATCATCTACTTTGCCTGGAAACAGGACACCAGGGCTCAGGCGCGTGGAATCCGGAGACCACGCGCCCACACGAACATCGGGTTTTGCTCCGGAATCAACACGCCAAGTAAACGGCTTGCCACGCCGGCCGCCTTGCGGACCCGTTGCCAAGGCTTGGCGATATTCACCAGGTGGGCGCCGGGCAGCTTGCCGGACAGGATGAACGGGTTTCCGTCTACTCGCGGGATTTCTTGCAGTAGCGCCAGGGCCGGGCCGTTGAGGGGTATGTAATGAACGCGCCCGGCTTTTTTATCGGGTAAGCGAAGCTCCGCGCGCTCAAAGCTCACATTCTCCCAACGTGCCCCCAACAGCTCGGTTTTGCGGGCGCCAGTGAGCAAGTACAACCACAAGGCGAAGCGCGCCGACTGGTTCGGATCTTCGTTGATCGCTTGTGCCAGCCGGGGCAGCTCTTCCAGTGTAATCCAGCGGTCCCGCTTTTGTTCTTTGAATCGGTCAATATCCGCGGCCGGGTTCGGGTGCCCCTCGGGGACGAAGCCCCGGCGCCGGGCAAGGTTGAACATCCTCGAGCATAGGGCGAGAACCCGGTTCGCTTCGTAGGGCCTCCGCTTGCCGATTTTCGAATGGAGGGCCGCAACGTCCGCCCGCTTGATCGCCGCCGCCTTGAGCCCGCCCCACGCCGGCAGAATGTAGCGGTCGATTCGCCGTTGATCGTCCCCAGCTCTCTTTTTCGCGAGCCCGTGCCGCTCCATGTAGGCGTCGCACAGGTCCCGCATGGTTTCGCCCTGGGCTTCTTGCTTCCTATTTTCTGCCGGGTTGGTGCCGCGGGCAACGTCGCCCATAACTTCCAGGGCTCGGCGCCGGGCTTCATCTGCGGTCAGGTCCCGCCCGTAGGTCCCCAAGGTGAGAAACCGTTTCCGTCCGTCGCTACGGTAGGTCACAATGAAGGCTTTCCGCCCGCTCGGTAAGACGCGAACGCCGAATCCTTTCAGCTCCGAATCCCAACCCTAGAACGCCGCGTTCCCCTTGCCTTGATAGGTAATCGCGTCAACAATGCGTTTTGTCAGCTTCACAGCGTCCCCCGGAAAATGAGCAACCAATGAGCAACCACACGAACTCGAAACAGGGCGTATCCCCAACGCAAAGGATAGCAAGACAACCGATTGAAATGCAGTGAGTTATCGCGGGATAACGAAGGGTATCGAAATGGCGAAAAAGCCCGAATCTGCGACTTTTAATCAGGTGGTCGATGGTTCGAGTCCATCAGGGCGCACCACATAATTGCGACCGGTTGCGACAGACCGGGATGTTGTAACGGATCCCTTGTGGGCAAGGGGGAGCCATTCCGGGGCAAAGGTTCCGAACATATATCCTTCGGGGACTCAATCCCTTATACGCTTTGAAATTGGTGCTGGGGCCGGGGTTTTCACCATGAGCGGGAACGCAGCGAGACAGCCCGTAGACGATTATCTGGATGCTATCGCGTCCCACGACTACGAGCGGGCACGTAGCCTTCTGGCCGACGAGGGCTTCCGCTACGAGAGCCCCATCTCCAGCTTCGACGCCGCTGACGACTTCATTCAGCATATGTCCCTGATGGGTGGAATCGTCCAGGGCATCGAGCGGCTGAAGGTTTTCGTGGACGGCCGGGACGTGTGTCATCTGTTGGTCTACGTCACCCAGCTGTCCGACAAGGAGTCCACGAGAGTGGCCCAGTGGTCGCGGGTCGTCGATGGTCGTATTCAACGCATCGAGACGCTGTTCGATACCCATTGGTACAGACAGATGTTCGAGTGAGGCGGGGCCGCATGCTTCTGGGTGTCGATGCGCTGCTGCAGGATCCCGGCCGCTTGGCGGCCTTGGCAGGCCGGCGTGTCGCCTTGCTCGGTCATACCGCGTCACTGACTGGAGACTCTGTGCACACGCTGGACGCTCTGATGGGCCGTGCGGACCTGCAGCTCACAGCGGCTTTCGGTCCCCAGCATGGGATGCGCGGCGACAAGCAGGACAACATGATCGAGACCTCTGACTATCGGGACCCGCGCCACGGAATCCCAGTGTTCAGCCTATACGGCGAGGTCCGGTATCCCACCGACGCCATGCTGGAGACCTTCGATGTCCTGCTGGTGGACCTGCAGGACATCGGGACCCGCATCTACACCTATGTGACCACGCTCGCTTACCTGTTGGATGCCTGCGCCGCCAGGGGCAAGGCCCTCTGGGTGCTAGATCGCCCGAATCCAGCCGGCCGCCCCGTCGAGGGCAGCATCTTGGAGCCGGGATGGGAGAGCTTCGTTGGTGCCGCGGCCTTGATCATGCGCCACGGGCTCACCTTCGGCGAGCTGGCTCTCTGGCTCGCCGATGCCAAGGGCCTGGATCTGGAACTCGAGATCGTGCCCATGGCTGGCTATCGACCGGCCGAGGCTCCCGGCAGCGGCTGGCCCTTGCACCAGCTTTCCTGGGTGAATCCCAGCCCTAACGCATCGAGCCTCAACATGGCGCGGTGTTTTCCCGGTACCGTGCTGTTCGAGGGGACGACCCTGTCGGAGGGGCGGGGGACCTCCACGCCGCTGGAGGTCATGGGCGCACCGGACGTAGATATTGAACGGGTGCTTCGGCGCATGTCCGCGTTGCGACCGCAGTGGCTGGAAGGCTGTGTGCTTCGTACCTGCTGGTTCGAGCCCACCTTTCACAAGCACGCCGGAAAGCTGTGCTCGGGGCTGCAGATCCATACCGACAACGATCGTTACCGGCACGAGCGCTTCCGGCCCTATCGGATCGCGGCCCTCCTGCTCAAAGCCGCGCGCTTGGAGTACCCGGGCTACGAAATCTGGCGCGACTTCCCCTACGAGTACGAGACCGAACGGCTCGCCATCGACCTGCTCAGCGGCGGGACCTACCTGCGCGAGTGGGTGGACGATCCAAATGCCGGGCCGGGTGATCTGGAGGCCCGCCTCGAGGTTGATGAAACCGCTTGGGTCAGGGACCGGCAGCCATTCCTGCTCTATGCGTGACGCAGCTAACTGAATCCGGCCCTTCGTTGCCTGATCAACTAACGATCTTCCAGAGCATCGCCGTCTCAAACACGAGGTTAAATCCGATCATCCATCGCAGGCCCAGCATTTCCTTGTCTATTCGGGTCCTTGCGGTTCGACGGCTCGCGGTGCTCAATCGGCATTTGCTCAAGCGCTGCGCAGCCGCGTCATCTTCACCAGTGCGATCGCGGCCATCGGCAGCAGGAAGGTGAGGGCCGTCACCGTGATCATCAGCCACCCGAGCTCCGAGTAGTCCGCGGGGACCGTGACGGCGCCCGAGTCCGGGTCCTTCACCTCGCGGGTCACGGCGAAGATCTGGTTCATGTACTTGGTGCCGAGCTGGCTCAGCGACAGCGCCAGGTTGGTGAACGACGCCATGACCGCGAAAAAGGTCGCCTTGAGGTGGGAGGGCGCGGAGTTTGCGATCCAGGCAAGCATAGGGATCATTGCCACCTGTCCCAAGGGCGATTCGATGGCCGTGTCCACCAGGGCTATGAAGCGGGCATCCACGACGCCGCCGGTGTAGGCGGACGTCCACTCGTGCAGCCCGAAGTACATGCCGATGATGGGCACGGCGAGCAAGGTGCTGATGATGGTGAGAAAGCCCACGATATAGGCGATGGATTTCTCGGCCATGAAGCGGCGGAAGATGAACATGCCGAACAGGGTGAGCCCGCTGCTGATCAGGGAGAGCACGGACAGGAATTGTTGGTCGAACATGATCTCGTCGATCATCCACCAGGTTTGTCCCGCCCCCGGTGTGGGCATGGCGCGGTAGACGAAGATGATGATGGCCGTGCCGAGCAACACGCGTCTCGCCTCGGGTGCGAGCTCCCGCATCAGCTTCGCGATGAGAAACACCAGGATCAGCATGGACCCGGCGAAGATGATCTCCTGGTTGTAGGGCACGTCCCCCAGGCCCATGGACAGGGTGAAGACCACGAATGCCAGGCTGCCGCCGAGGATCCACCAGTTCGGCTCCATTCGCTCCTGGTGGCCGTACAGCATCTGTCGGGCTGCGGCCGCGTCGTAGCCGTGGGAGCGCAGGCGCTTGAGCTCTCGTTGTTTGAGAAGTCCACCCAGCAGAACACCCAGCACCGAGACAACGGGAATGACGAGCGCGAGCTGGTAGATCTGCAGATAGATGGCGGCCTTCTGCCCTTCCTGCATGGCCTCCACGCCTTGGAACAGCAAGACGTTGAGTAAGGCAACCGAGACGCCGCCCCCGATGATGGCCACCCGCCCCAGGGTCTGCATGGTCGTGTGCATCAGACGCCGCTCATCCGCGGGGAAGGGTTGTCCCTCCTGGTCGAGTGGGGGGACCGCCTCCACGGTCATGGCGTCGGCGACCACGTCCTGCACCACGTAACCCGTGGGCGCGAGCAGGGTGCTTAGCACATACCATGCCTCCACGGGCATCAAGGTGCGCATGGCCTCGGGGTCGCTCAGCAGGCCCACCATGATTAGCAGGCTGGCGGCGATCAGGGTCGCCCCGACATAGACGAAGATCGACTTGTAGCGCCAGATAAGGTCCACCAGGTGACCCAGGGGCATCTTCAGCGCCCAGGGTATCCCTGCCCAGAATCCGAGTGCCGCCAGGAATTCCGCGGACAGCCCCAGATAGTCCTTGACGAAAAAGGTTCCGACGATGCTGGTAAGTCCCGACACCCCCGCGGCTACATAGACCATCAGCGGCGGCAGATAGGACAGCCGCATCTCCCTTCCCAGCTCCAGGATGTTGCGGTCGAACCAGTCGTAGAGGTCCCTGATCATCAACATTTCCAAAAAAACCAATCATCCACGCAGGGCGCGGGAAACCTGGCGATGTTTGCCGGCTGTGAGAGAGCCGCGCAAGCGGGTGGCTTTCCCGAGTAAGGCCCGGTTACCCGCTCGGAAGTTTAGCAGAGCGACAGGTGGATGCCCGCCCCCCGGGGCGAAGGTTCTCGCGTTCGGTGGATGCACCGACCTGCCACATCGGGCGAGCAGCCTGCAAACATCACGGCCGAACCAGACTATCTGCAAACTGCAGACAGTCCGTGCATACAGTGGAGCCTGGGCTGGCTTACGGGTTCCGCCGCTTCGCACTTGCGAGGTAACGGCTCTTCGGTGTCCTATTCACTACTCTGGTCACCCTCTGCGAGTCCAAGACGCTTGAGCTTGCGCCACAGGGATACACGGTCGATGCCCAGGATGCGCGCGGCTTGGGTGCGGTTGCCGGCACTCTTTTCGAGCACCCAGCGAATATAGTCGGCCTCTCTTTCTTCCAGGGTCGGCAGGCGGCCTTCCTTCTCGCGAATAACTTGAATGGCCCGCTCCGCCAGGGCCGGAGGCAGGGCGCGCGCCGTGAGGGTGGCGCCGCGCGCCAGGGCGACGCCGCGCTCGATTATGTTCTCCAGCTCGCGCACGTTGCCCGGAAAGTCGTACTCGCAGAGAAGGGCCGTGGTCTCGGGATCGATGTCCTGAACCAGCTTGTCCATGCGCAAAGCGTGCTTCCTGAGAAAATAGAAGGCTAGCAGAGGGATGTCGTCGCGGCGCTCCGCCAGCGGCGGCAATGTCAGGCTCACTACATCCATCCGGTAGTACAGGTCTTGGCGGAAACGTCCCGCTGCGACTTCGGAATGCAGATCGCGCAGGGTTGCGGAGACGAAGCGTACATCCACCGGCCGAGGCTTCACCGAGCCCAGGCGCAGCACTTCGCGCTCCTGGATCGCGCGCAGGAGCTTGACCTGCATCGACTGGGACATTTCGGCGATCTCGTCCAGGAACAGGGTGCCGCCCCGGGCCGCCTCAATGAGGCCGGGCCTGGCGTCAACGGCGCCGGTGTAGGCGCCTTTCTCGTGACCAAACAGCTCGTTGGCGAGCAGTTCTTCCTGGAAGGCCCCGCAGTTGACGGCGACGAAGGGTCCCCGGGCGCGGCGGCTGTGTGCGTGCAGGTGGCGGGCGACCAGCTCTTTGCCGGTCCCGCTCTCCCCCAGGATTAGGACATTGCTGTCGGTGGGGGCCACCTCGCGCGCAGTCTGAAGCAGGCGGAGCATGCCCGGATTCTGAGTGATGAGGCGCAGGTCGGCGTTACCCACCGTCCCCGCGCGCTCGCGCAGGTCGCGGTTCTCTCGTCTCAGGTGCACCAGCTCCGCGGCCTTGGCGACCACGGCGCGGACCTGTTCCAGGCGAAACGGCTTCTCGATGTAGTCGTAGGCGCCGGCCTTGATCGCCTCCACCGCCGACGGCAGGGTGGCGTGACCGGTAATGATAATGACCGCTTGATCGGGGTCGCGCTCCAAGGCGCGGCGCAGGACCATCATGCCGTCCACGCGCTCCATACGCAGGTCGGTAAGCACCACGTCGAAGGGCTCGCTGTCCAACACCTCCAGGGCCCCCGCCCCACTGGTACGCGTGACCACCTTGTGGCCGCTCTTGCCCAGGGCGTACGCCAGGTTGCTTACGGCAACGGGCTCGTCGTCCACGATCAGCATGCGTGTGCCGTTCACGCATTCTCCTCCCGCACAGGCTCTTTCGCACTTCGCAGCCGCAGCAGGACCCGGGTCCCTCGCCCCATCTCGGAGGCGACACCGATGCAGCCCCCGAGCTGCTGCACGATGTCCTGGACGATGTAGAGGCCCAGACCCATGCCCTGGCCAGTATCCCGGGTGGTGAAGAAGGGCTCGAAGATCCGCGGCAGGACGTCCGGCGGTATGCCCGGACCATCGTCAGCGACCTCGATCTGCACTGCGCCAGCACCCTCGCACTCCGGCTCTCCGATCATCAGACCCTCTCCCAGCTGAAGCTTCACTGCCTCGTTGCACCGGGCGGCCGTGACCACCACATGCGCGCCGCTCTCACTGGCCAACAAGGCGTTGCGGATTAGGTTGATGAAGACCTGCTGCAGGCGCTGAGCGTCGGCGAGCACCTCGAGTCCCGCCGGTACCCGCAGGCTCACCTCGGCGCCCGATGTGCGTACGGGGCTGCGCAGCAACAGCAGGGTCTTCTGCAGGAGTTGCTTCAGCTCCACCGGCTCCAGGACGAATTCCTGGCGCCGTCCGAATTCGAGCAGCGCCGAGACGGTGCGATGGGCGCGCTCGGTCTCTCCCACGATCTGGCTTGCCCAAGCCTTGAGCGACGTCTGCTTGGTTCCCTCCAATTCTTCCGCCAGTAGCTGAGCCGAGGACGAGATGTTGGACAGGGGATTGTTGATCTCATGTGCCACTCCCGCCGCCAAGGTGCCCAGGGCGGCCAGCTTCTCGGACTGCAACAGGCGCTGCCGACGCAGCTCCAGCTCGTCGAGCACGTGGTTGATGGCCTGTGCGAAGGTCACCAGCTCCTGGTTCTTGGATCTGGTTCCGAGCCTGTCCAGCCGACCTTCGGCGATGGGCTCCAGGTCCTGCACGAGCTCGCGTAGGGGTTGCATCACCGCTTTGGACAGCCCCCGACCGACCAGGACCACGGCCGGCACCACGAGCAGAAACGACACCGCCAGGGCCCGCCGAGAGCGGGCTACGGCTTCGGCTAGGGTTTGCCGTTCCCATCCCGCCAGCTGCTCTGCGCTGCTGGAAATGCGGTGGCCGACCGCGCGGATCTCCTCTTGCAGTGCGGGTGCTTCCCCATCGAAGTAACGCTCCACCAGCACCGCGTAGCTGGACAGCTCCGCCTGCAGTGCGTCCAGGTCGTTGCCAGGGGCCAGGGAGCGCAGATCCAGCCGCTCGCGGTTGAGGATGTCCCCGGCCCGCTGCACGAAGCGCATCAGCTCCAGGGCGGTATCCCGATCCTCGTAAAGGAACAGGTTCTTCTCGTAGCGCCGCATTTCCAGGGTGGCGTCCTTGAAATCCTGGACGACCACGCCCTCGTGCACACGACGTTCGAGGTACAGGTGGTCGAGAAAGGCGAACAAGGCCAGTGCAGCGATGACTGCCGCCATTGCGCCGTAGGAGACGGTTATTTTGCGGTGAATGCTGGGCATGGACCGTCAGACTATTACAGATCGAAACGGAGCGTAACAACTTGCAACACCGTGTCCAAAGCCATCTCTACCCCCCGCAGAAATGCCGCACCGCATCATCGGCACTCCAGAGTGTTGCAATTCGCAACACGAAGCTCCGATGGGAAAAGAGACTTTTTCATTTAATAATCAGCATGTTATAGATCGATCGGTCTTGGCATGCTCGTTGCTGATAGTGAGACAACGAGAACAGGAGCAGACGAGTCGATGGGTAAGCTAACCGACAACCTCAAGCGCGTCCTGGAAGGCCTCGCATACCAGGATGCCGCCGATTACCTGTCCACGGAACAGAAGCTCGAGGTGCTTGGCATTGAGCCGCCGCGCAAGCCCGCATCCCCCGTTGGTGCCGTGAGTCGGCGCTTCGGTCTCAGCGGAATGGGGCGCCGCATCGCCCTGATCTCAGCCGGTAGTATCGAGGCCCCGGCCCTGGATTTCGCCTTGGGCGCCTGCCGGCGCCATGCTGCGGTGCTGGACTTGGTGCGTCTGGGTGGCACGCCGGCGAGAGAGGATGAGGTCCGGAAGCTGAGTCGCACGGCCAGACAAACCGGGACGCAAGTGTCTCAGGTGAATCTGCCGCACGCAGGGGCCGAGGCGCTGCGTGACTACGTTTGCAGCCATCCGTCCCTGATCTACCTGGTCGCCACGGTGGCAGATGACCTGGCCCGCGAGCTGACCGAGCGCATCCTGCAAACGGCGGGCGTGCAGGTACCCCTGGTCCTGGTCGGGGGCCATACCCCGCCGAAATCTTTTTCCGTGTACGCAGCCTAGCGGCCTGCCGCCTGCGGTAGGCATCGCATGCTTGCGTGCGCTTGAGCCGCAATGAACCCTGGATTCGTCGCCGGCGCACGGTGTGCGGTCCGAATTAACCACATGTAGTACGAGACAAACCGATGATCACCCTGGCAGACGAAGAAAGAGTCATCCCCAACCCTGGCATTCCCAACCTTAAGCAGTGGATTGCCGTCGCTGTATTTGCGTTGGCGGGTGCCTTCATGGCCTACGTCGTGCCCACGGTGGAGATCGCCTGGGTCTCCGGTATTCTCCTTTTCACCATTTACCTGTTTGCCTTCGAGGTCGTGGGAGTGGACGTAGCCGCCGCCACCGTGATGGTGCTGCTGGGACTGACCTCGCTGCTCGCCCCCGTCATGGGTCTGCAACAGGGACTGGTGGATACGGCGCACCTGTTCGACGGCTTCGCCTCGAATGCCGTCATCTCCATCATCGCCGTGATGATCATCGGTGCCGGCCTGGACAAGACGGGGATCATGAGTAAGGTCGCCGTCTTCATCCTGAAGGCCGGCGGGATTACCGAAGCGCGCATCATCCCCATTATCTCCGGTACCGTGGCGATCATTTCCAGCTTCATGCAGAACGTGGGCGCGGCGGCCTTGTTTCTGCCGGTTGTGGGCCGCATTTCGGCCCGTTCCGGTATTCCCATGTCCCGGCTGCTCATGCCCATGGGGTTCTGCGCCATCCTGGGCGGGACGGTCACCATGGTGGGCTCCAGCCCGCTCATTCTGCTCAACGACCTGATCCTCACGTCCAACAAAGCCTTGCCGCCGGAGCAACAGATGGACACCTGGTCCCTGTTCTCGGTGACGCCGATCGGCCTGGCCCTCGTGGCCGCGGGCATCGTCTATTTCGTGCTCGCGGGCCGCTGGGTGTTGCCGGCCACGAAGAGCGCGGACGGTTCGCCTGCGGACGCCATGGACTACTTTCGGGACACCTATGGATTCCGGCACTGCATGCGCGAGATGGTGGTCCCCGCAGATAGTGCGCTGGTGGGCCTGCGGCTGCACGATGTGGAGCACGACTACCGAGTTCGCGTGGTCGCCATGATAGGAAGTAGCGCCGAGCTGCGTGTCGGCCCGAACAGTATCGCGCGGGAGGTGCCCTTCGAAGCCCGGGGGGTGATCGGCATCATCGCCGCGCCCGATAGCTGCAAGGCGTTCGCCGAGCACTTCGGCCTGCAGGTCCGCGACGAATTCGACGCCTTCGAGGAGGCGCTTTCTCCGGCAAAGTCCGGCATCGCCGAAGTGGTCATCCCGCCGGGCTCCACCTTGATCGGCAAGAGCGCCCGCGAGATCTGGCTGCGCAAGACTTATGGGCTGGCCATGGTGGCACTGCACCGCGGCGGCGAGACACTGCACGAGGGCGAAGGTATTCGCGACCTCCCTTTGCAGGGCGGCGATACCATTGTCGCCCACGTCACTTGGGACGCCCTGGCCCGATTGGAGAAGGACCGCAACTTCGTCGTAGTGACCACCGAGTATCCCCACGAGGAGCTGCGCCCGCACAAGGTCGTGTCGGCGGGCGTGTTCTTCGCCATCGCACTGGGGCTCGTGCTCTTTACGGACCTGCGTCTCTCCGTAGCGCTGCTCACCGGTGCCTCGGGCATGGTGCTCTCGCGGGTGCTGACCATCGAGGAGGCCTATGCGGCCGTGAGCTGGAAGACAGTGTTCCTGCTCGCCTCCCTCATTCCTCTCGGCCTCGCGGTAGAGACCAGCGGCACCGCCAAATGGATCGCCGATCAGGTTCTAGCCGTGGTCGGGAATATGCCCGCGTGGGTGATCCAGGCAGCGGTGGCGGTGCTGGCAACCTTTTTCACCCTGGTCATGTCCAATGTCGGCGCCACGGTGCTGCTGGTTCCGCTGGCGGTCAATATCGCCATCGGCGCGGGCGCCGACCCCGCAATGTTCGCCCTCACCGTAGCCATTGCCACCTCCAATTCCTTCCTAATCCCCACGCACCAGGTCAACGCCCTGATCATGGGTCCCGCCGGCTATCGAGTAGCCGACTTCATGCGTGCGGGGGGAATCATGACGGTACTCTTCCTGGTTGTGATGCTCTCGATGATGAACTTGGTTTTTTGACGGGTTGACGATCACGAACCCATCCGATCGGCCCTGGGGAGAGAGCTAATCGGCGGCAGGGCTTCATCAACGCCGATCGTCATACTCCGACCACCCTTTCGCCACGGCCGCGACACGATGCAAACGACACAGATTTTCCCACGTTGGTCCTGGCTGGTGCCGTTCATGACTTGGCTGCCGGGTGTGGGGCGCGCGGAGCTCAAGGCCGACCTGACAGCGGCGCTGACCGGCGCCATCGTGGTCCTACCCCAGGGTGTGGCCTTCGCCACCATTGCCGGCATGCCCCCGGAGTACGGCCTCTATGCGGGCATGGTTCCTGCCATCGTCGCCGCCTTTTTCGGCTCCTCACGCCACTTGGTGTCCGGGCCTACCACAGCGGCGTCGGTGGTGCTCTTCTCCTCCCTTTCGCTCGTTGCGATACCCGGGACGCCGGATTATGTGACGCTCGCGCTTACGCTCACCTTCATGGTCGGGGTGCTCGAGCTGGTCCTGGGCCTCGCCCGCATGGGCGCCCTGGTCAACTTCATCTCCCACTCGGTGGTGGTGGGTTTTACCGCCGGGGCGGCCCTGCTGATTGCCGCCAAGCAGCTCAAGCACTTCTTCGGGGTGCCCATGGACGGCGGCGGTCACTTTCACGATATCCTGATCGAGCTCGGCGGTCATGTCGCGGAGATCAACCCCAGCGCGACCGCCGTGGCTGTCTCAACATTGCTGATCGGCATGGCGGTCAAACGTTGGCTTCCCCGCCTTCCCTACATGATCGCCGCGATGTTGGGAGGAAGCCTGGCGGCCATCGCTCTCGACTATCTGCTGGGAGCAGAGACAACCGGTATCGCTACCGTGGGTGCTCTTCCGGCCAGTCTGCCGCCCCTCTCGGCGCCCGCCTTGACCCTCGGCAACATCAAGCAACTGGCACCTTCTGCACTGGCGGTTACCCTCTTCGCCCTCACCGAGGCGGTTTCCATCGGCCGCTCGCTCGCGGCCAGGGGCGGCTACCGCATCGACGGAAACCAGGAGTTCATCGGTCAAGGCCTTTCCAACATCGCAGGGTCGTTCTTCTCCGGCTACGTCGCCACCGGCTCCTTCAACCGCAGCGGGGTCAACTACGAGGCGGGCGCGCGCACACCGCTCGCGGCCGTGTTCGCCGGGCTCCTGCTCATGGTGATTGTGCTGCTGGTAGCACCGCTGGCGAGCTATTTACCCAAGGCAGCCATGGCCGGCGTGCTGTTCCTTGTCGCCTGGGGGCTGGTCGACTTCAAAGAAATCCGTCACATTCTGCATGCGTCCAAACGCGAGACGGCGGTGCTGGCGGTCACATTCCTGTCGGCCCTGTTTCTGGAGTTGGAGTTCGCCATTTTCGCCGGCGTGCTGCTTTCCCTGGTGCTCTATCTCGACCGCACCTCCAAGCCACGCATCGTCACCCTGGCACCGGACCCCCGCCAGCCCGACAGGACCTTCTCAAGCGAGCCGGTCCTGCCCCAATGCCCGCAGCTGCGCGTCATCCGCATCGATGGGTCCCTGTTCTTCGGTTCGGTCAACCATGTGGAGCGGATCTTCGACCACCTGCGCACTGAGCATCCGGAGCAAAAGCACCTGGCCATCGTGGCCAGCGGGATCAACTTCGTCGACCTGCATGGTGGTACCGCGCTCGCCAAGGAATCCAGGCGGCGCAAAGGCGATGGCGGTGGCTTCTATCTCATCAACGTCAAGCAGGGGTTGCGCGAGCCGTTGGCGCGCTGCGGCTGCATGGACGAGGAAGGGGCGAGAAACATTTTCCTATCGAAGCACGCCGGCATCCGCGGCATCTACCAGAAGCTCGACAAGACCATCTGCGAGACGTGCGAGCGGCGCATCTTTCTCGAATGCGCGCGCTGAGCCGAATGCGGACTTCCGCAACGACAAACGAGGAGTAGAACTTGAAAAGAATTACAGCCGCGTTGTTATCCTTTGTTGCCGTGCTCAGCGCGGTTCCAGGGGCTGTCCTGGCCTCTACCGAGGGCGCAGAGCACATCGACCTCACCAACCACGTAGTCGGCATAACGGCCTTGATTATCTTCATTGTGGCCTACGCCTTCGTCATGGCCGAGGAGTTCACCCATCTGCGCAAATCCAAGCCGGTGCTGCTTGCGGCCGGCATCATCTGGGCGATGATCGCGGTCGTTTACGCGAACCATGGCATGCCTCACGCCGCGGAGCAGGCGATTCGGCACAATATCCTGGAGTATTCCGAGCTATTTCTGTTCCTGCTGGTGGCGATGACCTATATCAACTCCATGGACGAACGGCTGGTGTTCGATGCCCTGCGCGCCTGGCTGGTGCGATCCGGTTTTTCCTACCGCAAGCTGTTCTGGCTTACCGGGATTTTCGCCTTCTTCATCTCGCCGGTGGCCGACAACCTCACCACGGCGCTGCTCATGTGTGCGGTGGTGCTGGCCGTGGGCCGGGACAACTCGCGCTTCGTCTCCCTCTCCTGCATCAATATCGTGGTCGCGGCCAATGCGGGCGGGGCGTTCAGCCCGTTCGGCGATATCACCACCCTGATGGTATGGCAGAAGGGGATCGTCGATTTCTGGAGCTTCTTTCTTCTGTTCATCCCGTCCGTGGTCAACTGGGCAGTCCCGGCCGCCATCATGCACTTTGCGGTGCCGGACGCGCAGCCTGAGTCGTCCGGTGAGGTCGTGGTCATGAAGCGCGGGGCGATAACGGTAATCGTCCTGTTCCTGTGCACCATTGCCACCGCCGTCAGTTTCCACAACTTCCTGCATTTGCCGCCTATGGTGGGCATGATGACCGGCTTGGCCTACCTCAAGCTCTACGGGTATTTCTTGAAGAAGACCTTCGACCGGGAGGCCGCCTATCAGCGGCGCAAAACCGAGTTTAATGAGCTTCAGCTGGGCGACATAGTTCCCTTCGACATCTTCCGGAACATTGCCCGTGCCGAATGGGACACCTTGATGTTCTTCTACGGGGTAATCGTCTGCGTAGGCGGATTGGGGTTTATCGGTTATCTGGCCCTCGCGTCAGGGGTGATGTACCTGCAGTGGGGGGCCACAACGGCAAACGTGATGATCGGTGTCCTTTCCGCAATCGTCGACAATATCCCCGTGATGTTCGCCGTTCTGACCATGAATCCCGACATGTCCATGGGCCAGTGGCTGCTGGTGACCCTCACCGCCGGCGTAGGCGGCAGCATGCTCTCCATCGGCTCCGCCGCGGGTGTTGGGCTGATGGGACAGGCACGCGGTATGTACACCTTTTTCAGCCACCTCAAGTGGACCCCGGTCATCGCGTTGGGCTATGCCGCCAGCGTCCTGGTCCATTTCTGGGTGAACGGTAGCCAATTCTCTATTCCCGCCGCGCAATAGGAGGACCATAGTGCCACCTGCGCGCTCTCGCCGCCTGGCACCCGGGCGCTGAGCCGGGGCCCGATATGACGCACCGACAAGGTCGAGTATGCTTGCCGGATTCAACCTAACTGCCGCCAACTGTCGTGCACCCTTTTTCCATTGCGCGAATCGTCGGGCTGTTCGCCATCATGTTCGGCCTGACGCTTGCGTCGCCCATGCTCATCTCCCTCTGGTACGGGGAGGCCGATTTTGTCAGCTTCCTCGGACCCATGGCAGGCTCCCTGGGGTTGGGGCTTTCCCTGTGGTTGCTTGGCCGCTTTAGGCCGGCCAACCTGGGGGTGCGCGACGGATTTCTGATCGTCGCCCTGTTTTGGTTCCTGTTGACCCTGCTCGGCGCCTGGCCCCTGGTGCTCAGCGCCCGGCTCTCCCCGGTCGATGCCCTGTTCGAGTCCGCCTCAGGGCTCACTACCACCGGTGCCACCGTGATTACGGGTCTGGACGATCTGCCCAGATCCGTCCTCTTCTACCGCCAACAGCTGCAATGGCTCGGGGGCATGGGGCTGATCGTCCTGGGTGTGGCCGTGCTGCCCATGTTGGGCATTGGCGGCATGCAGCTCTATCGTGCCGAGGCGCCGGGGCCGCTGAAGGAGGAGAAGCTTACTCCCCGGCTGGCCGAAACGGCTCGCGCCCTTTGGGGTATCTACCTCGCCCTGACCCTGGCCTGCGCGATCGGCTATTGGCTAGCGGGCATGGACATCTTCGACGCCGTCGCCCACAGCCTGGCGACCGTATCGACGGGCGGCTTCTCCACCCACGACGCGAGCATCGGCTTTTTTCAAAGCGCCGCCGTGGAAGCCGTGGCCATCGTCTTCATGCTGCTCGCGGCCATCAATTTCGGTGTTCATTATGTGGTCCTGCACCGCCGCGATCCCCTTCATTTACTTCGGGACCTGGAGTCGCGGACCTTCCTGCTGTTCGTGCTTGCCGTAGCCGTCTTTGTTGGCCTCGTCCTGCGCTTGCAAGGCGGTTACGAGCACTGGCATCCCAGCCTCAGGGACGCCACCTTCGAAGTGGTCTCCGTGGTCACCAGCACCGGTTTCGGCACAGTCGATTTCTCGCATTGGCCGGAGATGCTTCCCGTCCTGCTTATCCTCATCAGCTTCGTCGGGGGCTGCGGCGGCTCCACCGCGGGGGGTATGAAGGTAATGCGGGTATTGCTTCTGCTGCGCCAGGGAGCGCTGGAGGTGCGGCGGCTCATCCATCCGCGCGCCTACCATCCCCTTCGGCTCGGCCGGCGGGTCGTCGACGATCGGCTGATGCAGAGTATCTGGGGCTTTTTCGCGGTCTACGTCGCCGCCTTCTCGTTCTTGGACATGCTCATGATTCACGCCGGACTGGACAAGGTGTCTGCGTTTGCCGCCGTCGCCACCTGCATGAACAACCTGGGGCCCGGCCTGGGACAGGTTGCCTACAACTTCCAGACCGTCAGCGACTACGGGAAACTGGTTGGCGTTCTTGCCATGCTTTTGGGCCGGCTTGAGGTTTTCACCATCCTGGTCTTGCTGTCGCCCGACTTCTGGCGGCGATGATCAGGGGTTCCGAGCGCCGCTCGTGTCCACGTTCCCGGTCCTCTGACGCTACATCCATTTGTTTCGTTTGAACAGATACAACATCGCGACAGCGATGGCGATCATGACCAACCAAACGGCGGGGTAGCCGTATTCCCAACGCAGCTCGGGCATCGCCCACCAGCTGCGGGCATTGTTGCCGAAGTTCATGCCGTAGACCCCGGCGATGAAGGTCAGAGGGATGAACAGGGTGGCGATGATGGTGAGCAGCCGCATGGATTCGTTGAGCCGGTTGCTGAGGCTGGACAGGTACACATCCACCATGCTGGCGGCCATTTCCCGATAGCTTTCCAACAGATCTAGAATTTGTACCGTGTGGTCGTAGCAATCGCGTAAATAAAGCCGGGTATCCTGCTCGATGTACGGGCACTCATCCCGGAACAGGTGGTTCAGGACGTCTCGTTGGGGCCAAAGAGCGCGGCGCATCAGCAGAAGCTCGCGGCGCAGCTGGTGGATCTGAGCCAGGGTATCGGGGCCGGGCTGCTCCAACAGCGCGTCCTCGAGCGCCTCGATACGCTCGCCGTAGCTCTCCAATAGGGGGAACGCGTGGTCGATGATGATATCGAGCAGCGCGTACAGCAGGTAGTCGCTCCTGCGCCGGCGAAAGCTCCCCATGTGCTTGCGCAGCCGCTCGCGGATCGGCTCGAAGGGGTCGTCGGCCTCGCCGAAGAAGCTGACCAGGAACCCGTTTCCCGCGAACAGGCTTACCTGCTCGGTGCGCAAGGATTCGGTCCCGTCGATGACCGGTAGGTACATGACTACGAAAATCTGCCCGTCGTATTCTTCGATCTTCGCCCGCTGCCCCTTGTTCGCGACGTCCTCCAGGGACAGGGGATGCAGGCCCCAAAGGTGCCCCAGGTCGCGCAGGGTATCCGGTGGCGCGCGGCCCTGAACCTGTATCCAGGTGGTGGAGTCGCGCTCCAGGAAGGTGCGGCATTCGGCCGCGCTGCGGAGGTCCCGTTCCTCGTACTCCGAATCCGTGTAATCGATAAGCCGGATGGCCAGGGGCACTTCGGAGATCACCTCGGCCAGCGTACCCGGTGCTGTGCCCGGCGGATGATAACGCTTGGGAAATACTCTCATGGGGTCACTCCTAAGGCGTACTCGACACGCTGTTGATGTTTGGGCTGCCCCGGGCGTCGAAGGGCGCCCTGGACAGCGCGCGATCGATCAGGACGAGAACGAACGGATTTTTCTGGTAGCGCTGCATCGCGCCTATTCGTGGTTGCGCCGTCCGATCTTGGATCCGACGCTCGATGGAGGGGAAACATGTAGCTAATCCAGGCGGCCATGCGCAGCAGCACCTTGCGCAAGACCCCGATGTGGTGGAGGTGCTCGGAATAGACGGCCGCCTGTCCGAACAGCCCGCCGGGCGGGTTGTATTGGTCGAGCCGCGGGTCCGATACCTTGATGGCGACGGCGACCCGCCCCGGGATCGTCTGTTGGCTGTAGCGCAGGAAGCCGCCGCTGGACTAACGTGGCACCGAGTGCGCAGCCTCCAGCCACTTGCGCAGGCGGTTCGAGTCGCCAACCGGCGTGAGCTTGCCGGGTGAGTCCAACAGCACGATGTACAGAGAGCGGCCTTTAATATTCGCCTGCATGACCAAGCAACGCCCCGCCTCGTTCAGATAGCCCGTCTTGCTGAGCCCGATGGTCCAGTCCGGGTTCTCGTTCCTGACCAGGGGGTTGGTGTTGCGGTACTCCAAGGCCCCGCCCTGCTCGTAGGGATACACCAGATGTTTGGCCCGGGTCGTGGCCTCGCGGATAAACCGATACTCGGATGCTGCGCGCGCCAGCTTCACTAAATCCGCAGCGGTCGAGACATTGCCGCCATCGAGTCCCGTGGGATCGGCGAAGCGAGAGTCGTGCATTTCAAGCTGCCGCGCCTTTCTGTTCATCACCGCGACGAACTCGGGTTTGCCTCCGGGAAAGGTGGTGCGGCCCAGCGCTGCGGCGGCGCGGTTATCCGAAGACATGAGAGTGACGAGAAGCAACTCGGCCCGCGTGAGGCGCGCCTTGCCGATACGCAGGCGTGAGCGGCTGAAACGCATCCGGTCCCGGTCTTCTTCCCGAATAGAGATCATCTGATCCATGCCCACCTGCGCATCTAAAACGACCATGGCAGTCATGAGCTTGGTGATGGATGCGATCGGCTTGACCGTAGCGACCCGCTTTCCGTAGAGGATGCGGTCGCCCTGCTCGTCCATCACCAGGACCGCCGCGGAGCGCAGCTTGAGCCCGGATACGTCCAGCCCGTGCGAGCCCGACGTGAGCGGTGGATTCGCGGGAGCAGCCGCTTGCGGCCCGACGCAGGGAAACGCGAACGCGAGGGCCAGCAGGCATGATCGGATTAGGCGCCGAAACGGCGTCAAGTAGGTGTGGGATGTAAGGGTAAGTCGGAGCACGGCGGCTGTTTCCTCCATCTTGGATCGGCCCCGATCGTACGGACCCGGCTCGCGATGGCGTAAGCATAACCTTTCGATGTGCCTGTCCTCAAGCGTGTTTCTCGCTTCCTCAATTAGTTATAGAATTAATCTGATATTTCTTTTAAGTTCTGTAAGTTCTCGACGATTTGCAACACCGCCTCCGCTTTAAGCGGCGGGTGGCAGCGAGCCGCGTTCCAGCACAGCATCAGCTCCAGGGCTAGCTTGGGATTGACCCCGTTGTCCAGTAAGTGGCCGGTCAGGGCCGTCAAAGCGTCACGGCGCCCGCCTTCGGCTACCCCTGCATGCAGGAGGTGTTGCCAGGGCTCGGTTTGGTCCGGCGGACTGTCCCCTTCGTTCGCCGAGACGCTCAGTAGCCACGCGGGGAGCGGCTCCAGGTGAAACACTTCCGGTGAACGCGTCCAACGGTAGCTCTCGCCGGACGCGTGCACGGAAGGCGGCGCCACCACGTAGGCACCGTCGCCTCGCAGATCGACGCCCGGTGCGAGACCGACGCGATCGCGCGCCATCCCGCCCGGATGGCCGAAGTAGAGGTGACGCCCGCCACCGCCGGTCACTGCCTCGACCGTTTCCGGCAGGGGGCAATGCTCCCGCGTCAGCCGCGCGAGGCTTGCCTCTGCACCACGGCGCGGATCCAGGTCCAGAACAACCAGGTCTGATACGATCCCGGTGACGACCGCCAGGTTCGCACCCGGCCAGCGATTGAACCAGCCGCCGATCTCGGGCATCGTGGGTTGGCGGTGCTGGAATACCTGCCAGCGGACCGGCGATTTTTTGCCTCGCGGCTCGACGGGCACGACCGACCATCCGAGACGACCGTAGTCCATTGCCGCCTTGATGAGAACGCCGCTCGACGGGCTGGTAGGTTTTTTTCGCATTATGGACATCCCTCTACATCTTAGAAGAACATAGGGGGCACCGCATGGTTCCATCGTGATCTGCGGGCTTTGTACCGAGCCCTTTCGGTCGGGGGCGGCGTGCGCACAGACATCGAGCATCCGAGTCCCCGCGTTGTATGTTTGCGGGCAGGGTTGGCTCGGCTGTCATTTGTACGATTATGCGCGGGCCGATCGCCGCAGGAATCGCGGGAGGTTGACGGAGCGTTGGCCGTTCGTTTGCGAACGAGCCACAGGAGCAGCAAAAAGCAGTGTTTTTATTGAACCCACAGGGCTCTTTGAGTCTCCTCGTCTCGACGGCGAAGACGCAGGCAATCGCCGGCGCGACCGCTGGAGCCACCCTCGGTGTGGTCCGCAGCGTCCTTTCGGTGCGCCGGAAAAAGCTGAACGACGGCTATGAAGTGCTGTCCGAGGGCATGACGCAGATCGGGATCGGGGCGGTGCTCGGCCTCGTGTCTGGAATGGCCGCCGGCGCCACCGGTGTCACCGTCGCGGCGATTGCCGGGCGGAGTGTCTGGACCTTTGCCGCGCCCCTGGTTGCCAGCGCGATCGCTTCAAGCTTGGCGCACGAGCGCGTTGACCGCTTTGTCCGTCCCTTCAGCGCAGAGGTCGTGCAAAGTCTGAAAGAGTCGCTGGAGGGAAGCCCCGTGCCAGGGGCTGCGCCTCGGTAATTCCAGTGGCTCCGAAGCAGATCAGCACCCGCAGGCCGGGCTCGTTGTTTTCCAGCCGAATCCGAGCCCCGTGCAACTCGGCGACGGCTTGCACGAGGCTGAGTCCGAGACCGCTGCCCGGAGTAGAGCGGCTGTCGTCCAGGCGGAAGAAACGCTGAAAGACCTTCTCCTGCATGTCCGCCGGGATGCCGGGACCCGAATCGGCGACCAGTAACTCCGGATGGCCGGAACGCAGCCGGGCCCCCAGCGCGATCCGCCCGCCCGACGGGCTGTACTTGATCGCATTGTCGACCAGATTCGCCGCCGCTTGAAACAGCAGGTCTCTGTCGCCTTCGACGCATACTCCGTCCTCCACCTCGACGGCCAGGTGCTGTGCCTCATCGGCCGCCAGGGGCTCGTAGAGCTCGGCCAGGTCCTGCGCGAGCTGCGAAAGGTCGACATCGGTGAATCCGCCCCGCCGGCTTCCCGACTCGATGCGGGCGATCCGCAGCAGGGCGTTGAAGGTGGCCAGAAGCTCCTCTGCATCCTCCACCGCCCGGTCGATGGCCTCGCTCGTCTCCTCCGACAGGTCCGTTGCGGAGCGCGCCAGCTCCAGCCTGGTGCGCAGCCTGGTCAGGGGGGTGCGCAGATCGTGGGCGATGTTGTCGGAGACCTGGCGTACGGTCGCCATGAGCTGCTCGATGCGCTCCAGCATGCGGTTGAGGTTGCTCGCCAGCTCGTCGAAATCGTCCCCCTTCCCGTCGGTGGGCACCCGCCGGGACAGGTCCCCCCCCATGATTTCCCTGCTGGTTTGGTTGACGGCGTCGATGCGGCGCATCACCCGGGTACCCATGGCCAGCCCGGCCGCCAGGGCGAGAGCCGCGGTAATGGCCAGTCCCCAGCCCAGGGCGCCCAGGATGCGCTCGCGTGTCGTCTCCAGGTCCCGCACGTCACGGCCCACGAGCAGGTGCAGCCCGCCGCGCAGGACGAAGGTGCGGGCCCGAGCCTGGTGCTCTTCGGACTTGTCCTGTCCCCAGTCACGGAGTCGAAAGCCGATCCAGCCCTCGCCGTCGCCCGCGGTTGCCGGCCAGCGGCTCAGGTTGCCGACCAGGGGGTTCAGCTCGTCGTCCGCCAACAGGTAAACGCTGGCGCCCTGAGGATCCCTGGCCACCCGCTCGGCGATAAGGGTCGTGAGCCCGACCAGCCCACGGCGCCGATACTGCTCCGCCAATCCGCCGATTTCGGCATCAATGGTGGCGTCGATCTGACGGTCCGCATAGCCAGCAGTGGCCCAATAGATGAACCCCAGCAGGACGATTACCGAGCCGATGGACAGCGCCATGTAGAGTAGGGCGAGCCGAAAAATGGAGCTGCGGAGGATTCTGGTTCGGCGATGCACGAGTCTCGATGACAGCAAGATACAAAGATTGCCTGATTAAAGACGCAAAATCCGCCAAAAATCCTCTGTGCCTCGGCGCACTTGCGTGAGGTTATTGGTTGTCTCCGACCGAGCGATGGGGCTGTTGCGGCTATCAGGAGTCTCGCAGCGCATACCCCGCGCCGCGGACCGTGTGCAGCAAGGGGCGGTCGAAGCCCTTGTCGATCTTGGAGCGCAGACGGCTGATATGGACATCGATCACGTTGGTCTGGGGATCGAAGTGGTAGTCCCAGACGTTCTCCAGCAGCATGGTGCGCGTGACCACCTGACCGCCGTGTCGCATCAGGTACTCGAGCAGGCGAAACTCGCGCGCCTGGAGCGGAACCGGCGCACCCGCACGGGTAACGGTGCGCGCGAGCAGGTCCATCTCCAGGTCGGCGACCCGCAGCCGAGTCTCCGGGGTTTCGCCGGAACCCCGGCGCAGGAGGGCCTCGATCCGTGCGTGGAGCTCGGAGAAGGCGAAGGGCTTGACCAGGTAGTCGTCCCCGCCTGCCTTCAAGCCCTGCACCCGGTCGTCCACCTCGCCGAGGGCGCTGAGAATAAGCACCGGGGTCTTGTCACCCGAGGCGCGCAGGGTGCGCACGATGGACAGACCGTTCACCTTGGGCAGCATGCGGTCGATGATCAGGGCGTCGTATGACTCGCTCGTCGCCAGGAGCAGGCCCTCCTTGCCATCCGCCGCATGATCGGTGACAGCGCCGGCCTCTCCCAGGGCCTTCATTAGATAGGACACGACCTGTCGGTCGTCTTCGATGAGCAGGATGCGCATGGTCTGCAGTGGAGTATCGTATTTTGTTTTCAGCCGCACATGAACGCAGATTAACGCGAATATGACAATAGCTTGAGACGCGCTAAGGCGAACAACGGATAGGCGACATGGCCTCCCGCGGGACGCCGTGAATACGTCCCTGCACGCTTGACCCTGGCTTCCCTGCCAGCGCACTCGCGGAAAACCACGCCGCCTATCCCACAGCCTTGTTTGTCGCAAGCGAATCGCTACGGAGGGGGGCGGGTGGTTTTCTACGCCTTGCTTCTTGTTTGTCTCTCGTCAGGTCTGGAATGGAACGGCGACGAAGCGCTTCTCTCCGTCCTGCTCCACCAGCAGTAGAACGGATTCGCGTTTCTCCTCGGTCGCCTTGCGCACACCGGCCACCACCTCTTCGGGCGCGGTGACCCGCTGCTGCCCGATCATGGAGATCAGGTTGCCAGGTTTGATACCGGCCTTTTGCGCCGGGCTGCCCGATTCCACTTCCGCTACGAGAACGCCTTTGGCCTCGCCGTCGATCCCGTGTGTCTTTCGCGATTGAGGCGTCAACGGGGACAGATACAGGCCGAGGCGAGGCTTGTACTCGTCCGCGCCCTGATCCGCTGCAGCTGCCACCGTGTTTTGCGTCGGCATGGCGCCGATGACGACCGGGATCTGCTCGGTCTTTCCGTTGCGCAGCACCTCGATCATGAGCCGGGTACCGGCGTTCGTATCGGCAATCATGCGCGGCAGGATCTTGAAATCGTCGATGGTCGTACCGCCGACGGAGAGGATCAGATCCCCGGGGCGCAGGCCGGCCTCGCTGGCCGGGCTGTCCGGCACCAGAGCTGGCGACCAGTGCTCCCTGGCTGGACTCCAGACCCAGGCTCGCGGCCATCTCGTCGGTGACGGCCTGGATCTGGACACCGAGCCAGCCGCGCTCCACGTGTCCCCGCTCCTTGAGCTGCGCGATCACGGCTTCGGCGGTCGAGGAGGGGATCGCGAAACCGATGCCTACGTTGCCGCCGCTGGGCGAGTAAATGGCCGTGTTCACGCCGACCACCTGCCCGCTCGCGTCGAACAGGGGGCCGCCGGAATTGCCGCGGTTGATGGGGGCGTCGATCTGCAGATAGTCGTCGTAGGGGCCGGAGTTGATGTCCCGGCCCCGTGCCGAGACGATGCCTGCGCTCACCGAGCCGCCCAGGCCGAAGGGGTTGCCCACGGCCAGGACCCAGTCGCCGACGCGAGCTCCGTCCGAGTCGCCGAGCTCGACGTAGGGCAGCGGTTGGTCGGCGTCGATCTTGAGCAGGGCGAGATCCGTCTTGGGATCCCGTCCCTTGACCCTGGCCTGGTACTTGGCTGCCGTCGTTCAGGATGACCTGGACCTCGGCGTCTTCGGGCGATCACGTGATTGTTGGTGACCACGTGCCCTTCGGCGTCGATGATGAAGCCCGATCCCTGCCCCTGCACCTGCCGTGGCACCTCGAATCCTTCGGGCATTCCTGAGCGGCCGTCGAAGAAGCGCTCGAAGAAATCATGCATCGGGGAGTCCTTTGGAACCTGAGGAAGCGCCACACCGGGGTATCCCGGCCCGGAGGCGTCGTTCGGAGTTACCGCAACGTTGACTACGGCGGGTGTTACACGCTGTGCGACCTCGGCGAAGCTGGGGGGTCCCGCGAAGGCGCTGCCGGTGCTCGGTTGAGCCTGCGGGAGATTGGCGGCAGCCTCGTTGGTGGTGACCATGTAGGTTGCGGCCAACGCCAAGGCGATGGCGCCGGCGAGTGCGCTGCGTGCCAGGAAGCGGTGCTTATCAGGCAGGGAAAGAACGCCTGTGGTGTTGTGCTGGTTCTCGTGGATGGCCATGGAGTTGCTCCTTACTGTGGGTGGATGTGCGTCGGCGGCAAGCAGCCTGTCTGACTTGCAACTGTTCTACTGCGGAACCGCGGATGCCGGTCGGATCTTCCGCCCGATTTTGTTGAAAAGGTCCATTGTTCCCCTCAATCGGGCGAAGAATCCGCCTCGGCCCCGCGCTCGCTCGCTTTGAGCGCGCAAGCCAGACAGGCTCGTAGCGGTTCGGTTGTTCCGGCTCCGCCTTCGCTGGTGATCCTTTTATAGACCCGGGCGCCTTGCGCCATGCTTGCCGGGACGTTACCTGACCGTAAGGTTCGGACCGGAACCGGGACGCGTTTTCAGAGTCGTCCGGTGGCGCATCTCGGCGTTCGGGGCACATTCCAGGTGAGCGCCGGCGAGAGAAAGCGGCCATGCGGACACATTCCCGTTAGAATCGGGACAGACCATGAGACCTGGTTCGGTCCGGACCCAGGCTCCCGGAGATGCCAACGCAGGGGGGATACAGTGATGAGGCTCGGCTTGATTGCGGCGGTTTTTCTGCTTACCGGTTGCGGCTGGAAGATCGGTCCCGTCAATTACCCGCCGGCACCGAGCGGTGCGAGGACGCCATCGGAGGTCACGGTGAAGCGCGTGACCTCCATCATGGGCTTGTTCGTCCCCATGACCTTCACCATCGACGGGGATGAGATCTACGGCCTTTGGACCGACGAGAGCTATACCTTCATGCTCGAGCCGGGGGACTATATCTTCGGCTACTACCTTGCCTTCAACGAATGCCGCCAGTACATAAGGATCAGGCCGGTGCCAAGTCAGCTCATCTATCTGGGGCCTCCATGCGAGATCAGGCCGGCGGAAAGAATACCGCCGGGGGCGACACCTCGATGAGCAGGCAGCCGGCGGCGCGCAGTCTGCCACCTAAAGCCCTGCCCCTTTTTCGCCGCCTTCGATGCCAGGGACTCCGCGCGGCTCCGCTGCTAGTCCTTACCTGCGTTTTCCCGCTCGCTCCGATCGCCGGGTTGCCGGCGCCACCGACTGACGCCGACGAGGCGCCGGTTTACGTCGGGAGCAAGACCTGCGCTGGTTGCCATGAGCCGGAGTATCAGGCCTGGCTGGGCTCCCATCGCGACCTGGCAATGGCGGAGGCGGGCGAGGATTCGATTCTGGGGGATTTTGAAGACGCGCAGGTCACGGCCCACGGCGTGACATCCAGGTTCTATCGCAAAGACGGCGGCTACTTCGTCCTAACCGACGGCCCGGACGGAGAGCCGAGAGAGTATCCGGTCAAGTACAGCTTCGGCTGGTATCCGCTGCAGCAATACTTGATCGAGCTTCCGCGTGGGCGATTGCAGAGTCTGGGGCTGGCTTGGGACTCCCGTGCGGCGGAGGACGGCGGCCAGAACTGGTTTCACCTCTACCCGGACGAGGAGGGAATGGACCACCGGCACCCGCTGCACTGGGCAGCCCGGGATCAGAACTGGAACTACCAGTGTGCCGAGTGCCACTCCACGGGTCTGAAGAAGAATTACGACCCTCAGACCGATGCCTTCCAGACCACCTGGACGGAGATCGACGTGGCCTGCGAGGCTTGCCACGGGCCCGGCTCCAGGCACCAGGCGCAGGCGGAATCAGCCGCGAAGGGAGAAGCCAAGGCATGGGACGAAGCCAAGGGGCTGGTGGTGGATCTGGCGGATCGGACCGCGGGACCTGGTCCATCGAGCCAGAGACCGGAAAGGTTGGCCGCTCCGCCCCGCGCACGGACCGCACCAAGGTCGAGCTCTGTGCCCGCTGCCATTCAAGGCGCGGCCTGATCCACGAGGACTACCAGTACGGAAAGCCCCTGGGCGAGAGCCACCGGCTCTCGTTGCTGGACGAGAATCTGTATCACCCGGACGGCCAGATCAAGGACGAGGTCTACGTCTACGGCTCCTTCATCCAAAGCCGGATGTACCGCGAGGGGGTTACCTGTACCGACTGCCACGACGCCCACAGCCTGCGGCTCAAGGCGCAGGGCAACCTGGTCTGCGCCCGGTGTCACGACGCCGGACGTTATGACTCCGAGGCCCATCACCACCATGCCCCCGGGACCGGAGGGGCGTCCTGCGTCGATTGTCATATGCCCCAGCAGCTCTACATGGTCAACGACGAGCGGGCCGATCACAGCATGCGGGTACCGCGCCCCGACCTTTCCTTGGAGCTCGGATCCCCGAATGCCTGCAACCGGTGTCACCCGGACAAGCCCGTCCAGTGGTCCATTGACGCCCTGACCCGGTGGTACGGCGAGAAGCCGGAGCGGGCGCCCCACTTCGGACAGGCGCTGCACGCGGGCCGTACAGGTGCTCCCGATGCGGGAAGACGCCTGATGGACCTGGCGGTTGATCCCGACGAGCCCGGCATCGCCCGCGCCAGCGCCCTGGACCTGCTGCGGGAGCGCCCGGAGCAGACCCACCTGCTCGCCCTGCCGCGCCTGCTCCGGGATCCGGATCCCCTGGTGCGCGGTGCTGCGGTCCGCTATCTGGAGGTGACAGGTCCCGAGTCCCAGTTCAAGCTAGGTATGCCCCTGCTGGAGGATCCCGTGCGGGCTGTCCGACTGGAGGCGGCGCGCACCCTGGCCCGGCTGATCCGATACGAGCTTCCGGAGGCCGAGCGCGGACGGCTGGATGCTGCCCTGAACGCCTACCTGGCCTCCCAGCGGGTCAACGCGGAGCGGCCCGAGTCCCTTCTCAATATCGGCTTGGTGGCGATGGCGCAGGGCAAGGCGGCAATGGCGCAGAAGGCCTATCGCACCGCCCTGCGCCTGGATAGCGGATTCGTTCCGGCTTACGCGAACCTGGCCGATCTCTACCGTGCATTGGGCTCTGACAGGGAGGGCGAGGAGGTCCTTCGCTCCGGGCTTGACGTCGACCCCGAGAGTGCCGGCCTACGTCATGCCCTCGGCCTGCTTCATATCCGCGCAAAGCGGCTCGATGAGGCCGTGGCCGAGCTTAAACGAGCGGCGAATCTGGTGCGGAAATTATCGGACGCCGGGGCGAAATAGGGTGCCTGGTGAAATGGCCGAATCAACCTCGCGGCTGGTTGGCCCCCGTATTTCGCCGGATGCTGCTGCGTCCGGGAGCCGATCAGCCGGCTGCCCCGGCGGTTCCGGTGCCCTCGGCGCCCGATTTCCCGGCCTTGCGAGCTGCCAGCGCCACGAACACATAGGACCAGCCATTGAAAATAAGCTCGATGGCCACGAACAGCCCGATCACCCAGAGGCCGGATACGGGCCACTCGGCGAGGATCATGACACCAAGGGCGATGGAGATGATTCCTGCAAACAGGGTCCAGAACCAACCCTGCGTAGGTCTTAGCTGAAAGGCCATGATGATGCGCGCGACGCCGACTCCGATCAGTATCCAGGCGATGATCAGGGTCAGAGTGGTGGCGGCCATCAGCGGTTGGCTGACCATCGATATACCGGCAACGATGTAGAGCAGCGCGATGAGTACGTGCCAGAGGGTGCTTTTCCAGCCCTTGCACTTGAAGGCGTCGAAGAGCTGAAACACCCCGCCGACGATGAGCAGAACGCCGAAGAAGATGATGCTCACCTCGGTCAGGGCAAAGGTCATTCCCAGGCCGATGGTGCCCAGGACGATGGACAGGATGCCGAAGGCCAGGAGCCAGCCCCAGTTCTTCTTCAGCTCGCCGAAGATTGCTTGCTGGGCCTCAGTCAGGGAGATTTCACCGGTCGCGGACATTTGTACACCTCAGTCTGCCATTAAAAAGCGATGCAAAACTAACACGGGCGTGCACCGGGTACAAACGGGGACTCGCTCCGCCGAGCCGCGCGGCCGGGAGATAAGGCGATTGCTGTCATATCTCCGGCAATCGCCTAAGCTTCCGGACCACCGTCTGGCGGGCCGCTCGGGTATCATATCGGGAGTCGAGTGCAGGTACTTCTTCCGATGAAAGCGATTTCAAGATTCCTTTCTCTTCTTCTCCTAATTATTGTAGCCCTGTCCGGCTGCACCACGATCGAAGATCCCCGGTCGAATGGGCCGCCAGCGCAGGTCACCGTCTACCGGGAGCCGTCGTCCCGCGACAGCTTCTTCCCGATGCGGTTAAGTGTCGACGGGCGTCCTGCAACCGTCTTGTATCCAGACGAAGAGCGCAGCCTCGAGATAAAGGCCGGGGAGCACAGGCTCACATACGAGCTCGGCGTCTACAACTGCGCGGCTGAAGTGCGCCTGGAGTCCGGTAAGACCTATGCCTATCGTCTGGCCCGGGGCTGCATCATCGAGGGCGGTGATGAGAACGGCTATCGAAGACGTAGCGCAAAAGAGAGCTTGGAGTCCAATTGGCAGGAACAACACCGGACGCGGAGCGACGAAAACGGGGCACGGGCGGTTTCCACAGAGCGCTCCGAGCCGAACTTCGAGCAAGAGAGCAGACCGGTCTCTGTTCCCGCTACAAACACTCCGTGAGATGAGTCGTCCCGCCAGCGATTCAACAGTGCTCTAATCCACTCGCATCCTCCAGCACCCGGAACAGGGCGGAGGAATCCAAATCGCCAAGCCCGCGGCCAACCAATGCGTTGAGATACTGGGACACCAGGGCGGTGCCGGGCAGGGCGATGCCTAGCTCATCTGCGGCGCCCAGGACGATGCGCAGATCCTTCCGGTGCAGACCGGCCTTGAAGCCGGGCCGGTAATCGGCGTCGATCATGCGCTGGCCGTGTATCTCCAGGATCTTGCTGTAGGCCGAGCCCCCGAGCAGGGCGGCGCGCACCTTCGCCGGGTCCACCCCCGAGGCCCTGGCCATTAGGATGGCCTCGCCGACGGCGGCCATGGTCTGGCTGATGACGACCTGGTTGCACGCCTTGCAAACCTGGCCCGCCCCGTTTTTGCCGACGTGAACGATATTGCGGCCCATGACCTCGAGGAGGGGCAGAGCCCACTCGAATGCCGCACCGCTGCCGCCGACCATGATGGACAGGACGCCGTCGACAGCTCCGGCCTCGCCGCCGGAAACGGGGGCGTCGAGCATCTCCGCGCCCTTCTCGCGCAGGCGTATGGCCAGAACTCGGGTGGCGGAGGGGGAGATGGTGCTCATGTCCACCACCAGGCTGCCGGAGCGCACGCCTTCGAGTACGCCGTCCGTGCCCAGGATGACCTGCTCCACGTCGGGAGTGTCCGAGACCATGGTAAAGACGATGTCCGCCTGACGCGCGACCTCCGCAGGGCTCGCGCAAGCGATGGCACCCGATTCGACCAGCGGTTCCATGGACTCGGCCCGTCGGGCGTGCACGAACAGGTCATGTCCCGCTTTTCTGAGGTTCAGGGCCATGGGACGGCCCATGATGCCGAGGCCGATGAAGCCTGCTTTGTTATTCATCTGACGGATCCCTCGGGAGTGCTCGCTTGGGAAAGATGCTCACGTAAAGACACCCTGGGGGGCCGCAGTGTCAACCAAATTCGGATCCGGGAGCCGCCGGAGCGGGAGTGCGCTGCGTCGAGCATAGGCAACGACGAGCCAGCGTCGGACCCTGCGTTTCAAGGCGCGTCCAACAGCTCCAGCCAATGCACCACAGGTGTGCTCGCACCCGCCTCCAGGTGGAGCTGACAGCCGATGTTCGCGGTGGCGATGATATCCGGAATGCCGGATTCCAGGGCCAGGACCTTGTCGTTTCGCAGCCGTCGGGAGAGCTCGGGCTGGGTCAGGGAGTAGGTCCCGGCCGACCCGCAGCACAGGTGGGCGTCCGGCACCGCGGTCGGTACGAAACCCAGCTTGGTCAGGATGGGCTCTATTACGCCCTTCAGCTGCTGTCCGTGCTGTTGTGTGCAGGGGGAGTGAAAGGCTATCTTGCGGCCTCTGCCCGGCTGCCCCAAAGGCGCGAGGTCCGCCTCCGAGAGCACCTCGACCGGGTCCCGCGCCAGCTCGGAAATCCGCGCGGCCTTCTGCGCGTACTGAGGGTCGTGGCGCAGCACGTCGCCGTATTCCTTGACCATGGAGCCGCAGCCGCTGGCGTTGATCAGGATCGCCTCGGCGTCGTCCTGGACCGCGGGCCACCAGGCGTCGATGTTGCGGCGCATCGCGTCGAGTCCCTCTGCCCGGGCGTTGAGGTGATAGGCCGCGGCGCCGCAGCAGCCCGCCTCGGGAATCTCCACGAGGTCGATTCCGAGCCTGCTCAACACCCGCGCCGCGGCTGCGTTGGTAGCAGGCGTTGCCACCGATTGAACGCATCCGGCGAGTGCGAGCATCCTGCGTGCCCCGGCGGGAGCCGGCCAGGTACCGGCCGGGCGGGCGGTCGGCACCTTCGCCTTGAGTGCCCCCGGCAGCAGGGGCCTGGCGAGCCCGCCGAGCTTCACCAAAGCGCCGAACCGGGACGGGTACGGAACCGTAGAGACCAGCGCCTGGCGCAGCAGCTTCTCGCCAAGTGGCCGCTCGACAAGTTTCTCGACAATCTCTCGCCCGATGTCCACCAGTCTGCCGTAACGGACACCGGAAGGGCAGGTGGTTTCGCAGGAACGGCAGGTGAGGCAGCGGTCCAGGTGCAACTGGGTGGTCCGGGTCGGGGTCTGACCCTCCAGGACCTGCTTTATCTGGTAGATGCGTCCGCGGGGGCCGTCCAGCTCGTCGCCCAGGAGCTGGTAGGTGGGACAGGTGGCGGTGCAGAATCCGCAATGGACGCAGGCGCGCAGAATGGCGTCGGCCTCTTGTCCCTCGGGGGTCTGAAGAAATTCGGGAATGATGTCGGTCTGCATGTTTTGGGTTCCGGTATGGCCGGGCGGGTGCGGCTTCGCGTTTTTGCCTCGGCGCTCGGGGGCGCCGGTTGCTCGGCTGGGTGCGTGGCGTCAGATCTCGGCGAAGAGCCTCCCGGGATTGAGCAATCCACCCGGGTCGAACGCCTGCTTGAGATTATGGTGGATGGCCATCAGCGCCGGCGCCGGAGGTTGGAAGACCTCTGTGTTTCGGTCGCCGCCGCGGAAGAGAGTGGCGTGACCGCCGGCCTCGGCCGCTGCCTTGCGAACCGCATCGGCGGTCAGCTCGCCGCGGTACCAGCGCTGGGCGCCGCCCCATTCGATGAGCTGGCTCCCGGGGAGCTCCAGAGGCGGTGTCGCCGATGGCAGAGACAAGCGCCACAGCGGTGCCTCGCCGGCGAAGAAGGCATGGCCCTGCTCGCGGATATTCGTGCGCCAGAGCTCGTCCTGCTGCTCGATGGGTTCGCCGCCGATGGTATCAGCGGCCTGAGCGACCGCGGTCTCGGCACCGGCGAGCCGGACATAGAGCCGGTCCTCGTCGTAGCAGGTAGCGGTGATGGGGGCCGGGGTTGCGGCCCAGGAATTCATCAGCCGGATCGCCTCGGGCTCGGAGCGTTCCAGCGCGAGTGTGCGCACCGCGGCCGGGATTGGCATGACCTTCAGGCTCACGTCCAGCAAGAGCCCCAGGGTGCCGAAGGCGCCGGTCATGAGCCGGGAAACGTCGTAACCGGCCACATTTTTCATCACCTCTCCTCCGAAGCGCAGCACTTGGCCGCGTCCGGTGAGCACGCGGGTGCCGAGTACCAGATCCCGTGCCGATCCGGCATAGGGCCGAGCCGGGCCCGACAGGCCACAGGCGATGGTGCCGCCGATGGTGGCCCCGGGTCCGAAGTAGGGGGGCTCGAAGGGTAGCATCTGGCCTTCGTCCGCCAGCGCCGTCTCGATGGTCTCAAGGCTGGTCCCGCAGCGGGCGGTGACCACCAGCTCCGTGGGCTGATAGTTGACGATACCGGTGTGACCGGAAACCTCCAGCAGCTCGCCCGTGGGTGTGCGGCCCAAGAAATGCTTGGAGCCGCTGCCGCGGATCTCCAGCCTTGTGCCGGAGTCGAATGCGGAGCGGACGCGCGTGTTCAGCTCTTCGGTTAGGTCGTTGTTCATAGCCGCGTTCGCATAAACTCAATCTTCGTTCCCGTGATAGAGCCAGGGCTCCAGCTTGGGGGGCATTTGCAGGTGGAATCCCTGACCCTGCAGGTTCTGCATGACCTGTACAACGTCCTCCCGCGCCAGGGGCCGTCCCTCGTGGAGCTCCAGCTCCAAGACGAACACCGGTTCGCCGAACCGCGACATCAGCGCATCCGGTACGCGGTCGAACCCCTCCTTATCCGAGAGATAGAGGTACATCTCCTCCTTGAGAGGGCTCTTGTAGATCCAGCAGGGGGTCTTGTCCGTCATTGATGATCGTGCTTGTGCGAGGGCAGCTGTTTGTACTCGGAGCAGCGGCGCGGCGTTGGAATGCCTTTGCCGGGGTTCAGCAGCTCCCCGGGGTCGAAGGCCCGCTTGACCGCCATGAACTGCTCCAGCTCGTCCTTGTCGAACTGGACGCACATCTGGCGGATCTTCTCAATGCCCACGCCATGCTCGCCGGTGATGGTGCCGCCCACCTCGACGCACAGCTCCAGGATCTTGCCCCCCAGCTCCTCCGTCCGCTCCAGCTCGCCCGGGTTGTTTGCGTTGTAGAGGATCAGCGGGTGCATATTGCCGTCGCCCGCATGGAAGACGTTGGCCACCGGCAGGCCGTACTCCTCGGACAGCTCGGCGGTGCGGCGCAGGACCTCCGGCAACCGGCGACGGGGGATGGTGCCGTCCATGCAGTAGTAGTCCGGTGAAATGCGGCCCACGGCGGGGAAGGCGGACTTTCGGCCTTGCCAGAAACGCATGCGCTCCAGGTTGTCCTTTGCGGTGCGCACCTCGGTGGCACCACTGGCGAGAAGCAGCTCGCGGACACGGGCGATGTGCTCGCTGACCTCTTGCTCGGTGCCGTCCACCTCGCACAGCAGGATGGCGGCGGCATCCGTCGGATAGCCGGCGTGGACGAAGTCTTCCGCCGCCTGAATGGCGGGGCCGTCCATCATCTCCAGGCCCGCCGGGATGATGCCCGCGGCGATGATGTCTCCCACCGCCTGGCCGGCCTTCTCCACGTCGTCGTAGGCGGCTAGTATCACCTGCGCCTGCTCGGGTATAGGCAGCAGGCGGATGGTCACCTCGACCACCACGCCCAACATGCCCTCGGAGCCCACTAGCAGGGCCAGCAGGTCGTAGCCGGGGGAATCCAGCGCCTCGCCGCCGACCTCGAGCAGCTCGCCGTCGGCACTCACCAGCGTGATCGCCAGCACGTTGTGCACCGTCAGCCCGTACTTCAGGCAGTGAACCCCACCGGAGTTCTCCGCCACGTTGCCGCCGATGGTGCAGGCGATCTGAGAGGAAGGGTCCGGAGCATAGTAGAGGCCTAAGGGGGCGGCGGCCTCGGAGATCGCCAGGTTGCGCACGCCGGGCTGTACCCTTGCCGTTCGCCCCTCCCGGTCGATGTCCAGAATCCGGTTGAAGCGAGCCAGACTGAGCAGGACACCCTCGGCGTGGGGCAGGGCACCGCCGGAGAGCCCGGTCCCGGCCCCTCGGGCGACGACGGGCACGCTGTGTTGGTGGCACAGGCGCATAATGCGCTGGACCTCCTCGACGGTGCGCGGAAGCACCACCAGCAACGGGAGCTGCCGGTAGGCGGACAGGCCGTCGCACTCGTAGGGGCGAAGCTCCTCTTCCTGCTCCAGGACCGAGTCCACGGGCAGAAAGCTGCGCAGCTCGCGCATCAGGTCGGTGCGGGCGGAGACCAGCGCGGGGTCGTTAAACGAACGCTGGCTTTCTTGTACTAGGCTCATGCGGCTGTCTCGATAAGGCGTGGATCGTTGCTATACCGGAAGTGGAGGCTTCCGTTTGCCTGGGTGGTGCACCTCTTGAGATTTGCGGTCAGCATCCGGACCTGTCTTCGAGCTTCAGCACTCGCTTCTGAAGATCCGAAACATCATCTTCCAGCCGCTCGAGAAGACCAGTCTTGCGGGCGTGCTGTAATGGATGGCTGTCTGACATAAACAGCTACCCTACCGCGTGAGTATAATAAAGTGCCGCCGAACAAGCACCCGGGATTGGGGCCGGCATCGGCAGCGAATGTAGTCGCTTGCGACAGATTACCTCAACCAAGGTGTAAAAACGTGCTTTCCTGTCGTTCTGCACGATTCTGTATCCGCTCTTGCGTCCGGTCTTCGTCCACGGGCGCCACGAAGAGGGCGCCCTCGTCCGCTCGGCGGCGCACCAGGCCGCGCAGTGTCTTACCGCCAGCCTTGACCCGGCGCGACATCTCCGAAGGGACGGCCTCATAGTTGCCGCCCTTGAGCTTGCGGCGCAGTGTGCTCTCTTGCAGGTTGCCGCTTCCCCGGGTTGAAGGTGAAGCTCACCAGGGCCGAGAATTGGTGGTCGTCCGGGGGGACGTTGATCAGGCGCTCGACTGCCTGCTCCGCCTCGTCCAGTCGGCCCTCAGGAGTGTCTCGGCTTCTCCTTCGGTGATCCGGCGCTTGTTATCGTCAGTCCCGTGGCCTGCAGGAACAGGAAGGGACGGCACGTAAAGCCAAACTTGGTCTCCAATCCGAAGTTTCGCAAACCGCCGCCTGGATTTACAGGCCACCCGGGGACTACCCTTGGTCCAAATGGAAAAGGCTGCAATCGACATCCTTCACAGCTTCTTTGGCTACCGGGAGTTCCGCGGCCCGCAGGCCCAGATCATCGATCATGTGACCGGCGGCGGCGATGCCCTGGTGCTCATGCCCACGGGGGGCGGCAAGTCGCTCTGCTACCAGATTCCCGCACTGCTCAGGGCCGGGACGGGCATCGTGATTTCGCCCCTGATCGCCCTGATGCAGGACCAGGTGGACGCCTTGCGCCAGAACGGCGTGCGCGCGGCCTTTCTCAACTCCACGCTCTCTGCGCAAGAGGCCCGCAGCATCGAGCGGGAGCTGGTGGCCGGCGGCTTGGATCTCCTCTACATGGCCCCGGAGCGTTTGGTCACGCCACGGGCGCTGGATCTTTTGGGCCGGGCAGGGATCGGCCTGTTCGCCATCGACGAGGCCCACTGCGTCTCCCAGTGGGGGCACGACTTCCGGCCGGAGTACACCCAGCTCGATGTCCTGGCCGAGCGCTTCCCCGGTATACCTCGCATCGCCCTGACCGCCACTGCCGACGAGCCAACCCGCAACGACATCCGCGAGCGGCTGGCCCTGCAGCAGGCGCGTGCTTTCATCAGCGGGTTCGACCGCCCCAACATCCGCTACCGCATCGGCCAGTACCGGGATGCAAAGGCTGAGCTCCATCGCTTCCTGCAGCGCGAGCACGCGGGGGAGGCGGGTATCGTCTATTGCCTGTCCCGGCGCAAGGTGGAGTCGGTCGCTGCCTGGTTGTCGGGCAAGGGCTGGCGGGCGCTGCCCTACCACGCGGGTCTCCCGGCGGAGATGCGCGAGCGTCATCAGCAGCGCTTCCTGCGCGAGGACGGCGTTATCATCGTTGCCACCATCGCGTTCGGCATGGGCATCGACAAGCCCGATGTGCGCTTCGTCGCCCACCTGGATCTGCCCAAGAGCCTGGAGGCCTACTACCAGGAGACGGGGCGCGCCGGACGCGACGGCTTTCCGGCGGATGCATGGATGGCCTACGGGCTGCAGGGGGTGCTCACCTTGCGTCAGATGATGGAGCAGTCCGATGCCGACGAGCGCCACAAGGCCATCGAGCGGCGCAAGCTGGAGGCCATGCTCGGCCTGTGCGAGATCACCAGTTGCCGGCGCGAGGCCCTGCTGCGCTACTTCGGCGACACGCTCCCGGAACCTTGCGGCAACTGCGATAACTGCCTGGAGCCGCCCGAGACCTGGGACGGCACCCTGGCCGCCCAGCAGGCGCTGTCCGCCGTCTACCGCACGGGACAGCGTTTCGGGGTCAACTACCTGATCGCCGTGCTACGCGGCAAGGACGATGAGCGCATGCGGCGCTTCGGGCATGATCGGCTCAAGGTTTTCGGACTCGGCCGGGACCTGGAAGAGGCACAGTGGCGGTCCGTCTTCCGGCAGCTGGTGGCGCGGGGGCTGCTGTCGGTGGACATGGACGGGCACGGCTCGCTGCTTCTCGCCGAGGCCGCCCGTCCGGTGCTGCGCGCGGAGCAGAGGCTTCACCTGCGTCGTGACCGTCCGCCCGAGCGGCGCAGGGGCGCAAGCGAGCGGGCCGGGACTCTCAGTGCGGAGGATTTACAGCTCTGGGAGGCCCTGCGGGCCAAGCGCCGCGAGCTGGCGGATGAGCAGGGCGTACCACCGTACGTGGTATTCCACGACGCGGTGCTCATGCAGATGGTCGAGCGCCGCCCCTCTGATCCGGCGCGGCTGGCGCTGCTCGACGGGGTCGGCGAGCGCAAGCTTGCCCGCTATGGCCGCGACTTCTTAGAGGTTCTCAATGCACACCGCACTGCGTTGCCCGAACCGCAACCGGATTCACCGGCGCTCGATCCCGGCGAGACCTTGGATAAAACGCTGGAGCTGTTTCTCCAGGGCTTGGACCCGCAGACCGTCGCAACCCGGCGGGGGCTGAGTGCGGCGACTGTCATGAACCACCTTGCCCGGCTGATTGAGAACAAAAGACTGGCGCTGGAGGAAGTGGTCAACCTGCCCGCGAACGAGCTGGACATGATTCGCGATACGCTGCTGGAGGGAAAGACGGATGGTAGGCTCAAGCTGCGGCCCGCCTACGAGAAGCTAGGCGGTGCTTACGACTGGGGCTTGTTGCGTTGCGTGGCGGCGGATCTGGAACGGTCCGCCGGGGTGGACTCTTGATTCGCCCGGGCGGTAGGCCAGGCTTCAGCTAGAAACGGTGCGTCGAAGTCGCGGCTCGGGCTTCAGCCCGAAAGTAGTGAGCAAGGCGTCGGACAGAAGTTCGACCTACAGGTCGTCCTCAGGAGCTGAATGCTGCTTGCAGGTGGATCAGGATGCCCAACGGTGCGTGGGGACCACCCCGCAGAGGCGCCCCCGAGTCGATCCGGGGGGCCTCTGTCGATTCTTCGCGCTCTGGGCCTCAGTACCGGTGGCTGCCGCCACCGCCGCCGCGGGAAGGACGCTCGCCGCGGGGCTTTGCCTGGTTGACCTTGATGTTGCGGCCTTTCAGAGCGGTTTCGTTCAGCGCCTTGATGGCGGCGTCGGCCTCCGAGTTGTTGGCCATTTCGACGAAGCCGAATCCCTTGGACTGGCCCGTGAACTTGTCCGTTATCAGGCTGCAGCTCGAGATCTCGCCATATGCGCCAAAGGCCTCGCGAAGCTCTTCCTCGGTTACGCTGTACGCCAAGTTGCCTACGTAGATATTCATCAAATATTGGTCTCTTCGTTTTGTGTATTGGCGAAATGAGTGAGGTCGAGTAATCAATACACAACTTAAACGACTCAGAGCCGGTTCAGACAATGTGAAATATGGACGTTCGGGATGAGCCTTGAGAGGGGGGAATCAACCGCGAGACGGGTGCGCCGACCGGACGGCGTGACTAATGGCGGCGAAGTATAGCGCAGAAGCGGGCTTGGGTAATCATTTTTCGTAGGAACTTGTTTCGGCGGCTGCGTCCGGCTGCGAGGCGGTTACCGGCGGGTTGAGACGATCGCCTCGCTGTTGGATTATGATTTCATCATCTGTTGGTTCTTTCGGTGTCCACCCATCGCACACATCCCCGATGGTCTGTTGTCGGCCCCCGTGCTGTTCACAGGGGCCCTTGTCACGGCCGGTACTTTGACGGTCGCGGTGCGCCGACTCGACTACGACCGCATTCCGCAGGCGGCGGTGCTCGCGGCCGCCTTCTTCGTTGCCTCGTTGGTGAGTGTACCGCTCGGGCCCAGCAGCGTGCACCTGCTGCTGAATGGGCTCATGGGGCTGGTGCTGGGATGGGCTGCGGTGCCCGCGCTGCTGGTGGCGCTCCTGCTGCAGGCGGCGTTCTTCGGCTACGGTGGGATCCTGGTGTTGGGCGTCAACACCATGAACCTGGCCCTTCCCGCCCTCTTGTGCGCCGCGTTGTTTGGCAGGGCCCTGCGCGCTGCGCCACCGAGGCGTTTGTTCCGGCTCGGCGCGGCGGCCGGTGCCCTGGCCGTTATGCTGACCGGTCTTCTCGTGGCTTGCTCGCTGGGGTTCAGCGGCAGGGAGCTGGTGCCTGCCGCGCAGATCCTGCTGGCGGGCTATCTGCCGCTCGCCATGGTCGAGGCGACCATAACCGGCGCCACCTTGGCCTTCCTCGGACGCGTCGCCCCCAATCTGTTGTTTCCCATGGAGATCCGCGATGGTTAGGTATTTCGCCTCCCTGCTGCTCGGGCTCAGCCTGTTCTCTCCCTCGCTACAGGCCCATGCGCTCAAGGTCTTCGCGGCGGCCCAGGGCAATCGTGTCGATGGCTCGGTCTATTACCCCGGGGGTGCCAACGCCTCAGGTGCGAAGGTCGTCGTACGTTCTCCGCAGGGGCGCATCCTGGCCGATCTGCGTACCGACGCCGAGGGCCGGTTCGCCTTCGCGGCGGGCGAGCGGGTCGATCACCTGATCGTCGCCGAGACCGCGGACGGGCACATGGGGGCCTGGACCGTTTCCGCCGCCGAGCTTGCGGGCGATATACCGACGCCGGTCGGCGTCGCCGTCCCCTCCGTATCCGAGGTCCCCGGTGCCGCTGCGGTCGCACCAGGCAGCCCGCCGGAGGGATCCTCGCTGGAGGTGCTGGTGGCGAAATCGGTCGCCCGACAGATCCGGCCCTTGCGCGCGCAGATCATCGAGCATGAAGAGCGGGTGCGTCTGCGCGATCTACTCGGCGGCATCGGGTACATCGTCGGAGTGGCCGGGGTCGTGCTTTGGTGGCGCAGCCGTCTTGAGCGGAACAGGGTGTGAGCGCGCCGTTCGTTTTCGCCCCCCGCGCCGCGCCCCGTTGGCTCGCCGGGAGAGACCCGAGACTCTTGGTCCTCGCTGCCTTGGGTTTTGCGTTTGTCACCGTGAGCTTGACCCGATTGCCTGTCTTGCTCGCCGCCTTCGCGCTCGCGTTCGTGCTTGCCATGGGCGGCATCCGGGATTTGCGTTCGCTCACCCGCCGCCTGGCTCCCGTCGAGGGGCTCGTGCTGGTGATGCTCCTCACCCTGCCCTTCACGGTCCCCGGTGAGCTGTGGTTCCCGATCGGGCCGTTGACGGCGAGTCTCGACGGCCTGGAGCGCGCGGTCACCATCGCCCTCAAAGCGAATGCGGTCGCGCTCGCCCTAGTGACGTTGGTGGGCGGAATTGATCCCGCTGCACTCGGCCACGCGCTGGCGCGGTTGGGGGTGCCGGACAAGCTCGCGCATCTGTTTCTCCTTACCGTGCGTTATGTCGGCGTGCTGTATCAGGAGCATCAGCGGCTGCTTCGGGCCATGCGGGCCCGCGCCTTTGTCCCGCACAGCGACCGCCACACTTGGCGTTCCCTTGGCTGGCTGATGGGAATGCTGCTGGTGCGCAGCTTGGAGCGCTCGCGGCGCGTCACGGCGGCCATGATATGCCGTGGATTTCACGGGCGCTTCTACCTGCTTGACCCGCTGCGTTGGCAGCTTGCGGACAGCCTGCTCGCGCTGGCGTTCGTGCTCGCACTCGCCGGGTTGCTTGCCTTGGAGCATTCACCGTGAGCAGTCCCCTGCTGGAGCTTGCGGGAGTCGGCTTCGGGTACCCGGAGCGCAAGGTGCTCAAGGGGGTGGATCTGGCGCTTCATCCGCATGAGCGGCTTGCACTTGTTGGTCCCAACGGCTCGGGCAAGACCAGTCTGCTGCATCTGCTGGTGGGGCTGCTCCGGCCTTTACGAGGAGAGGTGCGTGCCTTCGGTGCCGCGCGGCGTTCCGAGGCCGATTTCCGGGCGGTTCGGCGGCGGGTGGGGCTGCTGTTCCAGGATCCGGACGATCAGCTCTTCTGCCCCACGGTTCTGGAGGACTTGGTCTTCGGCCCGCTGAATCTGGGGGAAAGTCCGCGGCATGCACGGGAGATCGCCGAGGCGACCCTGGCCGATTTAGGACTCGCGGGCTTCGGGGGGCGCATTACACACAGGCTCTCGGGGGGGAGAAGCGGCTGGTGGCACTCGGCTCGGTGCTCGCCATGCGTCCCGAGGTGTTGTTGCTGGACGAGCCCACCAACGGACTGGATGAGGTCACCGAGCGGCGGCTGGTGGATCACCTCTCCGGCCTCGACCAGGCGATGCTGTTCGTCTCCCACGACCGGCGGTTGGTGGGACGACTGGCGACCCGGGCCGTGCTGCTGGAGGACGGCAACCTGCTCGACGGCGCGATCCACACGCACCCTCATACCCACACCCACGAGCATGTGCACATCCACCCGCTGGGCTCGGGAACCGGTCACGAGCACGAGGGCGCGGCGCCCGCGCATGGGGATCATCATCGGGACGAGTGAATTGAGCACCGCCCCCCGAGCTTCGGTTGGCGACCAGATCGTATCAAGCTGCGGTTGCGGGGCCGCAGACGTGCCACTCGAAGCGGAATATCGCGGACCTTGTGCTGAGCGAGAAAGCGCAGGGGTTATCGCGGCGGTAGGCGGCTTTTCAGGTTTTGTGGCCGCCGCACACCGGGCAGCTCGGGTCCGACGGGAGTCGGACGCTACGGAACTCCATAGTCATGGCGTCCATCAGAAGCAGGCGGCCGTACAGGGGCTCCCCGGCACCCGTCAGTACCTTGAGGACTTCGGCGGCCTGAATGCTGCCGATAATGCCCACTACAGGGGCGAGCACCCCGTTGGCGGCGCAGGTCTCGTCGACGCTGCCGTCACGTGGGTAGAGGCACTGGTAGCAGGGTCCTCCGGGCTTTCCGGAGAAGACGGTCACCTGTCCCTCGGTGCGTATGGCGGCTCCGGAGATCAGGGGTATGCCGGCCCTGAAGCAGGCCTCGTTCACCGCGAAGCGGGTGGCGAAGTTGTCGCACCCGTCTACTACCGCATCCACACCGCAGAGCAGGTCGGGCAACGTGTCTTCGTTTATGCTGCCCTTGTAGCCCTGGATCCGTACCTCCGGGTTCAGGGCGGCCAGTCCCTGCACCGCGGAGTCTACCTTGGGCATCCCGATGCGCTCGCTGGAGTGTAGGATCTGGCGTTGCAGATTGGACAGGTCGACGGCGTCGAAGTCCGCCACCACCAGGGTCCCGACTCCCGCGGCGGCCAAGTACATGGCCACCGGCGAGCCCAGTCCTCCTAGTCCTACCACCAGTACGCGTGCGTTCAGCAGGTGCTGCTGGCCTTCGATTCCCACCGCCGGCAGCATGATCTGGCGGCTGTAGCGAAGGAGTTGGTCGTCGTTCATGCAGAGGCAAGCCGAGTTTGTTCAGCATCACGCGAGCAGCGTAGCAGAAACGAAGCACGGAGCGCTGCTCTCGGTGAGCTGAAGCCAGAAACGTGGGCAGGGAATCAGCGCCGCGATTGCGGGCCGAAGGCCGAAGGTTACAAATACCGCCGCCAGTACTCCGGTCTGTGATCGCGGCAGCTGTGGTCGCGTTTTTCGTAGCGGTTGGCGAACACCTTCCGGGTGCAATTGCTTTCGCCACGCGGGCAGCCGCAGTTGGCGCGCTGGGTCTCTTCCGTGTAGTGGCAAAGCGCGCTCTTGAGCCGGTACATCAGGTTGCGGTCCAAGTGCAGGCCAAGCTCGTGAATCGCCTCCTCGATCTCCAGCAGGGTGGTCTCCAAGACGTTGTAGCTGACTCTCAGTGCGACGGCGGAGATGGGCTCGGCGCGCAGGATCCCGGCAAGATCCGCCAGGAACATGGCAGCCGTCTGCGCCTGGTTTCTATCCGGGTGCAGCTCGCTGAAGGGAATCAGACGATGCTTGATGCGGTCGGCTTCGACGATGTCCATACCTTGTGTATGCTAATCGATGATTGAAAATAATCAAGGACAAATCGGTTAAGTTTTTGGTATGGAGCTACGCAAATCAACGCGCGAGCCAGCCGCTCGTGGTCCGCTCGTGGCCGCCGAGGTCGCGGTGGGTGGCGATCTCTTCGAAACCGTGTTGCGCAAGAATCCTGCTCACCGCGGGTCCTTGGTCGAAACCGTGCTCCAAGGCGATGAAGCCCGTGGGGCTCAGGCCGGAGGTCGCCTGTATGCACAAGCCTCGAATAGCGTCCAAACCGTCGGGGCCGGCGGCCAAGGCAGCTCGGGGCTCGAAGGGGAGGTCGCCTTGCTCCAGGTGGGGATCCGTGTCGGGGATGTAGGGGGGGTTGCCGATCAGCGCATGGATGGACCCGTCGGCAATGGGGGCCAGCCAGTCGCAGTTGATGATCCGGGCGTTACCGGCTTGGCAGCGGCGCAGGTTCTCCTGTGCAACCCGGGCCGCTTGCATGCTGCGGTCCGTAGCGATCAGGGTCCAGGCGGGACGCTCGCAGGCCAAGGCGGCCGCGATGGCTCCGCTTCCGCAGCCGGCGTCCAGGACCAGGAGCGGGGCGTCGGCCGGGAGCTGTTCCAGGGCGATCTCCACCAGCAGCTCGGTTTCCGGGCGTGGAATCAGCGTGTCGCGCGTGACCCGCAGGTCCAGGGTCCAGAACGCCTGACGACCGCGGATGTAGGCGATGGGCTCACCGGCGAGCCGGCGCTCGATCGAGGCCCGGAAGCTCGCCAAGTGGGCATCGCCGATCTCTGCGTCCGGCCATGCGATAAGCTTTGCGCGGCCGAGCCCCGTTGCATTGCACAGCAGAAGCTCGGCCTCCAGCCGCGGCCACGCCTGCGGTAAAGCGGCCAGCCGCTGCGCCGCCTCTCGAAGGGTGTTACCAATAGTCTGTGGCATGGCATGTAGCAGCAGGTACTAAGGAGACGAACGGCGCAGCCGGTTTCTACATTAGAAAGCAACGAGCACTTGCTCCCAGCGACTGTTGCTCACAGCTTCCTCTACGCCTACGAGTCCATCAACGCCAGCAACTGCTCCGCCTGGTATTCTTGGATCAAGGGTTCCACGATCTGGTCCAACTGGCCCATCATGATCTCTTCGAGCTTGTACAGGGTCAGGTTGATGCGGTGGTCGGTGACCCGGTTTTGGGGGAAGTTGTAGGTGCGGATGCGCTCGGAGCGGTCGCCGCTGCCGACCTGCAGCTTGCGCGACCGGGCCTGAGCGGAAATTTGGGCGTTTTGCGCCTGGGACAGCAGCTTAGCCTGCAGCAGGGACATGGCGCGGGCCTTGTTCTTGTGCTGGGAGCGCTCGTCCTGGCACTCGACGACGATCCCCGAGGGCATGTGCGTGATGCGCACCGCCGAGTCGGTCTTGTTCACGTGCTGGCCGCCGGCGCCGGAGGCGCGGTAGGTGTCGATGCGCAGGTCGTTGGAATTGATGTCCACGTCGTCGATGGCCTCGGCTTCCGGCAGCACGGCCACGGTGCAGGCCGAGGTATGGATGCGGCCCTGGGACTCGGTCTCCGGCACACGCTGTACTCGGTGGGTGCCGGCCTCGAACTTGAGCCGCGAGTAGACACCGCCGCCGCGGATCCGCAGAACGACCTCCTTGTAGCCGCCGAGCTCGCCCGCGCTCTCGCTCATTTGCTCGACCCGCCAGCCGGTGACTTCGGCGAAGCGCAAGTACATGCGCGCCAGATCGGCGGCGAACAGAGCCGCCTCGGCGCCACCGGTGCCGGCGCGGATCTCCAGGAAGACGTTGCGTTGGTCGTTGGGGTCCGGTGGCACCAGCAGCCGCTTGAGCTCGGGCTCCAGGACCTCGCGCCGGGACTCGGCGTTGACGATCTCTTCACGGGCCAGGTCTGCCATCTCCGGGTCCGCGAGCATTTCCCGAGCGCCGGCGATCTCGTCCTCGATCTTCTGATAGCGCTGGTAGCAGCTCACAACCGATTCAAGCTGGGCATATTCCCGGCTCAGGTCGCGAAAGCGGTGCTGGTGCTCCTGCGTCTCGGGCTCGGCCAGCAGGGCCGTGATCTCGCCGAAACGGTCCGAGACCCGCTCCAGCTTGTTTCGAATGGATGGGTTCACGAGGATTGGTCCGACTTTCGGCGTAGCTGGAAGAGCTCATTGGCAGCCTCAAGGAGGTCGTCCTGGCCCTCCCGTCCCGCTTGGCGCAGACGCGCGCTCGGGCCGTGAAGAAGCTTGTTGGTGAGGGTATGGGCGAGGAAGCCGAGGACCTCTTCCGGGGGTTTGCCGCCCTTCGAGCTGGCGCAGGGCCTTGGCGAGGACCTCGTCGCGCAGATGCTCGGCCTGGTCGCGGTAGTCCTGGATCAGGTTGACGGCATCCAGGGAGCGCAGCCAGCCGAGAAATTCCTCTGTATGGAAGTCGACGATCTCCTCGGCCTGCTCGGCGGCCTCTCGGCGCGAGCGCATGCCATCTTCCACGACGCCCTGCAGGTCGTCAACCGTGTAGAGATAGACGTCGTTCAGCTCGCCAACCTCCGGCTCGATGTCCCGCGGCACGGCGATGTCGACCATGAAGATCGGGCGGTGCTTGCGCTTCTTCAGCGCCCGCTCGACCGTTCCCTTGCCCAGCACGGGGAGCGGGCTGGCGGTGGACGCGATGAGGATGTCCGCCTCCGACAGATGGTTTGCCAGCTCGGTCAGGGCGATGGCGTAGCCGTCGAATTGGGCGGCAAGGCCGTGGGCGCGCTCCACCGTGCGGTTGGCGACGACAATGCGCCCGACGCCGTGCTGGTGCAGGTGGCGGGCGGCGAGCTCGATCGTCTCCCCTGCTCCCACGAGCAGGGCTGTCTGCTCACTCAGGTCGCTGAAGATTTGCCGCGCCAGGCTGACCGCCGCGAAAGCCACGGATACCGGACTGTTGCCGATGGCTGTGTCGGTGCGTACCTGTTTGGCTACCGCGAATGCGTGCTGGAACATCCTGCCCAGCAGCTTGCCCGTGGTCCCGCTGTCGCTGGCCGCCTGGAAGGCCGTTTTCACCTGGCCCAGGATCTGGGGCTCGCCCAGGACCATGGAGTCCAGCCCGCTGGCTACCCGCAGCAGGTGTGAGACCGCATTCCGGTCCACCCGTGTGTAGAGATAGGGGGCGATGCGCTCCTGGTCCAGTCCGTGAAAATGGCCCAGCCAGTTGGCCACCGCCTCGCCACCGTCGGCATTGACGGCGCAGTACACCTCTGTTCGGTTGCAGGTGGATAGAATCAGCCCTTCGCTGATCTGGGCGTGATTGGCGAGGCTGCGAAGGGCGCCTACCAGGATGTCGGGACCGAACGAGATGCGCTCACGTATCTCTACCGGGGCCGTCTTGTGGTTGAGTCCTACTGCCAGAATCACCATCGATTACAAAGTCCGGGGAAAACAAGTAAATTCTTTGTTATTGAGGACTCAGATGCAAGCAATGCCTGACGGTCCCGTTCCACTGCACGGACCCCGTCGGCGGGTGAGCCGGGTTTTTGCGAAGGAACTCGACGGTTATACTGGGATCAATTTACGGATGAGTGTTGGTTTAACGTGATTCTCATGCGGAGCAGATTAAGCTTCTATCTTTCCCTCTTTCTCCTGCCTTCGGTAGTGGGCTGTGTCAGTTTCCCGTCCATCGGCGGCGACACAGCCGTTACCGTGGCGGAGGCCGAGCATGCTGAGGAAGAACAACCGGCCTCGCGGCTTGAAGAGGCAAAGCCGGAGCCGGCGGGTCCGACCGAGCTGACTCCCGATCTGGTCTATTCCGTGCTCGTCGGACAGGTCGCGCGGCAACGCGGCGAGGACCGCATGGCCTTCACCCACTTCCTGAAGGGTGCGCGTTTGGCACGGGACCCCGGGTTGGCGGAGCTGGCCGCCAGTGCAGCACTCACGCTCGACGACAACAACGCAGTGCAGCGGGCCGCCGACACATGGCTCGAGCTTGCCCCGCAGTCGATGAGTGCCCATCAGTTGGCGGCTTATGTGCGGCTCGAAGCGGACGATGTGAATGGTGCGACGGAGCACCTGCGCAGAATCATCGTCCTGGCAGCCGAGGAGGGCGAGGATGGCTATGTGCAGGCCGCAAGGCTCGTATCCAAGCTGAAGCTGCCGGACCGCCGCTTGAAGCTGATGGAGACCTTGACCTCCGAGGCGCCGTCGAGCGCCGACGCTTGGTTTGCCCGGGCCGTGATTGCCGCTGGCGCGGACCGGGACCGGGAGGCTGCGGATGCCGCCCGGCAGGCATCGAAGCTTCGCCCGGAATGGAACGAGCCGCGGATCTTCCTGGTGCAACTGCTCTTGGAGCGGGGAGACCGGAAAGAGGCGCGTGAGACCCTCGAGTCATTCGTGACAGAAAGTCCGGACGATTACGGGCTGCGCTTGCTGTACGCGCAGCTTTTGGTGGACGAGCAGGAGTTCTCCCGCGCCCGCAACGTCTTCGAGCACATGCTGCGCAAGACACCGAAGGAGCCGGATGTGCTGTTCGCCCTCGGGGTGCTGTCGCTCGAGCTCGAGGACCTGGAGGCGGCGCGGGACTATTTCACCCAACTGCGCGACACGGGCGAGCGTCAGGGCGACTCCGCTTTCTATTTGGGACAAGTGGAGGATCTCGCGGAGAATCCGGAGACCGCTGTGTCCTGGTATCGCAAGGTCGAGGGCGAGCACGCCCTGGATGCGCAGATACGCATCGCGCAGATGCGGGCCGAGCAGGGCGAAGTGGAGCGCGCGCGGGAGATCCTGCAGCAGCAGCGGGACAGGTGGCCGGAGGATGCGTTGACCATCTACCTGATCGAGGCGCAGATTCTCGCCGACCAGGACCTGTTGCGTGAGGCCATGACCGTCTACGACGAGGCGGTGGATGCCTTCCCGGGGAATCCCGACTTGCTCTACGCGCGGGGGCTGCATGCTTTGGGATTGAACCGGCTCGATATCCTGGAGCGGGATCTCAAGTCCATTATCGCCAAAGACCCCGATAACGCGGATGCCCTCAACGCCCTTGGCTACAGCTTGGCGGATCAGACCGAACGCTTCGAGGAGGCCCGGTCCTATATCGAGCGTGCCATGGCGCTGAAACCCGATGACCCTGCGGTGCTCGACAGTATGGGTTGGATGCATTTTCGGCTCGGCAAGCCGGAGCAGGCGCTCGACTATCTGCGCAAGGCGCTCGCTTTGATGCCCGACGGCGAGATTGCCGCGCACCTTGGAGAGGTGCTGTGGGCGCTGGGCAAGCGAGATGAGGCCTGGAGCACCTGGGAAGAGGCGCTCGCCCGAGACCCTGACCACGAGTACCTCCTGCGCGTAATCGGCCGGCACAGATTTTCCCGTTCGGACTCCCAACCCTGATGGCCGAAAGTGTCGAGGCGCGGCCTTGGCCAGCCCCGGCCAAGCTAAACCTCATGCTCCGCGTCCTCGGGCGGCGCCCTGACGGCTATCATCGCCTGCAGACCGTATTCCAGTTCATTGACCGACAAGATCGTCTGTTCTTCGAATCCCGGGGCGATGGTCGAATTCGGCGGGTCTCAGACCTCCCTGGCGTACCCGAAGACGCAGATCTGGTGGTACGTGCGGCGCGTCTGCTGCGCGAGCGCACGGGAACCAGGCTGGGTGTAGATATTCGCGTGGAGAAGTGCCTGCCAATGGGGGGCGGGCTCGGCGGCGGAAGCTCGGATGCGGCGACGGCGCTGGTCGCGCTGAACTGCATCTGGGGTTCGGGACTCGCCGAGTCCGAGCTGATGAGGCTGGGTCTGACTCTCGGGGCAGATGTTCCGATCTTCGTTCACGGGCGCGCCGCTTGGGGCGAGGGTGTGGGTGAGGAGTTGACGCCCGTCGATTTGCCCGAGGCCTGGTACCTGGTCTTGGTACCCAGGTGCGAGGTCGCCACCGGTGCCGTGTTCTCAGACGAGGAATTGACAAGAGATTCGGCGCGAATCACAATAGCGGACTTCGTTGCGGGCGATGATCGTAACGATTGTATGGGAGTAGTGCGGCGGCGCTACCCGCAGGTCGCCGATGCCTTGCACTGGCTTGCCGCAGTAGGCAGGCCACGGCTGACCGGGACCGGTGCTTGTGTTTTCTGCGCCTTTGCGTCCGAGGAGCAGGCGGCGGATGCCGGCGCGGTGGTGCCGTCCCGATTTTCCGCCTTCGTCGCTCGCGGAATGAACCGCTCGCCGCTCTTGGAGGCGGTGCGGGCTTGACCTTTTTTTGGGGCGTCGCCAAGCGGTAAGGCACAGGGTTTTGATCCCTGCATACCCAGGTTCGAATCCTGGCGCCCCAGCCATACGATCGAGCGTTTCCCCGACGGAGAAATCAGCCGTGCCCGCCAGTCACATGATGGTGTTCTCCGGGAACGCCAACTCGGAACTATCCGCAGAGATCGCCGCACATCTCAGCATCCCGTTGGGCAAGGCCGTTGTGGGTCAGTTCAGCGACGGCGAGGTGATGACCGAAATCCAAGAAAACGTGCGCGGACGCGACGTTTTCGTGGTTCAGCCAACCGGCGCGCCCACCAACGACAATCTCATGGAGATGTTGGTAATGATCGACGCGCTGCGCTGGGCGTCGACCAAGCGCATCACCGCGGTCATTCCCTATTTCGGCTACGCGCGCCAGGATCGGCGTCCGCGATCGGCGAGGGTGCCGATCACGGCGCGGTTGGTCGCCAAGATGATCGGTCATGCGGGCGCGGATAGGGTGCTCACTGTGGACCTGCACGCCGATCAGATTCAGGGCTATTTCGACATACCGGTGGACAATGTGTATGCGTCGCCGATTCTGCTCGGCGATATCTGGCGGCAGAAGTACCCGGATTTGCTCGTGGTTTCCCCTGATGTGGGGGGCGTGGTGCGCGCCCGGGCGTTGGCAAAGCGCTTGGACGACGCGGAGCTGGCGATTATAGACAAGCGCCGTCCGCGGGCCAATGAGGCCAAGATCATGAACATCATCGGCGACGTGGAAGGGCGAACTTGCGTGCTGATCGACGACTTGGTGGACACGGCGGGGACCCTGTGTCAGGCGGCGGCGGCTCTCAAGGAGCACGGGGCGACGAAGGTGGTTGCCTATTGCACACACCCGGTGCTCTCGGGGCCGGCGGTTAAGAATATCGCCGCCTCCCGGCTGGACGAACTGGTGGTCACCAACACCATTCCGCTGCATCCGGAGGCGCAGGCATGCGCGAACATCCGTCAGCTGAGCATCGGTGAGCTGCTCGCCGAGACCATGCGCCGGATTTCGAACGAGGAATCGGTCAGCTCCCTGTTCGTAGACTGAAGTTGTGGTGCCGGAGTCCTGGTCGCGGGACTTAGGCGTCTTTTTCAAACTCGATAAAAACTGGAGAACGTCAAATGAGCGTTAGCTTCGACGTCAATGCGCAACCCCGACAAGACGCAGGGAAGGGTGCGAGCCGCCGCCTGCGCCGTCAGGGTCTGGTTCCGGCCGTGGTCTACGGCGGCAATAAAGATCCCGAGATGATCAGTCTGGCGCACAACGAGCTGGTCCAGCACTTGGAGCATGAGGTTTTCTACTCCCATATCCTCGATCTCAAGGTAGGCGACAAGACCGACAAGGTCGTCATCAAGGATCTGCAGCGCCATCCGGCAAGACCGTTCATATTGCACGTGGATTTTCTGCGTGTCAGCGCCGACCAGAAGATCCGCATGATGGTCCCCTTGCATTTCCTCAACGAAGCCGAAGCAACAGGGGTTAAGGCGGGAGGGGTTGTTTCCCGCAACCTCACCGAAATCGAGATCACCTGCCTGCCCAAGGATTTGCCTCAGTACATCGACGTCGATGTGGCCGAGATGGACATCGGTGACATCGTCTATCTCTCGGAGGTCCCTTTGGTCGAGGGGGTTGCACTTTCACACGCCCCGGACCCCGATGTGCCCGTCGTCATCGTTCACAGTCCACAGGCCCACGACGAGGAAGAGCCGGAAGAGGGTGGCGAAGACGAGGCGGCCGAGCCCACGGAGCCCACGGAGCCCGAGGACTGAGTCGAGCCGTTGGCGGACTGCAATGGCCGAGAAGGGGATAACACTGATCGCCGGGTTGGGCAATCCGGGGCCGCAGTACGAATCGACCCGCCACAATGTGGGCTACTGGCTCGTCGACGAGATCGCCGCGCGCAACGGCGGTCGGTTTCGTCTCGAGAACAAGTTCCATGGCCTGCATTGCCCGATTTCCGTCTCAGGGCAGGACTTGCGCCTGCTCAAGCCCATGACCTTTATGAACCGCAGCGGCCAGTCCTTGGGCGCCGTGGTGCGCTACTTCGATATCCCGCCGGAGCAGGTTTTGGTCGCCCACGATGAGCTGGATCTACCCGCTGGGTCCGTGCGGCTGAAGCAGGGGGGCGGGCATGCGGGTCACAATGGCCTGCGCGATATCATAAACGTGCTCGGTACGCGAGATTTCCGGCGCCTGCGTATCGGGATCGGTCATCCGGGAGACCGGGCGCAGGTTGTGAATTACGTCCTCAATCGGGCATCCAAGGACGATGAACGTCAGATCGGCGAGGCGTTGGATGAGGCCGAGCGCTGTCTGGTAGACCTGATCTCCGGCGAATTCCAGAAGGCCATGAACAGGCTTCACAGCGCACGCTAGGTCGACAGGCTCGGAGTATCCATCCGAGCGGCGCGGTATTTCCTCCTCTCGCAACGCGAGTCCGTTGCGGCGAATCGTCTCCTGCCTGCAGCTCCTGCGGGCTCTCCATGATCTCGTGTGGTTGGCTACGGCCGCGTGTCTTTTTCGGCATTAGGGGATACGTAGTTCTGATGTATATATAAACTAGCTATAAAGAATCGAAATTATATTAATGAAATATTTGACAAAAAATAATTTTCGCTACACTATTTAAAAAAAGAACATGTATTTTTAAAGCAATAAAATTGATCTGGGCGAGGGGTTCCTGACATCTTCCGCATTGAAAAGATGTTTTTATACAACGGGATTTGCGCGGCATAGGTACGCAGATCCCAAACAAAACCGGGCTCGCCGCAGGGACTGTAGCTGCTCGGATTGATGAGAAAGTCCCGTATTTTTGGGGAGGTTTATTGAGCATGAATCAGATGATTAGACGTTCCGTTGCGACGGCGGTGGCGGCCTGCGTTGTGATCCCTGTCACCGCATCGGCTACCAACGGCTATTTCGCTCACGGCTGGGGCACCAAGTCCAAGGCCATGGCCGGTGTCGCCACCGCCTTGCCGCAGGACTCGTTGGTGACCGCCACCAACCCTGCCGGCATGGCCTTCGTGGGCCAACGGTTCGATTTGGGGGTGTCCTTCTTCAACCCGTCGGACAGGGGCTACGAGGCAAACTCAGACTTCGCCGTCGATGCCCAGGGGTTCCCCACCGGGCCGTTCGTGACGCCCGGCAGATACGACAGCGACAATGACTGGTTCCTGATCCCGAGCCTCGGATACAACCACGAGATCGACGAATACAGCACCATCGGCGTGGCCGTTTACGGCAACGGCGGCCTGAACACCAAGTACAACGACGAGCCGGTTTGGGGGAATTTCGCCGCGGCGCCCAACCAACTTGCCATCCGCCCCGGGATCGACCAGGCACCGCCGGGGACGATCGCCAACCCGACAGGGTTGTTGTTTCAGCCGACCGCCCAAGGCGGGCTTGCCCCGGTGACCAACCCGAACGCGACGCCCGCACAGGGCAACGCCAATCCAGGGGGCGTGTTCACCGCGACCACGCCCACGGGGGTGAACCTCGAGCAGCTGTTCGTGGAGATCCCCTACACCTACAAGTTCGGTGACGGCAAGCAGTCGGTGGGCATTGCGCCGGTCTTTGCTGCCCAGAACTTCGAGGCCAAGGGACTGCAGCCCTTCCGGGCCGCGTCGCTCTACCCGGACAAGGTGACCAACAATGGCAAGGATTGGTCATACGGGTTCGGTGTGCACGTGGGCTGGTTCGGTGAGATCAACGAGCAGCTCTCCGCGGGCATCTCCTATCGTACCAAGATGTGGATGGGCGACCTCGGCGACTACAAGGGGCTGTTCGCCAACGGCGGCGACTTCGACATCCCGGCCATGCTCAACGTGGGGCTGGCCTACAAGGTAAAGCCGAACGTCACGGTCGCCTTCGATTACCAGCGTATCTTCTACGACGAGATCGATGCCATAGCCAACTCCAACGACAACGACATCTCGCCCTGCTTCACGTCGGGACCGAAACCGGCCATCTGCTTGGGCGGAAAGGACGGTCTGGGCTTCGGTTGGGACAGCATGGACGTGTTCAAGCTCGGCCTGCGCTACGACCACAACGAGAAGCTCAGCTTCATGGCTGGGGCGAGTTACAACAGCGAGTTTTCCACCGGGCGTCAGGCCCTGTTCAACATCCTGGCCCCGGCCACGGTGCGCTGGCACCTGACCCTGGGCGCATCCTATCGCCATAGTGATTCGGACGAGTTCAACCTGGCCTTCTCCTACATGCCCAAGGAAGAGCTCAGCGGGACAAGCCAGAGCATCACCCAGAGCCAGTCCGGCAGCATCTACATGCAACAGATGGACATAGAGATCAGCTGGAGCCATCTATTCTGACCATGGTGTGGAACCGGCGCGCCCGGAGATCGGGTGCGTTTCGGTTCCTCAAGGAGCGGCGCGCCGGAGCACTGGCGCGCCGCTTTTTTTTTTCGGTGGTTGACCTCCGGGTGGCTTCAGGATTCGCGGGCAGGCGGGAAGAGCTCGGGACTTCCCGAAAGCTCAGGGGCAGGAAGACTTGGCACCGGCTTTCGATTCAGCTAACAGCCCATTCCTCGCGCCAGGATAAAAGCTTGACATATTAGTAAACAGTAATATACTAAACATCAACGTTAAACCAAACCGGAGAAATATCATGTTAGGTGCACTTGCTGCAGTTGCCTTGGTGGTCGGCAGTATCTCTGCAACGGCCGTTCTGACCGAAGATGAGCGTCTTGCCACAGAAGAATCCCGCGAGCCCATCGTCCAAGTCCAGTCGATCGAAAGCCTGGATACGTCGGAGGAAGATCGCAACTTCTAACGAGCTGCCGTTTCTAGGCTTAACATCGCGTGAGGCCCCGGTTGCCGCTTTGGTGCCGGGGCCTTTTGTTTTGCGGTAACGGCAATTGCACAAGCCTGAGTTTTGTTCTTGAACCAGGCCAGGCCTTACCGATTCGCTACGAACGAACCGGTTGGGCAGGCTCCGAGGGCCCGGGAAGCAGGGCGGTCGCTGCGAATCCCCCGAGGTGCTCCGAGCGCGAAAAGGCGATCCGGCCGCCATGAACCCGGACTATCTCCCGCACGATGGACAGGCCGAGCCCGTGCCCCGGGACCGACTCGTCGAGCTTGGCTCCACGTCTGGAGAGGACCTCGGCGGCATTTGGCTCAACACCCGGTCCGTCGTCCTCGACAAGGACTTGAAGACCATCTCTCCAGAGTAGCCTCAGGTGGACCCGTTGCCGTGCCCATTTGGCAGCGTTGTCCAACAGATTTCCAAGCAGCTCCAGCATGTCCTCGTCGTCGAATGGCAATTGCTCCGGGGTTTGGATGTCCGAAGAAATCGAAAGGGACTTGTCTTCGTACAGTTGTCGGATGCCCGCGATGAGGTCCCGAACGTCTCGGTGGGGCCGAAAGCGGCGGCCCGGCGACCCCTCACCTGCCAGCCGGGCACGCCTGAGCCCGCGGTGGATCAAGTCGCGCATCCGAAGGGCCTGCTCTGCGACGGGATCGTTGCGGGTCTCCGGGTGGTGGAGCAGGATCAGATTGAGCGGAGACTTCAGGGCATGGGCGAGATTACCCAGCGCCTGTCGTGACCGCTGCAGGTGATTGCGCCATGCATCGATAAGCTGGTTCAGCTCCTGTACCAAAGGCTGAACCTCTGCGGGTACGTCTTCGCGCAACTGATCGATCTCTCCGGCCGCGAGCCGTTTGAGGTCCGCTCGTGCCGCGGCGACCTGCCCGAATCCACGGCGCAGTAGCCAGCGTTGCACCAGCAAGAGCGTGAGGGTGCCGGTCAGTGACAGCCCGATGCCCACCCAAAGCAACCGCCACAACACTTGTCTCAATGGCGTGAGATCCTCCGCGACGGCGACCGTAAAGGTCACGCCCTGTTTCTCGTAGCCGCCGCTCCACAGCAGCAGCTGTTGGCCGCGAGGGCCGGCTTGGACCTGAACCGCGGTCGCGCCGGGAGCCAAGGCGTTGCTCTGGAAGGGATGGTCCCACCAGGAGCGGGAGCGGGTGAGGGCTCCTGTATCGAATCGCACCCAATAGTAGTGTCCTGAGAAGGGCTGACCGTACACGGGCGGTAGCGGGCGGCCAATCTCGCCCGCCTGCGGGTCCAGACCGGCGATGATGGCCTCGGCGTCATGTGCGAGCCGGGAGGCAATGAACTGCTCCATGCCGGTGCGGCCGATCCAGAGCGCGGACCCGGTCAGCGCCAGAAGGACCAGGATCGCCAGCAGGCCGAGGGTCCACTGCAGAGATCGTTCGAGGGAGCCGCTATGGCGTCTAGCCGCGGAAGACATAGCCTTGCCCGCGCCGGGTCTCGATGCTTTCCTTGCCCAGCTTCTCGCGAAGCCTGCGTACGTAGACCTCGATGATATTGCTGTCCAGGTCGAAATCCTGGTCGTAGACGTGCTCGGTCAGACGGGTCTTGGAGAGCGGTTTGCCGGGGTTGAGCATGAAGTAGCGCAGCAGTCGAAACTCGGTGCCGGTGAGCTCCACTCGGCCTCCGTCGGCAGCAACGACGCATTGGTGCTCCTCATCGAGCGTGAAGGCCGTTGACCTGATCTCCGGTACCGCACGGCCCTGGGCCCGGCGCGACAGGGCGCCGAGCCGCGCGAGCAGCTCCTGTGGGTGGAAGGGCTTGGTCAGATAGTCGTCGGCCCCGGACTTGAGCCCCAGTACCTTCTCCCGCCAGGTGTCGCGGGCGGTGAGGATGAGCACCGGCATAGACCGCCCGTCCCGGCGCCAGTCTTCGAGTACCTGGATGCCGCCGATGCGCGGCAGACCCAGGTCGAGGACGATCAGGTCATAGTTCTGGGTCTGGCCGAGGTAGAGCGCATCTTCCCCGTCGTGCGCGCGGTCCACGGCGTAACCGTCCGCCTCCAGAATCGGCTGCAGCTCGTCGGCGAGCGCGCGGTCGTCCTCCACCAGCAGCAGGCGCACCTCAGTCTTCCTCCTCGTCGGCCAGGACCTCGCCGCTGCGGGCGTCGATCAGGACCTCGCGGATACGCCCCCCAGCTTCCAGGTACTCGATCTCGTAGAGGTGGCGGCCGTGCTCGAATTCGCTCTCGATCTCCAGGATGCGCGCGTCGGCCCCCAGATCCAGCCTGCGCAGCAGCTCCTCAAGGGGTAGGATCTCCCGGCGCTCGCGCAGCCGGTAGGCATCCTCGTAGTCGTCACTGCGGCCGATTCCGGCTATGGAAAGCGACAGGATCACCAGTAGAAGCCTTGAGCGCATCAGTCATCCCAGCGGCCGTATCCCGGTATTTGTACCCCGTGCTCGTCGAAATCCCCCTGATCGGCACCCCGGTGACAGGTCTCGCAGCGGCTGAAGCTGCCGACGTCCGAGTTGCCTGCGACCATCTTATCCGGGATCTCGTGGTGCTGGCCACGGAAGTAGTCGGTCTGGGTGATGCGCAGGGGCGGATTACCGTTCCGCGTCGCCCGCCAGGAGCGCTCGCCGTAACGTCCGCGGCCCTCGCCGGCGGCGTTTCTGGCAAGGAAAGCGCCGATCTGACCTGCCGTCTCGGCGTCGAGCTCGGCGTTATCGCCGAAATGGTCTTCGAGAGCGCTCATCATGTTTTGCCAGGACGCGGCGGGCAGCATGTATGGCGGATAGGCCATGTGGCATTCGCCGCACTCGGTCTCGTAGATCCCGTACCCGGGGTCGGCTAGATGGGCGGAACCGGATGCGCCCCCGCGCTCGGGGTGCTCGTGGTCGTCGTGCTCGTGTTCTCCGTGATGCTCATGCTCTTCGCCGTACCCGCTCGCGAGGATCCCTACGGCTGTGATGCCGACGGCGGTGGCGACGAACAGCGAAACCAGGGTCTTCTTCATGATATGTTTCCTCGGATTTGACTCATTGGGTGCGCAGGAAGGACAGCAGGTCGCCCTTCTGCTGCGGCGTGCACTCGCGGCCCAGGGTCCATTTGCAGTTGCGCTTAAGCCATTTTTCCACCTGGCGGCGATCGGTGAGGCGTGTGGCATTGGCAGAGGGCGCCAGGGCGTCGATGGCCTTGCCGGTCGTCGCGTGGCGCCCCTGCATTCGTGGGTCGCTCGTGTGGCATCCGGTGCAGGAGCGGTTTGCTCCCTCCTTCGACGGAAATTCTCTCGACCAAATCGTATTCCCGGACGCGGCGTTGAAGGGGCCGGCGCCCTGGGCTCGATATTCCGTGAGCAGGTCGTCGACGGTGTCGGCCTGGACAAGGCTTGCAACCAACAGGCCGGAGAGAATCAGGCTGAAGACGACTGCGTTTTTCATGCCTGGACCTCCTTCTTGCGACCGGTGATCATGGATATGACGAGGTTCTCCCCGTGCTCGAGGCTGGAGAAGAGCACGCCGCCCAGGTGCAGGACGACCAGGAACAAGGTGAGATTCGCACCGATTTCGTGGACCTCCTCGAGAACGTCGGCTGCGAGCTCGCCGCGCCAGAAGCCGGCGAGCGGACCGGCGAAATCGGTCACCCCGTAGAGGGCGATCCCGGTCAGGACGGTCACCATGAGGCTGATCAGCAACGCCACGACCATGGCGCCTCCCGCGGGGTTGTGACCGATGTAGCGAGGTGCACGCAGACGCACGGCATCCGACACATAGGTCATCACCTCCGACGGGGTGTGCACAAAGTCGGCGAAGCGCGCATGGCTCGTACCGATGAAGCCCCACAGCAGGCGCAGGGCGATCAGGATGCCGATCAGGTAACCGGCGTTGACGTGGAGCAACTCCCAGTCGTCTTCGGTGACGTAAGCGACCAGGAAGGCGCCCGCAAGCGTCCAATGGAAGAGCCGGACGGCGGGGTCCCAGACCGGTATGGATCGACTCGGTTCGGCGTTCATCTCTCGACTCCTTCGGGGTTGATCTTGGAGTCAGTCTGCCGGACCCGATGTGAAACCAAGCTGAATGGACCTGTTCAGCTTGGTTTCATGATGCCCCTGATATTGTTGGGCGCATGACTTTTGCCTGCAGGCGTGCGGTACCCAGCTGACCGGGCCGATAGCCTCGGGCGCTATACACCTATCCGGAGGCCACCGTTGTCTACATTTCTTATTCGCCAAAGTCGAAGAAAGGGGCGGTCTTCGGCCTTCCACCCTTCATCCCTTCCCCTGTTTGCTTTGTTGTTGACCGGCGGATCCCTTCAGGCTGCCCACGAGATCGCCATCAGCCAGGAGCAGATGGAGCGCATCGGGATCAATCTTGTCTCAGTGCTGACGGCCGAGTCCTATGTCACGGATCACCTGCCGGCAAGGGTCAGCATCCCCCCCCAGCAGGCGCGGGTGCTCTCGGCCCCCCGCGGGGGGCTGGTGACGGCCCTTAAGGCCGCTGAGAGCGACGAGGTGCAGGCCGGAGAGGTCCTGGCGCATATCGAGAGTCCCGGACTGGTGGGTTTGCAGCGGGAGCTGCTGCAGGCCGTTACCCAGTTGCGCCTGGCCCAAGCCGAATTCGGCCGCAACGAGCAGCTGCGCAAGTCGAAGACCGTCTCGGAGCGCATCTACCTGGAATCCCGCAGTGCCCTGGACGAGGCCGCCGCCCTGTTGGACGAGCGCCGTCAGATTCTCCAGCTTGCGGGCATGACCCCGGAGCAGGTCGCGGACTTGGAGCAGGCCCGCCGGATGAGCAGCACCCTGGAGGTGCGCTCGCCCATCGACGGCGTGGTGGTGGAGGTGCCGGCGGTGCTCGGGGAGCGCGTCGACGACTCGGAGCCTCTGTACCGGGTCGCCATCCTCGAGCCCCTTTGGCTTGAGATCAGCGCCCCGCTGGATCGCCTCCAGGGCGTGCAGCCGGGCGGCTTGGTGGAGATCCCCTGCGACACAGGCGAGGCACGTGTCGACCTTATCGGACGCAATGTGGACCCAGCTAACCAGACCGTCCTGGTGCGAGCCGAGGTCAAGGGAGCCGCTACCTGTCTGCGCCCCGGCCAGTTCGTCGAGGTACGTCTGCAGCTCAGCAGCACCGAGGAGCAGTTCCGCGTGCCCTCCAGCGCCATCACGCGTATCGGCGATACGCCGATGGTCTTTGTCCACGAGGCCGCCGGTTTCGCACCGGTCAGCGTCAAGATCATCGCCCGCGAAGGCCAATTCAGCATCGTCGCCGGGGGACTCGCCGCCGGCTCAAAGGTGGCCGCGAGCGGCATCGCCTCCCTCAAGGCCGCTTGGACCGGTCGTGACGGGGGCTGAGCCATGATCGAGCGCCTGATCCGGTTCGCGCTGCGCCAACGCCTTTTCATGCTGCTGATGGTGGCGTTGCTCTCCGCCGGCGGCTATGTGGCCTTCCGCGAGCTGCCCATCGATGCCTTTCCGGACGTCTCCTCGCCCCAGGTCAAGATCGTCATCAAGGCCCCGGGCATGACCCCGGAAGAGGTCGAGGCTCGTATCACCGCACCGGTGGAGGTGGAGATGCTGGGGATACCCGACCAAGTGATGCTGCGCTCCATGGCCAAGTACGGCCTCACGGACATCACCGTGGACTTCGCCGAGGGGACGGACATCTACTGGGCTCGTCAGCAGGTGGCCGAGCGCCTGAGCAGCATTTGGGGCGATCTGCCGCCGGACGTCGACGGCGGCATTGCGCCCATGACCACTCCGCTGGGTGAGATGTTCATGTTCACCGTCAACGGCGGCGGCCTGGACCTGACCGAGCGGCGGAGCCTGCTCGACTGGGTCATCCGCCCGGCGCTGCGCACCGTCCCCGGCGTGGCGGACGTCAACTCCCTCGGCGGCTTTGCCCGAAGCTTCGAGGTGGTCCCAAACAATGCTCGCATGAACGCCCGCGGCGTGAGCCTGATGGCCCTGCGCGAGGCCCTGGAATCGAACAACCGCAACGACGGGGCGGGGCGCCTGGTGGAAGGCGAGGAGACCCTGCTGGTGCGGGCCGAGGGACGCATCCTGTCTGTCGAAGACCTCGGCCACATCGTCATCGGCAGTTTCAACGGTGTGCCGGTGCGGGTCCGCGATGTAGCCGACGTCCGTATCGGTTCCATCACCCGATACGGCGCCGTGACGCGTAATGGCGAAGGCGAGGCGGTGGAAGGTCTGGTGCTGGGGCTGCGCGGCGCCAATGCCCGCCAAGTCGTCGAGGGCGTGCGAGCGCGGCTCGAGGAGCTGCAATCCGCGCTGCCCGAGGGCGTTACCGTCGACGTCTTCTATGATCGGGGCAATCTGGTGGACCGTGCGGTACAGACGGTTTCCAAGGCCCTGGGGGAGGCGGTGGTCCTGGTGCTGATCCTGCTGTTACTACTGCTCGGCAACCTGCGTGCGTCGGTCACCGTAGCCCTGATTCTACCGATGGCGGCGCTTGCGACCTTTATTCTGATGCGGTTGTTCGGTCTTTCGGCCAACCTGATGAGCCTGGGTGGGCTGGCTATCGCCATCGGCATGCTGGTGGACGCCGCCGTGGTGGTGGTCGAGAACGTCGTCGCCCAACTGAGCCAGGGCAAGCAGAAGCTGCCACGCCTGCACCTGATCTACCGCTCGGTGCGCGAGGTCTCGGTGCCCGTGGCCGCGGGTATTCTGATCATCATCATCGTCTTCCTGCCCCTGCTGACCCTGCAGGGGCTGGAGGGCAAGCTCTTCATCCCGGTGGCCCTGACCATCGTCTTTGCGCTAGGCGCCTCCCTGGTGCTTTCGCTCACTGTGATCCCGGTGCTGGCCTCTTTTCTGATCGGCAAGGTCAGCCACCAGGAGCCCTTGCTGGTTCGTCTGTTGCATCGCATCTATGAGCCTATGCTCGCCTGGTCCCTGCGCCACGCTTCGGTGGTGGTGGGCGCGGCACTGGCGCTGTTAGCCGCAACCATTTTCGTGTTCGGCCTCATCGGCAAGACCTTTATGCCGACGATGGATGAGGGCGACGTCATCGTGCAGCTGGAGAAGCTGCCGTCCATCAGTCTGGAGGAATCGCTGGGTCTGGATCTGCGGGTGCAGCGCACACTCATGGAGCAGGTTCCGGAGGTGGTGGGCGTCGTGGCCCGCACCGGCTCGGACGAGCTGGGCATGGACCCGATGGGGCTGAACCAGACAGATACCTTCCTGGTCCTGAAGCCGCGCGAGGAGTGGCGATTCGAGACCAAGGACGAGCTGCTCGACGCTATGCGGGCCGAGCTGGACGAGTTCGCCGGGATCACCTACGGCTTTACCCAGCCCATCGAGATGCGGGTTTCGGAGATGCTCACAGGCGTGCGTGGCGATGTGGCCATCAAGCTCTTCGGTGACGATCTGGACCTGCTGAACGAAAAGGCGTCGCAGATCGCGGATCTGGTCCGCGGTATCGACGGCAGCGAAGACGTCTGGTTCACCGAGAACGAGGGCGTGCAGTACCTGAAGGTCGAGTTCGATCGCCTGGCCCTGGGCAGGTTGGGGCTCGATGTGGAGGAGACCGAGGCGGTACTGCGGGCCCAGATCGAAGGTTTGGAGGTGGGTACCGTCTACGAGCGCACCCGCCGTACGCCGCTGCTGCTGCGCGGCGGCGCCGACCTGCGCAGCTCCCCAAAGGACTTTGAGAACCTGCGCCTGACCCTGCCCGACGGACGCCTGGTGTCCCTGTCGAGCATCGCCCGCCTAGAGCGGGTTGGCGGACCGGTACAGGTCGGCCGCGAGCAAGGGAACCGGCTGTCGGTGGTCATCGCCAATGTGCGGGGGCGCGACCTGGTTGGCTTCGTCGAGGAGGCCAAGTCCCTGGTCGCCGAGCAGATCGAGCTGCCCACGGGCTACTATGTGCAGTGGGGAGGGCAGTTTGAGAACCAGCAGCGTGCGGCAACCCGGTTGTCCATCGTGGTACCCATCGCTATCGGTCTGATTTTCCTGCTGCTGTTCACCACCTTTCGCTCCGTGAAGCAGGCCGGCCTGATCCTGCTCAACATCCCCTTTGCCATGATCGGCGGCGTGTTCGCCCTCTGGCTGTCCGCCGAGTACCTGTCGGTGCCGGCCTCGGTGGGCTTTATCGCCCTGCTCGGCATCGCGGTGCTCAACGGCGTGGTGATGGTCAGCTACTTCAACCAGCTGCGCGCCCTCGGGATGTCCCTGGACGTGGTGGTGCTGGATGGCGCCAAGCGGCGCCTGCGCCCGGTGATGATGACCGCATCCATCGCGGCCTTCGGCCTGGTGCCCCTGCTGTTCGCCAGCGGCCCCGGCTCGGAGATCCAGCGCCCGCTGGCGATCGTGGTCATCGGCGGGCTGGTCAGCTCCACGCTGCTGACTCTGTTGCTGCTGCCAATCCTGTACCGTCGTTTCGGCGACCCGGGTGCCCCCCGCGCTGCGACTGTCGCCGCCGTTCCGGAGAACGCATCATGAGCGAGCTATGTCTGCTGGTCCTGGTCGCCCCGCCCCAGTTGGAGGAGCCGTTGGTGGACTTTCTGCTGGAGCAGGAGGGCTTTTCCGGCTTCAGTCTGCAGAAGATCGACGGCAGCCCGGCCCACGGAGTCCTGACGCTTTCCGAACAGGTTACCGGCCGCAAGCGGCAGGTCATGTTCCAAGTCCATGCCGGGTGCGCCGATGTGCGCGCGCTTGTCGCCCAGCTTGGTGAGACCTTCCGCGGGGCTGGGTTGCACTACTGGATCGTCCCGCTGATCGAGGCGGGTCCGATAGCGTAACGCGAAATGTTGCGCTTCTTTGTGCCTCGTTTTTCCTGGATGGACTTAATGTATAGGTAAGATTGAACGGGTTACCATTCAGAAAGTTAGAAAGGCACTTCGAGATATACCGTTTCTTTTCGACGCATTCTTCGTGAGCACGGGTTCATCCCGTCTTCTACAAACAGGAGCAAATAGAACAATGATCCATACAAGAGGCCATGGAGAATCGCGCCTCGGCTTATCCACCCCTATTAATCAATGACTACTCAACCGCAGCAAAACGATATCAATACAGTTCTACGGGGCCAGTATCGCAAACGATCGTACGATGTGGCCTGCACCCGGCACCATAGGGACTTGATGTCGCTTTTCCCCGCTTCGCTCGCTACCCGGTGGGCGAGGCGTTGCTGATCAAGTCCTTCGTGCCGTTGGCTCTGAGGTCCTGTCGTTGCCCGAGCGCCACTTCTAGGTTGAAGGGCAAGCGCAATTTCGCTAGCCTCACCCCCTTGGCATAGCTCCGACTTGCCCGCCACGTCCACGATAACTGAAATACAACGAAAACCTTGGCGAGGATTACAGGCTAATGTCCAAGAATCATTGCGACAAAGCTAACGGCCAAGATCATTGCAACCGAACAGTAAGCCGCCGTGCGCTTCTCGTCGGCGCCGGCGCTCTCGGCGCGGCGCTTGCCGCTGACACCAGCGTCGCCGGAGATGCCCCCGATCATCGGCCCGAGGATCACGCTCCCAAAAACCCCGATGTCCTCGAAGCAGTGAATGATTGCGTCGTGAAGGCACAACAGTGCGCAGCGCACTGTCTGGTGGCGTTCCGGGAGGGTGACACGACACTCGCGGATTGCGCCCGTAAGGTCAACGAGATGCGGCCGATCTGCGGCGCTTTCTCCTACCAACTCGCGGACCGATGGCCTTCGGTGCCGTGGACTTGGACGGCGGCGGCTACGTCTCGTCCGTGGAGTTTTCAGAGCATCGTGACGCGCGCATGGCCGGTCGGGCTGCGCAGGGGCGTTTGCTGCGCAACGCCGGCCAGGCGCCGCGTTTCGAGAGTTGGGACCTGGACGGCAATGGATTGTTGAGCCAATCGGAGGTTGCGACCGGACAGCAGGCACGATTCGCCGCGCGGCGTGGGGGTGGCCGTCCTTGCTGGCGTAACCGTTGACCCTGCAAAGGGCATTTGAACCGCCAAGGTGCAGGGGACGCAAAGTCAGCTCAATTTTCGGCGTCTCCCATAGGGTGATACACACTTGAGCGCCAGCTGCTCTAAGACCTTGATGTTCTTGCCGCCTTGGCGGTTCCAACTAATGAGATGCTGCCCATCCGAAAGGCGTTCTCCTGCCGGTTCGCGGGCAACTCCGGCCAGGATCCCGTTCAGGGCGGTCCTGCACTCAAGCTCGTGAGTGGCCCCGAGTGCGACCTGCGTTTGCACCTTCAATGCCGCCAGCGGTGTGTGTAGCTTATGGGCTGCGTCGCCGGTAAACCGCCGCTCGGCGTCGAATGTGCCGCGTACCCGAGCGAGCAGTGTATTGAGGGCATCGACGATCGGGCGAATCACTGTCGATGTCGATACGGGCTCGAGGGGACTGAAGTCGTCCGGCTTGCGCTTGCGCTTGCGCTTGCGCATCTGAACGGCGAGTACGAACAGCGGCTTGAGCCCCCGATCGACGGACAGCCAGATCAGAATCGCGATGACGAGAATGCCGAGCAGCACCGGCACCCGCATGCTGCGCAGCAGGTAGCTGCTGATCTCCTGCCTGAGGGCGTACTGCTCACCGATATGGACGACGCGATCCGAGGCGTCGTCGCGAAAGCTGCAGCTGCCCATCATAGATCCCGTCCACCTCGTGCAGGATTCGCCCGTGCAGGAACCAGCTGACGCCGAGCCAAACGAGCAGCGTGGATAGGGACAGCATCAGAAACAGGCGTAGCCTTAACGACGGACCGGAAATCCTATTCAATCTTATAACCCACCCCGCGGACGGTCTTGATCATGTATCGGCTCAGCTTCTTGCGCAGATTGTGGAAATACAATCGTCGCTCGGGGCTTGGATTTCCGAAGATACCGGTTTGGGCGCGCCTTCGCCTCCCAGCCGTAGAGTCGGCCGATGCCACAGATCCAGCTGCCAATCTTCCCTGAGGGTCACCTACATCACCCCGCTGCTGGCGTTCAGCAAACAGGATGGGCGCGTGACCTACTTCAACGGCAGCATGCCGGTGTTCGTTCACGATGAAGAGGACCGGGCTATCTTTCCAAATGATCACCGCCCAATTTGGTCAACATGGCGGACATTGTCCGCGCCGTGACGAGGACGCGGGCGGTGAAGCGCTACCGCGAGGAGGACCGAAAGGGTTCTAATACGCGGCGCGGGCCGGCGGTGTTGACCCCGGGTGCAGGCCCAGCGTGCTCGATGAGGGATTGGAGCCCTCGAGTGGCCGATCGACTCGGATCAAGCGCTTCCCAAGGCGGTGCGTGCGGCCGAACCTCGATGACGAGCAAGAGCGAGCGCTCAGGCACCCCCCCCCCGGGGTAGAGGGCTTGGTCGCCGTGTCGGCGGAATCGATGCGGTGGCCCGGACTTCACCCCGGCGCTGAACGCCCAACGCCGGCCTGCTCTGTGCCTTGCCGGCCTTGCTCGCCGTTGGCCTGCTCGAAGGCATGGAGCGCCATTGTAACTGCTCATGGGTTACTATGGCCTGGACAGCCTGTTATTACTGCTGGCCTTCATGGCGCTTGCGCGCCTGAATCGATCCGAGTCGCTGCGCTACGCGCTCCGGCGAGTGGGGCAAGCTCCTGGGCCTGGATCGTGTCCCGGAGGTGCGCACCCTGCGGGCGAAGATCCGGTTGCTGGCCCGGGAGGATGCCCCGGGGCAATGGAGTGCGGCGCTGTGCGAGCGTTGGATGGGGGCCGCCCCCGAGCAGGCCGGCGTGCTCTACATCGACGGGCATGTACGCGTCTACAACGGCAGCCAGACCCAACTGCCACGCCACTATGTGGCCCGCCAGCGTCTGTGTCTGCGTGCCACCACCGACTACTGGGTCAACGCTATGGATGGCCAACCCTTTTTTTTCGTCAACCAGGTGGTCGATCCGGGGCTGATCCAGGTCATCGAGCGCGAGATCGTGCCGCGGCTCGAGCAACGCCTGCCCGTTCAAGCAAACGGGGAATCACTCGACGCCGATCCGCTGCGCCATCGCTTCACCCTGGTGTTCGACCGCGAAGGCTATTCGCCGGACTTTCTACGGCGCATGAAAAAGCAACGCATCGCCTGTCTGACCTATCATAAATTCCCCGGCGAGGATTGGTCCGGAGAGGACTTCGCCCCCTCTCGGGTCCGCCTCGCCAGCGGCGAGGTGCTCGTCATGGAGCTGGCCGAACGCGGCACCTGCCTGAGTAACGGATTGTGGGTCCGGGAGCTGCGCAAGCGCACCGAGCGCGGCCACCAAACCGCCATCCTGTGCACCGACTATCGCTCCGAAGCGGCCCCCTTGGCCACGGCCATGTTCGCCCGCTGGTCGCAGGAAAACTTCTTCAAGTATGCCCGCGAGCACTTCAGTCTGGACCGCTTGGTCGACTATCGCACCGAGGCCATTTCCGACCCCCTACGGGTGGTCAATCCCGACTATCGCCACCTCGACGGACAGGTGCGCTCGGCCACCGGCAAGCTCACCCGCCGCCTGGCCAAGTTCGCCGCCATGACCCTTCAGGAGCCCATCGAGCCCAAGCATGTCGAGCCGTTCGTGCGGCACAAGGCGGCGCTGCAAGAGGAGATCGAGACCCTGCAACACGACCTCGACACGCTCAAGGCCAAGCGCAAGGAGACACCCCATCACATCGCCATCGAGGAGCTGCCCGAGGAGGCGCGCTTTCGCCAGCTCAGCAGCCAAAGCAAACACCTCGTCGATACCATCAAGATGATCGCCTACCGCGCCGAGACGGCGATGGCCAACAGCCTGCGCGAGCACCTCACACGCCCCGACGAGGCGCGTCGCCTGCTCCGCGCCCTCTACACCACCGAGGCGGATTTGCTACCCGATCCTGAGACGGAAACTTTGACCGTGCGTCTGCATCACTCCGCGAACGCCGCGACCGATCAGGTGATCGAGAAACTGTGCGCGGAGCTCAATGCGACGGAGACGATTTTCCCGCGAACGAATTTGCGCCTGGTGTTGAAACTGGGCTCGTCGTAGATTCCGCGAAGTCAGGTCATCTGAGATTGTGGAAATACGAGTCGCCTGTTTCCCGTGGTCCTCCCAGCCGTAGGGGTTCCACCGGCGTGCTCGAGCAGCGTATGGAGCAGCTCGAATTCCTTCGGAGGAAGCTGTGGTGGCTTCCCGGCCAGTGTCTGCTTATGCACAGCGGGGTCGAGGTGTAGATCGCCGTGGCGGATGTGCGGTGTCGTACGCCCGGCCGAACGGTGCCGCAGCGCCCTGATGCGGGCACAAAGCTCGTCGAGGTCGAAGGGCTTGACCGCGTAAAAACGACTCGATCGAGGGGCATTCGTCATGACTTTCAACAAGACCATACCTCCCCACCCCCGTTGGGGGTATCGATTCTTCCTGCTTTTGCCCGTGCTGGTGCTGAGCCTCTTGGCGCAGGCGGGCGACAATCAGCGGCGGGAAAGCTGTCAGGGAGGTCGAGGACGCCCCTGAGAGCTGCGGTCAGAGCGCCGAAGAGCCCGGCGAGAGCGGTGGTGGTTCCGGTGGTGGCAGCGGTTCCGCAGGCGGCGGGATCGCCGCGCACAAAGGCGTGACGTACGAGGGACCGGGTACCTGTCTTGTTGCTACATGCCATGACGGCCATGCGCAAGATGTCTTCTATTCCACCAACTATCAATGGGAGGGGCTCGCCTTCTACGTGGTCAATCAGTCCAGTCCGGCACAAGGCAAGCACGCGGGTGCCGTCAATACCTATTGCGGAAATATTCTAGGCAACTGGAACGGCTGCAGCGCCTGCCACATCGGATTGGGCGCCGAGCCCGAGCCGGTCAAGTCCGCCGCACAGTTCGCCAACATCGATTGCCTGATCTGTCATCAGGAGGGCTACAAGCGCAAGAAAGTATTCGGCGTCATGCAGTCCGATAAAGAAAACATGTCCACGGACGTGGCCGTGCAGACCGTGCACATGCCGACGCAGGCGACCTGCCTGCAATGTCACGCAAAGGCCGGCGGCGGAGATGCCTTGAAGCGCGGCGATCTGGCCTTGGCGACAGGCGATACAGTGGACCGAGACTATGACGTGCAGATGGCCACGACCGGTGCGAACCTGACTTGCCAGGGCTGCCCGTGCAGCAGCATCACACATTCCCGGGCAAGGGGTCGGACATCCGCCCGACGGACCTGGACGTGATACTCGCATGCGCAAGCTCCGGGTGTCATAGCGCGACCCCACACGGCAGCAGCGATATCAACCGCCACATGAATCGAGTGGCATGCCATGCCTGCCATATTCCCTTCTACGGCAAGAACGCCAACGATTCCATCGCCGATTAGGGCACGGAGCTCCACCGCGGCTGGTACGCCGGCTCGAACCACAGCGATCCGCCGCGGCATCCGGTGCTGACGAAGGCGAATGATGTGGTGCCCGTCTATCGGCACTGGAATGGGTTGAGTGACAACTACCTGTCGGGCAACGCGATTGCTCCGAACTCGACTACCGACACTTACCAAACCAGTGTGCCGGTGGGTGGCGTCAACGACCCGGACAGCAAGCTTTACCCGTTCAAGTACAAGACCTCCGACTATCCGCTTCGCACGGAGACCAGCGAGCTGATCGCCCTCGACACCGCCAATTTCTTTGTTCACGCAGACGGGGACAAAGCCGCGAGGTGGGTCCTGCAGGGATGAGGCCCTTTTTCTCAGGGTTTGGTCGATGGCCGCCGGCCGATGGAAAAGTAGGTCAGGCCCGCGGCGGTAACGATTTCCGGGTCGAACATGTTGCGGCCATCGAACAACACCGGGTGCTTGAGCTTGCTCGCGATTGCCGGAAAGTCCGGGCTGCGAAACTCCGTCCATTCGGTCACGATGACCAGTGCATCCGCCCCTTCCACGGCGGACATGGCATCCTGCGTGAGCGTCAGATCCTCTCGATTACCGTATATTCGACTGGTTTCCTCCATGGCGACCGGGTCGAAGGCCCGGACCCGGGCCCCTGCGCCCCACAGATTTTCCATCAGCTTGCGGCTGGACGCCTCGCGCATGTCGTCGGTGTTGGGCTTGAAGGCGAGGCCCCAAACCGCGATGGTGCGGTCTTTGAGGTCGCCATCGAAATGGTCACTGATTTTTTGGAAAAGGATTTCTTTCTGACGATGGTTTACCGACTCCACCGCGTTGAGGAGTTGCGGCGTGTAGCCGATGGCACGGGCGGTCTGCTCGAGGGCCCGGACGTCCTTCGGGAAGCAGGAGCCGCCGTAGCCACACCCGGGATAAATGAACTGGTAGCCGATACGCGGATCCGAGCCGATGCCGATCCGCACCTTCTCGATGTCCGCGCCTACGGCCTCAGCGATGTTGGACAGCTCGTTCATGTAGCTGATCTTGGTCGCCAGCATGGCGTTGGCGGCGTACTTGGTGAGCTCGGCCGAGCGGACGTCCATTAACATGACCCGGTTGTGGCTGCGGTTGAACGGGGCATAGAGGGCGCGCAGCAGTTCACCGGTGCGGGGGTTGTCGGTGCCGACGACGATCCGGTCCGGTCGCATGAAGTCATCTATCGCCGCGCCTTCCTTGAGGAACTCGGGATTGGAGACCACGTCGAAGTCGACGTTGGCACCGCGCTCGGTCTGCGCCTCGCGTACGGCTGCCGCGACCTTGTCCGCTGTGCCAACGGGCACCGTGGATTTGTCCACCAGTATCCTATAGGAGTCCATGTACTCGCCGACCTTCCGTGCGACCGAGAGCACATGCCGCAAGTCTGCCGAGCCGTCTTGGTCCGGCGGTGTGCCGACGGCGATGAACTGGAAAAGACCGTGTGCTACGCCAGCGGCTGCGTCCGTCGAGAACGAAAGGCGCCCGGCGTCGCGGTTTTTCTTCACCAAATCATCGAGGCCAGGCTCGAAGATGGGTATTCCACCGCCGTTGAGCACGGCGATCTTCTCGGGATCGACGTCGATGCAGAGTACGTCGTTGCCGACCTCGGCGAGGCAGGCCCCGGTCACTAGGCCGACGTAGCCGCTGCCGAATATGGTCACATCCATCAGAATCTCCAGTGCCTATGCTTGAATTGTACGCGGGCGCGCGGTTCCATGGCGTCGCACGCAAATCACCGCAAATAATAACAGGTAGCAGATGCGTGGTGCGGCGTGGAAGTCTGCTGCAGGGCCACCTCTGATTGCGTTGTCGTGCCGAGAAACGCGTACTTGCGCTCAGTTGACACGGTTATGTCGTTTGGTTACTATGCTCCGCTCGTTATTGGAGGGGTTCCCGAGTGGCCAAAGGGATCAGACTGTAAATCTGACGGCTCAGCCTTCGGAGGTTCGAATCCTCCCCCCTCCACCAGAATCGCCTGGGTATGGCGGGCCGTCACACATCGGTTTGTAAGCGGGTGTAGTTCAACGGTAGAACCTCAGCCTTCCAAGCTGATGACGTGGGTTCGATTCCCATCACCCGCTCCAAACAGCAGGATTAAATGGTGCCCTTGGGGTTTAAACGGGCAAGGCGTAAGACTATCGGCTCGACGTGAAATATGGCCGCGCACCGACCGGGTGGTTGGGACTCCACCGGATCGAGGCCTTCGGCGGCAAGAGCCACATCAGGTTGGATCGGGCATTCATTAGATAGAGCTCGCCCATGTAGCTCAGTTGGTAGAGCACACCCTTGGTAAGGGTGAGGTCATCGGTTCAATTCCGATCATGGGCTCCAAGTTTACTCTAGGTTGCGTGCGAATCCGCACGCGGTTTAAGGCATTTGGTACTTTTGCGGAGAGCAGTCCATGTCCAAACAGAAATTCCAACGCACAAAGCCACACGTAAACGTGGGCACGATCGGGCATGTTGACCACGGCAAGACAACGCTGACGGCGGCGATCACCAAGGTGATGGCCGCGAAGCACGGCGGCGAGGTCAAGGCGTTCGACCAGATCGACAACGCCCCCGAAGAGCGCGAGCGCGGCATCACCATCGCCACGGCGCACGTGGAGTACGAGAGCGACGCGCGCCACTACGCGCACGTGGACTGCCCGGGCCATGCCGACTACGTGAAGAACATGATCACGGGTGCGGCGCAGATGGACGGAGCCATCCTGGTGGTCTCCGCGGCCGACGGCCCCATGCCGCAGACGCGCGAGCACATCTTGCTCTCGCGCCAGGTCGGCGTACCCTACATCGTCGTATACATGAACAAGGCCGACATGGTCGACGACGAAGAGCTGCTCGAGCTGGTGGAGATGGAGGTGCGCGAGCTGCTCGACAGCTACGAATTTCCCGGAGACGACACCCCGATCATCACCGGCTCGGCGCTCAAGGCGCTCGAAGGCGATGAGGGGGACCTTGGGGCGCAGTCCATCTACAAGCTCGTCGAGGCGATGGACAGCTACATCCCCGAGCCCGAGCGTGACATCGACCAGGCCTTCCTGATGCCCATCGAGGACGTCTTCTCCATCTCCGGACGCGGCACCGTGGTGACCGGGCGCGTGGAGCGCGGCGTGATCAAGGTCGGAGAAGAGATCGCGATCGTCGGCATCAAGGACACCGTCAAGACCATTTGCACGGGCGTGGAGATGTTCCGCAAGCTCCTGGACCAGGGTCAGGCGGGAGATAACGTGGGCGTGCTGCTGCGCGGCACCAAGCGCGACGAAGTCGAGCGCGGGCAAGTGTTGGCCAAGCCCGGGAGCATCACCCCGCACACGCACTTCGAGGCCGAGGTCTACGTACTGAGCAAGGACGAAGGCGGGCGTCACACCCCGTTCTTCAACGGCTACCGCCCGCAGTTCTACTTCCGTACCACGGACGTGACCGGTGCGTGCGAGCTGCCCGAAGGCATCGAGATGGTCATGCCCGGTGACAACGTGAAGATGACCGTCAAGCTGATCGCGCCCATCGCCATGGAGGAGGGGCTGCGTTTCGCCGTGCGCGAGGGTGGCCGTACCGTCGGCGCCGGCGTGGTCGCCAAGATCATCGAGTGATTCGTCGGCCGTAGCGCCACAGGATCGAGTGCGAGTTTTTCTTCCTTAGCCCTCGATCCTCGGCCCTCGGCCCTGTTTTCTTTAGGCCAGTAGCTCAATTGGCAGAGCAGCGGTCTCCAAAACCGCAGGTTGGGGGTTCAAGTCCCTCCTGGCCTGCCATATTTCGTCTTGCGTACGCAACGCGTTAACTCATGAATGCAAGAGCAGAGGCCGGCGCCACCGGTTTGGATACGGTCAAACTGGTGGTGGCGGCTGTTTTGTTGGTTGCCGGAATTTACGGCTTCTATCATTTTGCGGGCTATTCGACCCTGTTGCGGGTTGGCGGGCTGCTGGTGCTTGGTGCCGTTGCGGCCGCCGTGGCGCTTCAGACCGACCAGGGGCGCCGCCTTTGGCAGTTCGCCGGCGACGCGCGGACCGAGGTGCGCAAGGTCGTTTGGCCGACGCGTCAGGAGACGATACAGACCACGCTCGTCGTTATCGTCATGGTGCTCATCCTGGGCATCATCCTGTGGCTGTTTGACATGATGCTCATGGCGATACTGCGGTTCCTGACCGGGCAGGGAGGCTGAGTATGGCCATGCGCTGGTACGTGATTCACGCCTACTCTGGCTTTGAGGGGCAGGTAAAACGCTCCCTGGAGGAGCGCATCAAGCGGGCTGGCATGGAAGATTTTTTCGGCCCTGTTCTCGTCCCTACCGAAGAGGTGGTCGAGATGCGGGGGGGGCAGCAGCGAAAGAGCGAGCGTAAGTTCTTTCCCGGCTATGTCCTCGTGAAGATGGAAATGACCGATGAGACCTGGCATCTGGTCAAGAGTGTTCCCAAGGTCATGGGCTTTATCGGTGGCACGGGCGATAAGCCGGCACCGATCCCCGACAAGCAGGCCGACGCCATACTTCAGCGTGTCCAAGAGGGCGTGGAGAAGCCGCGGCCAAAGGTGTTGTACGAACCTGGAGAAGTGGTACGGGTCACCGATGGCCCCTTTACCGACTTCAACGGCGTTGTCGAAGAAGTGGATTACGAAAAGAACCGTCTGAAGGTCTCCGTCCTCATATTCGGACGTTCCACGCCGGTGGACTTGGAGTTCGGCCAAATCGAAAAAGGTTGAGCTCGGTAAGTGCGACCGGGCCAAGGTGCTGAAAGGTGCCTCGAAAACGGGAAGGAAGCCAAACGCCTCCAATAGATTTTAAAGATTACAAATCTCCGAGCGCGAAGCGGTTGGAGCAGGGGAGCCGGGTCTTCGAGCTTGGCGTTTGTACCCACAGGAGAAACAAATGGCAAAGAAAATATCGGCTTACATCAAGCTGCAAGTCAAGGCCGGCGAGGCCAATCCGAGTCCGCCCGTCGGCCCGGCGCTCGGTCAGCACGGCGTCAACATCATGGAGTTCTGCAAGGCTTTCAACGCGAAGACGCAGAACGTCGAGAAGGGGCTGCCCATTCCGGTGGTCATCACCGTCTACGGGGACCGCAGCTTCACCTTCATCACTAAGACGCCGCCGGCGTCGGTTTTGCTCAAAAAGGCCGCAGGCATTCCCAAAGGGAGCAGCACGCCGAATGTCTCCAAGGTCGGGAGCGTCAATCGCGCCCAGCTCGAAGAAATCGCGAACGCCAAGATGCCGGACTTGACCGCTGCGGATATGGACGCGGCAGTGCGCACGATCGCCGGCAGCGCGCGGGCCATGGGGCTGAACGTGGAGGGCGTGGAATAATGGCAAAGCTGTCAAAAAGGGCGCAGACAATCCGTGAAAAGGTCGAGGTAGGCAAGCTTTACGGCGCCGAAGATGCGTTCGTATTGCTAAAGGATCTCTCCAAGGTCAAATTCACCGAAAGCGTGGACGTTGCCGTTAATCTCGGCGTCGACCCACGTAAGTCCGATCAAGTGGTGCGTGGCTCCACCGTGCTGCCCAACGGTATCGGAAAGACAGTGCGCGTAGCGGTTTTCACCCAAGGTGCCAATGCCGAGGCGGCGACCGCTGCCGGCGCCGAGAAGGTCGGAATGGATGACCTCGCCGAGGAGGTAAAGGCGGGTAACCTGGATTTCGACGTGGTGATCGCCTCTCCTGACGCCATGCGAGTGGTGGGACAACTCGGCAAGATTCTAGGGCCCCGTGGCTTGATGCCGAACCCCAAGGTAGGCACGGTTACACCAAACGTGGCCGAAGCGGTGCAGAATGCCAAGGCGGGACAGGTGCGCTACCGCACCGACAAGGCGGGAATCATCCACTGTCCCTTGGGCAAAGCGGATTTCGAGCCGACGGCCTTGCGCGAGAATCTCGAAGCCTTGCTTGCAAACCTCGTCAAGGCCAAGCCGAGTGCCGCCAAGGGCGTGTACATGCAGCGTGTCACGGTCTCCACCACCATGGGGCCGGGACTTGCGATCGATCATTCCGCGTTGTCGTTCTAGCGCGGCGTCCGGATAGAACCGGACAGACAGTTTCCAAAGGGGTGCCCGCGACGGGTGTCCCGGATGCGAAAGGGATCTTTGGGGCACCCGCACCTGAATCGGTTTTTCTCCACTTGCAGGCAGCAAGCCGGAGACGCCCGATTCCGGTGGGGGTGGCCGTCAAAGACCGCAGGCGCCCGGCCGTGCGACAGGAGAAGCTCGGCCGGGCTTAATTCGAGAGGGCCTGCGCAGACGGTGCTCCCGAATCAGAATGGTTGCGTCCCCTTGAAAGGGGGCGACCCCTGATGACGGTGCACATGCGGACCGTTGACACCGGGCCATGGAGCTGGCCAAGGTGCAAAGGGCCGCACGGAATCGGGCCTTCGGGTCCTCAACAAACCGTAATCAGGAGGTGACGACTGTGGCACTGAGTTTTGCCCAGAAAGAAGCGATCGTCGCCGAGGTCGCGGAAGTCGCGAAGAGCGCCTATTCGGCCGTCGGGGCCGAGTACCGGGGCTTGACCGTGGAGCAGATGACCGGCCTGCGTGTCGATGCACGCGAGGCCGGAGTTTACATTCGCGTAGTCAAGAACTCGCTGGCCAAGCGCGCGTTCGAGAACACGGATTTTGCCTGCATGGAAAAAGGTCTCAAGGGTCCGCTGATCCTGGCCTTCTCGCAGGAAGATCCGGGCTCGGCGGCACGCGTTGCTGAAGCCTTTGCAAAGCGGCACGAAGCGTTCCAGGTCAAGCTGGTCTCCATCGGGGGTAAGCTGCTCGACCCGTCCGAGCTCGGCACGCTGGCGAAGATGCCGACGTACGACGAGGCGATCAGTCAGCTTATGGCCGTGATGAAGGCTCCGGTGCAGAAGCTCGCAGCGACGATCAACGAGGTGCCGGGCAAGCTGGTCCGTACCCTCGCCGCGGTCCGCGATGCCAAAGAGGCGGCCTGAGCCGCCGTTCCAATGGCAACCGGCAACGCAACAACCGAAAGAAAATTTCTGATTTAGGAGAAACCAATGGCCGTTTCGAAAGACGAAATCTTGGAAGCCATCGCCAACATGACCGTCATGGAGGTCGTGGAGCTGATCGGTGCGATGGAAGAGAAATTCGGCGTGACCGCCGCTGCGGCGGTGGCCGCGGCTCCGGCAGCCGGCGGCGGCGGTGAGGCCGCTGCAGCGGAGGAGCAGACCGAGTTCGATGTGGTGCTGACGTCGTTCGGCGCCACCAAGGTGTCCGTGATCAAGGCTGTCCGCGCACTCACCGGACTGGGTCTGAAGGAAGCGAAGGAGGCGGTGGAAGGCGTCCCGAACACCCTGAAGGAAGGGGTTTCCAAGGAGGAAGCCGAAGAGGCGAAGAAGGCGTTGGAAGAGGCAGGCGCGACTGTCGAAGTCAAGTAACGGCGCCGTTGCGTCGTTTCGCGTTCAGCTGAGGCGAGAGGCTGGCGGCATGAAGCTGCCGGCCTTTTCCTGTTTGTAGTACGTCGGGCCGTTGCGTCAGGCGCGTCGGTCCGGTTGTTGCGGCTCGCCGGCGCGTTACGCCGGTCCCGGTTCTTCCGGGCACCCCCGATGGGGCGTCCGCCGCGAAAACTTAAGTGAGCTCTCACAGCACATCGAGGGAAGGCAGTATGGCCTATTCGTTCACCGAGAAAAAGCGCATTCGCAAAGACTTCGGCAAGCGTCCCAGTATCCTGGGCGTACCCTTCCTGCTCGCGACCCAGATAGACTCCTATCGGGGATTTCTCCAGGAAGATACACCGGCGGCCAAGCGTGGCGACCTGGGTCTGCACGCCGCCTTCAAGACCGTCTTTCCCATCGAGAGCTACTCGGGGAACGCGGTGCTGGAGTACGTGAGCTACCGTCTCGGTGAGCCGCCGTTCGACGTTCGCGAGTGCCACCTGCGTGGCGCCACCTACGCTGCGCCCCTGCGGGTGCTGCTGCGCCTGGTAATCTACGACAAGGAGGCACCGGCCGGCTCCAAAGTGGTCAAGGACATCAAGGAGCAGGAAGTCTACATGGGTGAGCTGCCGCTCATGACCGAGACCGGGACCTTCATCATAAACGGTACCGAGCGCGTCATCGTCTCCCAACTCCACCGCTCACCGGGCGTGTTCTTTGACCACGATAAGGGCAAGACCCACTCGTCGGGCAAGCTGCTTTTCTCGGCACGGGTGATTCCGTACCGCGGCTCCTGGCTCGATTTCGAGTTTGACCCCAAGGACAACGTCTTCGTGCGCATCGACCGGCGCCGCAAGCTGCCGGCGACCATCCTGTTGCGGGCCCTGGGCTATTCGACCGAGCAGATCCTGGCGCGCTTTTTCGAAACCGATAGCTTCCATCTAGGTAAGGACGGTATCGAGCTCGATGTCGTGCCCGAGCGTCTGCGGGGTGAGACCGTGGGCTTCGATATCACCATCGGCGACGATGTGCTGGTGGAGACCGGGCGGCGGGTGACTGCCCGCCATATCAAGGCGCTGGAGGAGGCGGGCGTGGAGCGCCTGGTGGTGCCTTCCGAGTTCCTGATCGGGCGCACGCTAGCCCGCGCGGTGGTGGATGCGGAGACCGGCGAGGTGCTGGCGGAGGCCAACTCCGAGATTACCGAAGAGCTGCTTGACACCTTGATCGAGAAGAAGGTCGAGAAGCTCGAAACTCTGTTCGTGAACGATCTCGATCACGGGCCCTACATGTCCGAGACCTTGCGCATCGATCCAACTACTAGCGACCTGGAGGCGCAGGTCGAGATCTATCGCATGATGCGCCCGGGCGAGCCGCCCACCAAGGAAGCGGCACAAAACCTTTTTCACAATCTGTTCTTCGCACCGGACCGCTACGACCTCTCCGCGGTCGGACGCATGAAGTTCAACCGGCGTCTGCAGCGCGAATCCGAGGTGGGTCCGGGCATTCTCTACGACGGCTGCTACTTCGCCGAGCGCGGGGACGAGCTCTCAAAGCGGCTCCATGAGGAGCTGGGGGAACGCTCCGACATCACTGACGCCCTGAATGTGCTGGTGGAGCTGCGCAACGGCCGTGGCAGCGTGGACGACATCGATCACCTGGGCAACCGCCGCATCCGTTGCGTGGGGGAGATGGCGGAGAACCAGTTCCGCGTCGGCTTGGTGCGCGTGGAGCGGGCGGTCAAGGAGCGTTTGTCCCTTGCCGAGTCCGAGGGTCTTATGCCGCAGGAGCTGATCAACGCCAAGCCGGTCTCGGCGGCGATCAAGGAGTTCTTCGGCTCCAGTCAGCTGTCGCAGTTCATGGACCAGAACAACCCGCTGTCGGAGGTCACCCACAAGCGTCGCGTCTCGGCCCTGGGGCCGGGTGGTCTGGCGCGCGAGCGTGCCGGATTCGAGGTGCGTGATGTGCACCCCACCCACTACGGGCGTGTGTGTCCCATCGAGACCCCTGAAGGGCCGAACATCGGGCTCATCAACTCCCTGGCCGTGTACGCGCGCACAAATCAGTACGGATTCTTGGAGACCCCGTACCGCAGGGTGGAGGGCGGCAGCGTCACCGACGAGATCAACTATCTCTCGGCCATCGAGGAAGGCAACTACGTCATCGCCCAGGCCAACGCTTCCCTCGACGAAGACGGACTGCTGATCGATGCCCTGGTCTCCTGCCGGCACCTGAACGAGTTCACCCTCAAGGCCCCGGAGGAGGTCCAGTATATGGACGTCTCCCCGCGCCAGATCGTGTCGGTGGCCGCCTCGCTGATCCCGTTCCTGGAGCACGACGACGCCAACCGTGCCCTCATGGGCTCGAACATGCAGCGCCAAGCGGTGCCTACGTTGCGTGCCGAGAAGCCGCTGGTGGGAACGGGCATGGAGCGGGTCGTGGCGAAGGATTCGGGCGTTACCGTGGTCGCCCGGCGCGGCGGCCTGGTGGAGTCGGTAGACGCCGCTCGCATCGTGGTGCGGGTGCACGACGAGGAGGCGATGAAGACGCCCGACGAGCCAGGTGTGGATATCTACAACCTCACCAAGTACACGCGCTCTAACCAGAACACCTGCATCAACCAGCGGCCCCTCGTTGCTCCGGGAGACGAAATCGGCCGCGGCGATGTGCTTGCGGACGGCCCGTCCACCGACATGGGCGAGCTGGCGCTGGGCCAGAATCTGCGCGTGGCCTTCATGCCCTGGAACGGGTACAACTTTGAGGACTCCATACTCATCTCCGAGCGCGTGGTCGAGGAAGACCGCTTCACCAGCATCCACATCGAGGAGCTCACTTGCCTGGCCCGCGACACCAAGCTGGGGCCCGAGGAGATCTCCGGCGACATCCCCAACGTCGGCGAGTCGGCCCTGTCCAAGCTTGACGAGTCGGGCATCGTATATGTGGGCGCCGAGGTGCGCGACGGCGACATCCTGGTGGGCAAGGTCACGCCGAAGGGCGAGACCCAGCTCACCCCGGAAGAGAAGCTGCTGCGGGCCATCTTCGGCGAGAAGGCCTCGGACGTGAAGGACACCTCTCTGCGCCTGCCCTCCGGCATGGCGGGTACCGTGGTGGATGTGCAGGTTTTCACCCGAGACGGCGTGGAGAAGGACAAGCGCGCCCTGCAGATCGAGGAGCAGGAGCTCGAGCGCGTGCGCAAGGACCTGGACGACCAGCTGCGCATCATGGAGAACGACACCTTTCAACGCGTGGAGAAGATGCTGATCGGAAAGGTGGCGGATGGCGGCCCGGGCGGGCTCAAGGCCGGCGCCAAGATTACCAAGACCTACCTCGGTGAGCTGGCGGAGAAAGACTCCAGACAGAAATGGCTGGAGATTAGGCTGCGCGCCGAGGAATCCGCGAGCCAGCTGGAGGCCGTCGCCAACCAGATCAATCAGCAGCGCGAGGACTTCCGCGAGCGCTTCGAGGTCAAGAAGCGCAAGATCACCCAGGGCGACGACCTGGCCCCTGGCGTGCTCAAGATGGTCAAGACCTATGTGGCGGTGAAGCGCCGTGTCCAGCCCGGCGACAAGATGGCGGGCCGTCACGGTAACAAGGGCGTCATCTCCATGATCGTGCCGGTGGAGGACATGCCCTTCTCCGCGGATGGCGAGCCGGTGGATATCGTGCTCAACCCCTTAGGTGTGCCCTCGCGCATGAACGTGGGCCAGGTCCTGGAGACCCACTTGGGTTGGGCGGCCAACGGTATGGGCATCCAGATCGGCAAGATGCTGCGCGCCAAGGCGGAAGTGGCCAAGGTCCGGGCCTTTCTCGAAAAGGTCTACAACAGCAGCGGCAAGCCTGAGGATCTCGACAGCCTGAGCGACGAGGACATCCTCATCCTGGCGAAGAATCTGACTAAGGGAGTGCCCCTGGCCACCCCGGTGTTCGACGGTGCATCCGAGGACGAAATTCGCGCCATGCTGCGGCTTGCAGACCGGGACAACACCGACGAGGGCATCCCGATGGCCCAGACGCTGCTCCACGACGGCCGTACGGGCGACCCCTTCGAGCGGCCGGTCACGGTCGGGTACATGTACATGCTCAAGCTCAACCACCTGGTGGACGACAAGATGCATGCCCGTTCTACCGGGCCTTACAGCTTGGTCACGCAGCAGCCTTTGGGCGGCAAGGCCCAGTTCGGCGGACAGCGTTTCGGAGAGATGGAGGTGTGGGCACTGGAGGCCTACGGGGCTTCCTACACCCTCCAGGAAATGCTAACCGTCAAGTCCGACGACGTGAACGGGCGCACGCGCATGTACAAGAATATCGTCGACGGCGATCACCGTATGGAGGCGGGAATGCCGGAGTCGTTCAACGTACTTGTAAAAGAGATTCGCTCCCTCGGGATTAACGTGGAACTGGAGCAAGATTAGGAAGGATCGAGGTTCGAGGTGCGAGGGTCTAGGAACAGTACCAGGCTCCGCTCCCGCTCTGCGTTCCCTCTTCCTTGGCCCTCGGGCCTCCATTCCGGAGGAATGAAATTGAAAGACCTTCTCAAGATTCTCAAGCAACAGGGTCAAGCCCTGGAGTTCGACGCCATCAAGATCGGTCTGGCGTCGCCGGACATGATCCGCTCTTGGTCCTACGGCGAGGTGAAGAAGCCGGAGACCATCAATTACCGGACCTTCAAGCCGGAGCGTGACGGGCTTTTCTGCGCCAAGATCTTCGGTCCCATCAACGACTACGAGTGCCTGTGTGGCAAGTACAAGCGCTTGAAGCACCGTGGCGTCGTGTGCGAGAAGTGCGGGGTCGAAGTCACCCTGGCGAAGGTGCGCCGTGAGCGCATGGGCCACATAGACCTGGCCAGCCCAGTAGCCCATATTTGGTTCCTCAAGTCCCTGCCGTCGCGCATCGGGCTGCTGTTGGATATGACCCTGCGCGACATCGAGCGCATCCTCTACTTCGAGTCCTTCGTGGTGGTCGATCCGGGTATGACCGAACTCGACCGCGGAAAGCTCCTTAACGACGAGGAGTATCTCACCGCCCTGGAGGAGAACGGAGACGAGTTCGACGCCCGCATGGGTGCCGAGGCCGTCTACGAGCTGCTGCGCACCCTCGACCTGCCGGCGGAGATCCGCCGCATGCGCGAGGACATCGAGGCCACCAACTCCGAGACCAAGATCAAGAAGCTCACAAAGCGTCTCAAGCTGGTGGAGTCCCTGCAGGTTTCCGGGAATCGCCCTGAGTGGATGATCCTTTTGGTGCTGCCGGTGCTGCCGCCGGAGTTGCGGCCCTTGGTCCCTCTGGATGGCGGGCGCTTCGCCACCTCGGACCTCAACGACCTGTACCGGCGCGTCATCAACCGCAACAACCGCCTCAAACGGCTGTTGGACCTGGTTGCCCCGGACATCATCGTGCGCAACGAGAAGCGCATGCTGCAGGAGTCCGTCGACGCCCTGCTGGACAACGGCCGCCGCGGGCGCGCCATCACCGGTACCAACAAACGCCCTCTCAAGTCCCTGGCGGACATGATCAAGGGTAAGCAGGGACGTTTTCGTCAGAACCTGCTGGGCAAGCGCGTCGATTACTCCGGCCGCTCGGTCATCGTGGTCGGACCGACCCTGAAGCTGCACCAGTGCGGGCTCCCCAAGCGCATGGCCCTGGAGCTGTTCAAGCCCTTCATCTTCAGCAAGCTGCAGCTGCGCGGCTTGGCCACCACCATCAAGGCGGCGAAGAAGATGGTGGAGCGCGGCACAGCGGAAGTTTGGGACATTCTCGAGGAGGTTATCCGCGAGCACCCGGTCATGCTCAATCGGGCGCCCACGCTGCATCGCCTGGGCATCCAGAGCTTCGAGCCGGTGCTCATCGAGGGCAAGGCCATACAGCTCCATCCCTTAGTCTGCACCGCGTTTAACGCGGACTTCGACGGGGACCAGATGGCCGTGCACGTGCCCCTGTCCCTGGAGGCGCAGCTAGAGGCCCGCGCCCTGATGATGGCCTCTAACAATATTCTATCCCCCGCTAACGGCGAGCCCATCATCGTGCCCTCCCAAGACGTGGTCCTGGGCCTGTACTACATGACGCGCGACCGCGTGGGTGCCCGTGGTGAGGGCAGTCGGTTCTCCAGCATCGATGAGGCGCGCCGGGCCTACGAGACGGATCATGCCGACCTGCACGCGCGCGTTAAGGTGCGTATTCGCGAGGTCTTGACCGAAGAGGACGGCAGCCGCCGCGAGGTCGTCTCCGTCAAGGACACGGTGCTGGGCCGGGCGCTCGTATTCGCGATCGTCCCGGATGGTTTGCCCTTCGACCTGGTCGATCAAGCCCTGGGCAAGAAGGCGATCTCCCGCCTGATCAACAGCTGCTACCGTGTACTGGGACTGAAGGAGACGGTAGTCTTCGCCGACCAAATCATGTACATGGGCTTTCGCATGGCCACCCGCGCCGGGGCCTCCATCGGTCTTGCCGACATGGCGGTGCCCGAGGAGAAGGTGGACATCCTGGCCGAGGCCGAAAGTCAGGTGAAAGAGATCGAGGACCAGTACGCGTCGGGTCTCGTGACCAACGGCGAGCGCTACAACAAGGTCGTTGATATCTGGTCTCACACTAACGATCAGGTGGCCAAGGCCATGATGGGCAAGCTCGGCGGCGAGCTCGCCCGCGCCCGCGCCCTGTTCGAGGCACAGCGCCTGGTGAGCCTCTATCGTCAGGGGGCGCTGGGCGTAGCTGAAGAGGATGATCACCTGGCCCTCCAGGGCCTGTTCAGCACGCTGCAGGCGAAGATCAAGCAAGCCGGTGACAAGCTGGAGAAGGGCAAGATCGACGTCGACGCCTTTCGCGATCAAGCCGTATCCGCTCTGGCCGCCGCCCAGCGGAAGATCGCCAAGCTCGCCGATATCGATAAGATCAGGGCAGAGAATCTGAAGAAGACCCTCAAGGGTGCCCTCGCGGCCCCTGAACGGTATGTCTCGGAGGAGCTCAAGCAGGACTCCTTCAACTCCATTTACATGATGGCGGATTCCGGCGCCCGTGGCTCGGCGGCTCAGATCCGCCAGCTCGCCGGAATGCGCGGCCTGATGGCAAAGCCCGACGGCTCCATTATCGAGACGCCAATCACCGCGAACTTTCGCGAAGGGCTGAACGTAATCCAGTACTTCATCTCCACCCATGGTGCACGTAAGGGTCTTGCGGACACGGCGCTGAAAACGGCCAACTCCGGTTATCTCACGCGCCGGCTGGTGGACGTGGCCCAGGACATGGTGGTCCTGCAACGGGATTGCGGAACCGAGGAAGGTCTGCTGATGACGCCCATCATCGAGGGCGGAGACGTGGTCGAGCAGCTGCGCGAGCGCATCCTTGGCCGCGTGACAGCCGCACATGTGTACAGGCCAGGGACGGACGATGTGGTTTGCCCGGCGGGCACCTTGCTCGACGAGGCCTGGGTCGATACGCTCGAGGTCACGGGTATCGACCAGGTCCGGGTGCGCTCCCCGATCACCTGCCAGGCGAGCATCGGCGTTTGTGCCAACTGCTACGGCCGGGACTTGGCGCGTGGGCACGAGGTGAACATGGGCGAGGCGGTGGGCGTGATCGCCGCCCAGTCCATCGGCGAGCCCGGTACCCAGCTGACCATGCGTACCTTCCACATCGGCGGTGCCGCGTCACGTGCCGCCGCCGTCAACAGTATCGAGATCAAGAACGTCGGATCCGCGCGCTTGCACAACATCAAGACGGTCCGGCACCAGAGCGGCAACCTGGTGGCGGTCTCCCGTTCCGGCGAGCTGACCGTGGCCGACGATATGGGCTTGGAGAAGGAGCGCTACAAGGTCCCCTACGGCGCAACCCTCCGCGTCGGCGATAAGGACGCGGTGCAGAGCGGTCAAGTGGTCGCGACCTGGGACCCGCACACCCACCCGGTTATCACGGAGGTCGCGGGGCGCCTGCGTTTCGAGGACTTCATCGACGGCGTCACCGTGCAGAGCGAGACCGACGATGTAATCGGTCTTACCTCGCTGGTCGTCATCGATCCCAAGCAGAGGCCGGCGCAGGGCAAGGATCTGCGGCCCATGGTCAAGCTGCTCGATGAGAACGAGCAGGAGCTCAACATCGCCGGCACCGACATGCCCGCGCGTTACTTCTTGCCCGCGGGTGCCATCGTCAGCGTCGCGGACAACACCGACGTCGGCGTTGGCGACGTCCTGGCGCGTATCCCGCAGGAGTCGAGCAAGACCCGCGACATCACCGGTGGTCTGCCGCGCGTTGCGGACCTGTTCGAGGCCCGCAAGCCCAAGGAGCAGGCCCTGCTCGCGGAGGCGTCCGGGACCGTCAGCTTCGGTAAGGACACCAAGGGCAAGCAGCGCCTCATCATCACAAAGGATGACGGCGAGGCCGTGGAAGAGCTGATTCCCAAGTGGCGTCACGTCGGCGTCTTCGAGGGCGAGCGTGTGGAGAAGGGCGAGATGATCTCCGACGGCGAGCTCAACCCGCACGACATCCTGCGCCTCAAGGGCGTGACGGCCCTGGCCGAGTATCTGGTCAAGGAGATCCAGGACGTCTACCGGCTTCAGGGTGTGAAGATCAACGACAAGCATATCGAGGTCATCGTGCGCCAGATGCTGCGCAAGGTGGAGGTCACCAGCGCCGGAGACACCAAGTTGCTGCGCGGCGAGCAGGCGGAGCACTCCACCGTGTTGGCCGAGAACGCGCGTGTAACGGCCGAAGGCAAGCACCCGGCCCTGTATCAGCCTTTGCTGCTCGGTATCACCAAGGCGTCGCTGGCCACTGAGTCCTTCATCTCCGCCGCTTCGTTCCAAGAGACGACCAGGGTCCTCACCGAAGCCGCCGTGCGCGGCTCCACCGACCACCTGATGGGTCTGAAGGAGAATGTCATCGTGGGCCGTCTGATCCCTGCCGGAACCGGGCTCGCCTATCACAACGAACGACGTCGTCAGCGTCAGGCCGAGCGGGAGATGGAGGCCGAGACCCAGGGCAAGGTGGAGATGGCCGCCGAGGACATCGAGCAGGCGCTCAAGCAGGAACTCAATACCTCCGAGATGGAGTAACCTACTGCGCCGGCGCAATCGCCGGCGCATCCATTTCTCGGATGCGGGGATTGGTTAGCTACGAATGCCGGCCTTATTGGGTGGAGAGCCAGCCGGCAATCGCCCGCATTTCTTCGTCGGAAACGTTGGCCATGATGCCCATCATGACGGCGGCCTGTCCGCTGTTTCGAGCACCGCTCTTGATGTCTCGCAACTGATTGTAGGTGTAGTCCGCGTGCTGGCCGGCGACCTTCGGATAGATTGGCATGATGGGTGTGCGTCCGTCTGCGCCGTGGCAGGAGAAGCAGACCTTGGTTTGGAATAGCTGGGCACCGTCCGAGCCGCCGGCTTCCTCGGCCGATATCGCCCAGGTGCCGCCCATCAGTAGCGCGGCGAGTGTTGAACGGAACAGGGGCTTTGCAGGATTCATGTCATCGTCCTCCAGTACGGTTGTTTGCGCTACTCCAGCTCGGTTTCGTCGATTTGCAGCATAGTGGCGACCTCGAACCGCAGTCTTTTATCCACTCCGATACCTTGCCAACCGGCTTTCTTATCCAAGGCGGCTAGAGCAACCGGCAGGCCGTCTGCGTTGCGGATCACCAGGGTCTCGGTCACGCCGTCGGTAACCTGTTTGGTGATCTCGCGGCCGAGTTCGTCCTGATAGTCGATCTCGCCCTCTTGATCCCAAAGCTGACTCTGATCCGCATCCAGGGTGACGATTGCCAGGGGTTTGGCATCCATCTGCTTGGCAAAGGCTTCGAGCTCGTTCAGTGTTTGCTGCCGGAAATCTTCGACTTCTTCTTCGGTTAAGGTCAGCTTGTACTCTGGCACTCATGTTCTCCGCGGGTCTCGTTGTCCGTGGCCGAAGCGAAACTCAGGACGGCTTCCGGTTACCATGTGGTTAACCACTCTCAGGACATCCAGATGGACGAGAAACCCAAAAAGGTCAAAAAACGCGCTGGAAAAGTCATTCACAGCGCGGTATCCAAGCACGCCGCCGGTAAGGCCGCAGAGATCCGCGATAGATATGGTCCGGCGATCGACTATCGGACCCTGCTGCAAATCCTGGGTGATCGAAGGTGCACCCGTTATCCCGTCGAGATCAGGTTTGTCAGCGAGGGGATCGAGCCGGGACTGTTCGGCACGACCCAGCAGGTCTCCGATGATCCCGCCGACGGCTACATCATCTCGCTGCACGCGTCCTTGCAGGACCGTCCCGACGCGTTGCCCGCGCTGATTCTCTATCAATCCGTGTTGGTCAACTATGGCGATCTTGCGACCGCGATCGACGCGGAGATGTTCGGGGCCGGTGTTTTGGGCATGGACCGGGACGACTACTATGCGCTGATCGTGGGTCTCACCGACTCCTTGTGGGAACATTGACGTCCACGGCGGCCTTCAATTCTCCAGCGTCGAAAGCCATTCCGCGACTAAGGCCATCTCCTCCTCGGAGATCATGTGCATTACGTTCGTCATCGCCACTGCATGGGCATTGGAGCGGGAACCGCTTTTGATGTCCTTCATCTGTCCAAGGAGGTATTCCTTACTTTGCCCGGCGATTTTCGGATACTCGGTCATGACCGGGACCCGGCCTTCGGCACCGTGGCAGGCAATACAGGCCCGTTCCTTGTAAAGCGCTGCCCCATCCAACCCCGACGCCGGTCCCGCGAAAAGGAATGCAGCAATCATCCAGAGACCCGTCGCAAGCTGGTTGGACATCGTCATAGTCTGTCATCTCCGGTAGTCGGTCCGCATCCTGGCGGTTCCTGTATTTTCGATTGCGGTGCGCCTCCGGCATCCGCGGTTCCGCAGTAGAACAGCCGCAAGGCTCCTAATACTCCTCTTCGCCGTGGGATTCGCCGTGCCCTCGCTCATGATCCGCATTGGTCATGCCCTTGGGTAGGTTGGGAGCGGGCTCCGGGATCAACTGGGCAAACCCGGAAGCCCTGTCTCCCTGCTCAACGTCGTGGGGATTGTGGCACTCGGTGCAGACCCACCAGCGTTTCTTTCCGCCCTTGTCCCACATACCGATGCGTTTACCGTGGATGCCTTCGCGCCAATAGCGGTAGATCTGGCCGTGGCACTTGCCGCACATCCTCTGCGGTTGATTGAAGCTGATTTCGTTCCCGAAGTGATCGATCAGGGTCGCCCGGTTGGCCGCATGGTGGCAGTCCAGACACCAGATGGCCCCTTTGCCGTGCTTCAGGCTCATGGCGTCCGGAACGATGTCCGTGTGCATCTTGAGCGGGCGCGGGAGCTTGTCCTTGGGATAGGGTACGTAGCTGCCGTTGTGGCAGGCCGTTGTGCAGATCGTCAGCAGCTTGTTGCGGTCGATCTGTGGCTCCCGTGGCTTCACGACGGTCTCTTCATGGGAATAATCCGCCTCGATGGGCATGTCCCCCATGGGAACGGTCCCGTCGAAGGGGTCGCCCCAGAACAGCACACCGCCGGTGGTTGGCGAGCACTTCACGTTCATCCAACCGGGCTCGATCTCTCGCTGCTGGGTTTGAGTCATTCCATCCCGGCTCTCGAAGCACTCCTTCCCGGCCGGGGACGCTTCGGCTCGGGCCAGCGTGCTGGAAAGGCCGAACAGAAGGCAGGCGGCCAGAGTCTGCTCAAATACTCGATCGAATTTCATCTGCATCACCTCTTGAAGTCTGGACTTGGGGTCTCGGCGTGGCCCGCTGGACCCCGCCAGGGAACGGGCTCGACCTGAAGCGCTCAAGTGGTCGCCGTTTTTCCCTGTCCGACCCCGATCGGCTGACCGGCCGTCTCCTTGTAATTGACCTCGCCGAGCAGGACGCCCACCGCACCCTTGATGAGCACGGTCAGGACGAAGAAGCCGATGGCCCAGACACCGCCGATGATCATCAGCTCTACGCCGCTCGGGACGTATTCAGCAAACTCGCCCACGGGAGTCGGGATAACGCCGGGCAGCATTAGGCCCAGTCCCTTTTCGATATAGATGCCGACAAAGGCGGCGGTACAGATGAATGGCAGGATCGCGAGGTTTTTCCTGAACTTCGGGATAAGGAGCAGAATAAAAGCGCCGATCATCAAGGCCATGGAGGTCCAGAAGAAGGGAACCAGGGCGTCGAGTCCGTGGTGGCCGAACATCAGGTACTTGAGTCCCATGGAATGCTCGGTGCTGGGATAGAGCTCGGTGACGATCTCCGAGAAGGTCAGGAACAGGGCGATGCCCAAGCACCAAGTGACGATCTGGGACAGCATGTGGAATGCCTCGTCCGCGATCTTCAGCGGTGTGAAGCGGCGCACCAGTAAGAACACGATAATGATCAGCGAGGGACCGGCCGCGAAGGCGGTCGTGATGAACTTGATCGGCATCATCGAGTGGAACCACATGGGCCTGGCCGGCATGGTGTTGATCAGGAAGGCCGTCACCGTGTGGATGCTCAGGGCCCAGACGATCGCGATGTAGACGATCGGCAGATAGAATGCCTTGTTCAGCGGCTCACCCGTGTACTTCTTGTACAGGTAGTAGAAGCCCCCCACGAGGTTGAGCAGCAGGTATCCGCTCAGCACCAGCACGTCCCAGGTCAGCACCGAGTGGGGCCAGTTGTAGATTCCGACAATCGGAAAGATGTGCCAGAGCCGGTCCGGCCGGCCCATGTGGGCGATGACGAAGAGCAGGCACATGACCACCGCGGCGATGGCCAGCATCTCCCCGAGCACCACGATCCGGTGCAGCTCCTTGTGCTTGTAGACGTAGGCCGGGAACACCACCGTCACCGCTGCTGCGGCCACACCGACCATGAACACGAAGTTGGCTAGGTACAAGCCCCAGCTGACCTGGTCGTTGAGGTTGGTGACCATCATGCCGTAGTAGAGCTGTAAGACCTCGCCATAGCCCCAGAGCACGATAAAGAAGGCCAGAAAGAGCATCCAGGCCCAGAACAGGGGGCCGCCGGTGAATCCGGCGCGCAGGAAATCGACGACGAACTGAAAAAAGCGTTTCACCTGATGTCCCCTTAGTCCATGAAGTAGAAGAACTTCGGATAGGTATTGAGGTCGGCGCGCAGACGGAAGACCTTCTTCGTCGACAGGACCTTGCGGATATCGCTGTCCGGGTCCAGCAGGTTACCCAGCTTGCGCGCCCCTACGGGGCAGACCTCGACACAACCGGTCCAGCGGCCCCTTCTCGTGCGCTGCACGCAGAAGGTGCACTTCTCGACCACACCCTTCATGCGCGGGCGGTTGCCCAGGTAATGGGTGTTGGGGTTCATCTCCTCGGCCGGCAGATCGGGCTCGCCCCAGTTGAAGCGTCTGGCCCAGTAGGGACAGGCACCGATGCACATGCGGCAGCCGATGCACCAGTTGTAATCGATGACGACGATGCCGTCCGGGTCCCGGTACGTGGTGCGGACAGGGCAGACCTTGACGCAGGGCGGCTTCTCGCACTGCATGCACTGCATCGGAAAGTAGAAGGCGTCCTTCTCCGGGACCTGGTCCGGCTGGTAATAGTGCTGGCCCTCTAAGACCACGCCGGCCGGCTTGTACGCATTGCCGCCGACCTGTACGCCGAAATCCTCCGGATAGCCGGTGCTTACCCTGTCTTCTTCGGAAAATTGACCCTTCTCCATGCGAATGACGCGTATCCATTCGATCTGCTGCCGCTCGCCGCGGGACTGATTGTTCTCTGCCACACAGGCCTTGACACAGCGCCGGCAGCCGATGCATTTCTGAATATTGAGCGCGTAGCCGAAAAGCACGCCGTCGATGGCCGGCGCATCGTCTATCTTGACCGTCTTGCCGAATTCATCCGAGTAGCGCTTCTCCAACCTCGCTATTGCCTCCTTTTTCTCCTCGTCGGTCATCAGCCGATAGTTCTTCTGGAAATGCTCGGCCCAGGTGACGTTTGCGGTTGCCTTGGCGGGCTTGGGATTGGACATCAGCATGGCCGCCCCTGTGAGCGACGCCGCGGTATAGGTGCCCGCCTTACGCAGGAAATCCCGGCGCTCGGTGCCTGTTACTTCTTTTTCTTTGGTGTCTGCATTGGACATCTTGATCCCCGGATCGAGTAACGGTGGGGTGAATCGGGCAGCGAAGAGGCGATCGGAGCGGAGCCTGTTTATGTTCGGGACGACCTTAAACCGGGTCCTGTCACCGATCGAATCCGCGTATCGTATCCTTGCTGCTGACGGGTGCTTCAGCCTTGGTCGCGGTAGTTGTCGATGAACGCATGCACCATGTCCTCTTTCTCCTCACTGGACATGAGCACATACTCGCGTTGGGTCAGCTCTCGCTCACCGGCCAGACCATCCTTCGCGTAGAGTTCCTGCAAGTCCGGCTGTGGTACCGAATCCACGACAACCTTGGCCAATCCCGCGGCACCGCTGATGGAGACCGCGCCGATTGCCGCCTTCTTGAAGAAGCCCCTTCGAGCCGAACGGGCCTCGTCATCCTGCAACGCCCGCTGGCCGCCGTTCGCTTTCTTTGGTGATAACCGTTGCTGGATAGCTGCTACTGATCGCTTCAGCATGCCAAAACCCTCCTTTGGGCAGTTCCGAATTCTTGGGAGTGAGTGGGCGAGACACACCGACGCCTCATTAAGGAGCCCCGATGCGATCTGATGGGGGTCTCGGATACTGCAGGGAACCGAGCCCTCTGTCCTTTTGTTCTTACAGTCGCAACGTCTGTCGATTCGACCAGTAATATGTTGCCCCGATTAGAGCATTACCTTGGGCGGTCGGTCTTTGGCGTCGGTCAACAGATCGGCCGTTTCTGCGAATCGCAAACGATCTTTACGAGCTTCAACAGCTCTCGGTGGCTTTTGACGACGCAATCAGGCTGATGCGGGTGTGCGGCCGTGCCGGGAAAAATGGTCTTGATCCATTCGGCATTCCCTTGCGCACCATTGAAGAAAATGCTGGTGATTCCGGCTGTCTTCGCCGTGACGGTATCCGATGTGCTGTCGCCTACATACCAGACATCGGCGCCGGGATCTGCCCCGAATTCTTTCAAGGCGCGGTAGACCGGGGCGGGTGAGGGTTTTAGCTGCTCTGTATCACCACCGGAAACGCTGGCGTGGAATAACGGAATCCAGGTTCCCTGCTCGATGGTTTCGAGCTCCTTATCGAGGAATTCCCGCGAGCGGTTGGTGAGTATCCCGAGCCTTATGCCGCGCTCTCGCAGCTCGGATAGGACACTGCGGATCCCGGACTCGAAGGGCTCGACGTCTCCATAGTGATGACGATAACAGGCGTTGTATTCCCGGTTGGCGATGTCCTTGGCTTGCTCGTCGCCGCCGAACAGGACTTCCAAAAGGTCGGTTCTGGACGCCTTTCGATCGGATACGACCTTTGGATGCAGACGCTGATGTTTGCGCACGTACTCGACCAGCTTGCGGTCGTCATTGGTCTTGCTCTTTGCCGTGTCGATCAAACGCCGGTCCAGCCCGAGCCGGCCCACGCCATTCAACATATCGTCCATCGCCTGATACATCGCCGCGTTGGTATCGACGAGAGTACCGTGCCAATCGAAAATGATGATTCTTGGGGCGCGGAGGGTGGTCATGCGTGTCGGGTACTTCCAGAGCTGAGTCGCTTTCGGTCGACCGGCAATGTTTAGGCTTCGGCCGTGGCGCCGGCGTTGCGAGCCTCGCTGCACAATCAGCGGTCGAAGGCACGCGTCCTAGCTTCGAGCGGCGGGAACAGCGGGGACAGGCTGGATTCAACCTGTCCCCGCCACAGTCATACGTAAGGGCAGCAGGCGGCGCGGATCTTCCCGGAGTCGAGCGGCCGCTCCGTGCCGAGGGCGCGAGGTGCGGGTCAGGGCAGGATCTTAATCGGCGTGCCGTCGCGCACGGTCCGCCAGATCTCGTCCATCTCGTGGTTCTGTACGGCGATACAGCCGTCGGTCCAGTCGCGGCGCTTGTATTCGGCTTTGATCTTGGCGGAGCGGATGTGATTCGGTTGGCCGTGGATCATGATCATGCCGCCCGGGCTGTCGCCCATGAAGCTGGCGAACCTGATGTCCCTTTCATTGGGATAGGACACATGGATGGATTTGTGAAAGCGGCTGTTGGGATTGCGCCAGTCGAGGATGTAATCGCCTTCCGGCGTTCTTTCGTCTCCCTCCCCCATCTTGTGACCCCGCGGCCGGTCGCCGAGTGCGATTTTGTACTCCCGCACGACCCGCCCGGCTTGGATGAGCTGCATTTTGCGTTCGGATTTCTTGACGACCACCTTATCTGCCCTGGACAGCTTGGGCGTAGGAGGTGCGCCTGCGCAACCGGCAATCAGGACGGCCGCGAGTGCGGCGGCGACTAGGGGAGCGAGCAAACGGAAGTGGGAGCCCGCGGAGGGTTCGGCTCGGGCGGGAAACCGCGATGTGCCTGTGGGCAGATCGACCTTTTGGTGTCTCATGGTGTGTTTCCTCTCGGGTTGGATCTGCGCTTGGAAGCCGGAGTGGATCTAAATTTTAGGAATTGTATGCAACCTGCTGAGAATGCGCCAATTGTTTTTGCCCCGCTCCTCCGGTCCAAGTTCGCCCACCAGGACGATGTCCGCCGAGGCCGTCCCGGTTTCCAGGCGAGTCGGGGTCAAAACTCGGGCAGAACCCGAAAGAAGAAGGTCTTGAGATAGGCCGTTTCCGGGATCGCCGGGTGGACCGGGTGGTCCGGGCCCTGGCCTCCCGCCTCCAACAGCTGGAGGCTGCGGTCGGCGCGCCGGGCCGCCTGCTGGACGGTGCGCAGAAAGCCGTCGCGTCCCATGTGAAAGGAGCAGGATGAGGTGACCAGCAGGCCCCCGGATTCCAACAGCTCGAGGCCGAGCCGGTTCAGGCGCTCGTACGCCCGGACACCTTCTTTCTCGTCCTTGCGCCGCTTGATGAAGGCGGGGGGGTCCAGGATCACCAGATCGAAGCGTTCCTGCTGCTCGCGCAGAACCCGCAGCACATCGAATGCGTCACCCTGCAGTCCGCTGACCCGCGACACGACCCCGTTGCGGTCCGCGTTCTCCCCGGCCCGCTCCAGCGCCGCCGGGGAGCTGTCCACGCACACTACCTCTTCCGCGCCTGCGACCGCGGTTTGCACACCCCAGGCACCCACAAAGCTGCATATGTCCAACACCCTGTTTGGCGTCCCGAAACGCGGGAGGCGGGTGCGGTTCTCGGCTTGGTCGTAGAACCAGCCGGTCTTCTGCCCGCTCAGTGGGGAGACCAGGAAGCGGGTGCCGCCTTCTTCCAGCGCTAGGTCGTCGGGCGGGTCGCCCAGCACCGTCTCCACAACTTGGTCCAGGCCTTCCAGCTCCCGAACCGGGGTGTCGTTGCGCAGGACGATGGCCTTGGGGCGTAGTACCTGCTCCAGGGCAGTGAGGACGTCGGCCCTCTCCCGCTCCATGCCGGCGGTGGTGATCTGCACCGCCAGCAGGTCGCCGTAGCGGTCGACGATCAGGCCCGGCAGCCCGTCGCTCTCGCCGAAGATCAGCCGATAGAAGGGGCGCGCGTAAAGCCGCTCGCGCAGGTCCAGAGCCATGCGGATACGCTGCGTCCAGAGGGCGGGACTCAGGGGTCGTTTGCTCGCGCGGCTCACCAGGCGGGCGCAGATCAGGGAGTGCGGGTTGACGTAGCCGTGGCCGATCCAGCGCCCTCGGTGGCTCAGGATCTGGACCGGCTGCCCGGGCTCGAAGTCCTTGAGAGGCGTCGCCTGCGTGTCGACCTCGTTGCTGTAGATCCAGCAGTGACCGGCGAGCAGGCGGCGTTCCTGGTCTTTCTTGAGCCGGAGGGTTGGTGTGCTCATGCGATCTGTTCCTTTGCGTGCGTGCTATGAATGGCTGCGGCGTTCAGTTGGTTCACTTGCGGATTCTCAGAGAAGTGCGCTGGCGAGGGCATGGAGCCCACGCAGCAGGGTCGCCACCCTCTCGTCCCTGCTGTCTGGCCCAGGCATAGGTGAGAAACTCTCTGCAATCGCTACCGCGGCCGAGGGCCTCGCTTGGGGTCCAGTGTTGCGGAATCGCTTAAGGGTACGATGGTACGCATTGACCGGTCGATTTCCACTGCTGCGTCTCCAACCCGTTGGGAAGACGCCGGTCTGTTCATGTTTCTGGTCCTGCAGGTATGCATCGCCATGGTAAGGCGCTCAAGCGACTGAACATGAAGGCATTCGGAAACTGGGTTTTCGGATGCCGTGGTGATTCCGGTCAGGATAAGCAATCATCAAGGCTCGTAGAGTATTTCTTTGGCAACCGGTTAACTTTTTCTGCAGGCATTTCCTATGAAAACACTTAAGCTTAACCTGCGTTATAGCCTGGCGTTGATAGTGTTCTGGTCGGCGGCAAGCCATGCCCAAGCCCCCAGTGTCATTTTTGTGATAGATGGTTCGGGTAGCATGTGGGGAAAGGCCGACGGCAACTCGAAAATCGAGATTGCGAAGCAGGGCAAGTACTTCGCGGCGGGCAATGCAGCCCAGTTGGTAACAGCGTTGGCGGAAGTGGAAAAAGAGGTGGTTGCTCCGCCGCCTCGCCCCGAGCCCGAGCCCGAGCCCGAGCCCGAGCCCGAGCCCGAACCGATTCAAGAAACACTATTCGAGGACAATTTTGATCGAGATGAGCTGGGTGCGATGCGGGAAATAAGAGATCCCGATCCGGACCGGTTTGCCATGATGAGTGGGAAGGTATTGACTGTGCCGACTTATCCCCCAAAAAACGAGTCACTACTCCGCAAGCCCTTCTCCGCTGACTTCATTGCAACTGTCGTTGTAACTATGCCGCTAATGCAAAGCAACTGGGCAAGCTTCAACTATCAATTCGATGAAGAGAATTCGATTCGGGCGCATTTCTATGCGGGAGCAATTTCACAAAACTGTGTTTCACAAAAAAGGTATCAGGCCAGGAAAAAGAGCTTTGTATCTACGGAGAAACACTTGGCGGACGGGATATCAGTCAACCATCTCCCAATGCCGAGGACTGGTACTTGCAGATCGAACGGTCTGGCATGAATTATACAGCCCGTATCAGCGCCGGTGGCGGAGCCTGGACGGACATCGGCAGGCAAATCTTGCTCAAGAAAGGGGATGGCTTGTTTAGTTTCCAGGCTGGCTCGGGCGGGGGTCAAGAGAAAACGGCCGAATTTGACGACTTCGTAGTGAAGCGTCCGCAATAGCTTCTCACTTCAGCGTTTACGAATGCGCGCCATCCTGGCGCGCCCCCGTTGGGCTCATACAGCAATCTCTGCGATGCTCGGTGCGGCAGAGAGAACCAGAGGGTGCAATCTGCCAACCTTCGCCTTGCTGCCGAAGAAACTCGCGTCAACGATACCGCCGCAGATACCACCACTCGAATCCCCGTTTGATCCAGTGGAATATGCGCATGGAGGGCAGCACCAGGTTGCGTTTCTCGGTCCGGGCTACCAGCATGCCGCGGTCGTTGGCGTCTACGATGCACAACAACTCCACCTTGAAGGTCTCCGTAGGCTGATCGCCCTTGATCTCGGCGGCCAGGTTCGCGGCGGCAGCCTTGGCCTGCAGGTCCGCCATGTGGGCTTGCTTCGGCATCCAGTCGGGGCCGGGGAAGCTTCCGGAGTCTCCGGCCACGTACACCCGCTCCAGCCCTTCTACCCGGCAGTGCTTGTCGGCCTTGATCATGCCGCCCTCGGAGCGAGGCAGGTCGGTGTTGTCGAACCACTGGTTACCGGTCATGCCAGGCATGAAGATGATCAGGTCGGCGTCGATGTCTCCGCCTTGGGTCATCACCTTTTTCTCAGTGAAGCCCTTCAGCTTGTGGCCTAAATGGCTGTGGATGTCCTGCTTGCGCATCTCGTCCATCAGGCCTTGTACGGCCTTCGGCCCAAGACGCTGCCCCGGTTTTTCCGCGGGTGTGAAGAAAACCAGCTTGAATTTCTCCCGGCGTTTTTGTTTTCGCAGGTGGTTGTCGATGCCGAAGAGGAACTCGAACATGGGGCCGCCGCGCATGGCGGAGGGCTCCTTCGGATTGCCGGCGAAGCCCATGGCTATTGTTCCGCCTTGCATCTCCTGCAGACGTTCGCGGATGCGTTCGGCGGCGGCAATGCCCTCGCAGGGGGTGATGGTGTGCTCGATACCCGGCAGCTTCTTGATGAAGCGACCTCCCGAGCCGATGATGAGGCCGTCGTTGGCGACGTCCCCGGCCGTTGTCTCCAGAACGCGCCCGCCGTCGCGCAGACCGGTGGCCTCCGCTGCCAGGTGGCTCAAGCCCAGGCGACGGAAGAAGCCTTTCAGGGGCACGCGCAGGTCGTCGCCCGTACGCAGTCCCGTAGGAATCCAGATGAGCGAGGGGTAATAGAGGAGCTCCGCCTCGGGGCTCACAACCGTGATGTCTGTCTTCCGGGCGGAGTCCCGCAAGGCCTGGACGGCCGTGAGCGCGGCGAAACCTGCACCGACGATGGTGACGCGTGGCATGGTTGCCTCCCGTTATTGTTCCTGCGTATCGTTGCTTACCAGAAATCGAGTGTGGATATTCCAGGGTTACTCATCCGGTGCCTAAGGGCTTTCCCGCAGCAGCGGCTCGAGGCCCGGCCAGACGTTGTCCAGCATCCTGGGCTGGGCATCCGCCGTCGGGTGCAGACCGTCCGCCTGCATGAGTCCCCAGTCGTCCGCCACGCCGGCCAGTAGCCGGGATACCAATGCAACCTTCTCGCGCTGTGCCACGTCTCTGAACAGCGCTTGAAAGCGGCTCGCGTAGGCCGCACCGTAATTGGGCGGCAGGCGATTGCCTATGACCAGAATTCGGGCGCCGGATTCCTTGCCGAGCTGGATCAGTCGCGTCAGGTTGGCGCCGATCTCATCGAAGGTGATACCGCGCAGGCCATCGTTGGCCCCTAGCTCGATGATCAGCACATCCGGCGCGCGGCGCTCCAACAGCGGCGGCAACCGAGTGAGGCCTCCCGCGGTGGTGTCTCCGGATACACTGGCGTTGATCACGCGGTGGGGGAAGCCTCGATCGGCCAGGCGTTGCTCGAGCAACCGAACCCAGCCGCTCTCCCGGGAAAGCCCGTAGCCTGCACTCAGGCTGTCTCCGAGTACCAGGATCATCGGCCCGCCCTCAGCGCGGGTAGCGGCCGGCATCAATAGACCGGCAAGCAGGCAAAATCGAATCATGACAGCAGACAGGGACAATTTGGTCTCCGTGGCCGAGGGGCTGGGCAAGCATGTTAACGGCCCCGGCGGTCGCTTGACCATACTCCAAGATCTGCACATGGAGGTGTGCCGCGGCGAGGCGGTGGCCATACTCGGGGCGTCCGGCTCCGGCAAGTCGACCCTCCTCGGTCTGCTGGCGGGCCTGGATCACGCGAGCAGCGGAGAGGTCTGGCTGTGCGGCGAAAACCTGGTCGCGCTGGACGAAGATGACCGCGCGGCCCTGCGCGAAGGCCGGGTGGGCTTCGTGTTCCAGAACTTTCAACTTCTGCCGACCCTCACCGCACTGGAGAATGTCCTGCTGCCCCTGGAACTGAGCGGAACGGCGGATGCGGACCGCATCGCTGCCGAGGCCCTGGCTGGGGTCGGTCTCACCGAACGCGCCGGCCACTATCCCCGGCAGCTCTCCGGCGGCGAGCAGCAGCGCGCGGCCATCGCGCGCGCCTTCGCGCCGCGCCCGGCCATTCTTTTCGCCGACGAGCCCACGGGCAACCTGGACCAGACCACCGGCGAGCAGGTGATCGAGTTGCTGCTGGACCTACGCCGTGACACTGGTGCTGCACTGGTCCTGGTGACCCACGACCCCCGTTTGGCGGGGCGTTGCGACCGGCGTCTGCTGATGCGGGCTGGTCACCTGGAGGCCCTGAGTTGAAGTCCCTGCGCATTGGTTTGCGTTTGCTCAAGCAGGACTGGCGCAGCGGCGAGCTCTATCTGTTGGCGGCGGCGTTGGTGCTCACGGTAGCCGCGATCACCGCCGTCGGCTTCTTCACCGACCGCGTCGAGCGGGCCATGCAGCGCCAGGGTGGAGAGCTGATCGCCGCGGATCTGCTACTGGACGGATCGGCCCCAATTCCGGCCCGGTTCGCTGCGCAGGCGCGCGCATTGGGCCTTTCGACCGCCACTACCCTGGAGTTTCCCAGCGTGGTAATGGGTGCGCAGGGTCCGCAGCTGGTCCAGGTCAAAGCCGTTGATCCGGCGTATCCCCTGCGCGGACGGATGCGCGTGCGCCCGGGTCTGGCGGGTGCAGAGGAGCAGCCGGCGGAGGGTCCCGCCGAAGGCGAGGTCTGGATCGAGCCGCGTTTGCTGCATCTGCTCGCGGCCGCGCCGGGGGACGGTCTCGGTGTGGGGGAGACGAAGCTGCATATCGGCAAGCTGATCACCTACGAGCCGGACCGGGGCGGCAACCTGTTCCAGCTCGCCCCTCGCGCCATGATCAACCTGCTGGATATCCCCGCCACCGGCTTGGTGACCCCGGCGAGCCGGGTCCGATACCGCCTCCTGGTTGCCGGTGAGGTCGGCTCCGTGGATGCCTTCAAGCGGCTCGTGCAGGCGGGGCTACCGTCCAACACCCGCCTGGTGGATGCCCGGGAGGCACGTCCCGAGTTCTCCTCTGCGGTGGATCGCGCGTCCCGTTTTCTGCACTTGTCCACCCTGGTCACTCTGTTGGTGGCCGGGGCGGCCATTGCGCTGGCCAGCCGCCGGCTGGTAGAGCGCCAAATTGATGCCGTGGCGGTGATGCGTTGTCTGGGTGCCCACCGTCATCTGCTCACCCGGGTCTTCGTGCTGCGCCTCGCCCTGTTCGGCCTGGCGGCCAGCTCCCTGGGTTGCCTGATCGGTTTCCTCACCCAGGCTGGTCTGGCGGCCATGCTGGCGGACTGGTTCGGTCCCGAGCTGCCTGCTCCCTCGTTGCGTCCGCTCGCCGTGGGGGTGGGTACCGGCCTGGTCGCACTGCTCGGCTTTTCCCTTCCGCCCCTGTTCCAGCTCGCGCGTGTACCCCCCCTTCGCGCACTGCGCCGGGACCTGGGAACGCCACGGGCCTCCGCCTTTGCGGCGGTGCTCGCCGCTGCAGGGGCAATGACGCTGCTCATCTTCTGGCAGGCGGGGGATACGCAGCTGGCCTGGAAGCTGCTGGCGGGCGTCGGCGGAACCCTGGTCTCGCTGGTGGCCGCGGTTGCTGCGCTGATCCGGATTGCCGGCGCCTTGACCGGGCGCACGCGCGGGATCTGGCGCCTTGGATTGGCTGCACTCACGCGGCGCCCGGCGGGTGCGACGCTGCAGATTACCGGTTTCGGTCTGGGGATCCTGGCCCTGCTGCTGCTGGCCGTGGTGCGGGTGGATCTGCTGCGTACCTGGCAGGACAGCCTGCCGGAGGGGGCACCGGATCACTTCCTGATCAACGTGCAACCCGGTGAGCTGGAGCCCCTGCGCGGTTTCTTCGAGGAGAACGGGCTCGCCTATTCCGGACTCTTCCCCATGATTCGCGGGCGGCTGGTGCGCATCAACGACGAGCCCGTGGACCCCGATGCTTACGCGGATCCCCGTGCGCAACGGCTGGCGGCTCGGGAGTTCAATTTGAGCTGGAGCGATCGGCCCCAGGCGGACAATCGGATCGTGGCCGGGCGTTGGTGGGACGCGCCGGATGATGCACCCCAGCTCTCGGTAGAGGAGGGTCTGGCCCGGACCCTGGGGCTGAAGCTCGGTGACAGGCTGGGGTTCTGGGTGTCCGGGCGCGAGATCCAAGCCGAGATCACCAGCCTGCGCAGCGTGCAGTGGGACAGCTTCAACGTGAACTTTTTCGTCATCGCCCCGCGCTCTCTGCTGGGGTCCGAGGCGGCGACCTATGTCACCAGCTTTCACCTTCCGGACGAGCGCGAGGCGCTGGTCGCGGATCTCGTCAGGAAATTCCCCAGCGTGACCCTGTTCGACGTGGACGCCCTGATCGGCCAGGTCCGCCAGGTCATGGACAGGGGCGTGATGGCCGTGGAGTATGTCTTCCTGTTTACCCTTGCCGCCGGGATGCTGGTGATGTACGCCGGCATCCAGGCCAGTCTGGAGGAGCGCCGCATCGAGCACGGCGTGCTGCGTACCCTGGGCACGCGGCGCAAGCGGCTGCTGGGCAGCCTGGCGGTTGAGTTCACCGCGGCGGGCCTGCTGGCGGGCTTGCTGGCATCCGTCTTTGCCGAGCTCACGGGGTTTGTGCTGGCGCGGGAGCTTTTCGGGCTTGAATTCCAACTCAATCCCTGGCTTTGGGTGGCAGGCGTGGGCGGAAGCGGGCTGCTGATTGGCCTGGCGGGGACCCTGGCCACCTATCCGCTGCTGGTGCGCCCCCCGCTGCAGACGCTCCGGCGGGCGGAGTGAGGGTGTTTGCAGCTCCAAATTCAGGAGGTTGCTCTCGATTCCTCAGGATCACGCATTCGCTGACGGCGACCCTTCCTGATACCATACCGCCGGCTTTTTCCGAGCTTTCCGGGCCCGCTCCATGACCAAGACCCTGCGCCTCCTTTGTCTGCTGTCGATCGTGCTGGCGACCGAATGTCCGGCCCAGAGCCGCGATCTCGCGGACCTGGATCTGAGCGTGCAACGCAGCGACATCGCTCCGGCGGTCACCCTGCGCGAGCACGAGAACCGGATGGTGGAGGAGTACCGGGTCAACAACAATCTCTACATGATCAAGGTCACGCCGAGCGTCGGCGCACCCTATTACCTGGTGGATGAAGACGGCTCCGGTGACTTGGCCTGGAACCGAGGTGCGGGCCAGTTCGAGGAGAACGTCCCCCAGTGGGCATTGTTCAGCTGGTGATCCGCGGCCGCGCACCAGGGCATATCTAGAACATCGGACACGAGGAGGTCACCCATGAGAACTGTCGTTCTTTGGCTGCTGGGAATTGTGCTGACCGGGGGGCTGGTCCAGGCGTCGTGCGCGGACACCCTGGAGGAGGTCAAGGAGCGCGGCACCCTGCGCTGTGGCGTGAACGGTGCCCTTCCGGGGCTTTCCTACAAGGACGAAGGCGACAGCTGGGGCGGGCTGGACGTGGATTTCTGCCGCGCGGTGGCGGCGGCGGTCCTGGGCGAGAAGGACAAGGTGGAATTCGTCCCCCTGGGGCCGGAGGATCGCATGACGGCCCTCAACGAGGGCCGCATCGACCTGCTCACCCGCAATACCACTTGGACCCTGTCGCGTGATCTTGGCTACGGCATGACCTTCGCGGGCATCCTGTACCACGACGGTCAGGGCTTCATGGTGCCCGGCGACTCCGACCTGAGGACCACACTGGAGCTCGGCGGGAAGCGCATCTGCGTCCTTGCGGGCTCCACCAGCCCCGACAACGCCAAGCGCTATTTCACGCGCCACCGCATGGAGCTGCAGCTTCAGACCTACGACAGTCTGGATGCGGCCACGCAGGCCTATCTGGAGGGCAAGTGCGACGCCCTGACCAGCGACCAGTCGCAGCTCTTCTCCCTGCGTACCACCCTGGAGGACCCGGGAGCACACCGAATCTTGGGGGAGGTGATCTCCAAGGAACCGCTGGGGCCTGCGGTGCGCAAGGGGGATGCACGCTGGCTCGATATCGTTCGCTGGACCCTGTTCCTGCTCATCGACGCCGAGGAGCTGGGCATCGACTCCGTCAATGCGGACCGGGCCCGTGAGCAGGCCAAGGCGGAAGAGACCCGCCTTCTGCTCGATGCGGACGGCGAAACCGCGAAGCTGCTGGGTCTGGACCCCGGCTGGAGCCACCGCGTCATAGAGCAGGTGGGTAACTATTCCGAGATCTTCGAGCGCAATCTGGGGGCACACTCCAAGCTCAAGATCAAGCGCGGCCTGAACGCCTTGTGGCGCGACGGTGGCTTGCTCTACGCGCCGCCAGCGCGGTGACGAGACTTAAGGATGGAGTACCCGTGCCGCTGATCAAGCCGTTCACCGGCCTGCGTCCTGCACCGGGCCGAGAATCGGACGTGGCGGCGCCCCCGTACGACGTGATGAGTGCGGGGGAGGCGCGGCAAATGGTCCAAGGCCGCCCCTACAGCTTTCTGCACATCTCCCGCCCGGAGGTGGACCTGCCGGGGGATACGGATCCCTATGCACCGGCGGTCTACGCCAAGGCCCGCGAGAACCTGGACCGGATGATCGCCGAGAGGGTGCTGGTCCGAGACGCGGCGCCGTACTATTACGTCTACCGCCTCACCATGGGCAAGCACCTGCAGACCGGCCTGGTGGCGGCTGCTTCGGTGGCGGCCTACGACGAGGAGCGGATCAAGAAGCACGAGCTCACGCGGCCGGTGAAAGAAGACGACCGGGTGCGCCAGATCGATGCCCTGAACGCCCAGACCGGCCCCGTGTTCCTCGTGTACAAGAGCACCGCCGTCATCGACGACACCCTGGCTGCGGTGAGCGCAGGTGAGGCCGATGTGGATATCAGGGCGGATGACGGCGTGCGCCACGAGCTCTGGGTGGTGGACGGCGGCGAGACCATCCACCGGCTGTCCAGCGCATTCGAGCAGCTTGCCGGGCTCTACGTGGCGGATGGGCACCATCGCTCTGCCGCCGCCTCCCGCGTGGCCGCAGCCCGCAAGGCGGCAAACCCGAATCACACGGGCGAGGAGTCCTACAACTACTTCCTAACCGTGATCTTTCCCCACAACCAGATGCAGATCCTGGACTACAATCGTGTGGTGAAGGACCTGCACGGACTGGACGTGAGTGCCTTCATGAGCAGGGTCGGGGTTCCCTTCAAAGTGGAGCCCAGCCCGGAGCCCGTCAGGCCGGCACGCCATTCGGAGCTTGGAATGTACCTGGACGGCGCTTGGTTCCGGCTGACGCTGGATTCGCACCGCATTCCCCGGGACGACCCGGTAGGACGATTGGACGTGAGTCTGCTGCAGGACAACATCATCGAGCCCATGCTTGGCATCGTCGACCCGCGGCGGGACGATCGGATCCGCTTCGTGGGCGGCATCCGCGGGCTCGATTGGCTCGCGCGGCAGGTAGATGAGGGCCGGATGAAGGTCGCCTTCTCGCTCCACCCGACCCGCATGGAGGACTTGATAGCAGTGGCGGACGCGGGCGAGGTCATGCCCCCCAAGTCCACCTGGTTCGAGCCAAAGCTGGCCGACGGCCTGGTCAGTCACGTGCTGGACTGATCCTACTCAGCGCTCGGGCGTGCGTCCGGCGCCGGCAACGGCTGCCGCCGGCGCACGCGAGCTCCACCTACTCCATGGTCAAACCGGTCTACAACCTTCCCCGAGAGCATCGGAACGACGCCGCCGCCGCCGAGCACTGGCTCGCGGCCCTGCCGGAGAAGTACCTGGATGATGACCGCATGCGCCTCGCCGAGGCCTGCGACATACTGTTGCGCTGCCGCGGCGACCAGCCCTTGGACACCGGCGAGACCCAGGTTCTGCACCTGCTCTCCACCGCGGACATCTTGGCGCAGCTGCGGATGGATGTGGACACCCTGATCGCGGCCCTGCTCAACGGCTGCCTCGGGCGCTCGGACATCAATGAGGAGAGGCTCAGGGAGCACTTCGGGATAGGCATCGCGCGCATGGTGGGGGACCTTGCACGCATCGACCAGATCGCCAACGTGGATGCGGTGATCGCCGCCAAGGACCAGAATGAGCACGAGGAGAACCTGCGCCGACTGCTGCTCGGCATCGCCGAGGACGTCCGCGTTGTGTTGGTTGTGCTGGCCGAGCGGGTGCATCTGATGCGCAGCATCAAGAACCTGGAGGACGAGCGTCGGCGCAAGATCGCCCTGGACACCCAGCGCGTGTACGCGCCCCTGGCCAACCGCCTCGGCGTTTGGCAGGTCAAGTGGGAGCTCGAAGACCTGAGCCTGCGCTACCTGGAGCCGGACGAGTACAAGCGCATCGCCAAGCTGCTCGACGGCCGGCGGGCCGAGCGCGAGCGCTTCATCGGTGAGGTGATCGCTACCCTCGAGGAGAAATTCGCCGAGGCCGGCATTTGCGCAGACATCAACGGCCGGCCGAAGCATATCTACAGCATCTGGCGCAAGATGCAGCGCAAGAACCTGGACATCGCCGAGATCTTCGACCTGAGGGCCGTGCGTGTCCTGGTGAAGAACATCTCCGAGTGCTACGCGGCGCTCGGAGTCGTCCATGGGCTCTGGAAGCACATCCCCAAGGAGTTCGATGATTACATCGCCACCCCTAAGGGAAACATGTACATGTCTCTGCATACAGCGGTTATCGGTCCGGAAGACAAGCCGCTCGAGGTGCAGATCCGCACCTGGGACATGCACCGGCACGCGGAGCTCGGCGTTGCGGCCCATTGGGCCTACAAAGAGAGCAAGCAGCACGACGCCGATCTCCAGCGCCGTGTGGTCATGATGCGCAATTGGCTGGAGCTCAAGAACGAGGGCGATGACGGCGGTGACTTTGTGGAGCGCTTCAAGGTCGAGTTCGAGCCCGCCCACATCTATGTGCTCACCCCCCAGTCCAAGGTCATTGAGCTGCCCAAGGGCGCCACGGCGTTGGACTTTGCCTATGCAATCCACTCGGATGTGGGCAACCGCTGCCGCGGGGCCAAGGCCGACGGCAGCATTGTTCCCCTCAACCAACCCCTGTCCAGCGGCCAGACGGTCGAGATCCTGACCCAGAAGAACGCTGCCCCCAGCCGCGATTGGCTGAGCTCCCACCACCGCTATCTGCACACGGCCAAGGCCCGCAACCGGGTCCGCCAGTGGTTCAAGCAGCAGGACTTCGACCATTACGTCGACGAAGGTCGGTCCATGCTGGAGAAGGAGCTGGCCCGGCTCGGGATCGAAGAGAAGGCGCAGCTCGAGCAGATCGGTCGTCGATACAACTTCCACAAGAGCGAAGACCTGTTGGCCGGCATCGGCCGCGGCGAGATCCCGGTAGGTCAGGTGGCGCGCAAGGTGGGCGAGCCCAAGATCGAGGAGCGAAAGGACCAGGCCCCGAAGCCGAAGACATCGGCGCCGGCCAAGGGTCGAACGCATCGGCGCGCCGAGGTGGTCGTGGAGGGGGTCGACAACCTCATGACCCACATGGCCCAGTGCTGCAAGCCGGTTCCCCATGACTCGATCGTCGGCTTCGTTACCCGGGGACGGGGCGTAACCGTGCACCGCCGGGATTGTGCCAACGTGCGCATGATGCCTGAGCGCGATAAGGCCAGGCTGATGGACGTGCGTTGGGCAGAGCAGGGCGTCGATGCGGCCTATCCGGTGGACCTATTGGTCCTCGCCGCCGACCGCAAGGGCCTGCTGCGCGACATATCGGCGGTCTTCTCGGATGCGGAGATCGATGTGGTGGGCGTCAATACAGTCTCAGACCGGACCAACGACCGCGCGAAAATGCGCTTCACCGTCGAAGTCAAGGATGTAGGCCAGATCGAGCACATGCTCGCAAAGTTGGGTCAGATCCCCGACGTGATCGACGTGCGGCGACCGCATTGAGACGGGACGCCTGCCCAACCGAAACAGGTTATCGGACAGGGGTCTAGTGCTCGTCGACCTGCAAGCTTCGGGAACAATACCATGCCCGAACGACCGGGCTTGAGTCCGGCTTGGGGCTGCTTGGTAAACTCGATCAAATCGGCCATGGAGTTAGTCCGTTTTGGCTTGGCTCGAGGCTTCCAAGCAAGAGCGGAGACCGGGGAAACGACTGTCAGGATTTCTTACACTGACGCTGCCGAAGGGTCACGCAGGACCGCCAATTTCTTACAAGAATGCCAGGAAATTTTTCAGTCGCCTTATTGATCTATCCCTCTGAGTTGGCACAACTTCCGCTTCCGAAAGCATTGAGGACACTCACTGGTCCATGCCCAAGACACCAATGGACGCCTCGGCCCTGATCAACGCCCTGCTGTCCTGGGCTCTGCGTAACCGTTCTTTTCGCCGCCATAGGTGACATTTCCGTCCTCGTCGATGGACTCGCGCCACTTCACCGCGTCGTAGCTGTAGCGGGCGCTGTTCTCGCTGCGGCCGAAGTAGCTGCCCTCGCTGGCGGCGTAGTAGGCGAAGTCGAGTGCCCAGTTGTCGTGCTTGGTCACGTACTTGATACCGAGGTCCATGTCGTCGGCGAGGCCGACATGGTAGTGCTGGTCGAAGAACCAGCTCTGGGAGACGCCGTAGGGGCCCGGACCGAAAGGCACGCGGTTGACGCCCAACTCGACCTGACTGTCGTCCGCGAAGCGGTAGCCGAGCCAGCCGGTGTGCAGGAAGTTGTAGTCGGCGGGGAATTGCTGGGGGGCGTCGGTGTACCAGCGATACTCCAGCTTGCCGATGATGTTCTCGTAGTCCAGCGCCAAGTTGATGCGGAAGGTGTCGAGCTCGACGTTACCGCCGTTACCGCCGCGATTCGGACCGCTGTCGCCGTTGGTGTAGCTACCGGGCGGGCGCCCACAGTCGTTCAATCGCCCGGAAGCCGGTAACGTTTTCGCCATGCGGAGTGATTTTCAGCCGCCCCGCGTTGATCTGTTTCTTGCCGACTGAGGACGTAAGGATCGCCCCGCACAGAGCACAGGCGAAGATTTCCGAGCCTCGGCGCGAGCATTCAAGGCAGTGGACCAATCCGGACGAGTCGGAGCGGATTGTTCCGAGAAAAGCCGGTGAGGTAAAGGTTGGGACAACAATAGAACGACCTATAGTCACTGCTTCGCTTCATGTGCATGGTCACTCGAACGCCGGCTCGGGAAACACTCGCTTGAAGCGCTCCGCTTCGCCCAGAATCCACGCGCGAAAGGAAGAGATCCGCTTTACCTGCGCCGTCTGCTCCAGGCTGATCAAGTAGTAGGCACTGCGCACCGGCAGGCGAATGTCGAAGGGCGTGACGAGGCGACCCTCGGCGATGGCGTCCGCCGCGAGGGCCTCGAGCGTCAGGGCGACGCCTTTGTTCAAGCGGTGGAATAGCACGACCGCCAGCTGTTCTTCCAGGGTCCGTATCAGGTGACTGATGGCCGCTGGGGTGAAGTTGAGCTCTTCAGCGGCCTTGCTGAAGCTTCAGGTGCCGGGCGGCGCTCTCGAATGCCCTGAGCGCGTTCAACGACGGGAGTGACTGCATCATCGTCGGTTTCGAAAGGAAAATTCATGTCGTTGCATGAGAAATACTCGTTTGCTGCACTGCACAAAATTATGATGGAATGCAATCAACCAAGCGACCGAAACAACGGGTTAGAGCCGTATCAATGAACATCTTCGGTGAAGAGCAAGAAGCCTTGGGCTTTGCGCGCTGCATCCGTCTGGATCGGGCCTCGGAGTCCGCGGAAATGTCGCTTGCCGTGGCGGACGAGATGCAGCGGCTTGGTGTCGGCTCGGCGTTGCTCGATCGGCTGTCGGGGCTGGCGCGTTCCACGGGTATTCGCCGCTTTGTCTGCGAGGTGCTTGCCGACAACCGGGGTATGCGCGCCTTGGCCAAGCGGATGGGTGGGGCTGCTCATTGGCAAGGCGACGGAACGGTTCTGTATGACTGGTCACTGACGGAGGCGGCCCGCACGGAAGCCGCCGGCTGGCCTGCCGAGTCGGGAGGCGATCTCGGGAGATCGGTGGACCTTTGGATGGCGATCATTACGCATGCGGTGCGCATCGGGATCGATCAGTACGACGCAATCGTACATCGATTCCTGGCCCCGTCGTTCGATGACGTCCAATATGCGCGACGTTGGGCGCAATAGATCGCAGAACGATGCTCACGCCGCCTCCTCGAAGTAGATGTCCCTGTAGGCCACATAGATTGCCGCGGTTAGGGTCGGCCAGACCACCAGCAGTCCCAATCCCAGCGGAATCACGCCGAGGATGAGCAGAACGACCCCCGCAATGCCGTAGATCAGAAAGGGCAGGATGTTCTTCAGGCAGCCGGAGAAGCTCAGCTTCATGGCGTCGGTCGCACCCAATCCGTCGAGCATGACCAGCGCAGGGGCGAACATGAAGGACATCAGCAGGGGGATGAACAACAAAGTCCCTACCAAGATCCCGATCAGTCCCATGGGACCCAGGGCGGCGATCGCGGCCGCAGGGTGCTGCCCTTGGAGCGCGGTGGGGTCCAATTCCGCCATCAGCGGGATCATGGACCCGAGCATCAGGCCGAATATCAAGAGTGAGATCAGGATTACGCCCACCAGATAAAGCACTCCCACGAGCAAAAGCTGTCCAAAGTTCTCCTTGAAGCCCGCGAACAGGTGATCCACGCGGAAATCCCCCCCCTTGTCCTGCGTCTGCGCCCCGAGCATTAGGCCGCCGGTGAAGACAGCACCGAGGAGGCTCGGAACAAGGGCGCCGACCAAGGGAATCAGACTCAGGACGATCGTGATGCCCATGAGGATTATGACCGCGAGGATCCAGGCCAGGGGATTGGTCTTGAAGTGCCAGAACCCGCGGACGATCCAGCTCCAGCCGTGACCCGCGGGGACCCCGTCCGGTCCGCGCATCTCCCCGGCTTGCGTCGGTGGTCTGAGGTCTGCGCGCGGCGCTGCATAGGGATCGGCCCCGGCCGCCGGACTCTCGCTCCCCGGAGCGCTCCAATCCTGTCCCGCGCTTTGCGGGGCCAGCTCCGGTGCAGCTGCTGCCTCCTCTTCCAGAGGTGTCAGGCTTAGCTTCTCCGCGGGAAGCACCATGGGCTCGACCTGGACGATCATTCCGGCCTCCTCCAGTGCCGACCGGTAGCGCTGCGCTGCCTTCTCATCCAGGTTCTTCTTAACCACGTGCCGGTTGCCGTCGAGCACCAGGGCACGCGCCTGGGCCTCTGGTAGCTTAAAGGTCGCAACCAAATGTGCGATGACTTCCTCGGCCTCGATGTGACCTTGCAGCTCGCCGGCGAAGACGATTTTGAAACGTTCGTCCATGGTTTGTTACTCGCTCACAGTGAAAGGCGTTTGAATATTGGCTCCGGAATACTACGAATCACCAGCATGATCAACCACCAAAATCCCGATAGGAAGACCTGACTGCGTCCGCGTGCCACGGCTCGGCTGATGCCCTTTTCGATTTGCCCCGGCTTCGCCCGGAAGGCACCTTTCGGGGAATCCACCGTCGTCAGGGTCTGAATCGCTCACAGCGCCGCCCAGATCGCGACCAGCCCGATGACCGCCAGCAGGTGGCTGCGGCGGTCCGTGACGGCGAAGACCACCGGATCCTCGTGCATCTCGTTGCGTCGCGCCATCAGCCAGACCCGGCTGATCCAGTATAGGAGCAATGGGCACAGGAGCCAGACCGCCTCCGGATGCGTATACAGCGTCTCTACCTGGTCGCTGCTGATGCAGAGGGCCAGAACGAGGACCGCGAGGTATCCGCTGGCGGTCCCCAACTGCGACAACGTCTCCAGATCTCCCGGTTCGTAGCCCCATCCGTAGCTGACTACCCCAACCTGCCGGTCGGCATGCATAGCCAGCAGCTGCGAGTACCGCTTGACCAGGGCCAGGCTCAGGAAGAAGAACATGGAGAAGGTCAGCAGCCAGATGGAGGTCTCCGCGCCGACCGCCGCGGAGCCGGCAAGGATGCGCAGGCTGTACAGCCCGGCCAGCACCAGCACGTCCACCAGGGGCGCGTGCTTGAAGCGGAACGAGTAGCCCAAAGTCGTTGCACAGTAGACCGCCAAGAGGCCGAGAAACGCTCCAGGCAGCAAAAGACCGATCGCCACCGCGGCGATCAACAGCACCGCCATCAGGACTACGCCGGTAGGTATCGGAAGATCCCCGGCGGCGAACGGGCGGCGGCACTTGGTGGGATGGCGCCGATCCGCAGGCAGGTCGAGCAGGTCGTTGAGCAGATAGACGCTTGAGGTGCAAAAGCTGAAGGCGAGAAAGGCGAGCGCCGCCTGCGTGATCAGCGCCGGCTCGTGAAACTGATGGGCCAGGAACAGCGGTATGAACACCAGCAGGTTCTTGAGCCATCGGTTAACGCGCATAGCGCGGATGTACGGCTCGATGCCCTGTGCGCGGTCCTCGAACAACCGTTGGGCCTTACCCATGGCCTCGGCCGCAGGGCGTACTCCCTTGTGCGGGTTCACCAGGATCCCTTCAGCGGCATGAGGCCAGATCTTCAGGTCCACCGGCGCGTTCCCCGCATAGTCGAAGCCCTGCTCGCCAAACTCTTTTACCAAGCGGCGGAGCTTGCGGTTACCCGAGAGGTTGGTCTGCCTGTCGCTGGCGTAAACCCGGTCGAAAATACCCAAGTGCTCCGCAATGCGGGCCGCCGGGCGTCGATTGCTTGCGGTGGCCAGGATGAGCTCCCGCTTCGCATCCTTCTCCTCCTGGAGATATTTCAGAAAGCCCCCATTGTAAGGCAGCGTGGACGGATCCAGGTCCACCCGAGCGGCGATCCGCGCCTTGAAATGGGCTTTGCCCTTGAGTACCCATACGGGCAGCGCGAAAAGGTCCAGGGGATGCTTCTTCAGAAGCTGGAACAGGGATTCCCACAAGACGTCGCTCTTGATCAGAGTGCCGTCCAGGTCTACGCAGAGGGGTCGCTTGCGATCGGGATGCACGGTTACTCCTGCGCCTTGCGCTGCGATCGGGATTCTTCGCGTGAGGCGTGGCCAATGGTAGCAGATGCAACAGGTTGCACACATAGAGCCGGGACTTGCCACACTTGTGCCGAAGCGGCGCTCGGTTGAGTCTTTCGGGTGCCCTGCAGTGGGTCATCCAAGACCGGCGGAAGCGGCGCAGTAAGGGTAGAATAGGGCGTTAATGAACGACTCCAGGGTCCGCATTTCGACAGCGATGCCGGCTCTCGCAACCTGGTGGAGGTCCAGCTCCGCAATCTGCTTAACCGGCGCATTTTCGCTTTGCCGCTGGTGTCTGGTGGATCCGCTGAACGGGCTGCTTGACGCAGGGGAGGAGGCGTCGGCGACGAGGCTTCCGAGGTCGAATCCGAGCAGGTCTCTGCGTCGGACTGGGGCGGATACCGCCGCACGGCTGTCATCGCCCACCCGATCCTGCTCGAGGGGCGGGATCCCATCCGCGAGTGGCTCGACAAGTCCGAGAATAGCGAGGATTGAGCTGCTTCTATGATTGGAAGGACTGCGCGCTGGTTGTTGATCGCCTGCGGGATGCTCGCCCTGGCGCTCGGTATCTTGGGCATCTTCCTGCCCCTACTGCCGACCACGCCCTTCGTACTTCTCGCCGCGTTCTTCTTCTCGAAGGGCTCAGCGCGGCTGCACCGCTGGCTGGTGGAGCACCCGCGCTTCGGCCGCTACATCCGGGACTGGGAGGCAGAACAGGTGGTCCCGCCGCTAGGTAAATACGCCTCGACCCTGACGATGGTGCCGCTGGTCAGCTGGGCCATCATCACTCGGGAGATCCCCTGGACACTCGAGGTCATGATGGTCGCCACCGTGGCGGGTACGCTCTGGTTCATCTGGACGCGCCCCTCGCACCGGTCCGCGCACACCGGGGAACCCCGGACAAAGGCCACTCCCACGCGACCCTGACCGACGTCAAGACGCCCTGCTCGATGACCCGGGTAGCTGACCCCTCATCGCGATGGCGGTGCGTTATCCGGGCGGTCGTGAGCCAACGAGGACCGTCGCAGCAGACGCGACACGATGAGCAGCCACAAGGCGACGACGGCGACCGTCATCAGGCTCATGATGGCCTGCGACGAGGTGCGTATCTCCCGCGGGATCAGGTCATCGAAGGTGAAGGCGATGACCGCAAGCGTCAGACCCGCCGTCAGGCGGCTGGAAATCGGCTCATCGCGGTCGAGCACGCCGTCACGCAGAATGACGAGCGTTGCGGGTAGAAGCACTACGAGGTGATGAGTCCAGCTTGCAGGAGACGCCAAGAAGACGAAAATCGAGATCAGGGACAGTTCGAGGTCGCGATCCGTCGGCCCACGATCCGCCCTGCGCATCGATCGATAGAGCGTCCACGCCGATACTGCCAGCAGGACCAGGATCAGCACCGTCGATAGAAATCGCGCCGTGGCGGGACTGTCGACGAGGGGATCTATGAACTTGTTCGGGACGAAGTACCGCGCCACGAGGCCGGGAATGGCCCGGTTCCAGGGCGCCGCGATCGAGCTGTGGCCCGCTGGTAGCATCGTGTAGCTGGTCTCGCCCAGCACCTCTTCTATCCATGTATGCCAACTGCCACCGGGCGCCAGCGCAAGGCTCACCCCTAGCAGCACAACGCCGGCGATCGACGCTCCGGCGATTACGCGGTACCCCGGTTTAGGTCCTGCCCCCAGGACGAGCAACCCATAGTGCGGCTTGGCCACACACCCCAATGCCAACGCGACCCCCGCCGAGAAGATTGGCCGGGAGCGCCTTACCTGACGCCAGTAAAGCCACAGAAAAAGCAGTACGATCAGGTTGATCTGGCAGAAAACGATCGTCAGATAGAGCCCGCCGAAAGCGGCGACGTAGATCGGTCCCCAAAAGCTCAGCCGCCGGCCCGGATCATCAAGCGATAGGTCGCCGACGATCAGCGTCATCAGAATTACGGCAAGCACCAGGTTGACCATCAGGATCAGCCTTGCCGACTGGTCCATGTCAAGCCCGCTGAGCGGGTAAACCAGAAACAGGGCCGTCGGCGGGTAGGTGAAAGGCAGCACATCACCGGGTCGCCGGAGATAGGGATCTATACCTTGATCGAAGACCCGATGCGCTGCCGTCCAGTAAATGGCTATGTCTGTTTCGACCGGTGAAAGCGCGCTGGCCACGGCAAGAAACAGCGATACGCCCACGACGAGACCGAAGAGCCGGCCCCCGGTCCAGCGGGCCTTGGTCCGCAAGGGTTGGTCTGCGGCACCCGCCAGCCGCACGGGGTGGGCCGGGCGCCGCATGCCCGCCGCACGGCGGGTCATCCCAAAATCGGTAGTTGACCGCTTCATACCGCAATCAAGCGACTGATTCGCGACGAGATCTGGGTGCTACGTGCCTCACCATTTGGGTGAGCGCCCAACTGCCGATTCTAGGATCACTGCTCCGCCGGCTCCTGATCGACGACTCGATTGTCCTGCCGGAACCGGTAGGCGTGTTCGATCAGCGCCAGCCGGGCTCGGTCGTTACCCCATTGGTCGATCAACTGCTGCGGTACCTGGTCGTCTTCTACCCACAAGCGCCAAAGCAGCGCGGAGTTCTCCCAGTAGGCACCGGCCAGATAGTGGCCGTCGGGGCTGAACATGGCATCGGCTACGCCCCCCAGATCGGCCTTGAGGGGCAGATAGGTTCTCAGCGTACGGAAACCCGATACCTCGGCGCCTGGTCTGTGCCACAGCCGGATGAAGCCGTCGCGGGATGCAGTAAGCATCCAGCGCCCGTCTCCGGGGCTGAACGATGCCTTGTAGATGCGGTCCTCGTGGCCGGCCAACAAGGCGCGTGGTGCGCCGTTGCGGTCCCAAAGCCGCGCGGTCTTGTCCAGCGACCCGGTCAGCACCTGCCGCGAATCCGGTGAGAACGCGATGCTGTAGACCCGGCCGCTGTGTCCCTGCAGATCGGTGTCGATACGGCAGCCCTGCTCGTCGATGGCGACTAGCGCGACGCGGCCCCTACTGCCGGTGACACCAATGGTCCGCCCGTCCGGGGACAATGCGACATCTCCGATGGGACCGTCGTCTATCGGCACCGCGCAACGAAGTTGCCAAACCTGGCCGGGTGCAAGGTGCAGCAGGCGCAGGATGCCGCTGTCGTCCCCTGTCGCGACCAGGGCACCTTCGGGCCGCGAGAGCAGCGCCGCGGCACCGACCGGTGCATCGCCGTCGCGCAGCGCCGGGTCGGCTTCGATGGGCGCACAGGTATCCAGCGAGAACAACCGTAGCGGCTGCTCAGGGTCGGCGGAGGTCGTCAGCAGCCAGCGCTCCTCGGGGTCGAACAGCACATTGTAGACCTGATTGGTGCCGGATCCGGAGCCCGCCGGCAGCAGGCAGGCGCGACCCGAGACCAGGTCGTGCACATGGGCGGTGCCGTCGTATCCGGCGGAGGCGAGCAGACGTGCGGAGGGCGAGAAACGGGCCTGCCGCACGCGCCCCCGGTGATCCTCGAAAGCCGCCAGCTGCTCCGGGGCGTCACCGTCTTCACCGCGTCGATAGCGCCATACGCGCACGCCTCCGTCGAACCCGGCGGTGGCCAAAAGCAGGGCGTTTCCCTCCGGCGCCAGTTCCCTCGGTGCGGCGGCCATATCCAGGTTCCATACATGATCCGGGTGCTGGAGCCGGAACGCCAGACGAGAAACCGGGGTGATACTCCAGAGCCGCACCGAACCGTCGAGCCCGGAGAAGGTGAATACACGCTCGCCGTTGGCGCTGAATCGGGCGGCGCTGACAGCGGCGTCGTGGCCCATCACCGCGACCTGCTTGCCGGTCTGCAGGCCCCAGAGGCGCGCGGTTTGATCGAGCGAAGCGGTCAATACCAAGGTCTCTCTGGCGTCGTCTGCGCCGCCTCCCGGCTGGACGATCTCTACCTCGTCGGTGCTGAGACCATGATTGCCCAACACCACGGCCTGCCCCGAGCCGTCCAGGGCCCAGCGCACCACCTGCCCCTCGTCATCGACGGCGACCAGGAACTGGCCATCCGGGCTGAAGGCGACATCGCGCACCGCACTCTTGTGGATCTTGAAGCGGAGCCCGCCGATATCGCTCTCGGACAGCTCGCTGATCGGGGTGCCGTCGCGCGCGTACAAACGAACGCGCTCGTCGACCGCCGCAATGGCAATGCGCTCACCGGCGGCATCGAAGACGGCATTGTTGAAGGGCCGTCCGAGCGGACCGTCCTTGGGCAACGACAGGACCAACTCCTCCGCATCGAGATCGATCAGATGGGTGCGGCCGTCGGCTGAGGCTGTCAGCAGTGCCCGACTGTCGGGAGAGAAGCTCAGGCCCCGGATCGCGCCCTCTTGCAGCATGCGGTCGAAAAGCACCCGCCCCGGCGTGGCCAGATCGACGACGCAGACGCCATGGCCGCCGTCGGCCGTGCTACGCGCGATCGCGAGATAACGCCTGGTCACATCCAGCGTGAACCCGGGGTTGGAACCGGTGCCACAGGGATAGGTCGGCGGCTCGCCGCTGGCTACCGGCAGACTCCAGATACCGCCCTCGTCGATGCCGAACACCGCCTCGCCGGTAGCGCCGATGACAAGGCTGTGCAGCGCGAGGCCGCCGGCGTCGAGGTCTCGCTCGGGGACGTAGCGTCCCTTTTCCAGCCGCCACAGCCGCGGTCCCCCACCGGGCACGATGGTGGCGAGATGCGTGCCGTCGGCGCTAAAGCCAGGGATGCGCGGATCCTCCGGGGAGGGGCCGGGGGACTGGGCCATGGCGATGAGCCGGTTGCCCGTGAACGCCATGCTGAGGGTCTGCACTGCCTTGTCGGGCAGATCGGGTCCCGCGTCCAGGGCCTGGATCACGGCTTGGGGCGTGTTGCCGCTGGCGATGTAGAGATCCGCCTCCTTGAGCCGGCTCCGGTGTAGATTGACCCGCGCATCGGTGGATGCCCTGGCGGCCAGCAGGGCGGAGATGGTGGCAGCCACCAGCAGCGCCACCAGCAGGGCGCCGAAACCGCGCACGATGCGGTTGCGCTGCCGCAGAAAGGCTAGATAGGCACCCGACTGATCGAACAATTCGCGCTCCAGCGGCTCCAGCTCGGTCCCGAAGTTCGCGGCAAGCCGGGTTGCGGCGAAAAAACCGGTCTGGTGGAGCAGATATTCAGGATTGCAATTGGTACGCTTCCACAATTGCGCCTGGCGGGTAAGCTGCGCGCGCAACTGCAACAGCCTGCGGTTATCCCACCGCTTGAGCCAATCTCGCACCGGCGCCCAGTCCGTGAGCAGCACCGGATGGCTGAAGCTGACCGTCGGGCGGTACTCTCCCCAGGCGCAGACGGCATCGTCGGCTTCGCCGGAGGGTGCCGGGTCCGAGGCCAGCGCCTCATCGGCGGCGCGATGGCGCATCCGCATCCAGCGCGCCCGCCAATCCTCCCGACTCTGTTGCCAAGCACTGCGCACCAACGACAAGACCCTGAAGTCGGGTGGCTCACAGTGCGCCAGCATCGATGCGTCTCGGATCCCCTCGGTGACGACCAGGCGCGCCTCGGTCAGTGCCGCCAGCAGACGGCGGCAGTCCGGGTCGCACTCGAGCACGCGCAGATCGCCCTGGCGCACCGCGGGCTTTGACCCGTTGGCGCTCTCCAGCCCGATAAGGGCCCGGCACAGCATCGGCAGGGCGGCGCGGGCGCGCTCGTCGAGCCCGTCCCAGACCTGTTCAGCGCCCGCGACCAGTTGGCCTTTCAGCCCGCCCTGCTCGCGGTAATAGCGCGCCGAGACTCGCACCTCATCGCCGGTGCTCTCCCGCCCCTCGGCGACCGCGGTGCGATAGGCTGCGTCGAGCACGCGCTGCAACGGCGGCAGCCAGAGCCGCAGATCCGCGGCATCTGCCTCGATCAGTTCCACCAGACCGCGGCCCTGGATCTTGTCGTGGGCGTCGAAGTCTATGCCAGCGATGCGGGCCGGGATCTCCACGACCTGTCGCAGACGCGCCTGTGCCGGCGGCTCCAACCTCACCCACGCCGATGGGTCGAGCTGATCGAGCAACGGGGCTAGACGGGGCAGCTGGCGCAGCGCATCACTGCGCATCGCGGCGATGACCCAGACGCCGTCGCTGACGGCCAGCGCACGCAAGGCCGTGGCGAAGAGCCGCAGCGCATCGTCATCCGCCCGATCGCTCGGGCGGTTGCCGCCGGCGTCTGCGGCCGCGAACACCGCGTCGAGGGGGTCGAGGATGAGCGCCAGCCGCGCGGAGGCGTCGGGATTGGTCAGGCGCGCCTGGTCCGATGCGGCGGTGATGATCTGACGCGCCGCCCCCTGGGGCTCGACGACGAGCAGCCGGGCTAGCCCGTCGCTGCCGAGTCCGAAGCGCCCGAGCGCGTCGCCGAGACAGTCCTCGGCGCAAAGCCGTTCCGCCAGAGCCTGGATCGGGCTCGGTCCATCAGCGCAGGGATCGACCAGGCAGCAGCGAACAGTGGCGACCTCTTCGAACTGGAACGGGCGAGACAACCTGGGCACCAGTCCTGCGCGCAACAGCGAGGTCTTGCCGCTACCGCTCGGACCGGTCAGCAACAGCAGACCGTAACCGGCGGCCGCGCGCCGCTCCAGGCGGGAGATCAGGTCCCAGACCTCGCGTTCGCGACCTGTGAAGATGCGCTCATCGCTCGGCTCGAAGGGGCGGTCGGGGCGGAACGGGCTGCCGCGCCAGGTGAGCTCGCCAGCGACGGCGCGGCGTTCCGCGCTGATCCGGCGGTTGAGCAGCTTGCGCAACTGCATCTCCACTAGCTCACGAAACGCCGAATCGCTGCTGAAAGAGCGGAAGGCGCGGCGAAATGTATTGTCTTGGTTGTAGAAGTGACCGCGAAAGAACTCATCGAGCCGGCGCCGGTCCTCCACCGCCTCCTGCGCCATCCCGGCGTTGGTGATGTCCACCAACTTCGGAGCCGCCTTTTTGTAGACCAGCACCTCCGGTTTCCGGCTGTCGCCGGACGCGTCCACCGCGTTGACGAACTCCCACTCGGTGCCGGTCATCCCGCGATAGGGCTCCTGCGGCAACGGCGAGCCCAGCCTGGTCCACAGGATCAACAGCACGATGTCGCAGTCTGCCGGCTGGGTCAGCCCGGCCTGGAAGGTGCGATCGGCGGTCAGCGCCTCGTCCTCCCAGAGGATGGCCTGGAGCGGGAAATAGGGGAGGTACTCCTGGGCCAGCCGCTCAATCACATCCTTGACCATGGCGCGCTCATGGTCCACATCGGCCGGCGATGAGATAAAGATGCGAACCCGATCGTCTTTCATGAAGCTCAAAGCGGCTGCTGAAGTACTAAGGATAGATACGATGCAGGGCGCCCGGGACTAACCTTCCGGTTGAGGGGGCAAACTCAACTGAGTCGAAGGTGTGAGTTTAAACGGCCGGGGACTCCCTCAGGAAATAAGATAGCCTGGGGAAGCATGTGCTGTACATGGCAAGGGAACTGATCAATCGGCGTCGGAGCGTCGGGTTTTCCCCCTCCGGAGAGCGGCCGGTCACCGCCTCCCTGGACGGAACGGTGCGGATCTGGAAGAACCCGGAGGATTCACATGCCGGCGATCAGGCCTCCTATCTGGTGCTCGACAGCGCGCTGGGTGGCGTTGCCTTCGCGGCCTTCAGCCCGGACGGCCACTATGTCGCCGCCGTTTATTGGGAGGACGGCGCCATCCTCTGGCGCGTATGGTCCGAGAGCGCGGATACGCCGGCGGCCTTGCGCAAGGCCTGGGGCGAGGACCGTTCCCGCTTGTCCATTGTCCGCCAGGCGGACCGCTTCCGGCACGAGAATCGTCTCGACGACAGGATCGCCGTACCGGCGAACAGTGAGTGACATCGGCCCGCGCGGGGGTCGGATGTGCGAGGGTTTGACTTCCGTCCGGCACGGGGCGCGTTCAAGTCAGGTTGAAGCCCACAGCTCTCGGGGATGATGGCTATTCCTGTATCAGTACCAAAAGCCCCACCAGCATGACTGCGCTTCCCAGCATCCTTACCGGGATGTGGTGCTCATGGTACAGAACCTTCCCGAGCACTACCGAGAACATGCCGGCGGTGCGTTTCACCGACATGGCGTATGAGGCCAAGGTCATGCTGAGCGCGATCTGATCGGCGACACGCATGAGGGCGAACAAGATACCCAACGCCAGCAGGGGCTTTGCCTCTCGGCGCAGGTTCCCGTTAAAGACCTGGCGGTAGAAACTCCGGTCCTGCAGGCTGAACATGATGAACAGCACGATGGGGTTGATCAGCGCCAACATGACGGCGAAGGAGAGGGGATCGCTCAATCCGATTGCGACCCGCCCGAACGTCGTGGCCGCGGCGAAGCAGGCGGCGGCGATCAGGGTAAACAGGCTGCCGGGTGTCTGTAATATCCGCACCAGCGGCGTGTGCCAATGCGGCAAGCTTCGGTCGATACTGAGCACGTAGCTTCCCGCAGTCAGAAGGGCGATCCCGAGAAAACCCGTGGCGCCGGGAAAATCGCCGGTTGTCATCCATTCGATCAGGACAACGAATCCCGGGGTCAGGGTGATCACGGGCCCCACAAGGGAGATATCCCCTTGCTTGATGGCGTAATTGAGGGACCAGCCGCCGAGTCCCGAGATTACCGCGCCGGCGAGCACCATGGCGAGATAGACCGGATCCCCGAGCGGAAAATTATGGTTCCAAAATATCAGGGGAATGGTGACCGGCGCGCTCACCAGGTTCACGTAAAGGGTCAGGGCCTGGGCGGAGAAGCTGAAGCTCAGGCGCTTGGTGACCGCCAGGCGCGAGGCGTGAAAAAAAGCGGATAGCAGGGAGAACAGTATCCAGAAGGACGCGAGATCGGAAAAATCCATCGTGGGCAGGTGGCGTTGTTACTTCAGCACGGTCTAGTTCGCGGATGCCCCGAGGGATCGCTTTTTTCGTTCATCCAGCCCGACTCGGTGTCGGCGAATCTTCGCACGGGACCGAGCTCGACTCCGGGTGCGTCTGTTAGCCGGTTTCGGTTGAAGAAGGCGAAGTCGCGCTGGAACCGGGCACGATGATGCCACAGCTCGGGGCTGAATTTCCCTTGGCCGCGCAAGATTCGCACGCTTGGAATCCCTGCGAGGCTCAGGAGTCCGGCCCCCCCGATTCCCGAGAAGAGCTTGGTCTGAAGGATCAGTAGCACCTCCGAGGTTGCGTCCCGGGTGCCTTCGGTCAGGCTGGGCTCCGGTGCGCACAGGTTGAGCGAGTAGCAGGGCTGGTTCAGGGACATGTGGTGCAAGCGCTTCGGGGCCGGCCCCTGCTTGAGTCGGTTCGCGAGGGCGGGGGGCAGGTCCTGCAACCGCAGTGCAAGCAGACCGAGACTGGAGCGCACCTGATCGGACCAGGGCAAATGCGCCAGGTTGGCTTGGATTGCCCGCAGGGGCAGCAGCTGGTGACGCTCCCAAGGGGGAGGGGGCTCGCGTTGGCCGGTAAAGGCGGCGAGCACGCCCAACGCCGCGGCCGTGATCCGACCATGGATGTCCCGCACCAGCGCTTCGAACGCCGGGTCGTCCAGCAGGTCCCAGCCGGGGAGGCGCATCAGGCATCCAAGGGGCGTACGGCCTGCGATTGCCTCGGCCTCGCACCACGGCAGCAGCGCCGCGCCGTGCGATCCCGGCGGCAGGTCCGCAAGGCACTCGCGAATGAGCCGCGCCCCCGGGAAGGTCAACGGGTCAAGGGTCTGCCGGCGCAGCCTCGGATCGGCGAGATCCCCGACTCGCTCGGGCCGCTCCAGCCCCTCCAGCTCGGAACGGGTCCAGTAGAGCAGGTGCAGGTGAAACTGCTTGTTGGCCTGACAGCTCTCCCGGTCCAGGGTGTTGGGATCGCAGTTCAGCGCCAGGTGCAGGCGTCCTCCCGCGAGCCCGAATTCTTCTCGGACGCCAGGCTGGGAGACGAATCGAACAAAGCTCGATGCCGTCCGCCACAGGGCCCGGCCAAGTGCCGGGGACACGTCGCCCGGGCCTGGATTAGGGGGGCTGGCAAGGCCGCTGATCATCAGATCGTGGAGGGCGTGGGGAGACGCCTTGTCCACCAGTGCGAGCCGCTCGCCGCCCGCGGTCAGGGTCTGGATCGTGCGTCTCGCGTAGCGGACTGCAGGAACCGGATGCTCGCGCTCGGCGGCGGACAGTGTAAGCCCCGGCGGCGGTCCGGGGATGCGTACCTGGCGCCAGGCGACCGGCATGTCCTCGATCCCCGGTGGATAGAGTGCGGACAGGCCGTCCGCGGGGCCCTTCATGATGCCTGTCTTGCCGCGGAAGAGAAACAGGTGGCCGCCCTGAGTGCGTTGTCCTGCATCAGCGGCCGGGCGCTGCTAACAGCCGCGTCCTCTGGGATTGGAGATCGCGCAATGCGTCCCCGACCAAACGACCGGCCAGCCGGTTGAATGCCAGGGCCATGGCCTCAGGACTGTCTTCCCCGGTTGCCTCCTGTCCCTGGTAGCGGCCTGAGAACAGGGATCTGCGGTTCGTACCTTGCAACAGGGTTAGACTGAATTCCGCGACTACCTTCGGTGGCCCGGCGGTAGGCAGATGCTCGAAACGATCGATCTCACCGCTTAGGATGTAGTCGGCTCGGGTGCGCTGCGCGGGTGTAACCACGAACTCGAACAGGCCCGCTGTTCGCAGGTTTGCGGCGAGCTGGCCCGCGATGGCGCGGCCCGGTGGCTCCTCCCATAGGAGAAGGTTGTAGCGCTGGACCTCCAGGGGTTGCTCGCTGGTGCGAAAGACGATCTGCCGGCCGCCCAGAAACCCCCGCGCGGCAAGGTCGTTCACCAGAAGGGTTGCCCTTAGTGGCGCAGATGCCGCGGGCGGGGACTGGAGCCGGGGCGTGAGGCTGTAGAACCGGTCCCGTTGCGCCGGCTCCGGTGCGCCGCAGGCCGATAACAGCACAGAGGATATGAGCAACAGAACCGAGGCCGCTGACGTGCCCCGCCCCCGCAACCAGATAGCAAAACTTGCGATGAAGTCGTCGAGCCGGGAATTGCGAAGATCAGCAGTGGGCATCACTGGGCCTTGGAAAAAGAGACGCCGACGGCGTGAAAAACGTGAAGCTCGTGGACGGTTTGGCCTTCTCGCGTGCCCCTGAGTGTAAATCGTGCCCTCCCGCCCGTCGACGTGGTTTCGCATTGCGACAAGGTACTTCCGAAATAAGTGAGCTCGCGCCTATTTGAACCAAGGCGTCTCCTCCTCCACCTCTCGTCCCTTGATAATGACCGCCGGGTTGCTGCGCAGGTCGCGGGAGAAGACCGACAGGTTGCGGGTGGCGTCTTCGATGTTGGTGAGGATGGGTACGAGTGAGGCCGATATTTCCTGGAGCAGGAACTGAGTATCGTCCAGAGAGCGCTGGACAGAGGGCTTGGTCTCCTTGACCAGGGAGCTGATGTCCGTCGCCAGATCGCCGTAGTTGCGTACGGTGCGTTTGATGTCGCCACTGCGCTCGGTGAAGGTCGCGGACACCAGCTCCAGGTTTGCCGATACCTGCTGGACAGAGGACAGAATGGACTGAATCTGCTCCGGGTTCACCGCGCTCTCCATGTCGGCGGAGAGCTGCTCCAGGTTCTGGAATACCCCGGCCAAGCGGTCCCGGTTCTCTGAATTGTCCCCGCCCGTGCCGAGCAGGTCCTTGATGGTCTGGATCTGGTCGCGGATGTTCGCCAGCGCGGGCTCGATGGTGTTGTCGACCAGATCGTGCAGAGTCCGGGTCAGGTCTTTCAGCTGGGCCATGAGCCCGCCGTCACGGGGGGTTGTCTCTATTTTCTGCCCGTCTTCAAGCGGAGCTGGGGCGGACCCGGGTAGGATCATGATGGCGTCCCCCTGCAAGAGTCCGGCCGACCCCAGGGTAGCGGTGCTGTCCTTGGGGATGGGCCATTCGCCTTTGATGCGCAGGGTTACCCGAAAGCAGGGAGGCTGGGGTGCGCCTTTCCTTTCCTGCTTCGGCTCTTCCCTCTCGCTCTCCTGCGGGGGAGGGCAGTTTTCGACGCCCTCGTGCCGCCCGGGGATGATCGCGGTCATCCTCTCCACGGCACCGATGACGTACCCGTCTTGGACGACCTGGGTACTGGTGTGCAGGCCTGAGGCGTTCGCGAAGTAAGCGCGCAGGTGGTAAACGTTGCCGAACAGCCAGGAGCCCAGGTACATGAACGTCGCCACGGCCAGGGCGGTCATGCCCAGCACGAGCAGGCCCGCCAGCGTCAGGTCCCGGCGCATCGTCCGCGCCTTGCGCTTGCCCGGTGCGCCGATCTCCGGGGGCGAGTAAAGACGCTCGAGCCCGCTCATGGCCTGCCCTGCAGCAAGTAACGCAGATCCAAGCGGCTCTCGGTGGCCTTTTCGAGCGCTTGGCGGGTTCCGCGGAACAGCAGCCGTCCGCGGTCGAGCACCGCCACCTGGTCACTGTCGCGCAATGGAAGCCGGGGGTCGTTGTCGGTGGCGACGAAGGTCAGGTTGTGGTTCTCGCGCTGCTCGTGCAGTACGCCGAGCACCTCCCGCGCCGCCGCCGGATCGAGTCCGTCGGTCAGCCCGTCCCACACCAGCAGGGAGGGTCTGTGGATCAGGGCGCGGGCGAGCTCCACCCGGCGTCGCTGTCCCAGTGACAGGGCGCGGGGCTCATGGTTCTCCAGTCCGTCGAGCTGCAGCTGGGTCATGATCAATCTCGCGGCGCTGGCCATCTGGCCCCTGGTCATTCGGGTTGCGCGCAACGGCAGCAGAAGATTCTCCAACACGGTCAGGCCCTCGAGCAGGGAGCCGCCTTGAAGCACCGCGCCCGTCTTTCGCCGTATGCCCATCATGGCGCGGTCGTTCAGATGCTCGAGATCCTCACCGAACAGCTTGATTGTACCCGCCGACGGGATGTCGAGCCGCAGTATCAACCTTGTGAGCAGGCTCTTTCCGGCTCCGTTGGGTCCGATGAGCAGCAACCAGTCCCCCCGCAACACCCGCAGGGAGATGTCGTACAAGGCGCAGCGGCCCCCCACATGCTGAAAAACCGACGTGATTTCGAGTATCGGCTCCAAGGGCGCGGTCTCAGGGCAAGAGGACGAACAGGAAGTCGACCAGCAGGATCGCGGTCACGGCGCCGATCATGGTTCCGGTGGCAGCGCGGGAGATTCCCCCCGGATCTCTGCCGGCAAGGGTCCCGTTGACGGTGGCGATGAGGGCGATCACCAGGGCAAAAAGTACGGGTTTGGCCAGGGCTTCCAGAAGCTCCGCAGGTGTCAGTGCCTGCTTGAGGGCATCGACGAACAGGCTCGGGGGAACCCCGGCGGTGCTCCATATCCACAGCAGCGCGGCAGAGAAGGTGACCAAAGTGCCCCAGACCGCGAAGGCGAAGGACATCAGGAGCATCGCCAGGAGAACTGGCCCAAGAGTGAGCTGGATGGGGTTGGTGCCCGTGACCAGCAGCCCGTCCATCTGCCCGCTTACCACCAGGTTCGCTTGGCGGACCGCAAGCGCCACTCCGGCGCGGCCCGCCACCAGAATGCCGACCAGGATAGGCACCAGCTCCATGACGACCGCGTAGGAGAGCGTCACCAGGATCAGGCTGGGGAGGTCGAAGCGGCTCAGCAGCGCCACGATCTGATTTCCGAGGATCAGCCCGACGATGGCGGTGACGATGGTGATGGCGGGCAGCATCGAGAGCCCGGACTGCCTCAGCGCATCCGCGAACGTGGGCAGATCCAGACGAGACCTTCCGGCAAGGATGCCCAGGTAGAGCCTCAGACAGGCCCAGAGGGCGAGGGCGGCGAGGCCAAGCTTCGCGGGCCAGTCGGCGATACCGCCGTTCAGAGGACCCCGGTCGCCGCGGCTCAAGGCAGGCGGTCCTCGATGTCCTTGAGAGTCTCGACTGCGGCCTCGAAGTCGATGTTGGAAGCCCCTCCGGCCGAGGGTCGCTCCAGGATCCGGTAGCCGGCAATGGTCGGGTCTTGATCGATCATTTTGGTCCGCAGCTCAGGCGGCCCGGGTCCGTTTCACCCATTGGGTGAGGGTGCGGTGAAGCTCTTTCAGTCCCATCGGCTTGCTGAGATAGTCGTCCATTCCCGCTTCAAGACACCGCTCTCTGTCGCCGGGCATCGCCAGTGCCGTCAGCGCGACTATGGGGGTGAAGCGCAGGGCCGGGTCGGCGCGGAGCCGGCGCGTGGCCTCCAGACCGTCCATCTCGGGCATCTGCACATCCATGAGTATCACGTCCAGGAGATGCTCCTTGGCCAGGGCGATTGCCTCCGCTCCGTTCTTGGCGGTCAATACCTCGCAGCCCCTGATCCGCAGGTAGGTGGATAGCATCTCCAGGTTGCTCTCGTTGTCTTCGGCCAGGAGCACCGAGGGGCGCTCCGGCAGAGGGGGCTGAACCCAGGTATCGTCGCGCGAATCTTCTTCCGGTGGGATATGGGCCGCGCTTTGGGCGTCCGGGTCCCAGGGCAGGATGACGTCGAACCGGCTGCCTTCGTCCAGCGTGCTCTCCACCTCGATGGAGCCGCCGTGCAGCTCGGCCATACCGTTGGCCAACGCCAGCCCGAGGCCGGTCCCGTCGTATTGGCGCGAGAGCCTGCTGTCGAGCTGGACGAAGGGCTTGAACAGTCGGTCGCGCTGCTCGGCGGGAATGCCGACTCCGGTGTCCCAGACGCAGATGTGGACTTGCCGTCGAGCCTTATCTCCGCGCACGTCCAGACCGATGGTGCCGCCCTCGGGCGTGAACTTGACCGCGTTACCGAGCAGGTTGACCAGCATCTGCTTCAGCCGGCGGCTGTCGCCCCGCAAGAGGCGGACGTCGGGGTCGATGCGCGCGCGCACGTCCAGACCCTTGGCCTTTGCTGCCGGGCGTATGAGCCGCAGGCTGGCGTCCCACAGCTGATTCACCGGGACCTGATCCAAGTGCAGCTTCACCCGACCGGACGCCACGCGGGACATGTCCAGGACCTCGTTGATCAGCTCCAGCAGGTGCGTCCCGTTCTCGTGAATGGTGTGTGCGGCCTTCGCTTGCTGGTCGGTCAACCGCCCTAGCAGGCCGTCCTCCATGGTCTCGGAAAGCCCCAGAATGGAGGTCAGGGGGGTGCGCAGCTCGTGGCTCATGGCGGCGAGAAACTCGTCTTTCGCCTGCGCCGTTCGCGCCAGCTCCTCGTTGGCCCGGTCAAGCTCGGCGGTCCTTTCGCGCACACGCTCCGCCAGGTGGGCGCGCTCCTCGGCCAGGGCGTCGTGGGCCTTTCTGAGCTCCGCCTCCGCCCGCTTGCGCTCGGAGATATCGGAAAAATTCACCACCGCGCCCACCAGCTTGCCGTCGCTGTAGATGGCGTTGGAGTGATACTCGACCGGGAAGCTGCTCCCATCCGAGCGCCAGAATACCTCGTCGTCGACATGGGCGGGCAGGCCGGTACGGCAGGGCTGTAAGGCGCGGCACTGCTCGATCCGGTAGGCTGATCCGTCGGGGGAGGAGTGATGCATGGTCGCGTGCATGTTGCGCCCTTCCAGCTCGGCCGGCGATCGGAATCCGAGCATTCGGGCGGCGGACGGATTGGAGAAAATGCACCGTCCGTCGGTGGTCACCCCGTAGATGCCCTCGTCTGCGGATTCCAACAGCAGCCGGGTCTTCTCCTCGCTTTGGCGAAGGCTCTCCCGGGACCGAGCCAAATTTTCCTGCATGGACTTCATGGCCGCGAGCATCTGGGCATTCTCGTCCCCGCCGGCGACCCGGATCGGGGTGGAGAAGTCGCCGTCGCTGACCCGCTGGGCGATGGCCGTGGCGGTGGCGATCGGCCGCCCGATGGTCCGGTCCACCAGCCAGATGAGCAGCAGGGCGGCTCCGGTCATGACACCACCCATCAAGAGCAGAATCCGGGTCTCGACCTCTCGGGTAGAGTCTTCTATTTGCACCAGGACGCGGTTCTTGTGCGCCAGGGCGGTCGCGACCACCTCGTCGATCAGGTCCGTGGGCTGGCGGTCGATGCCGCGGACCCGCAGGTCGACGGCCAACGACGGGTTTGCGTCTGCCGGCCGATACAGCTCGAGGGCGGAACGGTATTGCGGACCCAACTCTATGTGAGCGCGCAGGAATCGCTCCGTGGTGGACTGAGCCTCCTCGTTCTCGGCCAACAGCGGGAGCAGGTGGCGGATAGCCTCGCGCGTATTGCCTTCCTCATCCTCGAATTGGCTGAAATACTTGTCGAACAGCTTCGGGTCCTGCCCGCGGATGAGGACGTTTTTCCACTCCTGAACCTGTTTCTTGAAGTGGACTTGAGCGGAGAGGGCGGAGGCGACGATCTGTGAGCTGGACTCACGGACCTGTGCCTCCCACGAGGACGCCTGTTTATAGAGATACAGCCCATAGAGCCCGGCCCCGAGATTGACGAACAGGATGAAGATCAGACCAGCGGCGAATTTCGTTCTGATGCCCATGGCGGTGCAAAGAATAGCACCCCGACGGCCGCGTTCTGAACGCCCTTGTGCAGGAATGTCCGGCCGTCACGCCAGAAAAGCCCGCCGTGCTGCCGGCCTGCCGGCGCGGTCGCTTGGCTTGGATCAAGGTTTAGGCGCTCTGGCCCCTGGAGCGCCGCGGTTGTCCTTGACGAAATCTTCTCCATCGGCAACGATGCGAAACGCGAAGGACGCAGCTTCCTTTGCGGCCTGCGAATAATCAACGGACGCGTCGGCCTTTCGGAGGCGCGCGTTCGATCCACACCACCCATCCTTAAGAAAGGAGGATCATATCGCCGTGGCAAAATCCCCCGTTAGAGTCGCAGTTACCGGTGCAGCCGGCCAGATCGGCTACGCATTGTTGTTCCGTATCGCTTCCGGCGAGATGCTGGGCAAAGATCAGCCCGTCATCCTGCAGATGCTCGAGCTCCCCATGGAGAAGCCGCAGAGCGCCCTCAAGGGCGTGATGATGGAGCTCGATGATTGCGCTTTCCCGCTGCTGGTCGACATGGTCGGCACCGGCGATCCGAATGAGGCGTTCAAGGACGTGGACCATGCCCTGTTGGTCGGCGCCAAGCCCCGCGGGCCCGGCATGGAGCGCAAGGACCTGCTGATGGACAACGCCAAGATCTTCATCGAGCAGGGGCGGGCGCTGAACGAAGCCGCCTCCCGCGACGTGCGCGTCATCGTGGTCGGCAACCCGGCCAACACCAACGCCTACATCGCCAAGAGCTCGGCTCCGGACCTGCCTGCGGGCAACTTCACCTCCATGATGCGCCTCGACCACAACCGGGCCGTGTCCCAGCTGGCAACCCGCACCGGCAAGCCGGTCACCAGCATCAAGAAGATGGCGGTGTGGGGCAACCATTCGCCTACCATGTATCCGGACCTTCGCTTTGCCACAGTCGACGGCCAGGACGCCATGTCCCTGGTTGCGGACGAGACCTGGTACCGCGAGACCTACATCCCGACCGTCGGTAAGCGCGGGGCTGCCATCATCAACGCCCGTGGTGCCTCCTCGGCGGCCAGTGCGGCCAACGCGGCCATCGACCACATGCACGACTGGGCCTTGGGCAGCAATGGTCAGTGGGTAACCATGGGCGTGGTCTCGGACGGCTCCTATGGGATCCCCGAGGGCATGATCTACGGCTTCCCGTGCATCTGCTCTGAGGGCAAGTACGAGGTCATCAAGGACCTGGAGATCGACGACCTCTCGCGCAAGGGGATGGACTTCACCCTGAACGAGCTCATCGAGGAGCGCGACGGCGTGCAAAGCCTCTTGTCCTGATGATCCGGTAGTTACCAGCGAGCTGCTGGAAAGAAAAAGGCGGCCTTCCGGCCGCCTTTCGCTTAGGGATGGGGAAGCTCCGTCGTCCCGGGTAGGGGCGCCGGGGACCCGGCCGTCCAAGGGTGGCGACGCCGTCGCACCGAACAGATACAACGCGAATTGCTCTTTCCAGGTAGCAGGGTCCGCTGCGCGGACCGCCGCAGCGTGAGAGCGGCAGAAGATCCGGGCGGCGCAGCGGATCTACCAATGCGTGCCCGCGGAGATACATGTGCCGAGGCACCAGATTGCTGACCTGAGAGCGCACGCCAATGCCCTGCCCGACCCCGGCCGTCTCCCTCCCCGCCGTCTGGATGCGCGGTGGGACCAGCAAAGGGCTCTTCTTCCACGAGCCCGATCTGCCAACCGACCCGGCCGAGCGGGACCGGCTCCTGATGTCCGCCATCGGCAGCCCGGATCCCTACGGTGGACAGATCGATGGTATGGGCTGCGCCACCTCCAGCACCAGTAAGGTGGTCATCATCGGTCCGCCGCCGGATGACTTCCATGACTTGAGCTACCTCTTCGGTCACGTCGACATCCGCCGTCCCCTGATCGACTGGTCCGGGAGCTGCGGCAACCTGTCCGCCGCAGTGGGGCTGTTCGCCTTGGAGCAGGGGATCGTAGAGCCCGAAGAGCCAGTGACCTCGGTTCGGATCTGGCAGGCGAATCTGGGGCGTCCGATGGTCGTCCGGGTTCCAATCCGGGGTGGGAGGGCGCGCACGGACGGGGACTTCGCCGTGGCCGGTGTTTCCCGTCCGGGTGCGAGGATCGACGTCGACCTGCTCAATCCCGGCGGAGGTCCCAACGGCGACGCCCTGCCGACGGGCAACCCAACGGATCGACTCGTAGTACCGGGGATCGGACTGCTTGAGCTCTCCCTGTGAACGCGGGTAACCCGACGGTATTCGCCAGGGCGCAAGACCTTGGCTTGAGTGGGACGGAGTTGGCCGAGCAGGTCGAGGCGGATACCGGGCTGATGCGCACCCTGGAGCAGATCCGATGCGCGGGTGCAGTGGCCATGGGGCTGGCGCGGGACGCCGAGCGCGTGCACCGCGATGGAAGGGCGGGTGTTTGTCTAGCCACAATCCGATGTTAGCGAGAATCCGACGGACGAGAAGGAGGGACAATCATGGCGACAACCCGCGCGATCCTTGGGCTTTGCCTCGGGCTGATTTTCTTCCCGGGAGCTTTGCTAGCACGTGACGAGCCATGTCCGCAGGATCTTGCCTGTACCGATGATTTCACAGTCCTCTACGAGGAGGCGCTGGCGTTGGGTCGGCGCCATGGTCCGGAGAATGTTCTGCTCGTCTTCGACATCGACAACACGCTGCTCGCCATGGATCAGGCGTTGGGATCCGACCAATGGTTCGTCTGGCAGTGGGGCCTTCTGAAGACCACGCCGCTTCCCGATGCCGCAGTCGCAGAGGACAAGGAGGGCTTGTTAAGGACCCAGCGGCTGCTCTTTGCCCTGAGCCACATGCATCCGCCGCAGCCGTCCCAGCCAGCCCTGCTGGCGGAGCTTCAAAACCGTGGATTTCCCGTCATCGCCCTGACCTCGCGCGGTTATCTTGTGCGCGATGTCACCCGCCGCGAGCTCGCACGCAACGGTTATGATCTCGCCCGGAACGCCGTACCGCCGCGACCAGGCTTTCACGACGACCCGTTTCTGCCCTACAACCCCGGGGACCTTTCCTCGGCAGGGTTGAGCGCCGAGGAGGCCAGCGCCTTTTCGCTCGGCAGGCCCCGTTTGGTGAGCTACCGCAACGGGCTCTACATGACCGCCGGCCAACACAAGGGTGCCATGCTGCGTGTCTTGCTCAACAGGACCTGCTCCCGGTTCAAGGCCATCGCTTTTCTGGACGATCATGCCCGCAACGTCCGCGCCATGCGCGATGCCTTTCCGCCCGATTCCGGAATCGAGCTTACGACCTACAGGTTCACGCGCGAGGCGGCGAACGTTGCGGCCTTTCAGGCCCCTGCCGCCAAGGAGCGGGTCAGTGCACGGTGGGACCGGCTCGAAGAGGTTATCGTGGATGTTTTCCCGTCGCGCGCGACCGGTTTTTATCCCTTGACCGGGGTGCGAGAGGACCGGTGTTCACGCCAGCATAATTCATTGGCAGCGGGCGCCGGATGTCTTGAGGCGCGCTGAGGAGAATCGGCGCCGTACTCCGGTGCTGGACGATGGCAAAAGCGCATCCCCAAGATCCCGATCCGATAAAGATAAGCCGGAACAGGGGGCCGTTACCCTCAGGTCTTCGAATCCCCGTCTTGGGCGAGGCTCAGCTCTTCGATAAGTGCCTGCTCGGACCGCAATGCGCAGAGCGTACTGTCATACCCTTCATTGCGGCCCATGCCGGCATAGAGATCCTGATTGCCTCCATTCATGGCGAGCAGCGACCGCCGTAGCTCATCACGCCGGGCGCAGGCTTCGCTCAGCCGCATGTCCAGGTCAGGGTCCGATTCGGGTTTGCTCATGGCGTTGGTTCTCCGCTGCAATTGCTCCGACCAATGGCAGCGATAGTATAGTCCGAAGAACATTCTGAAGAGGTCGTGGAATGCCGGCGGAAATCTTCATTGACCCACTTGCGAGCAGCCCCTTTCTCGGCATCCTGCGAGGGATACGAGAGCAAGCCATCGAGCCGCTGGTCGAGGCTGTGGTCCCCACGGGGCTGAGAGCCTTGGAGATCACCATGAACACCAAGGGTGCGCCAGGGCTCATTCGGCGTCTGATCCGGGCATCAGGAGGGAGACTGTCGGTAGGGGCGGGAACCGTGCTTTCCTTGGCCGAGCTGGGAGCCGCCTTGGATGCCGGTGCGCAGTTCATCGTCTCGCCGACCCTGATCCCCGAAGTCGTCCAGTATTGCGTGGCGAACGGCATACCCGTGTTCCCGGGCGCACTGACTCCACAGGAGATACTCGCCGCTCACCGGGCCGGCGCCACCATGGTCAAGCTCTTCCCGGCGAGCGCGTTCGGGCCCGGGTATCTGCGCGAAATCAAAGGCCCCTTCCGTGATATCCGGCTCCTGGCCTGCGGCGGCGTCAATCCCGAAAACGTCCAATCCTATTTCGATCATGGCGCATCGGCGGTGGCGGTCGGGGGCAGCGTGTTCCGGCCCGCTATGCTGGAGCCGGGCGACTTCGAAGAGATAGCGCGTCGGCTTCTTACGCTGATTCAGGCAGCTGGCAGGGGTTGACAATTACCGACGTCAGGCCCTGAGCGCAATAGCTCGGGTAGGGCGCAACAGCCGCAGGCGTATTGCGCCGTATGGCTTCGTCCGGCGGAATAGCTTTGCTGTTTCTCCCGCGACCAGACGGCCGTTGCCGGGACACGGAAGCCATTGACGGGACGTGCACGCTGCTTGACAAAGCTTTCGAGCAAGCTCATCGGTTCACCAAAGATTGCCGTATCTCCGCAAAGCCGTCGCCCCGGGTGGGACCCCGGGACCCCGGGGTTCAGTCGCCCAAGGACGGCAAGGCCACACTTCGAAATCAGAGACGACTTCCAAGCCGTAACTCGCCCCTTAGGCGGTTGCCCGAGAATTATGTACCAAATTGCGACGCGTCGCCGGCATTTGGATCGCGTGGTCGGGATGAGTCGTTTTCTGATTCGCCCCGAGGTGGGGTGCCAGAATCTTGCATCGCGGGTGCTGGGCAGAGTCCAGCGGCAAATCGCCGATGATTACGAAGCGAAGTATGCGCTTCGCCCTTGGTTGCTGGAGAGCTTCATCGACACCGAGACCCATCGTGGGAGTTGTTATCGGGCGGCGAATTGGTCCTGCATCGGACAGACTGCGGGGCGGGGCCGACCTGTTGGTGCGGGCCCAGTACAACCGCAACACAACTGACAGCCTCCAGCTCTTCGACTCCCTGCGTGCCAGCCCGGAACGTGGCCGTTTCAGCATTAAGGTCGAGCGCCAAAGCGCTCGCCCGAAACGGAGCAAGCACAAGGCCAAGTCCCGGCGCCCGGCGCGCACGGCACATGTCACCCTGCATTACCGGCGGGTCGAGTTTCGTCCACCGGCACCCCATAAAAAGCACGGACCCCTGTCGGTCTGGGCCGTCTACGTGCACGAATCCGATCCGCCGCAAGGGGTCGAACCCTTCGCGTGGTGCTTACTCTCCACCGCGCCGATCGCGTCGCTGCAAGAGGCCCGAACGTGCCTGCGTTGGTACTGCTTGCGCTGGCGCATTGAAGACTGGCATCGCGTGCTCAAAAGCGGGTGCCGTGTCGAAGCCCTGCGCCATGAGACCGCCGAGCGTTTGAAACGCGCCATTGCCATCCGCCTGGTCATTGCCTGGCGTCTCATGCTCATGACGCTGTTGGGCCGAGAGTGCCCCGACCTCCCGGTCAGCGTCTTGTTCTCCGATCTTGAGATCGAGGTCCTGCAAGCATTCGCTCAAAAAAAACTTTCCGCCCCCGGCTCGACTCGGGGATGACGTGCGCTTAGTCGCCCGCATCGGCGGTTATCTTGACCGCCGCGGTGACCCACCTCCCGGTCATCAACTGATGTGTCGCGGCCTCACGCATTTGGGGTTACTCTGCGTAGGCTTCTCTCTCCGAGAAGACTGGTCAAGGCGAATCTATGGGGCATAGGCAGAGCTAGCTGGTACATGATTTGACAGATATCGCCTCAGGCCATCGAACCTGCCAATTTGGCCGCCCTGCGCTGTTTGACATCCTCATGCTCAATCAGGCGGCCGGCGGCCGCTTCAGAAGTACCATCGCGCATCGCATCGATCTGCCACGAGTTGAGCTTCAGGTACTCATCGATTGCTCGAAGTGCAAAATATGACTTGGAACGTTCCGTGGCGGCGGCCAGGGCGGCCAGTGCAGCGTTGCACTCGTCGGAAATTCGAAGCGTGATTGTCGTCAATGCATGGATTTCCCGTGAATGCAGATAGATCAGCCGGTAGTCAAATGCATTGGTTTGTCAAACAACCGCTCCTTACTCTCTTGCCGGCGATTCGAGCGGTCGTGGAAAGCGACGCGCGTACACCAAGCAGGTCTCCAAAGCCCCAGGGACAACATCGAACAGTGGAGTGTCGAGTCCAGGTGCTGCGGGCTCACGGAATGAGCCACCCGGCGTGGTATACGGCGAAAAAGGTTGGGAGGTAAATCACGCCCATGGACACATCATCTGTTTGTTTTCGGTATTGGGGAAAGGCCGATCCGGAATACCCAGGCGGTACGACGTGGCATCCCTTCGTGTACCACTCTCTCGACGTCGCGGCAGTCGCAACAGCGTTCTGGGCTTGCTCCCCAGCCCTAAGACACTCCTTTATTACAGTCTTCGCCAGCCAGTCTGAGGAAGCGATTCGGGCATGGATTCTGTTCTTCGTCGCCCTCCATGACATCGGCAAGCTCCATGCGCTTTTCCAGATCAAGGCTCCCGATGCGCTTACAGCGTCGTGGCCAGGGATCGACCTCGGCAAAATCCGATGCCAACCCTACGACCACGGTTGCGACGGATACGCGCAGGCGGACATGGAGATCGCCGATTGGATTGGTTCGACGCGGCGAAGAAGCGTCAATGCATTCGGCGACTGGTTGGGCGCGGTTACCGGCCATCACGGGTCGATCTGCGCTCCGGACGACGAAAAAGTCAAACGCGGATACGCCGCTGAAGAGATCAGACGTCACGACACCGAGGCGCGGAGCGCCTGGGTTGAACAGGCCGCCGCGCTCTTCCTCACACCGGCCGGCCTGACTCTTGCCGATACGCCACCCGTGAGCGACCGCGCAGGGAAGAACCTGCTCGCCGGCTTTTGCAGCCTTTGCGATTGGATCGGCTCAAACACCGGCGTTTTCGAGTATCAAGCGCCAAAACGGATGCCCGACGAATACCTGGCCCGGGCATCGGAACAGCTTGAACGGGAGGACGCGTTGCGGGGCTTTGGCCTGACAGCGTCCCCCATGCCCTGCGGCGGTGTCTCCGCACTGCTCAAGGCCGACGAGACACCGCGAGGCGTTCAGACGTTGGTCGACGCTCTCCCGGCTAGCGGCAGCCTCATCGTCATCGAGGCCCCGACGGGCAGCGGCAAGACGGAGGCCGCGCTCGCCCACGCATGGCGCCTCCTCGGAGCAGGTACGGCAGACTCTATCGTCTTCGCTCTGCCCACCCAGGCCACCGCGAACGCGATGCTCTCTCGCGCGGCGAAATTCGCGGAGCGCGCCTACGGCTCTTCAAACGTCGTGCTCGCTCATGGCAATCGTGACTTTCACGAGGAATTCCGGCGCTTGGTGGACGCCGCTCGGCCCAGCACCGCGCAGAAGAAGGAAGAGGCCGGAGTCCAGTGCTCCGCCTGGCTGGCGAGCAGCCGAAAACGCGTCTTCCTCGGGCAGATCGGCGTCTGCACCGTCGACCAAGTATTGTTGTCCGTGCTGCCGGTGCGGCACAGCTTCGTGCGCGGATTCGGCCTCAACCGCTCGGTGCTGATCGTCGACGAGGTTCACGCCTACGACGCCTATATGAACGGCTTGCTGGAGGAGGTCCTGCGCCGGCAAAAGTCCACTGGCGGCAGTGCCGTCCTGCTATCCGCCACCTTGCCGGCAGCAGTGCGTGGCAGCCTTCTAGAAGCCTGGGACTGCGAGAGCCCGGTCGATGCTCCCTATCCCGCGCTCTGGATTGCGGGCCAAGGTAGCGCGACCCCGCTAACCCTGCACCCATCCGCACAGCCCGAAGAGCGCGAGGTGGGAGTCGAGCTATGCAAGCTTGAAGATGCCTTTCCCGACGATGCGCTATCGGATCGCATCATCGGCGCCGCGCGGACCGGCGCCTTAGTCGGCATCGTGATGAACACCGTAGACAGCGCACAACGCCTCGCGCGCCTGTTGAGAGAAAAGGCCGAGCAGATCCCGGTCGATCTCTTTCATGCCCGTTTCCGGCTGTGCGACCGGCAAGAAATGGAACGCGAAGTGATTGCGCGCTATGGTCGGGACGCGGACCGTGGCACCGGCCGCATCCTGGTCGCCACCCAGGTTATCGAGCAGAGTCTGGACCTCGACTTCGACTGGCTCCTGTCTCAACTTTGCCCCGTGGACCTGCTGTTTCAGCGCCTTGGTCGGCTGCATCGGCACGAGCGCACGCGCCCGCTCGGTCACGAACGCCCGAAATGCACCGTAATGGGCATCTTGGCGGACGACTACGGGCTTCACGGACTCATTTACGGTGACACACGCCTGCTCTGGCGCACAGAGCATTTGCTCGCCGACAACGCCAGCATATTCTTCCCGGACGCATATCGGGGCTGGATCGAAAGCGTATATTCAGAGGATCCGTGGGATGAAGAGCCAGAAAAGGTAATCGGAGAGCACATGGCGTGGAGAGACGATTGCCGTATGGCATCGGCGCGCGCGCGCCAGCTAACCACGATGACCATCTCGGAGTTTCGCGACGAGGACAGCCGTGCCACTTCCCTCACCCGTGACGGCGAGATGAGCCTGTCGCTGTTACTAATGCTCCCCGCCGGCCACCTGCTCGACGGTAGGCCAATCGTCGGCATCGACGAGCGTGACCGAGCCGAGGTCCTGCTGCTCAACACCGTGCCTGCTCCGGCGAGTTGGGAGGATAGACTTCACGGCTGCCGTTCTGACGATGACCTGTACGACGGGCGTTACGTCATTGAAATGTCCCAGGAGGACAAGGCCGCGTGGACCGACGCCAAACACAAGCTACGCTACTCGATCGAGTACGGACTGGAGAAGACGGATGAACCTGCTTAGTGTCCCCTGGATACCCGTGCGCTCGGACGGCGGCGCAGGGGAATTTCGTTTGCTCACCTATCGGGAGCTTTTGTGCAGCGCGGGAAGTTGGCGCGTTAGCCTGCCCCGGGATGACATGGAACTGGCCTGCCTGCAGCTACTGGTCTCCATGACGCAGATCATGTTCCTGCCTGAGGAGGACGTTGAGCTTCTTGATCGCTTGGACGACCCGCTTACCGACGCAGAATTCGATGGCGGCATCGCCCCCTGCGCCGACTGGTTTGACCTAGACCACCCGACTCAGCCCTTCATGCAGACTCGTGGAGTAAAGGCCAAGGAGGACACGCCGATCCAAAAACTGCTGATCGGTCTGCCGGACGGCAACAATCACTGCTTCTTCAACGAAGTTGGCGAGGTATCCGCCCTGTCCGCCCCCGTCGTGGCAATCGCGCTGTTCAACCAGGCGGTCAACTGCCCCAGCTTCGGGGGAGGTTTCAAAGGCAGTCTGCGCGGCGGTGCCCCGATCACGACTTTGGTGGACGGGCCGGATCTGCGGCAACAGATCTGGCGCAACGTCCTGACGTACGACCGGGTTCAGGCAGTGCTCCCTGATTGGAATCATGACTTATCCCAAGACCACCCGACCTGGGTCGACTCTATAGCGGAGAAGGCAAAGATCGGTTGGAATGAAATCGGTCTGGCCCGCGGACTGTTCTGGCAGCCGGCCCACGTGGAGTTAACCCCGAGTGCAGAAGCGGCCTCCTGCGATCTGCTGGGAATAGAGGCGGGTCCCGTCTACAAAGGCTTTCGCAAAGAGAAATTCAACTTCCAGCTCGAAGGCACCTGGCCACACCCGTATGGCTCGCTGAACATCTCGATCAAGAAGGGAGCGCCGGAATACAAGTTTTCCTCTTTCACCACATCGGCACCGGCCTGGACCCGTCTGACGGAGTTGGTGATTCGCAAACCGCCAGGCGCGCAGGAAGGAAGCCGGCCCGCGGGACCGGTTACCCAAGCCAAAGTCCTTCGCATCCGCCCGCTTCATTTGCTGGTGGGCGGTTATCGCAATAAGCAGGCCTCCATATTGGAGCGCCGTCACGAACTGATCAGCCTGGCGGAAGGTTGGGACGACGACGAAGGACGGCTGGACGATTTGGTTCGACTTGGTCTGGCCGCGAAGAAGGCCCTACGAGGCAAGCTCTATTTCGCCGTTCAGGGAAAGAAGGACAAGGGACTGGCAGGTATCGCCGTTCCCATCCACGAAACGGCCGAGAAGCTCTTCTTCGCGCAAACGGAGGCGATGATCCTGGATGCCTTCTCCGACCGCCTTACGTTCGAGCAATGGAACGCGCGCCGTACAGTCTACGTCGATGGGCTGGCAGAGCAGTGTCGAAGAATTTTTGAAGAGCTGACAGAACCCTACGCCATGAAGCCGGAGCTGATTCCCATCATCGCCTGGGCGCGGCGCAGTCTCAATTCCGACCTGAGAAAACTCAAGGAAAGCTTATGACCGCTTCACCACCGGACTTTGCGGATATTCACCGTCGCTTCGAGGATCTTCCGTCGGGCGCGCGAGCCGAGTTGCGTCGGGCTTCAACACCGGAGGATCTGCGAACCACACCCGGACTCTACCGGCTCTTTCCCGGTGAACGGCCGACGCGGCAGCAACTGCGCTTGGCGTTCCTGGTCCCCTGGTGCGATCGCGTTCAAGGTAGCCGCAAATTCGGTGCAGCGTGCGCGGACAAGATTGCAGAGGACAGAATCATCCAGATCGCGCGCGCCAAAGTACCAGACGACCTTGTGAAGTTCAGGCGCCTGATCATGCAGCTTAACGCCGACGTCGGGTGGCTGGATATCGCCAGTGCCCTTTACTACTGGGGTCCGAAGACAAAGCGCCGTCTGGTAGAGGATTACTACATTTCGCTACACAAGCTCGATAAAGGAGACAAGCAATGAACGACCGGAACTTCGTCAACTTTCACGTTCTGATCTCACACAGCCCATCCTGCCTCAACCGGGACGACATGAACATGCAGAAGACCGCGGTCTTCGGCGGCACCACCCGAGTACGAATCTCCAGCCAGTCCCTCAAGCGGGCTATCCGCTTCAGCGATTACTACAAGGAGCAATTCGGTGGACCATCCTTGCGCACCCGCGATCTCGGTCTTCTCGAGCATCACCTGGTCCCGGCACTGAAGGACCGCTTTGACGCAGAACTGATCGGCAAGGCCCTGGCTCTCATGTCGGGCAAGGAGGGTATCGGCGAGGGCGCGGACGCGGATGCGGTTGCCCCCTGGTCAATCGCGGAAGTGGCTTACGTCTGTGAGCTGATCGAGGCGGAAGGAGACGACTCGAAGAAGCTGGAAAAGCGCATCCACAAAGACGCGGCTCCATTCCGGGAGGCCATGTCCAAGGCTGTCGACATCGCCCTGTCCGGGCGGATGGCCACGAGCGGACTCATGACCCACTTGCCGGCGGACGGTGCACTCGCAGTCGCCCACGCCATCACCACCCATGCTGTCGAGCCGCAAGACGTGGACTGGTTCACCGCTGTCGACGACTTGACGCAAGACGCCGGCGAGACGGGCGCTGGCCACCTCAACACCCAGCAGTTCTCAGCGGGCGTCTTTTACCGCTACGCGAGCCTCAACCTGCGGCAACTCCAGATCAATCTCGGTCTTCTGGCTGACATGGAGGCCGACGAAACTCCTGAATCGCGGCAAAAGGCCCTGGACATCGCCCGCCACGCGTTGCACCTGCTCGCTACCGTCGTCCCCTCGGCCAAGCAGCAGTCCTTCGCCGCACACAACCTGGCGGATTTCGCCATCGCGAGCTTTGCCGACCAACCCATCTCGCTGGTCAATGCCTTTGAGGAGCCAGTCACAAGAGATCGCCACGGCGGGTACCTGAAGCCGTCCATCAACGGGCTTGCTGCTTACTGGTCCCGCGTCAACCAGGCATACGGGCTCAACGAGCAGGCGCGCGCCTTTGCCCTGGCCGATGGCGTCAAACTCGGCGCATCCGAAGCCTGGACCAGCCTCAAGCGGCTTGAGGATTGGATCGCCACGGACGCGAAGGATTGAGGAGGTCGTCATGCCCCGATTTCTGATCCTGCGCCTGGACGGCCCCATGCAGGCGTGGGGGACACACACCCTCGAGGACTACCGGCCTTCCAACCTCTTTCCCACCCGCAGCGGCCTGCTCGGGCTGATCGGCGCCTGCCTGGGCATCGAGCGCGGTGACTCGGACGCACTGACCCAGCTTGCCCAGAGCGTACAGTTGACAGTACGGGTGGACAGAAGCGCACCGAGGCCCGAAGCGGACGCCGACAAGGAGAGCGAACCGCATCCCAAGGCCGCGATCAAGCTCGCCGACTTTCACTCGGTGCTGGATGCTCGCAAGGTCGACGGATCGGCAAGCAAGTTCCCGGTCGTTTCTCGCCGCGAGTACCTCTACGACGCTGCCTTCACGCTAGCCGTAGGGGAACGCCACGGGGCACAATTCGATCTCGACCGAATCGCCGCAGCCCTGTGCCGTCCGCGCTATACCCCGGTTCTGGGGCGGCGTTCCTGCCCAATAACCCGCCCGCTTCTCGATGAGGACTCGCCGGTCGACGCGGACGATCCACTTGCGGCCCTCGCGCGCATCCCCCCCCGTCGGGGGAACCGTCTATGCCGAAGGCGACCTCGTCTCCGATTACCCGATCCAGATGCGGGATGTCCCAAGCCACGGTCGTCACCGCCAGTTCGGCGCGCGCCGCGTCTACGTCCACAAGGAGGATCTGACATGAACCTCAGCCGCGCCGAGATTCCCTGGCCGGTCGCCGGCAACCGCTATCAGCACCATCGGTGGATTTGGCGACTGTTCCCCGGCGAACCCAGCGAGCCGCGTCGCGACGCCGATGACGAGCGAACCGGGTTTCTGTTCCGCGTGGAAGACAACCAGACCGGATGTCCTGCACGAGTTCTCGTGCAATCCCGGAAAGCCCCGATACCAGCGGATGGAGTCACCCTGATCGCTACCCGCGAGATCGATCCTCAGCCCAGCGTCCGGCCAACGTTTGGCGTTCCTGCTCACCGCCAATCCCATCAAGAACATCACGGATCAACAACTCGCCGCAAAACCGGGTAAGCGGCGGAACACCTGCCGGGTCCCGCTGATCCGCGAGGAGGAGCAGAAAGACTGGCTGGCGCGCAAGCTCGACGGTGCGGCGGAGATAGAGGCTGTTTCGGTGTTACCGCACCAACCCGTATTCTTCCGACGCGGTAACCGCGCAGGGAAGCTTGTTACGGTTACTTTCGAAGGGGCGCTAAGGGTCCAGAACCCACAGAGCTTGGTAAACCGATTGGAAAACGGCATCGGCCCCGCCAAGGCCTTCGGCTGCGGACTCATGCTGGTGCGGCGCATTACGAGTATCTAGGCTAGACTCAATCTAGACGGTCTAGCCAGATAAGCGGAGGTCACCATGAGCTGGCAGCTCCAAGAGGCCAAGAACAAGCTGAGTAAGGTGGTCGAGGAGGCGCGGAAATCCGGGCCGCAGGTGATTACCGTGCGCGGGAAGCCCGAAGCGGTGGTTTTGTCCATCGACGAATACGGAGAACTCATGCGGCGCAAGGAATCCCTGCTCGAATTCTTCCAGAGGTCGCCCTTGCGGGACGTCGATTTGGACATCACGCGAGAGCAGGACTTCGGACGGGACGTGGACCTGTGAGCTACTTGCTGGACACCTGCCTGCTGTCGGAATTGCCCAAGGCCCAGCCCAATGCTGGCGTCGCGGCCTGGATACAGGCCACTGACGAGTCCTTGTTGTTCGTGAGCGCCCTCACGCTTGGCGAGCTGCGCAAGGGAATTGAAAAACTCTCGGACGGTCTGCGCAAACAAGCAATCAGGACCTGGTTTGAGCACGAAGTAATCTCCAGATTCCGGAATCGGATCATCGCCGCCGACCTCGATGTTTGCCTGCGTTGGGGACAGCTGAGTGCCGAATCCGAGCGTATGGGCTACCCCCGACCGGTGCTCGACGCCTTGCTTGCAAGTACGGCGCTGGTCAACGACTTGGTTTTGGTAACGCGCAACGAGCGGGATTTCGCCCACCTGCCGGTACGCCTCATCAACCCCTGGACCTGAAGAAGTCTTCGTAGCTCGTTTCGACAAGGACAACCACCCCCGTGCTACCGCCCCTGAAACCCATCGCCATGAAGGAACGCATCTCCCTGATCTTCATCGAGCGCGGCGAGATCGACGTGCTCGACGGCGCCTTTGTCGTCATCGACAAGAACGGGGTGCGCACCCACATCCCGATCGGCAGCATCGCCTGCATCATGCTGGAGCCCGGGACCCGGGTGTCCCATCGGGCAGCGGCCCTGGCGGCTCGGGTCGGCACCCTGCTGGTCTGGGTCGGCGAGGCCGGCGTGCGACTCTACGCCTCCGGCCAGCCCGGCGGTGCCCGTTCGGATCGCTTGCTCTACCAGGCCAAGCTGGCCCTGGACGACCAGGCCAGGCTCAAGGTCGTGCGCAAGATGTACGAGCTGCGGTTCGGGGAGAAGCCGCCTGAGCGCCGCAGCGTCGAGCAGCTTCGCGGAATCGAGGGAGCGCGCGTCAAGAAGCTTTATGAAAACCTGGCGAAACGCTACAAGGTCAAGTGGAAGGGCCGGCGCTACGATCCAACCCAATGGGACGCCAGCGACACACCCAACCTGTGCCTATCCTCTGCAACTGCGGCGTTGTACGGCATCACCGAGGCCGCCGTGCTCGCAGCCGGCTACGCACCAGCGGTCGGGTTCATCCACACCGGCAAGCCACTCTCATTTGTCTACGACATGGCCGATATCGTCAAATTCGACACCGTCGTACCGGTCGCCTTCCGGATCGCCGCCAAAGAACCGCGCCAGGCCGAACGCGAGGTACGGCTCGCCTGCCGGGACGCGTTTCCGCGAGACCAAGCTCCTCGGAAAGATCATCCCCATGATCGAAGACGTGCTCGCGGCCGGCGACCTGGAGCCGCCAGAAGCCGCCGAAGAAGCAGTAGCACCCGCGATCGAGAACACGGAGAACCTGGGCGATGCTGGTCATCGTCACTGAAAACGTGCCGCCACGGCTGCGTGGCCGCCTCGCCGTCTGGTTGTTGGAGATTCGTGCTGGCGTCTACATCGGCACCCCGTCCAAGCGGGTCCGTGAGTTCATTTGGAAGCAGCTCGCGGAAGGCGTCGAAGACGGCAACGCCGTCATGGCTTGGAGCACCAACACGGAGTCGGGGTATGATTTCGACACCATCGGCGAGAATCGCCGCATTCCAGTCGATTTTGATGGATTGCGATTGGTCAGCTTCCTGCCCGTAAATGATCCCAAAAAAGCTCTTTAACAATCGAATATTGGCAGTTTCGAGATTGGCAATATCGCTGGTAGAATTTCGAAGCGGCAGTTATTTCGTCGCAAAAATCAGCGGGTTAGAGGAAGAGTGTTCCCCGCGCCCGCGGGGATGAACCGCCGCTCAGTCGCCACCGCCCTAATGGGGACCGTGTTCCCCGGGATGCCGCCGCGGGGATGAACCGGTGTGGCCGCGCCCGGTGTGTTCCCCGCGCCCGCGGGGATGAACCGTTGGTTGGGTTGGAGCCTCGCGCACTGGAAAGAGTGTGTTCCCCGCGCCCGCGGGGATGAACCGCAACAACATACGTTTCGCAGCTTAGCTGACAGAGGTGTTCCCCGCGCCCGCGGGGATGAACCGTCAACCGGACGAATGCCTCGTCGCACAGCCTCCGTGTTCCCCGCGCCCGCGGGGATGAACCGTATAGGCTTATGCGTGGCTCCAGCTATGGCAACGAGCGTGTTCCCCGCGCCCGCGGGGATGAACCGTCTATGCGGAAAGATCCCGGTAGAGCAACGTGTTCCCCGCGCCCGCGGGGATGAACCGTGTTCCTATGCCCGAACCGTTTCAAACCCCGTGTTCCCCGCGCCCGCGGGGATGAACCGCCTGTGTTCCCCGCACCCGCGGGGATGAACGCGCTCGTTGGCGTCCGACGTAGATCGCGGTGTTCCCCGCACCCGCGGGGATGAACCGCTTGCCCGGTGATCACCCGTGCGATGTCCTGCGCCCGCGGGGATGAACCGGCTGGATCCGCTGACCGTCCGTCAGTGTTCCCCGCGCCCGCGGGGATGAACCGGCTGTTGTGATCGGCATCGAGCCATTCGCAGCAGTGTTCCCCGCGCCCGCGGGGATGAACCCGCGTCCAGACCGCGTCTCCCGGCTCTGACGTGTTCCCCGCGCCCGCGGGGATGAACCGACCATGTGATCCGCGATCGACCGCGGCGCAGCAGTGTTCCCCGCGCCCGCGGGGATGAACCGCTGCCGCGATATCCGCGCGGCCATGAACGCTGGGGCAGTGTTCCCCGCACCCGCGGGGATGAACCGTCGCCACATAGCAGCATTGCCGCACAGCGGCCAGTGTGTCCCCGCGCCCGCGGGGATGAACCGGACCGGCCATGCGATTTCGCGACGTTCGAGTGTTCCCCGCGCCCGCGGGGATGAACCGGCTTGCGCATGTCCGACCCGCGGGGATGAACGTCAATGGACGCTGACGTAGGGTGTTCCCCGCGCCCGCGGGGATGAACCGATTAGCGACGCCGACGGCCCCACCGTCGGCGTGTGTTCCCCGCGCCCGCGGGGATGAACCGCGAATCACCTCGTCCGCGGAGCAGACGGCTATTCGGTGTTCCCCGCGCCCGCGGGGATGAACCGATCCTGGACGCTCGCCGGCTCGGCACGCAGCGTGTTCCCCGCGCCCGCGGGGATGAACCGCAGCGGTCTTTGCGGCGCGCTGGCGGCGCGGGTGTTCCCCGCGCCCGCGGGGATGAACCGAGCGCGCGGCGACAACTGGATCGCATGAGAATGCGTGTTCCCCGCGCCCGCGGGGATGAACCGAAAGCGCACCAGGACTGCGATGAGGCGAAGCTCGAGTGTTCCCCGCGCCCGCGGGGATGAACCGGCGTTCGGGAACGAGTTGGATGCGACAAATCGCGTGTTCCCCGCGCCCGCGGGGATGAACCGCTTTCCGATCGGATCTTAGCAATACGCAGCGTGTTCCCCGCGCCCGCGGGGATGAACCGCTAGCGCCGATCAGCAACGGTACCCCACCGCCTGTTGTGTTCCCCGCGCCCGCGGGGATGAACCGGTCCCGGCTCGCCAGCAGGACCTGGCGACGAGCGTGTTCCCCGCGCCCGCGGGGATGAACCGCCCGAACCCCGCGGGCATAATCCTGGCCGCGGCCCGCCTGATCATGTGTTCCCCGCACCCGCGGGGATGAACCGGCGACCCCTGACATGCCATCACCCGCGAGCTTCTCCGTGTTCCCCGCACCCGCGGGGATGAACCGTTACATGGATAGTGATAGCATTCCACCCTCGCACGGTGTTCCCCGCACCCGCGGGGATGAACCGTCGGACCCGATCGCGACGACGCAGCGCTACGTGTTCCCCGCACCCGCGGGGATGAACCGCCGCACCCGCGGGGTGTTCCCCGCACCCGCGGGGATGAACCGCCTTGCACCAGGCCGACGGCACGCAAGCTGACGTGTTCCCCGCACCCGCGGGGATGAACCGCCGCCGGCCAGAGCGCCGCGCCCGGCGTTGTGTGTTCCCCGCACCCGCGGGGATGAACCGCATCTATGTAGTATCCCGTATGACGTATAGATGTGTTCACCGCACCCGCGGGGATGAACCGCCTGGATTGGCGAATCGAGCCGCCGCGCGATGGTGTTCCCCGCACCCGCGGGGACGAGCTGATTTATCCGAAGCCGCCCGAGAACAGCTTTCTTCGTAGAGTATTCCGGTCCGGCCAAACATCCCGGTTGCTTTCGTTCACCGAATCCGGGGAATCCGGCCGTTTGCAGCGGGAGCTGCTTAACATGGGCCAACCCGGCGTACTCTGCATCTGTTCTTTGCGAAAAAGCAGACGCGGGGTGAGTTTTCTTCCTCGGCCCCGCGTCTATTTCCCGCCAACTCGGAGTCCCGCTGAACCGCCGCTCAAGTCGACAGCGCCCAAGCGCAATGGCGAGCGTTATCCTCGTTCTTTCATCGGAACATAGGGCCTCTGCTCGTATCCGGTGTAGATTTGGCGGGGCCGAGCGATCTTCTGTTCCGAGTCATTGAGCATTTCAATCCACTGCGCCAGCCATCCGGCGGCCCGCGGGATGGCGAACAGTACCGGGAACATGTCCGTCGGGAAGCGCATGGCCTGCAGGATGATACCGCTGTAGAAGTCCACATTGGGGTACAGCTTGTGGGAAATGAAGTACTCGTCGGAGAGGGCGATTCGCTCGAGCTCCAAGGCGATATCGATCAGCTTGTTGCTGCCCGTAACCTCGAATACGTCGTACGCCACCTTTTTGATGATGCTGGCCCTGGGGTCGTAGCTAGTGTAGATCCGATGGCCAAAGCCCATGAGGCGCATGTCGCCTTTCTTGACGCGCTCAACGTACTCCGGTATCGCGGAAACGGAACCGATTTCCTCCAGCATGCGCAACACAGCCTCGTTGGCGCCGCCGTGAAGCGGTCCGAACAAGGCCGCTGAGGCCGCCGCCACCGCGCTGTAAGGATCCACTTGCGTCGAGCCGACGGCACGCATCGTGGCCGTGGAGCAGTTCTGCTCGTGATCGGCGTGCAGGAGGAAAAGCACGTCCAGTGCCCGGGAAAGTGCTTCGGGAACTTCGTAATCACGCTCGTTCATGTAGTCGAGCATGTAGAGGAAGTTTCCTGCGTATCCCCGGCTGATGTCCGGGTAATTATGGGGGCGGCCGATCCGAACGCGATAGGCGAAGGCTGCGATTGTCGGCATCTTGCCCAGGATGCGCCAGATCTGCTTCTCCCTTACGGCCGGATCGTGGACGTTTCTGGCCTTCGGATGCAACGTGGACATGGCCGCTACCGAGCTGATCAAGATACCCATCGGATGGGCGTCATAACGAAAGGACTCGATCATTTGGGCCAGATCTTCGTGAATATAGGTATGCCGCATGATGCGGATGGTCCATTGCTCGAGTTGCTCCGCGGTCGGCAATTCTCCGTAGATCAGCAGATAGGCGCACTCCAGAAAGGAGCTCTTCTCGGCGAGCTCTTCGATGGGATAACCACGGTATCTCAGGATGCTCTTCTCTCCGTCGATGTAGGTGATGGAGCTGGAGCAGGCCGCCGTGTTCATGTAGGCGGGATCGTACGTCATCATCCCGAAATCGTCCGGCTGCACCTTGATTTGACGCAGAGCGAGCGCTCGGATGGTGTCATCCGTAATATCGATCTCGTAAGTTTTGCCGTTTCGGTTGTCGGTGACGCTGAGGGAGTTTTTGTTCATGCTTGGATTCTCCTCCTTTGGGAATCTGAAGCGAGCAGGCTAATTAGCCTTGCTGTACAGGGGAATTTGTCCGGGTGGCGGGAAACCCAGAGACTCAGAGACTCTCGGATGTTGTAACAGAGATAAATCGCGTCATAAGCGATCGGAATTAGGATTCCGCCTCCGCTGTCCCAGTGCATTCAAGATAACACACAAAGCTTCCGATTTGGTCGTAACCCATACTGACATTATGGAATTAACCGCTGTGCTTACGAACGCAGAGTGATGCGTTTGTGCCTCCAAAGCCGAAAGAATTGGATAATGCATACTCAATATTGATATCAAGCACTTTCTCGTATGCAATCCTGAGTCCCGCGCATTCGGGATCGACCTCTTCGATGTTTAATGACTGGTGGATAAAACCTTCATTTATCATGAAAAGTGCCATGATAAGCTCTGCTGCCCCCGCCGCCCCCATCATGTGGCCAGTTAGAGATTTCGATGCGGTGACCCAGGGCCCATCTTCGCCGAATACACTCAGGATTGCGCCTGCTTCTTTTCTGTCACCTACCGGTGTGCTCGTTGCATGAGGACTTATTAGCGTTATTTCCTTCTTGTCTATTCCCTCCATTGCCATCTGCATGGCCCTGACTGCTCCTTCACCGGAGGGCTCGGTCATGTGGCTGCCGTCGGACGTGGCACCGTACCCAACAATCTCTCCGTATATCTGTGCTCCGCGGGCCAGGGCGTCTTCCAATGTCTCCAGGATGACAACGGCGGCTCCGCCACTGATCACGAAGCCGGCCCTGTTCTTGTCGAAAGGGCGGCTCGCCGTTTCCGGGGCGTCGTTTAGGTTCGACAATGCCGGCATGGCGTCGAACATGACCGATTGGGTCCAATGCAGGCCCTCGGCTCCACCGGCTATCATGCAGTTTTGACGCCCTGTCCTGATCATCCACCAGGCTTCGCCGATGTTGTGAGCGCTCGTCGCGCAGGCGGAGGCTATTGAGAAGCTCGCCCCTTTGATTTGCAGGCCGGTTCCGACCGTCGCGGAGCAGGAGCTCGCCATTGTCTTGGGTACCCAACGTGCCCCCGCTCTCTTCGGGCCTTTGGCAAGGGCGGCGTCTACTGCGCTCACAACGTCCTCGGTGGAGGGACCACCGGCGCCGATAAGAAGCCCAGTCATCGGATTCGAACGTATTTCGTCAGGAAGTCCGGCATCGTCAATAGCGGATTCTGCGGCTTGAAAGGCCCATCCCGCTTGCTCGCCCATCCATTTGCTCACCTTCAGAGAGAGACCTTCTTTGAAGTCGCGTTTGACTTCGCCAATCACGTTCGAACGAAATCCGCGTTCCATGTAGTCCGGGCAATGCACAATGCCGGATCTACCCTGCATCATTGATGCGAGGACCTCGTCTTTCGTGCTGCCTATTGGGCCGACTATTCCAACACCGGTTACAACAACTCTTCTGTACACCACGTATTTCCTCTCTCGCTAGACACAGCGCCGAAGACAAAACGTAGAATACTAGCAAATATCGGCGCCGGACGAAATTACTTGCGCGTGCGGTATCTGGACGCCGTCGGCGCCTTGCGCGGTCTTCGTGGCGCAGGCCGCACGAGCGATCATACCTGCGGGGCATCCTGTCGCCAGCGGCGCGCCGGGCACACCCGGGGCGTAAACGGCGTGCGCCAGGGCCGGCGGGGTATTCGGTCTGAGTTTGCAGCCCAGCTTTGGTAGCCGCGGCTGCGAATTCTGACGCTCGCGGACGGGGCGCCTACGCGCGCTGCTTCGGCTTGCGGCAAACCCTTGGAATATCCTATACCGGGTTGCTATATGATCATGCAGGCCGCCATGCAAAACGAGGCGTACCATTAACATCCGTGCTCTATGGGTGAGCGCCATGGGGTATATACGGGTATATCTGGGGGATGTCCTGCAGGATCAGCTCGAATTGGAAACGGACCGACTGACGATTGGCAGGGCGGTAGACAATAACCTGGTTCTTAATGATCCGGGAGTTTGGTCGCATCACGCGGTCATCGTACGGGAAGATAACCGGTTCTATATAGAGGGCAACGAGAGCGCCAATGGCGTTTTTCTGAGCAGCTAGCTTGCTATCTAGAAAGAATCAGCTTTCGAAGGTTCGCAGCCCGTCGTTTCGTTTTGTGCACCGAGTGATGGACGAATGACTCCGGGTTGGCTGCTGGCCGCCTTAGAAGACGCGCATATCGGCCGTCGCGCCGTTTCCCGCAAATACCGCGGATGGATCTCCTCCGCCAGCGTGGCGCTGTTGTTGGTGACCGCGGGCTGCTCATCACCGCCGGAACGCGCTGACGAGACCGCAAGCGGGCTCGGTCTGGAGCCGGTTAGCGTTTCGGGAGGGGGCTTCAAGCACCGCGCCTACGTCCGCTCGGACGTCCGCTCCTCGGTGGCGGTAAACGTCTACCTGGAGGGGGATGGGCTGCCTTGGAAGACGCGTCAACGTGTCGCCGCCGATCCGACACCCCGCTATCCCTTGGCGCTGCACTTGGCCGCGAGAGATCCCGCGCCCAGCCTCTTGCTCGGCCGGCCATGCTATTATGGGATGACCGCGCCGGGTCCGTGTCGCCCTTGGCTGTGGACGTCGGGCCGTTACAGCGAGGAGGTTGTGCACAGCATGGCGGCGGCGTTGAAGCGTCTGCTCTGCGCGCGCGCGGACCGGCGCATCACGCCCGTCTCGGGCCGCAGAGCGGACCAGCATTGGCGCATCCAGCCAGGACCCGCCACGGATGACGCGCGGGCCGCTCTCGGGCAGACCCACTTGGTCGACACAACGGGCCTCGCCGCCCTCGTATCCTTGGTCGTAGACGGAACAGGTCCACTCTGCCAGGTTCCCCAGCATATCGTGCAGCCCGAGTTCGTTCGGCTCCAGAACCCGACGGGAGCGGTGAAGACGAAATTGTCCCGGCAATCGGTAACGGGACCTACAAACTGGCTTTCCGAATCGCTGTCGCTGATCACCGTGCTGTCTGCGGTGTTGCTGAGCTTGCATCCCGTATTCGGGTCATCTCCCCAATGGCGGCCGCCATTTGACCCGGCCCGCGCCGCATACTCCCACTCCAACTCCGTTGGCAGGCGGTATTCATGTCCCGTCTCTACAGAGAGCCAATCCGCATAAGCGCGCGCGTCGTTCCAGCTGACGCAGGTCAGGGGGTGGTGGCTGCTGGCGTCGAATCCCGGGGTGCGCCAGGACAGGTCTAAATCCGGGATGATGCGCTCCCCGGCGTCATCCATTCGCAGGCAGGATGTTTCCCGCTCTATCTCGCTGCGGTAGCTCGTCTCCTCGACGAATTCCCCGAATTGCCCGACGGTGACTTCGGTCTCGCCGACGGCGATCATGGCCCTGACCTCCGCGCGGTGCAGCAGCTCGTCCGAATTGCGCCCGGGCTCGCTTGCCGGGGAACCCATCTGAAAGGTCCCTGGGGGGAGCCAGACCATCGGTGGACCGGCGCCGGTATCGAGAAAGGGATCGCGGAAACGGTCGCCGGGCTTAACGATCTTCGGCGGAGGTTTCGCGTCGGCTCCGGTCTCGGTCCCCTCGCCTATCCCCGTGCTGACTACAGAGTCGGAATCACCCGCGACGATGGTTTTTATCTTCTCCGCTATCCAAATGTTCTTCTCCCCCGCCACGAGCCAGATCCCGACCGTAGATGCGACGATGACCGCCAGCACTATCGGAATCCAGTTTTTCCCCGGGGATTCTTCAGAGATCTCTTTCGACTGTGCCGGGGGCGCTTCTCGGTGTATCGGCGGCGCGGGCATGATGGTCTCGTTGAGGTCGACGCCGGTATCCGCGCCGGTGTCGAAGACCGTGAACCCCGTCTGTTCCGCCGCGGACTCCGTTGTCGAGGCTTCGCCCCTGTCGGGCCTCGAGATCTGGTTCGCGTCTGTATGCGGAGGCAGCTGGGTAGCTCCGTCGTCGGCGATGGTTTGGTCGCTCTCGGAAGCCGGCGCCGGCTCTCTCGTGGTGGCCTGGATCGGCGCCGATTTCCCCGGCCCCTTCACCAACATGCGCCTCCATTCGGACACGGATTGGGGCCGGCTCTTGGGCTTTACTTCGCAAGCCGCATCGATGGCCGCAAGAAAGGTATCCGGATAGGTTCCGTGGCCAATGCGAACGGCTGATACCTGCGCGGCCCCGACTGCCCGCTCGGCAACATTTGGCGGTGGCTTGCCGGATATGGCTCGGTACAAGGTGGCGCCCAGGGCATAAATATCGGTCCAGGGCCCTTGCTCGCCTACCGCATGGACCTGCTCCAAGGCTGCGTAGTTTGGCGTAAAGGCGGACATGACGGAACGCTCGCCGCCAATGGCCTGCCGCGCTGCTCCGAAGTCGATCAGGACCGGCGACCCATCGGAGCGAATCAGGATATTGGCCGGCTTGATGTCTCTGTGCACTACCTCCGCTTCGTGCACGCGCTCCAGTCCGTCGAGCAGGGGGAAGATGATCTGCTTGAGCTCCGCGTAGGGCAGGGTGTCGCGCTCCTCGAGGAGCGTCGAGAGGGGGCGGCCTCGCTCGAACGCCATAGACATGTATGCGGTGCCGTTTGCCTCGCAGAATCGTGTGACACGAACGATGTTTCGGTGGGGATTGGGATGACCCAGATCCCAAGGGGTCTTGGCTACTTGAAGAAACCGGTCGCGGGCCCACAGAAATCCCCCCTCCGATGCCTCGGACAGGGGGCGTACTTCGCCGTCCGACAGTCGTCCGGCCACGTCCATGGGAAGGAACTCCTTGATGGCCGCCTTCTCCGGCAAGAATGTATTTTCACACAGGTAAACGATTCCGAAGGCGCCGGCACCGAGCACCCGGACGATGCGAAATTCCTGGATCATGCCGCCGATGGGCAGGGGTTGATTCGTGAAGGTTTCCATGGTCCGTTTGATTGTTTCCTGCCAGACAGCGGACGGCCAACAGGCGGTGCGGAACCTCCTAAGGACGTGCGCTTGCCTGGATGACCGGGGGCGTCCGTAGGATCATCACCGTATCATCGCACAGAAGAGCGTGAGGGTCGGGCACTCGAGCGCAACGGGGACCAGGCGCGATTCAAGCTTACTGGCTTGTTGCGCCCCTGTTTTTACCTGCCGGCCTACTTCCTGTTCGGGTGCAGCTCCCCCACCTGCTGCAGCGGCACATACCTTCGGATCAGCCACTTGGCCAGCTCCAGCACGGGCACGATGCTGAAGGCCAGGCCGAGCACCAGCAGCCAGTCGCCGGGCGGCAGGTCATAGGTGCCGAATGCGTCCTGGAGCACCGGCACGTAGAGGACGACGCACAGCAGCATCAGCTCCCACGCGACGGCCAGGTTCAGCCATTTGTTGGTGAAGGGCTGGAGAAGAATCGATTCCCGGTCCGAGCGGAAGTTGTAGGCCTTGAAGAACTGTATCAGCACCAGCGAGATGAAGGTGAGGGCCATGGCGTGAGAAAGCTCTCGGCCGCTCTCCAGCGCCCAGGTGAAGAGCCCGACGTTGACAATGGTGGACCAGATCCCGCCCGCCACCATGAGCAAGACTACGGGGCGGGTGAAGATGCCGCGGCGCGGGTCCCGCGGCGGCCGGTCCATCAGGTCTTTTTCCGGGGGGTCGAAGGACAGCGCCAGGGCAGGCAGGCCGTCGGTGGCCAGGTTGACGTAGAGAATCTGAACGGCGCTGAGCGGCAGCGGAAGTCCGGCCAGCGTGGCGACCGCCATGAGCCCGATCTCGCCGATGTTCGAAGACAGCAGATACATCAGGTACTTCTTGATGTTGCTGAAGATGGCACGGCCTTCCTCCACGGCGCCGACGATGGAGGCGAAGTTGTCGTCGGTCAGGGTCATGTCCGCCGCCTCGCGGCTCACGTCCGTGCCCGTGATGCCCATGGCTACGCCGATGTCCGCCTTCTTCAGGGCCGGGGCATCGTTGACCCCGTCGCCGGTCATGGCGCAGATACGTCCGCTCTTCTCCCAAGCGGCCACCACCCGCAATTTGTGCTCGGGGGAGACCCGGGCGTAGACCTCGATCTCGGCGACGCTGGCCTGCAGTTCCTCGTCGCTCATGGCGTCCAGCTCGCCGCCGATCACCACGCGTCCACCCTGGAGTATCCCCAGCTCGCGGGCGATGGCCTGAGCGGTCTCCGGGTGGTCGCCCGTGATCATGACCGGTTTGATGCCGGCATGCTCGCATTTGGCGATGGCCTCCTTGGCCTCGGGCCTGGGCGGATCGATCATGCCCAGCAGCCCGAGGAAGACCATGCCCTGTTCGGCTGTTTGGAGCTCTGCGTCCTGCTTGTAGGCGACCGCCAGCACCCGTAGTGCCTTCTGGGCCATGGCCAGGGCCGCGTCCTCAATGGAAGCGTGCGCCTTCGCGTTCAGGGGTGCCGGACCGTCGGTCCCGGCGTAGCTGTCGCAGACATCCAGGACGACCTCTGCTGCGCCCTTGGCATAGGCCACTGTACCCCCTTCGATGCGGTGAAGGGTGCTCATGCGTTTGCGCTCGGAGCTGAAGGGGAGCTCGCCGATGCGGGGCATGGCCTGGTCCAGATCTTCCTTGTCCAGGCCCGCCTTGGCGGCGGCCACGATCAGCGCGCCCTCGGTGGGGTCGCCGTAGAGCTTCCAGGACCCCTCTTCCTGCTCCAGACGGGCGTCGTTGGCCAGGGCCGCTCCGGTCAGCAGTCGCTCGAGGGTCTGCGCGACGGCGCCGCTTCCTTCAGGGTGCTCGATGTCACCGACCGGCTCATAGCCGCTCCCGGTCACGGCGAAGCTGTGCCCGTCGATCCAGATCTCGCGCACCGTCATCTCGTCGCGGGTCAGGGTTCCCGTCTTGTCTGAGCAGATGACCGCGGTGCTGCCCAAGGTCTCTACCGTCGGCAGGTGGCGCACCAGGGCATTGCGCTTGACCATGAGTTGCACGCCGATCGCCAGGGAGATGGTGACCACCGCCGGCAGCGCCTCCGGCACCACCGCTACCGCCAGCGCAACGCCGAAGATGAACATCTCCAGCAGGGGCTCGCCGCGCAGCACGCCGAGCCCTGCGATGAGAACCACGATGACCGCAGCGGCGATGGCCAGCACACGTCCGACCTTGTCCAGGTTCTCCTGCAGCGGCGTGCGCTGCTCTTTCACCGCTCCAAGCATCCCCGTGATCTCGCCGAACTCGGTGTCCGTTCCAGTGGCGACGATCAGGGCTCGGCCTCGTCCGTAGGCGACGTCGGTTCCGGAAAACACCAGATTGCGCCGGTCGCCGACCGCGAGGTCCGGATCGGGAAGGTTATCCGTGTGCTTCTCCACCGGGAGGGACTCGCCGGTGAGGGCCGCCTCGTTGAGCTTGAGGCTCGCCGCCTCGATCAGCCTGCCGTCCGCAGGAATTCGGCTGCCGGCGGCGATCAGGATCAGGTCTCCGGGAACCAGCTCCCGCGACGGAATCTCATGCTCGTGCCCGCCCCGCAGCACCGTGGCCATCGGTGCGGTCATGCGCCGCAGTGCCTCCATGGCACGCTCGGCGCGGAACTCCTGCACGAACCCGAGCAGGATGGCGAAGAGCACGATGATCGCGATGACGATTGATTCCAGCACCTCGCCCAGGAAGGCGGAGAGCACCGTGGCGATCAGCAGGATGATGATGAGGACGTTCTTGAACTGAGCGGCAAGGATTGCCCAGGGCGTGGTGCCTTCGGCTTGTGGAAGTTCGTTGGGGCCATATTGATCCAGCCGGCGCAGCGCCTCGTCATCGGTCAGCCCACGGGTGCTCGTGTGAAACGCGGCCACTACCTCTTCGGTGGATTGGCTATGCGAGGGGGTTGGGCTCTTCATGGGTAGTGCATCGTTGGGTTGGGGCCATACAGCAGTGCGCGCTTATTTGCTTCTATTGCCAGTGCCGGCCTCCGGCGCGCAGGTTCCCGTGACGCGTACCTGGACACAGCCCACGGTTTCTGTAGACAGATTCCAGTAACATTACTGGTTTCCACCGCAGGGCCGGTTGGTGAACCTGGCGTGACAAACAACAGCCGCGTCGATATACTTCCGGCGCTTAGGCTGAGTGGCAGAGTGGTTATGCAGCGGCCTGCAAAGCCGTGGACGCCGGTTCGATTCCGACCTCAGCCTCCATTCCCTCCCGGAGATCGTCCGAAATCGAGGTCGTCCGAAAGCCGGCTCCAACGCGGGATCCGAGTGGCAATACCTTGCCGATCCGGGCCATCGGTGACGAACCGGTCTCATCCCAGGTTGAGCCCACACCTGCCCGGGTGGCGAAATTGGTAGACGCAAGGGACTTAAAATCCCTCGACTTCGGTCATGCCGGTTCGAGTCCGGCCCCGGGCACCATCACCGGAGCGCTGCCACGAGAGCTTCATAATCCCCCGCCTGCGCTCAGTCCGCACCGGATTCTCCGGCCCGGCTCGCAAGTACAGCCAGTGGGTCTTTGAACCTAGAAACGGCAGAGGCAACGGGATTCGACAACCCACTCCCGGAATCGGGTCAGCCCGCTTCGTCTTCGCGCATCGGCCCGAAATTGAAGGCGAGTGAGAGTCTGAGCTCTAAGCTGCGGTTGGTTTCCACCCGGTGGCTAAGGCTCGGGGGGAAGAACAGGAACATTCCCGGCTTCGGCGTTACACGCGTGATGAGCTGCCCGTCCTGCAGGACGATGTCTCCCGAGTTTTCGGGAACGGTGAGGTAGTACACGCCCGAGAGCAGCTCGTCGAGCTCTTCGTGCGTGTGCTCGGAGGTGGACTTCCCCGGCCCCTGGGCGTTGAACCAGAAGCCGCAGCGCAGGGGCTCGGTGTCCCGGCCCAGGATTTGCTGCGCGCAGTCCTCGGCTCGGTGCAGGACCGGCTCCAACTCGGGGATTCGATCGCGGTCCAGGTAGAGGTTCTCGAAACGTCCGCCGAAGAAGTGGGTGCGGCGCGAGAAGTCACCTTCGCCCAGGGTCCCGAAGGCGTCCAGGACGCGGCCGTTGATTCTCTGGGCGTCGGGCAGGTTGCTGCCGTAAAGCGGGGTGCTGGTCCATAGTCGGGCCGAACCCCTATTGCTGCTCACCCGACGCTTCCTCTCCGTCTTGGGTATTCGCCTTTTCAGCGGGACCATCAGCGGCTTGGCCGCCCGACCCGGGCCAGGCCTGAATGGGCACCACCGAGATGCTGTTCTTGGGCGAGCCCTCGATGATCCTGTCGCTGTAGCTCAGGTAGATGAGGACGTTGCGCCGGGGGTCGTAGAAGCGCACCACCTGCATGGACTTGAAGACCAGTGAGGTGCGTTTTTTGAAGACTTCCTCACCGTTGGCCTTGCCTGCACGGATGTCCTCCGTGAGGCGAATGGGACCGATCTGGCGGCAGTCGATGGATGCGTCGGAGGTGTCTTCGGCTACGCCCACGGCTCCGGAGATCCCGCCGGTCTTGGCCCGGCTCAGGTAGCAAGCGACTCCGCTCACCACCTCGTCTTCGAAGACCTCCACCAAGATCTTGTCGTTGGGCCCGAACCATTTGAACTTGGTGCTGACGGTGCCGAGCTCCTCCGCCCGCGCGGTCGGCAGGACGCAAAAAAGCGCAGTGATCAAAGCGATTCCACGCATTGGACTATTCCTCCGGTTGTGTTTGGATCAGCCTGCGAACAGGCGCTCGGATTCCTTGTGGCTGCGGGTGAGGCAGTCCTCGATGGAGACGCCGAGGAACCAGTTTCCGATGATGGCCAGACGGCCGCCGGTGAGTGCCGCGTCGATCTCTTGCACCAGGCTCGCATGACCGGCACGCAAGGCCGGAAGCCGGTTGGCGACCCACGCGAGCCCTCCGATCCGCTCGCTTCGGATCCCGAGCACCCGGCAGATGCGCTCGACTTGCTCGTCGGCGTTCAGCGCGCCGTGCCGGAAGTGGAAGGCGAAGCCGCGGTAATGCTCGTCGGGCAGGTAGTCTCGCGAGACCATGGAGTAGAAGTCATCGTCCACCGCGATCAGGCCTGCAAGTGGCGGCAGATGGGTCAGTTCCCCCGCCGGCACGCAAAGGACGACGGTCTCGATCCGGGAGATCCCGATACCCCCGATGGCAGTGCGCAGATCGTCCAGCCCCTCAGGCAGGAGGGCAGCGGCCGCGTCGGGAGGTACGGCGAGGGTCAGGTAGCGGCTCGAAAGCTCAGTCCCGTCCGCCATGGTAACCCGGAAGCCTTCGCTGTCTCGTGCCACACTCGACGCCAGCTGCCCGGTCCGGACCTCCAATGCTGCTTGGCCGGCGATGGTTTGCGGGATGTCCGACAGACCTCCGGGAAAGGTGAAGGAGCGCACTACTTCCTTGCGTCTGGGCTTGCGGCGGAACAGCAAGTCCGCGGGGAAGTCGTCGGCCTCCTGGCAGATGACCGCGCGGAAGGCCGGACCGAAGATGTCCCGGTAGTTGGCGCGGCCGAGTCCCGCGCCGTAGAAGTCCGCGACGCTCTTGCCCGCCTTCTCGCCCAGGAATGCCCGCGGCAGCGAGACGGCCAGCTGCAGTGGGTGAAGGGCCGAGAATATAGACTTGCGCTCACCGTCGCGCCATAGGGAGTAACGCAGCTTACCCTTGGGGACCAAACGGTCCATCATGTCCAGGTCGGTCAGGATATCGAGCAGGTTGCCGTAGCTGTTGAAGCAGGTGTGACTGCCGGCCTCGGTCCAGAAACCTCCGCACCCGGAAAAGGTCAGGCTGCTCATGCAGCCGCCTACACGGCTGGACCCTTCCAGGACCAGGGTCGAGACGCCCCGCTTAGCGGACCGGTGGGCCATGCCCAAGCCGCTGATGCCGGCGCCGACAACGATGTGCTCGCATTCCTGGTTCATGGTTCGCGACCGGCCGCACTCAGGCGTCGCGCTCCTCGACGTCGTCCGGCTCCGTCGGGACCAACTCGAGATGGCTGATGTCCGGCAGATGAATCGGTGGCAGCGGCGGCTGACAGTCCTCCAGCGTCCAATCCTGGCCCTGGACCAGGCTCAGGTGGCTGGTGTCGATCATGGGAGGATAGCCTTCGGATTCCTCCTCCGATGGCTCGTCTTTCCACGTCGATCCCTGAGGTCGCGGATTGTCCGGTGCGGGCCGGGCCTGCTGCTGCGGCTCGACGTTCTCCGACGTGAGGTATGATTCAGTGGTGCCAGGCAGATCGGTCGTGCTGGGCAGCAAGGAATCGGTTGGCGCCGGTACGGGACGGATTTCGATCAGCGCTCCGGCCTCGCGAAAAATCTCGCGGAAGTGCGACGCCGTGGCGATGTTCACATTGCGCTTGATGGTGTGGGCGCGACCGTCGAACAGCCGTTCAGCGGCCTTGTCCGAGAGCTTGAAACGATGCTGGAGCCAGAGGCACACCTCGTCCGCGTCCGCGTCCGCCAGCAGCTCTCCCGCAAACAGAATGTCGAATCTAGCGCCTGCCATGCCCCGATCAGGATTTGGTTCCTTTGTAGGGAAGTCTACTGTAATTGCGCAGATCAAACGACTCCCAAACCGCCGAAAACAGAATTGGTCTACCGTGCTGCGATCGGCCGAGGCGTTTGCGCGTTCGTAGTTACGCTCTGCGGCCACGAGAAACGGGGATCGACCATGTCATGGTATTTCCGGCTGGGTGGGTGAGGTCGCCGACCAGCGGGAGTCACCTAAGCTCTTGGGTCCTGGCGATGCTGGAGCAATGGCTGCAGCTACATGGGCATTGAGGATCGTGTCGCGACCTTACAGGGCTGATTTCTCCCATCTTCCTTCCCGGGGTTTGCCCCGGGCCGGGATCGCGGCGCAGCGGTGCTATTCGGTGGCGTCGAGCCGATTCAGGTCCGACGGTGAAGGAAGCGCGATCGTCCAAGTGCCTTTCGTGGCCCGGCCTTTGGCGCCGGGATGGTTTGCTGCGGGGGAGGCCCCGAGGAGCGGATTGGTCGGGGTGAGAGGATTCGAACCTCCGGCCCCTACGTCCCGAACGTAGTGCTCTACCAGACTGAGCTACACCCCGATTAGTAGGTGCGCGAAACGGCGAAGTCCGCCATCTTCTCCAGCGCAATGCGCTGGGCCGATTCGGGAAGCATGCCGGCCGATTCTTTGGCCGACTGCGCATATCGGCGCGCAAGCAAAGTAGTGTAGTCGATGGCCTTGGTCGATTCAATTGCGGCGGATACCGACTCGATCCGATCCCGTCCGCCGTTCTCGATGGCGTCGCGCAGCAGCGTACGCTCTTGCTCGCTGCCGACCTCCATGGCCCGGATGATGGGGAGCGTCGGCTTGCCCTCGGCCAAGTCGTCACCCAGATTCTTGCCCAGCTCCTCGCCGTCGGCCCGATAATCGAGGGCGTCGTCCACCAGCTGAAAGGCGATTCCGAGCTGGAGCCCGTAATCGGCTACGGCGTCCTCGATCTCCTTCGCGGATCCTGCCAACACTGCGCCGAGCCGGGTGCCGGCCTCGAACAGGGTCGCGGTCTTGCGCTTGATGACCTCCATGTAGCGCTCTTCGGTGGTGTTCGGGTCGTTGCAGTTGAGCAACTGCAGCACCTCGCCCTCGGCGATGCGGTTGGTGGCGTGGGAGAGAATGTCCATGACCCGCATGTTGTTCACGTCCACCATCATCTCGAAGGAGCGGGAGTAGAGGAAGTCTCCTACCAGGACGCTCGCCTCGTTGCCCCACACGGCATTGGCGGTCTCGCGGCTGCGGCGCAGCTCCGAGCCGTCCACCACGTCGTCGTGGAGAAGCGTGGCGGTGTGGATGAACTCGACCACGGCGGCAAGATCCCTGTGCCGGGTACCTTGGTAGCCGCAGGCGCGGGCCGACAGCAGAACGGAGAGCGGGCGCAGGCGTTTGCCACCGCTGCCGATGATGTAGCGGCCGATCTCGTTGATCAGCACCACGTCGGACTCGAGCCGCCGCAGGATCAACCGGTCGACGGCCTGCATGTCCTCCGCGACAGTTGCTCGAATCTCCGACAAATCCATTCTTGTTGTGCAGACAATTTGATAAACCCGCGGGGATGCTAGGTGCGGGGCTGGTGGCTGTCAAGCCAACAGCGGTCAGGGGGGTGGACCACTCCCCGAGTGCTTCGTTGCCGCCTGCTTTGGACGGTTGTCGCCCGTCGCGCGACGGGGATTGTGTTGGTTTGACTGAATCGTCTCGATGGAGTTAGCATTGTGGGTCTTTCACTCGCCCCATTTCGAAGGGGCTAAACCGGCAAATTGTTGGGGACAGGTTTCATGTACGCGGTCATTCAAACCGGGGGCAAGCAGTACCGGGTCGCCGAGGGCGATACCCTGAAGGTCGAGAAGATCTCTACCGACGAGGGCGCGAGCGTCGAGCTCGACAAGGTGCTCATGGTCGCCGACGGCGAAGACGTCAAGGTCGGAAAGCCCTATCTGGACGGCGGCAAGGTCACGGCTACGGTCAAGACCCACGGCCGTGGCAAGAAGGTCAAGATCATCAAATTCCGTCGGCGCAAACAGTACCTGAAGCGTCAGGGCCACCGTCAGTGGTTCACCGAGCTGACGATCACCGACATCAACGCGGGTTGAGGAGAAGACGGCATGGCACACAAAAAGGCGGGCGGCAGCTCCCGCAACGGCCGAGATTCGGAGTCCAAGCGTCTAGGCGTCAAGATGTATGGCGGTCAGGCGGTCAAGGCCGGCAGCATTATCGTTCGTCAGCGGGGCACCAAATTCCACAACGGCGACAACGTCGGCTGCGGCAGGGACTACACCCTTTATGCGCTCTCCGACGGCTTGGTAAAGTTCGAGGTCAAGGGCCCGAGGAACCGCAAGTACGTCAGCGTTCAAACCGACTGACACAACGAGCCCCGGAGACCAGGTAAAAAGCCTCGTCAAAGACGAGGCTTTTTTCGTTCCATGAAATTCGTCGATGAAGCTCATATCCGAGTCGAGGCCGGGGACGGCGGCAGCGGCTGTGTGAGCTTCCGGCGCGAAAAGTACATTCCCAAGGGCGGCCCCGACGGGGGAGACGGGGGCGATGGCGGTAGCATCTACCTGGTTGCCGATACCAATCTCAATACCTTGGTGGATTTCCGCCACCGGCGCAGGTTTCGTGCCGAGCCGGGACGTGGCGGCATGGGCCGGAACATGACGGGGCGCAGTGGCGAGGAGCTGCTTGTACGGGTCCCGGTGGGCACCCGGGTGCTCGACATGGAGACGGACGAGCGAATCGGTGAGCTGCTCCGGGACGGGGAACACCTGTTGGTGGCACAGGGAGGCTTCCACGGCATCGGCAATGCCCGCTTCAAGTCGAGCACCAACCGGGCGCCGCGCCAGTCCACGCCGGGGAAGCCCGGGGAGCGGCGCGATCTCCACCTGGAGCTCATACTACTTGCAGACGTGGGTCTGCTCGGCTTCCCCAATGCGGGCAAGTCCAGCCTCATCCGCAAGGTCTCCAGCGCCCGACCGAAGGTGGCGGACTATCCCTTCACCACTCTGCACCCCAATCTCGGGGTCGTCAGCCTCGGGCGCGAGCGCAGCTTTGTCATTGCCGACATTCCCGGCATCATCGAGGGAGCGGCCGAGGGCGCGGGGCTGGGAATCCGTTTCCTCAAGCACCTCGCCCGCACCCGATTGCTACTGCACTTGGTGGACGCAGCGCCCCTGGACCAATCGGTTGATCCGGCGCAGCAGGTGTGCAAGATCGAGTCCGAGCTGGCGTCGTTCGGAGCAGACTTGGCACAGAAGGAGCGCTGGCTGGTACTCAACAAGCGCGATCTGTTGAGCGCTGCCGATTTCGAGCAGCGCCAAGCCCAGCTTCTGGCGCGGCTGCACTGGAATGGGCCGGTGTATGGCATCTCCGCCGTCACCGGTGAGGGTACGGTGGAGCTGGTCGAGGCCCTGATGCGGCGCTTGGAGCAGGGGCGCCGGGACGCCGAATCAGAGCCGGCCGAGTCTGCATCGGAAGCGGAGCAGGATCCGGCCGATTGGCATCCCCTCGGTTGAATCATGTTCTCCCGAGACGAAATTCCCCGCACGAGGCGCTGGGTCGTAAAGATCGGTAGCGCCTTGCTCACACGCAACGGCCAAGGGTTCGACCGGTCCGTCCTGTCCCCGTGGGCGGATCAGGTTGCCGGGTTTCTGAAGGCCGGCGGCGATCTGGTGCTGGTGTCTTCCGGTGCCGTAGCCGAGGGTATGAGCCGCATGGGTTGGACCCGCCGCCCGACGGCCCTGCACGAGCTACAGGCCGCCGCAGCCATCGGCCAGATGGGACTGATCCGGGCTTACGAGGCTTGCTTCCAAAAGCGAGGGCTCCACGCGGCGCAGGTCCTGCTCACAAGGGACGACCTGGAAGACCGGGAGCGCTACCTGAACGCACGCAGCACCTTGCGCGCCCTGCTGCGGCTCGGTGTGGTCCCGGTTGTTAACGAGAATGACACCGTGGCCACGGACGAGCTACGCTTCGGCGACAATGACACCCTGGCAGCTTTGGTCGCCAACCTGTTAGAGGCCGATCTTCTGATACTACTCACGGACCAGGACGGCCTGTTCGACCGGGACCCCCGGTTCGATGCTTCCGCTAGTCTCATTTCCGAGACCCGGGTGAACAATCCCCGGCTCGACGAGGTGGCGGGCGCAAGTGTCGGCGGACTCGGGCGTGGCGGCATGGTTACCAAGGTACGTGCGGCCCGGCTCGCCGCCCGCTCCGGTACCGCGACCGTCATCGCTCCGGGCAAGGGCGAGGGCGTGTTGGAGCGCATCCGGGCGGGCGACCAGGTGGGAACGCTGCTCGTCCCGGTCCGGGAGCCCCAAGCCGCCCGCAAGCGGTGGCTCGCGGGTCAGCTCCAGGTCCGAGGCCGCCTGACGTTGGACGACGGGGCCGCACGCGCCCTGCGTGAGCAGGGTAAGAGCCTGCTCGCCGTTGGCGTCAAGGCTGTGAACGGCGATTTCAATCGTGGCGAGCTGGTGGCCTGCGTGGACGAGAAGGGTAACGAGATCGCCCGCGGGTTGGTCAACTACGATGCCAAGCAGTCCGCCCTGATCAAGGGCCGGCCCAGCGCCGGGTTCAAGGAGGTACTGGGCTATCTGGATGATGAAGAGCTCATCCACAGGGACAACTTGGTACTTCTGTAGCCACCACCGGCGCTGATCCGGCCGGTCCGATCCCCTCCGCTGCGAGCGTGCGCTAGCCGGGCCGATGACCGTAGATCCGGCAGTTCACCCACGACAGATAAGAAGAGCACGAAGGATTTCGATGATGATATCCCCCCCTTTCGCCGTAAGGCCGTGTCCGAAGCGGCGTTCTTTGCAGAACGCGAGGCGCTGCGGGGTGTCCGATAATTAGAGTCAGGAGTTGGACGCCGATCTTGAGTAGCTGACCGAAATTCAGGAAAGACAGGGTCCAGCAGGAGTGGATATCAACATGAAAAAGGCCCTCGCATGTCAGCCGGATTTGATCTCCGCGGCCGAGGCGCGGACGCTGTCGGGGTTGTTCCGGGCTCGGGCAGCGCGTACGCCGAATCTCACCGCCTACCGGCAGCTCGACGCCGGTCGCGATGAATGGGTCGGCTATTCCTGGAAACAGGTGTCCGCTCTGGTCGAGCGATGGGAAGGCTCCCTCGCCGCACTGGGGATGGCTCCGGGCGAACGGGTGGCGGTGCAGCTGCGCAACTGCCTGGAATGGGTCTGCTACGAGCAGGCTGCACTGGCCCTGGGGCTGGTGGTGGTGCCCCTGTATCCCAACGACAGTCCGGGAAACGCGGCGTACATCCTCGGTGACTCCGACAGCCAGGTGCTGCTGGTAGACAGGCTGGCCCAGTGGCAAGCGTTGGAGCCTTTGCGGGAGCGTTTTCCGGCGTTGCGGCAAGTGCTTTTCCTGGAGTCTGCGCAGGCGCAGGAATCGGCCGGAGGTCCGGCGTTCAGCCCGGTTTCGGATTGGCTGCAAGCGCAGGGCCAGCCACCGCCGGGGCACCGCGCCGATCCGAATGATCTGGCTACCATCGTCTATACTTCCGGCACCACCGGGAGGCCCAAGGGCGTGATGCTGTCGCATCGCAACATCCTGTGGAATGCGGCGGCGCAGCTGGAGACGATACCTACCTATCACGACGATACCTTTCTTTCCTTTCTACCCTTGTCTCACGCCTTCGAGCGCACCGTCGGGTACTACTTCCCGATGATGGCGGGAAGCTGCGTAACCTACGCCCGCTCGGTGGCGACGCTCAAGGACGACCTTCTGATCGTTCGTCCCACAGTGCTGATCTCGGTGCCTCGTATCTATGAGAAAGCGTACGGCCGGATCAAGGCGACGCTGGAGCACGAGGGAGGGCTCGCGAAGACCCTGTTTAGCAAAGCGGTTGCCATCGGATGGGCCCGCTTCCTGGCCGAGCAGGGGCGCGGAGATCCGCCGGGGCTCCTCGACCGGCTCAGCTGGCGGCTGCTGCAGCCGTTGGTGGCGGACAAGGTTCTGGCGCAGCTCGGGGGGCGCTTACGCATCGCCATCAGCGGGGCCGCGGCGTTACCCCTCGAGGTCGCGCGCTGCTTCGTCGGGCTCGGGCTCACCCTGGTCGAGGGCTACGGCCTGACCGAGGCGGCTCCAACCGTGACCGGCAATCGGGTCGAGGACAATGTGCATGGCTCCGCCGGCGTGCCGATCCCTGGCGTGCAGGTCCGGATCGCCGGCAATGGGGAACTGCTGGCGCGAAGCCCGGGCCTGATGTTGGGCTACTGGAAACGACCGCAGGACACCCGAACGGCGATCGACGAGGACGGTTGGCTGCACACGGGGGATATCGCCGAGATGCGAAACGGCCGCGTCTACATCCGCGGTCGCATCAAGGACATCCTGGTCATGTCTTCCGGGGAGAAAGTGGCCGCAGGAGACTTGGAACGGGTGATTGCGAACGATACCCTGTTCGAGCAGGGCTTGGTGGTAGGTGAGGGTAAGCCCTTCCTCACCGCTTTGGTGGTGTTGGAACAGCAAGCCTGGAGAGGGCTGGCGCAGAGCCTTTCCCTGGACCCGGCCGATCCGCAGTCATTGCGGTCCCAACGCGCCGAGCAGGCGGTCATAAAGCGTCTGGCCGATCTGTTGAGCGAGTTTCCATCTCATGCTCGCGTGCATGCAGTTCGGCTGCTGCTGGAACCCTGGACCCTCGACAACGGTTTGCTTACCCCCACGCTCAAATTGAAGCGCGGCGAGGTCGAGCGGGGCTTTGCCCGGGAGATCGGCGAGCTGTACGCCGACCATGGTGTTACGGCATGATCAGCCCGCCGGTAGCGTGCATCGACCTGCGGCCGTGACCTTCCGTCTTCGGGCGGCACGGGCGACAGCCCGTGCGCGCCGAATGGCCGCCGATGCCGTGCGCTCATCTCCGAGCTCCGTACGCGATGATGCTCCCGGCAATTAGATAAAATTTATCTAATTGAGTTTTCTAATACTGTAATATCGATTACTTTTATATGATTGCCCAACTGAAATGGTTAGGCATTTCCGTCTCCGTGTAGCGGCGGGTCGGGGAGGCGATTAGGGAAATCCAACGATTCGCAGACAGGGAAGCGCGAGTGGCAAACGACATGATGAAACGAACTTTACTGAGGAACCACAGATGACCCGTGACGAACAGATCAAGGCCCTTGAAAAAGACTGGGCGGAAAATCCCCGCTGGACCGACGTGGAGCGCGGCTATTCGGCCGCCGACGTTGTGCGCCTGCGTGGCTCGGTCCAGCCCGATTACTCCTACGCGCGCAACGGGGCCGAGAAACTTTGGGACCTGGTCCACGGCAGTGCCACGAAGGGCTACGTAAACTGCATGGGTGCCATCACCGCGGGGCAAGCCATGCAGCAGGCCAAGGCGGGGGTTGAGGCCATCTACCTGTCCGGCTGGCAGGTCGCGGCGGACGGCAACACCTCCGAGACCATGTATCCGGACCAGTCCCTGTACGCCTACGACTCGGTTCCCACCATGGTCCGGCGCATCAACAACGCCTTCAAGCGTGCCGACGAGATCCAGTGGTCCCGCGAGATCGGTCCCGGTGACGAGGGCTACGTGGACTACTTCCTGCCTATCGTGGCCGACGCCGAGGCCGGTTTCGGCGGCGTGCTCAACGCCTTCGAGCTGATGAAGAACATGATCGCCGCCGGAGCGGCCGGCGTGCACTACGAGGATCAGCTCGCGGCGGTCAAGAAGTGCGGCCACATGGGCGGCAAGGTGCTGGTCCCCACCCGGGAGGCGGTGGAGAAGCTGATCGCCGCGCGCCTGGCCGCCGATGTTTGCGGCGTCCGACCCTGGTGCTGGCCCGCACGGACTCGGAGGCGGCCAACCTGCTGACCAACGACGTGGACCCCAACGACAAGCCCTTCCTCACCGGCGAGCGCACCAACGAGGGCTTTTACCGGGTCAAGAACGGCCTGGAGCAGGCCATCAGCCGCGGCCTGGCCTATGCGCCCTACGCCGACCTGGTGTGGTGTGAGACCGGTACCCCGGACCTGGGCTTCGCCCGTGAGTTCGCCGAGGCGGTGCTCGAGAAGAACCCAAACAAGCTGCTGGCCTACAACTGCTCGCCCTCCTTCAACTGGAAGAAGAACCTGGACGACGCGACCATCGCCAAGTTCCAGCAGGAGCTGGCCGACATGGGCTACAAGTACCAGTTCATCACCCTGGCCGGCATCCACAACATGTGGTTCAACATGTTCGATCTCGCCTACGACTACGCCCGCGGCGAGGGCATGAAGCACTACGTGGAGAAGGTCCAGGAGCCCGAGTTCGCGTCCCGCGACCGCGGATACACCTTCGTGTCGCACCAGCAGGAGGTGGGCGCCGGCTACTTCGACGACGTCACCACCACCATCCAGGGCGGCGCCTCTTCGGTCACGGCCCTGACCGGCTCTACGGAAGAAGAGCAGTTCTAGACAAGCAACCGCAAGCAGGCTTTCCCGGCCAAGTGGGAAAGGGCCTGCGCAATTGCGCCAAGGCGCGGCAGCAACAGAATGTTAGTGCGAGCTGCCCACTGAGAACTGCCCACAGTTAGACATGCCCGAGCCCCAACCGGGGCCGGGCTTTTTTTTCTGGAGCTTATTTGATGACCTTCAAAACGGCCGATCTCTTCGACGACTTCGGCGATCGAGTCCAGGTTTGCGACCCCATCTTCCGGGACTTCGGCGGCCGCAGCCGCTTTGCCGGTCCCATCGCCACCGTAAAGTGCTTCGAAGACAACTCTCTGGTCAAATCCGCGCTGGCCGAGCCGGGTGAGGGCAGGGTGCTGGTGGTGGACGCCGGCGGGTCCCTGCGCTACGCCATGCTCGGTGACATGATCGCCGCCAATGCGGTGGGGAACGGCTGGGCCGGGGTGCTGATGTTCGGCTGCGTGCGGGACTCGGTCGACATTGCCGGAATGGAACTCGGCGTGAAGGCGCTGGCCACCAACCCGCGCAAGAGCGAGAAGCGCGGGGAAGGGCAGCGGGACATTCCGGTCAACTTCGCGGGCGTGTGCTTCCGCCCTGGCGAGCATGTCTATTGCGACGAGGACGGCATTCTCGTTTCTGCCGAGATGCTTTTGGAAGCCGGCTGACGGTTGGCAAAACTATGGCCTGGGTTTTTGCAAAGCAGATCGCCAGATCGATCCTCTCCGGCTTCAACCGTCATTACCGTTTGTTTCGGGTGACCACAGCCGGTGCGCGTCAGCGGTTCGAGGACGGGGATTGGGAAGCGGTGCAACGCACCGCCAGGGAACGTATCAGCTACTACGACCGGCGGGTCGGCGAGACCATCGCCGGTCTTCGCTCCGAGTTCGGGATCCAGGATTGCGACGAGCAGCTGTGGCGGCGGGTCAAGGTCGAGTACCTGCGCATGCTTCCCGAGCACTTCCAGCCCGAGCTCGCGGAGGCCTATTACAATTCGGTCTTCTGCCATCTATTTCACCGCAGCTTTTACAACAACAGCTTCATCTTCGTTTGGCCGGCGGTGTCCACCGAGCACCTGGAGTCCGAGGTCCCCAGCTTTCGCAGCTTTTACCCCGCACGGGACGGCTTCGGCCAAGTCATTTCCGAGATTCTGGAGAGCTTCGGCTTCCGCCTTCCCTTTCGTGACCGCCGCACCGATGTGCGCAATCTCATGCGGGCCATCCGCGCCCGTTTCCCCCGCGGCAAAGACCGGGACGAAAATTTCCAGCTCGCGGTGCTGAGCCAGGCCTTCTATCGCAACAAGGGCGCCCACATCATCGGCAAGGCCATCAACGGGGCCGACCAGATCCCCTTCGTCATCCCGGTACTGAACGACGACGACGGCGGACTCTACGTGGACACCCTGCTGGCCGGATTGGACGAGATCTCGGACGTCTTCAGCTTCTCCCGCGCCTATTTCATGGTGGACACCGAGGTGCCGGCCGCGGTGGTGGAGTTTCTGCGTCCCTTGATGCCCCACAAGGGTAAGGCGGAGCTCTACACGGCCATCGGCTTTCATAAGTTCGGCAAGGCCGAGTTCTACCGCTCCTTCCTCAAGCACCTGCGCTACTCCAGCGACGATTTCATCGTGGCGCCGGGTATCCGCGGCATGGTGATGTGCGTATTCACCCTGCCGTCGTATCCCTATGTGTTCAAGGTCATCAAGGACCGCTTCGCGCCGCCCAAGGAGATGACCCGGGCGACGGTCAAGGAGAAGTACCAGCTGGTCAAGCTACACGACCGTGTCGGACGCATGGCGGACTCCTGGGAGTACTCGGACGCCGCCTTCCCGCAGACCCGTTTCTCCAAAGATCTGTTGGAGCATCTACAGGAAGAGGCGGCGAGCAGCCTGCAGTTCGAGGGGGATCAGGTCGTTATCAAGCACCTCTACATCGAGCGGCGCATGCGCCCGCTCAACCTCTTCCTGCAATCGGCCCATGACGAGCAGCTAAGGCACGCGGTCAGGGAGTATGGCAACGCCATCAAGCAGCTGGCCGCGGCGAATATCTTCCCCGGCGACTTTCTGTTCAAGAACTTCGGAGTAACCCGCCAAGGACGCGTGGTCTTCTATGATTATGACGAGATTTGCTACCTGACCGAATGCAACTTCCGCGAGATTCCGGAGGCGCCCTTTCCTGAGATGGAGATGTCCGACGAGCCCTGGTATACGGCGGCCCCGGAGGATGTCTTCCCGGAGGAGTTCGAGACCTTCCTGCTCACGGACCCGAGAATCCGCAAGTTTTTTCTGGAGTTTCACCCGGAGTTGCTGCGGGCCGACTGGTGGCGTCAACGCCAAGAGAATATCCGGGCCGGCCGTATGGATGACGTATTCACCTACCCGCCGGAGAGGCGTTTTCCACAGGGGCAGAAGCAATCGGAGGCTGAAGAGCCACCGATCATCGCCGCTTCCGCCTGAGCAAGGGCCGCCGGGCAGGGTGCTGGATCAACCTGTATTCGCGACTCAGTCGCCCACATGGTTGTTGTCGTTGTCCGAGAGATCAAATCGATGGCACCGGGCCAGGAATTCCCGCGTGCTCTTCGGCATGGAAATCCGTGCACGGGCGATATTTCCCAGCAGTGTGACCGTCTCGCCAATGAGCCGGATCGCCTTCTTGGCGCGCCGCTTCTGCTCCTTGGTGGGGCGCCGTGGCAGCTTGGGCTCGAGGCGGGTGAGCCGCTCTCCGGCCACGACGAAGGCCGGCCAGACTTCGAAGATCACGGGGTCCGTGCGCAGGGTTTCGCACTTGTGCTTGGCCGCATCGGCCAGCTCACGGATACGCGGCTCAATGGCGGGATAGAGCTTGTCGCCGCCCAGCGTGTCCACCAGGGCGTCGGCGATTAGGTCGATGTCGCGCATGGTCTGCGCAATCTTGAGATAGCGGCTCTCGTAGAAGTCCTCCACCGGAACGGAAAAGGCCTTGAACGGCTCGCCCCAAAGCTCATCGATACCCTCGTCGCCGCCGCGGTGGCGAACCATGCGCCCGAGCTCCAGGGCCTCGAGCAGACACTGCCCGCATTCGTTCATGAGGGCATCGTCGGTCGCAATCTTCACTCCGACCCCCTGCAGTTCCACGACCTTGGTGAAGATGTCTGCGGCCCTATTGAACAGAGCGCCGGCGAGCATGGCGCCGTTGACCCGCTTGCGCTCCGGATCCGTCTCGCGCTCGTAGGCCTGGCGGGCCTCATCGAGGCGGATACCGGGGATGTTAATCCCGTGCTCGACGTGGTTGAACAGGCGCCGGGTAAGGGCGTGTATCAGGCGTTTCTTGGCATCCAGGGTGTCCGCCGGCGGCTCGTAGCACTTGATCCAGTAACCGTCATAGTAGACGCAGGGATTCCCGTCGATGTTGCGGCGGGTACCGTTGGGGGTTTTCTTTGACATGGCGTGAAACAGGCTCACTCCTCGGGCAAGGAGATTCCCGGGGGGAGCCCGCCGCCCTCCGGGGGGAAGTCCAGGGTGCGCGCAGCAGGCTCAACGGTGGGCTCCGGTGCGCGAGCATCCCCGTGCCCGTTCGAAAGGATCAAGCGCACGGGTGCCGAGTCGTCGGTTCCGATCCGCTCGGCTCCGCGAATTTGTGGCTGGGCTATGCCGAAGCTGCGGGCCGGGCCGCTGCTCGATTCGTCCGTCGGACTCGCCCCCGGGCTATCGGACCCGCTCGGTCCGAAGGTTGCCCCCCAGAAGGGGTCCTGTGTGCGCGTCAACCCCGGATGGGCGGCCTCTGCAGCCGCTGCGACCAGAGCGTTGGGGAACTCCCGAACGGCCACGGAGGCCGGGATGGCCTCGCCGAATCCCGCCGCGTACTTGGAGCTCCCGGCTGCCACTCTGCGTGCGACGCTGATGCCGATCACCGCGCCGTTCTCCAGGATGAGGGGGCCGCCGCTGCTACCGGGAAGGATCTGCGCATCTGTGTACAGGTGCTCGGGTGCGATCTGGGTGACTACCCCCGAGGATACCGCCGCCTGCATGCCCAGTGGGTTGCCGATGGCGAACACACGAGCCCCTTGGGATAGCGGTGTGGTCGCGTCGAGTCTGAGGAAGGGGGTGCGGTAGCCCTCCAGCTTTAGTAGGGCGAGATCCTGCTCGTCGCTGGTCTCGACGAGCCTGGCCACCAGCTCGGTTCCGTCCTTGAGCATGATATCGAACTGGGTCTTTGGCGCCCCATAGCTGCGTTTGAAGTTCAGCTTCCGCTTTTCATCCCGCAGCTGGGTCTTGCTCTTGCGAATGTTGCGGCCCATCGCAGATGCCTTTCCTCGCTCCGCGGCGTAGCGCTCCGTCAGGCGCTTGTGTGCTTCCGTAGCCATGGTCCGGGTCTTTTCGTCGCGCGCCTTCTCGATCAGCTCCTCGTAGCCCCCCAGGTCCTGCTTCATGGACTCCAGCCGGGTGCGGGTCTGTTGCACGTTCGTCTCGAGAGCCTGCAGCTTCTCTTCCTGCTCGTTGAGTGCCGTCAAGCGCTCATCCGGATTCTCTGCGGGTGCGGGCCTCACCAAGTGCATGTTGGTCAGTATGTGGCCCTCTTCGGAGCAGAAGAATCCCGAGCCCTCGGAAGAGTCGTTCTTGATTGCGACCACCGCCATGGTGGCGTAAGCGATCGGCGTAATGGGGTTGAAGGTCGACTGGAGACGGGACGCAAGGTCCGTCTCGGGCTTGGTCTTTTTTGGCATTGTCTTAGAGGTGGCGATGCCGGGGACGACGGAGGACTCGTAGCGCTCCGGCGGATCGTCGGTGAAATGCCAGTTACCCTGATCGTCCTGGTAGCGAAAGATCTCACCAGCGACGAGTACGGGCGCAAGCGCGAACATCGCCGCGAGTGCGCCCGATGCCCTGCGCGGCTTTCGGCCGAGGAGCTTGGATGTTGCCTTTTCGTCAGTCATCCGTCTTTTCCGCCCGGGATGGTTTCGGAGGTGATCGGCCGCCTGCTCTTATCCGTATCCGCCGGATCGGCATATGGCCGGGAGTGCGGCTTCCCATTGGGGGGATTCTGCCGCATCTTGGTGGAAAAATCGCCTCCCGGCACCAGTTTGGTGTGCAATGGCGCATTGCAACTGATTCTCTCGTTAAAGGCGGGAACAACACCGTTTCGCGTCCGCCGAAGTACGTCGCGCAGCCCTTTCACTCGTCAATCCGCTGATTGCGTGTGGACACCGAGCTTCGAGTAGCCGGTGTGGTACGAAAGATAGGATTGATGAAGCGGCTTACTGATCGGTCACCGGCTCCCAGCTCCGGTCGGGGTCATACTCGGCGATGGCGGCGGCGACCGCTGCGGTTTCCTCCCCCAGGTCTTTCTGGTAGAGGATGCCAGACTGGTTAACCAGAAAGCTCATGATTCCCGAGCTCCCATACTCCGCAGGGTAGGCGAGGAGGGCGAATCCACGGGTCATGTCCCCGTCTTCGATGTAGCTCTTGGCACCGCCCGGGGCATTCTCGCCCTGTCCGGTCAGCGGACGATAGTAGTAGCCATGATAGGCGGTCGGGCCGTTCTCACGGCCAGGCTGATAGCCTTCGGAGACGGCCTCGGCCACTAGTCGGCCCATGGGACTCTCGCGCCCACCGTCAGGTACCGGCCAGTAAAGCCCGTCCTGCTCTCCAGGGGTGCTCATGAGCTTCTGCGCGAATTCGTGCTTGCCGTCCCCGTTTCGGTCTCGGGAGGCATACTCGTACTGGGCCTCCACGAACGTCCTGGTCACCGCGATGGTGTGCAGCTCGTTGCGCCCGATACGCCGGTCGAGCAGCGTCTCGATTCCGGCCTCCGTGTCGAAGCGCCAGCCATCGGGTTCTTTGATCAGGGGGATTGCAAAGGGCCATGCGTCGCTGCCGATGCTCAGGAACGCATAGTCATCGCCGTCCAGGACGATCTGAGTCTCCTCTCTCGCGGCAGCAACGAACCCCTTTCGCTCCAGTGAGTCTGCCACCGGGTCGTTGGAGCGCACCGCCTCGCCCTGCGGGCCCAGCAACGCCAGGACGGCGTCTCTGTCGTCCGCGTCGGCTGCCTCAACCAGGGCCTTTACGGCTGCTTCGGGGCTCGGAAAATGGCGCTGCCCCGTTGCGCCGGCTGATGTGGCAAGCAACACCAAGGCCACGCCCATGGTCAGTGTGATCAATCTCGTGCGGTTGTCGGAAATCATCTATTTCGTCTCCAGAGCTTTTCGGCCGGATTGGGGTTTCTACTCGCCGTGCCTATCAACGTCGACCGCCGCCGCGCCCGGCGCCTCCGCCGCTGCGTTTGGCTCCGCCTCCGCCGCCGCGTTTTGCTCCACTTCCGCCACTGCGGCTGCTCGCGCCGCGCTTGCCGGCGGCCCGTTCCATGCCGCTTTTTTCCACCTTGAAAGCACTGGACCTGCCCCCTTCGGTCCTGGCCGGCCGCTGCGCCGGCTTTGCCGCTGCTTTCTTGGCGGGTTTCGCCGCGGGCTTTGTTGCCGGCTTGGCCGCCGGTCTCTGGGTAGGTTTTGCTGTCCGTTTATGGGTCGGTCTCGCCGCTTCTCTGGTTGCTGGTTTCTGTGCCGGCCGTCCTGCTGGCCGTTGTCCCGGTTTTCGCTCCGGCTTGGATGCCGGTTTGGTGCTCGGGCGCAGTCCATCTCCCCCGCCAGGTCGATTCCCACCCCCGTGTCCGGGGCGGTCGCCGCCGCCCGATCCCGGAGGACTGCCCCCTCCGCGACCGGGGCGATTACCGCCGCCGGGTCGCTGCCGGTCAGGGTCGCGGCCCCGCGCCAAGTCACGGTCGATGTTTCGCTCCTTGCGGACGTTTGCGTATTTCTTGGTGGTCGAGCTGTCGCGGTAGCGCACACCGCCGCGGCGCTCCGGATTGTGCTCCCACTTCTTGATCTCTCGGTTAATGTTGACGTCGCCGCGCGAGACGTTGATGTTGCGGTTAACGTTCACGGGTCGCTTCCAGCCGCCGCCCCAGTAATTGGGACGGCCCCAATAGCCGCTTCCCCCGTAACGGCCGCGTCCACCGTAGTAGATGGTGGTGTCGTTCCTGTCCCAGAGGATGGCAGCGGTGAGCAGACCTCCGACCAGGGCTCCCGCACCGAAATTGATCCAACTGTCGCTGCTCGATGAGCTGGTGGTAGCAGCTGCCGGGGCGGTGTAGGTGGCGGGATAATAGGTGGTCGCCGGTGGTGCGCTCTGCCCGTAGACGGTCGAGGGATCATAGGTGGGTACGTAGACAACCTGAGGTTCAGCGGGTTGAATGACGATGGTGTCGCCCTCGGCCTCGACCCGCTGCTGCTCGGTGGTCTGCAGGGTTCCCGCGTCCTGAGCCTCGTTGCGCAGGCGCTGTACGGCGTCCATGAGCTCGTCCTGCTGGCCGAGCATGGCGTCGCCGAGGTCTTGGGTCCAATCCAGATTCTCGCTCATGTATTCAAGCACTTCGGGAAAGAACACCAGGGTCTTGACGCTCGGGTCCCAGGCCCGTTCTTCGGCCGCCTCCTCCAGGGCCTCGCCCTCCAGGTCCCCGTTGTCGCGGGTCCATCGGGCGGCTTGTACGATGTCTAAGGGATAGGTGGCGGCCATGAGCATCTGGGCGACCAGGGCGTCCGGATACAGGGCGATGGGGGCGACGAGCTGCTCGATCTGGTCCGGCGGGAAAAGCGCCTGCGCCGGCGCCGTCTCCGTGTCCTCTGCGCTCTGCTCCGGATCCGCCGTCTGTTGCGCCTGCTGTTCGTCCTTGGCGGCGCTTGCCTGCTGCTGCTCTTCGGCAACGAGCGAGCCGTGAACGAGCCACAGGGCCGTTAGGAAACCCGGTATCAAGCGTTTCAACATGTGTGCACTCAACTTTTTTTTCCGCATGGGCCTATGGTCCGACATCGTGAGACGCGATTCCACTACGCGATCAGTGCAGGCACTCCACGAGTACCGTGAAGTACTCCGCTTTAGCGGCCAGGGTCTCGGTGTCCGAGGCCCTTTCCGTCTTTGTTCGATAGCGTACACCGGCACGGTCGAGGAAGGATCCCATCAGCTCGCCCCGTATGGCATAGCTGGTCTGCAGGGGACCGATCGCCCCGGCGCGCTCCGCGTCTGCGGGCGGCAGCACGCCGGCAACCACCCCGATCACCCGTCCCTCCCTGTCCAGCACGGGACCGCCGCTGTTGCCGGGTTGGACCCGGGTTCCGACCTGGATGAACCGGGGATCGCCACGGGGTCCGGCGAGCGCGCTCACCACGCCGACGGACACGTGCATCTCGTGGGAGAGCAGGCCCTGCAGCGGGTAGCCCGCGATCAGGACCTGCTCGCCCAGGACCGCTTTCGGCGGTCGGCGGAGCACCGCTGGTTTGGCTGTGAGGGGGGCGGACAGATCGAGCAGCGCCAAGTCTGCCCGCGCGTTCGCGCTCGCCAGCTTCCCCTGCGCTGTCTTTCGCCCCGACCGCACTTGAATGCGCCTGCATCTTGCGACTACATGATGATTGGTCAGCACGTGTCCGCGGTCGCTGACGACGAAACCGCTGCCGCGGCCTGTGACCTGTGAAGGAGCCCGTCGGACGGGTTTCTTCTCCGCGGGAGTACCGACCACCCCCTGAACGGCCCGATTGCGCCAGGCTTCGGCGCGAGCCGGGTCCTTCGGAACGCCGAGCCCGCGGCGGTGCATGTAGCCGAGGGCCCATTGGGCACGGCTGTCGCCGGACTGCGCCAGCGGTTCCAACTCCGACAGGGCGCGTGCATGGTCGCCCCGGTTCAGGGCCTCGATACCCGTTTGGTAATCCGCCAAGGCGCAGGGCGCGACGAGCAGCAGCACCGGCCAGAGCCGCGGCGCAAAGCGCCCGATCGTGAGCAATGCCACCAAGCCAGAACGATTCACGGCCTCCCCTCCGACAAGCGTTTGATGTTGTTGAATCGCACGTCCGGTGCTGGATCGGGCGCGCGAGCCGCCCCGTGCCCTCTATCATCCTGGAGCCTGACACTACCGATTAGAATTTGGGGGCGGCGGCGTTCGACCTCCGGTTGTCGAGCACCGAGTGTAAACAATAATCGCTCGCGGTTGGGGCGCCAATTCGTTTCGCGCTGTATCAATTCGCAACCGGGCTTTCTCGTTGGTAGGCATGAAAAAGGCTGGACTGCCGATCTGCGTAACCGTCCGGGGTGCGCAGAATGAACAGGGCGGCGGTACGCAGCGACTCGGCCAGGGCGAGGCCTGTTTCCGGACCCAAGACCAGGAAGGCGGTTGCCAAGGCATCCGCACGGGCCGCCGTCGGTGCAAGCACTGTCACCGAGGCGAGCCTATGGTTCACGGGTCGTCCGGTTCGGGGATCGATGGTGTGGGAGTACAGTTTGCCGTCGGCCTCGAAAAAGTTGCGGTAGTCGCCGGACGTCGCCATTGCGCCTCCGCGCAGCTCGACGACGCTGTATACCTCTCGTACCCCGGGGGCCGGGCGTTCCACGGCGATTCTCCAGGGCTGGCCGCGCCCGTTGTATCCGCGGCCCCGGAGCTCGCCGCCGATCTCGACCAGGTAATTGTGGACACCGGCCTCATCGAGTAATTCGGCGATGCGGTCCACGCCGTAGCCCTTCGCGATAGCGGACAGGTCCAAGTGAAGCGCCGGCTCGGACTTGCGCAGGGCGGCCGGGTCCGTGCGCACGCGCAGCTTCTCGTGGCCGACCCGCGCCTGTGCCTCGGCGATCTGCACATCCGAAGGTAGGGAGTCGTGCCCGCCGCCAGGCCCGAATCCCCACAGGTTCACGAGCGGGCCCACCGTGGCGTCGAAGGCCCCGCCGCTCGCCTCGCTGGTCTGCTGTGCTTCCTCTACCAGCAGCGCCAAAGCGGGGGAGACGGCAAACCAGTTCTTGGACCGGCTGCGGTTGAAGCGGGACAGCTCCGAGCTCTCCCGGTAGGTGGACATCAGGTCGTTCACCCGCTCCAGCTCCCTGTCGATCGCTGTCTGCAGGTGCTGCCGCTCTAAGCCGGGTGGCAGGTCCACGACCTGGATGCTGTAGCCGGTCCCCATCGTCGTGCCCTGCAGGGCAAGCACCTCGTGCTGCGGCGAACGGGAGCAGCCGATCAACAGGGACAGGAGGAGGGCGAAGGAGAGGAAGAGGTTTCGGGTCACTCGATGGCGCCTCGGTGTTCGGTGATCAATTTTGCGTCGGGCGTGCGACAATAGCGATTCCTGTCTGCCGGTTTCGGAATCATGCTCGGCATCGTCGACCGCTATTTCCTGCTGGAGGTGCTGAAGGTCTTTTCGGCTATCTTCGGTACGCTCATGCTGATCGTGTTCAGCATGCTGTTCCTGCGTACGCTCGAGGAGGTGAATATAGGTGCCCTGGGCACGGACCTGGTGATTCGCTTCATGGGCCTGCAGATCACAAGGGACGTCTCCAACCTGATCCCCCCCGCGTTCTTCATTTCGGTCCTGGTCGCTCTGGGCCGTATGGCCAGGGACAGTGAGCTGATCGCGCTGAGCGCCTGCGGATTGGGTCCGGCGCGTATGTATCGCTCGCTGCTCTTCTTCGCGATACCGGTGGCCCTGGCCACCGGCTTCATCTCCTTCTATGTGAAGCCCCAGGCCGTTGAGGAAATCCAGAAGATACTGCATCAACGCAAGGACCAAGTGAGCCAGATCACGGGGATCAAGCAGGGCCGCTTTTATCAGCATCAGCAGGGACAGACGACCGTCTATGTGGAGGCGATCGAGGACAAGAAGCGACTGCGCAACATTTTTATCCATGACCGGGATGAGGACCAGATACGTCTGGTGGTCAGCGAAACCGGGGAGCGGCGCGTTGACGATGCTTCCGGGGACCAATTCGTGACCCTCTACAACGGTCGGCGTTATGACGGCGTCCCCGGCAGTCCCGAGTATTCCATCGGTACCTTCGAGCGCTACAACTTGCGAATAGAGCCGAAGGAGCTCAAGCACTTCAAGACCGGAAAACACGCCGCCCTCCCCACGGTCGAGCTTATTGGCTCGGATGATCTGCAGGACACCGGGGAGTTGCTCGATCGGATCAGCGGCCCGCTGGCTATTTTCACCTTGACGCTCCTGGCCATTCCTCTGACGGCGAAGTCGCCGCGTCAGCGTGCCTTCGGGCGTACCTTTCTTGCGTTCCTCACCTACTTTAGCTTCTTCAATCTACACAGGGTGGCGACCAATTGGTACGAGACCGGCGTCACACCGAGCTGGCTCGGAAGCCTATGGTATCAGGCGCTGATACTCGTGTTGGTGTTTGCAATCCTGTTGCCGGAAGCCCACTGGCTGAAGCGCTTGAAGCGCTCGCTCACGGGGTCCTGACCCCGCGCTGCGGGCTTCAACAGCACCCCTGAAATCGGCGCTTGGCCGCAAATAAACGCAGATGGATCAAGGAGTTGAAGAATCTGTGATGCTCAATCCGGAATCAACGCAGCGGTATCTCCAGCCGATCCATCTGCTCGCCATGGCCGTAGTCCAGGACCAATGCCTTCGCGTCGGGTACCCGCGGCAGGAAGGCGCTGCCGGTAATCTTGCCCGCCGGTGCGAGCTCCACGTCCTTGAGCTTGCGTAGGTCCATCTCTTGCCTGGCGCGCGCCGCCGATTCCGCGGCGGAGGCGGACAGCGCGCTGGAGAGGATGCCGGCGATGGTTCCGCCGTAGGGGATGACCTGTCCAGCAGCCGAACTTGCCGCACTCGTGGCCACCTTACCCGCGACCTCGGTCGCCGTCTTCGGGGGGGCGATGATCTGGTCGTAGGAGGACGCCGAGTCCAGATAGCGCCCCTCGCGGTTCAGGAGCTTGACGTTGTACACCTGCAACGTCCGCTTGCTTATATTCTCCACGGCGAGGATGTACTCGAGCCAGCCGGGGTCCTTGACCAGGGTGCTCGGGTTTCCCGTGTTCAGGACGCCCATCAGCCGGACGCTGATGTCTGCCGATTCACGCTGAACGCCCTTCACCGCAGGCGTAGGGCTCGGGTCCCGGGGCGCAGGCGGCGCGGCACAGCCGGCGATCATCAGGACCAGCACAACGAAAGTGATCTGGAACCGGAAAACCGCCATTGCTCGAAAACGGTTCCCGGCGTCGTAGGGGCTTTGTTTCAGAGCTTCGGTGTTCATGAGAAGTTCTGGAGAAAGAAGGGGATCAGGAGTGCATTGACCAGGTCGATGAAGAAGGCGGCGACCAGGGGCACGATGATGAAGGCGAGGTGAGAGGCGCCGTAGCGCTGGGTCACCGCGGCCATGTTGGCCATTGCCGTCGGCGTGGCGCCCAGGGAGATGCCGCCGAAGCCCGCTGAGACCACCGCCGCGTCGTAGTTGCGTCCCATGGCGGGAAAGACCACGAACAGGTTGACCGCGACCGCCACTGCGAACTGGGCGGCCAGTATGGTGAAGATGGGGCCCGCCAGGTCGATCAGGGTCCAGAGCTGCATGCTCATCAGGGACATGGCGAGGAACGTGCCGAGTGAGATGTCCGCGATCAGGGCCATGGCCGAGCTGCGGCTTGGCCATTGTGTGCCGGTGATCCGCCTGATGTTTCGGGGCAGCAGGTTAGTGAGCAGGATACCCGCGAACAGGCAGGTGACGAACAGCGGCAGCTTGAGGCCGGCCTCCGCCAGGGCCTCGTTCAGGAACATACCCAGGATTCCGGCGATGTGAATGGCGAGGATGGCGTCGAGGAAGTCCAGGTGCCCGATGCCCGTCTTGCGGTTCTCCTCCGACAGGCCCACGTCCTGGGGCTCGACCTTCGCTGGCTGCAACTTGTGCCGGTTGATCAGAAATTTGGCGATGGGGCCGCCCATGAGGCTCGCCAGGATCAGGCCGAAGGTGGCGCAGGCGATGCCGATCTCCATGGCGTTGGTGACCCCGTACTCGGACGCGATCTGCGGCGCCCAGGCGATGGCGGTGCCGTGTCCGCCGATGAGAGAGACGGTCCCCCCCAGCAGGCCGACCGCGGCGGGCAGGTCGAACAGGGCCGCCACCGAGATGCCGGTCAGGTTCTGCACGATCATGTAGGCGATGGTGATCGCGAGCAGGATCACCAGGGGCTTGCCGCCCGAGAGCAGGTCCTTGAAGCTGGCGTTGATACCGATAGTGGTGAAGAAGTAGACGAGGAGGATGTCCCGCGCTTCCAGCTCGAACGCCACCTCCACGCTCGTGAGTGCATAGAGGAGTCCGAACAGGATCGAGAACAGCAGCCCGCCGGTGACCGGCTCAGGGATGCTGAACTCCCGCAGCAGGTCCACCCCTTCGTTGATCCGTTTGCCCACGAACAGCACGATGATGCCCAGGGTGATGCCGAGAAAGCCCCCGAGCTGCAAGACGCCGTCTTTGAATGATAGGAGCTCCATGACTACCGCCTCTTGGAATTGCCAAAGGGTTGCCGTGAGAACACCGGTAGAAAGCCTTTCTCATCCTGCGCCTCCGCGTGGGTACAGAATTGACTTCGCTCGGGGCATACCGGCCGAAGTCGGAATGATACAGGGGATTGAGCGGAAGTCGAAAGTCGGGGAGAAGCCTCTCGGGCGCGGGAGCGGGTTTGCGCGCTTGGCGGTTGCCGATAGCGGTCCGCACAGCGGATAAGGCCAATCGTATGGCGGCGACCATCTGCCGCCGCCGGGTGGTCGAAGGCGAAGGCGTCGGGTCGGTTGCGTGTGTACGGAGGCTTGGGTGATTCCGTTGATACGGGTCCTGTTGGTCAGGGAGGAAAGGACAGCGAATCCAGGTGCTCGTTGATCAGCTGCTTGGCTTGATCGTAGTCGTTGAACAGAAAGATGCTTTAGGCATCCGCGAGCTGGTTCTTGTGCATTGCGATGACGAGGGCCTGCTTGCGTCGGGCGTTGAAGCGCGCGCTTATGTCGAAAACTGCGGCGGCGGCCCGGTCGGCGTTAAACTTCGCGCGCGCCTGCTCCTTAGGGTACTCCCGGGTCGGGCTGTGGCGGCCGTCCGAGAGCAGGGTGACCATGGATTGAAACATGAGCGGGAACATGTGATTCGGGTCCGGGGCCGAGCCGTGAGGGTTTTGATAGTCGATCTCGATGCGTCCGAGGGGGCGGACCGCGTAACGGATCTCCAAAGTACCGCCCTCGTTGTTCACCGCCTTGTCGTAGGTGAAGAGGGGATTGGGGCGCAGGTCGATCTCTCTAAACCCGGCCGGCAGCTTGTATTGCATACCGGATTCCGAGACAAGCTCTTCGAAGCTCGGTGCTGCAGGATCGCTGGGAGTGGATGAGGGCGGTGACGCCGGCTCCGCCGCCCAAATCGCCGGTACCGCGGGCAGGAGGAGAAGCGGGACGATGATTGCGACGAGAGGATTCATATACTGCATCTCAAATCACGTTTGTCTGGCTGGCGGCTGTCTTCATTCTCAACGATGCGGACTGGGCTGCACCTCTTCGGCGATGGCCTTCGCCTTTGTCGGATTCCTCCACAGTTCCAGGACCTTTTGCGCCTGTTTGCGGAAGTCCTCGTTCTCCTCGATTTGCAGAAAACGCTCCAGGTCCTTCACGGCGAGCTCGCGCGCGCCGAGGGCGTCGCGGGCCACGGCCCGGTTGAAGTAGGGGCCGGGCAGGTGCGGGTCGACGGCGATGCACTGATCGAAGTCTTCCAGCGCGCTCCTGAAGTCCTGCTTCCCGCAGCGCAGGGCGCCGCGGTTGAAGCGGGCGGCGATCAGGTCGGGCTCCAGCTCGACGGCGCGGTCCAGGTCGGTAACGGCCCTCCTGCTTGTGCTGCAGTGCGATCTGGATCTGGGTCTCGGGGTCGAGCTTGCCGTGCGGATCGAACGAGGCCGAGTGGGGTCTGGCCGGTGTGGCTGGAATTGCAGGCGTCATGGTGGCTGGAGCCGAGGAGGTCGCGCTCTCAGGCTCATCCACCGTCGCGTTGCCGGTGAGGGGGAACGCCAGCGCGAACAGGGAGGTCAGCATGGGCTTGGCAAGGGATGCTCTCATGGGCACGCTTGTATTATTCCGGTGTTTGGATGATGCGATGTTTTCCCCCTCCGTGCCGCTCCCTGTCACCATTGAAACCGACGCCAAGTGGACCGGTGGGGAAAGAAAAGGCCCGTCAAAAAGGGCGTGGCGGGCCCTGAAGGTATTTCGCGTAAAGACCCGGGATCGTCCCGATCTCGAGCCTGGTTTGCGGCTATTTCTTTGCGGCGTCGCCGTACGCCTTGAGCATCTTGTTCATCAGTTCGATGTGCTGCTCGTCGGTGAGTTGACCCTCGGTGGCCACCTTACCCCAGAGCTCGGCGTTGCTCATCTCGCGATGGCAGCCCATGCACAGACCCGTGCGCTCCATGCCCGTGCGCATCTCCTTGGTGAGCGCGCGGGACAGCGGCCAGTGGGTACCCACGGTTTGCACCTGCTGGTCGTCCTTGATGATGGTGGACCAGTCGTAGTCCAAGTCGGCGATCTCCTTGGCAAACTCTTCCGAGTAGCCCAACGGCAGATCCCAAGGGGCGGTCGCGGGCGTGCCGTGGCAGTCCTGGCACAGCATGCCGCCGGTGGGGTTCTCGGGCCGGCTCTGGTTGTACTGGTGGTGCAGGTCGTCGGAGATGAACAGATACTGCTTGGTGTGCAGCTTGGGTTGCACTTCGCCCCTCTCGTTGAACGGCGAGCCGTAAGGAAACTCCATCAGGCCCTGGTAGGTGACACCGATACACTTGCCGCGGTTGTGGCAGGAGTTGCAGGTCTCCACCGGGATGCCCGAGTACTCCATGTCGTCGCGGACCTTGACCTTGGCTTCGCGGGTGCCCTGGATGCGGTGCACCAGCATGTGGCCCTGCTCTTCTTTGTTGATGGTCGGGTCGCCGCCTTCATAGTAGCCCTCATTGCCGCAGGGGATGAGGCAGGAGGAGCAGCCCATGCCGCGGTAGTCGCCGCGCTTCTCGCGGCCCTTGATCGCCACGTGGCAGCGTTGGCACTGCTGGCGCTGATAGGTGAATCCGGCCAGCTTGGGATCGGCCTCGATCTCCTCGACGGAAGGTAACGGGATCTGGCCAAGCTTGGTGGGCATCTGGTCGGGATGCTCCTTGAGCAGATTGGCCATGTAGGCCTTGTAGGCGTCGGTGCCGACCGTGGGCTCCAGCCCGTCGGTGTCCTCGACCGCGTAGTTGCCCCAGGGCCTTGATGGCGGCCAGCATGGCGCTGGTCTCTTCGCGAATACTCTCGATGCCTTCGTGGCAGCTATTGCAGCCTTTTTCCTTGGCGACTTCCGGCGTGACCTTGTCTGGAATGGCGGCTTGTACGGTGCCTGCGATTCCAAGGGTCAGCGCCAGTGCGACCGACGTCAAGCGTCTCATGACTTCCCCCTTTATCTACGATGGGCGCGGCGCCCTGCTTGTTGATGGGTACGCAAAACTGCGTATCTGTGTTTAACGCAGGTTTCATACCAGCGATGCCGCACGACCATTCGAGGACGAATGTCAAGGGGATGGCGTTGGAAAAGCGGTTTGCTGGATCTTTGTCTGTGAGTAAAAACAGATGGTTAAACCAACTTACGGTTTTTTTGATCAAGGTCAAATTGCTTTCCAGGCAGAAACAGTGTCCGGACCGCGCCAAGAGAATTGTCAACAGAGGATGCGAGGGGGTCGCGAGGGAACGAATCATTCAGAATTGGATGGGCGCGTGGGTTGCGTTGAACGAACTGTTCACGTTGGCGTCTCTGCGGGGACCCTATCAACGATCGATTTGGTGACTAGGGGCCTGTCTATTGTATTCTTAGCAGTCCCCACGCTGCGCCCAGAGGTGACGACGCCGAAAGTTCCGATGCGTCAAAGGAATCAGAAAACAGAGCCCGAATCCGTCGCCCTTTTGCTCTGGACGGTTTTTGCGCTTGTTACCCTTTGGCGTATTTGGGCTGCCTGGGCCCTCCCCATCACCAGTGACGAGGCCTACTACCTGGATTGGGCCCGCACCCTGGCCTGGGGCTATTTCGACCACCCCCCAGGCGTTGCTCTGCTCGGGATTGGGACGCTGTTGGCCCCCGCGTCGGCTTTGGCGGGGCGGCTCGGGACAGTGCTGGCAGCCACCCTTACCTTGCTGGTATCGCTCAGCTTTTACCGCTCCTGCGGTTTGCGGGGGGGGTACCTGCTGAGTGCCTTCGTGACGGCAATCGCGACCTTTCCCGGTCTTGCATCAGGGGTGCTCGCCACTCCGGATACGGCGCTAGGGCTGTGCTGGGCCCTGGCTTTACACCAGTGCTTGGCGGCCTTGCGGGGCAAGCGGCAGCGCTGGCTGAGCGCAGGCGTCGCCACCGGTCTCGGCCTGCTCAGTAAGTACACGATGGTGCTCATAGGTCCGGTCTTCCTGTGGGCAATCCTGTGGGCGGACCCCAAGGCCTTGCGCACGCCATGGCCCTACCTCGGCGGGCTTGTGGCGCTTCTGGTCTTCGCGCCCCACCTCGCCTGGAATGCCGAGAACGATTGGCTGACCATACGCTTTCAGTTCGGCCACGGCTTCGCCACCGAGACAGGTAGTTTGGTCGAAAACCTCCTCCCCGTACCCGGCGTTGAGTATCACGGATCGGCTTCAGCATCGCAGGAAGAACAGCGCTCGTTGGGCGAAAGTCTGGGGGAAGTGTTGACGTTTCTCGGCACTCAGGCCGCTCTGTGGGGGCTCCTTCTGTTGCCGCTAGCCGCAGGCCTGGCTCGTCGCGGCGGGGCGCAGACCGGAGAACCCCGGGCGTTCGACCGCCCTGCCAGAGCCCTTTTGGTCTCTGGGAGCTTGTTTCCCCTCACGTTCGTCGCCTTTCTGTCGAGCTTCAACGAGGTCGAGCCGAACTGGCCGGGCATGTACCTGCTGGCCGCCGCGCCCTTGGCTGCGCTCGCACTGGGCCGGGTGCCTGCCCTGGTTCTTGCCGCCGCCGCGGGCAATTTGCTTGTTGCGACACTTTACGTGGTGCATGGCGCGACAGGCGCGCTCCCCGTCCCCGACAGCCAGCAGCGGATACTTAGGGAGAGTCACGGTTACCGCGAGCTTGCTTCGAGGGTGGAGGGCTTGCAAGGGGCAGTTTTCGCCGACAGGTATCAGTACGTCGCCCTGATCCGGTTTTACTCGCCTTCCCTGCAAATTGGTCAGTGGCCTGGCATAACCCGGCCGTCTGAATACCTCAGAGGCAGGATCTTCCACCCCGCGTCCCTCGAAGAGATCGAGCGCGACGGTGGTTTCTGGCTTTTGAGTAGGCGATATCGGCCACCGGAAATTCCGGGCTTCCACGCGCGCTCACAAAGCGTGCTGTACGATTGCTTGAAGGACGGTCTGATCGAGGTGCCTGCACAAGCGTCTACACCTTGCCGTGCGCCCTTACACCGCTGGGTTCTCTACTCCTATGCCGCGGAATCGGGGCAGTAACGCAAGCCGCGCAGGGGCGGGCCGGCAGGCGGCGTCGTTGCCGCGCTCGGCCGCCGCTAGCCTCGCGCTCGGCGGCAGTGATCCCCTCGCCACCGACCCGGGCAAGCGCACCGGTGGGACTCTATGCCAATAGCCCGCCCCGGATTTCTCACGCTGGCGAGGCACCGGCTGCTGAAGGTGCCGGTCTGGCTCTGGGCGGCATTTGCCTCGGTGTCCTTGGCTTTCGTTGCGGTGCCGCAGATCGATCTCGCAGTATCGCGTTTTTTTTACACCCCGGAAGTAGGCTTCGAGACCAAAGGGATGTGGTACGAGCGGCTGATGCACGCATCGGTCGGCGTTTCGCTCGTGCTTGGCAACATCGGTCTCATCGTACTTTGGCTCTTTCAGGGGACAGCAAGTCGGCGTGGAATCGACTTCAGCGGCAAAAAGCTGCTCTTCCTGCTCGTTTTTCTTGCCTTGGGCCCAGGGCTGATCGTCAACGGCCTGCTGAAGGAAAACTGGGGACGTGCCCGACCTGTCGATGTGATCGAGTTCAGCGGTTCCAAAGAATTCACTCCGGCCTTCGTTCTCTCGGATCAGGATGGCAAGTCTTTCAGCTCGGGGCACGCGGCGGCTTCGTTTTACTGGGTGGTTGTCGCTCTCTTGATTGCTTCCCGGCGCAAGCGCTGGGTCTACCTCGCGTTGTCGTACTGCCTCCTCGTTTCATGGATGCGGGTTGCCGCCGGAGGCCACTTTCTGAGCGATGTTGTAACCTCGGTTTTCACCATGGGCATTCTTGCATTCGTGATGTACGGGATCGTTTATCCTGAAAAGGGCAGTTCGCCGGCGAGTTGCGGCGGTCTCGGGCGTGCCGGGTGATATACGAACGGTGTAAAAAACGGCTCCGACGGTGCCGGCAGCAGCGCCGGCGGTCGCAGCTGGCGACTGTCGAGGTACTTCACCAAGGCGTGCGAGAGCATGCGGCACCAGCGTTGCACCGGCGTCTTGAAGAACCCCGTGATCTCGCGGCAGGCCGATTCCACCCACGGCGCTAAGGAGTCCAAGATGAAGCTTGTGCGCGTTAGCGTTGATTTGGCAAAGAATGTGATCCAGGTACACGGCTTACACCGCAACGAGAAGTCGGTGTGGCGTCGGCGGCTCTCGCGGAAGCAGTGTATGTTGGGGGCTTCTCGGTTACGGGTCGAGGACTGAGGGGAGGAGATCCGCGATGCGGGAAACCGGAGTCTTCTTGCTCTATCTCTCTACCGGTCTGATCCTTGGCGCGATCTTCACCTATCCCCTGGTAAGTACGGGCTGGGTCGATCATGACCCGCAGCATGTGATGGGCCGTTTGGCGCAGGTATTCATCTTGCTTGGTCTCTGGCCCTTCCTCAAGGCGATGGGACTAAATGATCGACGGGCGCTCGGGTACGGAGTGTCTAGCTCGCAATTCCTCAACGCCCTGTGGCGGGGCTGGTTCCTGGGTGTGTCTATTCTGCTGGTGCTGGTACTGAACCTGCTGCTGCTGGAGATCCGTGTGCCGGATGTTGCACGGGGCGATTGGTTGGTCGGTCTCGCCGAGAAATCGCTCTTGGCGTTGCTTGGCGGGTTGCTTATCAGCCTGCTGGAAGAGAGCTTCTTCCGCGGGGCGGTCTACTCGGCTATCCGGCGCAACGGGGGGGCGGTCGCCGCGATCCTCTGGTCGTCGTCTCTTTTCGCGTTGCTTCACTTCATGAAACCCCACGCACTGCCCGATGGTGTGGCTTTCGATTGGGCTGGTACCTGGCAAATGGTGCTCCACGTCTACGCCGGCGTCTTTCAGTGGCAGCATGTGGACTCCATGGTCGCCCTGTTTCTGGTTGGCGTCTTCCTGGCTGTCGTGCGCGAACGCACTGGCCAAATCGGCTGGTGCATGGGTCTGCACGCCGGCTGGATCTTCGTGATCCAGGTGAACCGTTACCTGACCGACGGCAACAATGCATCTCCCTACGCATGGCTCGCAGGGAGCTACGACGGGACGATCGGCTGGCTCTCCGCGGCCTGGATCGGCCTGCTGGCGCTTGGTCTCCTGTTGTTCGCGCGTTGCCGGGGGCGAGGTCATGCTTGTGGTCGGCGCGATACCAGCCGACAATGACCGGGTACTGCGCGTCATCGCCCGGGATGAGGGATCGGAGAGGGGGGATGGCCGGACTGGGACTTGGACGCTGTCGCCCAGATCGCACCCGAGTTCGAGTTCGACCAGCGCACGTTCTGGTAAGCCATGCCATCGTCGCCTGAGTTCGGTGTCGTACAACCACTCGTGCAGCACGCGCCACCTGTGCTACTGTTCGCCCTCGTTCCGCCTCGCCGGACTCCCGCACCTGCCTCCAAGACCTGCACGCGACCCTCAGACCGCCGCCCGCTCGGCCTTGATCGCCGCCCCTGCGCCGGATATGCTCTGGCGGACATTGTCTGGGGCGTTTGGACTGCCTTTCCGTCGGCGCGTGCATGCTCCCGCGGAGGAGAGGAACCGACCTATGTCACTTCACTTTGCGCCCCGTTCAACGGGCAATTGCCGCCGCCTTAGGTGCTTCGCGGCTGTTTCGAATTTACTGAAGCGAACCGCGCATGGCCAACAACCAAACCAAAGCTGCACCTGAGATTTCCGTCGTCGTGCCGGTTCACAACGAGGCCGACAACATCGAGCCGTTGCTGGCGGAGATCGACATCGCGCTTCGCGGCGTGACCGATTACGAGGTCATCATTGTGGACGACGGCAGCACTGATTCCACGCCGCTGCTCCTTTGTGATTGCATCAGCCTCTATCCACGGCTGAGACCGTTGCGCCACCTCCGGAACAGCGGTCAAAGCGCGGCGATGGCGACCGGAGTGCGTGAAGCGCGGGCCCACTGGGTGGTGACACTCGACGGCGATGGGCAGAACGATCCCGCGGATATCCCCGCGCTGTTGGCGAGGCTCCAGGAGGGCGCAGAAGCCGACACTCCGACAATGATCACCGGTTGGCGCGTGAAGCGCAGAGACACGTGGCTCAAGCGAATCTCCTCCCGGATCGCCAACGGCGTTCGCGCACGGATTTTGAGAGACCACACCCCCGACGCAGGCTGCGGGCTGAAGGTGTTCAAGCGCGACCTCTTCCTGATGCTTCCGCAGTTTGACCACATGCACCGCTTCCTGCCGGCGCTGTTTCAGCGGGCGGGGGAGACGGTCATTTCGGTTCCGGTGCGCCACCGATCCCGCGGCAGAGGCCGCTCACACTATGGTTTGCACGATCGCCTGTGGGTTGGGGTCGTGGATATGTTCGGCGTGCTTTGGCTCGGCAACAGGATGAAGCTAACCGGTTACGTCAATCTCACCAGCGGCGCGGGAACGAGTCAAGACCACGAAGGCATCGGTGCCGGCGAAGGACCCATACCGTCGCTCTCCGGCGCCCATGAAAAAAACAGTTGCCTAGGGGCCGATTGGCGTCCTCAGAACAAAGCCGGGGACCGCATAGAAATTGACGGCGAACCGGTAGAGTCCACGCCAGGCGACCCCCGCTCCGGAGCGGAACGGCTGCTGTCTGTGCGGCCGAACTAGCCGCCGCGCTTGGAGACGATACGTATCGCCTCGCCGAGTCCGGGCCGATTCTCGGGCCGGGCGGGTGAGCAGTGATGATGGCAGTGCGTAGACGCCGTTGGTTGTTCCCTCTTGCCTGGCTTGTCGCGGCGGGTGCGATCTTCATCGGGCTGGGATCGCTCCCCCTGGCGGACCCGGACGAAGGACGCAACGCCGAGGTTGCAAGGGAGATCAAGCATACGGGCTCGCTTCTCGTCCCGCTTTACAACGGAATGCCCTACCTGGACAAACCTGCACTCTACCTCGATCTGGTGGCAGGCTCGTTGGCCGTGCTCGGCGATACCGAGACCGCGGCCCGCCTGCCCTCGGCGGTGTTCGGGGTGCTGACGCTGTTGCTCGTTTGGACCTTTTGCCGGCGCGTCTACAGCGAACGCACGGCGGCAATCGCGGTCGTGGTCGTCGCGACAGTTCCTCTGTTCATCGTTTTCTCCCGCGCCGTCATCTTCGACATGATGCTGACGTTTTTCGTCTGCGCGTCGCTGCTCGCCGGGTTCATCGCGTTAGACAGCGGTGATCGGCCGGGGGTCGGCAAGTGGTTCACCCTGAGTGTCTTAGCGGCGGCCCTGGCGACCCTGGTCAAGGGGCCGGTTGGCTTCATCCTCCCGCTGCTTGGTCTGTTCGCCTACACACGCGTGTGCAAGGTGAACGGCGGAAAGCGGTTCTTCACGCCATTCAACCTCCTGGTCTTCGGTGTTCCTGTCCTCGGATGGTTCGTGGCCCTGTCGTTGCAGATGACCGACTTTCCCTACTACGGACTGGTGAAGGAGTCGCTGGAGCGATTCACGTCCGCGACCGAGTTACGCCGGGACGCACCCGTTTACTACTATGCCCCGGTGATCGCGGCGGTTTTCTTCCCGTGGAGCATCCTTCTGCCTGAGATGATCGCCCGCGGCTGGCGCCGGCGAAGTGAAGCCCGGCGTGCCGACACAATGCTGGCGATCTCTGCAATCGTTGTTGTCGCCTTCTTCTCTATTTCCCGGTCCAAGCTCCCCGGGTACGTACTGCCCGCGGTCGTCGCACTGGGTGCGCTGACCGCGCGCGTATTCGATGCGGCAATTAATGACCCCGAGGGCGCCTCGGCCGGAGTGATCCGCCGCGGCACCCTGGTTCTGACAGGAGCATGCGGTATCGTGGGCGGCCTTCTTGCGGCCAATCAACTCGGTCTCCTGTCGTTGCAGACGCTGTTCCACATCAAACCGGTCGAGTTCGAGCGAGCGCAGGTCATGCTGACACCGGTGATGCTTTGGTCCCTCGGAATCGCCGTTGCGGCGGCCGCTGCACGCGCGAGTCGCCGCATCCCAGCGATGTTCGCGGTGTTTGCCCTGCCGCCCTTTCTGCTCATGGCGGTTGGATCCGGTCAGCTGTACGCCTACGCGGAGGGCATCTCCTCGCGTCCGCTTGCGCAGGCGCTGCAGCGGCACAGCCCCGCCAATGTCGAGGTCGCGTGCTACCAGTGCTTCCCGCCCGGCCTTGCCTTCTACCTCCAGCGCCCGATCACAGTCCTCTCCGAGGACGGGCGAGAGATCCCCAGCAATTACATTGCATTCGACCTGGAGACGCCCCCCTGGCCGCAACAGATGGTGCCGCTGGATCGCGCTGACGCATGGATCGCTTCCCGAGACGCGGCGGTTTTCCTCCTCAGCCGCGGCAAATCGCCACAGCCGTGGGTGGCGGATCTGGCGGCGGTACGCGGTGCAACGCTCGTGCAGCTCAGGCCACGTTGGTGGGGGATGCTGATTCCACCTTTAGCCAGCGACTGATGTGCGGCATCGCCGGAATGGTGCGGTGGGATGCCAATGGGAACGAACTGGACCGTTTGCATCAGACCGAAACCATGGTCGACGCCGTGGCCCACCGCGGTCCCGACGAGCAGCGGACGGTGGGAAGCGGTGCGGCGGTGCTGGGCGCCGCGCGCCTGGCCATTCGCGGTCTGCAGGACGGGGAGCAGCCGATGGTGCACGATGGCAGCGGCGTGGTGGTCGTTTGCAACGGCGAGATCGACAACCACCTCGAGCTGAAGGCGTTTTTGGCAGCGCGGGGATGCGCCGTCAGTGCCAAGAACGACGTCGCGGTGATCGCGGACCTGTACGGGCTCCTCGGCGCCGAGTGCATGCAGCATCTCAAGGGGGCGTTCGCCCTCGCCATCTGGGACCCAACCGAATCAAAGCTGCTCCTGGCGCGCGATCGTGCAGGTGAGCGCCCCCTCTTTTACGCAGCCGACGAGTCCGGAGTGACCTTCTCGTCGGAAATCGCCTCTCTCGTAACGGCCTTGGGTCGCCCTTTGTCGAAGGACATGCAGGGGGTCGACGATTACCTGCAGCGTGGGTATTTTGGTGCGCCACGGACGCCGTTCCGGAACATTCGCAAGGTCAAGCCGGCGGAAATCGTGACCTTCGGTCAGCACGCACAGAAGCGCCAGCGGTATTGGCGATGGGATTTGCCGGCGCCCGCTGGTCGAAGAGCCGACGCCGAGGACTTCGACCGCGTCTTTCGGGAAGCGGTGCGCCGTCAGAGCGAGGTCGACGTCCCCTACGGCGTCTTTCTAAGTGGCGGGGTCGACTCATCGCTCATCGCGGCGGTGCTGCGGAACCTCCGACCAGACTACCCGCTGACGGCTTATACGTTGCGCTTTCGCGATCCTTCGTTCGACGAAGGTTCCTTCGCACAGCAAGTGGCACAGGGGCTCGCGATCGCCTGCGAGACCGTTTGGGTGCAGGCCGAGGACTTGCCGCGCGAGCTGAACCGTCTGATCGCACGGACCGGTGAGCCCCTGGCCGATCCGGCATGGATCCCGGCGGCGATGCTCGCTCGCCGCGCTTCCATTGACGCCAAGATCGCCTTGGTGGGGGAGGGCGGAGACGAGCTGTTTGGAGGTTATCCGACCTACCTCGGCGCGCAATTCAGCGCCCGCTACGCCGTTCTCCCCGCCCCCGTGAAGGCGACGATCCAGGCCATCGTGAGGCGTTGGCCGCCGAGCGACAAGAAGGTGACGCTGTCCTTTTTGCTGAAGAAGTTTGTTGCTGGTGCGGAGATCGAGGGCATGGCTCGCCATCGGCTCTGGACGGCCAGCATCGATCCGGCACTGCTGAAGCGATTGGGTGTCGAGCCGGTCGTGGCGCCGACCGATACCAGAAAGGAGGGCGAGGCGCTGCTCGATGCGCTGCAGCGCTATGACCTTGAGAATAGTCTTGCGGAAGGGCTGCTCACCAAGGCCGACCGAGCGAGCATGCTCTCGGCCATCGAGCTTCGAGCCCCATTCCTAGACCCTGACGTGATGGACTTCGCAGCCCGCCTGTTGCCTGAGCAGCGAGTGAAGGGCATAACCACGAAGATGTTTCTCAAGGGCTATGCGATGCGTTACCTGCCACGAGCGATCGTGCATCGCAGGAAGCGCGGACTGTCGGTCCCTCTGACGGCCTGGTTGCGCGGTCCCCTCTACCCTTGGGCGGAGGGCCAACTGGCGAACCCGCTGTTTGAGGAGATCGGTATTCGGCGCAGAGAGGCGGTGGCGATGTTGCACGAGCACCGCCAGCTCAAATGCGACCATGCCCGGCCGCTCTGGACCCTCTTGGTGTTGAGCGAGTGGCTCAGCTGGGCGGCCTCAGGGTCCGATAGCCAACGGTACGAAAACTTAAGATAAGCTGTAACTGCGTGATTTATTGATCTTGATTAGGGCGTGTCATCACAGGACCGTTTTGTTACGGATCTTGTTTGCTGAGCCAAGTTGAGACTTAGCGGAGGGAGGCTTGCGAAATGAACAGACAGGTAACGTTTCTGTGTGCGTTGACGTTGTCCATTGCAGCATGCGCGGTCAATGAGAAGTCCTCGAGCGCCGAGTGGATTGCCGAGGACGGTCGAATTGCTGCCTATGGCAACATCGAGCCGTCCGGCGTGTGCATTTGGTGGCGTAGCGACCTCACCTGTTAGGTGAAGCTCGGCAGGGCTGCATTCTATGTTTGGATCAAGCGGTTGGTTCTGCATCGAAGCGGTCAACTTCAGTTTCTAGTCAGTTATAAAAAAGGAAAGGGGACCCTCATAGCTCGGCGGGCAAGTGCTTAACTTGCCTATAAGAGAAACCGAGACGTTGGAGGTGTCCCCATGAATAAGCGTAGATACCATGGCGTAGAGTTCAAGAAGGTGGACTGGAACCAAGGTAAGCGTCCAGCGATCTACATCTTCCCTCGCCGCATCGCAGCCGAGAAAATGACCCCACGACGAACGACCGGAATGTGGGTTAGCTGATGACACAGATCGAGAGGCTGGAACGAAGGACGCCGGAGCAATGGGCGGCACTGGTAAAGGAGTACGAGGCGAGCGGGCAGAGCCAGCGGGGGTTTTGTGCCGAGCGCGGGATTGGCCAGAGCAGCTTACGCTACTGGCGCCGACGGCTACCGGGGGATCGACCAGACGGTGGTCGGATGTCCGGGACCCAACTGATGCCGGTGCGGGTGTGCGCAGACAAGCCGTCGCACCCGGGCAGTGGCCTGACCCTGGTGGTGGGCAAAGGGGTACGAATCGAGATCAGCCCGGAGTTTGATGCCGTGACGCTCGAACGCGTGCTCGCGACCTTGGAGGCGGTAGCGTGATCGTCCCGATCGAGCACACCCGGGTCTATCTGGCCTTGGGCGCCACGGATATGCGCAAGCAAATCGACGGCCTGGCGGTCTTGGTGCAGGACGTCCTGGAGCAAGACCCATTCAGCGACTGCCTCTTCGTCTTCTGCAACCGGGGCCGCGACAAGATCAAGATCCTGTTCTGGCAGCGCAACGGCTTCTGGCTGTGGTATCGGCGCCTGGAGCGCGAGCGCTTCCGCTGGCCGCAGGGCGAAGTGGCCGGTACCGCCATTGAGGTCTCGGTACGGGAGCTGCGCTGGCTACTCGACGGACTGGATATCCGTCGTGTGCAGGGTCATCGCAAGGCCGTGTTCTGGCTGCTGTAATTCGCATTATCTGGCTGAATTAAAAGCGGTATTTTGGTAAAATAGCCGCTATGCAAAGCGCCGCTGCCAAGCTTCCCGAGGACCCCGTCGTGCTGCGTGGCGAGATCATCGAGCTGCAGGATCGGCTGGCCGAATCGGAGCGGCAGCACGCGCAGAGCCTGAAGGAACAGGAGCAACACATCCAGCAGCTGCTCGACTACATCACCCTGCTGAAACGCAAACGCTTCGGGCCCGGTACCGACCGCATTCCGGCCGAGCAGCTCAAGCTCTTCGACGAGGCCGAGCTCGAGGCCCTGATTGGCGCGCTCGAAGAAGAGCTCGAACAGCCAGCTGCGCCAGAGGCGAAGCAACCTGCCGAGAAGCCCAAGGACAAGCCGGTGCGCCGGCCCTTACCGGAACACCTGCCACGTGTGGAGCGCATCATCGATCTGCCCGCGGCCGAGAAGCAGGCCATGGGCGCGGACTGGACCTTCATCGGCTACGATGAATCCGAGCAGCTGGCGGTGATCCCGCGCCAGCCCTATGTGATCCTGTTCAAACGCGCCAAGTATGTCCCGATCAACGAGGATGTCCCCGGGGCCGAGCAGGGGGTGGTGATCGCCCCGCGCGCGCCGCAGATCCTACCCAAGGCCATCGCTCACAGCTCCGTGCTTGCCGACGTGGTGGCGGGCAAGTTCGTCGATGCCCTGCCGCTGTACCGCCAAGAGAAGATCTTCGCCCGCGAGGGGATCGATATTCCCCGCCAGACGATGGCCGGCTGGCTGATTCAGCTCGACGAGCGGCTCAACCCGCTGCTGGCGGCGATGAAAGCGGCGCTCTATCAAGGCCGGGTCATCCACATCGACGAGACGCGCCTGCAGGTCCTCGAAGAGCCCGGGCGCGAGGCCAGGCAACAGTCTTTCATGTGGGTCTATCGCGGCGGCCCGCCCGCACAACCGATCGTCTGGTTCCAATACGCCGAGAACCGCAGCGGCGAGGTGCCCCGGCAATTCCTCTTCCCCGGCGGGCAGTGGCCGGCCGATAGCGACCCGCCCCCGACCGGGGTGTACATCCTCACCGATGGCTACAGCGGTTACAACGCCTTGGCGCGGGAGGCCGGCATCTGCGGACACGCGGCCTGTTGGGCCCACGTGAGAAGGAAGTTCGTCGAGGCCGCCGAGGGACGCACGAATACCGCCGCCGCCCATCAGATGGTAACGCTGATCGCCAAGCTCTACGCCGTCGAGCGCGAGCTGCGCGCGAGCTCCCCGGACGAACGCAAGGCCGGGCGCGCGCTGCACAGCAAGCCCATCCTGGACAAGATCAAGGCCTGGCTTGACGACAAGGTCACCAAGACCCTGCCCAAGGGACTGCTCGGCAAGGCCATTGCCTACGCCCTCGGACTGTGGCCGCAGCTGACCACCTTCCTCGACGACGGTCATATCCCCCTCGACAACAACGCCGCGGAAAATGCGATCCGCCCCTTCGTGGTCGGAAGAAAGGGCTGGCTGTTCAGTGGCAGCCCCCGCGGCGCCCATGCCAGCGCGACACTCTATTCCCTCATCGAAACAGCCAAGGCCAATGGCCTCGAGCCCCGCGCCTACCTTACCTTCCTGTTCGAGCGCCTGCCCGAGGCAACGACGCCCGCAGCGATCCACGCACTCCTGCCCCGGAATCTCAACCCCGAAGACTTGAAACTATAGGGTCAAGCCGGTAGTTCGCGGGACGCTTACGAGCCATCTGCGCTGCGGTGTTTCGCGCGGCTGTTGGGGGGTTTCCGGTCTCTGCCCGAACCCGCGCTCCTAACCCGTCTTCGACTATTCGCCCGAAAAAGCAGCGTAACCTATTGATTCCGTGTTCACGCAAGCAAAAGGTCGGCACTACAGGTCGGTGTCAGGCGCTCCGGGCGGAATCCGCGGATGTGATCCTCGGTGGCGGTTGTTCGGGCAGTTGCAGGCGCAGTTGCTGCAGCAGGAGCTGTTGGTCGTTCTCCGGCTCGGTGTAGCGGCTGAGAATCAGGGTGCGCCCATCGGTCGTGGGCAGGTGCACGTCGACCATCTGCATGGCGGAGAACTTCTCTAACGCCGCCCGTGGGGTCAGCCCCGGCGCCACTGAGGTTGGAGCGTAGTAGGTAGCGACCTTCGCGGCGGCGTGCCTGACGCAGCTTCTTGCGGTTCAACGCGAAGGTGAAGGTGTGTGCGTTGAGCGGTTGGTCAACATCGGGCAAGCGGATATCAACCAGGCCCCAGGCACGCCCGGCCTCGGTCTTGGCGGCGCCGAGCTTGATCAAAAGTTGGTCGCGGGTCAGCTTCTGGCGCTGCAGATCGGCGAGACGTTTCCATAGCCGCTTGAGCCGGCGCCGGCGCATGCCCCGTTCCTTGTGCATGCGCCCATGGCTGCGTGCCAGGATGTAGATCTCCTTCTTGCTCCAGAAGCTTGACGTCGACGCTCTCGCGCACCTGCGCCCGGGGTTTGGTGAGAAAGGCTTTCTCCAGCTTGCTCAGCCGTCCCTTGGGGGTGCCCACCAGGTAGTGCAACGGCACATCGGCCTTGCGCATGCTCGCCAGGGTCGCTTCGGTGGGGATGCCCCGATCCATCACCCAGACCCGATCTGCCTTTCCATATTGGGCCTGGATCTTGGCCAGGAAATCCTCCAGCGTTGTCTTGTCGCTGGTGTTCCCCGGCAGGACTTCGTAGGCCAGTGGAAAACCGTCCGGAGTCACGATCAAGGCGATGACCGCCTGCACGCAGTCCGGCCTCTTGTCGCGACTGTAGCCGTACCGGCGCTTGCCGACCACCGGGAGGGTCGGACCCAGAAATAGGTGCTGGTCGTAGAGCAGGACCTCGAAGCGGGCATCGAACAGGGAACGCCAGCGATCCTGCAAGTAGGAGAACAACGCCTCCTTGTGCACCAGCAGCTTGTCCAAACAGCGGTAGAGTGTATGGCTGTGGGCGACGCTGAAGTCTTCCCCGAGCAGATCGCCCATGGCACTGTGGTGGTACCAATGACGGTGCAGACGCCACTCGCTGCCCGGGTCGAGGAGTCGATAACAGGCCAGGGTCTTGAGCACATGCAACCACCGGGTTCCCTTGCGGCTCGGGGGCAAGCGCGGCTGCCAGAACCGATCGAGCTGCAACTGCCTCCACAGCTCGCAGGCCAGCCAACACCCACTCCCACTGGCGCGGGCGCCGCAGCTTCCAGGGCACCGAGTCGGACCTGTACCACATCGCAATCCAACGGCGGTGCTCGGCGGTCTTCCGGGAACAGCACCACTTGCGCCGACGCACTCTCATCCTCTTCGAGCACGTCGATGCTCCGGCACCAAGCCGCTTGCTGCGAATCGTTGATCTCCCCGAGGTAGAGCACTTGACGCTGCACTACGCGACCATCGGCGACCCGGCGGTTTTCGACAATGCTCCAGTAACGATGCTCTTTGCCGTCTTTGATTCGCTTCTTGGCACGCAGAAACATGCCAATGGTGTCGGAAAAATTCCTCTGCCATTCAACAACCTAAGTCGGCACTACAGCCGACTTAGACAACCCGCCGTCAACGAAAACAACACCTTGCCGGCGTCAACATCGCTGAATCGGCGAGAATCACGCCTGAATAGTCGAAGTCGGGCTAGATGTCTTTACGAGGTTGCCAAGTTCGATTCGGACTCCGAGCGGTTGTTCTCGGTTATGGTCGAGATCGATCCCGACGTCCACAAATGGTTCGGACCGGCGAAGGGCCAGTTTCAGCTCTTCTACAAATCGGGCGTCGACCACCGGGAGTACCAGCCTGATTTTGTGGTCGAGACGCAGGGTGCAATCTACATGTGCGAGCCGAAGCAGCGCAAGGAGTTAGAGGACTCGGAATTGCTGGCCAAGAAGGAAGCCGCAGAGCGCTGGTGCGCACGTGCCACGGCCCACACCGCGACCTACGGCGGCAAGCCCTGGAGGTATGCCCTGATCCCTCACGATGCCATCGCCGCAAACATGAGCCTGAGGCGGCTTGCGCAGGCTGTCTGATCTTGTGGTGCTTTGGCTTAGACGTCGAATCCGCAAATCTGGCGGCGAAATTCTTGTTTCCGCAGATTACGCAGATTGTTGCCTGGTTTCGCCTGTACCGAGCGCTCATCGGCCACCTGACGGGCGCGTCCGTTACCGAACACGCGTGTTCGGACTCATCTATGAAATCTGCGCAATCTGGGGATAAACGCCGTTTCAGGGGATGGGCTGAACCAAGGTGTCGATCTTGTGCGCCCCGGTTCAGACCGCGTTGCGAACCGGATTCTCCAAAGCCCCGATGTTCTCGATCTCGACGCGAACCAGGTCACCGTCGGCGAGGAAGACCGGCGGCTTACGGGCGAAGCCGACGCCGGGGGGGGTGCCCGTGAGTATCAGGGTGCCCGGCAGCAAGGTGGTGTCCCGGCTGATATGGGCGATGAGCTGCGCGACGGTGAAGATCATGTCGCTGGTGTTGCCGGTCTGCATGGTCTCGCCGTTGAGCAGGCATCGAACGTCCAGGGCCTGGGGATCCGGGATCTCGTCGGCGGTCACCAGTACGGGACCCAGCGGGCAAAAGCCATCGAAGCTCTTACCGCGAATCCATTGTCCGCCGCCGCCATGCTTTTGCCACTTCCGGGCCGAGATGTCGTTGGCGCAGGTGTAGCCAAGCACATAGTGGAGGGCTTGCGCCTCCGGTACGTCTTTTGCGGTCCTCCCGATGACCACCGTCAGCTCCGCCTCGTAGTCCACCTCCGGTCCGCGCTCGCAGGCGGCGGGCAGGGGAACGGGATCGCCCGGATTGGTGATCGCTGTCGTCGGCTTCATGAAGATCACGGGATTCCCCGGTATCTTCGCGCCCGTTTCCTGCGCATGCGCCCGGTAGTTGAGTCCGATGCAGAAGATGTTGGGCGGGGCGACGGGGGCCAGCCACTTGCTTACCGACAGTGTGTCGCTCGTCTCTGTCAGACCCTCGTAGAGGTCACCCTCCAGGGGGTGTGCGTGGGTCTCATCGATCGGAATCCCGTAGCGGACGACCCCCGAGGGGTCATGAAAACGTGCGATTTTCATGCTGGTCGCTCCTGTGGTTCTTGTGCTTGTCGTCAACCTTCACGCTCGCGCGCGCCGTTTCTCCCGGTGGATCTAAACATCACCCCTGAGGATGATGGGCGAGAAATGGAACATAGCGCTTGGGCGGTCACGCCTTTGCGCGTTGCGTCTTTGGGAAGGCCATAGTACCGGCACGCGGGAGAAAACTATAGGCTGTCAGGGGCACTCGTGGTCCGATGCCTTCGGACGCGACGCCTGGAAATAGCGCCGCCGTCGTTGTACAAGCTGTGCGGAATACCTACAAAGAGAGTCAACTTTATGCTCATGAGATCATTGCTCACAATTGCCGGTCTGCTCTTTGCCGCCTCTGTCCTTGCCGCGCGCGGTCCGGACCTGCCCGATCATCAGGCCGACGAGGTGGCCCCCGGAGTCTTCGTCATTCACGGGCCGCTGGACTACCCGAACCCGCAGAACCAGGGATTCATGAATAATCCGGCCTTTCTGGTTACGGATGCCGGGGTGGTGGTTGTTGATCCGGGCTCCAGCGTCCAGACCGGTGAGATGGTGCTGCGCCAGATCCGCAAGGTCACGGACAAGCCCCTGTTGGCGGTGCTCAACACCCATGTGCACGGGGACCATTGGCTCGGCAACCAGGCGATACGGGCCCAGTTTCCGGAGGTACCCATCTATGGGCATCCAAAGATGCTCGCGGCGATCGAGGCTGGAGCCGGTGTCGCGTGGGTCGAGCGCATGATGCGGGCCACCGAGGGCGCCACAGAGGGGACGGAAGTCGTAGGTCCCGACCAGTCTCTGGATAATGGCGATGAGGTCCAGCACGGCGGTCTGACCTTTCGCATTCATCACTACGGGCAGGTCCACACCCACACGGACCTGATGATCGAGGTGCCGGAAAAGGGGCTGCTCTTCCTCGGCGATAACGCGAACAACAAGCGGATCGTGCGCATGGACGACGGCTCCTTCGCGGGCACCGTCGCCGCGTTGGAGAAGGTCAAACAGGATGCCTTCGCAGCCAAGGTGCTGGTCCCGGGGCATGGGAAGACCGGGGGTTGGGAAATCGTCGACGCCAACCGGGACTACATGGCGACCCTTTACGGCACGGTCGAGGTCTTGTTCGAGGAAGGCATCAGCGACTTCGAGATGAAGCCGCAGATCGCCGAGAAGCTGGCGGCCTTCAAGGATTGGGCGGGCTTCGAGGATGAGCTCGGCAAGCACATCTCACTCGCTTACCTGCAGGTGGAGGAGGCGGCTTTCTGACTGCATCACGGCGGTGCGTCGCGAACACCGCGATAGCGGGACGGGAGGGCGTGATTACTCCCTCTACTTTATGGTTACTTCGGCTGTCCGGTTTTCAGGCGGGGTGTTTGCCGTCTTTGCGTCGAGGTAGGCGCTGAGCCTTTGTATCCACCTTTCAGAATGAACACGTTTTCAAACCCGACATGCCGAAGGGCGGTACCGGCTGCCGTCGCGCGGGTTCGGACGTGCACAACGACGACGTCCTTATCCGTGGGGATACGTGCAAGGTTCTCCGGCGTAAACAGCTCGCTGATGGGAATCGTCAGGTTGCCGGGCAAAGCCGAGGTGAATACGGACATTTCGGCCGGTGTCCGAATGTCCAGGGTAACGATCGGCACCCCTGTCTTCAGCTTGTCGAGAAACACCTGGGGCCCCATCAGGTGGAGAGCCTTGCCTGCCTTCGCACCCGCCACCGGCTCGAACAGCTTGGCGTAGCTCTCCGCCAAGCCCTCGTCGTAGGCCCATGCAGTCCCCACGGTTGCAAGCAGGGTCAGGGCCGTTGCAGCAATGAAAAGTCGACGTAACATGTCGCACCTCCTTCTGTGTACTTCTTCCCTATCGATAAGAATATTACCTTGCGCTTAATTATCTACCTATTTACTTGGGAATTTCTGAAGGTGCATCAAAAGGTCCGTCGATCCGGCGCTCGGGCGAGCTTGGATGAGCTAGCGCCTCAGTCTCCGGCGTCTTTCGTATCGATCTCGGCTTCCAGCTTGGGGTAGAGAAACTGCTCCTCCCGGTCGATTCGGACGGTGAGGCTCTCAAGCAGCTCGTTCGTTTCTTCGATGAGCTCTTCGCTGTGCTCGAAGTCGTTGCTCTTCAGCCATTTCTTGCTGTAGTCCGCGAACGCCTGGCGCAGGGCGTGCTCGCCGCTGATGAATTTCCATGCGGTGGATCTGACAACCAAGTCGCTGTGAGTCAGCAAGGCCGGGTACAGGTCCTTGTCTTCCTCGGCCAAGTGGCCCTTGACCTTGTCGGCCAGCTCCACCAGCAAGGTCTGCGCAGTTCTTGCCACCAGCCGAACTTTAAGCTGCTCCTCGTTCAGCAGAGGGCGCAGCTCCTCCACCATTTTCAGGATTTGGGCGTGTTGGCCGCGAAAGTAGTTGACGGCATGCATGGGTAGTTACCTCCAATTCGGCTCGTGTGACAGGCCGAAAGCGCTTCAAGCAGCTGCCCTGTGGCCTGATAGAAAAATCTCGCCTAATAGTTGGTCAGGCTCGGCGATTCGTCAAAGTGTTTTTCGGGGAAGCGGTCGCTCGGTCCAAGGCAGCGTTGTTACAGATTTAGAAGCAAACTTGGGAGAAGGCACCAGGAAGAGGGGTATCGACGCATGCTGCTTTCAATCCGGTCGGGCTTACCGGGGATGAGCGGTTGACTGGTCCGTCCGGGTCTCGCCGATCTGATGCAGCACGAAGATGGACACAGTCAACAGCAAGAGCGCACCGCCCTGGTGCGCCGCCGCCAGCGGCGTGGGGACCACGAACAACAGGGTGGAGATCCCCAAGGTGACCTGCAGGCACGCGGCGGCGAGGAGCAGGTGTAGGCCGACGCGCAGCCGAGGAGGCGAGGACGGGTGCCGCGTGGTCCACCAAAACCACAGGATCGAGCAGAAGAGCAGGGTGGCCAGGATTCGGTGATCGAATTGCACAGTGGTTAGGTTCTCGAAGAAGTTGCGCCATAGGGGATCAACGGCGAAAAGTCCCGCCGGTATCCATTGTCCTGCCATCGTGGGGAACGTGCTGTATGCGAATCCCGCCTTGGTGCCGGCAACGAACCCGCCCGAGAGTGCCGTGACGAAGGCGAGCAGGGTCACAAAGAACGCAAATCCGCGGCTTGGCGCTGGCTCGCCCGCCGGCGATTTCGCGCTTCGTGGGTAGAGCAGGTCCAGGGCCACCCAGAGCATGTAGACGTAGATGGCGAAGGCGAGTCCGAGATGGGCGGTGAGCCGATACTGGCTCACATGGGGATCCTTTACCAGGCCGCTCTTGACCATGTACCAGCCGAGCAGACCCTGCAGGCCGCCGAGCACGAACATGAGCACCAG
>CALOFM010000004.1:0-29278 GCA_942492625.1 uncultured Gammaproteobacteria bacterium | reverse complement strand
TATTCCTCTTACTGCTGCAGCGTTGCCGTCGGACTTCGGTCAGTGGCTCGGGCAGGAATGGCGTCACGCTACGGGACGTCTCCTCCGTGCATCCGGGGCAGTACTTGCGCCATCGCGCCCGTAAAGTCCGTATTGGCAGGGGTGATGCGCCCGCGCTGCGGTATTTGATGGCATTTCTGCGTCGGGTAGAGGCGATCCCTGCAGACGAGGGGCCGCCGGCTGCAACGACACCGGTGGAATGTTGTGTGGAGGAATACGAACAGTATCTCCGCGAAGAGCGGGCACTGGCCACCGCGACCATCGTCAACTACTTGCCGTTCATCCGTGAGTTGCTGACGCACCGGTTCGGGGACGCAGAGGTGCAACTCGGTGAGTTGCGCGCCGGCGACGTCGTTGGCTTCGTCCAGCGGCGGGCCCACCAGCTTCACATCAAGCGAGCAAAGCTCATGACAACGGCGCTGCGCTCCTTCCTCCAGTATGCCCGCTACCGCGGGGACCTCACGCTTGATTTGGCCGCAGCAATTCCGCCGGTGGCCAATTGGTCGATGACGTCGATTCCCAGGGCGATCCCCGATGATCAAGTATGCACGCTGCTCGACAGTGTCGATCGGTCCACCGCCATGGGGCGTCGCGACTATGCCATTCTGTTACTCCTTGCGCGACTGGGTTTGCGCTCGAGCGAAGTGGCGTTTCTCGAACTCGATGACATCGATTGGACGGCGGGCTCGCTCAGTGTGTGCGCTAAGAGCAGGCGGCGCGTCGAGTTACCCTTACCGGCCGATGTCGGTGAGGCGATCGTCGCCTATCTCCAGCACGGACGACCCCACAGCCGCAGCCGGCGCGTATTTTTGCGCCACAAAGCCCCGGTGCGCGGTTTCTTGAGCCAGTGTGCGATCGGCTCGGTCGTTCACCATGCGATCGAGCGCGCGGGCGTTCAAGCGCCGACCCACGGCACCCATCAGTTTCGCCACGCATTGGCCACCCGGATGCTGCGCGGCGGCGCCTCGCTGATCGAGATCGGCGAGCTGCTCGGTCACCGCAGTCCCGAGACCACGAAGATCTACACAAAAATCGATGTCGAAGCGTTGCGGGCGCTGGCCTTGCCATGGCCAGGAGGTGGGCAATGAACACGCTCCGAGAGGCGGTTCAAGACTACCTGGCCGTGCGCCGGGACCTTGGGTTCAAGCTGCGCGAGGCGGGCAAGGGGTTGTTGGGTTTCGTCAGTTTCATGGAGCGGCAGGGCGCCGCCTATATCACCAATGCGTTGGCCCTCGAGTGGGCGCAACAAGGCTCCGCCAGCCAGCCTCAGGCGGGGGCGCGGCGCTTGAGCTTCGTGCGCGGCTTTGCCCGTTATCGCAGCGCCACCGATCCCCGCACGCAGATCCCGCCCACAGGGTTGTTGCCCTTCCAACCCAAGCGGGCACGACCGTATTTGTACTCGGACGAAGAGATCGAACGCTTACTTCGCGCCGCGCTCGACATGCCGCACCGCTACGAACGCGGTGCCTTGCTTCCCTGGGTCTACTATTGCCTGTTCGGGCTGCTGAGCGTCACCGGGCTGCGACTCGGCGAGGCGCGTAACCTGGAGCTGCAAGATGTCGATCTTGAGGCCGGGGTGTTGACCGTTCGCGGTGCCAAGTTCGGTAAGACTCGCCTGGTGCCCTTGCACACCTCGACCTGCCAGGTGCTGGCAGAGTACCTGGCCAAGCGCCAGGCGCATTGGGCAGGGCGGCCGGTGTCGTCCTACGTGTTTGTCTCAAGCTGGGGAAACCGGCTCGACAACGGACAGATCCACCGGGCCTTCTATGCGTTGTCCCGGCAGGTCGGTCTGCGCGGTGCATCCGAGAGTCACGGACCACGACTCCATGACTTTCGTCACCGCTTCGCCACGAACACCCTGCTTAACTGGTATCGCGACGATCAGGATCCTGAACGGCTCCTACCCCTGTTGTCCGCCTATCTTGGCCACGTCCACGTGAGCGACACCTATTGGTATCTGAGCAGCTGGCCGGAGTTGATGCAAGAGGCGATGAAGCGACTCGAGCACCGCTGGGAGGGTCAGCTATGACCGGGCCCAGCTTTGCTCCTCTGTTGGAGCGTTTTTTCACCCAGCGCTTGATGCAACAACGCCAGGCAAGTCCGCACACCATCAGTTCCTATCGCGACACCTTCCGCCAGTTGCTCAAGTTCACCCAGCAGCGGCTTCACAAGGCTCCCTCGCAGCTGATGTTCGAGGAACTCGACGCCCCTTTGATCGTGGCCTTTCTCGAGCATCTGCAGCAGCATCGCCGGCTCGGCACCCGCAGTCGTAATCTGCGCCTGACGGCGATCCGCTCCTTCTTCCGCTATGCCGCGTTCGAGCGGCCGGATCATGCCGCGCAGATCCAGCGCGTGCTTGCCATCCCCTCGAAGCGCTTCACCCGAGCTTTGGTCGCGTTTCTCACGCGCCCGGAGGTCGATGCCTTACTCGGCGCACCGGACCGCGGCACCTGGTTCGGCCGACGCGATCACGCCTTCCTCCTGGTGGCCGTGCAGACGGGCCTGCGTCTGTCGGAAATGACCGGACTGAAACGCGAGGACATTACCCTCGGTACCGGCGCTCATCTTCGTGTGATCGGCAAGGGTCGCAAAGAACGGTGCATACCGCTCGCCAAGCCAACGGTCGCAGTCTTGAAAACCTGGTTACGCGAACCGCAAAGAGGGGATGCGAACAGAGCTGTTTCCCAACGCCAGAGGCGGTCGTCTCAGCCCGGATGGTGTCCAGTATCTTCTCGCCAAACATTGCGCCGCAGCGGCAAAAGTCTGTCCGTCGCTGAAAGACAAGCGTGTCACCGTCCACTGTCTGCGACACACGATGGCCATGGATCTGCTGCAGGCGGGTGCAGAACGCTCCGTCATCGCGCTGTGGCTCGGCCACGAGTCGGTGGAAACGACCCAGATATACCTCGACGCGACATTGGCGATGAAGGAACAGGCGCTCGCGAAGGCGACACCACCCACCGGCCGACCGACTCGCTACAAGCCAACCGATAAGCTGCTCGATTTTCTTAACAACTTGTAGCGCTTTAAAAACTATGCCGAGTGATGGGCGGGTTCCATGTCCGCAGGGACCTGAAAACGCAGGTCAAACGAGCGTGACGCCCGGAGCACTCAGCATAGTCCGGGACTCGGAATAGTGCCGACTATGCCGAGTTCTGCAGCATAGTCGACACGGCACCGGCGATGCTTTCCTCCCCCCGCAAGCCTCAAAGCACGATGCGAATCCTCTCGTGGGCGGAATACTCGTGGCGGGTAGCTCGACGGATGTCCCGACCCGTCTTCTCGGCGCTCTGCTTCTTGACTGCTGGATTGGGTATCGGCTCCCAGGTCGGAAAGGCTAAGCGCCGTTGGGCGGAGTCGCTCGGGCACCACCATCTGCGCCCGAATGACCGCAAGAGTCCGTGAAGCAGCCGTTATCGGGGCCTGGATAACGGTTGGAAGTCGGCCGTAACGCGGACGCGCTCGTCCTCGCCTGCAACGTCCGCAACTTGGACCAAACTGCCGTCGGTGTGAATGGCCGAATGCCGGCACCGGGATTTGCGTTCTATCGCGCAGCGCCAGCAACGATAGGTACCGTCCTCGCCGATCTTGCGCGGACCATCGACGACATGTATCCCCTCCAAGTTTCTTTTCACGTAAAAAGAAAGGCAATCGTAGCCCTGGTCGTCGAGGCTTGAGCAGTTCGCGATGGGCGGGGTAATCCAGATGGCGGTGAAGCCCGGGTCGCAGATGTAATCCAGGCGCTGAATTAGACCCTTGAATCCAGAATCGGCTGTTGCGGTCACCGGCCGTCTTTTGAAATCGGGGAAACGCAGATGTGACACCCCGCAAAAATCCCGCGGAAGTAGCGCGCATTTTCATAAGAAATCGCTTATTCTAACGGGCGTTTGAAATACCGACTCCGAGGTCTCATCGATGGACGACACCCTGCAGCGCCTGCTAGATGCGGAGATGCGGGCGGAAAAGATCGCGCAACAGGCCGAGGTCGAGCAGGAAAGCGTCATCCAGGGTGCACTCATGGAGGCGCGCGCACAGGAGGACCGATTCCGGGACCGCATACCGGATCTACACAGGTCGTTCATTCGCAAGGCGGACGAACGGGCCGAGCAGACGATCGCCGAGCTCAAGCGGCGTTACGACGAGCGCCACGCACTGCTCCGCGATACAGCCGAGCAGCGAGAAGATGAGGCCCTGGATGCCGCCTTCGAGGTCCTTCTTTCCGCGGAGGTCTGACGACCGGCAGACCCCGGCGTTTGCAGCAACCGCGAGCGGATAAATCCATGTCCTCCACAGCCGATCAGGCATACCTCAACACCCGCGTATCGGTGATGTCCACGAAGCTGCTCGATCCGATACAGATCGCAGCCATGGCCGAGCAAGGGCTGGAGGAGCTTGCCGAGGACTTCGGGCTATTGCGGCTCTTGGACGAAAACCTGAGCACCCGCGCCAAAAGCCGCGCCATCGAGCAGGCCCTTATCCAGACCCTGCTTGCCGAGCTGACGATCCTGGTTCGCCCGATGGCGCCGCCGGAGCGCGCCCTGGTGCTGAGCTGGGGCCGGTTGTTCGCGCTGACCAACCTCAAGACCCTGATCCGCGGTCAGCTCTATGACCTGGACCGCAAGGAGATCCGCGAGAACCTGTACGACCTGCCGCCGAACCTGCGCCTGCCCCTGGCCGATCAGGAGCTTTTCGAGGCCGAAAACGTGCTGGAGCTTTTGCGCCGGCTCGAGCAAGGGCCATATCGGCTGATTGCGCGCCAGGCGCGGGAGATCTTCGAGCAGCGCCACGAGCCCTTCGCGCTGGAGGCCACCATCGACAAGCGCTACATGGCGGGCCTGGTCCGCCATGTCATGCAGTTCCACGACGCCAACCTGCGGCCGCTGCAACAATTGGTGGGCGCCCTGCTCGACCGGGCCGACCTGCTTTGGCTGCTGCGCTTTCGCTTCTCCTACGGGCTCTCGCCCAGTGAGACCTTCTATCAGCTCGTGCCCTCATTCCGGCTGATGCAAAGGGAACGCCTGCTGAGCCTGGTTAACGCCGAATCGTTAGAGCAAGCCCTCGCCGCCCTGCCGCCACCCTTGAGCGGCCTGTTGGCGGACAGTGCGAACCTCATCGACGTGCAGAAACGCATGGGTGCCTATCTTTACCGCGAGGCGTTGCGCATCCTGCGCCATAGCCGCTCCGGTGTCGCCCGGGCCCTAGCTTACCTGGTATTGCGCAGGATGGACCTGTTGCTGCTGTTCTCGCTGATCCAAGGCGGATTGCTGGGGCTGCCCAGGGACCTGGTGAACATCGCCGTCGAGCTCGCCGAGCCGGTCTGTCCGATGGATGCCAGAGCGAGGGCGGCATGAGCTTTCACGGCATTCCTCCTGCGGCTATGCCGCGATCTTCCCCAAGCCGTAAAGTAAGCGCGCGCCAAGACGCAGAGCGCGCCAAGATGTTCCTTGGCGTCTTCGCGCGGGATCTTCCCGGGGTCTCCCGGCTGCGGCGCTCGCTGTGAATTCCACGGTTGTGCACCCGGGACCGGTTGAAGCCATGCTGCGGCCTCTACCCATGAAGCACGTTCGCCTGCTGCTCCTTACCGAGGACCTGCCGCAGGCGTCCCTGACCCTGGCCGAGGCGGAGAGCTTCCATGCCGACAACCGCCCGCCGGAGGAGACGGGACTGACCGGGGTCCCGGGGCGCAGCTACAAAGAGCTGTTCAGAACGGCGCGCTCGCGGCTAGCCAGGATCAGCAAGCTGCTTCCCCGCGAGCAAGAGCCCGAGGTGGAGCTGATCCGGGTGGTTCCGGAGAAGGAGCTCGCCCGCATCAACGATTGGCTGGGAATAATCTGGAGCGAATGTTCCCGGTACGAGGAGCAATTCCGGCGCCTGGACGACGACGAGCGCCTTATCAAGGAGCAGGAGGCGGCGCTGGCGAATTTTTCGGAGCTGAACATCGACCTGAGTATGCTGCGCAGCAAGACCCGCTTTCTCGATTTTTACGTCGGGATAGTTCCGCGGGAGAACCTGCGTCAGCTCGAGGGCGCGGTCAACCTGGCGGATCACCTGCTCTATCCATACATGACCAGCAGAGACAACGTCCATGTGGTCATAGTCGGCCCTACCGGGACCAAGGAGGCCCAGCTGACGTCGGTTCTGAACGCCGCAGGCTTTCAGCATCTCCCCGTTCCCGAGGAGCTGGACCGAGAGCCCGGGAGCAAGCGCAAAGAGCTGTCCATGAGAAGCTCGGCCATCGAAAAGGAGCGCCAGGCGCTGAACGCCCGCCTCGCCGATTGGTCAGCCGACTTCAATGACCGGCTGGACGAGGCCAGACGGGTACTGCTGTTGGCCGAGCCGTTCGTGGTCCTGGACCCCTCGACCCATAGCTCCGGCCGTCTCGCGTCTCTTTCGGGCTGGGTGCCCAAGCGCTCCGTAGAGGCGCTGAAGACCCGGCTTCACGAGAGCCTGGACAACCCCTTCGCCCTGCAGAGCCGGGACCCACGTCGGACGAGCGCACCCTGGTGCCCACCGTGCCCGTGCGCAGCCGTCTGCTGCTGCCCTTCGCCCTGTTGGTCAAGCAATACGGCATCCCCCAATACGGCGAGATAGATCCAACCCCTTTGTTCGCGGTGAGCTTCCTGCTCATGTTCGGCAGCATGTTCGGGGATGTCGGCCAGGGGGCGGTCATTGCCGCCCTGGCCTGGTACCTGCGGGGCAGGCTCGGGCGCTTCTACCTCTTCGGCGTTCTGGCAGGGATCTCGTCCATTTGCTTCGGCTTTCTGTTCGGTAGCATCTTTGGCTACGAGCACCTGTTGCCGGCCCTGTGGATGTCGCCCCTGCACGACCCTATCCTGATGCTCCAGATCGCCCTCGCCTGGGGCGTCCTGTTTCTCGTGATCGCTTGCCTGCTGGCCGTCTACAATCGGATTGCTGTCGGTAACTGGATGGGCGCGGTCTTCGGACATCACGGCCTGGTCAACCTCGCTTTCTACCTTTCGCTGGTCCGGGGCGGTCTGAATCTGGGGACCATCGGTACCTTCGGTTTCCTTCCGATGCTCCTGGTCTCGGGCTCGCTACTGGCACTTGCCGTCCACGGCTGGCGCCATCTCGATGCGCCGCTCGGGGAAAAGCTCCTGGTCGTGTTCATCGAGACCCTGGAGACCGTCATCGGCTACGTCTCCAATACCCTGTCCTTCCTGCGCGTCGCGGCCTTCAGCCTGAATCACGTGGCCCTGGCCATCGCCATTTTCACGCTTGCGGACATGGTGGGCACGTTCGGGCACATAGTGACCATCCTGCTCGGCAACGTCTTCATGATCGTGCTCGAGGGGGGGATCGTGATGATTCAGGTGCTGCGCCTGGAGTTTTACGAGGGCTTCGCGCGCTACTTCTCGGGGGACGGGCACGAGTTCGCGCCGCTGAAGCTTCGAAGGACGGCAAAGGAGCAAGAGGCGTCCTCTCAGCCGGGTTTTGTTAATGAAACCACAGAGGCACCGAAAGCGCAGAGAGAACGTAGAGCGAATGACTATGGCTTTTTTTTCCGCGGACGTGGGATGAGCGTTTGATGTACCGATTGGTGCCTTGATTTTGACCCTCTGCGTTCTCCGCGTCTCTGCGGTAAGAGAAGACTTCAAACGCGACCCGTATAGTCTGAAACAAAACAGGAGCACACCATGTACTGGCTCGTAGGCCTCATGTCCCTGGCCATTGTCGGCCTCATCGCTTCCGGAATCCTGCTGGAGTTCCGGCCCGCCTCTGCACCGCGCATTCGGCCCTGGTACAAACCGGCGATGAGCGTGCAGCTCCTGGCGTTCGTCGGCGCCCAGCTGGGTCTGCTGGGCTTCGGCGTCTCCGACGCCGTGGCCGAGACCACGGAGGTCGCCGTGAGCGTCAGCGAGATCTCCACCGGCATGGGCCTGGCGATCCTGGGTGTGGGTATCCCCACCGGGCTGTCCACCATCGGCGCCGGCATCGCCGTGGGGCCCATCGGCGCAGCATCCCTGGCCGCAATAACCGAGAAGCCGGAGAACCTGGGCCGAACCCTTATCTATCTCGGCCTGGCCGAGGGGATTGCGATCTACGGCCTGGTCATCAGTATCCTGCTGCTCGACAAGATATGAACCCGAGCTCGGATAGGCGCCTTCTCGAAACGCCGGCCATCCCGGCCGGAGCAAGACGCAATCTTCGGAGAAAATCTCGATGGCGGAACACCTCGACCAGCCCCGTACGACCCGTATGCTGTTTCTGGGCGACGATCGCTTGGCGGACGGCTTCAGGCTCATCGGTTTCCAGACCTTTCCCAGCCCGGATCCGGGTACTGTGGACCGGGTCTTCCGCGAGCTTTTGCAGTCACGCACGAAGGCCTTCGTGATCGTCGACGACCAGATCATGCAGTCCGACATCAAGGGCTTGGCGGCGGCGCGCCGCGAAGGAGGACGAATCGTCGTCGTGTCCGTGCCACTGCTCAACGAGCCACCACATCTGGCCAGCGAGGTCTGTGACCGTCTCGCGGCCATGTTCGGTAACGGGCTCAGCTAATAGTTACTTCACGCAACTCGAGATATGAATCAGGTACAAGAGCTGGAACAGGCCATTATGGGACGTGCCGAACGGCTGGCCGGGGAGTACCGCGAACGGGCTCAACGCAGCCGCGACGGCATCCTGCGGGAGGCGGCGGAACGGCTGCGGCTGCGCGAGCAGCGCGAAGAGACCATCGCCAAGTCCCTAGGGGAACGCAGCTTTCGCCAACAGGTGCAGGCCAGCGAGCTCAAGATGCAGAGCCAGCTCGACCTGGTTCGCTGGAATCTGGTGACGGATGTAGAGTAAAGGCTGCGCGAGCGCTTTCTGGTCTTCAGGAAGAACGAAAGCGCCTATCGTGACTGCCTCAAGTCCTATCTTTCCCACGCCGCGCGGCAGATCGAGTGCGACGCGTTGCTGGTCGAGCTCAATGCGCACGACCGGCAACAGCTTGAAGGTGAATGGGACCGGATAGCCGCCGAAGCCGCACCGGGTAAGACCCTGCGTCTGGCTCCGGATCCCATCGACAGCCTGGGAGGCTTGCGGGTAACGAGCGGGGACAATCGCATTCGCGTCGACCACAGCTTCGAAGGCCGGCTGGAGCGCCTGCGTAGCGACATCCAACAGGTCATCCTCGAGCGGCTGCTGCCGGTCGGTTTGGAAACCGGCAATCTATTCAGCGGATAAGCACATGAGCCAGAGCACAAGGGTCGGGGTCGTCCGCGACATCAACGGCCCGATCGTCACCATCGATCTGCCGGGCGCGCGCAACGGCGAGCAGGTGAAGATCGGGGAGCTGGGGCTGTTCGGCGAAGTCATCTCCCTGAGCGGAAGCCAGGCGGTCGTCCAGACCTACGAGTCCACCGACGGCGTGCGCCCGGGCGAGCCCGCCATGGGCCTGGGTTGGCCCCTGTCTGTGGAGCTGGGCCCCGGACTGCTCGGCGGGATCTTCGACGGCGTGCAGCGCCCGTTGGAGAAGATCGCCCTCGAATCCGGAGACTACATCCGCCGCGGCCTGGACATACCCGCCCTCGACCGCAGCCGCATCTGGGACTTCGCGCCGAACAGCGAGCTGGAGCCGGGCACAAAAATCGGCGCCGGCACGGTGCTCGGTACCGTGCAGGAGACCCAAACCATCCAGCACAGGATCCTGGTGCCCCCGGGGATGTCGGGCGAATTGGAAGAGATCGCTCCCGCGGGCGATTACGACCTGGAGGCCACCATCGCCCGAATTCGGGATCAACGGGGGAGCAGCAAAAGGCTCCGACTTTACCACCGCTGGCCCGTTCGGAAACCAAGGCCCTATTCCAAGCGCGACGACGGAGTCTCGCCCTTGATCACCGGACAGCGGGTCATAGATACCTTCTTCCTCAGCTCAAGGGGGGTAAGGGAGCGGTACCTGGCCCCTTCGGTGCCGGAAAGACCTTGGTGCAACAGCAGATTGCCCGCTGGTCCAACGCGGATATCGTCATCTACGTGGGCTGCGGCGAGCGGGGCAACGAGCTGGTGGACGTACTCGAGAGCTTCCCCAAGCTTGATGATCCCTACAGCGGGCGCAAGCTCATGGAGCGCACCTTGCTCGTCGCCAATACATCCAACATGCCGGTCGTTGCGCGGGAGGCCTCGGTCTACGTTGGTATGACCATGGCAGAGTACTACCGAGACATGGGTTACGACGTGGTCATGCTTGCCGACTCCACCAGCCGCTGGGCCGAGGCCCTGCGCGAGGTCGCCGGCCGCTTGGGCCAGATGCCGGTAGAGGAAGGCTATCCGGCCTATCTGGCGTCGCGCCTGGCGGCGGTCTACGAGCGCGCCGGACGGGTACAAACCCATGGCGCAGGCTCTGGCTCCGTGACCCTGATCGGCGCCGTCTCCCCGCCCGGCGGAGACTTCTCCGAGCCGGTGACCAGCCACACCAAAGACATCATCGAGACCTTCTGGGCCCTGTCGAAGGAGCTTGCCGATGCGCGACATTACCCCTCCATCGACTGGGTGACCAGCTTCTCCAGCCACGTCGGCACCGCCGCAGAGTGGTGGTCCAGGGAGATCGACCGCAACTGGGAGAAACGCCGCGGCCAGGCGTTGGCCCTGCTTGCCCGGGATGCCGAGCTCTCGCGCATTGTCAACCTGGTTGGACCCGAGGCCCTCTCCGACGCCCAACGCTGGGAGCTGGAGGGCGCCGCTCTGATGAAGGAGGCCGTGCTGCAACAGAGCGCCTTGGACGAGGTGGATACCTTTTGCTCCCCCCAGAAGCAGTTCGCGCTGCTGGATCTGGCGCATCTCATCTACAAGCGGGGCGTGGCCCTGATCGAGCTCGGCGTGCCGGTTCAGGAATTGCAGAGCCTGCCCCTGCTGGCCAAGGCGCGGCGCTGCAAGTCCATGTACAGCAGCGATCAGCTCGAAAAGATCGCCGAGCTGCGCGCGGACGTGGAGCAGGAGCTCGAAAGCATTCGGCTCGAGTATGCCAAGCATGGGGAGCAGCTCAAATGAGCGTCAAAGAGTATCGTACCGCCTGTGAGGCCCGCGGCGGCCTGCTCGTGGTGAAAGACACGCCGGGCATCGCCTTCGGCGACCGGGTGCAGATCGAGGACCACACCGGCTCTAAACGCAACGGTCAAGTCATTCGTGCGTCCAACGAAGACGTGCTGGTCCTGGTGTTCGAGGGTACGGACGACCTCGACCTGGAAGATACCTGGGTGCGCTTCCTGGACGAGCCCGTGGAGATCGCCCTGTCCCCGGAAATCCTGGGCCGCGTGCTCAACGGACTGGGAGAGCCCAGGGACGAACGCCCGCCCATTCTGTCCAGCCTGCGCCGGCCCGTCGGGGGCTCTGCCATCAACCCGGCGGCGCGCAACTATCCACGCGAGTTCATCCAGACCGGCATCTCCACCATAGACGGTCTCAACTCCCTGGTCCGCGGTCAGAAGCTTCCGATCTTCGCCGGCTCCGGCCTGCCCCACAACCGGCTCGCCGCCCAGATCGTGCGCCAAGCGAAGTTGGTGGACGAGGATTCCAGCTTCTCCATCGTATTCGCCGCCATGGGCGTGTCCCATGCCGACGCCAAGTTCTTCCAGGACGAGTTCGCCAGCTCCGGTGTGCTGCGCAACGTGGTCATGTTCATTAACCTGGCCGATGACCCGCCGGTGGAGCGCCTCACCCTGCCCCGCACGGCCCTGACTGCGGCCGAATACCTTGCCTATGACCTGGACCGTCACGTCCTGGTGGTCATGACCGACATGACCTATTATGCCGAGGCCCTGCGCGAGGTGGCAACCGCCAAGGGCGATGTTCCGGCCCGCAAGGGCTATCCCGGCTACCTGTACTCGGACCTGGCCGAGATCTACGAGCGCTGCGGGCGCATCCACCAGCGCCACGGCTCCATCACCATGATGCCCGTGGTTTCCATGCCCTCGGACGACATCACCCACCCGATCCCGGACCTTACCGGCTACATCACCGAGGGCCAGATCGTGCTCTCCCGGGAGCTGCACAACCAGGGGATCTACCCGCCGGTGCACATCTCCCCTTCCCTGTCGCGGCTGATGAAGGACGGCATCGGCAAGGACGACACCCGCGGTGATCACCCGCGCGTCGCGGCCCAGCTATACGCCCTCTACGCGCGGGCACTGGAGACGCGCAACCTGGCGTCCATCATCGGTGCGGACGAGCTGTCTGAGCGAGACCGGCGTTACCTGCAGTTCGCCAGCGAGTTCGATAAGCGCTTCGTGGGGCAAGGAGACGCGGAGGACCGCAGCATCGAGGCGACCCTGAACCTCTCCTGGGAGCTTATGTCCTCGTTCCCGCGGGACATGCTCACGCGGGTGAGCGAGACGGACCTGGCGAAGTACTATCAGGGGACGGAATGAAGAGGGGTCCGCAAACGGACGCAAACGTTTCCGACAACACGTAGGTTGAGCCAGGCGCCGTTTTCCGTAACCCAACGAATGGCTCGGCCTGAGCTCACGCGTACATTTGCGAACCAGAAGCACAAATGCCCCAACAACTCATCAAAGTCCCCCCGACCAAGAACACGCTCCTGGGCCTGAAGAAGCAAGTCCAGTTCCTCGAACAAGGGCACGACCTTCTGGAGCGCAAGCGCGAGCAGCTCACGCGTCTGGTCTACGAGCGCATCGGCGAGTACCGCCGGCTGCGGGAAGAGGCCCACCAGATGCTCGAAGGGGCCTACCGTTGCCTGAGCATCACCCATCTGCGCATGGGCAGCCGCGGCATCCACAGGCCGCCTTGGGCGCCGAGCCGGCCCTCACGGTGGACATACTGCCGCGTCGCAGCCTGGGTATCGAGTATCCGGCCGTCACCGCACAGCGGCTCCCGCTCAACCCCGTCGGACTCATGGGAACCGACGCCAGCTTCGACAACACCAGGGGGCACCTCGCGGATCTAGCGGTAGTACTGGCCCGGCTCGGGGAGGTAGAGATCGCCCTGCACCGGCTACTGGAAGAGCAGCGCAAGGCCCAGAAACGGGTCAACGCCCTCAAGTACAACATCATCCCCCGCTATCGCCGGACCATCCATTTCATCCAGTCCGCCCTGGAGGAAGAGGAACGCAACACCCTTTTCCAGGTGAAGTTGCTGCGGGAGCGGACGCGGCTTTGAGCTTCTGGGGATTAAGTCAGCAAAGCTTCAGTCACGGTTAGGCTTCCCAAGCGTATCCGCCTTCACTCGCGCATTCGGCGTACGCTCGGCTTCGGCGTAGCGAGACCGCGCATCACGCGCTCAAGGCCCAGCGTCCATACAGAAGGTCGCGAATACTCTCGCGCAGGTCCAACCCTGGCGAGATGCTGACCTCGTCCACGCTCACCTCGACACCTTGCTGCTCAAGACCCTGCCTGAGCCGGGCGCACTGGGAAAGGTCGTGGCGGCTATAAGAGATACAAACGGAATGGATCACGGCTGCGCTGCGCACTCAGTGACGGTGTTACGGGAAACCATATGCGATTCGTGGAAAACATAACTCGCTTCGAATCCGCTCGTAAACCCTCAGGCCGCGAGTTGATCCAAGATGCGGAACAGCGCCTGATTGATGCGCGCATAGTCCTGCTCAGTCGCCTCGAGCATGCGCTCGGCGTCTTGGACATAGGGACCGGGGACTATCTCATCGGCACAGTTGGCGACGAGGTCCACGACGCTTGCGGGCATCGACTCCAAGTGGAACTGCAGCCCGAGCACCCTCTTGTTGTAGAGAAAAGCCTGGTGCTCGCAGCCCTCGCTGCGCGCCAGATGGACGGCGCCCTCCGGTAAGTCGAAGGTGTCCCCATGCCAGTGAAAGACCTCGAACCGATGCGGCAGAAAAACCATCAACCTCGATGCCTGTCCTTCCTCCGTAACTTCGATCGGAAACCATCCAATCTCCCTGTGCTCGTGACGATACACCCTCGCACCCAGGGCGTCGGCAATGAGCTGCGCACCGAGGCAGACCCCGACGACGGTCTTGCCGCCGTCGATAGTCTCACGCAGAAATCTCTTCTCCCGTGACAGCCAGGGATACTCGGCCTCGTCATGGATGCCCATGGGGCCGCCCATGACGACCAGCCAATCAAAAGCACCCGGATCCGGTAGGTCCGCGTCCACGAACAGGGGCGAAATCGTAACCGAATGCCCCTTGTGGGTGGCCCAATCGCCGATGCCCGCGGGTCCCTCGAAAGGCACGTGTTGCAGAACATGAATACGCATGAATCAACAACTCCCCTACCGTTGTGCACTAGCAACCCGGGTCTTCCACATCGAGCCTGGCCCTGCTCTTGTTCCATGCCTCCGCCCGGAACAGCCCGATCAGTGTCTTGGCGTCCCTGATAGTACCGTCGAGGCACCACTCCAACGCCCGCCGCAGAGGTATCCAATGAATTTCGATGACCTCGTGTGCCTCGTGACTCTGCGTGGCCGGTTGGAGGTCGCGGGCCAGGTAAAGATAGATGACCTCGGTCAGTACGCCGGGGGAACTGAGCATGGAGCCCAGATCTGTCCAATCATCCGACTCGACTCCGGCCTCCTCGATGAGCTCCCGGCTCGCCGTGCCGGAGGGCGTCTCGCCGGGGTCGATCTTTCCGGCAGGCAGCTCCCAAAGCCAGCCGCCGGCCGCGTGGCGGTACTGACGCAGCAGGCAGACCCGCTCCTGCGCGTCCAAGGCGACGACAGCCGCGCCGCCGGGGTGGCGGATGATCTCCAGCTCTACTGACTCGCCGTTCGGCAGCTCGACGGCCTCCAGCCCCAGGTCGATGACCTTGCCTTGATACACCGGCCGGCGTTGTACTTCTCGATCCCCAGTCACCCTTCGTCTCCTAAATGGAAGCCTTTATGCACGGGCCTTAAACTATACCTCAGAACAGGTAGGCCACCGCACCCGGCGCTGACCTACCTGCCCTGAGCTGAGGAACCAATCGCTTGAAACAAGACAGTCTGGTTATCGCGCTTACCTTCGGCGCTTATTTCGGGCTCATGCTCGCCATCGGCTGGTACGCCTACCGGCGCACGACGAATCTCTCCGATTTCATCCTCGGTGGGCGCAGTCTCGGCAGCGGCACCGCGGCATTGAGCGCCAGCGCCTCGGACATGAGCGGCTGGCTGCTGCTCGGTCTGCCTGGCTTCGCCTATGCCGCAGGACTCGAGTCCCTCTGGCTGGCTGGGGGTCTGCTGCTGGGCACCTGGCTCAACTGGCGTCTGCTCGCAGCCAGGCTGCGTCTGTTCAGCGAGGCCTACGGCGATGCCCTCACGCTGCCGGAGTTCTTCGCAAACCGCTTCAGAGATGAGAGCGGCTGGCTGCGCGGTATCAGCGCCTTCTTCACCTTGTTCTTTTTCCTGCTCTACACCGGCTCCGGGCTGGTCGCCGGCGGCAAGCTGTTCGAGGCCGTGTTCGGACTACCCTACATCTGGGCGGTAGCAGCGGGCGCATTGGCCATCCTGCTCTACACCGCCGTCGGCGGTTTCCTCGCCGTCTCTTGGACCGATGTCGTCCAGGGTCTGCTGATGGCCGCGGCCCTGGTTGCCGTGCCGCTGATGGCCTTCTCCGACGCGGGCAGCTCCGAAAGGGTTATCGATTCGCTCGACCCCCAACTGCTCGACCCGCTTACGGGTGCTGACGGAGCGGCACTGGGTCTCATCGGGATCCTTTCGCTCGCCGCCTGGGGGCTGGGATACTTCGGTCAGCCACACATCCTGGCTCGCTTTCAGGCCATCCATTCGGTCGGCGACGTACCGCGCGCCCGGCTCATCGCGCTCTCCTGGGTTGCGATTACCCTGACCGGCGCGGTCCTCGCGGGGCTCGCCGGCATCCTGCTCGTTAATCCCCCGTTGGTACAGGCGGACCGCGAGAAGGTCTTCATCGAGCTGGTGAATCTTCTTTTTCACCCGGTGGTGGCCGGCATCTGTCTTGCCGCAATCCTGGCGGCGGTCATGAGCACAGCCGACTCGCAGCTGCTGGTCTCCTCCTCCACCTTCACCGAGGACTTCTACCGCAGTGCGCTGCGGCGCGAGGCCGGTGCGCGGGAGCTCGTCGCCGTTGGGCGGGGAGCCGTGGTGGTGCTTGCGGGCCTGGCGTTCATCATCGCCCTGGACCCCAAGACCATGGTCTTGGACTTGGTGGGATACGCCTGGGCCGGATTCGGGGCGGCGTTCGGACCTGTGCTGATTCTATCGCTGTACTGGGCGCGCATGACACGGCGAGGCGCTCTCGCCGGCGTTCTGACCGGCGGCATCACCGTGGTGGCCTGGAAGCAGCTCGAAGGCGGCCTGTTCGATCTCTACGAGATCGTCCCCGGATTTCTGCTCTCGCTGCTTGCCATCTGGATCGCCAGCTTGAGCGATTCGACGCCCCGGATCGAGCTTGAAGCAGACTTCAAGAGGGCTCTGGGTTCCGGGGGACAAAGCCCTCTCGGTGTTGCCTGATTGGTGGGCATAGTTCTTTAACTGGCCAAAATCTCGTCGAGAAAGCCTCCCCGCATGCGGTAACCTTATTTTAACTTCCCGGAAATACACTATGCGCAGGTTGAATTTTTTCCCTAACACAGGGAGTTGAGTACCATGACCAACGTTCTTGTCGTCGATGACGAGCCAGATATCCGTGAAGTGATCCGATTTGCCCTCGAGGGGGCGGGATTCAGCGTGATCGAAGCCGGCCACGCGGATGAGGCACGCAAGCTCATGGCATCCGACAACCCGGATCTGCTGCTGCTCGATTGGATGCTCCCGGGACGCTCCGGACTGGAGCTGGCCCAGCAGATCAAGCAGAACGCAAACACCCGCTCCATTCCTATCATCATGGTGAGTGCCAAGGGCGAAGAGGAGGACCGGATCAAGGGGCTGGACACGGGCGTCGACGACTACATCGCCAAGCCCTTTTCGCCGCGGGAGATGGTGGCTCGGGTCAACGCGGTGCTCAGGCGTGTGAAGCCCGACGAGCTCGCCGACGAGATCGAGATCGGCGGGCTGCACATCGATAACCTCAGCCACCGCGTCAGCGCCAACGGCAAACGCGTCGACATTGCCCCGACGGAGTACCGACTGTTGCATTTTTTCATGACCCATGCCGAACGGGCGTTCACCCGCTCCCAGCTTCTCGACCAAGTCTGGGGAGACCAGGTCTACGTAGAGGAGAGAACCGTCGACGTGCACGTTCGCCGCTTGCGCAAGGCCCTGGAGATCACCAATCACGACCGCATGTTGCAGACGGTTCGCGGCGTCGGCTACCGCTTCTCGAACAAGGAATGAGACCCGGCGGGGCCAGGTTTGCATGCGTCAATCCCTTCTCTTCGAGGTCTATTTCCTGCTTGCCTCAGTTGCCGGCGCCCTGTTTCTGAACTGGTTGGGCCTCAGTCCGGTCTTGATCGCGCTCCTCACCCCCCTACCCTATTTCGGGCGCAACCTCTACTACCTGGTTCGCTTAGCGGTGCTCATCCACCGCCATCACCGCATGGTCCCGCCTTTTCCACTGGGGCTCTGGGGCGAAATCTACCGTGCCGTTGCGCAGTACCAGCAACGAGGGCGCAAGCGCCGCAAGCGCCAGATTCGGTTCGTGCGGCGCTTCCGCGAAGCGGCGGTCTCGGTTCCAGACGCCCTGGTTATCCTCGACAAGCAGCGATGCATCGAATGGGCCAATCCCGCGGCATCGGTCCTGATGAACGTCTCATGGCCCCGCGACGACGGCAAACGCCTGACGGAGATCCTGCAGCACGAGCGGATCGACGAGCTCATCGACGCGGGTGATTACACCAGGCCCACGGAGATGGCCTCCGCGCACAACCGTGCCCTCATGCTCTCCCTTCGCGTTACCCCTTTCGGTGAGCGCAAACGCCAGCGCCTGGTCGTGGCCCGCGACATCACCAAGGTCTTTCACCTCAATCTGATCCGCCGCGACTTCGTAGCGAACGCCTCTCACGAGCTGCGCACACCTCTGACGGTAATCGCCGGATTCCTGGAGAACCTGGTCGATTCACCGCTCACGCCCGATAACCATCGACGGCCCATGGACCTGATGTTCAACCAAACCGAGCGCATGCGCTCCATCGTCGATGACCTGCTCACGCTCTCGCGCCTGGAGATGGAGGACCGATCCCCCGAAATCGAGCCGGTGGATGTGCCCGACGAGCTTTACCTGGTCATCGACGAGGCGCAGGTGCTCAGCGGCGGTCGGCATGAGCTCATCACCGATATTGCGCCGGACCTGCTCTTGACGGGCAACGCGGTCGAGCTGCGCAGTGCCTTCTCCAACCTGGTATTCAACGCGGTAAAGCACACCCCCGAGGGAAGCCGCATCTGGATCAGCTGGCGGGACGACGAGCCCGGCCCGGTGTTCTCCGTCCGGGACAATGGTGAGGGGGTGGAGCCTGCGCATGTGCCGCGGCTGACGGAGCGCTTCTATCGCGTCGACAAGGCGCGCTCACGCGCTTCGGGGGGCACGGGGTTGGGGCTGGCAATCGTCAAGCACGTGCTGAACCGGCACGACGCGCGGCTGATTATCGAGAGCGAGATGGGACAGGGAAGCACCTTCACTTGCCGCTTTCCCCAGGGCACTGGAATTGGGCGCCAGCGAGCCTGTCCGCGTGGGCGCGCCCTGGGCCAGCTCGGTTGAGAAGGCGGAGAACCGGCCCTGGGAGCCTGTCCGACTTGCGCGTTCGTAGCGAGAGATCGCGGGGCCGAGACCGATTTTTCCCGCGATCGAGGCGAATAGCCTGCTCTAATTAACAAGATCGGGGAGGAAATCGGGCCGGCGTCCGCGATTCCGCAGTAGGACAGTCGTACGTCGGACAGGCTCCTAGAGCGCCCCTCCCCGCTCCCGTAGACAGCAGCAGATCAGGCGGCGGTGCCGGTAGCGGCCTTTGGTGTTGCCGCCGCTTCTTGGGCGATAAAGGCGAGGTTCACCCGGTCCCGCAGCTCCTTGCCCGGTTTAAAGTGCGGCACGTGCTTTCCGGCAAGGGCAACCGAATCTCCCGTCTTGGGGTTACGGCCCATGCGCGGCGGGCGGTAGTGCAGAGAAAAGCTGCCGAAACCGCGGATCTCGATCCGCTCTCCCGCGGCAAGTGCATTGCTCATTTGCTCCAGCACGCACCTGACCGCCAGCTCCACGTCTTTATACGCCAAGTGGCCTTGCTCGGCTGCCAGTTGCTCAATCAGCTCCGATTTGGTCATCTTTCTTATTCCGCGGACAGAGTACGCGGCCCGCCGCTCGGGCGGGCCGACCATTCAAGGGGAAAGCTCAATCGTTCTGAGTCTCTCCCATTTGTTGCTTGAGAATATCGCCGAGCGTAGCGGTGCCCGCTTGCGAATCGCGTGAATAACCCTTGATAGCAGCGCTCTCCTCGTCCATATCCTTGGCCTTGACGGACAACGACAGGGTGCGGTTCTTGCGGTCGACACCGAGGAACTTGGCCTCGATCTCGTCACCGACCTTGAGCACTGCCCGGGCATCCTCGATACGGTCGCGCGAAATCTCGGAGGCGCGCAGGTAACCCTCCACACCTTCTGCCAACGCGACGGTCGCACCCTTGGCGTCCACCTCCGTGATGGTGCCAGTGACGACGCTGCCCTTCTCGTTGATGGCGACGAACGAGGAGAAGGGGTCCTTGTCAAGCTGCTTGACGCCCAGGGAGATGCGCTCGCGCTCGGGATCGACCGACAGCACCACCGTCTCGAGGTCGTCGCCCTTCTGGTAGCGGCGCAGTGCCTGCTCGCCGGGCTCGTCCCAGGAGATGTCGGACAGGTGGACCAGACCGTCGATTCCGCCGTCCAGTCCGATGAAGATACCGAAGTCGGTGATGGACTTGATCTTGCCGCTGACGTGATCGCCCTTCTTGAAGTTGACGGCGAACTCGTCCCAGGGATTCATCTGGCACTGCTTGATACCCAGGGAGATGCGCCGACGCTCCTCATCGATATCGAGCACCATCACCTCCACCTCATCGCCCAAGGTGACGACCTTGCTGGGGTGGATGTTCTTGTTGGTCCAATCCATCTCGGAGACGTGAACCAGGCCCTCGACGCCCTCCTCGATCTCCACGAAGCAACCGTAGTCGGCAATATTGGTGACCTTGCCGAACACACGGGTACCTTCCGGATAGCGCCGCGAGATGTTGACCCAGGGATCCTCCCCCATCTGCTTCAGGCCGAGGGAGACACGTTGGCGCTCGCGGTCGAACTTGAGGACCTTTACGCCGATCTCATCCCCTATCTCCACAACCTCGGAGGGGTGCTTGACGCGGCGCCAAGCCATATCCGTTATGTGCAGCAGACCGTCGATTCCGCCCAGGTCGAGGAAGGCGCCATAATCGGTGAGGTTCTTGACCACACCCTGGATCTCCATGCCCTCTTCCAACTTCTCGAGCAGGGCTTCCCGCTCGGCGCTGTACTCCTCTTCGACCACCGCGCGGCGGGAGACCACCACGTTGTTGCGCTTGCGGTCCAGCTTGATGACCTTGAACTCCAGCTCTTTGCCTTCCAGGTAGCTGGTATCGCGCACCGGGCGCACGTCCACGAGGGATCCGGGGAGAAAGGCGCGGACGCTGCCCAGGTCGACCGTGAAGCCACCCTTCACCTTGCCGTTGATCATACCCTTCACGGTATCGCTCGCCTCGAACGCCTTGTCCAGGAACTCCCAGGCCGCATGACGCTTTGCCTTTTCCCGCGACAGGCGGGTGGCTCCTGAGCCGTCTTCTACTGCGTCGAGGGCAACCTGGACCTCGTCGCCGACGGCGACCTCGAGTCCGCCCTCGGCGTCGAAAAACTGGTTCTTGGGGATGATGCCTTCCGACTTGAGGCCCGCGTTAACGACCACGGCGTCGGAGGTGATGTCCACCACAGTGCCGGTGACGATGGTTCCGGGCAGTAGCTGGGTATTGGAGAGACTCTGTTCGAAGAGTTCGGCAAAGCTTTCGGTCATGTGTTTAAGGTTTCCTGACGCGGCGCGTTGACTTGTCCCTTCCGGGCCAAGGGCTTGGGTTATAAAAAGGCCCGCCGTATGTCGGCTGACCAGTTGGAGTCGGGCGACCGACTGCGTCGGTACGATGGCCCGAAACTAAGAAACCGCTGACAAATCAGCGGTTTCAAGCGTCCTGCAGGCCCCCGTCCCAGGTCCGTCAGACGCCGACATCAATCGGCCGAGTCCGGGAAGACGCGCCTAATCGCTTCCAAGACCCGGCCGAGCACCTCCTCGATCGACATGGAGGTGGTATCCAACAAGAGCGCCCCGTCAGGCGCCTTGAGCGGTGCCACGGAACGGTTGCTGTCGCGCTCGTCGCGCTCGCGAATCTCCGTGACAAGTTGCGCAAGGCTAACATCCAATCCCTTTTGTTTCAACTGTTTATAACGTCGTTCGGCACGTTCCTCGGCACTGGCGGTGAGAAAGATCTTCAGCGGCGCGTCGGGAAATACGACGGTACCCATGTCGCGCCCGTCGGCAATCAGTCCCGGAGGTCTGGCCGCCTCCCGTTGCCATGCGAGCAGCTTCTCACGTACGGATCCATGCGCCGCCACGCGGGATGCAGTGTCTCCCGCTGTCTCGGTGCGTATGGCGTCGGATACGTCCGCTGCGTCCAGGAGCACCCGGTTTTCCCTGAACTCGACGTTCAGCTTTGAGGCCAGCCGCGCCAAGTCGTCCTCCGCATTCAGGTCGAGTCCCCGGCGCTGGGCAGCCAAGCCAAGCACCCGGTAGAGGGCACCACTGTCCAGGCAACACCATCCCAGGCGCTGGGCCACCAGGTCCGCAATCGTGCCCTTGCCGGTCCCGGACGGACCGTCGATCGTGACTACTGGCGTCATGTCTTTTGCTCCACGATGCCGAGCCCGACCTCGGCTGCCAGGGCGGCGAAGCCCGGAAAAGAGGTGTTCACGTTGGCGCAGTCATCAACATGGATGCCAGCCCCCGCCCTGAGACCGGCGATTGCGAAAGACATGGCGATACGATGATCCCCGCGGCTGTCCACCAGGCCACCGCCGAGGTCGCCGCCACGGATCCTGATGCCATCGGCACGGGGCTCGGCTTCCACACCGAGGGCAGCGAGGCCCTCCGCCATGACCTGGATACGGTCACTTTCTTTCACCCGCAGCTCTTGCGCGCCGCTCAGGAGGGTTTCCCCCTGGGCGCAGGCGGCAGCGATGAACAGGGCCGGAAACTCGTCGATGGCCAGCGGCACCTGCCCCTGCGGAATCTGGATGCCTCTAAGCGCGGCCGAGCGCACGCGCAGGTCTGCGACGGGCTCGCCACCGGCGTCCCGGGGATTGAGGATCTGAATGTCCGCGCCCATGTCGCGCAATATGTTCAATACGCCAATACGGGTGGGATTCACGCCCACGTGCTCCAGTGTAAGGTCCGAGCCCGGCGCGATGCTCGCTCCCACCAGGAAAAAGGCGGCGGAGGAGATATCCCCCGGGACGTCGAGCCGGCAGCCGCTCAGGTGTCCGCCTCCTCTGATACACACCCGAGGCCCGTTGCGGTGAAGCGCATAGCCGAAGCCCGTGAGCATACGCTCGGTATGGTCCCTGGTCGGTGCGGGCTCGGTGACGCAGCTGGTGCCAGACACATAGAGAGCGGCGAGCAACAAACAGGACTTGACCTGAGCGCTGGCGACGGGCATTTCGTAATCGATCGGACGCAAGTCGCTCACCGGCTCGATGCGCAGGGGCGCGGTGCCCCGCTCTGTGGTCCCTATGCGGGCACCCATCTCGGACAGGGGGTCAGTGACCCGCCGCATCGGGCGCTTGCTCAGAGAGGCATCCCCCACCATGGTGCTGGCGAAACGCTGTCCGGAAAGCAGGCCGCAGAGCAGCCGCATGGAGGTGCCGGAGTTACCCAGATCCAAGTCCGAGGATGGCGGGCGCAAGCCATGCATTCCGACCCCGTCGATACGCACGTGCCCGGCGTCCGGCCCGTCGATAGGCACCCCCATGCACCGAAACGCCCGCAGGGTCGCCAGGCTATCCTCGCCTTCCAAGAATCCGGAGATCTCGGTAACTCCGTCGGCGATCGCACCCATCATGACGGCACGATGAGAGATCGACTTGTCCCCGGGCACGCGGATGCGGCCGCAAAGACTGCCACCCGGCGTCACATGGAAGCTCAAGTCCGTAGCCGCGCTCAATATATCTGCCTGCTGTGATGACCCCGAGGAATGGAAGCGGCGCAGTTTAGCCACCACTCATCAGGCTGTAAATACTCGGCTTTCTTTTCTACGGCCCGGGTTTAGAATGCTCGCCAGTCAACCATGTCCAAGCGAGGTTCCCAGTGGAAGAAAGAAACGTCGACGTCGCCATCATCGGGTCCGGCACTGCCGGTCTCAACGCCATGGGTCAGGTCCGCAGGGCCAAGAAGTCCTTTGTGCTCATCAACGGCGGCGAGCCCGGCACCACCTGTGCCCGCGTGGGCTGCATGCCGTCCAAGGCCATGATCCAGGTCGCGGAGGACTACCACCGCCGAACCCACCTGGGGAAGTACGGCGTCGACGGACATCAAGAGATGACGCTGGACGTCGCCGAGGCGATGGAGCACGTCCAAGATCTGCGGGACACCTTCGTCGACCGGGTGCTGGGCAATTCCACGGACAATATGCCGCCGGACCTCTTCCTCCAGGATTACGCCCGGTTCGTCGAGCCCACCTTGCTGGACGTCGCCGGACAGCGCATTCGCGCCACGAGCGTCGTGATCGCCACCGGCTCGCGCCCCTTGGTCCCGGGGCCCTGGAAGGCCTTCGGCGAGCGGGTGCTCACCACCGACGACATATTCGAGCTGGAAGACTTGCCGGCATCGGTTGCGGTGATCGGGCTGGGCACCATCGGCCTGGAGTTGGGCCAGAGCCTGCACAGATTCGGCGTCGATGTCACCGGCTTCGATCAGCTGGACACCATCGCAGGTGCGCAGGACCCGGAGGTGTCTAAAACCGCCATCGAGCTGATGGGAAAGGAGTTTCCCATTCACCTGGGGCAGGCCGCAGAGATCGCCGAGGAAGGCGACAAGCTTCGTGTCAGTGCCGGGGAGGTCAGCGTGCTGGTGGACCGGGTACTGTGCAGCATAGGCCGGGTCCCGAACGTCGAGAACCTCTGCTTGGAGAATCTGGGCGTGACCTTGGACGCCCGCGGCATCCCGGAGTACGACCGCAACAGCATGCAGGTGGGCGGCCTTAGAATCTTCATCGCCGGCGACGTGAACGGCGAGCGCCAGATCCTCCACGAGGCCGGCGACGAGGGCAAGGTCGCCGGCTACAACGCAGCCCGCGACGAGATCTCCTCCTTCCGCCGCAAGGTACCGCTGTTCATCAACTTCTGTGACCCCAACATCTGCGCCGTGGGTACACGCTGGAACGATCTCGATTCGGAGACGACCGCTGTTGGCCAGATCAACTTCGCGCCCGTGGGCCGCGCCCTGATCATGGGCAAGAACCGGGGCGTGCTGCGGGTTTACGGAGATAAGAAAAGCGGGCGCATACTGGGCTCGGAGATGATCGGTCCCAAGGGGGAGAATCTGGCCCACCTGCTGTGCTGGTGCATCACGCAGGGGCTGACCGTCGGGCAGTTGCTGCGTATGCCCTTCTACCACCCGGTCATCGAGGAGGCGTTGCAGGCCGCGCTGTACGATCTCTACAGCAAAGTCGAGGCCAAGAACGAAGGGCTAACGGAGCTGGAACGGATCTGAGCCCTCCTTATTCCGTTTTCCACCTCGGCTTGGACAATGCCCCTGAACATACGACTGGAGACCACCGCCCCGGGACAAGGTCTGTTCCGGATTGCGGGCTTCGAAGCCCGCGGGGACGACCAGGAGCTGGCGATACAGCGAAACCTCGACGACAGATACCTCGGGGAGGGGCAGGCTTGGCAGGTCACCCCCCATTGGCATCGGCTGCCGGAAGTGTTGGCGGGGGACGGCGAGCTGAGTGTAAGTGCGGGGCCGGAGATCATCGACCCTGTAGCCGCGGCCTCCAACATGGCGCTGCGGGTCCTGGTACGGCGGGGTGCAGCAGAGGAGTCAGGCGTCCTGCGCATCACCGGGCATCTGCTCGGCTCACCCGCCGCCCGCGGGCCCGGCAGCTCGGATCCGCTGCTCGCTCAGGTCACGGAGCCCGATCTGGAGCTGGACCTGGAGCTGTTCGGCGAGCGTCGCGAGCCACCTCCCGAGCCGCCCACGCCAAGCCGCCGCGTCGTCGGTCCGCTCGCGGCCCTGTTGCTACTGGTCCTGATCGTCGGCGCCGGGATCGGCGTTTGGCAGCTCGGTTGGCTCGACCGATGGATCGTTCGGGAAACGCCGCCGGAGTCCCTGGCGGAGCTTGTCCCTGACCAAGTTGCCGCGGAATCCGGCCTGACCCCGGAAACCGCCGCGCAGGAACCGCCCGCGCCACCGACAGCGGAATCGTCGGCGGTCGGCGCAGAGCCTGTACCGTCCGCAGACGCCGAGCCGGAGGTCTTGCGCGGGATCGAGCATGCCCGGGCATTTCTAGCAGCGAATCCTACACCCGAGGAGATTCAGGCCCAGGCCGAGCGCCGGGAGCAGGTCCCGGACTGCGATGCCGCGATGGTCCTCTACAACCGCGCGGCACAAGCCGACCCGCGGCTCGCATCATCCCTCGCCGGCCGACTCGACCCGCAGGGCTTCGCCGCGGGAGGCTGCATCCAGGCGCCCGACGCCACGGCCGCATCTCTGTGGTATCGGGAGGCTGCCGATGCCGGAGACCCCGCAGCACAGCGGCGGCTGGGTCAGCTCCTCATCGCGAGCGAAAGCTCCGGCCCGCTGTTCGAAGACGGCGTGCGTTTGCTGCGCCGCGCCGCGCAGTCGGGAGATCGGGAGGCGAAGGATCTGCTTACCAGACTCGGCAAGCTGTAGGGGCCAGGCGAAAGGCGATCCGGCAAGACAGAACCGGCAGGGAGAGATCGTGTCACAATAAACATGAAGATATCTGTTTTATCAGCATGATAATTAAATATTCTTATTTCCTAATTCTTGCCCTTTGCGCGCTCGTTGGTCCTTTCGCGGCGGCCTCCGCCGCAGAGCCCCTGCTGCAGCCCGGCAAAAAGTCGCTCTACCAGCGCGTCCTCACCCGCCCGGGAGCCGAGCTGGTCTCGGCACCCGAGGCGAAGGACGGCAAGCTCATCGATGCCTTCAGCCGTTTCTACCTGTACGCGGACCAGGAGAAGGACGGGAAACGTTGGCTGCAGGTGGGCGTGGACACCCGCGGCGGGACCTCAGGCTGGGTCGCGGCGGATCAGACCGTCCCCTGGAAGCAACAGCTGACCCTGGGCTTCACGAACCCGGCGGCACGTAACCGCATGCTGTTCTTCAGCTCCGCCGATGACCTGAAGCAGATGCTGGCACTGGATAATCCGGCCGAGGTCATGACCCCCCTGGTGGAGAAGATCGACCAGGGAGGTCAGGACAAGCGGGTCGTCGCGATAGAGCCGGACAAGTTCGTCGACATCAACGATCAGTTCTACCTGCTTCCCATCCTGGATTTCGAGGAGACCTACACCAGCGCCGGGCACAAGGTGAAAACCCTCGAGGTGGCTTCCGTAACCAAGCAGGAGCTTCCGCCGAAAAAGCAGGAGGCCGCTCCCTCCCCCGTCACCCTGTTGGAAAGCTTCCGGGCGGCGGTCGTCTTCGTCATCGACTCGACCATCTCCATGCGCCCGTATATCGACGAGACCAAGAAGGCCGTCGACCGGATCTACGACCGCATCAAGGACGCCGGCGTCCTGGACAAGGTGTCCTTCGGGCTCGTCGCCTACCGTGCGGGGATCGAGAAGACCCCGAAGCTGGAGTATCTGAGCAAGGAATTCGCCGACCCTGCGGAAGTGAGGGACGCAGACGACTTCCTCGGAAAGGTCGCCGCGCTTCGCGAGGCCAGCGTATCCACCGCCGAGTTCGACGAGGACGCCTTCGCCGGGATCATCAAGGCCCTGGAGGACATCCCATGGAATCGCTTCGGGGCCCGCTATCTAATCCTGGTGACGGATGCGGGGGCGTTGAAGGGCGACAAGTCCAAGACCGGCATGGAGGCGGCGCAGATCCAGTCCGAGGCCGGCGAGCTCGGCATCGCCATCTACGCCCTGCACCTGAAGACACCCGAGGGACGCGCCAACCACGCCACCGCCGAGGCAACCTACCGCACGCTGAGCAAGAATTCTTACCTCCAGCAACCACTCTATTTTCCGGTCGCCACCGGATCGGTAAAGCGCTTCGGCAAAAGCGTGGACACCCTGGCCGACTCCATCATCGACAACGTCCGGCGGGCATCGCAGGGTGAAACCGTGGCCGGCAGTGCCAAGACATCCCAGGCCGCGAAGCAGCCGGCCGCGCCAAGTCGGCACCGATCCGGAGCTGGAACGGCTCCGCGCCCTGACCAAGGCCCTGGGCCACGCCATGCAGCTCGCCTACCTCGGCACCGAGGAGAAGACGAACGCGCCGACCCTGTTCGAGGGCTGGATCGGCGACCGGGACTTCGCGGACCCCACCAAGCGCACCGTCGACGTGCGGGTGCTGCTGACCAAGAATCAGCTCAGCGATCTGGAGATGATTCTGCGCAAGATCGTCGACGCCGCGGACCGGGGTGTCCTGGAACCGAACAGCTTCTTCGACAGCCTGCGCTCCATCGCCGCCCAGTACGGGCGCGATCCCAACCTGGCCACGCGCCCCGAGGCCACCAAACTCGCCGACCTGGGGATCCTCGGGGAATACCTGGATGGCCTCCCCTACCAAAGCGACGTCATGCACCTGGATCAGGACACCTGGTCGCGCTGGGGTCCGCAGCGCCAGTACGACTTCATCAACCGGCTCAAGGCCAAGATTCAGCTCTACGCACGCTACAACGCGGACATCGGGCGCTGGAAGGCCTGGCCGAAGGCAGCCCGGTGGATGAGCAGGTCTATCCGGTGCGGTTGCGGGATCTGCCGTGAGACCGGTAGGACATTCACCGCTAAGGTGCCAAGATCGCCAAGGTCTCCATGTACTTGAACGGATCTTTGCAGCCCCAACGTCGATCACAGACCGGCTTCCTGTTTCGCACGCCGGACCGTAGGTCGGACTTCGATCACGACGGTCCTACAAGGCCTCAGCGCTCTCCGCATCCAAAAACGCACCGGCGGTCAGTGCAATGGCAGGCTGCACTCCTGATGCTACTGGAGATCGACAGCGGTTTCGTCGTGGCGCGGGACAGCAGCAGACATTCAGTGTCGGGAATCCCGAGCTTCGAATGAAACGTGGCGAGATGCTGGCGATCACCGGCGAGAGCGGGTCCGGCAGAAAGCACCGTCCTGGAGGTCCTCGGTTGGTGGCGCACCCGATGCCAGGTGGCCGCGTTCGACCTGACCAATGGGAATGGAACACCTACGGACATCGCCGACCTGTGGCGTCGACGTTCCCAGCGTGCGCTTGCGCGCATCCGCGCCCGCTCCATTGGCTTCGTGCTCCAATCCGGAGGCTTGCTGCCCTATCTGAGCGTTCGCGACAACATCCTGATCAACCGCCGTCTTATCGGGATGCCGCCGGAAGACCCGATCCTCGACGACATTATCGAGCGTCTGGAGATCGGCGGTCTGCTGAACAAGAAGCCCTCCCTGGCTTTCCATCGGCCAGCAGCAGCGGGCCGCTATCGGACGTGCCCTCGCCCATTTTCCCGCGCTGCTCCTGGCGGACGAGCCCACGTCGGCACTGGATCCCAGGGAACTCGCGGATCAGGTCACGGATCTCCTGATCGATTTGGTCCAGCGCCTGCGTGTAACAGCAATCATTGCCACCCACGGGAGAGCGGGTGCAGGCGCTGGCTGCGAATGCTGAAGGCGAGTCCCGTGCGATCCGACAGCCGGTTATCGTTCTGCGTTTTTGTCGAGGAGCTTGGAATCGGTGGTCGATGGGAGCAGACTCACAGATCTGATTTCACCAAAGCCAATCCTTCCGTTACCCTCTGAACCTACGACGACTCGAGTCGGAACTGACCTTGTGGGAAGTTGAACGGCTTTGCTTTTTGGATTGATCAGGCCATGACCCCAGCTCGTATTACGCCATGGGGCGACAAAGCAGAACAAAGAGAACGCCAATGAGGCTCCGTTAAGCTTGGCTGATCGCAGCGGTAAGTATTTCCTCGAGACAAGCGATTGCGGTCTTCGTCTCTATGAGCATGACAGGGACGAGGAAGCCGTATGTCGGCTCTGTTGGAAGAACGCCCTACCAGGCGGCAGGCCCTTTCCCCTGATCCCCGAGGCCGGAGCCTTGAGCTTCGGGCGGATCATCACGGGCCCGTTCGCGCAATGCGCACCGGAC
>CALOFM010000003.1:0-76506 GCA_942492625.1 uncultured Gammaproteobacteria bacterium | reverse complement strand
ATCGCGCAGCGGATGCTCTCTTGCGTACTCGGACAGCGGTGTCGCCAGGGGACTATGTTGGGCACGCGGAATTTCCGAAAGATCGCGATCGCCCGGGCGCTTTCGCTGTGTCGCTGCGACAAAGGTTTCGTCGCCGAGAAAGACCTGATGCTTCAGGTTGTCCCACGGGGAAGGTTGAGCGAGGCCGTCGGCAACGAAACGCCTGTAGCTTGCGACAGCTTCTTTCTCGGTGGCTGCGAACGCACAGAGCAACCGGTCGCGCTGCAGCCATCGGGGACAACGCGCTTCGCCGGTGGTTGCCCGAAAGCTACTCCACGGCCAATCGCCAGCCGTGCACACCATGGCGGCGCGGACCGGGTTGAGCACAACGTACCTTGACAACTCCAGCAGGTACGCGTCCTTCTGAACGATGATTGCCTTGTAACGCCCCTGGAAAACATGTCCGCAGCGGTTGTGGATCGCGTTGAAGCGTTGCGTGTAGACGCCGTTGAGCTGCCTCATTCCCTTGGAAAGGTTGCCGTCCGGCGTCTCAAGAAAAAAGGCTTTTAAGGAGGCACAATGGCTGATCGATCTCCACGTTCCAGCGCTGGCGATACAACGCCTTGAGTACGCCCTTGCGGGTGGCGTTGGGGCACAGAAACGTCGTGACCATGATCTTGCCGCCGGCTTGGATCTCGCGCACCCGCAGTGCCACCAAGGGGTTGCTCCTTGGGCGATGATTCCGCCAGCTTCGCGCGCCAGTGTCGAGACCATCGTGAGCGGCAGGCGCGCTCGCGCCTTACAGTAGCCTCTCGTATCGGTACTGCCCGGCTTTAGAGCGCCGAGCATGCGCTTGACCATGGCGTCGTTGACCGCCTGCTGGCAACTTCCGTCCGCCGACAGCGCCTGCGCAATGAACATCGACAACGTCTCCGTCGGCGGAAACAACCGTTCGCGGTGCTCGGGCAGCAACTCCTCGATCCGATCCAAGAGTTGCGGACCGGTCAGCAAATTGAACATCGCATACGAATCGGCGTTGCTCGCGTAATGGCTCACACGTTTCTGTTGCCCCGTCGCGGGGCGCAGGGATGCATGAACGCTGGCTCCTTGGGTGGTTGCTTTGGTGTCGCAACCTTCAGCCTATCATCCGAGGCAGCCAGCCCCTCGATTTCCCTCCGCATCAGACGGTTGGGCTTAGCTCAGTGCCATTCTGGGAAGGTTCCATCAGGCTATCAATCGGATATTCAGGGCAAGATCGTTGGGAGAGTCGGCGTTCTCCAATGCAAGCTCCTGCGTAATGCGACCGCGTTGGTGAAGCTCATAAAGCGCTTGATCGAAGGTCTGCATGCCGTCGAGATTGCTCTTCTGCATGGCGTCCTTAATTTCTCCGAATTCGCCTTTGCGAATCAATTCGGAGATGTATTTCGACTGGAGCATCACCTCGACCGCAGGCAGTAGCTCGCCTTTCGTGTCCCGTACTATGCGCTGGGAAACAACAGCCTTTAGATTAAAGGACAGATCCATCAGCGTTTGATGGCGGGCAGAATCCGGAAAGAAACTAGTGATCCGATCCAGTGCTTGGTTCGCATTATTGGCGTGGAGCGTGGACAGACAAAGATGTCCGGTCTCCGCATAGGAAATCGCGTGCCGCATCGTACGTTCGTCACGAATCTCCCCGATCATGATCAAGTCGGGGGCCTCGCGCATCGCATTCTTGAGCGCTGCCTCGTACGATTGCGTGTCGATCCCAACTTCGCGCTGACTGACAACACACTTGCGGTGCTTGTGCAGGTACTCGATGGGGTCCTCGATTGTGAGTATATGCCCGTCCTTCAGTTGGTTCCGATAGTCAATCATGGACGCAAGAGTTGTCGACTTTCCAGAGCCAGTCGCACCCACGACAAGGATCAACCCTCGCGACTCGGTGGCCAGCTTCTCAAGCACGGGTGGCAAGTTCAACTCTTCAATACTGGGAATCTTGCTCTTGATAAAACGAACGACCATCGCCGTCTGTCCGCGCTGGCGGAAGACGTTCACACGAAATCGGCCAATGTCTTCTATGGCAACACCGAAGTTGCACTCCCAAGTTTCCTCGAACTCAAGAAGTTGCCGTTCATCCATCAATGCATGGGCCGCTGCATGAACCAATGCACCGTCAATTGGCTTATCCCCTATGGGGAGAGCGCGGCTTTTTACTTTCATTCTTGGGGCCGCACCAGGGATCAAAAAAAGATCCGATGCGCCGTGCTTTTCCATTAGTCTAAAAAAGGGCTGTATGTTCATTTAGAAGTTTTGCTAGTCCACGTTACGTGGCTGAATAGTTCTTTGCACATGAATCCGAGGCTATTGAGGAGGTTGGAACGCAAAGGAAAGGGGCATCCAAGTCACTGAGCACTGTTAAGATCTCCTCGCTTTACTCCGCCAAAGGAGCCTCCGCTATTGGACGAAGCATCGGAGTAAGCGCAGTTATCTGAATGGTGCCCGTGACTCGTAGAGAATTGCAGAAAGCTTCGTCCTTTATTGCGTGTTAGTGCTCGCAACCAAAGACGCTAACGCATTGCTTAGGTGTCGAACCTTTCGATGTGTCTCCGTCGCCTCAGCCTTGAGTTCATCGAGGCGAAACGACAGTTCTTCCATTTCGGAGTGAGCACTCTGGTTCCGTTCATCGGCGCCTTTGAGTGGTTGTTCCGCCGTTGCATTCTGGGGATCAGATTGAACCGTCCGAGGTAGTCTCGTGATTGGTTGCAAGCGACTCGGTTGTTGCGGCAAGTCCAGGAGCACTACGTACTCCTTAACGAATCGCCGCGCGGGCGACTCGATCACCAGCACGAGGTCGAAGTAAGGCTCCGGGATCGGGGCGCTGCTCGTGGCACGGATCACAGCATGTCCATCTCGAGATAACTGAGGCGTGAAATCGAGATCTTGTAGGAACGGATGCGGCTCACAGCCAACCTTGCGGAACTCTTCTTCGGATGCGAGGCTTACCATGGCAGTGTCTCGTTCCCCCGCTGGGATATCTACAAGGCTGATCTCGCCGACGAACGGCTGGTTCAGAGCGGAAAGTACGCGGATTTCATCGAGTCCGAATGCTTTTCCGGAGAACAGGATCGTGAAGATTGCGATGAGAAGGATTCGATTGCGACTCATTTACCCGCCCCCTCGAAGTTCATGCGCTTTGTGATCTCAAAACTGTGTGCTGCACTTGACACCCGGGAGTGGGCTATAGAGCCCAATCGCGGACACCATTCCAGTAGATGAAAACGGTGTCGACGAAGACTCGTCTCGACCTTGCTTGGCGCGATGCTCTGCGAACGCCCCGCGGACTGTCTCACAGAGCGACGAACGCTTTTTGAGGGTTTTGCGATGAGTTGGCGGAAAGCGACTGCGGCGTGACTGTGGTAGATTGCGGCACCCGAGTGGTTGCCGAACAAGCAACCGCACCGGAGACGTTGTCCCAAGGCTTCATTCATATTCGAGTCCCTCGGTTTGCAGGCGTTCTTGGCCTTTATCGTTCGTCATTATATTAATCGTCGTCTTGAGGCAGAAAAGCGAACTCTGTCACCATTCGTTTCCCTCGACTGAATGCGCCACGACCACAATTTACGAATAGCATAGCTCGGCTTGGTCTACCTGATCGCTGCGCGCCAAGCGGGAAAAGAGCGGGAAAAGGGGACAGGGGCCAGGGGAAAAGGGGCCAGGCTCAACTTCTGCTGGGCTTTCTTTCATGCCCCAGCGTCCACGCAGCCACATCGTCCGTGTGCCGCATCACATCGTGCAGCGCGGACACAATCGAGCTGCGTTCTTTTTCGACGACCAGGACCACGGGCGAACCAGCAAACGTTCGGACAGCCGGTATAAATCCTCGCTGGTACAGGCCGAGACCTACCTTCTCCTATGCCAGAGGTCCATCGAGCTCAACCCGGTGCGCGCGGGCATGGTATGGGCCCCGGGCGCTCACCGGTGTGGGAGATACAGGGCGAAGGGGCTTGGGCAAGAGAATGCGATCCCCTCGCCACATCCCCGGTCATGCTCGGCAGAAGCACGAATACCTACACCGCACCAGGCGTAACTTCGGCGGCCAGTCGGGCCGCTCAGGGTACGGTGGTCGGTGTCATCACCACCGATGCGAGCGGCAACCTCGCCAGTGACGGTGGCGCACTGCAGAATCAAGCTGACACCAACACAGCGAACATTACACGGTGATGCGCGACTACGCGTCACCCAATTTCGCCCGCGCGAACGATCCAGTGCAGCTGACCGCCACTTTTCATCCCATACGCGAGCAACGTCTCAATCTAGCGCCTACCCTGGTGTTAGTCCCAAAGATCACCAAGTCTGAATTGACGCAAACCGGCAAGCGGTTGCAGCTTGCCGGTTCTTTCCCAGCAAGCCCAAGCAGATTCATTTCGATCTCATTATTCGAACCGATCATGACCCGGTGGTGGCTGTTCGGAATCTCGGTGTGGGCGACGGATGCATCAATCGAAGCCGATACCCCGCCACAGGTTCAAGCTCCGGCAGAATCTCCCGGCAATTAGGCGCCCCAGCCAGGTGGGGGAAAGAGCGGTTACCCGGTAACGGCACCGGTAGCCTACCCACACGCCGGCCTCGCGCATCCCGATGCAGGCCGCCAGAGCTGGGCGTCACTATTTCGACGGACTGTTAGGTATGCGAGAAGGTGCGCAGCGAGGCCGAGATTCCCCATCGGGCCTGCAATCGGCATCTACTGTAGTGAGCGATTGCCCGTCGTGTAGGTTCGATACCCTCTGGAAGTGAACTACCAAATAGTCTGTGGGTGAGGTATAGCCAGTCGTTGAGAAGCGCCCTTTTACCATCCGATTCCAGCAGTCCACGGATCGTGCGCCAGTCGATATCCCTACCGAATGCGTGGTGCATCAGCGCCAGTTCGTGAATGGACCTCAGCGGGAGGGTCCCACATCGGTGGGCGTTGTCCACAAACGCCGAGTGCAGGATAACGTGCAGAATCCTGTGGGTTTGGCTAGGCACGCTCATTTTCGCTCCCCTTTCCCTAAGGGCTCGTGCTTCCTTGCGTGTAATGTAACTTATGTGGTCGACGTCTTCGCGCGTGAGACGGGTAGGCAGCAATCGGCCAGTGCGAACCGGAGAGAGAACATCTCGATGGATTTCTATTGTGGCGTATTCGCCGGGGCGAAACAGGGGTGTAAGATGATGGAATTGCACGAAGTCAAAGTCCATTTCTTTCTGACGGTATCCCGAAGCCTGCAATAGGTTCCAGCATTCCTCTGCGTTCTCATGCGGGACCAATACGTCAAGATCCGTCATTACGCGAGAGCCTGGATCATCGTAGGTTTTCGCAAACAGTGTCGCGGCGCCTTTGAAGAGTACGGGCTTGACGTCGATCGAATTCAATGTGCAGATCGCGTCAATCACCTGCTCTCGAAGGTGCTGGTTTCTCGACGCGTTGAGCCGGTGTATTTCGCGAAGATAGTCGCGTACTTCTGACGGCAAAGAATCTCCGAGTCCTCTATCTCGCAAAGCCGTCCAGAGCGCAGGCGAAACGAGGTTGTAATCTGCAACGCCCAGAACAGTTTTCCAGCAGAGCTTTCCCTCGGATATCTCACGGTAAATAACGTCGGTACCTTCTGGCGTCCGTTGCACGCCGAGGCAGGCAACGATGAAATCCAATGCCGCGAGACGCTTGTTCATATCGTAATCGTTTTCCCCGGCTAAGGGCTTGGTCACCCCTTTAAGCAAACAGCCTCTTAATCTCGGATACTGCTTCCTCTAAGATGTCAACTTGCAGCTCATAGCAGGCTAGGGGCCGGATCCACTGGATAAGCCCTTCGACGACATGAGGCTCCAGATGCCCTGGTATTGCGTATCCCGCCTCGGCGAGTCGGAAAAGCGCTTCGGCTTTGCTGATTGGGGTGAGTTTGGTGCCGCGCTGGGGCTCATATTTTGGAAACACCAGACCGCGGGCTGGATGCCCTGACTCTCTTGGGGCGCCACTCGGAGCGACATACCGTACCTCGGTTCCGTCCGCTTGGTGAAAGATTGGGAGGGCATCGAGGCCGGGCAGGAGGGCTCCAAGAATTGTCCATGAGCCGCGTTTGAGACCCACGCTGACCGGAATTGGGCGAACCAGATGTGTATCAGGCGTTATGAAAGCAAGCTCGTCGGTGACGCAGACAAATCCCTCGTTGATCAACGCTGCGGTCAGCGTAGATTTTCCGCTGCCCGATGTCGCGGGGAGCAGAAGACATCCATGATTGTCGCATACGGCCGCTGCGTGAACGGCTGCCAAGCAGTCGGTTAAGTCGTATGCAGTCAACAGCGCCTCGCGGTGAACTGCGGGAGCCAGCTCACATCCCGGCATGGGACCCTGAAAGTATTCGTCTCGACGAAACAGCGAAAAGCCGTCGGCGCCCTCGCGGATGTCTATCGTAACGACAGAATCCAGTCCTGCGGGTGCGGGTGATTCGGCGAGGTGCCTGAGAACCGGATCAACAATCTCTTTCGACTGCGCCGACCCGTACCGAACGCGCAACATTGCGTCACCAACTCGATAGCAACGTTCCGCATGAGTTTTCGGCAGCCGGGGAGCGTTTGACGCCGCCGCTCCTGGGCCTGCGTGCTGATCCGTACCAATGCGCTCCCTGTCTTCCTCATCGTCCGGAAATTCTTTGACTGCCTTGGGTTTAGCTGCAGCTCCCCCGACAGGGGCGCTGTGCGAACTGGGAGGGGGATCAGACGTTGGCTCTTCGGAAACCAGTGGCGGGGCTATGGGAGCGAGCCCCTCACGTTCCCATAGCGAGAGAGATTTGAAAATGTCGCGCTCCGCGACAGCGTGAGAAATTCCGAATTGCTCCGCAACCGCTTCTGCGATCGCCGCTTGGTCGAGTCCTTCCTCGAGACAACACCAGATGAAGGCGGCAGTCGTGTTGAGATAGTACAACCGACGGGAGGCGTGGCATAACAAAATGCCTTCCGAATCCAGCAGATACAGGGTAGCAGACTTCAGCTCAGCACCGCGCGCAACAGGGGCAAACACGCCAATCAAGGATGTTGCTTATTCGGCCGTATTTCCTGATCGTCAAGCGCTCTACCCGCAGCCAGTGCGTTCGTTGCTGACAGATGTGGCAGATTACGAAAAATCGAACAAGAAGTGAAACGGAGTATGCGCCGTGAATCCTGGAGCATCCGCTATTGAAAAAGGAAACGACAAGCAGTTGGCGCTGCTTGTCGCTAAAGTGCAAATCCGATTTTTATCGGCGCCTTTTTACGCGCTCAGGTGCCTTCTCAGCTTAACTCCACTGGTTTCTAGCCGCGGCGTCTCTTCATCTGCCTCCGCGTCATCTGCCTCCGCTTCCGATACTTAATCTTCTGGATCTTCCTCCTGACCTCGCCTTTCTTGCCCTTCTTGTCCTTAGGGTTACTGTTTACGCCACCGCTTGCCACCGCTTCCGCGCTCGGAAGCATCAAGGCCAGCATAGTTGGTGGTGTATAGACCGCGAACGCCCCGGCCTTCGCCAAGAAATCTCGCCGCGATTCTTTCGAGACACCAGCGGATTCTTTCTCCTTTTCAACGAAATTTTCCATCATCACCATACCTCCTCGCTAGGATTTAGCTAATAATGTGGACTCATCCGAGTCACTTGGTTAATGTTTCAGGGGTTCCCAATCAGCTCATCTAACCCCCACACGTCGCCTGGCGTCGCAAACAGCGCAGTCGCGAGCAATGCCTCCGTTTAGCGAACACCTAACCGCCGCCGACCTGTCCGAGTAGCCGGCAGTAGTCAGAACCATACCATGCACGATACATACCTATCTTAGCTGACCCCGCAGCAAGGCGCCATACCGCAAGGAATTGTGGGTTTCTCTTGTTAATCTGTCGGGAACCGGCGACAGTTTGAGTCGCCGAACACAAGAACGCTGGATTCGAGGGATCGATGGATATCCGGTCTCCGACCATCTTCTGAGAGAACACCGGATCGGGTACCTGCCCCAGTAGAGGAATGACGCCGTCCAACGGCGCTCGTAGGTCTATCTTTGTCATTGCCCCCTCCGCTGTCGCTGTTCGCAGACTGAAACCAATCCTGTAAGCTCAAGACTTCCGGTCTCACTGACCCCCGAAAATTTCCTCCAGGTGCCGTGCCACGGCCTCGTTACTGTTACTGTCGATGACGCGGCAGTCCGACAGCTCACGCTTCAGCCTCGCATCCGCATTTGCCATCAGGACCCCCTCTCCCGCGGCGCGCAGCATCTCAAGGTCATTGAGCCCGTCGCCGAAGGCGATCACTTCGGACAGATCGAACCTTCTGCGCGCGCAGACGCGTTCCAGGGCGGCGCCCTTGGACACCCCCGCGACCATGACCTCCAGGGTGCTGGGGAGCGAGAAGGTCGTCATGACGTCGCCGTTGCCGTCATAGACCGCCGCGCCGTTGGAGGAAATGGTGCAAACGTCGTTGCCGAAGAGCTTGGATATGGCGCGTACGTCTTCGAAATGGCGGCCCGAAGCAAGGGCCAGATCTACCCCCTGCTCAACCAGCGAGCGCAATACGCTGCGGGTGTAGTCCCCGATCGACTGGGGAACCGCGCCGCCGGAAGCGGCACTCCCACCCCGAAATGGCATTGCCCACCGCCGGCATCGAAAAACGCGACGCTTGCGGACTACTATTCGGAAGTACCACCACTGCCCACTTAAAATACAATCAGTTACAATGTAATCAAGGGATATCGCTGGAAGTTCATCAGTCATCCCACTCACTAACATTACGACTAAATTATGTTTGCGAGACTGCGTTCCCAGTATTTGCGACAAGGAGTCCCCCATGCGATTCGATTCCGGACGAAGACTCCCATGACACACCTTTTGTCACTGTCCCTGCTCTGTATTCTGACCCTACCGGTATTCGCGGAGCAGCCGAAACACCCGCGCATCGGCCTGGTCCTCAGCGGAGGTGGTGCCCGCGGCGCGGCCCATGTGGGCGTGCTGAAGGTACTGGAGGAGATGCGCATCCCGATCACGGCCATCGCCGGCACCAGCATGGGAGCCGTGGTCGGCGGCGCTTACTCCAGCGGGGTCGATGTCGATACGCTCGAGAGCGAGCTGACCAGCGCGGACTGGGACGACCTGTTCGTCGATGAGCCGCCGCGCGCCAAATGGCCGATGCGCCGCAAGGACGCCACCGAGCGGCCGGCGTGGGACTTCACGGTCGGCGTAAGCGACGGCCGGCCGACGTTGCCCAAGGGGGCGTTGGCCGGACAAAAGATCGAGCTGTTCTTCGCCGATTTGGTCAAAGGGGGGGATCTCGTGGAGAGCTTCGACGATCTGCCGATCCCCTACCGCGCCATTGCAACCGATTTGGAGAACGGCGAAATGCGCATATTCTCGGACGGCTCGTTGCCGCAGGCGATGCGCGCAAGCATGTCGTTGCCCGGGTTCTTTACGCCGGTCGAAATCGACGACCGGCTCTATGTGGACGGCGCGCTGGTCAGGAACCTGCCGGTGGACGTGGCGCGGCACATGGGCGTGGACCTGGTGATCGCCGTCAACGTGGGCAGCACCTACCTGCCGCGTGATCAGTTGCAGACCGTTGTCGGGGTCATGGGGCAGATGGTCGCGATCCTCACGGAGCAGAACGTCAAGCGCTCGCTGGCCGCGATCGACCGAAGCAGAGACGTTCTGATCCAGCCGGATCTGGGTGATATCGGCTCCGGCAGCTTCAAGCGCGCCGCCGACGCCATCGCTGCCGGCGAACTGGCGGCCCGGGCTGCCGCACCTCGCTTCGCTCACCTAAGCGTCAGTCCAGACGCATACGCCGCCTGGCGGGCTGGCCTGCCGAGCCCGCCGCAAGCGACCGGCAAGGTGGACGAGGTGCGCATCGTCGGCGCCGATCGGATCAATACGGCCCTGTTCGAGCCGCTGATCGAGAATCAAGAGGGAAAGACACTGGATCGGCACCAACTGGAATCCGACATCCAGGACTTATACGGCCGCGGCGATTTCGAGCGTATCAGCTATCGAATCGACAGCGCTTCCGGTCGAAACCTGGTCATCGTCGACGCGCTGGAGAAGTCTTGGGGACCCGGTTATCTGAGCTTCGGACTCGGCTTCCGCAGCGACTTCGTCGGCGACAACCGCTTTGGCCTGCGCGGAAGCTATCGCCGCACCTGGCTCAACGCGCTCGGCGGCGAATGGCTGACATCGGTGCAGATCGGTAACGAGCTGGAGTTCCTCTCGGAGCTGTATCAGCCGCTGAGGCTCGACCGTACAGGCTTCGTCGCACCCTACCTGCAAGTCGCGCGCAACCCGATCAGCGTCTTCGAGGGGTCTCAACGAATCGCGCGCTATGACCTCACGCGCAGCGCGGTCGGGCTGGATTTCGGGAGCACCCTGTTCGACGAACGAGCGGAGCTGCGAATCGGCGCGTTCCTCGGAAATGCCAAGACCGAGCTCGACACGGGACAGCTCCCCGTCCGCGAGGGTAGCAACAACGAGTCGGGACTGCGCGCCAGACTCCGGTGGGATACGCTCGACAGCCGCTATGTGCCGCGTAGCGGCTCTCGCCTTGCCTTGGATCTGTTCTCACCGCAAATCGATCTAGGGGCAGACGTCAGATACAATCGCTTGTCCGGTAACTGGACAGGTGCCAAGAGCTTCGGCAAGAACACCCTGGTCGGGAGGGCGCGGCTCGGCTCCAGTTTCGGCAGCGACATGCCATACTACGACCAGTTCACCCTGGGTGGCTTTCAGGACCTCTCCGGCTACGCCAACGAGCAGTTCCGGGGCAATCAGGTCGCGTTCGGCGGGCTGATCTATTATCGCCAGCTCGCAGCTCTGACGCCCCCGTTGGGGCGGGGCATCTACCTCGGTGGCTCGCTCGAGGTCGGCGCGATCGACGATACGTTGGACTTCCTGACGAAGGCCCAAACGCGTTTCGGTAGCAGCATCTTTCTCGGCGCCGATACCTGGCTTGGACCCACCTATCTCGGATTTGGCATCGGCGATGACGGGGAATCCACCGGCTACTTCATGCTCGGGCGGCCGTAGCTGATGCCGCACTAGCTCCTGCCCTCCAGTGCCGCGATGCGATCCTCCAACGGCGGGTGGCTGGAGAACAGACTGCCGATCTTGCCGGAAATTCCGAATGCCGCCATCTCTCCCGCTGGAAGGTCCCTGGGCTCGGCACCGCGCTGCAACGCCCGCAGGGCGTTTGCCATCTGGTGTCGGCTGGTGAGGCTCGCGCCGCCCTCGTCAGCTCGGAACTCACGGTAGCGGGAGAACCACATGACGATCATGGTGGCCAGGAAGGACAGCAGCACCTCGGCGATCATCGAGACCACGAAATAGCCGATCCCGGGACCGGAGCTCTGCTGGCTGCCACGCAACATAGAGTCGACAACGCCGCCGATGACTCTGGCCAACACGATCACGAAGGTGTTGAGCACGCCCTGCAGCAGGGCAAGGGTTACCATGTCCCCATTGGCCACATGGCTGACCTCGTGCCCGATGACCGCCTCGACCTCGTCCCTATTCATGGCCTGGAGCAGCCCTGTGCTGACCGCCACCAGCGCGTCGTTACGGTTCCATCCGGTGGCGAAGGCGTTCGGATCCGGCGAGTCGAAGATTCCGATCTCAGGCATCTGGATGCCGGCGACCTGGGCCTGGCGCTGCACCACTTCGACGTACCGCTGCTCGAAGGGTGTCGCGGGTTGCTCGATGATACGCACTCCCATGGCACGTTTGGCCACGGACTTGGACATGAACAGCGAGATCAGAGAGCCGCCGAAGCCGAATACCGCCGCCATCACGATGATGCCGGTCATGCTCCGCGGATCGATGCCGAGCAGGTTCATCACAATGAACAGCACGAACATCACCGCGATGTTGGTAGCCAGGAACAAGAGAATGCGCATTGGAAAAGTCTCCGCGGTTGGATGGATGGTTCTCTGTACCGCTCGCAGCGGACGAGGTTATTGATTTGAAGAAAAGCGTCTTGAGCCTCGTTTTGGGATCCCAACGTCCCTCGTGCTCTTCGTGTCCTTGTTGGTTGAGCTGTCGAATCCAGGATAAGAGATCAGCCACCGCAAAAAGTTCGCGTCAACCCTCTTATCAGGTAGATGCGTCAGGGCTAAGCAGAAGTTTCCGGCGCTTCAGGGACAGCACCCGCGACTCGGGCGGCGGCGGGCTCAGCCTCGGCAAATACGCGTTTCTCACCATTTCATACCTTCCCTAGATGGATCTGTCCAGCCGCGCAATGGCTCGTTCCACTTCATCCGGCTCATCAAGCTATACAATAAGAATAAGGGCTATGGTGAACCTTGACGACGGCATTCGATTCCTGGCAGCGGGAGGATTGAATCTGGTCTCGGCCCTGGATGTGCATGAGCTGCCGGATCAGACTAAGCACCTGATTGCGGGGTCGGGAGTACCCTTGACCGACTACCGCCGACTGGTGCTAATCGGACACGGCGGACGGCGCATGTGGGAGAAGCTCCAAGAAGGCGAGATGATGCCGCCTGACCCCGTCGACCGCTACAGCCAGACTCTTACAGGCCGGTTCATCCGCGATTACTTGGACGATTCACGGGTGCTGTGGCTCTATCCGGTTACCCCGTACCTGGTCCCGCTGCAGCAGATGGGTGAAGCTGCGGGCTGGAGCTTCCCTTCGCTGCTGGGAACCGGCATCAGCCCCGTCTACGGCGTTTGGTTCGCCTACCGTGCCGCATTCCTGACGGATGCGGAGCTGGCTCCGACACGCGAGGCTGCCGCGTCTCCTCCCTGTGATGCCTGCGCTGCCAAGCAGTGCATCGCGGCTTGTCCGGCAGGTGCGGTTCGAACGGACGCCTTCGATTCCGACGGATGTGCGCGACACCGGCTCAGTCTCGGATCTCCGTGCGTCGACCGCTGTCTTGCACGCCTGGCCTGCCCCAAGTTCCCGGAGCACCGCTACGGCCTCCCACAAATCCAATACCATTACCGCCATTCGCTGGAAACGATGCGTGCTTGGTACAACCGCTAGCCGCTAGATTCTCGCAAGTTCCTGCCCCTATTCACCTCGACACCGGGAAATACCATGACCGAAAGATCAAGTACATACTTCAGTGTATTGGACAGGCCTGAGGTCCTCATGTTTCTGTTCCATCCCCGCTCCGAAAGCGCTACGGCGGGGAGCTCGGGTCCCGGCGAACATATTTCCATCCCCGTTGCAACGGATATTTTCGTCGGGGCTAGATTTCACCTGATCGACAAGAATGGCGCGAACATTCTCTTTTTTCACGGCAATGGTGAAATCGTATCCGATTATGACGATCTCGGCCCTTTGTACAACCGGATGGGAATCAATTTTCTACCCGTCGATTACAGGGGCTATGGCCGTTCCAACGGCGAGCCGACAGTTACGCATATGATGCAGGACTGTCATGTCATATTCGACTACACACGGGATTGGCTGGCTCGCAATGGCTATCACGGCCCACTGATCGTCATGGGACGATCCCTCGGCAGCGCCCCCGCGCTTGAGCTGGCATCCCGCTGCGGCGAGGATATCGACGCCCTCGTCATCGAGAGCGGATTCGCACTTGCCGGCCCCCTGCTCAGACTACTGGGCGTTGACGCAGAATCACTTGGATTCGAGGAGAAACAGGGTTTTCGGAATACCGACAAGATCGCGCGGTTCAACAAACCCACGTTGATCATCCATGCGGAATACGATCACATCATCCCCTTTTCCGATGGCCAGCTTCTTTACGACTCATCCCCTGCGGCTCAAAAGCAATTGCTCAAGATTCCCGGCGCCAATCACAATGACATCTTCATGAGGGGCTTTTCGCAATACCTGTCTGCGATCGACCGTCTCGTCAAAGACCTGCCCGCTCGGTGAGCCGAGCATCCACCGCCTTTCAGTATCGCCGGTCTTCGAACACGGACCGACACCGGACGCTCAGTAAATCGAATCATCATGTCAATATCCACTACCCGTCACCCGTTCTTCATCGGCCTGCTGGGCGCGGCCACCATCGCTTTCGTCGCTTTGCTGATCGGCTTCTGGCAGCCGATTTTCTGGGCTGCGGTGATCGGCATTCTGTTCCGGGGGGTGCAGACGAGGATTGCGGTGCGGTTGAAAGGCCGCGCGTCCCTCGCCGCAGTGCTGACCGTGATACTCATCTTCTTCACTGTGCTTGTACCGGCCCTGCTGCTGGCCTCGGCGGTCGCCGCGGAGGCCGCCGGCGTCTATACGCGCATACAGTCCGGCGAGCTCGATGTGGGTGCCGCGCTTCGCTGGACGCAGAACCTTGTGCCGCAAGCCAGCGAGTGGACCTCTCGAATCGGCATTGATTTGAACGAGCTGACCCAAAAGCTCTCCGCCGCCGCCGTTAAGGGCAGCCGCTTCATCGCCTCATTGGCCCTCATTGCAGGTCAAAACGTGGCCTCCTTCGTAGTGATGTTCTTCCTGATGCTGTACCTGCTCTTCTTCGTCCTGCGCGACGGCGACCTGATCGTGCACCAGGTGCACCGGGCGATTCCCTTGCCGGATGAGCAGGAACGGCAGCTATTCGGCAAGTTTGCCGAGGTTGCGCGCGCCACCGTCAAGGGCACGCTGGTGGTCGGCTTGGTGCAGGGGTTTCTCGGAGGTCTTATCTTTGCCCTGTTGGGAATTCAAGGCGCGGTCTTCTGGGGTGTCGTGATGGCAATCCTGTCTCTGCTCCCGGCCGTCGGCGCCGGGCTCGTCTGGGGCCCGGCCGCCATCTTCCTGTTCGTGGCGGGTAGCTGGGGCAAGGGCCTGATCCTGGTAGCGTTCGGAGTGCTGGTGATCAGCCTGGTGGACAATCTTCTGCGCCCGATACTAGTGGGCCGCGACACCAAGATGCCGGATTATTTGATCATGTTCTCGACCCTGGGCGGGCTGAGCCTGGTCGGAATAAGCGGCTTTGTGCTCGGCCCCGTCATAGCCGCGCTCTTCATCGCCGCTTGGCAGATGTTCGCGCAGGAGAACGCACTCCGCGCGGAGTCCCACGGGGTGAATTCAACGAGGAAGGAAACGAAGGTCACGAGTGAGGCATAAGTGCGCCAAGCCGAGGGAAGCGAGCTCGCTTATGCGGCATCAGCAAGGGTCTGGAGACGCGCGACGATATCCGCCGGCTCCATGCGCCGCGTGTAGTCCGCATTCACGAAGGCGTGGGTGACGTTGCCGTGCCGCCCGACGATGTAGGTCGCCGGAACCGGCAAGCGGAAGCTCAGGTCGCCATTGTACGCGGGGACGTCTATGCCCAGACTCTGGTAGAGGGGACGCAAGACCTCCGGAAGCTCGAAAACCAACCCCAAGCGCTCGGAGACCAGATTTCCCGCGTCATTCAGGATGTCGATCTGCAGGCAGTGGCGCTCTGCGGTGACCATCGCCTTGTCCGGGGTCTCCGGGGCCATGCCCACCAACCTCGCCCCGAGGGCCTCGATCTGCGGCAGTGCGTCGTGCAACGCCTTCATCTCCATATTGCAGTATGGACACCAACCGCCCCTGTAGATGTTCAGGACGACTGGAGAGTGCCTCAGGTAGTCGGAGAATCTGCGAAGCTCTCCGTGCTGATTCGCCAACTCGAAGTCCGGAAACCGCTCCCCTGATCGGATGGCTCGGTCTACGATCCCGCTGGCGTCCAGGTCCTCGGTGGCCTGCGCCATGGTGTTAAGAACCTCGCTCGGGACCGTTTCCTGCTTCGTCACGTTGTAGGCATCGATCGCTTCGGTCAGAATGCCCATGTCTTGTCTCCGATTATTGTGGAACGATTGCTCAACAACCATAGTCAGTCTTAATAAGATCTTCAACAATATTTTTGAACAATCACTCCATAACGCTAGACTGAAGGCCAGATTGCATGAGATCAAAATGGCGAGACCTGTTGAATTCGACCGCGAGCAAGTCCTGGACCGGGCCATGCATGCCTTCTGGAACCAGGGTTACTGCGCCACCAGCATGGCAGACCTCACCGCGACCACCGAACTCAAGCCCGGCAGTCTGTACGCCGCCTTCAAGTCCAAGGAAGGGCTCTTCCTGGCTGCGCTGGACCACTACGGCGAACGAGGTGTGGCGGCGATCCGCCAGACCCTGTCGTCGGCCCAAAGCCCGCTGGCCGGCATCCGGGAATTCTTCCGCAAGCTTGCGGCGGACGCCACGGAACCGGAGGCCAAAAGGAGCTGCTTTCTCGTAAACACGGTGCTCGAAGTCGCCCGGCACAACCCGCGGGTCCAGGAACGCGTCAATCATCATTTGAATCTGGTCGAAGCACTATTCCGGCATGCGCTGGAAGCCGCCCGGGAGCGAGGCGAACTGCCTGCAGACAAGGATCCTGCCGCAATTGCCGCCTACATCATGACCGGCATCTGGGGCTTGCGGGTACTGCTTGCCGCCGGGGCACACCCGAAGCGGGCACAGACCGTCGTCGCGCAGTTGCTGGCGCTGCTTGATTAAATCCTCCCGACAAATGGTCCAAGCCTATGCTCAGCTCCGGCAAGACGGGATGAAACAATCGACTCGCGCCCTCGCGATCCTGCTATTCGGTGTCCCGGTCGCCGGCTATGTCTCGCCCCAGCTCGCCTCAGGGTTTCAAGCGGCGGGATACGCCGGCTCCTACCCGTACGAGCGGGAGATCGAGGCGGCGGTGCTGCGTCGGCTCGAAACCTATCCCGGCCGCTGATGACGCATCTGCAGGATCCATACGAGACACTTCTCGTCCTGTAACGGAATCAGCTCCGGCAAGACGGGATGAAACAATCGACTCGCGCCCTCGCGATCCTGCTATTCGGTGTCCCGGTCGCCGGCTGCGAGGCCCGCACCGGGCCGGCACCCATCAGCGCGGACGTGCCAGAGGCCCGGGGCTGGCACAGCGAGATCGTCGCCACCGGTCTGAGCCATCCCTGGTCCATCGCCTGGCTGCCGAACGGCTCGGCCCTGGTTACCGAGCGGGATGGGCGTCTGCGGCTGATCCGCGGCGGCAAGCTCGACCCGACTCCCCATCTCGGGCCTGCCGCCGGTGCTCGCCCATGGCCAGGGTGGTCTGCTCGACGTCGCGCCGCATCCGGACTTTGCCGACAACCGGCTCGTCTACCTGTCCCTGACCATCGGCACCCCCGACGCGAACCGCACTGCCCTCGCCCGCGGGCGCCTTGACGGCCATACCCTGCAGGACACGGAGATCATTTTTCAAAATGCCGATCCCAAGTCCGGCGGCCAGCACTTCGGCTCCCGGCTGGTCTGGCTGCCGGACAAAAGCCTGCTGATGAGCATCGGCGACGGGGGCAACCCGCCCCTGAGCTTTCAGGGGGCGAACATCCGCGATCAGGCCCAGAATCCGGGCACCCATTTCGGGACGGTGCTGCGGCTGAACGACGACGGCACGCCGCATCCGGACAACCCCTTCAGGGGCCGTTCGGGGGCCAGAGCGGAGATCTGGACCATCGGCCACCGCAACATCCAGGGCATGACCCGAGACCCCATCAGTGGGAGCGTCTGGGCCAACGAGCACGGCTCGCGAGGCGGTGACGAGCTGAATCTGATCAAAGGGGGTAGGAACTACGGCTGGCCGGTGGTGACCTACAGCAACGAGTATTGGGGCCCGAGGATCTCCGACGAGACTAGCCGCGCGGGCATCACAGATCCCGCGCTGGTCTGGACCCCATCCAAAGCCCCGAGCGGACTGACCTTCTACACCGGTGACGTCTATCCCCGGTGGAAGGGAAACCTCTTCAGCGGTGCCCTCAAGTTTGGGCAGGTGCGCCGAATCGTTTTGGACGGCACCCGGATCATCCAGGAGGAGAAGCTGACCATCGGTCAGCGGGTGCGGGATGTCCGCCAGGGACCCGACGGGTATCTGTATGTACTGACCGACGAGGATGACGGGGCCTTGCTGCGCATTCTTCCGGCGGAGGACTGACGGGCTTGAGGGAGTTGCCGCCATCATCTACGCTGGGGTGGCAGAGGAAAAGCGATCCAGTTATCTACGCAGGCAACAAACGGATGGACTTCTTAACCATACTTCAGAGCTGGCCGCTGCATGCGGTCGCCGCCATCATCGCCGGAGTCGTGGTTCTCTTGGTGCCGCGCGCACTGAACTACGCCATCGCCTCCTATCTGTTGATCGTAGGCACGCTTGGGCTCTTGCACTTCTTGTACGGACAAAGCATCCGGGCCCAGACGGTTTTCTCCCTGGTGGCGGGAGTGCTCATCCTGATCAAACCCAATATCCTCAGCTATGTGGTGGGCATCTACTTGATCGTCATCGGCTTGCTGGATGTCGGGATGCTCCGTTTCTAAACGGCAGGTCTCTCGGCCCTGTCTTGTCTTTTTCCTCCGCCGGTACTCACCTCCCCGGGGGCCCAAAGAATATCGTAAAGCCCGGTAGAGCGAACGATCGGACGGGAAATCGCTTCGCACAAACGCGCTTTGGTGGCGAGCAGGAGAACCCGCTTGCGCGCGCGGGTGATGCCGGTGTAGACCAGCTCTCTGGTCAGGACACGGCTTTCCGCCTCGGGGAGGACCAGCAGCACCTCGTCGAGCTCCGAGCCCTGACTCTTGTGGACCGTCATGGCATAGACCGTTTCGTGAGGCGGGAGGCGCGAAGGCAGCACGCGGCGGATTCCGTCTGTCACAGCCAAGAAAACACGCAGCGCGCCGCCGCTGTCCGGATCTGCGAGGATCAGGCCCACGTCGCCGTTGTAGAGTCGTCGGGCATGATCGTTTGCGGTCAGGATGATCGGCCGCCCAGCATAGATTTCGGCGTCGGGACGGATCAGTCCCTCCGCCGCCAATGCATGCTCGATGCGCTCGTTCATGCGCCCCACGCCTTGCGGTCCTGCACGCACCGCGCAGAGGACACGGATGCGGTTCAGCGCCGCAAGGGCACGGTCTGGATCCCGGCTCTGGAGTACCTCCCGGTAAGCGGGCAGGACCCTGTGCGCGACGAAGTCCGCGATGACATCTGCCTGCGGCGCCTCCATTGCCACATCCGGGAAGCGGTCGTCCGCCAGGACCGCCAGGCTCGCGTCTCCATCCCCACGGTTTACGGCAAGGGCCAGGGCGCCGATACCGCTGTCCTCGCCGAAACGCCAGCTCTTGCGCAGCTCGACGATGTGATCGGCGATATCCGGGACCGGCCCCGCGACCGGCTCCAGGCGGTCGCCCGCGACCTCGGCAACCGCTGCGCAGAGATCCGGCGAGTACCCGCCCCCGCCGCCCCTGCCACAGATGTCGCCCAGCACCATTCCGGCCTCCACGGAGGCCAGCTGATCCTTGTCGCCGAGCAGGATCAAGCGGGCCCGCTGCGGAAGCGCTCCGAGCAGCCTGGACATGAGCGGCAGATCCACCATCGAGGCCTCGTCTACCACCAGAACATCCAGGTGCAGGGGATTGTCCGGACCATGGCGAGGATTGGCCCGCTCCGGACGAAAACCGAGCAGCCGGTGCAAGGTAACGGCCTCCTCCGGGATGCTCTCGGCCGTCTCATCCGAAAGGGTCAGGTCAAGCTTGGCTTCTCGTATCGATTCGGACAAACGCGCCGCGGCCTTTCCGGTCGGGGCGGCCAGGGCGATGCGCAGGGTCCTGTTCGGACTCTGCTCCGCCAGCAACGCAAGGATCGAGGTAACGGTACGGGTCTTGCCGGTACCCGGCCCGCCCGAGATCACGCACAGAGGCCGCAGCACTGCGACCGCTGCGGCGATGCGTTGCCAGTCGATCTCTTTGTCTTCTGGAAACAAGCGCCGGAGCCCGTTTGTCAACCGGCGGCGATCTACGCCTGGTGACCAGGTGTGTGCACGCGCAGCCAGAGCATCGGACAAGACCCTCTCGAAATACCAATAGCGCCCCAAATAGAGCCTGCCCCGCTGGTCGAGGACCAGCGGCGCAGGCTCTCCCGGTCGCCCGACGACCGATCGGCGGTGCAGCGCGGCGGCCCAGACGTCCGCCGCCGGCGGCCGAACCGCTCCCGCGAGTCCCGGCTCCCGAAACAGGGAGAGCTCACCGCAACGGCCGAGGTCGACACAGACGTCGCCTTCGCCGACGCGGTGACTGGCCAAGGCCGCGGCCAGAAACAGCTCGGGGGCGTCACCGCCGGCCAGGGTCTCCATGCGGCGCGCGAACTGAAGGTCCACCGCACGCAGCGCACCCCGGACCACAGCCTGCAGCAACAGATTCCGCATCAGGGCGCCTCCCGCCCGCCGCCGAACAGGCGGTCCAGACCGTCGATGAGCTCCCGCGGCGGACGGTCGTACCAAACCCCGGTTTCATAACCCCGGTCCGGGCGCATTCCGCGCAGAAACAGGTAGTAGACCCCGCCGAAGTGGCGCTCGAAATCGTATCCGGGCAGCCGCCACCGGAGAAATCGGTGCAGGGCGAGACTGTAGATCAGGTACTGCAGATCGTAGCGGTGTTGCCGGATGGCCTCGCGCAGCCCATCGCGCACATAGTCCTGCAGCCGGTTGCCGAGCCGGTTGGACTTGTAGTCGACGATGAAAAAGCGGCCCTCGCGCCGGAACACCAGGTCGATGAAGCCGCGCATCAGGCCGCGCATCGGCTCGAAGCCCAGGCCATCTGCGGCGCCTGCGTGATCGGAGGATGCCGCCAAGGTATCCCTTAAGGCTTGCGGGTCCAGCCTCTGGACGGGGAAGTGAAACTCCAGCTCGGCGACTCGATCGGCAGCGGGGATATCGCGCAGGCGCAAGGTTTCGCCCGGGTCCAGCCAGGTATCCAACACGTTGGTCACCAGGTCCTCGACGGTGGGCGCCCAATCCCTGCCCATCTCTACGGCATAGCCACGGGCGGAGGTCAGCCCGCCATAGCGCTCCAAAAGATCACGGACGACATTTGTCAAAATCTCGCCCTTCGCGGTTGGAAAGTCCAGCTCCTCCAGAACTGCATGCAGTAAGTGCCCGGCATGGGTCCCGGCCGGCAGCTCGAAAACGGGCTCGACCGGGGAAACGGCATCCGTATCCGTCGAGCGCGGCTGGGCCGAGCCATCGTAATCCGGGCGCTCGGCGTCCTCGCCTCGTACCAAAGCGGAGTAGCTCGCGACTCGCCAGCCCGCATCTATACTCGAGTCGAATACCCTGGCCGCCAGCCGATCGGGGTCGACCGGCGCCCCGGTCCAGCGTGCACCATCGGGTTCAGGCAGGTCCCGAACCTCAATCGTACCCGGCGCATCCCCAGCCAGCCTCTGCAAATCGTTTCGAATACCCTCTTCCGACAACGCTTTCATCCGGCTCGCCGGCACATCAGCTTCCAGGTCCCGGTGAAGCAGATAGGCCAGTGCCGAGCCCTGGATCTCGTTTACCTTTCCCCAGCAGAGCACGCAGAGCTTGGCCGCCCTGGTTACGCCGACATAGAACAGGCGCAGGCGTTCGGCAAGCTGCTCCGTGCGCTCCAACGCGCGGTGCGTTGTCTCTTCATCCGAGCCCAGGTCCAAACAGGCCGTCTTGTCCTCAGGCGAGTGGAAGAAGGCGGGCGGCGGGCGCTTCGGCAGCTTGAAGTAGCTCCAGGGAAAGGGAAAGAACACCAACGGGTACTCCAAGCCCTTGCTCTTGTGCAGGGTGACAACCTTGACCAGGCCCTCGTCGCTCTCCAGGCGAAGCTGCCGGGCCTGGTCCCGCTCTCCCGCGAAAGCTTGATCGACGAGCCAGCGCAGCAGCCCATCCGCACCAGGGTGCTCACCCGAGGCCACCTGCAACAGCTCCAGCAGCTGCATTAAATTCGTCAGGCGCCGCTCGCCGTCGGGCCGACGAAGCATCCGCGCCGGGACCTGCTCATTTGCGAGCAGCTCCTGCAGCGCGACCATGATCCCCTGCTGCCGCCAGCGGTCCCCATAGGACCGAAACCGAGCCTGGACGCGCTCCCAAGCCATCTCGTCACCGGCTAGCCGCTCCAGCTCCGCTGCGCTTCGCCCCAGCAGGGAGCTGGCCAGCGCAGCCCGCACCCTACCCTCATCGCCGGGCTCGGCCAGGGCTGCCAGCAGGCCGGTCAACTCATCGGCATCTTCCGTCGCAAACACGCTGTCTTCGCTAAGGCTCACACTGCTGATGCCGCAGGTACGCAAGGCCTGCTGGATCAGATCCCCTTCACGATGCGTGCGCACCAGCAAAGCGATGTCGCCAGGCTCCAGCGTTCGGTCCCCGATGGTCGCTCTACCCTTACCCGCCAGGCCCAACAGGCCGGCGACGTACTCAGCGCAGGCACAGCCAGCTTCCACGAGGGCCGCGTCGCTGCGGATGAAGCCGGGCGGCCTTGTGGTTTGGTTTTGATCATTGATGCGGAGCATCCAGAACTGAAGCGGTACCGGCTCGACACCGTCGATGCGCAGCGGTTTCGCGTCGGCTTGCAGTCCTGGATCAACGGGGTCGAAGCCGATGTAAGACTCATAGATGAAGGGCGCGGTTGCGGTGCCGAACAGGGCGTTCACGGCCCGGATGAGCCGGGACCCCGAGCGCCAGTTGACATCGAGAGTGTACTGCAATCCGTCGCGCTCGCTGTCGTCCCGCGCACGCATGTAGGTGAAGATGTCGGCGCCTCGGAAGGCGTAGATGGCCTGCTTCGGATCGCCGATCAGGAACAGGCCGCACTTCTTCTGTCCGCCGTAGATGCGGCGAAAGATACGGTACTGTTGGGGATCCGTATCCTGAAACTCATCGATCAGAGCCACCGGATAGCGCTCGCGCACCTTGGTCGCCAAGGCGCTTCCTCCGTCCGCCGCTAGGGCTTGGTCGAGGCGCCGCAGCAGGTCGTCGAAGTACATCATGCCCTCGTCGCGCTTGCGCCGGTCCAGGGCTTCCCGCACAGACTGCCGTGCACAGGTCAGGAACAGGGCCTTGGCGCGGACGTCGACCCGCTGCAATAGCGCCTCGAAACGCCCGCAAAGGTTGAAAAAGGGATCTGTTGGCGGGCTATGGCCCGCCTTGGTTCCCCGCTCCAATTTCGCGGGAGTCAGGCGATCGAAGCCGACAGGCAGCGAGTCGGGGGGCTCATTGGCCGAAGCCAGCTCTTCGGCAGCCCTGATCGCCTTCGCCAGGATGTTCGCGTTATAGGACCTTCTGTTGAGCGCGGGGCTGGTTTTCAGGATGTCTTCGACCTCGCTGCCTCGCTCATGCCAAAGCGCGCGCAGCTGAGCGAAAACACCGACCAGTTGGCGCCGCACGCTCGCCACGGCCCCCTCGTCCACTTCAGGAAGAAGCTTTAGATCATCCAGGGACAGCGTCGGTCTCAGATCCGCGAGCAACGCCTCGGGCGTTGTCCACCACCCACGTACCCACTCCGCCTTTTCCGAGCTCGCCTGCGCAACCTCGGAGCGCCAGAAATCTTCGATCGCCGTCGCTCGAAGCCGGGTCTCGTCGGTTATAAACTCAACATCGAACGCGGCGCCGCTCTCGAAGGCGTTGTCTTGAAGCGTACGCAGACAAAAGCCGTGAATAGTGTAAATCGCGGCCTCGTCCATGCGCGTCAAGGCATCGGCCAGGGCAGCTCGCGCCGCACCCACGTCCGGAAGGCCCAGGAGCAGGTCGGCCAGGGTCGACTCCTCGCTTCTCAAGGTCGCGATGTCGGCATGCAACCATTGAAACGCCTGCGCCACACGCTTGCGAATACGGTCGCGCAGCTCCTCGGTCGCCGCCTCGGTGAAGGTCACGACCAGGATTTGGTCCACCCCCAACCCGCGCTCCAGCAGCAGGCGCAGGTAGAGGGTCGTGATGGTGTAGGTCTTGCCGGTGCCGGCGCTGGCCTCGATCAGGGCCAGGCCCTGCAGCGGGATCTGCAGCGGCTGAAGGGTGATCATGTCAGGTCCTTCTCCGCCTTCTGGACATCGGAGTGGTCCAGCATCGGCTGCAAAATGCGCACGGCCAGGTCTTCGAAGTCCCTGCCGATGGGATCACGCCCGCGGAAGGCGATGCGCATCGCGACCTGCGCGGATTCCGGGGCGGGGTTGTAGCGACCGGACCAGGCTTGGTAGAAGCCACTACCGTACTCCTTCTTCTGGACCCATGCCAAGGCGCTCTCGGGGAAGAATGCCAAGGGCTCGCGCAGGCCCTTCCAGCGCAGCTCAAGCAGGTCCGCAAGCAGCTCCGCGGCGTTCTCAACCGGCGAGAGGGTCAAAGTAAAATCCTTGGCAACGTAGGTGCTCAGCGGATCGACCCCTTTAGGCTTGAGCAGGTTCATCAACAGATGATGCATCCAGGCACGCAGGCGGTCCTTGGCGGAGAGCTTACCAAATCGATAGCTCACGAGACCTGTAGGTTGCAGATTGCCCAGCTGACCCTGCAAGCGGAAATCCAATAGCCGCACATCCACCTCAATGGGTTCCAGCTCATCGGACAACCGCCCCTGGAGACGCTGCACGAAGGGTACCGCTTCCTGGAGCTGCTCGTCGAACAGCAGCTCGCCGGGGGCACCGTGAGGCAGCCCCCCCTCGCCCCGAGATCGTGCCAGCATGGAATCCCGGTCCCGGCCTTTCAGGAGCCCTTCTAGCAGCGACTGTCGGAGCCGGTACGCTTCGAGCTTGTCCGCATCGAAAGGCTCCGTATCCTCCAGGACTTCCGCCTCATCGGGCAATCTCAACCCGAGACGCCTGGTCAAAAAGAGCTGGGCGGGATTGCGCAGAAAACGGATCAACTCTTCGGTATCCAGTGTCCGGAATTCATCCTCCGGCGCTTCGAGGGCGGCGTCGCAGAAAGGCGGGATCTGTGGGCTCATCTCGGCCAAGGCCGCGTCCAGCCAGGTGCTGGCGTAGCTGAACAGGCGCTCGTCACTTTGGTCGAAATAGGAGCGGCTGAAGGGCTGCAGCGGATGATGCAGCAATAGGTGCTCGACCGGAGCCGAGCCGTCCGCGCGCCGGTAACCCAGGCGCAGGTAATCGAGCAGCTCATCGATGACTACCGAGGGCACCTTTACGCTGTTGTCGCGCTCGTCGTTGCCGACCCAGCTCAGGTACAGGACGTCGCGGGCCGACAACAGGGCCTCCAGGAACAGGTAACGGTCGTCGCGCCGCCGGGAGCGATCGCCCCGGCGCGGATGCTGAGCCATCAGATCGAACGAAAACGGGCTCTGACTGCGCGGGAAGTCGGCGCCGTTCACGCCGATCAGGCATACCACGCGAAACGGAATGCTGCGCATGGGCACCATGTTGCAGAAGCTGACGCGACCGGTCAGGAAGCGTTGGGCACCACCCGTGTCTGCGAGCAGACCCTGGAGCAAGGCACGCAGCACGTCCAGCGAAACGGACTGGTCGAAACCGGCCGCTTCGGCCTGCGACACGAGCTCGCCGAGACCGTCCCGTACCCGCTGCAGCCTGGCATCCTCGTTGTCGTCCGGTTCGAAGACCGCGGTCAACAGCTCGCTGACAGAAGAGCGCCATTCGGGCAGGCTCCTTGGCGCGGCGAGACGCCTGCGCCAAGCGCTCATGAGATCGAGGAATGCCTGAATACGCCCCAGATACTCGACCTCGCTGCCTTCGACGTCCACATAAGGCAAAATGCCCGAGTAGGGGTCGGCATCCGGATCCGGGGGCAATGCGTACCCGAGGAACAAACGCCCGAGACCGAAATCCCAGGTGTTTGCCGCCTCGTTCGGCAAACCCAGGTCCACACGCATGGCTGCGTCCTCACCCCAACGCACCCCGCTCTCACGCACCCAGGTGCGGATGCGCTCCAAACCCGTATCGTCGAGATCGAGGCGCCTTCGCACAGCGGCGACCTCCAGCAGCGAAAGGAGCTCGCTGGCCTCGAACCGGCTGCGAGGCAAGGCAAGCAAGATGTTCAATGCCTCCAGCACCGGTTGCTCCGAACCGATACGACGGTCGGAGACGGACCAGGGTATGCGCCGAGGCTCCTCGGCCGCGCCGAAAACCGCCTCCACGTAAGGGGCGTAGCGGTCGATATCGGGAGCCATGACGATAATGTCCCTCGGCTCCAGGCCATCGAGGCTCTCGAACAGGTGCAACAAGCGGTCATGCAGCACCTGGATCTCCCGCATCGGACCGTGGGTACTGTGTAGCTGGATCGAGGGATCGTCGTCGGCGACCAGGTGAAAGCCGCCCTCCTCGCGCGGGTCCTTGAGCTCCAACAGGTCTCGCTGCACGAGGTGGAGAAGCCGACCGCCGTCCGGTGCCCGAAAGCGGTCGTGGTCGATGCCACCGAGCTCCAACACTTGGTCGAGAAACACCTGTCCCGCGTGCCCAAACGAGGCAAGCAGCGGGTTACCCAGATCCAGAAGCCCAGTGGGATCTACCTCACCTGCCCGGTGTGCCCGCGCCCGGCGGCGCGCCTGGCCCACCTCATCGACCAGGTCGGACCAATACTCCCGGCAAGGATTGAGGAAGAAGATATGCACCGGCAGGTGGCGCGCGAGCGCGCCGAGCACGCGGACGTAGACAGGCGCCAACGCGCTCAACCCGAACAGGCTCACTCGCTCGGGCAGCTTGCCGGGAAGCGGTGCTTCCCGCGCCATCGCCCCCTCCAGCTCGGAGAGCAGCCGCGCGCGATGGGCATGACCGCCGTCACTGCAGAGGGTGCGCCAGAGCACCGCTTGCCAATGATCGACGCCCCCCTGCTCCCAACGCAGGACAAGGTCGGGACGAAAGACCAGATATTGATCGAACAGATCGGCGATGCGTTGAGCAAGCTGGAACAGCTTCAGGCCAGAGGTATCGTCGCCGAGATAGCGATCCAGCGGCTCGAAGCCCGGTAGCTCCAGAAGGTCCGGGAGAAGCTTGCGCACCCGCCAAAGCAGCGCCCCCTTGTCGAAACCGCTTGCCCCGGCTGCATCCGGAAGCCAAGCCTCCAGCACTTGCCACAGGAAGCTCGCCGGCAACGGAAACTCAAGACGAGCGCTGATGCCGGTGAGCTGCGCCAATTGTTGCGAGACCCACCGGGCCATACCCTGGTTCTGAAGCACGATGGTTTCGGGGCGAAAGGGATCCACTGGCTGTGCAGCCGTGACCCGCTCCAACTCATTTACGAGGGCTTCGAGACGGTTGCTGTGGTAGACGTTGAGCATGCCTCCCCCTGATGTTCCCCAGCCGTATTATGCGTCATCGCGCCCGAGGAGATCTGTAGCCGGCCGAGCTCAACGCTCGCAACGGGTCATTGCTCTGAGACCGCAGCTGGCCGCGAATCCCGAAAAGCGCAGTTGAACCGCACAGACACAGAGAACGCGGAGTGGAACCAACGCCTCGATCCGCGATGACAACGATGTCCACCAGAGCGCCTCCTCGGCTATGCTGTACAGCACATTCGAGCATAGCCCTTGCCCAACCGCGTTGACCCCACTCCCCTTCTTCGCCACCGCCGCCAGGCATATGGAAGCCCTCCTCGCAGATGAGTTGCGCGGCCTGGGTATCGTTAACGCCAAAGAAACCCGCTCCGGTGTCGAGCTCGAATGCACGCTCGCGGACGCCTACCGCGCCTGCCTCTGGTCTCGGGTGGCGAACCGCGTGCTCATGCCGCTGGCGCGCTTCCCCGCACCTACTCCCGAGGCGCTTTACGAGGGCGTCAAGGCCATCCCCTGGGAAGAGCACCTGGGCCGGGGGCGATGTCTCGCCGTGCACCTGGACTCAGCACAATCGCAGATCAACCACAGCCGATTCGGCGCACTCAAGAGCAAGGACGCCATCGTAGACCGGTTTCGCGAACGGACCGGTACCCGCCCCGATGTGCGCGTCCAGCGGCCGGACCTGCAGATTCAGATATACCTTCACCGCGACCAGGCAACCGTGAGCCTGGATCTCTCGGGAGAATCCCTGCACCGCCGGGGCTACCGTGAGCAGGGGTCTGCCGCCCCGATAAAGGAAAACCTAGCGGCGGCAATCCTGCTGCGTGCGGGTTGGCCCCGGATCGCGTCCGAAGGTGGCGCGTTGCTCGATCCCATGTGCGGATCCGGGACCCTGCCTATCGAGGGAGCGCTGATCTCGGCGGACATCGCGCCCGGCCTGCTCCATCCCTACTGGGGCTTTCTCGGCTGGAGTCAGCACCAACCCGCCATTTGGAACCGATTGATCTCGGAGGCCAGGGAGCGGCGCGCCGTGGGGCTCGACCGATTGGGCTCGATTCGCGGCTACGACCAGAACCCGCAGGCCGTGCGCATCGCCCTCGTGCACCTGGAACGTGCAGGGCTGGCCGGACGCCTGCACTTCGAGCGGCGCGAGCTCGCGGATTGCACACCCGCAAGAGACGCAGACCGCGGCTTGGTTGTGGTCAATCCGCCCTACGGCGAGCGGTTGGGCACGTGCTCGGATCTTCCTCTGCTCTACTCCAGGTTGGGCAGCTTGCTCAAGGAGCGTTTCCTCGGCTGGCACTCCGCCGTTCTCACCGGCAACCCGGAGCTCGGAAAGCACATGGGCCTGCGGGCCTATAAGATTCACAGCCTCTACAACGGGCCCATCGAGTGCCGTCTGCTGCATTTCGACGTTGCGCCGGGCGCCTTCGTCTCAAACCGTCCGCGCCCCATGCCACCGGACGAGCGCGGCGAAGGTGCACGGATGCTTGCCAACCGGCTGGCGAAGAACCTCAAGAACCTCGCGAAGTGGCGCAGGCAGAAGCAAATCCATTGTTACCGGCTTTACGACGCCGATCTGCCCGAATACGCCCTCGCGGTCGACATCTACGAGGGCGAAGAGAAATGGATTCACGTCCAGGAGTACGCAGCTCCGAAGAGCGTCGACCCGAAGCGGGCCCGCCGGCGCCTGCGCGAAGCCCTGAGCGTGATTCCTGAGGTCCTCGAGGTCCCCGACGACAAGCTGTTCTTCAAAGTCCGCCAGCGTCAGAAGGGTCGCGCCCAGTATGAGCGGCAAGGCAGCAGTGGAAGATATCACCAGGTATCCGAGGGCGGGCTGCGCTTTCTGGTGAACTTCGAGGATTACCTGGACACCGGCCTCTTTCTGGATCATCGCGACACGAGGCAACTGCTTGGCAAGCTGGCGGCCGGCAGGCGTTTTCTCAATCTCTTCGCCTACACGGGAACGGCGAGCGTCTATGCCGCCGCGGGCGGAGCGCTCTCGACCACGACGGTGGACTTGTCACGAACCTACCTGCAGTGGGCGCAACGGAATCTTGCGTTGAACGGCCTCGACGGCCCGATGCACGAGCTGATCCAAGACGACTGCAGGAGATGGCTCGCGCAGAGACGGAATGAAGGGCGCTACGGACTGATCTTCATCGACCCGCCGAGCTTTTCCACCTCCAAGCGCATGGAGGGCACACTGGACGTGCAGCGGGATCATGGCGCCCTGCTGCGCAGAACGGTGGAGCTGCTCGCCCCGGACGGCATTCTGATCTTCTCCAACAACCTGCGCAGCTTCCGCATGGACACGCAGGCCCTGCAGGACTTGGAGCTTGAGGACATCTCCAAAGCCACTTTACCCAGGGACTTCGGGCGCAGTCCCCGCATCCATAGCTGCTGGAAAATCACCCATCGGGCAAGCTTGCGTTGAAGACCCGTCGCCACCTCCGTCCGTTATCGGATAGAGGCGATATCCTTACCCGGCGAGTGCCCGGAGAAGTGTGATCCAGTTACTGTATTTTAGAGAAGTCTTATGTTCTAATGCTCGCAGTTTATAGCTCAACCGCAGCCCGGCGGGTGAAACGGCTCTCAGGTGTCAATTCTCGACCTGCTTCCGCACTGACGCCAAGTAAAGCGGAAGCCGACAGGACATCCCCGGCCGCAAACCCGGACTGCAACGGTACAAATTCATGTCTTATCGGAAAACACAGGTCGAACAAGGGCGGATACCAAATCTCCCGTCTTTGCGTAAGGACCGGGGCTCGGGGCATCTCTCCGGTCAGTCCGGAAGCCTCATCGAAGAACGTCTGAATCGACTCGGATCCCAGCTTTCCGGGCCGGACACAGCCATTGATTCTGGCGAGATCGAGGACACCTTGCTGCTTCTGGCCGCCGATATCCGTTCCGGATCTTCAGAGCTTACCAGCGGGGACTACCGCTGGATCGTCGAGCGCCTGACCAAGATCTACGCGCAAGGTTTCGGACAACGGGCCGGCGACGCGTTCACCACCACCGCCGATTCTTACGCACATCTGATCGAAACCATCAGCCGAGCGTATCCGGGCTACGATTACAGCGAAGCGGTGGGGCAGCTATTCTGCTACATGAGCCACCTGTTTCGGACCCGGAAGAACGGCTGGAAGGCGGTTTATGAGCACATTCTCTCGATTCCCGATGCGGTCGAAGCCAAACAGGCGCTGAACCGGGCGTTCTTCGTCGAGATCCAGGATTGGGCGGAGGCGGGCGTGGAGAATCTGTTCTCCATACGCAAGGACCTCTGCGAGAAGATCGGTGCAATCGAGGCCAAAATCAGAATGCTCGATCGGCGAATCGAGGCAATCTCAGGCGGACGCCAGCCGGGGCAAGGCAGCACCCGGAGCGAGGGATCCAACATCGTCGATTTCGCTGAAGCGCGCCGTAGACGCGTGCTTGAGCCATTGCAACGCAGGCAGCAGCGACTCGTGGAAGAGAAAAAGGACGAAGAGACCATAGTCGCACTGATAGAATCCGACATCCGCGAGTTCGAAGAAAAGCTGAGGACTACGCGGCGAGCCTACTTCATTCACACCGTTTGAGTCTCGGGCGCGCGTGCAACGCGTGCAATAGGCTTCGTCGAGAGTACGGAGCCACCTGCCGGGCGCCGCGCCGGGACGATCAAGTCCCAGGCGCCGCTGTGGCCCTATCCCGGGTTCGAAGAGCCAAGGGGTGAAGACACCCTCGCCGCCCCCTCCAGCTGTTCAACACCTATTCCCAATTAGTCGCAACCCGCGGAAATCTGTAGAATATTCGTTTCGCCAAGAATTCGGATCACCCATGAACCTGAACGCAATCCTGACTCCCGCGTGGACACGCGCGCTGGCCGCGGTCGCAATCGCGGCCATGCTCTCGTCCTGCGCTCATCTCAATCCAACGGAGCCGGGGCCCGCACCGGAGCCCGAGCCCGTTGCGCAAAAAAAGCCGCCACCGAAGCCCATGAAGCCCCCACCACCCTCGAAGCTCTACGAGTGGTGGGGCAAGGATTACGTTTCCCGCATCGAGATCAGCATCAACGAGCAAAAGGCGCGTTTCTTCAGCGGCGACGAACTTGTCGGCTGGACTACCGTGGCCTCCGGCGTACACAAGTACCCTACACCGACCGGAAGCTTCGCCATTATCGAGAAGGTCCAAAATAAAGAGTCAAATCTCTACGGCAAGATCTACAATAAGAACGGCAAGCTGGTTAGGAGGGGCGCGAAAATGGGGGTCCACCCCGTCCCCGTCGGCGGGCGCTTCAAGGGCGCACCCATGCCCTATTTCTTGCGTCTGACCAACGACGGAATCGGCCTGCACGCAGGTCCTATCCCACGCCCGGGTAATCGCGCATCTCACGGCTGCATCCGCATGCCGAAGCAGTTCGCGCCCGTCCTTTACAATCACGTGGATATAGGCACCGAGGTGGCCATCAAGGGCAACGGCCCGAGCTACGGGGATTATCTCGCCAAGCAACGCAGGTCCGCGCCCAGGCCCACCAAGACAGCAGTCGCCAAGACCACGCCCGCTCCATCCCAAGCACCCGCCGGGGCGACCGTCATTTCGACGGGAACGGTCGCCGATTCACAGCAACCGGAAGCTCCCCCAAGCGCTGCCGCGCCCGCCGCAGCCCCCACGGTGGTGGCAACTCCGCAGACCGTCGCCCCGGTAACAGCGCCTGCTCCATCCGCCCCAACGATGGCGACACCGCCGGCTCCAGGCGTGGCAGGCGTTCCGGCCTCGACGTCGGCTTACGCGGCCCCTGCACCGGTACCCACGGCGGAAACCGCCGCGCCAACTCCGTCGGCGACAGGGATGGGAATGGGGGCCTCTAGGGTTCATGTCGCACCGATCGCGGCGCCTCCGCCGATCCAGAGCTATCCCTCACCGAGTGTGACAAGTGCTCCGTCTGCCACACCGGCAACATCAATTCCCGCACCGGCGCCTGCAGCGGTCACTCCACCGCCTGAAGCACAGCAAAAGCCGCCACCCGCTCCTCCCAGCGGCATGACCGGGACTCCCGCGCAGCCACCCCAACAGCAAACCTCGTCTCCAATCGAGGCGCCGCCGCCTTCGGCGCCAGCAAACCCGGTGGTACAAACGCAGGACTAGTCCCTTGTTCGTTGCAGCAACCCTATCTGCTCGCCCAGAGGATCCAAGACCGGTTTCAGCTTGCGGCGCATAAGACTGCCGATGGCGGTAGAGTCCCGAAGTACCGGGCGAAGAGCGCCGTAGCCCAATCCGGAGAGCAAACGCATGGCGGAGATCTCCGCGGCCAGACTCGGCACCGCCCCGCAACAGGTACGCACAGCATCAGGGGCATGAGGGGATTGGCCAAAGTCCTGCGCATCCCTCAGCAACTCGTCCATGGACACATCCGGGTCTCCTTGGGGACGCATAGGCGAGAAATAGTCCCGTATCAGGTCCAAGGCCGCGTGAACCACGTCCTGCGTGGGAGGCTTCGCCAACACGGTGGAAACAGTGCGCAGAAAGGTCTGCCCAGGCGAGGACAGCACGCGCATCAGCATGAACGCGCAACGATTGCCTTCCCGCGCCAGTCTTCCAAGCGCCTGCTTATGGCTCCCGGCATCGCCCCGGGCGGTCACCGGGTCCGGCAAGTCGTCCGGCAATGCCTGAAGAAAACCCACCAAGTAAGCCTGCTTGCGCGCCGATTTCTTCCACAACGTCAACCGGTCCGCGTCATCGATCAATCCGGGCTGAAGCACCAGCCGGACCGATTCCATCATCTTCTCCGTCTCGGTCTCGAACGGCAGAAACTCAACCAGGTAGGCGGCCAGCGTCTTTCCCATGTCCCCAGCGGCTATCGCTGGATTGGCCAGCATGCGCCGCGCGTTCTCCGCGTCCTCCATAGCCCACCAGGCACATCTGGCCAACTCGTCGGTCAGCCCCGGCGAGCAAACAGCCGCGACTACGGCCTCCGGCTCGCCAAGCATCAGGAGCTGCTCCAGGCTCTCGTCCCGCATCTGGCCCATGCGCGTCCAGCGCCGCAGGTAGATCGGATAGCCGCCGGGAGAGCCCAGAATATGACCGGAGATCAGTTCCCTGACCGCACGTAGATAGTGCTCCGGGCGCCCGGTGGGATTGAGGGGGACCTTGGACTCGCCCTTCTCGGAAAGCCCCCAGACGACCATTCTGGATTCGTCGATGCGAATGGCGCGCGGCTTATTGGCGAGCAGGACGTTGAGACGGAAGCTGTCTTCGCTGGATAGATCGATCATCCTAAAAACGGCATCCAGCCGCAGTCGATCAGTCGGTCAACTCTCTTCCGGAGGGCTGTAATTGGCATCCTTCGGATTGAGGAAGATGAAGTGGAACTGCCCCGGCTCGATCTCCGCGAAATCCATAATCGCGTCATCCAACAGAGGGACATATTCCGGCGCCATGACGATGTCGATACCATCAGAAGACATGCGGATGTCCTCCTCGGCCGCATCATCGAAACCCATCCGATAATCGATCGAGCCATCCTGCTTCTGGCTGGCTGCCAAACGTAAGGACAGCCCCCCCGTCCCGCCTTGTTTCGCGGCACTGCGGACCTGCTCCGCTGCTGCTGCTGTAACTTTGAACATGCTCGATCTTCCTCCACGCAAGGACAACTGGTCAATGCTTCTGATTCAACCTGTTAGTGTCCGCTAAGCAAGGTCGCATCGCAAGTCGCGGCCCCTTCCAACGAGTACTTGACGGGAAAGCGACTGCGCATCCCGCCGGTTGGATCATTGCATCGCCAAGTACCTGACATCCCCTCGCGCGCCACCCAGCCCAGAAAAAATACGCTTTAGGCTGTCAACGCCTGCACGCGCGCACATGGTCGACGAATCGTCGCGTCCACCCGTTGCCCCCGACGTCGCGTAGATGACTGTAGGCGGCTACCAGGTTCTTGTGAAGGATCGCGTCGTGCTTACCGTCGACACCGGTTCCGCGTAGAACCTCGTAGCCGTAGGACCAGGCGGGATCCGGCCTAAGCAGCGCGGAGTGATGAAACTCGTGGGCTCGGATCTCCCGCGACTTATTCTCAGCACCGGGCCAGGGAAAGGCATCGGTCTCGCGCAGGCGCACATATCCCCTGCCCTGCGGCCGCTCATGCATCGCCACGTCGGCTTTCAGGACGCCGCACATGGCACCGCTGCGGTCTCCCCAACGCAGCTCCCGGCACAGGTACATGAGGCCGCCGCATTCGGCGTAAGCGGGCCCTCCCGACTCGATGAAGTCGCGGACGGCGGTGCGCATGGACCGATTCTCAGAGACCTCACGGAGGCGGTACTCCGGGAAGCCACCGCCAATGAACAGTCCGTCGGCGTCGGGAAGCTCATGATCCCGCACGGGACTGAAGCTCACCAGCTCCGCCCCGGCGCGACGCAGCGAGGCGAGATCGTCCGGGTAGTAGAAGCCGAATGCCTCGTCCCGCGCGATGGCGATGCGAACTCCCGTCCGATCAGACTGGATCGGCTCTTCCGGCGCCGGCACCGGTGCGGGCGGCGAAGCCGACGAGGCAATCTCCAGCACCCTTGGTGCGTCGACCTGCCCAGCCACCAATGCGCGTATGCGCTCGATTTGCCTGTCGGCCTCCTGCGCCTCGTTGCTCGGCATGAGACCGAGATGCCGTTCGCTGATGCGAATCTCCGAGGCCCGGTGCACGGCACCGAGCAGGGGCAGGTCGGTGTAGTGCTCCACCACCCGGCGCAGGTTGACCTCGTGACGGGAGCCGCCGACGCGATTCAGGATGACGCCGGCGATGTTCAGGTCCTGGTCGAAGGACTGATAACCGAGCAGCAGAGGGGCGATCCCTCGCGTCATGCCCCGCACGTCTACAACCAGAACAACGGGCGCACGCAACAGGCTGGCAAGTGCCGCATTGCTGTTGCTTCCGTGAAGATCGACCGCATCGAAAAGCCCGACGTTACCCTCGATCAATCCGACGTCGGCGCTATTTAGCATCCGCGCAAATTCGGTGCTGATCTCTTCCCGTCCCATGGTATGAAAATCGAGATTGAGGCAATCGCGGCCCGACGCCTGGCTGAGCCACAGGGGGTCGATGTAGTCCGGCCCTTTCTTGAAGGGCTGGACCGAGCTGCCTAGTCGGCGCAGTTCCCGGCACAGTCCGATGGAGATGGTGGTCTTACCCGAGGATTTATGAGCGGCGGAGATGTAGAGATGCGCCATAAGAGATCAGAGCACCAGTATTGCGGAACGCTGGACTTCCCGTAGGGTACTCGGTCTATCCTCTCGCGTAGTGGAATGTGACGCTGCCATCCATGGACGACTGGATCCCCTGGCTCCACTTGGGGCGACGGATTCGCAGAGATATTGCAACTCAAGGGTGGAGCCAGATACTCGGGCTGGTGCCTCGTGCCTGGTGCCGAGTGCCTGGTAGCTCCAAAGGCTGCGGGATGGTACCACCGGCACCATCCCCGCTTCGAGCAGAGCAATCTTTACTCAGGCCTTGGCCGCTGCGTGCGGGTCTACGTCCCGATCGGCCAGGGACTCGGGCAGGAACTGGAGCACCCGTATGCCTACTGCGGTGATCAGCATGGCAACCGCCACGCCACCGACTCCGAGCAAGACCTCCGGAAGGCTCGGTGCGTAGGCCGCCACGGCGCCGCCGACACCGTCGTAGAAGCCGGACTCGAGGACGGTCTTTCCGGGGAACAGCTGCATCGGATAGGCCTGCCCGCCGATGATGATGACGTACATGCTGGCCAGTCCTCCGAGCACCACCAGCGCGCAAGCGGAGGCGATCCAACTGCGGCTCTTTCCGAGCACCGGATGGAAGATGATACCCAGGGGAATCAGGATTCCGGCCAGCATCCAGCCGAACCAGAACATGAAGGTGTAAATTCCGCCATCGACCAGGTAGAAGGAAACCAGGTCATAGTTCTTCGCGGCGTAGAGCTTGGTCAGAAAATAGACCAGCACGAAGAAGAGCACGGACCCGAGGAACACCCCCAGCAGATTGCGCAGTCTGAAAAGGATGGAATCGCCGATCGGGCGGTTGTCTTGATCAAAGGCGAACATCAATACCAACAAGAAGATCGCAAGACCATAGGCGAAGGACATGGCGATGAACATGGGCGCGAACACGGCCGTGTCGAAGGCCTGACGTGCCACGATGAACCCGAAGATCGAGCCGGTACCCGTGGTGAGGGCCAGGCGCCAAACGAAGGCGAAGAAACCCACCGGCTTGGTGTAGCAATTGCCTTTGCGCTCGGCCATGGTCCAGAGGTATGCGATGACGATGGCCATGAAGCCGGTGTACAGGAAGATGTTCCAGGCAAAGATTGACCGGAAGTTGTAGGTCGTCATGGCGACGACCAGCCGATCGGGTCGGCCGAGATCCAGCACCAGGACCATCAGCCCTCCGACGAGCAGTGCCACCGCCATCAGGCCCGAGAGGCGCGCCAAGGACTTGTACGGATACTTGCCGAAGACGCTGCTGATGGACGCGACGTTCAGAGCCCCGGATGCGGCGACAATCAGGAACACGGCGAACACATGGGGCGTTCCCCAAATGACCTGGTTGGACATGCCCGTGACCCAGTGACCCTCGTGCTCCATGTACGCGAAGGCCAAACCGCCGAGACCGGCGATGACCGCGAGGATGGCGAGCAGCCCCCAGTAGCGCTGGGGCGTGAGTAGCCACTCCCGATAGACGATTCTTTTCATGACAGCATCTCCGAGGCGTCAGACGCCCGCGTAGCGAACACCTGTGTTGAGCGCCAGATCCTCGCGGATCTGACGGCTCGGAAGGGCCGCGAGGGCCTTGCTCAGGGGGCCTTGCGGGTCCTTCAAATCACCGAAAACGATCGCGTTGTGGCCCTCGGCCGCACAGGCGTCCGCGCAGGCCGTGGACGACTCGCCGTTGTCGCGGCGGTGCACGCACAGGTTGCAGCTCTCAACGCATCCCTTGCCGCGGGGCGCCCGGGTGAGCTTGACTTCCACCACCTCGTGAATGAAGGAACGAGCCTTGTAGGGGCAAGCCATCATGCAATAGCGGCAACCGATGCACGTGTGTCTGTCCACCATGACGATGCCGTCGGCCCGCTTGAACGAGGCGCCGGTCGGACACACGTCCACGCAGGGTGGATGCTCGCAATGCTGACACATCATGGGCAGGTTGCTGACACGCCCGGTCAGGTTGTCCTGGACCTTGACGGTGCGGATCCACTTGGCCACCTGCCGATCCCACTTGGAAGCGTCCTCGCCCTCCGGCTTCTGCTGGAGATCGAGACCGTTCTCCCGGTTGCAGGCCGTGACACAGGCATCACAACCTTCCGCGCACTTACTGCTGTCAATCAGCATGCCCCAGCGCACGTCGTCGGTGACCGCTTCCGATCGCGGTTCGGCAACCGCCAGGTTGCGGAGCACGACACCGGGCGCCACCGTAAGCGCGGTGACACCGGCAGCAGCGCCGATGAAGCTGCGTCGACCCCGGTCGACCTTATCGCTCTTGTTGCTCATGGACGGTCGCCCTCCCCCGAACCCTCGGGTTCCAGGCCCTCGGTCTCCGGAACAGACATCGCAAACGACGGATGCCAGCTCAAGGCACCAAGTGCGGCATTCTCTACGGCCGTTGCATCCAAAAAGGAAGGTACGCTGGCGTGGCAGCCGAAGCAGTTCATACCAACCGCAGCGAACTCGTGACAGGCGATGCAGAATTGCCCCTCGGCGTTGACCGGAACGGGCGCGTTGTCGGCACCGTAGCTCACGTGACATTCGATGCAACCGGCCAGGCTGTGCTTGGTGGAGCGAATGCCGTTGTGGACCGTCTCGTCACGCTGGTGCTTGATCACCTCCATGTGATTTCGGCGCATAAAGTCCGTTGGCTCCACACAGCTGCCGAGCTGCGCGGCCTTCGACCCGTCAATCACGTAGGTTGCCCCCCCACCGGCGGCCTGCGCGGCCAGGGCGCAGAGCACCCCGGCCAGACCGACGGCGATGAGGCTGCCTCTTACAACGGCGTTGGCCATTGAACTCTCCCCAGTCGTTACTCGCCCAGCCCCATCTTGATGTAGCCGGTGGGGCACACATCGGAGCAGATGTGGCAGCCGATGCACTTGCTGTAATCGGTAGCCACGTAACGCCCGGTGGTGTTCTCACCCTTCTTTACCCGGAACACCGCGTCCTGGGGGCAGAAGATGACGCAGTTGTCGCACTCGAAGCACATGCCGCAGCTCATGCAGCGTTTGGCTTCGTCGATAGCCTCCTGCTCGGACAGGCCGATGAGTCGCTCGTGGAAGTGACCGAGCACCTCCTCGGCGGTCGGCACCTCCTCTTTACGCTTGTTCCGTGCATGAAACGCGAAATGGCCCAGGAACAGCTCGTCGTGGGGTATGACCTCCGATCCGGAGCGGTCCTCGTAATTGTGAATGGCCCAGTTCCCGTCTGCGGTACCGCGCATATCGCCGCGCTCGGCGACGTCGAACTCACCAGGGGCCAAGTGGGCCTCTGCCATCTTCTTGAGCAGGTTGAAGTGGTGAACATCCACCTTGGGGCGGCGGGCATGGGGCGCCTGCATCACGTACTCGTTGATGGAATCCGCAGCGATGGATGCCTGACCGATGGCGGTCGTCAACAGATGCGGTCGGATGATGTCGCCGGCCACGAAATGACCGGGCTTGTCCGGGACTTGATAGAACTTGTCGGCGTTCATCAGGCCGCGGCCATTGTCGAAGTCTTCAAGGCCCGTGAGATCGCCGCCCTGGCCGATGGCGGACACGATCAGGTCAGCCTCTAGGACGCGCTCGGTGCCCTCGGTAGGGATGGGCTTCATGCCGTCCATGGTGCAGTCGCAAACTTTGAGGGCCTTGGCGCGGCCGTCCTCGCCCTTGATCACCTCCAGCGGCATGACGCCGTCGAGGATGGTCACGCCCTCGGTCAGCGCATCGTGCACCTCGTGCTCGGAGGCCATCATTTCTTTGCGGTGAAACAGGGAGGTCAGGGTGACGTCGGCGCCCTGGGCCGCGGCGGTCACCGCCGTGTCGTGGGCGACGTAACCGTCGTGGATGATGGACTCCGGGTGCTCGCCAGGATTGGTGTGCTCGACGTGACCCAGACGGCGCGCAACGGACACCACGTCGACGGAGGTATCGCCGCCACCGATGCAGACGACCTTGTCTGCGGTCACCTTCATGCGACCCTCGTTGAACGCCTTGAGGAAGGCGACACCGGAGACGCAGTTCGGGGTGTTCTCCCAACCCGGTACCGGCAGGCCGCGGCCGCTCTGGCAGCCCAGTGCCCAGAGCACGGCGTCAAACTCCTTGTCCAGCTCCTCGACCGATACGTCGGTGCCGACCCTGGTGCTCATACGGGTCTCGACGCCCATCTCGATGATGCGGGCGATCTCCGCGTCTAGCTCCTTGCGCGGCACACGGTAACCGGGTATGCCGTAGCGGAACATACCGCCGAGCCCCTCGTTCGCCTCGAAGATGGTGCAGGCATGACCCATGCGGCGCAGCTGGTAGGCGGCCGCCAGTCCTGCAGGACCGCCGCCGATGATCGCAACCTTCTTGCCGGTATCCGCACCGGCCACGAACTTGTATCCCTTTTCGATGGCGTTGTCGCCGATGTACTGCTCGACGGAGTTGATGCCGACAAAATCTTCCAACTCGTTGCGGTTGCAGCCGTCCTGGCAGGGGGCGGGACAGACGCGGCCCATCATGGACGGGAAGGGGTTGGCATCGGTGGAACGGCGAAACGCGTACTCACCCCAATCCACACCCTCCGGCGGCAGCTCCTGTTGGCGCACGATCGCCAGCCAGCCCCGGATGTCCTCACCGGACGGACAGCTACCCTGGCAGGGGGGTGTCTTGTGGACGTAGGTGGGACACTTGTGGGAAGTATCCTCGTTGAAGATTTGCTTGGACAGGTCGTCCCAGGTGCTCTCGCCGTCCGCGTACCGGCGCCAGGAAAGCTTGGTTTTCATTTCGTCGCTGGTAGTCGCCATCGATCGTTCTCCTAACCAGTGGAACCCTTAACGTTTGTTGATTCCGGAAGCGGGCGTCCGTCTAACTGCAGCGGAGCCGCATCCCCGTTTGTCTCGTTCAGGCCTCGTCAGGGGCCTCCTCGTCTTCATCGTCGTTATCCGTTTGCTGGCCGGTGAGGACGATCGCGTTGGACACCAGCTGGTGCACACTGACGACCTGATCCATCTCCATGCCGTAGAACGGGAGTACCTTGGAGAATTGGCTCTTGCAGATGGCGCAGATCGCGGCCAGATGCGTGACACCTTTCTCCTGCATCACATTGTTGAGTGCCTCGACTCGTGGCTTGGCACCCTTGACCCGGATCTCCATCAGGTCGTCGGTAAGGAGCCCGCCCCCGCCGCCGCAACAGAAGGTGCGCTCGCGGATGGTCTCCTCGTCCATGTCGAAATAGTTGTTGCAGACCGCCTTGATGACCGCCCGCGGAATCTCGAATTGACCGCCCGGCTTGTCCCCCATGCGCGTGGCCCGCGCCACGTTGCAGGAGTCGTGGAAGGTCAGGACCATGTCGTCGTTTTGGGACTTGTCGAGGTTGAGCTTGCCTTCCTTGATCAGTTCGTAGGTGAACTCGCAGATATGCTGCGGCACCGGATAGCGTGGATCGAGGAAGTCCCAGGGACCAGCCAGGGTGTTCAAAAAGCTGTAGGCGACGCGCCAGGCGTGCCCGCACTCGCCGAACACGATGCGCTTGACCTTCAGGTCGATCGCGGCCTTGCGGATACGCTGGGAGATTAGGCGCATATTCTCGTAAGAGCCGATGAACATGCCGAAGTTGGCGGCTTCCGAAGCGTACGAGCTCACTGTCCAGGACACACCGGCTTCGTGAAACACCTTGCCGTAACCGATCAGGCCGTCCACGTGGGGCTCGGCAAAAAAATCCGCCGAGGGTGTGACCAGCAGCACCTCCACCCCTTCCTTGTCCATCGGGTACTTGACCGCAACGCCGGTCTCGTCTTCAACGTCCTCTTCCAGACCCTCCAGGGTGTCCTCCAGGGCCGGACCGGGCAGGCCCAGGTTGTTGCCGATCTTGTAGACCTTGGCGATGATCTCGTTGCAGTACTTCTGCCCTACCCCGATACCATCCATGATCTCGCGCGCTGCCATGGAGATCTCGGCGGTGTCGATGCCGTAGGGGCAGAAAACCGAGCAGCGCCGGCACTGGGAGCACTGGTGGAAGTAGCTGTACCACTCGTCCAGCACCTCGCGGGTGAAGTCCTCCGCGCCCACCAGCTTGGGAAACCACTTTCCGGCCAGGGTGAAGTAGCGCCGGTAGACCTTGCGCATCAGGTCCTGCCGGCCCACCGGCATGTTCTTCGGATCCTTGGTGCCGATGTAGTAGTGACACTTGTCGGTGCAGGATCCGCACTTGACGCAAGAGTCCATGTAGACGCGCAGGGAGCGATACTTGCCCAGCATCTCCCCCATCTTGTCGATGGCCTTCTCCTGCCAGTCGTCGACTAGCTCGCCCGGGAAGCCGAGGGGCTCCTGGTGCTCGGGCTTGGCCACGAAGGGGCTACTGTGAGCCATCGCGTCCGGCTCGATGGCCGGAATCTCCGCGTACTGCTTGAGCTCGGGTACTTTGAAATTTGCCTTTGCCATGATCCTGCCTCCTCGAAGCTCGTTCTTCAGTCTATTGTTCCAGGCTCTTGGCCCATTTCGCGATGTGTCTTTTCTCGCGTGGGTTGTCGACCTGGTTACGGGTGGGACTGAAGAACAGCCCGGGGGCATGCAACAGCTTGCTGAACGGGAACACGATCATGAGTGTCGCTACCAGCAGCAGGTGCACGAGCAACAACGGGTCCGCCGGCAGCGGAGAGAAATCGAAAGTCATCAGCCCGCGGAAGAAAAGCTTGACCGAAATGACGTCGACGTGGACGACGAAGGTCATCATGAGCCCGCTGACGCCGATCAGGATCAGCAGCGCGAGAATCAGATGGTCGGAGGTCCCGGTGATGTAACGGACACGATCGACCAGGACGCGGCGCGCCCAAAGTCCGATCAGGCCCACGACCATGGCCATGCCACCGTAGATGCCGAAGGGCTGAACGAGTTGGATCGGCAGCCAGACCGGATCGATGAAATAACGCAAATGGCGCAGGGTGACCAGGAACAACCCGAAGTGGAAGACCCAGCCGAAGATCCAGATCCACTTGTTGCCCTTGAACAGGCTCTCGAAGAAGACCACTTCGCGCGCCAGGCGGAAGGCGACGCCGGCCTCGGTGGTGGGCGCCGGGGTCGTCGGGATCTTGAGCGGCGCCGGGGTGCGCGCATACTGCACGATCTTTCTGATCAGGCCCGCCACAAGCACGGCGGCGGCAAAGTAGAACAAGATGGCGTATACGACTGTCAGAAACGACATGTTCCCGCTACCTTCTATGGATCCGTCGAAGTGCCGGAGGGACACGGATGTCCCCCGGACCGCTAGCAGCGCACCGAGCCAGCCTATCCCTGTGGCCGCTCGGCACGGAACCGGGGGCTCGCGCCCGCGCTTCCACTTTCCCCCGGGCACAAAACCTTGGGGGAGCCGGTACCGCCCTGCACTGGCATAAACGCCTGATTAGACGCAGCCGGTCGGCTTCGGCAGACCGGCGTAACGGCAGGCCTGCTTGGCCGGACCGTAAGGGAACAGGCCGTAGAGGTACTTGCTGTTGCCCTTGTCCTTGCCCATCTTCTTGCCGACCGCCTTGGTCAGGACGCGGACCGCAGGAGCGATCTGATACTCCTCGTAGTACTCGCGCAGGAAGTTAATGATCGACCAGTGGTCGTCGGTGAGCTCAAGGTCGTCTTCCTTCGACATAATCTCGGCAACGCCAGGCTCCCACTCCTGGATGTTGGTGAGATAACCCTCTTCGTCGGTCTCGTAGACTTTACCGTTGACTTCGATACCCATGATGACTCTCCTCTCGATTGAAATGTGATTTTTACAGCCAGGCTTGGACCTTGTCGTTTTCCGCGGCCAAATCCACGAAACCGGCATAGTCCACGACTTTAACGCCCTCGATTACGCGATCCTCCGAGAAGCCGCGGGCCTTCAGGTCCGGGCCGAGGACGTAAACCGATTGCTTATCGAGTGCCGCCTTGATCTGACCTTCCGCACTCGTGCCCTTCAGAACCGCGTAGACGCCGTCTTCGAACAGCAGCACCGGGTCGCCACCGTTGGCGAACTTCAGGCAGGATTCCAGGGAGTTGCGCTCGAACGGCGACTTGTTGACAGTGTTCAGAATACTCATCGGACCCCTCCTTCAGAAGCTGAAGACCACGTCGGACTCTTCCATGAGCTCGGAAATGCGGGCGGCTTCCACCACCTCGACGATGTTTTCTATCTCTTCCTCGGTCTCCCAGTCCTCCCAGGCGATAGCAACCAGGTCGTCCTGTGTCAGACCGCGCGCCTCCAGGGAATCCTTATCCACGTAGATGCTCTTGACTTCGTAGTCGCCCAGAGTACGGTAGGTGGGCGAGAAATTCTTCATGCCCACTTCGCTTGTGTCCTGTCCCTTGGTGAGCTGATAGACGCCGTCGTCGACGAACATCACCCTGACCTCTTGATCGAAAGCGGCGCCGATGAGCACGACCTCCAGGGACTCCCACGCGTAAATGGTGCCGTAGGGGGCCTTGCGGTTTAGGTACAGGAACTTCTTGACGGTTTCAGACATGATGTACCTCCCTTAATCGCCGAAAACGACGAGCCGATCCGACTGGATAGCCGCCTCGACAAGCTGTCCGAGCCCCGAGATCCGGAAGCCGGGATGGATGTTAGTGGCGTCCTTTCCGTTGCGCTTGGCCTCGCCCTCGTCCACGACACCGCGGCGCTGGGCCGCGGCTACGCAGACCACCAGCTCCGTCTGCATCACCTCTTTACCGTCCTCGGTGGTTGGCGACTCAATCCTGTACTGCTCTGCCAGCTCCGCCCAACGGTTGACGATATTGCGGTCGTCCTGAGGCGGTGTCGTCAGTCGTGAGGCGTTGTTGACCCCGTCGTGATAGAAGAAGACACGTGAAATCTCGTGCCCTTTCTCCAACGCGGCCTTGGCGAAAAAATACGCCGAGTCGGACGCTTGGTGCTGGTAAGGCCCCTCGTTAATCTGGATTGCGAACTTCATAACGACCTCGAGTTAGGTTGTTCCACTCTCCGGCCCTCTCCCCGACAGGGAGAGGATTCGCCGGAACGCCTGTGGCGCGTCTTACCGACGACCCGCTCAAAAGCGGATGTAGTTGGACGAGTTGAAGCTGGCACGGGCACCGCGCCAGGTATCGATGTGATACTTGGTGAACGGCAGCTCCACTTCCTCGAAGAAGCGCGGCCAGCCGATTCGCTCGATCCACTCGTTGACGCGCTCCCAATCCCGGGCGCCTTCCTTGTAGGACTTGAGGATGCGCTTGACGATGGCGGTCGCCTCGGGCCAGCGCGGCGGGTTGTTGGGGATACCGGCAGCAACCAGCTTCTGAAAGGTCGGCTTGCCGCGGGCGTTGGAGTGGTTTCCGCCTACCCAAATCGCCACTTTGGAGTGCTCTGCATCGTTGATCTGCATGGGCGGACAGGGCGGGAAGCAAGCACCACAGCAGATACACTTGCGCTCATCGACCTCCAGGGAGGGCTTGCCGTTGACCATGGCCGGGCGGATGGCCGCCACCGGACAGCGCGCGACGACGGTGGGACGCTCGCAGACATTGGCCACCAGGTCGTGGTTGATCTTCGGCGGCTTGGTGTGCTGCACGTTGATGGCGATATCGCCCTGCCCGCCGCAGTTGATCTGGCAGCAGGAAGTGGTGATATGCACCCGGTTAGGCATGTTGGCTTCTTTGAACTCGTCGATGAGCTCGTCCATCATCGACTTGACGACGCCGGAGGCGTCGGTGGCGGGGATATCGCAGTGCAGCCAGCCCTGGGTGTGCGAGATCATGGACACCGAGTTCTGAGTGCCGCCCACGATGAAGCCGGCGTCCTCAACGGCCTGGATCAGGGGCTCGACCTTGGCCTGATCGGAAACCAGATACTCGATATTCGAGCGCAGCGTGAAGTGGACAAAGCCGTCGGCGTACTGATCGCCGATGTCGCACAACTTGCGCAGGGTGAATACGTCGAGGATGCGCTGGGTACCGACCTTCACGGTCCAGATCTCGTCACCGCTGTAGGCTACGTGGCGTAGAACGCCCGGGCGCGGGTGCTCGTGGTACTTCCACATGCCGAAGTTCTTACGCATCACGGGATGCAGGTACTGCCACGGATCCGGGCACCCAGTTTCGATCGGCTCACGCATGTCTGCCATCGCCTGTCCTCCAGTCTCTAAATAATGATTCGGTCGAAATCGTTACGCGAAGCGAAACGCGGGGATTGCCCCCCGCGGCTTTCGCGCGGAATCAGCTGCCGGCTTCGGCCTGCTTCTCAAACCACTCCTCGGCCGCCTCGTCCCATCCGTCCAAGCGAATGTAGGAGCTTTGGCGCGGGTGGTTGAGCATATTGGGATCGACATCGATACCGATGCCGTCGAGGAAGTTGGCCAGACCGATGCGCTCGATCATCTCGCCGCAACGCTCGTGCTCCAGACCGTTCTCGGCCCAGAAATCGATGATTTCTTCAGCCAGCTCGACCAGAGACTCCCAGTCCTCCTCGGTCTCCAGCTTCTTGAAGGGGACCACGACGGTACCCATGAGATCGCCGATCTTGAGGGTACGCTTGCCACCGATGCAGATGGTGACACCCTTGTCGTCTCCAGGGTGCAGGGCCTTGGGCATGACGTTCAGGCAGTGCATGCAGCGCACGCAGTCGCGGTTGTTGACGGCCAGGGTGTCGTCGTCGTTGAGAGACAGGGCTTGGGTCGGGCAGCGAGTGATGACGTTGTCGACGATGTACTGGCGGCCCTTGGTCTGGACGTAGTTCTTGACCTCGACCTGGTCCACTTTCATGTCGTCGCGCCAGGTACCCAACACGGCGAAGTCCGAGCGCTCAATGGCGTTCTGACAGTCGTTGCCGCAGCCCGAGACCTTGAACTTGAACTTGTAGGGCAGCGCCGGACGGTGGACATCGTCGGTGAAGTTGTTGACCAGCAGGCGATGGGCCTTGAGCTCGTTGGTGCAAGACATTTCGCAGCGGGCCGCGCCGACGCAGGACATAGCGGTGCGCACGCAGGGGCCGGCTCCGCCGAGGTCCCAACCATAGTCGTTGATCTCGTCAAAGAAATGCTGGACGTTATCGGTGTCCGTGCCGATGAACATGATGTTACCGGTCTGACCGTGGAAGGTCACCAGGCCGGAGCCGTACTTCTCCCAGCTGTCGGCCAGCTGGCGTAGCATGCTCGTGGAGTAGTGGTTGCCCGCCGGCGGTTGCACGCGCAGGGTGTGGAACTCCTTGGACTCGGGGAATGCCTTGGCGACCTCGGAAAAGCGGGGAATGATGCCGCCGCCGTAACCGTATACGGAAACGGTACCGCCCTTCCAGTAACCCTTGCGGGTCTCGTAAGAGTGCTCCAACTGTCCCAGCAGGCTGTTGGTCACCTGGTTGATGCGCTCCTCCGGGTGCTCGTCGCGAAGGCGCTTGATACCAGTAATAAAGCTCGGCCAGGGGCCGCTCTCCAGCTGGTCGAGCATGGGGGTATCGTGCTTGTCGATGGCCATTGCGTAGTCTCTCCTGGTCTTTCTATCTTAAAGGCGGAAAGGGTTCGGATCGCGTTGCGTGATTCGGTTCCGCAGGTCTTGAAACCCGCGGCCTCAAGCCTCATTAAAATCTTTTTGTAGACGGTGTTCCGGCTCTGGCCGGTACTTCCAGCCCTTCGAGCAGAGAAACATCGCCTCCCGCTAATATACTCAGAGAATCTCAGGGGTACTATTCCACCTTCGGGAGGTAGATCCCGCTCACTCCTATCCCAACCGGGATAGCCTCTTTCGTTGTTTCGTTGCCAAGAGAAAAACCCTGATCGCAATCAGGACTCCTGGCAAAGTGGGCCGCGATGTTAGCCTGCGACGACCGGTTAGTCAACGAATTCTAATATAAGTGATCCCTCATGAGACGGCCGGCGCCCGACCATGGAGGCGCGGTTGCGCGGTCCTTGGAGGGGGACATCCCGCCGCGCGAAGCTCCGGTTGTATTCCGCCCGGGACGTCTACATATTTCGCAATATGCCGATCCCGGGTGCGGGATATCCGAGCGAACAGGACTCCACATGCTGAAACTGAGCGACATACTGGTATATCACAAGGAAGTCGAATCCTTCGACGAGTTGCTCCCGCTTGTTCAGGACGTTGCCCGCAGCGGCGAGCGTTTCTTCCGAATGGACGTGAAGCCGCCCTTCCCCGACACCCCCGAGGATTGGGAAGACAGGCTTGAGGCAGCCTTCAGCGGCCTGATCCGCTGAGCACACCGCCGGATGCCAAGACAGGAATCATGAAGCAATACGACATCACCAATGCGCAGCTCGCGGATACCGCGGCAGATTCGGTCATCAACCGCAGCGCCGAGCAAGCGGCCTTGGAATCCCACCTACAAGCATTGGAGGATCGTTATAGCGACCTGCGGCGAATCGATGGCGCCCCGAAAGCGTTCGCAGACATCAAGCTGCAGATGGCTCGCGCTCTGGTCAGCCTGGAGCGAGGCTCTGACGCCTGGCCGCTGGGCCGCGAGGCGCTCGGTACCTTCGTACAAGCGGAAGACTTCGAGTCCGCCGCCGACGCTTGCGACGTGCTGTTTCAAGCGGAGCAGCCAGACTCCCTGAGCGCGCTAGGTCACGGTATATGGCTCGCAGTTACCTACCCGATGGACCCCGAGCTTGCGGTGCAGTTGCTGACCCACGTAGTGGACGAGACGCCCGACGACGCGGACGGTGCCGCAGTGGCCGCGACAACCGCCTTGTTCCTCGCCGACATCCGCGCCTCGGGCACGCAACGTGAAAATCTGATGTTTTTTGCCTCTCAGGTCCTGGGGGCTGTGGCCAGACGCCACGGTGACGTAGACAGTCAAGAGGCGTTCGATCTGTGGATGGAGCGACTGGAGCTCAAGGAGCCCGAAAAGTTTCTCGTGCGGCTGCGCAACGTGGTGGACGTACTGGTCCAGGACGATTGGTGGTTCGACCGTGAGGCGCTTCAGGCGAAGTTGCCGGTGAATTAAGGGGGAGAGGAGCGAGGGCCGAGGCCGATTGAGATCGCTCGAGCTGTGGCACCTCGACCCTAGGACTTGGTCACTCGATACTCAATCACTATGTTCTGGCAAGAAGACGACAACGAAAAGACATTCCAGGTACCCGACGACATCGTCGATGTCTTGTTCTGCATTGAATGCAAGCGCCTTCCGGTGGATCACGCCTATGCCTTATCTGATGCCTTACGTCGGACTGTACCCTGGATAGCCGATGAGGACTCGCGAGTTGCCGTCCACACGGTCCACGTTGCCGGCTCCCAGAACGGCTGGGAAAGGCCGGAGCATGGTTCGGATCAGCACCTGATCGTCTCCAAGCGCACCAAGCTCACCGTTCGCGTACCCAAGGAGCGAATGGACGAGCTGATCGATGAGCTCAGGGGCCAGACCCTGGACGTGTCCGGTTGCGGCCTCACCATCCGCGAGGGAAAGATCCGACCGCTGAGCAAAGAGTCCACCCTGTTCGCGCGTTACGTGGTCACCCTGCCCGATAACGACGAGGACGGCTTTTTGACCTGGGCGGTACGCGAGCTAAAAAAGCAGGGCATCAGCGTGCGCAAGGCCCTGTGCGGCAAGACCACGCCCCTGACCACACCCGACGGAACCGTTCATACCCGCAGCCTCATGCTCGCGGACCTGTCTGCCGAGGAGTCCTTGAGGCTTCAGCAGTCCGGGCTCGGCCCGCACCGCGAGATGGGCTGCGGCATCTTCATCCCCCACAAGGGCATAGACCCGGTCAAGAAAACGACCTGAAGTGGGCAATGGTTAAATCCCGTGGGTCGGACTTCAGTCCGACTGCGGAGGCGGCAATGTCGGGCTGAGGCCGACCCACACTCCTGATGTAATCTGGACTTCGAGGCCACTTCAGACCCGCCTGCGCCGTCCGCGGGCGTCCCTGGACACTCACCGTCACCGGATTTGCCCGTGGAGCTAGACGTTTTGCGCAGATCTCCACCCACGGTCGAACGGCATCTATAGCCCGTTGCCCACGAAATCCCTCGTTTCCCGGATGACGAAAGCTTCGCAATTCCATAAAATTAGCCAGCTTTGATTTTCATCCGCGCGCTTCGCGCGCTGTTCTTCCGCCAATCGAAAAGGCACACCGAGACGAAGAGGAGCACGACATGGCCATTGAAGTAAACGGCAAGACCATCGAGACCGACAACAACGGCAACTTGGTCAACTACCAGGAGTGGGACAAAGACGTCGCCGAGGCACTAGCCGCCGCAGAAAATATCGAGCTGACCCAGGAGCACTGGGACGTCCTCGAGTATCTGCGTGACGAATACATGAACAACAACAACAATCAGCCCATGGAGCGTCAGATCAACAAGGACATGGGCAAACGCTGGGGCAAAAAGATCAGCAGCAAGGATCTCTACAAGCTCTTCCCCCTGGCCCCGAGCAAGCAGGGCAACAAGATTGCCGGGCTACCCTTCGTGGCGCGCAAAGGCGGATACTGAATAGAAGGAGCGAGGATCCCCGGCGCAAGTCTTGCCCGGCGGGCTCACCGCGGGTACCGTCGCATCTATGCCCCGCCTGGAACGCCTGGAGATCCCATCGCTTTGAGCTACGAATCCACCTTACGCCACTTCGCGTCGGAGCGCCCGCTCGAGGTCCTGGTAAAAGGCGATTGCATGCGGCCCCTCCTTTCGGACAGAGATCGGGTGCTCGTCGCCCCACGCCGCTGCTACCTGCCGGGCGACATCCTGGTATTTCGCGGCCGAAGCGGCGCGCTGGTGAGCCATCGCCTTTTGGGCTGGTTCCCTCGGCGCGGCCGGTTTTGGCTGCTGACCCAAGCCGATTCGGCTGTGCTGCCTGACGCACCCGTCGCGCCAGGCCAAGTGCTCGGCCGCCTGGTCGGCGGCGGGATTCGGCGCGAGGCCGTGCACGTGCCCCTAGGTCACAGGGCCCGCGCCTTCGCGCAATTTTTGGCCCATATTCTAAGGCGCGTGTCGGGCGCGGGCGCATCCGGCCGTGCCTGAGCCGATCTACGTTCGCGGAGATCTACTCTGTCAAAGGCCGTATTTGACGGCGAGCTCGCCAGCTCTGCCGAGCGCCTCTTCCCAGCGGGAAAAGCAACCGGGGAAACGGGCTGCTGCGCGGCGAGCGATCTCGGACAAGGACTTCTGGCCGTCCATAAGGGAGAGCAGGTAGCGGTCCGCCCGACCCTCGTCGTTGAGAACTGGTATATAGTCTCCCCTCCCTGCGCCGGAACTGGCTCGGCGAAAGCACGTCTCCGAAAAACGTAGATTGGTCGAAGGCCGCCTTCGGCTTCCGGCTCTCCGTTCCGCCGGTAACCCGCGTACGCCACCGCCAGACATAGTCGCCGCCTACAAGATTGGCACTGAGCTCGACAAGGACTTCATCGCCGGGTACTAACGCGACCGGCTCGTACAAGGGGAAAAATGCCTGGCCGTAAATGAGTTCCTCCTGCCCCGGCGCGTTGGAGAACCCGATGCCGTTTCCCAGGTCGGCATCGAACCAAACGAGCACGCCGTGAGCGGTACCGGGTCGTTCGGCACACCATGACAGCTCACCCGCGATATCGGGACCTTCAATGCTTTCATAGTCCACCGTGGCCCAGTGCTGGGGCGCAACCAGGAGTTGCCCTGGCTTGGCGTTCGCCTTGCTCCAGCTGTTGACAACCGGCCGTCGCCCCGCCCGCATATCCAGGCCCCACTCGTTGCTCATCCATGGTTCCCGGTAAGGGCGGTAGAGATCCGGGACCTCCACGACCGCTGCCCACAGGGTATCCGCCTTCGGGATAAGCAGACCATCAGGGGCCAGGAGACGCTCACGGGCGTCGATGATAGAAGGGATGTGGTGCTGAAGCAGGGGCAGGATGCCCCGAAGGTCGGAGACGATTACATCGGCGACAGCGGACAGGCCCACCTTCGTCGATACTGCTTCGTGGAAAGTGATGCGATTCGAGTAACCGTTGGCGGCGGCCATCGCCCGTGCTACCTCAATGGACACGTCAGGCTCCACGGCATGAACGTGGCCTGCCCCCAACTGGCAAGCCAACAGGGAGAAGATCCCCGTACCGGCGCCGATGTCCACCACGACACACCCGGGGCTCACCGCCTGCTGCAACGCCTGCGCGTAGGCATCCATTCGCGGCCGGTCGGTGATCATGTCGCCATAGCTGATGAGGCGATAGCCGGTTACTTGGTGCATAGTGCTTGCTTCGCTAAAGAGACCGAGACGACGAGTGTGCAGGCTGGCAGGCTTGTTCTCATCCCGGCGAATCGACGCATTGCTCAAATTTCATGACTCATCAGTTCCCGGCGTCGCTATCCCAACGGCGTGCGCCAAGCCGGACTCTTGGCCAACCGGCGAAATTGCATAGAGCTCCGGACGAAATCCCCCCTGTCTAAGCTCTGATTCAATCTCGGACTGCAAAAATGCATGTTGCATACAATCGCTTAGCCAGTCCCCTAACTCGACGGCTTCATGGCTCCGCCGAAGCCAGCGGATCGTATTCGCGATGAACTGTATTTTTCGATGGCCCATGGATACGGACGGACGGCTGAAGAAGTCGGACAGAAACAGCGGTCCTTCGGACGCAACATGTGCTCGGCAGCATTTGAGAAATTCTATGCGCCGCCGCCGGTTGGGGATGTGGTGATAGAATCCACGCACCGTGAAGATCCCGTCGGAAAGGTCCAGTCCGTCGGGCAGGGCGTAAGGCGCTGCGTCCAGTACCTCCTCCGAAAGACCTGCTTTGTGCACATGCTTGCGACAGGCCGCTGTCAGCGTGTCACAAAGGAGAAAGCGATGCACAGAGGATGCTTCAACGCGATCACGCAACGTATTGCAGGACTGCAGTGCGCACGGTAGGCAGCAAGCCGAAATTGCGCGGGTACTCCAGCGTGAAGGCGGGCACCTGTTGCGCGATTCGGCCCGCCGCCGCCGTCAAATCAGCCGCGCGGCGCATGTCGTTGACATCGAGCTTGAATGAGTTACCGATGATTGCCATGCAGGCGTCGCGCGGGGATAGCCGAGTCAGTGAGATTGTCGACACGGCCGTGTCCGCATGCGGAGCAAGCACATAGAGCGCCGCCAAAGGCATCGGGTGGCTAATGGTTTCTGGTGCCTCCCCGATTATTACCCGCTGCTTGGCTGAGTAGTGGGCCATCGGTGCAAGCAGCGGTGTCTCGGCGTAAAGACGCGCGAGGGCGTCGGGCCATAGCCGGAGGCTGCGGTAGGTTGGGAGCGCTGTTACGCAGCCCGCTGCTTGGGTCAGCACCAAGCCGTCGTCCGAGAGCAAAGGGTGGCCGGCGGCATGAAAGCTGGCCGTCAGCGTGGACTTGCCTGCACCCGTTTCGCCGACGAAGGCAATGGCGCGACCGTCAACTCGCACCGCACCGGCATGCAACACGAGCCGACCCCCGTGGGCAAGAAGGCGCGGTAGGAGCTGATCTAGCAGCAAATGACGCAAAGTCTCGCCACTGGTGCCGGGCGCTTGCCAGATGCCTATTTGGTCGCCCTTCGCGCTGACGGAGAAGTCGACCAGATCGGGAAAACGCAACAAAAGCCCTTCTCCCCTCGTGGCCAGCGAGGGACCGACGTCGCCCGTTTCGTCTCGCCAATGATAGATCCGATCAGGCGTGGCGGCTCTTATTGCCCGAGCAGCCGAATTTTGCAGCCTGATGGTCCAAGATACGGTTTGGCCACCTGCACCTGCGGGAGCTCGGCGAAATACAGCGTGCTCGCGACAGTTGCATCTGCGTAACGGTAGAGCCTCGCATCTGGTGGCAGCAACTCGTCTCGCGTTACGTCCTGGCCAGAAAGAGAGCTTCTGCCGCGAACCAACAAAAATCCTCAAGGGCAGCTGTCAACGCGCAAGGGGGTTCTATAGAGACGCTGTTAAGAACGCTTGTTCGGGTTCATCTTAGATCCAGCGTTCTGCCCCTTCCGCTCCCTGGCCTTCGACCCCGACGCGGTCAATTTCCCGCTACGGCGCCATACAGGATCAGACTCGGTGATTGATAGGGGCGGCGCTCTAAATTGCGGCGCCGGCATCTTTCTGATCTTCCCCCGCCTCCGCCCGCCCCCCTCCCCCCCCCCCCCGCCCCCCCCCCCCCCCCCCGGACCTGGACCCACCGCCCAAGCCCTGTGATTCTCATTCTGTGTCCCCCTGCCCCCCCTGTCCCTCCCATCACTGTGCGGCCTTCGGGGGGTCTTCAACCCGCCCGAGAGACCCCCCCGAGGCGCTGCTGCCCCCTCATCTCTCCCCTGCTCCCCCCCCCCCCCGTACGCAATGGTCGGGTACATCAAGGCCATGATTGGCTCCTCCTTGAGATCGGCGGAATACGGGGAACTCTAACGCTGCTATCTACTCGCCGCGCCTGAGGCCGCGCGAAATGGCGACCCATCCAGGCGGCCAAATGCGCGATTTCGTATACTGCTTCGTCTACCGCGAAGTCGGCCTCGTCAAAGGAATCCGAGCCGACCGTTTGTAGGCTTTCGTGGCTGACGTATTCTAGCAGATGCTCCTTGTTCGCCTCGATCACCCGCCGGATTCGCGCTCGCGTTTGGGCCATCAGCGCCGTGGTAAACGCAAAACCCAGATGCTCCTTGCCCCGGCGCCAGCGCACCGCGTCTGGCATCCGTCCCGCCGAGGCCCGGCGCAAGATGACCTTGGGCCAGCCACCCCCCAATCTCTGCTCGCCCGGCAAGGTCAGGCAAAGCGCAACGACCCGCCGGTCCAGAAAGGGGTCCCGGGGTTCCAATCCAACGGCTGCCGCCACGCGGTCATAGCGTTCGCGGCCCACGGTGAGATAGGGATGGTCTATGGATCGCGCCGTTTCCACGCCATACGAAACCGACGAGCCGACCAATCGATGTCCTTCCAACGCCTTCAGGCGCTCGGCCAGGTGAATGCGTTCGGCAAACGCTGGATTGATGATCGACTCGCGGCTATCGTGCTGGAAACTTCTGGAACGGAGCAGGCGCCGAATCGAACTGGGTAAGAATGCTGCGCATGCGCTCCGGGGCAGCTCGATCCAAATGGGGTAGTACTCACGCCCCCAGAACCGGTTTAGGCCGACGACTTCGCGAAATGCCGTCAGCCAACGCCCGCGTCGCAGTAGACGAGCCACATGGGTGCCCTCGGCAAGTACGTTATCCCCTGCCACGCCGTCGAGAAGCACTTTGAAACCCCGGCGGTGAGCGGCAAGGTATATGGCGCGGGGCAAGGTCATGTGGTTGTCGAAGGGTTCCTCCAGATTCCAAGTCAACTCTTCCAATTCCGGCATGAGCTCGTCCAGTTGCCCGTGATGCACGATGTGGGGGTTCAGCCCGCTCATGGTCAGTGCGGCATGGATGGCTTGCGTTTCGATGCAGGTCACCGACTCGGGTGCGGTAGCAGAAAAGGTAGGGAAGGGTCCTCGCCCCCTGCTCGGCGAAAAGTTTCCGCGCGACTGCCACCACCGACCCGGAGTCCATTCCGCCGCTGAGCATAGAGCCCACCGGTCCGGCGCTGCGCAGGCGACAACGTACCGCTTCGGTGAACACCTCCAGAAACGCCTCCGCGTACGCCTCGTCGGACGGCAGGCGCAGCTCAGGACCGGGTTCAAGCGTCCAATAGCGCCTCTGGCTGGCGCCGTCCGCCGTCACCGTCATCGTATGGGCCGGCGGCAGGCGATAGACCTCGACAAAGAAGCTGCTGGTTTTGTCGATGCCTTCGAGCTCGTTCACCAGGAAATCGGCGATGCGGCGCTCGTTGATCCGATAGGGGACCTGCGCGAGGACCAGGATCGCCCGCGGTTCGGACGCGAAAGCGAAGAGACGCCTTTCAGAATGGTAATAGTAGAGGGGCCGCATGCCAAAGTGGTCGCGGGCGCAAAAGAGGGCGCGGCGGCGGGGGTCCCAGACGGCGAACGCGAAGTCGCCGAGCAAGCGTTCGACGCAGGACTCGCCCCATGCGAGGTAGGCCGTCAGGATAATCTCCACGTCACCGATGGTGGCGGTGCGCTCGGAGAGCCCCAGAGCTGCGAGCAATTCGTCGCGGTTGTCCAGGCGAACGTCGCCGGTAATGACGCAGCCGGTGGCGCCGTTGCGAAGCGGCAGCCTCTCTAGTACGGCCTCCGCGCTTGTCGCCAGCAGGGTGTGCCCAAGGCCTACGTCCCCTGCTCTCCAAACACCGGTTGCCTCGGGCCCGCGAGTCTCGAGCAGGGAAGCCATACGCCCCGGGTCGTCGGGCGAGACCGGGGCGCCGTCGCCGTGGAAGAGTCCGAAGATGCCGCTCATCTCACGACCCGGCGAAAGCAACTCGGCGCGAAGACAAAACGATGCCGGCCCCGGGACCTTCCACTAAATCAGGCCCAACTAGACGAAATCGCAACGGGCGGGGGCGGTCGACTCATTGATCTTGGTGGGCGCAATAATGCCCATCCCTCGGATCCAAGCCCTCGAAGGATGCGTAGTGCAAGCTCTCCTGCCCCAGTGGTGTCCCCCGATACTCCACCCACGCGTGTGCCTGCAGCTTCTGGTTTTCCTTTCGCACGCCGATGCACATTTGCGCGGGAATCCTGCGCCGACGCAGCAAATACCAGAGGGCAAGGGACTGGCGCAAGCAAGTGGCGCGGTACGGGCCATGTCGGCCCGCGATTCCGACCAAGCGGGCGATACGCTTGGCCGCAAAGGGTATCTTTATGGAGTCGTTCGGTTCGAACGCGGCAGAGGGCGGCACGAACCGCCTCAGCAGATCACGGGTCCTCTTGAACCCAAGTAGCCGCAGCGTGGCTCCAATGGCCGGAAGCAGAAGAAGGAGTTGGACAAACAAATGGCGGTCACAGGGCGCCAGGTTTCGCCACTGCTCAAGGCGCCGCCGCATTCGCCGCGTCCAGAGTGATTAATCCGGCATCGGCGAGCCCGCAAGTTAAGGAGATCACCCTTCACCGAGTCGGATCTACGGCGTACTCGTCCAACATGATCTGGTGGACTAACTGCAGGCTGCCGTGTTCAACGAATAACTGCCAGATGCGAGTGCCCACATTGTCGAGGCCAAAGTAGCTGCCGCCCGACAAATCGAGCAATACAGCCTCTCCCGCTACGTCCTGAAAAAGCACTTCGGGAGGGATTTTGATGGTGTCCAAAAGGGTTGGCCTGATTTTCACACAAGTACCCTCAAGCAAGCCTCTCGATGCGCGACATACACCTCCGCCCACATCCGCAGCAGATTCGCGTAGGAGCGATCCACATAGCCGGTCTCCTCGGCGCCCGGCGCCTCCTTCAGCATCTTCTCACGCGCAAGGTTGAGCTCGTATAGCAGCTCCCTGCGGGCCGGATCGCGCACATAGCTCTGAATCCAGGTCAGTGCCACCAAACGCTTGCCGTTGGTCACAGGTGCGACCTGGTGCAGGCTTGAGGACGGATAGACAATCGCATCCCCCTGCCCCGAGCTTTACCCGCTTCTCGCCGAAGGAGGTCCGGATCACCAGGTCCCCCCCGTCGTAGGTCTGCGGCTCGGTGAGAAAGACCGTCATGGAGACATCGGTGCGAAAACGCGGCCCGTTGCTCCCCATGACGGGATCGTCCACATGGTCGCCGTAGGCCATGCCCGGCTCGTAGCGGGCGAAGATGGGGTCCGCCACCCGGTGGGGCAACACGCCGAAACGAAAAGCCTCGTTGTGGCCCAGGCTGCTCATGATGATGCGGATCAACAGCTTCATGCGCTCAGGGTCCGCCCGCATCTCCAGGTTGTCCTTCACCCGGGCGGCCGCGAACCCGGTAGTGAGCTTGCCGTCGACGAAGGTTGCGTCGGCGAGGACCTGGTGGATCTTCTCGAGCTGGGCCTGGTTGAGTAGGCCGGGAATGGTCAACAGCATGGGCGGTCATCCGTTTTGCGATTGCGGCTCTGCTAGAATGCCGCGCTGACAGTTTCAATGAAAGGGGCACGCCATGATTCTAAAGGCCATCATCGACGATCAGGAGTACAGCCTCAACGTACCCGAAGCGGTGATCGCGCAGGGCGAGGAGCTCTTCGCAAAGCTGGACGCGGACATGGACAGAGGCTGGCAAATGAGCCGGGAGTGGGTGCAGAGCCCCAATCGCGTGGAGCGCTGCCAGATCGTCGCCGACAAGCTGCTCACCGCCCTGGAGACGGAGAACCAGAAGCTGGGAATTCTCATGGCCGGCTATATTCTGAGCCGCATGCCGGGCATTGATTCGGTGGAGATCGACATCGGGGGCGAGATCCAGAACACCCAGTTTATCGGACAGCACCAGGAAACGGCGCCAGCGGCGCCCGCAAACCGGGCACAGCCGGCCGCTCGCGCTGGGCTCGGCAAGCTGGAAGCCATGGAGCAGGCAGGCAACGACGTGACCAAGGTGTTCAAAGTCGGCAAGGCGTACCGTTTCTCGGTCTTCGATCACGCCAGCGGCGCTTGGCAAGACTCGCCCACGATCGCAACCGAGCAGGAGGCGGAGCGGCTGCGCCAAGAGGCATTCAAGGAACGCTTCGAGGCCCTTCAGCGCGGCGGCTGACCCCCGTGGCGTATCTGCTCAGCGTCACCGCCCCACTGGTGCTACGCTGCCCCGACGGTGCGCGAAAGGTCATCGTCGGCTGGATCATCCAGCCCTTGCTCGGGCGCCCGCGCTCCCCTTTGCAGGCACGCTTGCGGCTCATGGTGCCCGTCGCGGCCCTGAGCGCCTTTATGAACAACACGCCCGTGGTGGCCGTCTTCATCTCGGCGGTCCAGGACTGGGACCAAGCGCCATCGCATGGAGGCACTCAATGCGGGTTAGTTGCCACTTCTCCGATTTGGTGCGCATCGGCGTGCCTAAAAGGGTGCTGGTCGGGATTGTAACGGTCGCCGTCGTGCCGCAGGTATGTGGATTTCAGGGATAATCCCGGCTTGCGCAAAACGTTAAAACGAAGTAGAACAACCTGAAGTAACCTCAAGAAATCGAATTGGTTTTTCCGTTGTTATGAACTGCAAGATCTTCTTTCGCCACATCGGACTCGGACTTTGTCTTACCGGCTGCCTCGGCCTAGCTGCAATAACGCACGCCTCCCCTTGGGCGAAGGTGAAGGCGACCGCGCCCGGACCCGCCGCCGCTATCGGTGGGCCGGCGAGCGGCTGTATCGCCGGCGCCGAGGCCCTACCTGCCGAAGGCACCGGATTCGCCAGCATTCGGCGCCATCGCAACCGTTATTACGGCCATCCAAATACGGTTCGCCTGGTCGACGACCTGGGCCGCGCCCTGAGTAAACGCACCGATGGCGTGATGATGGTCGGTGATCTCTCCCAGCCGCGCGGCGGCCTCATGTCGTCCATGCACCGGAGCCATCAGAACGGGATGGACGTGGACATCTGGTTCAGTCTGGCCAAATCGGCCCGTAGCGCCGACAAGCAGCACCCCGAGAACCGTGATCCCAAGAGCATGGTCGCCCCGGATGGAGAAGACCTCGGCAAGGACTGGGGTAAGCATCAACGGTTCCTGCTCAAGACCGCGGCCGAGAACCCGCGGGTGGACCGCATCATGGTCAATCCAGCCATCAAGCGCACCCTGTGCCGGTCCGAGAAAGGCGACCGCAAGTGGCTGCGCAAATTGCGCCCCTGGTGGGGGCACGACGCCCACTTTCACGTCCGGCTGAAGTGCCCCAAAGGCAGCCCGAAATGCAAGCAGCAGGCGCCCGTACCGGCAGGCGACGGTTGCGACAAGTCACTCGCCTGGTGGTTCAGCGAGGAAGCCCGGACGCCGGCAAAGAAGTCGACAAAGAAAACGAAGGCGAAACCGTCCGTGCCGGCGGCATGCAGGACATTGCTCTCCGGGTTTTGAGATTCTGCTCGCAGCTGGCGGATCTCCGCGCTCCGCTTCCCGGGGACTCATGCTTAAGGTGCTCGTGGATTTTACAGTCCAACCACGAAGGACACGAAGAACTCGTGGTGAATTGCACCTTTCAGAGTGACTGGTCCTCCCCCTCCAGCGCCCGCCGCAGAGCCGCTTCTACAGCCTGCAGCTCTACCGGAAAGGCGATCGCCTCGAAGACCGGGAACCGGGCAAGCAGATTCTCGAGCTTATGCCGGAACTCGCTCTGAAAGAAGACGATGACCTTGACCCGGGGATGGCGCTGCAGGCGGGCCATCAGGGTCTCCAGGTTGCTGGTGCGGTCCCGAAAATCCGATTGAAAGTTGTACTCGGCGACGACGACGTCCGGAATACGCTTCTTGAGGTAAGCCTGGGCCTTGCGTTGGGAGTTGACGACTTGGGTCTCGAAACCGAGGCGCTTGTAAAGCGGTGTGAGGTTCGGGTAGCCACCGAGCTCCATGATGGCCAACAGGCGTGGTGGCTCATTCATCATCGTGCTGTTGAGCAGGTTCGTTTCATTCGTAGTCCGCTGCGCCAGTTGGAAGCCGCCAGCTCCGCCTCAAAGGCGAGAGGCCCGCCTCAGGCGAATACCACCCAGGTAGTCGCAATGTACTTGATGCCTTGTTTCATCTCCGCCGCGCGGTGCTCGTGGGTCCAGAACGGCGGGAAGAGGATCAGCTTGCCCTTCTCGGGCGAAACGCTGACGTCCTGGAAGAGGAACTCGGTCTCGCCACCGGGGCCCGGCACGTCGTTGAGGTACCACAGCGCCACCAGCTGGCGCTGGCTGAACTCGTGACTGCCGCCGTCGATGTGCCAGTGATAGAACTCGCCCGGCCGGTAGCGCTGCACCTGGTAGCCCATATCCTTGAACGGCCCCTTGAAGTACGCAAAGGTCTCGCGGAACTCCCGCAGGGCTGCGGCCAGCGAGCGGAAGAACATCTGGTCCACGTCCTTCCAGTCCTCCTTGTCGCTCACCACCAAGTCCGTGGTCACCTTGACACTGCGGTCCTTGGTCTGGATCTGACCGATTCGGCCTTCGTGCTGCTGCTCGGGATGGGCCTCGAAACGCTCGACGACCTCGTCACAGAATGCGGGCGGCAGCGCCAGCGGCCGTTCGAAGATGAAGCTCCCGGGCTTGTGCTCGCGAATCGTTGAAAGGGGCGAGACCAGGCGTTTGGCTGCCGTACTCATGGCATTTGTTTCCTGCGGGCTTTGCGGATGGTCTTTTATTGTCCCGACAAGAACGCGTTCAGGTCAACGATTCTCCGGTCCTCGGCTGGCATTGGCATTTACGTCAAGATAAACATCAGAAGATCCACCCGAGCACCCACCAAGGCGGCCCGATCATCGCCGGCTCCCGGGGTCACGCCTCGGGCCACGGCCGGAAACCGCCAAGTGATTGGCAGCCGGCCGATGCACCGATTGTCCGCGCGCGGTTGATATACCTGCGGGTCGTTGCGCGGCGGCGCACGCAACCGAGTCGCATGCTCTCGGTGAGCGATGCAACGGCGCTACACTGGGAGAGAATTGCGCAATGGAAGATGAATGTCCTACGCCCTCGCCGCCGACTTATTGGTCGTCCTGCACCTGTGCTTCATCCTGTTCGTAGCAACCGGCGGGCTGCTGGTGCTGCGCTGGCCCCTTTTGGCCTGGCTCCATGTCCCCGCGGCGCTTTGGGGTGGTCTCATCGAGCTTGGTGGTTGGATTTGCCCGTTGACGCCGCTTGAGAACGCCCTGCGCCGGAGCGCCGGAGATGCGGGATACCCGGGCGGATTCGTCGAGCACTACTTGATCCCCCTGATTTATCCTCCAGGGCTCACCCGTGATCTACAGATCGGCTTGGGAATCGCCGTGCTCGCCGTGAATGCCTTGGCTTACAGCGCCCTCGTCATTCGCTGTCGGCGGGCGGGCTGACGCCTACCCTGTTGGCTTAGTTGCAGCCTAACCAGCCGTGAATCTATGGCTTCTGCACGCTCTGAGCAGCGGCTTGGCGCTTGCGGCCGACGAATCCCGAGTATCTCAACTGCTCTTCCCCGTCGACATCGATTGCGCGCAGGGTCTCGCCCCGGGTCCGCCCCAACCCGAGGATGATCGCCTCCGTATCCGAAATCGGCTTCAAAGGCACCTGGATCATCTTGGAGGACAAGACCGGCATCTTGTAGCTCATGCACAGTTGACCATTGTTCAGCTTCAACTCCGGCTCGGTCACCGGAAACTTTTCGTCCTGGTTCAGGACTTGATAGGTACCGACCCTATTGAGCCAGACCTCTGGAACGGGAGCCTCGGGTATTTTCTCCCCCAATACGACTTTCTTCTCTCCCTTCTTGGCGACGACCACCTCTCTGCCGTCAATCTGCTGGGTCTGAAAGCGCATTTTCGTCAGAGGCTTGAACGAGGGCGGAAGCGAGGCCATGGCTCCCTGGCCGATACCGAACCAGCCGTTCGGATACGGAATCAGGTCAAAGGTCTCCTCGACGATGCATGCGCAAAGCTTCGCATCGTTCGGGCGGATGGAGATCAACCCGAAATCCGTGGCGTAGTTCCCGGCCGTGTCCGCCGGCTCGGACTGCGTGATATCCCGTTCGATTCGATCCAGAAAAAGCCCAGCGGACAAGGGTCGCGGTATCGCGTCCAGGACTCTGGACAAGATCTCCTCCGCCAGCCTGGATACGATGCTTCGAGAGCCATCCCCATTGGCCAGGACAGCCACACCCAGGCCCTTTTCCGGCAACAGGATCAACTCGGAACTGAACGCCAGGGTGGTGCCGCCATGGCGCACGACGCGCCCTCCGCCGGGGATGGTTCCTTCCTCTAGAAACCACCCGAGCCCGTTGACGATATCGAAATCCAGCGGCACATCCTTGTTCTGTGGCTCGAACATCTCCTCGAACGACTCGCGTTTGAGGGTTCTATTTCCGGTGTCGCTCTCACCGGAAAGCACCGTTCGCATGAAGCCGCCCAAGTCCGATGCGGATGTGTAGAGGGCGTGAGCGGGGAGATCCCGTATGGGGAGCAATTCCCGCTCCTCGCCGTTCCTGTATCCCTTCGAGAAAAGGCCTTCCATGCTCGGGCGCGGGCCCATGCCGCTGGTCGTCATGCCCCATGGCCTGAAGATGTGCGCATCCATGTAGTCCGTGTAGGGAATTCCACTGACGGTCTCCACCAGGTGGCCAAGCAGCGTGTAGCCGACGTTCGAGTAAGAGAAGACAAGGTTCGGCGGAAAGGCCGCATATTCCTCGCGCAGACGCTCGGTAACTTTTGTGTAGGGCTCGGCGGTCCACATGCCCTTATTCAAGTCCGTCGGCAGGCCGGAATGGTGGCAAAGGACGCTGCGGATGGTGATCGGCTCGGCCGTGGTGTCGAAGCGGCTGCGGATGGAAAACTCACTCAGATAGCCATTGAAAGGCTGATCGATGTCCAACTCATCTTTCTCGGCAAGCTGCATCACCGCCATCGCGGTGAAGGGCTTGGCAAGCGAGCCGGCTCGATAGACGGTATCGGGTGTCGCGGGAATGCGTTGCGCCAAGTCCGCAAAACCGAAGCCCTCGCTCCAGAGGATATTCCCACCCCTCACGAGCACGAGACTGATTCCCGGGACGAGGTATTTTTTCTGGGCGGAGGCGATCAGCGGCGCGAGATCCTCTCGAATTCGGGCAATCTCACCCTTGACGATCTTCGCTCCGGCAGATGGGACAGCTTCGTCAGGCCCCTGCGAAGGGCCCTCGGCGAACGACACACCGTTCGCAAGGAGGCCTATTGCCGAGCTCGAGATTAGCGCAGCGGAAACTGCACCGAACAAGGATTTTCGGCCCATCTTCAGCCTACCTCCGGAAACGCGCTTTTGCCGGCGTTGCGAGCGCTTCTTTTTCTTCGCGATTCGGTGCACCGGCGAGCCGCAGTCTGAGAACGATCTTAGGAAGGGCGTCCTGTCAAAGTAAAAAGGTCAGGGTATCGAGAACGGCAGGTAGCAATTCAGGCGTCGGAGCCCAGTGAGCCCGTATGCCTGCTTCTGCCCTTTTTCAAACCCACCGGACGGAACATAGCACAATTACCAGAGTAGATTTATCGACAAATATGCGGGATATTTCCAGAAACTCGCGAAAAAGAAAGACAAAAAGAAACAATCAATTGTAAAGCCGCGATTCCGAGACTACTACTTTTTACACGTACCCTGATCAAATCCCATTTACGTATTGGGGTAGACTTTGGCTACTTGTAATATGTTTCAGAATCTGAAGAATCGGCAGCATTGATCCTGACCTTGGGCTAAGGATGCGAACCTAAAAGGAGGAAATCCCACGAACAGTCCATCGCGGAGCCACATACTCACTTGGGTTTACGCCGCGTTGCTCTCATGCGCCCGCTGCCCGGCCAGGATGCGCCCACGACACACCGCGTCACGACACCCGGTGCCCAAGTGCAGATCAATCAGATCGAGACATCGCAGGTCCCGAAAGTGGTCGTTTTTGCGACCGTCCTCAAAGACGACATGCCCGTGCTCGATCTCACGGACCAAGACTTCCGCGTCCGTGAAGACGAGTTGGATCAGGAGCCGCTCACGGTCGTCCCGCAGCTGACGCCACTCTCGGCAGTGCTGACCCTTGACACCAGCGGCTCAATGAAAAGGCGGATCCCCGACGCTCAGGCGGCGGCGAAGAGCTTCCTGACCCTGCTCCAGTCGCAGGACAAAGTGCAGGTCATCCGTTTCTCGCGCGACGTGAAGACCATCTATCCGCTCGGTGCCGATCGGAGCGCGGCTCAGGTGGCGATTGCAGGCACTGTGGCGCGCGGGGACACGGCGCTGTGGGACGCCCTCTACGCGTCCGTCGAGTCCCTGCGTGACGTGGTTGGGCGTAAGGCGATCATTCTGCTCAGCGACGGCGTGGACGACGATGGCGCCGGAAAGCCATTGAGCAAGCGCTCAGTCACCGACGTGCTTGCGCTCGCCCGCCAAGTGAATGTACCCCTATTTGCCATCGGCCTCGGCACCGAGCTCGACGAGCTTGCCTTGAAGAAGGTCGCTAACGAGACAGGCGCGCGCTACCTCAACGCGGTCGAGCCCAGCGAGCTCGCCCAACTTTACGATAGTATCGGCAAGCAACTCGCCGGCCAATACACGCTCGCCTACACTTCCAATCTTCCGGCGGACGGCTAGGAGCACCGCGTGCAGCTGAGAGTGGGCGAGAGCACCGGCACGAAATCCTATGTACCCGCCGCAACCGTTGCGGACAAGCCCGCCATGGACCAACCCGTCGCCGTCAAGCCGGACACCTAAGGTTCCGACGACTGAGATCTTCCTTGCACCCGGGCAAGCGAAACTCGGGGCTCAGCTGGGTTCAGAAACTCCCGTCCTCACAAGCTGGTCGTCTGGTAAGTGGACGATCCTCGAGAAACAGGCGGACTTCGAGGGTCGTCGCAAGCAAATTGCCTCCTCTTTCGATGCGCAGCCGATCATCACTCTCAATGAGGGTGACTACAAACTGCGTGTGAAAGTTGGGGATGCGACCCAGGAAACCGATCTCACCGTCAAAGAAGGTGAGCAGAAGGTGGTGGAGGTGGATGTGACCGCAGAACGGTAGCAGGGAGGCCGGTGAGCTGGACTGTACCCCGCAATCGGGAACTTCCAGATCGGCGTACCAAGCGCCGGCTCTATGCTGCCCCTATCCCCCTTCCCGTAGTAATCGGCATATCTCAGTCCTTCGACGAAGGCGTAAGGAGCTGCAGAGTCGCCGTAGAAGGACCTCAGATCCTTGTCGAAAAAGTAGATACTGTTCTCTAGCAGGCACTCGTTGGCCGATACACCGCCGGGCAGGAGGAGCCCGAACGCTAGGGCAACGGCAGATGTAGGCACAATCGGAAATCCCGAAAGGATAAGACAGGCGCTTTTGTTCATTGCAGGGTCCATCGCAAATTTGTTGCGCTCTGGGTTGAACGCTCAAGGCGCAACATAGGGAGGTTGGTTTCCGATGTTTGGCCAGCGTATACAATGCGACTTAGGCACCAGATCCCACACGTGGAGTATAGTTTCTCTAAGACGAATCACAACGTACTTTCCGCACCCTCATCGCGAGGATACCCGGGATTTTTTTAGAGCCTATCTGTAGCGGTCTGTGCCGACCACCGCCACAGCAGTGCATGTTCTTAACCCGCCGAACATTAGCCGGACCTTAGTTCCTTACCAGCCGGCGCAGCCCATAACCGAGCAGGGCATAAACGCCCACCAGCAGCAACAACACTCCTACGACGGACAACTGTGCGCCAAGCGGCGGCTGGCTGTTGTGCCCACCGGCCACAAATGCACCTATAAAGAAGGCCCAGCCGAGTGCAAACGAGGCGCCGACCCACGCTGCAACGATCCCCAACGTGGCAAGAGCGCGCCATTGTCGCGCCGATAGATAGACGAAGCAGCGTGCCGTGAAGTAGAGGAGAAAGGGCACGCAGATCAGGACGGCGAGCCCAGCCGCCGCAACGAATGCATAGACGCCGTAGTTTCTCGGTTCGAGGGCGGCGTCCCAGAAGCGCTGCAGCGGCGTTCGACTGGCGCGGTCCAGCGAGTCAAGCAGTGTCGAACGCTCCCGGGCAAGCCGCGGATCATCCGTCTCCATGCCACGCAACGCCGCGCGCACGGCGTCGGAATTCAGTTCGTTGCTACGGATCGTCAGCAGGACGTTGCGCTGCACCTCCGGGGCGGGATCACCAAGCAACCGCTGTATCAACACGGTTTGCACCTCTTCCCCTTCGGCGGCTCGTCGCGCGATGAGCGGTGAAACAGCGGCGGCTCTTACGCGCGGGTCCGGGTCGTCGAGCGTACCCGCGAACAACGCCTCGGCTTCGCTATCCGGCAGTACCCCGGCCATCGAGGCGATACCGGCGCGCAGCGCGGCATCTTCGTGGCGGGCCATGCGCTGCGCCATCGCACGCACCCGGCCGTCGGCCGGGGTCTGCTGGAGCAGACGCTGCAGCGCGCGCAGCCGGCGTGTGCTCGGCTCGTCTTCGTCGGCTGCCAACTGCAACGCTTGGTCGAGGTCAGTGGGCTTCTCCGTTTCGAGTTTGTACAGCACGTTTCGCGCGGCCCCACGGACCCTGGAATCCGGGTCGTCGAGCGCGGCTTCGATCGCGTCGGCAAGCGCCGGCGTCGAGGGCAGCTGGGTGGAGACAGCCGAGACGGCGCGCTGGCGGGCATTCGCGTCACGGCCTTTGCGCATCAGCTCGACGAGCACCTCAAGAGTCTCAGGCGGCAAAGACCGTTTCTGCCCAATCAGCTTCAGCGCCCAGGCGGCGTCGGCGCTGTGAATCTGGTGGCCAAGTTCGTTCTTGTGTGCCGCCATGGCAGTCAGCTGCGCAATGTGGGTGTCGTCCATCCCGTCATAGAAGCCGATCTGGCCGAGCGCGAGTATGGCGACATTCTGCGCACTCCAGTCACCTTGCTCGATGAGCGCGTCCAGAAATGCGACGGCATTGGGCGGCGGCGGTTGCTGTCGGGCCGTGTGGTCGATCAAGGTGGCGTAGGTCGTCGCGAGGTTGCGATCCATCTGAGGGGTCAACTCCGGGAGGCGCAGCAACAAATCTGCCGGCAGCGCCTGCTGCTGCGCTACGCCGCTGAGATATTGTGCAGCCTGTTGGCGTATGCCCGTGTCCGATGCGGCGAAAGCCAGACCGGATACCGCAGTAAGAACCTCATCTATTGCCGGTCTGATGCGTGCGGCTGATGCGAGTCCCTCTCGCTGCCGTTCTGTGCTTCGGCTGCGCAGAAGCTGCACGACTTCGGCGACCGACGGCGTCTGGTTTTGTAGCTCGTACCAGACATGCAGCAAGGGTCGATAAGCTGCCCAGACCACGAGTACGGCAATCAATGCGGCTACGTAGGCCAGTGCAGGGGTGCGTTTCGTTGCTGTCGGCACGCGAGTCCGGCCGCCTCGATAAGTTTCAGTCTCAATCCTTTAATTATAGGGAATACGAACCCTCTTTTCGTCCGCCGAAACCACCACCTGGCAGTTTTCCACGATACGATGGAGCAGCCTTAGCCCGCGTACCCGTTTGTCGATGGCTGACGGAACCTGCCGACCGTTGGCGACAAGCGCGACCAGTCGCCAACGAGGGTGGTGAATACCCATCGCTGGGCGGCCAGGTCCGCTTTTGGCCGAACTCGGTTGTGAGGTCAGATGTCCGCCTCGCAGCATGCGGCAGGACCGACTTCGATTCGAAAAAATCGTAGGTGCTCACATATTGAGCCGGAATTGACACACAATCTTGGGTCAGAGCCGACGTAGCTTCTGGATCGAGAGTTCCAAGATTTCAACAATAGTGCAATTAACTTGTCAGTCGCGCTTACTCTCTGTCGCCCTAGGCTTCCTTGTGCTATCCGATTTGTTTTCCGAGTTCGATAATACGTAACCAGCAACTGTCCCAAGTAGTGCCGCAAGAGTTTCTGTTTTGAATTCGGTTAACAGCGCTAAGAGCACCAAAGACGGCAGGAACAGAATGACACCTAGCGATTTCAAGGAATTCGGACTGAATTCTTGGTCCAATGCTCTAAGGCGGCGAAATAAGAGAATCATGCCAAGTACCATGACGATGACCATACCTAGAACAGCAGCCCCCTCCAATAGTAGGGTCACACCACTATCTGGAATATTTAACCAACCGCCTGACGATACAAGCATTTCCTCTATTGTGAGTTCGCTTTCCGGGATCTGTGATTCGTTCATTGCTCGTCCTTCAAATTCTAGCAACCATTGCGGAGCTAAACTCTGCTAAGTCGTTGCCGGGGGCCGCCTACCAATGATGGCCTGGCAAACCAAAAGCGAGATTGGGCAGATTTTACCTCACGGTGCTACACCAAAATTCTGTTCGGCGCGATAGGCAGAAACGCTGGGGCGTTCGCGAAGCACGGTCACGAGTGCTCATTCCTTCTCGACGGTAGACTCGACTTTTCTCGGAAAAATAGGATACAGCAACGTTCATGCGTGAGTCTGCCACGGCTGCTATGTCCTGCCGCCGATGTCCGCTCATGGAAGCGCCGGGGAAGCGAGTGGCGCGGCGTGTCGTGTCGCGCGCCGAAACCCTTTGGCCGTGCGTTTTGGTAACAATTCGTTGGGCTCCTGCCAACCTTTGAAGCGGCACACCGAGAAAATGAAGCACAGAGACCGGAGGGAGAACAAATGCCCATCGCGAACAAGTTGGAGGCCCACGTCAAGGCGCACTCGATACACTACGAGTTGATCCCACACCCGCACACCGAGTCAAGCATGATCACGGCTGCGGCTGCTCAAGTCCGGGGGGACCGGTTGGCGAAAGCCGTGATCGTCAAAGACGGCGACGATTATGTGATGGTAGTGGTGCCTTCGAACTCCCGCGTCCACCTGGGCGCCCTGCACCGAAAGTGCGGACGAACGTAGGTCTCGCCACTGAACCGGAACTGATGATCCTTTGTCCAGACTGTGACGAGGGTGCCGTGCCCCCAGCGGGTAAAGCCTACAGGCTCAAGAGCATGGTGGACAGGGGCCTGCTGCAGCAGACAGAAATTTATTTTGAGGCTGGCGACCATGAGCATCTGGTGAAAATGACGGGTCCTAACTTCCGCGCCCTGCATGCCGACTCGGAAGCGGTCGAGGTGGAGCGGCACGTCTGAGTAGGTGCGTTCGACTGCGGTGGTTCTGGAAGTTGCTGGACAGGGACGGTTGCGCCAGCCGCGCACCGCCAGCAGAAAAACTCCGACACTGGCTTTGATCGCCGTCGGGCCGAGGGCACGTCGGCTAAGGGCTCTTCCCGACCCACTTCGGCCCTTGAGTCTGCAGGCCCGATGTCTCAGTTGTCCGAACTGCGGACGCTGGATCCGAAGACAAGGCGAGTCGTACTGGCTTCAACGCACAGATCGAACCCCAGCACAAGCGGAAAGGCAGCTTAAACTTGGTTTTCGGCCGTCCAAGTCGAGGCGACGAACGTTGGTGGTGGTCGAGAAGCTCGGGGGAGTCGGAATCCATGTGGAAACCGCGTCAGGTGGGATAATCCCACCGCAACATCATGGATTGAACGCACCGATTTCGTCCTGTCCGACACGCTTGCCTGCAATCCCTCGCCCCTGAGTTACGACAGGGCGACGTGGTTGAACATTACCGTTCCTTGATGCCATTGCCCTGCCCCCTCACGACCCTACGAGGAACCGCGAGAACCTCTCCAGAGTTGGAAACAGCCCCTGATCACGGCCTATTGATCGAGAGGTTCGGTGAGGTCTCGCACGTCTTTTATGATGCGGTACACCTTGTCCTCTGCGTAATCTGGTGCATATGATTCGTCAACACCGTATTCATATTCCGACTCTTCGAGCGTGTAATCTCCTTCAGGCCACATTTCGTCTCGGTGTTTTCTCTCTTTGCGCGTCATCTTTTCTAGGTGCTTGCGCTCTTTCCGCTCAAGTTTTTTGTAGTACTTTCGTTCTTCCCTTTCCCACTCGCGATCGCGCTTCCTCTGTTCACGTTCGTACTCCATCTGCTCTTTTCTGGGCTCCCACTCTTCTTTTCCGCGGGAATCCGCAAAAGCACCGGAAATAGAAACCGCCAACATCATCAAGGTTCCGCGAATAAATGCGTCTTTAGCTTTCACGTCTTCACCTCTCGTGGCCTAGATAAAAATAAGACTGCTTACCGGGAGATACGGCAGTCAAGCCGAATGAAGACGGTCCGCGCTCTGTGGCCTCATTCGGTCTGTGGTACGGTCCTTCGAGCTACCGAAAAGAATGCCTAGCTAGGGTAGAAAGCGACTGCGCGTTCTATCGAGCATCTGCTGCTTGAACGCCTCGCGTTCACTCGAAGTCGTAAACTCGGAGTAGTCATCGGCGCCGCGGGAGAATCGCTCTTCCATTCTTTGACGGTCGAACCGGTCATCGCCCCATTCGGAGTATCCCCGGCCGTAATCGGGTACTGGCGAACCACTTCCTCCTTGAATTGTGATATCTGTGCTGTTGCCGTTTTGCGTGACGATTTTCTGCCCGTCTTTGTAGCGGGTGATCTCGGATTTGCTCGTGCCGTCACCGCTCTGCTCGATGGTCGCGGTGGAGCCACCGTGCCGAAAGGTTTCCGCTCTCGCCGACCCGGCGCCAACGGCCACCGTCAACAAGATCAAACCAATCAATCCAAAACCCCGTTTGCACGCCGACGAGTTTGAAGTGTTCATGTATTTTCACCCATTCGCGAAGCCCCAGTCGAAATGAAAAGGAGCTGCGTCTTTCGCTCGTTTCTTGCCGCTTCCGGCTACGCTGATCGAGGGCCGTTTTTCCGCGAGCGACCGGGTTTTTGTTCCGGTCAAATTCAATTGTCGTGATTCCCGGCCCCTCTGCGGTCGTCCCTGCCGCGTTTTGACCTGTTGTGCCCGGGTTTGTTGTGAGTTGAGCGAGCGGGTTTGTAGCCCGCACGCTTGAAGCCACGACTCTGGTGCGCTTGGTTGGCATTATGCCGTCCGTTTTGGGCGGTTCGGTTCCGGTTTTCCTTTCCTCGCTGCACCGTACGGTTGATGTTTACCTCGCAGTTTTGATAGGTCGCGTTGTCGTTGCTATCGCCGTACTGGAACGTCCGGTTGATGCACACCCGTCCCTCCTGGATAGTGGTGTTTGTGTTTTGCGCATGTGCGGGCTCCGTGGCCAGCATGGTTGTGAACATGGCACCCACGACGAGCAGGAAGGGCCGGAAAGCTTTTCTTTTCATTCTGATCACCCGCGCGGGCTGAGATAAGGTTAGAAGTCCAGTCGCCGGGCTACGGAAGACCAAATCGCGATTCTGCCCGGCGCCTGCCGATGCTTAGTTGTCGCGCATCCGACCAAAGTACTCGGAGCTATTGTAATGATACTGTCTGACCTTGTTATCGTTGACGCTGCCGGTTTGGATTGTTTGCGCCTGGTTCCGATTCCCTGCCTGCACGGTGCGGCTGATGTTCCGATTACAATTCTGCCGAACGTTCGATCTGTTCACCGGATCGTTCTGGATGTTGACACTGAAACAGGGGCCGCTGGTGCGATTACCGGTAGAGCCGCCGTAGGCGAGGGGTAACGCCATCAAAAGGGCAACACCCACGTACACAATTGAAGTCTTCATTTGCCGGTGCCTCTTCTCTCACGTAGGTGTAATGCTGACGCCGGAGCGCCAGCACGTTTCCTATCGGCTCGAACGCTTGCTTTTGTGGCTACTACGGTTGAAGCGACCGCGCTGGTCCGTCTCGTTGTAATTGATCCGACCGAACTGGCCCGTCTGGTTGAGGTTTTCCCGCCCACGCTGCCTAGTGCGGTTCGCATTGTCCCGACCTTCCTGATAGGTCGCGTTGTCGTTGGTGCGCCCCCATTGATAGGTGTCGTTGGTGTTGATGCGGCCCTCCTGGATCGTGGTGTTCATGTTGTATTGAGCGGACACCGAGCCACACAGGGTTGCCAGCATGGCGGCGACGGCGATCGGGAGCAGCTTCGAGCTTACGGTTGGCATATTGTTCACCTTTGTTGAGAATCGTTGATAACTGTTTGGAGTCGATGCGTCGAAGAGCTGCTCATCACAGAACTCCTAAGACGTATCTCCATGCTGTGGCCGGTAACCAGACCACCTTGACGGCCGCGATTCGCGTTTATCCCGTCGCCGAGGCCAGACTACTCGAGCGTAACTGAAAGAACGCTGAACAACTCGCACTTGTTGGCTACAAGCGCCTATCGGCATATTCAGACGTCGTTCAGTAAGTCGGCAGTAGGATTGTTCCCAGCGACCGACACTAAGTTTTGGCGCCAATAGAAGAGAGAAGAACATGGCGATCTCGGTAGTCAGTGCCGCCCTCCTGGCCGGAATGCGCTTGCTGCCGATTGCTGCTTCGGCCTTGAGCACGACTTTTCGCGGCGTTTCGATTTCGATGGCTTCTTGCGAACGGCAGCGGAAAGCAGTTCCACTGCCGCGCCGCTATGCTGTGATAGATACCTGCTTTGTTAGTGCTCCACAAACCACCCCCCACCTGTCAGGGGGCGGGGATATCCTGCGGTGCGGTATTGAGCGGCAGCAGTTGCGAAACTTGCTCGGGGGAAGATGCCTTGGGTAATTCGGTGAAGAGGTGGCGCAGGTGGCGGTACGGCTCATGGCCGTCGGCCTTGGCGGTCTCATTGAAGCTGTAGAGCGTAGCCGAGACTTCAGCGCCGTTCGGAGTATCGGCAAACAACCAATTGCGTCTACCGATGACAAATGGGCGGATGACCCGCTCGCAGGCATTGTCGTCGATGGCCAGACGTCCGTCATCGAATGCCGCGAAGACCTCGAAGCCGTCGCTCCGCAAATACCCGCCAAAGCCTTCGAGCAGCTCCGCGGCAACGGCCCGTCCGCGCGTGGGATCGTAATGGAACAGCACGACCGGTTGATGCGGCGGCCCGCCGCGTTGCACCCGGATGTAGGAATGGCTCGAAGCCGAGCGCCCCGTCTCCTTGAGCACCTGGATGCGCGTCTCGTCCATCTGCACGATGTCGTAGACCAGTACGCAAGCGCTTAGCTGCGCAATCATCGGGGCTGAATTCGTCCAACGTAACCTCGCCGAGATCTTTGTCGGGGTTGAGCACATCGGCTGGTTTCGGGGCGGCCCCGCCGGACACCGGGCAAGCCCTCGCATTGCCCGACTCTCGTGGCGGGCGTTTTGCCCGTAATGTCAAGATCTGTGCGGTAGTTCCCTGAATCGAGGAAAGATGCGGGTAATACTGCAGCCGCCGAATCGGCGAACTGACTCCGAAATCGGCAGCAAGATGAATGACGAGATCACGACGCGAGGAACGGCAGTTTCTCCGAGTCGGTTGAGTGGGACAACAAATCCCTTCATCCTCGCCGCCCGCCATCCGCCAGCCATTTTCCGCCCGCATTGAACAGGACCAGAACGATGACCAACCCCAGCCAGAACGCACCGACCAATTCAAGCGAAGGCGACGCCGAACTGAATAAAGTGGACGATCAGGCGAGCCAGGAATACCTGCCCATGAACGTCTATGTCGACCCCAGGACGATGGGGAGCCACCACCAGGGTTTATCGATTTCCGCCCCCTAGTTCCTCTGCACCTTCATCAGGGCTTGGGCTCGTCGCGAGCGCGCAATTCATCTTACGGCTAGCCGGACGAGCCCTCGCCTGCTGCGCCGCAGACGGGCAGGAGCCGCGAAAGAGCCTCGATCAAGTCATCCGGCGAGATCCCGTCCGCGGAACAGTTGCGGGCCGACTTCGAGGCCGCGGCAGAGGCCCAAGCCCGCGCCATTCTCCAGAACCCGGACCAGGGCGAGAGGCGAGCGGGGGAAAGTAAAAAAAGCCGCGTACCCCTTTCGGGGCCGCGGCGTCAATGCGAGGGACTACGAGCATCCGATCGATACAGCCTGACCGAGTGCGCGCACAATGGATCTAGCAACGAATGCGCCAAGTACCTTGAGCCCCTTGTTTGCCGGGCGAGGGGCTACGCTCAAAATCCGCGAATCTCGATTCCGTTGGCGCTTCCCGACACTTCTTGCCCCTCACCGCGCCGGGGAGCTGCCGCGGGAGATTGAGCCTAGGCACGACGAGAAAACCGAAAAACTTGGGGAGGGCGAACAACCTAAGTCCCGCAAATCCGCCGCCGACCTACCCTCGAACGGACCCAACAGGATTTGCCGATGGTTGGCCGCACGGATTACGAATCGATGGCCGGCTTGGCAAAGACCGATCTGCTCATCCTCGGCGATTGGGGCCTGGCCAAGTTCAGCGCCGAGCAACGTCGCGATTTTCTCGAGCTCTTCGATGACCGACACGGCAACCGATCCACGGTCGTGACATCGCAGGTGCCCGTCGACCACTGGCATGGCGTCATTGGTGATCCGACCCTCGGCGACGCCATCCTCGACCGTCTCGTGCACAACGCTTACCGCATCAACCTGAAGGGAGAATCCTGGAGAATACGCTACTCCAAGTCGACGACTGCCACTCCTTCGGAGCAACAATGCCAGACCCCGCGTCGCTTCGCTCCGACAGGCGACCGCTTTCCCCTGGAATGGGTGGCAGCCTTCGCGTGGGTTAGGTGGCAGCTTTCGCGCCGGAATCGGTGAGTTGCAGGCGGTATCGGAAGCAACGAACGGATCATCATGGAGTGCGGGGGCTCGATTCGGTGTGATTGGCACACCAACCAAATAGACGCATTGGCCCGGCTCTCATGCCGGGCTTTTCTTTTTCCGTTCGTGAAGTGGGATCTGCATCACGGATCTACGAGCCTGCTGACCGGTCGGGCAGTTCGCGTGCTGAGGGTCACAATACGCGGCTCCCGCCCGAGATAACCTGACGACGCACTACGGAAAAGCGCTTGGTCGGCGCTTGTCATGCCAGGGAGGCTGTCCTCTCCTCTCTGGCGGCAAAAAGCGCCTCGGCAGAAATGTCGGGGCGCTTTCTATTGTGCTGCCGTAAGCCGTAGAATCCGGGGCAGGGCCGTATAGCGAGCCGGCGAATTCCCGCCATGAGCGCCCCCCGAAAAACGCCATCAGCGCCCGTCAGGTCAACCCATCAACCTGTCTATACGTTGAACCTTGGAAAGCCAGCCCCAGAAGCCATAGCGAGCACAGAGGACTGCTGAGAGAGTCGCTCAGAGACTCACAGACACCCCGCTTCGGCGGGGTGTTATTTTGCGGGGGAGCGGAGGAAGATGCGGGCCGGAATTTTACCTAAACACTACCAAAATTCCATACTTTTCTGCGCGGCAACTCCTTTAACTCTCTGTTTTTATTGGCGTCCCCACGGGGAGTCGAACCCCGGTTGCCGCCGTGAAAGGGCAGTGTCCTAGGCCTCTAGACGATGGGGACCTTTATGTTTCCAGAAAAAAACCGGTCTTGGATTCAGACCGGATTTGCTGGAATTTGGTGGAGCCAGGCGGGATCGAACCGCCGACCTCAACACTGCCAGTGTTGCGCTCTCCCAGCTGAGCTATGGCCCCGAAATTTAGACGCGGAATACTAGCTTTGCACCTTGCGTTTGTCCAGTCGTTTTATCTCCCAGGCACGCTACGGCACCTAGGAGGCTGTCCGACTTGGGTTCTGAGCCGGCTGTACCGACTGTCTGTGGTAGAAAAGAGACGTCAGTTTGGGCGTTGAGGATGAAATCTGGGGCTATTTTTCACGAAAACACACGATCTTGCCCCTTTGTTCATCCATTAAGCGCAAAAATGCGCTTCAAATTCCAGCCGATACACACCAGCGTCCACTCACCCTGCACGGCGCGCAGACCGCGCAGCAGGAATTGGCGAAAGCCTTGAACCTGTTTGATGATGCCGAAGACGGTCTCGACCGTGGACTTGCGCTTGGCGTAGCGTGCCTTGCCCTCACGGGTGCGCAGCCGATGCGCTGCCGCCGCTGCGGGATCGGGTTCGCTCGGCGCGGGCGGGTCCTCGGCGAGGCGCTCGCACAGGGGCGGGTTGTGGCGCTGGCGCGCTTCGGGGATGTACGACTCGATGCCGGCGGCATCGCACTGCGCGAGGTTGTCGCGGCTGTGATAGCCGGTATCGGCCGGCAGCGCATCGACCTCGCCCAAGGCCTCCGGCAGGGCGTTCAGCCGCTCCAGGACGGGGGTGACTTCCTGCTTGTCGTTGGTGTGGTCGGTAACGTGCTGCTCGACGATCAGGTGGGTGGCGATGTCGACTCCGGCCTGTGCGTTGAAAGCCTGTTCGAAGCCGCCGCCAGCGGTGGGCATGATGCGCGATTCCTCGTCGGTGAGGTTGACCTGATCCTTGGGGCGTGGGCCAGACTCGGGCGCCTTGGGTGGTTTGCCCCTCCGCTTCCCACCGGTCTGCTGCGCGCGGGCTTCGCGTTCGGCCAGCTTGCGTTCGTACTCGGCTTGTTCGGCCTTGAAGCGCTCCTGCGCGCGGGCGGCGATCTCCTCCTTGGCCGCAGCGATTACAGCCAGACGCTCCTCGCGCCGTTGCAGCTCCAGGGGGATGTCGAACTGCTCCGGCAGCGGTTCGTTGTCGGCCTGCTCCGCAAGACGCATCAGCTCTTCGACTTCGCCCTTGAGCTGCGCCTCCAGGCGGTTGGCGTGCTCCCAGCTCAGCGCCTTGTGCTTGCTGGCATTGGCTTTGATCTTGGTACCATCGAGACTGACCGTGCCCAGCTTCACCAAACCCATCGCTTGAGCGATCAACAGGATCTCGACGAACAACGCTTCGAGCTCGCCAAGGAAACGCTTTCTGAAATCTGCGATGGTGCGATGATCGGGATGCGTGTTGGCGCAGATGAAGCGAAACGCGATCGAATCATGGGTTGCTTGTGCCAGCTTGCGGCTGGAGAACACGCCAGTGGCGTAGCCATGGAAGATCAGCGCCACCAGCATCGCCGGGTGGTAGGGCTTGGAGCCGGTGCCGGCGTAAGCCGCTACCAGGTGGCCGAGGTCGAGCAGCTCGACGATCTCCACTACAAACCGTGCCAGGTGCCGTTCCGGCAGGTACTCTTGAACCGTCGCCGGAAACCAGTCCGGGGTGTCTCGATCTACCGGAACAAAGTTGACCGCCATCCCGCTTTCTCTCGTCTGTTAATACCTGGCCCTATTGTACTCGGCCTCGCCGGGATAAGTC
>CALOFM010000002.1:0-73803 GCA_942492625.1 uncultured Gammaproteobacteria bacterium | reverse complement strand
TGGCCGGCCAGCGCTCCATAGGTCGCGACCGGGTCATCGTCGTGCATGTCATTGAAAGTACCCGTAGGGGACAGCCGTATTCCCGTGCGCTGGCCACCCCACACGCCCACGACCGCTTCGACAACCATCCTCGGAAAGCGCAGACGGTTCTCGATCGAACCGCCGTACTCATCGCTGCGCCGATTGGACCTGCTGCGGATGAACTGGTCAATGAGATAGCCGTTGGCGCCGTGAATCTCGACACCGTCGAAGCCGGCGCGCTTGGCGTTCTCCGCAGCATGTCGGTATTGGTCGACGACGCTCGGGATTTCGGCAGTCGTCAGGGCACGGGGTTCCAAGATATCGACCATGCCCGAGTTCTCGTCTATGAAAGTCTGGGCCCCCTCGGGTTTAATCGCCGAGGGCGCGACCGGCTGCTGACCGTTCGGTTGCAACTCGGGGCGCGAGATCCGACCGACATGCCAGAGCTGCAGAACGATTAGCCCGCCCTTATCGTGCACCGCTGACGTCACTTTGCGCCAGCCTTTGACCTGTTCGTCGGAGTGGATCCCCGGCGTAAATGCATAGCCCTTGCCTTGCGGGGATATCTGCGTCGCCTCCGCAATGATCAGTCCTGCACTGGCACGCTGTGCGTAATAGGTCGCGTTCAGCTCCCACGGAATGTCCCCTGGCTGTTTCGCTCGCGATCGAGTGAGCGGCGCCATGATAACTCGATTGGGCAGCTGCAGGTCGCCAAGCGTATAGGGACTGAATAGAAAGTCTTCTACATCTGGCATATCGTTTCTCTCAGAAGGTAATTGGTTTAAGCCGACAGTATATTCAACTTTTATCGGGCTTATCGTCACCTGCAGCTAAGAGCAGAAAAGCGTCGGACTCGAATGGCGCTTACTAAAGCGCAAGGGACTGATAATCTAACAAGAAATAGGGGCCGGCTGGCTCGGATGATAGGCTGGAGGTTGCGAAGCCACAGCAACCACCCGAGGAGCCAGCCCTTATTCATCCATCGTCCTGTGACAGGGCAACAGCAACGTGTACGCCAACACCTCGCTACCGCCTTTTGGGCTTTGATTGCTTTGGACGGTCCGGTCTGAATCGGTAAGCTGACCCGCAAGTTCTAAGCTCAAGCGGGAGCTTGGCGTCGGGAACAGACAGTGAGGCTCTGACGAGCGAGGGTGCGCAAACCGAACAAAGCTGACGTCGAGATCAAGCGGCTCGCTCCACTGCCCGAGCCGACTCCCGGACCCAGTGCGCGGCTGCGTGGCTACCTCAACAGTCCTTCCTTCCCAGTAAGCCCCCCAACGAAGGCGTCGTCCGTCGACTCCACTATGGAGTTGGTGCTCCTGTTTCGCCGGGTACCCGTCCTGCTGCCGGCCTATCTGCTCATCGGCGGCTCGCTGCTGCTTCAGCTGCTCAGCGTCTTCTCGGGAAATAACCAAGCCGTGGCCTGCTGGGCCCATATCGGCGGCTTCGTGGCCGGAGCGCCGTTGGTCGTGCCATTTCGCGACAAGCAGGCGCCACTGTTCGACGGCGGCTTGCGGCGGTGATCGCACCCATCGCCGAGCCGCCTCCACCGGCGAGGGACCACTCCTGCCGCGATCAGGGGTGTGGGATGATAGGGCTGCTGGTTCGATCCAACGATTGTACGCTGGCAATGGCGTCCGCGTTGAAGCGGGCCAGTATGCAGTTTCAACTATCTTTGCCGCAGGTTCCCCCGATGACTGCTGAGCTCCGAGCAGAGCTGCTGGATGCCATACGTTCCGCCCGCGCCTGCATGGCCGACATCCGGGCGCTCGCGGAAAAGCTCGGCGATCGCTCCCAAGGGCAGATCGAAGCGACGCTTCAGGGGTTCCTGGATACCGGGAAGACCGGGCGCTCAGCCGGCTGCTGCAGGTCTGCGCGTTCAACGAAGTGATGCTTGACCCCGAGGTGCTATCCGCCTGTATCGGCGTCTGTGAGGACATGCTCGATTTGGCACGCTGCTTCGCGCTGCACGACGAGCACGCCATCGAGCCCCTGCTGGAGGCCGGGACCGCGGAGGCGTTGCCGTTCGAACGCCAGAGCTACGCCGCCGGGCTGGCGGCCGAGCTGACCGTCAAGCTGGGACTGGACCCGCAACCGGTCCGCAAGGTGCTCTGGAAGCTCGAGCACGCGTCGCGAGCGCCCGAGGCGCAGCTGTTGCTCGCCCAATCCCTGCGGCTCCTGGATGAAGGACAAGACCCGGAACAGGCACCCGTCCCCCTCTGGAGCGCCTTTCAGCTGTCCGATCTGCTTCCCGAGCATCGGCCCCGGACCATCGTCGGCAGCACCTACACGGTGCGGCGTCCCGTTGCCAAGCTCGGACGCAACGACCCCTGTCACTGCGGCAGCGGCAAGAAGTACAAGAAGTGTTGCTACGCCAAGGACCAGGAGCTGCTGCGCGACGCCTCCCAATATGCCGGTACCACCAGGACCGATCTGAAGGCCAAGCCCGGGATGGTCGACGACCCCAATGTGGTCCTCGACATGCGCGCCCATGAGCTGAAGCAGCTCGCACCGGCGGCGCTAAACGAGGGGCAGCTGCACAGCGGCTACCACCGCGCTCTGGCCTTCGGCTGGATAAGCCCTCGACCCGCCTCGCCTACGAATTCGCCCCGCGCCACCCTGCCCTGGCGATCGCCTTTGCCCGCTCGGCGATCGCCAGTCACCCCGACCGGCGCTTCGACAACGAGATGCTGCTCGACTTCATCCGCGACGCCTGGGTCGACCTCGACCTGGCGCCGGATGGCGATCCGGCGGAGGCGCTGTTCGACTGGATCGAGGATCGCGGCCGGCGCAAGGAGAAGACACGGGCGGAGAACGAAGAGATCGCACGGCTTGCCGATCAGCTGGACACAACGCTTGCGGCCCTGGACGAGAAGAAACGGGTGCTGTGGGAGACCGAGGAAGCGCTCGGGGCGGTCGGCGCGGAGCTGGAGAAGGCGCGCGGCGCTGCCGCGGCAGATCCGCACGAGACCGATGCGTCAGCGACCTTCGGTGCCGAGAACGGGGGCAAGGCTGCGGCGCTTGCGCGGCCAGGTCGAGGGCCTGAAGGCCGAAATCGGTGCGCAGCAGGCGGAACGCCGGCAGCTGCGCAAGCTCCTCGGCGACGAGCGCAAGAAGCTCGCGGCCCTGTCGGAGTCGGGTGCGTCGGCGGAAAAACCCGGCGCCACCGAGGAGGCCGCGGTCGTGAAGCCCGCGGGAAGGCCGATACTGCCGGAGTATTCGGATGCCTTTCGCAAGCGTTTGGGGTCCCTGGCGCCACCGCTTGCGGCCAAGGTGATCCTGGCCGCCGCGCGTTTTGCCTCGCAGCATGAGGCGGCCATCTGGCGCCACACCAAACCGCTCGAACGTCTGCCGGAGCACTATCGCATCCGCCTCGGCATCGATTACCGTTTGATGGTGCACTGGCAGCCGGGCAAGGTGTTGAAGATCGTCGACGTGATCCCGCGGCAGGATCTGGAGTCCTGGATCAGGCGGCAGGGATAATGTGAGGCTGAGCAACGCACCAGAGATTTGACGGATGACCCCGATGAACCGTGCATCATTTGCACCGATTCCCGCATTACACCGAAACTGGAGTCTCGATGAAGCAATTGCTTGGTAGTACCGATTCGCTGCAGCTCTTTCCGCTGTCTTATCCTTGGGCCTGGGACATGTATCTCGAGAACATGGACAACCATTGGACGCCGCGCGAGATCCCGGTGGCGAACGATGTCACCTTGTGGCGCTCGGACAGGCTTACCGACGAAGAGCGCCACTTGTTCCTCTCCGTGATGGCCCAGCTGACGACCTTCGACGTACAGCGCGGCGACGAGACCGCCGAGTCACTGCAGGGCATCATCGACCCACCGGAGATCAAGCACTACCTCAAGCGCCTGGCCGATGAGGAGGCCCTGCACACCTGGGCCTATCAGTTCATCATCGAAAACATGGGCCTCGAGCCGCAAGACATCTATTCGCGCTATGCGCGTGTCCCGCAGATGAAGGCGCGTGTCGATATCGCCAACGCGCTATCGGGCCGTGCCAAGCGTGCCTGGGCAAAACGCGTATTTTCGCCAGAGGCCGCGCTGACGGTCCGGGAGAAGCAGGAAATCCTGTTCGCAATGATCTTCTGGTTTCTCTGCTTCGAAGGCATCTGGTTTGTCATGGGGCTTTCCGGTCCGATTCAGAACCTCGCGCGTCACGGCAAGTTCACCGGCGCCGCCGAGCAGTTCCAGTACATCCTGCGAGACGAGTTTCAGCACGTTCGGTTCGGTACCCGCCTCGTCAACGTCTACATCGAGCAATACCCGGAGTGCATGTCGAAAAGCTTCGTGGAGGCCATTGGACGGCTTTTTGAAGAAACGATTCGGCTCGAGGACGACTACATCCGTTACTGCCTGCCCTCGCCAATCGTGGGCTACAACGCGGAGGATCACATCGAAACGGCGAAGTGGTATGCCAACCAGCGGGCGAGCAGTATCGGGCTCCCTCCGGTCTACGAAGGTGCCGAACATCGCTTCCCGTGGATGTCCGAGCAAATCTCGACCCGCAAGGAGAAGAATTTCTTCGAGACGCGCCCGACCGAGTATCGCACCGGCGGCGCTCTGAGCTGGGACGATTGAGCGTTGCCGTTTCTCGATCCGTGGCTGCCGGCGGAAATGCGTGGGACGGTACGGCGACCACCTCCCTGGAGCGGAAAGCGGCGACTCCGACGCCGTCCTGGCTACTTGTCTAATCCATCCGCTTTCGTTCTTGGTTTGCGCGTCGGCTACGCCGCGAATTGGTAATCGTGATGAAGCCCGCGGAGGATCGGAATCGGGACGACCTTCTCACACATCTTGGAAACCGACTGTGATTTAGGGACCGGTATTCGCTGCCACAAACCTTGATGGGGCCGGGCACGATTGAAGTAGATCTCGACGTACTCTTTCAGAACGCGACGCAGTTGTCGCTCGTTGAGTATTACCGCATGGTCGAGGCACTCCCTGCGTACCGAACCAGGAAGCGTTAGCAGATGCGATTGAGATCGGGAGAGCGCGGCGGAATTTTCACAACGTCTATTCCAGTGCCTTCTGCCACGGCGGTAAACCTCTTCCCGAACTTATCGCCGTTATCCCGAATGACGTACCTGGGCCCGGAGCAGTATGGTGTGGCCTCCCGCAGCTATTGGACGGCCCAGGCGTCGGTGGGACAACGGGTCACGTTGAAATGGACGACTTCCCGTGTGCCGTGGACCACGAAGAAGAACGCGAAGATGGGACGGAAGAAGACGTCGTAGAGCTGCAGGACGTCGCACGCCCAGATGTCGCCACTGTGGTTTCTGATGAAGGTGCGCCAGCTCTGACCACGACTGCCCGACGGGCGTACGTGCCTCATGTACTTCTGGATCGTGCGTTTGCTGACGCGGATGCCGAGCTTCAGGAGCTCGCCGCGGATCCGCTCCGCACCCCAGAGCGCGTTGTCTTTGGCCATCGCCTGGATGAGTGTGACGACTTCCGGGGCAAGCCGCATCGGCTGGCCCCTGGGTCGGGACCTGCGCTTCCAGACGAACTTGAAGAGATCGCGATGCCAGCGCAGCAGCGTCTCGGGATTGACTACTTGCAAGGCGTCTCGCCATCGGCGGCACAGCTGGGCCAGGCTGAGCAGGAGCCAGCGGTCATCGCGGTGGATCCGAGATCGCCGGATACCGCGACGTAGCACGATCACCTGCTGACGGAGTAACGCATTCTCGGCCAGGAGCTCCGATCGTGTGCGGGTGAGACCCCTGGCGGCACCGATAGCCACCTTCGCCGCCGAGCGGGCCGGCCGAAGCAGGCTCTGGACCGGCCCGGACGAAGGCGCCGATCAAGGCAAGCGGGTTTACGCCCATGTGGCTGTGCGTAGCGTCTTGTTGAGCACGAACGGGTTCAATGGAAACCGGCCTGGGGGATACGAGTCAAGTCCTCCAGGACTGGCTGGTCGAGGGTGCCGCCCGGCGGTCGGCAGACCCGACAACCTCTTGTTTACGGGGGCGGATGTCAGGTGTAGCCAGCACCGGGACGGTCCAGCACTCCTGACGCCTAAAACGACAGACTCACCCACGCGGGATCGTGGTCGCTGCCGTCTCCCCCATGCTTTGTGCGCCGCTCGATGAAGGCATCGCCAAGCCTACTTGCCATCGCTGCACTTAGCCAAATCTGGTCGTACAGGTGATGTTGGGCCGGCTCACCTGATTCCTTGTGCCGATAGGTCCAGGCCGCCGTTTGTGGATCCGGCCCCGAGGTCTCCCGCTTCGCCGGGCGCGTCTCAGTCGGACTGACCAGGGCGTCCGTTAGAGGCTGGCCCTCGATGGTACGGATCGCGGCAAGCGTTTGCGCGTCGACCGGATCGTTCATGTCTCCCACCAGGACAAAACGCCCGTTGGTCCGCTCTCGTTCCGCCACGATTCTGGAGATGGTCTCCGCCTGGCGTCGCCGGCGTTCGTTCGCAAGCCGCGCCCCTTTCGCCTGATCCTGGTCATACGGAACGAAATGGCTCTTCAGATGGGTGTTGTAGAGTGTGAACAGACGTTCGTCACGCCTGGGATGCAGAATATCGGCTGCGAGCAGGTCGCGGCCGAAGATCCGTGCTCCCGGAGCCTCTTCGTGCTCGGCGGTCTGGTGCGAGGTAATGGCACCCACCGGGAACTTGGATAGGAGTCCGACATCGATGAAGCGCGCATCGTTGCCTTCAATCAGTACCGCGTGGCGGTACATTCCTCCTAGGTGCTCCTCGTTGAAGTTACGCAGGATGTTGATGTTCTCGACTTCTTGAACGGCCAGGACATCCACGTTTATCTCGCGAATGCGCCGGGCGATTTCCGTCGTCTCTTCCGGATCCTTTGCTCTGACCAGTTTGCCGAGGAAGGTCCGCACCTGGAAATGCTGCGGGTCGGAGAACTCATAACGAACAGTGACGGCCTCAGCACTCCCGTCCGCCTCCGCCAATACATCGATTGCCGACTTAAAGTTGAACCGCGAAAACAGGTTGTTTAGATTGAATGTTCCGACGGTGATGTCCATCCTTCCCTCACGCTGGGTTGGCGGCTATTCGATTGCCGCAGTCTGAAGTTGCCGCTTGTGTCTCCTACCCCTTGTGCATAAGGATAGACATCGCGAGATCTCTTTGGGCTGATCACCCTAACAAAAAACGCCCCGCTGTAGATGCGGGGTAACGGGGGCTCAGAAAGGCTTGGTGCGCGAGAAGGGGCGGGGCTAATCCCGCCCCCGGTTTCGCCCAACCCCTCAGAACTGCAGGTCCGGGTTTCCGGATACGTTCATGTAGATGTCGGGCCTTCCTGTGCTCTTGGTCGACTGACTGCCGTCGCCCTTGAAAAGGTCGGAGTTGCCGTCGGCCAAACCGTGATAGCGGTCAACGCTGTCGCCGATGCTCGGCTGAACGGCTGCGAAGTCTTCGGCGCTTACGCGCTGCGTGGAAAGATCCAAGTTGCCCTCCTCCAGGCCGTGATAGAAATCGGCGGCGCTGACACTGGCGGTGAACAGGGTGGCTGCGGCTGCGGTGATGATGGTCTTCATGGTCACTTCTCCTGAGAGTTGGGTTTTAGGTGAGGCCGCCATCGGCCCTCGCCAAATCGACTGCAACCGCTGCGCCAACTCAAGAATGTGACAATATTTCTCTCTACAATACAATCGAATAGAAGGTTTTCGCTCTGTAGGCAATGGAGAGATCGCGTGCGCCGACGAGTGACGCTTCGTTGAACCTGTGTAACGGCCGCTTTAACATTTCGTCGTTGCCCGAGGTATGGCGGCCTGGCTCCCCACTTCCTCGACGGTGCCTTCGATGTCGAGTCGTGAGCGCGAAAGCAAGATCGGTGGTTTTTAACTTGAACGTATCTCCTCGACCCGGAGCGTGAAAAAATTCGCGGCCGCCCAAAAGGCCGGCGATTGGCCCCCGCAGAGCCGCGAAGCGCAGCTGAACGATAGCACTGAGCGTCTGCGATCGTCCCTTTGATCAATACCACCCGCGCATGGCCGAGCGGGTAGAACTTGAGCAGGACCGCCGGATGATAGGCGGGGCGGCCGGTGGCGAGCGGATCGACCCACGCGAAGCCGAGCCCGCGCAGGTCCAGTTCCTAGACGAAGACGTCCACGACCCGCACCGGATTGTCCTCGGTGATGAAGTCCTCCAGACATTCGGGACACAACCTGCTCTGTCCCCGCGCCTGACCGGTCACAAATCGCGTCATGCTCGCCCCGCACTATCTGGCCCCTTTGAATTCTAACCGGTCCGACGTTTTCACACATTACTCTCGACCCTGAGCGGGCGCACAGGATCGACTGCTGGATGTCGGCTTTGGTCCCAACAACGGACCAAACATACAGGGGCAGAATACCCTAAGCAAAGCAGAAGTTACTGGCGAGAATCTTCTGTAACGATGCTGGTTTTCCAAAGCGGAAACCCTGCGCAAGCCCGCAGTTCAGTCTGCCTAAACGAGCCTCCTGGTCCTCTGATTCGACTCCCTCAGCGATAACTGACAGATTCATTGATCGCGCGAGGGCTATGATGCCCAGCATCAGCGCTTCGCCACGCACGGTCTGACCCAACCTTTGAACAAACGATTGGTCGATCTTTATCGTATCCACATGGAGGTAGAGAAGCTTTGACAAACTTGAAAATCCCGTTCCGAAATCATCTAGGGAAACACCAAATCCCTTTGCTTTCGCAGCTTTCGTCCATACTTCCGCATTGTCCTCCGTCGAAAGTTGGCTTTCAGTAATTTCAAGTTTTACAAGTGCCGGATCGAGTCCTGTGCGTTGAGTAAGATGGCTTGCCATCTCGAGAAATCGCATATCCGCCAATTGGCGCGCAGATACGTTAATGGAGATAAAAATGGCGTTATCCGCTGGAAGTGCTCGATTGATTTGTTGAATGCCTTTAACCGCTTCTGTGAAAACGTATTCGTCGATCGCCTTTATCAAATTGGTTTCCTCCGCTAAACCAATGAAGACTTGCGGAGAAATAGAACCGTGTTGTTGGTGCGTCCACCGGGCGAGCGCCTCGAAGCCCGTCACCCGTTTGGTACCTAGGTCAACTATCGGCTGATAGACAAGCTTGAGACATCGAGTTTCCACTGCGTTACGTAGCTCCGCCTCCATACGAATTTTGGAGATGGCATCGCTGCCTCCTCCGTTTCTTGGTTCCGCGTCATGCCCTGCGTCTTGCACTGGCAGACGATTTTTTGCTTTTCCCACAGAACCGCGGTAACGACTCGTAATTAAGCATATCAACATTTGAACGACAGGATCGGCACGGCGCAAGCGATCCTGTAATTGCTCACGCCGGACAACAACAAGTACGGCGTCGGCTACGACAGTCGCCGTGGCGTTGCGCGGGGCGCCGTCAATTATTGCCATCTCACCGATAATTTCGCCGGGACCGAGCAATCTCGATTCATAGCGATCCCCGTGTAAACAAATTGAGATCTCTACGATACCGGACTCTATGATGTAAGCGCAGTCTCCATATTCACCTTCACGAAACAAAGTAACGCCAGCCCCTTGGCTCTCGATCATAGCGAAGGGATTGAAGTCTCCGGATGCCTGACTGATGTTCGCTCCAAAACCCATTACGTGTGACCTTATAATAGCTTTGTGTTTAAGTGCCAAAAAGGCGCGAAAGCACCTCAACCTGCTTGCAACACATCCTCCTTGCTAAGCGAGCAAACCAAGATGCTTTGCATGATGGCGACAGAAGCGTGCTGACCAAAAATTGTGGCAAGGCTCATGTGAGATTCAGTGAACGCCTTGCGCCCAGGTTCGGTTATTCCGATGTTCATGACACCAATTGTTTCATTTCTGAGGTTGAGAGGTACGCACAAGGCGGACTTGACCTGGGTCGCGTGCTTGCTGAGGTTGCAGAAGCGATCGTCGTCCTGTGCATCCCCGTCAACAAGCAAAGGCTTGCCGTACTCTGCCACCCATCCGGCTACTCCTTCTCCAACCTTTTGCCCGGGTAGCTGCGCCATTTCTCTGTCGGCACCTATCGTGGTGTCGATCCAAAGATATCGTTTATCCTTGTCCAACAACATAATGGAACCCCGGTCACCACCCACGAGCTCCAAAGCAGACCGAAGCGTGGTAGACGTAACCTTGTCGTTGTGGGGCTCAGCATTGACTTTGTCTATAGCCCGGTAGAGCATAGTGATCTCCTTCAATCTACCTTCCACCTCGTGTGCCCTTTCCCGTTTTTCCTCAAGCTCGTAGCGCCCTTCTACCAGTTCGATTCGGAGGTAATCGAGTGCCGAATCTTTCTTGACCAAGTCTTGCAAAAGGGACGCCTCACGTTTGTTGAGTTTTCGCTCCATTATGACAACAAAAAGGCAGGTAGCTAAACATACAATTGCTAGGACCTCCATCCAAAGGCCGTTTTCAGGCTCATTCGACAGATACAGCATCATCGACACCACCACCATGATGAGAAAAATCAATGCCTGCTGCAGTGACCGTTTTTTCTGCTCTATACGTTTAATCTTCAACTCAAACCCCCACTTCTTAACTCTCCAGCACCTTGTGAATCGAAGCCGACCACTCAGCAAAATCCGTGTCCACACCATTCCGGATCTCAATTCCTACCTCATACGTTCGCTTTTCGGCGTTGTATCGACACCATTTCGTTTCTCCGGTAAGAAGGTAGCGCTGCGGTTGATCTCTAACTTCAATGCAAAAGTCAAACAAACGATCGGGCTCCATAGGTTCCTTCGTGTAGATTCTCATGCCGGTTTCCGATACGTCGATGGTTTCCGTAGCAGCACGCGCGCACTCGGATGTAGACCCAGGGGCTGGATGGAACACAGCCAGACTCACCGGCTCTGAGCATCTGATCCGTGGTACACGACGCTTATCAGACATAATGGAGACTCCTCGCAAAATTAGTCCGCGTTCTTTGTCTTGAATAAATCTATCGCCAGGTCACCCTGTTCAAAGAAGGGTCCGAAATCAAGTATAACGGCACTGCCATCCGCGATGCGTCTGGCAAACTCCTCGGGATGGATTTCAGCAAGTTTCTTACCTCCAGAATCCACGAAGAGGTATGAGTCGGTGTCAACTGACCTCAATCCTAGACGGGCAGTAATGCTTTCATCGTTCTCTGTTATGAGTTGTGCCCAACCCCCGGATCTCATTCTCCGTACGTCACGCCTGATATCATCCAGGTTTTTCATGCGCACGGAGCGTCGTGACGTTTGACTTTTTTTCGGCACAGAAACTTCCGAGGGCGATTGAGCTTTAGCCTGATCCGCACCTGGTTCCCTGCCGTTAATATCCGCCATCGTGTCTAAGCCTGGCTTGCGATCGAGCCCAAATACATCCGCCTTTTGCAGTTTGGCATCTTGTGGATTGCATTTCTCTGTTCGATGTGTGAAAGCTAGTCTTCGATTTGCGTGATCGAGTGCCTTCGCAAAAACGGGGGACAGATCGATGCGCTGAAGTGTCTTGGCGTCATAAGCTGCTACCGCGTCACCGAAATCTATTCGCAGAGAACGAACACCGGAAAGATTTGAGAAAAGCAAATATTGGTGCTGGTCGTCCCTCTCAACGAGCTTGTGACGCACACGGCCCCCGCTATGACGCTGAAGAAACCATTCACCGACTCGAAAGGCTTCGTTCAGCGCCATGTCGCACGACTTGAAAACGAAGGGGTTTCGGGTTTCTTTCTCGGTAATACGAAACGGGGGACACGTTACCGGATTTGGAATTTCAGTCTCTGCGCCTGACATCGTGTCGAGAAATATGGCGTTAGCAGATTCAAAAAAGATTTTCTTTAATTGTTTGTTCGCCGCGATACACACGCGGTCGGTAGCGGCACTTACCCGTCTGAAAGTGTGGAACACCTCATTCTGGGAAAGGAACAACGCGGATCGGTCGTGTGTGGACAGACACCAAGCCAACATCGTCAGGTCTGCGAGCGCCTCTTTCCAAGCAACACTTTCCGGTCCCTCCCGCAGATATGTCAAATAAAGATGCTTTTGCCAGATTTCATGTATAAACTCAAAGAAGATACTTGGAAGTGTCTTGCCGGAAACCGCGTCGAGCGTTTCTTTTCGGATTACCGATTGCGCATCCTTGCAATGCATGCGACCACGCTCAGTCTCTATGAGTCGTGCTGCGAATATCTTACTCTTTATATCGAAGTGATCCAGAAGCTCGCTCAGCCGATGCATCTCCTCACGGGAGATCTGTCGTGAAGTGACTGAAATTCCCACCGACTCATCTAGGATCTTTCCGATGCAATCCAGTAATCTCATTGCACGCTCGCCAGAGCGACTGTCGAAGCATCTGCATATAGCGACGACGCGCTCTAGCAGTTTTCGTATTGGATCGTCGGTATCGTCCTCAGAACCTTGCTTCTCCATCCACAGGTTGGTGAGGCCGATCAAAAGGCCACGCACGGAAACTAGCGCATTCGGCGTGATATCGTATTGAGTTTCAATGTATTCAAAGAAGTACTCGCAACGCTGCCGCCGGGAAAAACCTGCAGAACGTAAAGGGCTCTGTTGGCCATCCGGCCGATGTCTTTGTTCGATCATTTGCTCAAACATATGCGGTTTCGGCCACTGCGTTTGGCACGATAAAGCGCTTCGTCGGCCATTCGCAACAAGTCCTCGGCATTATGAACACTTTCGTGAGGCGCGGTAGCCACCCCAGCGCTAAATGTGACACGCAAACCGGGGACGTCTTTAACGAGAATACGCTCGCGCAATTGTTGCTGAAGCCGCTTGGCAAGCTGAACGCCAGATTTCGCCTGTGCGCCACGACACACAATGACCAACTCCTCCCCACCGTATCGAGCCGCAAAATCCGAGCCGCGAATCGAAATCCTCAATTGCTCCCCTAGTCCCTGCAGTACGGCATCTCCTATCAAATGGCCGTGCTGGTCATTGATCATTTTGAAGTGATCGATGTCGATGAGAACAGCCGTCAGCTGTGTAACGTGGCGGTTGACAAGGTCAACCTCCGTTTCTAATTGCGACATCAGGTGTCTGCGATTGTAAAGGCCAGTGAGCGAGTCACGTAGCGCGGCATCGTACAACTTTCTTTGGAAGACCTCTTCCAATCGGTCAGCGTAGCAGAAGCGGAGTATTGCCCCAGTGCCTATGTAGATCCTATCGCCATTTTCGAGAACCGCGCTGTTAACGCGACTGAAGTTGACGAAGGTACCATTGCGGCTCCCTTGGTCGACGATTCGGACAAGGCCGTCAGGGGTCCGTTTTGCGCGCAGGTGGATCCGGGAAACACCATTGTCGGGAATGCAGAGGTCTGCTTCGGCGTTCCGCCCAATAGTGATACCATGACCGACAGTTACCATCTTTCCGATAGGCCCTCCGGCCTGCACTACGAAACAAGCTTCGCTTCGCGATGAGCTGTGAAGGCTCTGGGGATCCTCCAAAAATGTCGTCGCGATTTCTTCCCAACTGCTTTCTGGACCGTCGGTGTTGTGTCTCATGATTATCGACCCAAGTAAGCGACGCGACCTTGTAGATGCACGGAGCTCGTGACGCTACTCAATCTATGCCATTTGCTGGTCTGGAACTGTTAACGGCTTCTCTTTTTCGCTGCGCGCCAGGGAAGTGCAAAGCACGAGGCGGGTAGTCCGCGGCAGGCGTAGGGCGCGTGCGTATGGCCGGAGGTCATAGAGCCGAGGAGGTGCTATGCGAGCCCGTCCGACACGCCGTCAAGCAACTCGTAGTAAGGGTCATGGCGTAGGCGCAGAGTGCCGAAGCCATGAACCCGGAGCGAGGCGAACCCAAGCACAAAAGCTGTTGCCGAGCGGAAGGCGAAAGGGCGACTTGGGCGCAAGCCGCTTATGAACATGTTGACTATTTTGGTTAACACTCTGTTTATAAGTAAGAAACGATAAATAGGGTTCAAAAAAATAATTCGCCGATAGATTTTCTCCGATTGCGCTTATCCATCAGGCGGTTACTGAAGCAGGTCAACACGTCAAGTAACCGGCTTGACTTGGACGTCCCATTTCGCAATTCGAGCACGGCGACACTCCGATTTACATATCCGCTCTAACCGAGGCCGGCGCAGGGAGTGGATCCTCGACTACAACATGCGCGTCTGCTTGGATATCTAGCGGCTGCTAGGAACGGACCTTACAGCAGCGTCGGCGAAGGACAGGTAAACCTCAGAAAGCGGACGCGCCTTACTTGCTGTCGGGCATACGCTGTCGTTTGCAGCGATCTGAGCATCACATGGCTGAGACGATACAAAGGTTCTGGCGCCGGGTTCCTTATCCACAGGACGGCGACCCACCCGAGAGACAAGCAGCCCGCATTGACCAAGGCGTTTCGCGGCTGAGGTCTGAACTCTATCGCTGCGACCGCTGCGTGAAAAATTGCTCAGAACCATCTGAAGACCGGACAAAGCCGTGGACCGTCGGTCACCGGCGATAAAGCTCGTTCCCATTTCAACACTTGCTATGTCCACTGCCTTTCGCCAAGCGCCCTGCCGTCCCCTTTCATCAACCATTCTGGAGCGATAAATGCGATTCCCCTGCGTCCTTTCGTGACGGAGTTCTCTAACGAGGCGATTGCAATTTGGCAGCATTATGAAAACTACGATCCAGCTTGGGTCGTGGAATTGCCCGACAGTATCCGGTGCGAAATCGAGTCAGTAATTCGAAGCGCGACTGGATGAATCGGAATGCTTGGTTCAGGTAATCAAACCTGGTTGCAGTTCTCGGACCCAGCACCTTGAATTGTCGCGACGAGCTGAAAGAAGCTCGAGGAAGGTAAGAGAACGATGATACACGCAGTAGACAGTGACGAAGACATCTTAGAGGTCTTCTACGAAGAGGCGGGAGAGGTGTTCGACTCCATCGACGACCGCCTTGATGTTTGGCGGAACATGCCGACGGACCGGAATGCCCTGACCGAGATCCGCCGCAGCTTCCACACCCTGAAGGGCAGCGGGCGCATGGTCAACGCGCTGGACTTCGCCGAAGTGGCGTGGAAGGTCGAGAATCTGCTCAATCGCGTGATCGACGGCAGGGTCCAAGCAAAAGAGCCTCTGTTCGAGCTGGTCTTTACGGCTAGAGACCTGTTGCCGAGGATGCTCGACGCCTTTAAAAACGGCCGCTCGATGGAAGCGGACACTGAGGTCGAAGCCCTCATTGCGCGAGCTGACGCTTTGGCCGCCGGTCAGGCGCAGGCGCGGGCTCGCACAGAGGCCAATGTTGCTGCCTTGACCCGCGAGAGCAAGCAGAGCCTGGCGCTCGGGCTCGTTAAGCTCAGCCAGAGACTGGAGCGTGTGCAGAAGCGCTCGGACGAGGCCCTGCAACGTTCCGAGATGGCTCTGCAGCATGCGCGCCGCATTGGAGCCCACCGTGACCGGTTGACAGCGGGCTGATTAGGATGCCGACGGTGCCAAACACTCACCGGAGGCGACATGAACGCACGCAGCGAAGCCACATTGACACTGGAAGCAGTTGCCAAGCATTTCGTGCATTGGCGAAGGAAAAAGACCAACGGGGAGAGGATACCCGAAGAGCTCTGGAATCAAGCGCTCACCCTGTTGGGAACCTATGGGATCTCACAGGTCAGCAGAACCCTACGCCTCAGTTATACGGAGCTTGATAAGCGCCGAAAGGCCATTGAGGCAGGGCGAAGCCGGCAGGGATCTGGCGATGACACGGCGTTTGTGGAGATCGACCGCGCGCTCGTCGATCAGGCCCCGGAGCCGGGTGCCGCGGCGGTGTGGATGGAGCTGGAACGTCCGGACGGCTTGCGCCTACGTATCCGGGCAACCCATGGCGTTGAGATGTTGGCGCTCCTCGAACGTTTCATGGGGGCCTGATCATGTTGCAGCTGACCCCACAAAGCCGCGTCTTCCTCGCCCGCGAGCCGGCGGATTTTCGCCGCGGGATTGATGGGCTGGCTGCCCTGTGCCGGCAGCGGCTCGGCGAGGATCCGATGGCCGGCGCCATCTTTGTCTTCCGCAACCGGCGGGGGACCTCGCTGAAGCTCCTTTGCTACGATGGCCAGGGGTTCTGGCTGTGCCAGAAACGTCTGTCACAGGGTCGATTGGCCTGGTGGCCATCAACGTCCGCCGCCAGCCATCGGCTCTCGGCGCGCGAGCTTCAGATTCTCCTATGGAACGGCAACCCCGAGGAGGCCGGGATGGCCGATGACTGGCGGCGGGTGGCTTAGGGGCGGCGGTTGCTCTGAAGATGGCCGGGCATCGCGGTAGTTCCAGGGCAGCCAGGCCGCGGGGTCGGCGAACACCGCCGAGCGGTTCTCCATCAGGGCGCCGAGGTAGTCCAGCGGATTGATCCCGTTGAGCCGGCAGGTCTCGATCAGGCTGGTGAGGACATCGCCCACGTAGGCGCCGTGCTCGTTTTTGAAGAACAGGCTGTTATTGCGGTAACGCAGAATGATCTTCAGTGCCCGTTCGGCGGTGTTATTGTCCAGCGGCGCCCCGGGAATGTGCAGGAAGCGGGTCAGGGCCTTCCAGCGCTTGAGCAGATAGTCGAAGGCCCCGCCCAGGCGGCTGTTGGGCTCCACCAGCCGCTCTTGGAGCTGTTGCTCCATCCAGGTCTTGAGCTCTCCCATCACCTCGCGGCTGTGTTGCTGGTGGTAGGCGAGGCGTTGCGCCGGCGTGAGCTGTTGTTCTTTGCAATGCGCCTCGTGCTTGTAGACCATGGCAATGGCGTCGATCACGTGTGCGCATTGGTCGGGGAAGAACGCGTCGATATCGACAAACTGCCGGCGCCCATGGACCAGGCAGCTCAAGTCCACCGCCTGGTCCTTGTGTTCCTTGGGGGTATTGGCCGCCAAGCCATCGGACATCCATTGGATGGGCGGGAGACTGGGGTCGCGATGGGCAAGGAGATCGTCGAGATTCTCACCCGCGTGCTGGCGCCCGGTGAAGTACAGACAGATCGCGTGCTCCCCCTCCAAGCGCAGGACCGTGGTGTACATCCCCTTGCGCGCAGGCGGCGGGTCGGCTTGGTTTTCCTTGATCAGCGACAGGATGCGTGTGCCGGTGTCGTCCTGGTAGACCAGCGGCTGTTGGGCGCCGAGGCGCTTGAGGTATTCGAAGGGCGGATAGGCGCTATCGGCGACCTCCTCGACCAGCTCCCATTGGGTGGCGTCGGGCAACGGCATACCCACCAGCTGCTGGAAGGACTCGATGCGTTTGAACGGCAGGCCCAGGTGGTAATGGGCCACGGCCAGATTCACCTTGAGGCTCAGGTCATAGGTTTCCTGACCCGCCTCCGGCGGCATGTGGGCCACGAACAAGGCGCCGCACGCCCCGCAGCGCAGCTTCTCCAATTCATAGCGGGTGACGTTCGCCAGCGGTTGGCCTCTGAAATGCAGGCGCACGAGGGGGCGTGAGCGGTAGAGCCGCCCGCGCGTACATTCGGGGCAGCGATCACCCGCCTGGTAGCGATCATGGGGGCAAAACACCCGCTCGGCCCCCGGATAATCCGCCGCTCCGAGGCGACCATGACCTGGTCGCGGTGTCGGCTTTTGCCCCTCGTTGCCAACCCCCGTTTGCTCGCCCGATTCCGCTTCCGTATCCGATTGCCTCCCGCCCTTCCCCGCGGCTGCGTCCCCGGCAGGGAGCTCGGGACCGCTTGGCGGATCGGATTTGCTCTGCGCGTTCTCGCCTGAGTCCGCCGGCCCGTCGGGGGGGTGTTGGGGTTTTCGCGTCGTCTTCTCGGTGCGCTTGCCGAAGAGGAGCTTTCTCAGCTTCGCCAGGCCGATGCGTGTCTCCAGCAAGGTGTGCTCAAGCCACAGCAGCGTGTGCAGTAAGGGGACGATCCGTTTCTGCGCGGCGGTATCGAGCCGCCCGTGTTGCGCCTGCTCGACCAGCCGCTCGACCTCCGCGGCCTCGATCTCAATGGGCTGCGGATCGCTCATTGCCACAGCCGTACCCGGAAGTCCTTCGCCAGCGGATACACCCACACCGTCTTGACCGGTACCTGCCCGAGACGATGATCCCCCAGCTTGCCGCGGCCCTGCGTCTGACCCACGCAGGTCCAGTTCGCCGCCCGGTAACAGGTCCCGGCAAAACGCTCTGCCTCCACGAAGGTCTCCAGCAACACCGGGCGGTAGCCGTACCGCCCTTCCCAGTGCGCCGGCAGCGAGCGGGCGGCCATCGCCAACAGCTTGCTGGCCAGCGATGAGACGCGAACCCAGGGCAGGATCAGAAAGCGGGCATTGTTGATCACACCGCCGAGGTTGCGGTGACGCTGCGTGCGGCTCCAGCCAATCCATTCATCCCGTGGTCCGCTCTTCCAGGCCGCTGCCCCAAAGCCGAGAAGACCGACAAGGCGCTCACCGGCATAGGCGAAGTAGCGCAGCTGCGCCCCCGGCAGCGGCTTGTAGCCGAGATAGTGATAGCGGTCGATGTATTCGTTCCACAGCGCACTGTCTGTACGTTCCACCACCGCAAGGCGCAGACCGGTAAGCTCATGGACCGCCGCCTCCAGCAGCGGCTCGGGCTCCGCCTGCGGCGTGCGCCGGGCGAACGACCGGCACGGGTTGACCTTGTGGCGGGGCGCCGGCAGCTCGATCAGCCCCTCCCGGTACATCCTCAGCAGCGCCACCCGGCAACTCATGTCCTTCAAGCTGCCGTCGGGCTTGCGCCTCTTCACCACCCCCACCCAATCCTCCACAACGAAATCTAAGTCGACCATTAAATTCTGAATTTATCAGCCGACTGCTTCCCTCTTAGCCGTGCACGGGGCTGTCGTCTCCCCGCTCTCGCGCGCGCGCCTCCTGAATCACCCACGGCTGGTCCGGAAGCGACACCAACGGTCTGCTGATCCTGTCGGCACCCTGCCCTCGGTGGGGGGGCGGGGCCGGCCCCCTGGGCCGCGGGCTCGGCGCGGCGCCCCGCCATCGCCACGCCCCCCCCCCCCCCCCCCCCCCCCCCCCCCGGATAGGCACGCCCACCCTGCGCGGTGCCTGCCCCCGCCCCCGCCCGCGCCCCCCCCCCCGCTGTCGCGGGGCGGCGGCCCCCCCCCCGCCGACGTTGCGGCGCCCCGTGTCGGCCCCCGCTCCTCCCGTCGCGGTACCGGAGCAGGATCTCCCACCCCCCCCCCCCCCCCCCCCCCCCGCCCCGTCGCCGCGCGCCCCGGGCTCCCGGCCCCCGCCTCCCGCGCCCGCGCCTCTCATAGCCCGCCCGCCCCCCGCCCGTCCACCCCGTCGGCGGCGCGGCTCCCGCGCCCCCCCGGCTCCGTGCGGGTCCCTGTCGCGGCGCCGCCCCCTCCCCGCCGCTCCCCGTCCAGCCGTCCCGGCCGGGTGGCCGCCCGAGCCCACGCCCGGCCGCCGCGGGCCCCCCCGAGCCGCCGGCCCGCCGCCGGGGTGTCGGCGGGGGTGCCGGAGAAGTTCAGCACGTCCTGGGCGCCTATCTGTCTGAGCACCTCGGCCCCCTTGGCGGCCAGATACCAGCCGACCTTGAGATTCTGGACGTGAATGCCGGTGCGGATGCGCGCCACCGGAAGCCCCCATTTGTCCTTTACCTTTGGGTCGAGGCGGACGAAGCAGTCATCGACGGGCATCCAGTCGCAAAACGCCTCCACCTTGATGGACGTGCCATCGCGAAAGTGGGACTCCAGATGGCGCTTGAGCGGCAAGCCCCAGCGCAGCCCTTCCGGGTCCTGCGCCTGGTCGTGGGCACGGGCGATCGGCGCCGGGTGCCGGTGTACGAAGTCGATGGTGCCGCCCTTCGCCGCAGGACCGAATTCGGGGTCGTCGATCCGGTACCAGTCCTGAATCGCCCGGTTGATGAAGGTGCGCGAGTCTCTCAGCGCCGTCGCCTGGCTTTCGGGGAGCTGCGCGTAGACCAGTCGCCCCGACGCGGCGCCGCCGCCGGCGAAGAGCAAGTTGCGCCCGACCTTGCCGCTGCCATTGGCGAGACCTTCGGGATGGCGCGGTCCGACGGAGCGAAGCAGCAAGCGTGCACTCTCGATGGCCTGACAGGCTACGACGTAGATGCCGGCATCCAGTCGCCGCAAGTCCCCGCCCTTATCAAAATACTCCACCGTCGTCACCTTGCCGGACGGATCGCTGACCAGCCGGCTCACCATGGCGCCAGGGAGGATCTGGCAGCGGCCAGTCGCCACCGCCCGGTCGAGCAGAGCGGCACGGGAGCTACCCTTGGCGCCGGTGGAGCAGCCAGTGCTGCCGCAGCGGCCGCCGTTGTAGGAACATCCGCCGCGGCCCTTTGCGGCGTAAGGTAGAATGGCCCGCGGCGTGGGAAAGGGGTGGTAGCCGAGCTCGGCGCCCGCCTTGTCGATCATTCCCGCGATCGGGTGCTCGGTAAGCGGCGGGTAGGGGAAGTCCGGTCGACTGCGCGGCTCCAGATTCGGATGGGGAGTGACCCGTCCCGAGACCCCGACCTCTTCCTCGACTTTACTGTAATAGGGCTCAAGGTCTTCGTAGGTGATGGGCCAATCGGCCACATTGGCGCCGTCGACCGGGCCAAAGGTCTCGCGCAGTCGAAAATCCACCGGCTTCAGGCGATGGAAGTAGCCGCTCATGAAGTTGCTGGAGCCGCCTACGCAGTTGCCGTTCCAGAAGGTCTGGCCCGAGCGGTGAGTGGTACCCTCCCGCCATCCGCCGTCCTCGTTCTCGGTTTCCACCACGTGGGGCTCGTCCCGCGGGTCCGGCGTATAGGTGTACCGGCGGCAACAAGCCAGCTCGTCCTTGCGCAGGTCATCGTTCCGGAACCAGGGCCCCTTCTCCAACACCACCACCGAGAAGCCGGCACGGGCGAGGGTCAATGCCACCGGTCCGCCGCCGGCGCCGCTGCCGATGACGCAGACGTCGAAATTCTTACTCATAACACGAAATACCGCTGATCGGGCCCGGGGCGCCGGTGGCCCGGCTCGATTTCCAGCCAGCGCCAACCGATGCCGTCGGGATTTCCGCCGTAAACCGGATCGGCGAGCAGCGCCTCGAAGATGTAATCGAGCACCAGCAGGATCCACTCGGTGCCGCCCTCCCCTGCCTCCAAGGTGAGCAGGGCCTGCTCGCGGCCGGGCAGGTCGAGTGCCTCGAAGGTGCCGCTCTCGGTTTGTGCGGCAATATCGCGAAGCCCGTCGAGACCGGAGCGCAGGATCCGCGGCTCCGCCGGGTCGATCCCTTTCCAGCTCATCACGAAATGCAGGTAGCTCAGGGCGTTGACCTCTCGCGCGCCCGGAGCTTGCGGTTCCGACGGAAACAGATGCTCCTGCACCAGACCGAGGGTGCGCCAGCCATCCGGCTCGATGCCGGAACCAGACAGAGGCGTAGGCGCCGGAGTTGACGCAGCAAATGCCTCGATACGTCCGAGCAACGCGGCGGACAGGGCAGCCCCGGATGAGGCAAGGAACGCGCGCCGGTCCATCAGCGATGGGCCTTCGGGTCCGGATTCCGGGCCACGGCCTGCAGCATCCACGTCATTAGCTGCGGCTCCAGGAATCCGCGACGCCGGATCAGCTCCCGCCCCTGAGCATCCAGGACCACGCTCGCGGGACGCCCGTAGTCCGCGTAGCGTGAGGCAAATTCGGGGTCGTCCTCGTCGTCTATCCGCACCGGGATGTAGTGCTCCCTCACCACCGCCTCCACGCCCAGGTCGCGGTAGGTAACGGTCTTCATCTTCTTGCAGAAGGCGCACCAGGGGGCACTCAGGTCGAGCAGCAGGAAGCGGCCCTCGTCTTTTGCTTCCTCAAGAAGGGCGTCCGACCAGGTGCGCCACTGAATACCGCTCGATTGTGTCTCTGCACCCGCTAGCTTGGCTGTAATCGACAGCAACACAGCGAGAGAGGCAAGGGAGAAGCAGCGCAGCGGCGTCATCAGTCCTGACCTCCGTTGAAACCGCCACCGAAGCGGCGCGCGATCAGGTAGTCCAGCGATAGCTTGCCTGGACCATGGAATAGGATCATCGCAATCATCACGCCCCAGAGGATATGTTGCTGCAATCCCGCGGCACCCTCGGCGGAGAGCAGATAGCTGCCGTAGGCATAGACGGAAACGATGTTGAACAGGAACAGCGCCAGCGAGGCGAGCCTGGCGGCCAGACCCACTGCAATCAACACCGGAAGGACGAGCTCGGCAGCGGTGCCGAACACGGCCGCGAGTGATGGCGGCAGCAGCGGAACTTCATACTCGTACTCGAAGAGCGCCAGTGTACTGGACCAGCTCTGAATCTTGGTCAGCCCGGACGCTAAAAAGACCATGGCCACCCACAGGCGTATGACGAGGTCGAACATCGGACTGAGCAACGTGAAAAAATCGGCAATACCGCGAAATGCACGAGAGATAACGCCGGGTTGAGACATGGTGGCTCCTTGTCAAAAATTGGCGGATAGAGGCTCACGCAGGAGATAATTTCGCGGAGGTGACGCGGTAGAGAAATGGCGCGGGTGACCGCTGGGGGGCCACCCGTCCCATCTCCGGGAAGCGCCGAATCACTTGCAGCCTCCCCGACGAACGCCAAGCCGTATTCTTGAAAAAATACGCACTTGCTTGTCCTTTCGTCCGATTTCCACGTTGCACCGGCAGTTACATAACCCTGCCATGCACCTGCCGGCACGCCTCAAGTACGAAAGAAAACTCTCCGCAATCACGCACGTTCTCTTCCGCGAATCGCCTTACTTCGCCGCCTTCTTTACCGTACCGCCGACGAGCTTCTCGCAGGTCCCCTCCGGCACATAGACCCACTCGTCCGCGGCTCCGTCCTTCTTGGACTGGCCAGCGCAGGCGTGGCCGCTGGAGCCACAATCATTCATCCCGGCCTTGACGACACCCTGGCATTTTTCGAATCCTTCTTTGCCGGCAAGTGCGTTACCGGAGGTTAGCAGACCGAAAGCGAGAACCGACGCGAAAGCGCCCATCATCAGAGACTTGTACATTGATTATTCCTCTATAGTAACAAGGTCACATGGCTGAATTACAACCACTCGATTCGGCCTGAAAGCCGGAGTGATCAAGCAAGAAGACCTTCTTGCAACGGCGAATATTTCGCCGCAGTACATATATTAGTAGGCACGAGCTTTTTCGGAGACTTGCCCTGGAGAGAAAAGCGGCTGACCTGGATATACCCGGCGAGAAAGAATTTGCCGGAAAGGGAGTCGTCTATTGCGCAACTTGCGACGGCCCCCTGTTAATAAGCAAGCGGCTGGCCATCATAGGCGGCGGCAACTCGGCCCTGGAGGCCGCGATCGAGATGAGCGGGCTGGCGGCACACGTCAGTCTGATCTCCCGCGGCGATTGGTCCGGCGAAACCATCCTGCACGACAAGGTCAGTGCTTCGGATGCTGAGGTGATGAGAGGCTTCAAGCCGACCGAGATCCACGGCGAGCAGCCGGTCACCGGCCTCGACGTCCGACAACGCGACAGTGGCGGGACACGCAGGCTGGCCGTTGACGGCGTGTTCATCGTGCTCTGACTCATATCGGATTGATTCTCTGGTGGGTGTTGTATTTCGGGGTCGTAGCCGTCAAAGTCTATCCGAGCGCATGACGATCAGTTTCTCCACACGCATGTCGTGGAAAGTGTGGGGAATGACGCCGACGCCCAGGCCGGATTCGCGTAAACCGGCAAAGGGCATCCAGTCCACCCGGAAGGCCGTGTGATAGTTGATCATCACCGCCGAGGCGGCCAGCCGGTTTGCTGCGCTCAGGGCGAAATCGATGTTTCTCGTAAAGACGGCCGCCTGGAAGGCGAAGGGCAGGTCGTTGGCCCGTCGGATGGCCTCGTGCGCGTCGCGGTAGGAATAGACGCAGATAACGGGGCCGAAGATCTCCTGGCAGCTGACCCTGGCATCGGCCGGGGGGTCCAGCAACAGGGTTGGCGGGTAGCAGGTATCGGACAGGGGCTGCCCACCGCTCAGGCAGCAGGCCCCGGCCTGCACGGCCTCGCTGACTCACTCGTGCACCCGAGCAACCTCGGCCGGGCGGATCAGCGGGCCCAACTCGGTATCGCTGTCCACAGGGGCGCCCACGCGCATGGACACGCCCGCGGCGGCGAGCCGCTGGGCCAACTCTTCGGCGATCTCCTCATGGACGAACACCCGCTGCACCGACACGCACACCTGTCCCGCGTGATAGAAGCCGCTCTTCGCCAGCGCAGCTGCGACTGCGTCGAGGTCCGTATCCCGGTCCACCAATACCGGCGCAGCGCCGCCATGCTCCAGGGCGCATCGCGTGCCCGGGGCCAGCTTCGAGCGCAGATGCCAGCCGACGCGGCCGCTGCCGATGAAGGAGAAGAAGGCCACCCGCGGATCGGTCACCAGCCGCTCGGAGGTCTCGTGGCCGTCAGTCAGCAGTGCTTGGGCCCAGCCGTCGGACAGCCCCGCCTCACGCAACAGAGCAATCAGGCGCAGGCAGCTCAGGGGGGTATCCTCAGCCGGCTTTACGACCACCGGGCAACCGGTGGCAACAGCCGGTCCCACCTGGTGCACGATGAGATTCAGCGGGTGGTTGAAGGCGCTGACGGCCACCACCACGCCGATGTGCTCGTGGGTCGTGAAGGCAAGTCGCTGTCCCGATGCCGGCGTCAAGCCCATGGGGATCTCCACCCCCGCCTCCGAGCGCAGTAGCTCGGCGCAGTTGCGCAGGCCGTCCACGGCGCGGGCCACCTCGGCACGAGAGTCGATCAGGGGCTTGCCGCCTTCACGGGCAGCCTCGACCGCCAATGTCTCGGCCCGCTCACCGAGCAGCTCGGCTGCCCGGTAGAGGATCTCTATGCGCCGGCTGGCGGACAGCCAGCTCGCCCGATCGGTGAACACGCGTTGGGCCTCGCTCAGTGCCTGCTCGACGCCATGCGCGTCCACCTGGTCCACGGTGGCAATCAAGCCGCGGTCGTACGGCGAGACCACTTGCGCCCGTCCAGCCGGTTCAACCTCGCCGGCCAGCCGGTGGCTGTAATGTTGTACGTTCTCTTCTTTCATCGCTATCGTTTCCTCAGATAGCACACACCAGTTCTCCCAATTGCTGGGTGAGCTTCATGTTCTCCGTGTAATCCACCGGGCAATCCACCACCGCTGCGGACCTGACGTGAAATAAGGCCATTTGACCGCTTCTGTGGATAGGCTGTGGACAGGGCCGTTGTCCGGGTTCGCTGACAGTGGGTTAGGGCCGCTGGCTAAAGTTTGGTCGGAAGATTGAGGGAACCCTCGGGTCCAGGTGTTTCAATTCCAGGAGCAAGACCGCGAGGGGGGCGCGCCATCGATAGACCGTACGGTTACGGTTCGGCGCCCAAGCTAAGGTAGTTTATGAGATTTATAAACCTATTATTTACAAAAAGATAAATAAGTTATCGAATTCAATTTATGAAGTATTTCTCGGGATGGATCATCATATCCACCGTGGGCCGAATCAGGGACATTGCGATCCGCATTGATGCGGGGGCGGGCGAGAGAGACATTCATAGCCGTGCCGGCAGCGTCGCTTTGCGATCTCGCGGATCTGCTCGACGCCCTCGTCGTAGGACGGGACGGCGGTGTTGTGCATCCGGCCCCGGGAGGAGTCGATGCCGCCCCAGACCTTGCGCAGGGTCCAGTGACCGAACAGGTCCTGGTCCAGGTGGACCTGGTAGTAGCGCGCTTTCGCCGGATGGACCCAGGCATGATGTTGCGAAGGTTCTTCCATGGTGTACAGCGTAAATCCAGCGGTGGCTCATCTGGTGAGTCCCGGGGAATCGTCAACATTTGGCGCTTCAGGGGCGTAATCGATTAATCTTGCCAAATTTTGCCATCGGCGCTATTTTTGATCTATGAGCACGATGAATATATCCCTTCCATACACGCTCAAGGCCTATGTCGACGAGCAGGTTACCGGACGCGGTTTCGGCACCAGCAGCGAATATGTGCGGGAGCTCATCCGTAGGGATCAGGATCGACAACATCTGCGCGCCTTACTCCTCGATGGCGCCGGCTCCGCACCCGCGGCACCCGCCAACAAGGCTTACTTCGATTCCTTGCGCAACCGGGTTCGCCAAGACGTCAGGGGGTGACGGTTAAGCCCGTCATTCCCCGTGGGCGAGCTGAACGCGACGTCGAGGAGATCCTCGACCATTACCTAGCCGACGGCTCCGAGCGGGCAGCCATGGGCTTCATTGATGCACTGGAACGGGCCTACTCACACATCGGGGAGCATCCGGCTACCGGATCGTCACGCTACGCCTTCGAGCTGGACCTTCCGGGCCTGCGCTCCTGGCCGCTGGCTCGGTACCCGCACCTGGTTTTCTACGTGGAGCGTGAGGAACATATCGACGTCTGGCGCGTGCTCCACGGCAAACGCGATATCCCGAGGTGGATGCAGGAGCCACAGGAACCCTAAGGTCGAACCGACACGGAAATAAAGGGTTTTTTTTGGTTATGTGAAGTGATGTCTTCATGCGGCGCCAGTCATTGCTATACATCCCACTTTACATAAAAACTATAATACACAATAAGTATATGATTATGCTGGAGAAGTGTTTGCTCGAATTGTTCTCTTGTGCGCCGTGGTCGGATCGGAGCCTAGCGTTTCGCATATCATGAGGTAATACGGCAATTCCTGATCCATGAAGGCCCCGCAGGCTTGCGGACCACAGTAAGTCTGAGCTGCCGGAGACTTGCGATGACCACGATTACCCTTGAGCTCCCCGAGTCCCTGGCGTTGCGCGCGGGACGGGCCGCGCAGGCCGTGCGTCGGCCGCTGGAGGAAGTCATCACCGCCATGTTGGACGGTGTCCTGCCTGCGCTGGAGGATATCCCGGCCGACATGCAGGCCGAGCTCGTCGAGATGACCTGGTTCGACGACGATGCTTTGCTGTCCGTCGCCGAAGCGGCGATGCCGGAGGAGGACCAACAGCGACTGGTGGACCTGAGCGCTCGCGACGCACTCGGCTCCGCGGAACAGGAAGAGCTTGACGAACTTCGCAGCAGCTACGGCAAGGTAACCCTGCGCAAGGCTCGTGCCCTTGCGCTCCTGAGCGTGCGAAGCGGCAAGCGTCTGCTGGCGGATACCCGTGCCGCTTGATGGCCGAGACGATCTCGAAATCCCTGAGGGATCGGGTAGCGAAAGAAGCGCGTCACCGCTGCGGGTACTGCTTGACGGACCAACGGGTCAGCGGCGCGCAGATGCACATCGAGCACATAATCCCTCGGGCGCGAGGTGGCCAGTCGACCGCGTCAAACCTATGGCTGTCCTGTGCGTGGTGTAACAGCTTCAAAGGAACCCAAATCGAGGCCGTCGACACTGCGACCGGCGCCACAGTCGCCTTGTTCAACCCAAGAACGCAAAAATGGCTTCAGCATTTCGCATAGGACAGCGGTGGAACGCGGATCATCGGCCTGAGTCAGGCGGGCCGGGCAACCATTGAAGCGCTCAAGCTCAACAATCCCTATATCGTTCCCGCCAGGCGGTTATGGGTCCTCGCTGGTTGGCATCCGCCGAAGGACAACGACTGAGCGAGCGCACTCACCGCGGATCAATGCCCCCCTGCCGCGTACCCCTGAGTAGCTCACCTTGGCCGTGCTTCGACGCCCGGAGAGGCCGCCATTTTATGTAAATCGACTCGTACTCTAATCCCCTGCCCTGCCGTCTTTTTTTCTTTACATAGAAACCGTTTTACGAAAAAAAAATATTGATTCATAAAGGATTGTAAGTGCGCGACCTGTGGTCGGTACGACTTCGCGCGGGCTCGATGTGTCTTCCTTGGTTGGTGATCTCTCGTGCTCGGTATGCGGCTGACAACATCGAGGCTTGGTTGCGTGAGCAACGTTGCCGCCTCCTTCACGGTAAGCTCGACAACTTCATACTTATCGAGCGTGTCCGCCAACTCGTAGTTCGTGCCTCGCGTCTCGTGCCGTCTGCTGGCTGCAACCTGCTTGCTGTACGCCTGCATGGTCGTCTCCTCTGCATGCCTCGAATGATCCCTGATGCCGGGCTGATTCAGCCCGCTCCCTTACCGCAGAGTTTGCATGGAAGAGCGAATCCTTTCTGTCCGCGAAGTCATCGTCGCGTGTCGGAAAAGTCGCCACGAGGGCGTTGAAATCACCCCTTGGCAGATCGCTACAGGTAACCTGTAGTCCCAATGCCGTGGTTCCCCTGCCCCTGACATGTGTTGTCGCTAGCTTTTATGCCACCGGATTTGCTCAGACTAAGTCGCGCCAACTCGCCTGGACTGCTTCACCGCAGCCAGTCCTCACCGAGTTGTTTGTTACTTCATTCACCGATACGACCCAGCCGGAATTCCTGAAGCCGATCCGTCAGCGTGCCCTGTTGATCCCGGTAGCCAACCACCAGGCCGACCGGTGTATCGATCTGCTCTTTGCCTCTGCGTTCCGCTTCATGGCGATCCGAAGAATAATAGTCCTGCCCCTCAATGGGCGAGTAATCCGCCTCGCCGAGCAGCTCTTCCACCTTGGTGCGCACCATTCCCTTGCGCAGATGCCAGTGGATTATCTCAAGGCTGACATAATCCCGCTGCTCCTTGTAGCTGCGGCTTGCCTGTTCCAGCTGCTCCAGTTCCTGAGTCTGGCTGTAGCAGCCGGTCAGCATCAGGATGGTACAAAAAAACAGAAAGCGCAGCTGCGGCCTGAAGAGGTTACGGTTTGGCAAAGCTGAATCCCCATTGCTTGAGTTGGTCGATGAAATCCGGCAGATCTTCAGCCGTGTCTTTCAGCACATGCATGAGCACGTTGAACTCAGTCTGGCCCTGCTTTCTCTGGAACTACCGATTGATCATCTCCTGCTTGCTCGGTCCGATCCCTTTCGGTCTCTTCCAATCCTCCGTGTCAATATCCCAGTTCTGGATAGTTAGGGAGAGGTCAGCCGCCACTGCGGCAAGCTCCCCCGATCATACGGCCGCCAGCCGCCTGCACCGTACGGCGGTCGAATTTTGGTCGGTGTTACTCCGGCAGCCTTTCTGATGCTCCTTTGAGTTTTTTCCAGCTCTGTCCGCACAAAATTCTTGCTCGCGGTGGCTAGATTCGGATGGGTGTAGGAGTGATTCTGCACCTTATGTCCCCTGTCCGCGATGTCTTTGACCGCTGCCGGGGCACCGTCCACTTCCCTGCCGAGGACGTAAAATTCCGCCTTGATGCCGTAGCGGTCCAAGGTATCAAGAATGGAGCGCAACGGGCCTGTCGGAATCGGCCCGTCGTCAAAGGAGAGAACCACTGATTTTCCGCTTCCTCCTGCCGGAGCTGTGAGCCGCCTCCACGTTCGTCCTCCGACATCAATCCTGCCGTCCGGATGCGGCATAAACAACTTTTGCATATCCTTGATCGCCTGAATCAGCTCGTCCGATACCTGATCACTCACCTCCGACGGTTTTGAAAGAATTTCGTTGAACAGGGTATAAACGATGCGTACATCCTGCGGTCGGTTCTCTCCGCCATGGCCCACTGAGCCGCTGATTTCTTTTACTTCCTGTGCCTCTGTTGCGGCTGTGAGTTCCCGCCACGTTCTGCCGTTCACATCAATCCTTCCGTCAGGACGGGAAAGAAAGGCTTTCTGAAAGTCCTTAATCGCCTCAATAAGCTCGTCTGAAGCCTGATCGCTGATGGTCAGCGGATCGGGGAGCTTGTTGAACGGAGCATAAATCGTGCGTACATCTTCGGGACGATTTTGCCCGCCCTGACCTACTGAACCGGTGATAGAATCCGCCATGGCGCTCCTCCTTTTGGGAAATAACGGCAATGCCCGTTTATCAACGAAAATAACAGCCTTGTCTGAACCTGTCTTCACAGACCTGAACATGCTCCCGCTGCCGGCCATGGAGAGTGAACACCAAGGCTAGGAGTCACCGGTAGGTGGCGCTCCTATACGAGTCCCTCCATAGAACGAAAAATATTGCACGCTAAGCCACCGACCGGTCACGGCAGCTTACAGATATAGTCGCCGGTCAAGTTGATGTGCTCCCAGCCGAGCGGCGACAGGTACCGCAGGTACTCGTCAGGGACATCGACTTCGTTGCGGGCTCGCTCGACGGCCGCCTCCAAGTGGCGGGGTTCCACAGGACGATGGCCGCGACCAACAGGTTCAGCCCGGAGGCCCTGGCGCTTTGTCCCTCGAAGGATCGGTCCCGGACCTCACCGAGGCGGATGGAGCTGGCGGCGCGCAGGATTTCGTCCCATTGGGATTCGATCTCGTGCAGTCGGATGCGCTCCCCGAAGGTCGGCTCCAGCATCGGCCACCGCGTGCGGTCTCCAATCAGGTACAGGCGCCGCTCACCTATATCGCGGATGCGCGGGGCGAAGCGAAAGCCGAGCAGATGACAGAGGCCGAAGACCTGATCAGTGAACCCGGCCGTGTCCGTGTAGTGCTCCTCAATGACCAGACCGCTGTCGTGGTAGAGCAGTCCGTCGAGCACGTAGGTGGCATCACGGGCATTGGTGCTGATGCATTTCGTATGGAACGGTGAGTACTGGTCCGAGATATGGGTGTAGAAAATCATCACCGGCCCGCTGCCGTACTTCGGGTTGCGGTGTCCCAGCCCTTGTCCGACGCCGCCCAGCGGAAAATGCTGGCCGTCCTAGGAAGAGGTTGTGCCATTGCCCCAATGGCTGGCCAGTTGGACCTGATGATGCTGATTGACGATCTCGGCCAGGGCCCGCGAGTAGCAATCCTCGCGCACGTGCCAGTCAGCGACTCGGCTCAGGCGTTTGAACGAGCTCCCCGGAACCGCCTCGGCCATGCGCGTCAGCCCCTGATTGATCCCATCGGCCAGGATCACGGTCAGCAAGTCCTGCCGGTTCTCGCTCGGCAGCCCGGTCCGCAGATGGGTGAATTGCTCCAAGAATCCCGTCCAACGGTCGACTTCGACCAGCAAATCGGTGATCTTGATCCGCGGTAATGCGGCGTTGACCCGATTGACAAAAGCCTGGGCGGCTTCGGGTACCTGGTGTCCAGGTTGCGGGCTGATGGAAAAGCCGTCGCGCGTGATCTTGACCCCGTCCAAACCGCCCCTCTCGATGAGACCGTGGACTTCGTCGAGCCTGCCCGCCAGCAAGGCCGAGCGCTCCGCCATGTAGGTTCCGAAATCGGCTTCGACCGCGACCGGTGCCTCACCCGCCTCATGCAGTTCGACGAAGGCATCGCGGCCAAGCAAGTAGCGCTCGAAGTCCTGGTACTGGCGGCTGCCGGGGACCCAGATGTCGCCTGAGCGAAGTCGATCGCGCAGTGCGCTCAGGGCGCAGATCTCGTAATAGTGACGGTCCAGCCCATCATCGGCGCGAACGGATGGCTCCCATTTCGCCGGCACGAAAGACGTCGGCGCATCCTCGGGCAGTTTTCGTTTGCCCATCACGTTCATGGCCTTGAGCAGATCGATCGCCGCCAGCACCTCCTCACCGCCAGCGGCTGCCTGGAACTCAAGTTGTTCGAGCATCGCCGGTGCATAGCGGCGGATCTGCGGATATAAAGCATCGACAAAACCGAGCGGATCGAGTCGGCCGGGTTGTTGGAGGGCCTCGACCATCTCGACGATCGAACACAGGCCCTCCCAGGAGACCGTAGCTTCGATGATTTCCCAGGGTGCACGCCGCTGTTCGCGTGCCTCGATCAGGGCCTTGCCCAGGATCGTGAACATGCCTAGGGCCTGTTTGATCTGCTTGGCATCGGCCTGCAAGGTATCGGCGTGTCGACGCTTGCCCAGCCGAAGAACACGGGAGATGATTCGATCATGCATATCGAGGGCGTCGTCGACCAACGACTGCTCCAGCTCCAACAAGGTCACAGCCATCAGGGCGTGACGGCGCGCATCGCTGAACAGTCTCAGGTTGTGGACCGCGACCCGATTGCCTTCCCTAGAGATACTTTGACGGCGTGCCAGTGGCAGGCTATCGACAATGGCGGCGGTCAGGGCGAGTTCCCGAATAGCGCGTAGGCGCTCGAGGATGGCCAACATATTCGCGGGACACGGCTTGCCAATTGGCTGACGAACCCAGGAAAACCGGCTTCGGCGCCGGTCCGGTTCCGGGACAAGCCATCGGTCGAGCACTCGGCCTTGGTATCCGCTCACGCGCCCGTGAATCTCGGTGAGAACACGCCGGTCGGCGCCCCCCCCATGGCCGCGGCGACCAAGCGTTCGATCACGGTCAGGTCCGGATGCAGAATGCGGCGCTGGCGCAGTTCGTTGACCGCGGCGCCGACCAATAGATTGCCCTTCGGGTTGTCGACAGCGATCGGCACCAGCCAGCGCATCAGGTCTCGGACATGCTGGCCCCGGAAGGTCGACAACCGGAGATGCCGTACCAGGAAGGCGACGTGTTCCCGGCGCGTTCGATCACGCTTTGCGTAGTCTCCGAGGGCGAGCGGATCGGCTCCGATCTGCTCCGCCACTAAAGCGACCAACGTTGGCGGCAACTGCTCTGCGGCTCGTAGGACCCTGCCAGGGTAGCGCACAAGGCAAAGCTGCATCGCAAACCCAAGCCGGTTCTGCACGCGGCGACGCGCGGCGATCAGCACCAGATCCTCATCGCTGAGCAGATAGTTTCTGGCGAGTTCGGCATGTTCCGCCGACAAGGTCTCGAAGGTCGCGCGCTGGGCGGCGGAGAGGATCGTTCGATGGGGCATTCGGAGAACCGTGACATATTCTTTCGCGAACGACTTATACTAAACGGCGATTATGAGACCGAATAAGCGACGGATTTCAAGCCTTGAACGACGTCTGCGGTCCCTGTATCCCAAACGACCGTTTATGAAGCACCCATGCTGATCGGATATGCCCGGGTCTCGAAGGCTGATGGCAGTCAGGTTCTCGACCTCCAACGCGATGCCTTGCTTGCCACTGGCATCACGCCGGAACAGATTTATCAAGACGAAGCCTCCGGCAAGCGCGAAGATCGCCCGGGGTTGATGGCTTGTTTGAAGGCATTACGCGCCGGCGACGTTCTGGTCGTCTGGAAGCTCGACCGCCTGGGCCGTGATCTGCGTCACCTGGTCAACACGGCACAGGACCTGGCCGAGCGAGGCATCGGCTTCAAGGTGCTTGCGGGTCAGGGCGCTGAGATCGATACCACAACAGCCAGCGGAAAGCTGGTGTTCGGCATCTTTGCCGCACTGGCCGAGTTTGAGCGTGAACTGATCCGGGAACGGACCAAGGCGGGGCTGGCCGCAGCACGTGCTCGAGGCCGAAATGGAGGCAGGCGCTTCGATCTGAGCAAGGCCCAAGTCCGGCTCGCGCAAGCGGCGATGCAGAACCGGGACACCAAGGTCAGCGAGCTTTGCGAAGAACTCGGTGTGACGCGCTCGACGCTGTATCGCTACGTCGGCCCGCACGGTGAGCTGCGGGAACACGGTGAGCGTGTGCTCGGTATCCGCCAGCCCGCAGCGGCCACACCCTGATCCGCAGAATCGATACCCCAACGGAGGCGAAAAACCAATGACCACTACGAAGATTGATCGCAGCGGTGCCTCGCAGAGCGTGCAGCTGCCCGATGGTTTCCAGTTCGATGTCGACGAGGTCGAGATCCTGCGCCGAGGCGACGAGGTGATCCTGCGTAAGAAGCGGCCGAACCTGCGCGAGGCATTCGACCTATTGGCCTCCATGCCCGACGACTTCTTCGCCGAGGGACGGCAGGACCCGCCTCCCGAGACCCGCGAAGCCCTGTGATGCCAGTGCGCTATCTCCTCGATACCAACATCTGCATCTACATTGCGAAGCGGCGTCCGCCAGAGGTGGCAGGGCGATTCGAAAGCCTGCGGCCTGGTGAGGTCGGGATGTCGATGATCACCTACGGCGAGTTGCTGCTCGGAGCCGAAAAGAGCCAGCACCCGCAACCGACCAAAGAACGGTTACGGCAGTTCGTCGAGCTTGTTCCCGTGTTGTCGCTGCCGGACGAGAGCCCGCACCACTATTCCCGCATCCGTGCCGAGCTGGAACGCGCCGGCACACCGATCGGCGCCAACGACCTATAAATCGCGGCACACGCTCTGGCTTCCGAGCTGATCCTCGTGAGCAACAACCTACGGGGGTTTGGGCGGGTTCCGGGGCTTGCGACGGAGAACTGGGCGCAGTGACGCCGGCCGGGCTTAGCGTACGATATTTTCCGTTCTATGGAGCGACCCCATGAAGTGCCTGCTGAAGTTTCTGCAGTTCTAGCGGGGCTTGTAGGCTCATGCCAGTCTCCTCTTCCTCACCTCTTTCGACACTGCCCTCGAACTGAGGCCCCTTCCCTCCGCCGACATTACCCGGTTTCAGCGGCACTTCGGGCCTCCCGTCACCCCAGTCGGCCCGGCCTGGCCCTCGCGGGTTGCCGGTTTGCGCGCACGTCCCGCCTCCTCCCGTGTTGCGTCGCTCTCCCGTATACATGCATCCCGTCGCCACTACCCCGGCGGAACCGCTGGTTGCTCGTATCGCTCGCTTCCCCAGCGACGTCGGCCTTCCCCGAAACTCAGGCGGGCCAGCTGCTCCCAATCCGCCGGCTCTTGCGCCCAGCCGCCATCGTGACCGCAGGCCGGGCATAAAAAGCCGGCGGGCCAACGTAGCCACTCCAGGCAGTCCAGGCAGTCCGCATCGGTCCGGAACCAGGTCTGGAACTCGCCCACGGAACGAGGATAGTGCGTGCCGGCATGAGGGTGATCCACCTCATCAGTTTACTCCGGTTAAGTGGAGACCCCAGACAGAGCTAATCGCCTCATGGCATATTCGCCTTTTGTAAAGGAGAGTAGTTTTATGGCTAAGCCGCGGCAGAAAACCTGTTGTCAGATGACCGATATATTATTATCCGATCCCGTTTGGTTGGGCCGATCAAGCCTGTGCTTCCCTACATGACCGCTGTTCCACGTGCCTCCAAATGGCGTCTGATCACTGGATCGGTTCGATTCTTTGAGGTGGCTGCTTTCATGAAGATAACAACTCTATCGATGTCGCGAATTACTCCGCGATAGGTATCGTCGTTAGAATGCATTGCATTAATTGATTTATGCGCTAGATCCATGAGATCTTCGTCTCTGCGGGCTATACCGGCTGCGTATGCTATATAGCAAGCGAGGCCGGGGTGTCTCTTATGAATCTTCTCTGCGAACAGTTTCCACGACCGAAGCCACTGTTTCCATTCAGCATCAGAGATGTCCTCTTTTGACTCCCGGAGGAAGAGAGTGGTTTTAATAAGCTCAGGCTTCCAGTCCCACTTCTTACATTTTGCTTTCTTTCGCTCTAGCTTGATTTGCCGAGCGTGGAACTCCTGACAATGATCACACTGATAATACAGGGATATTACATATGCGATGTATTCCCGCTCAAGCATGGTAAGGGTAAAGGGGTCGGATTCTCCGGGAACGCCGATGAATACATGCGCGTGTAATTCAGATAAGATATCACTAATTGCTTGGCCAATGATCGGCTTTTTCTTCATGTACAATTCCTGAGGTATGATCGATACGCATACATCGATTTTTTAGAAAGATTGCGATATCGGCTTTATAGGGACTCACTTTCCAAGCTCGCTCTTACCGGTTTTGGCCCTGGCCCCTTTTCCCATTGCCTGCAGCACTTCCCCGGTCACAAGAGGGTCGACGGCCGAGACGTCGTGGAGAGACAAAACACCCATCACGTGCTCATCGCGATCCAGCACAAACAATCGTCGCACTTTTTTCTCTTCCATAGCGGCCGCAGCCTGGGAGATGTCGTCATCCGCATGACAACAAGTAAAATCGTGATTCATGACTTCCGAGACCGGCGTGGTTTTTGGGTCCTTTCCAGAGGCGATGCCGCCCACGACGATATCCCGGTCGGTGAGTACTCCCACGACGACGTCTTCCTCTACGACCGGCGTGAACCCGATCTTTTCAAGGACATCCCGTTTCAGATGTGTCTCCTTAACCAAGGCTTCTTCCACCACCGGGGCGCAACCGACGTTTTGGTCACGCAACAGGCGGGACGCTTGCTCTAAATTGGCCTCGGCTCGTATCGTATGGACCAGCTGGGTCATGATTTCTCTGACTCGCATGATTATCCTCCTGGAAGCTTCGCGCCATCGCCGCCGGCGAAGATCTTTGCCGCGTCGAGGGAAAACTTGTGTGGGCAGTCTTTCTTGGAGTTTAGCAGGCGGCAGCCACAAAGCCTGGTAGGGACCCAACTTGTGCTCGGGCTGGTCCGGCGCTCCCGAAGAACCAGGCAACTTCCGGCCCGTGCGGGTCAGGCAGCTGTTGAGTAGGCCGAGACGTGAGACTCCCGTCACGTTGACGGAACCCGGTGGGTGAGTCGCCGGGCAGGTGTGTCGCGGATCACAAACCGCCGCAGCGCGTGAAGGTAATCTGACCTCGCAGCACAGGAAAGCGCGTGGTGGGCGCAGTCATACCAGGGACGGTGACGTTGGATATGCTGCACTCCTCCTGCTAATGGTGGTTAACGCCTCGGCAGAAATGTCGGGGCGTTTCTTTTTGCGCCGCTGTCAGCTATGTTGGAACCCGCCTGCCCCGAATAGATGATCCGCAGCGAGCACTCCCGGCTGCCACAGGCGCTGCATCGCAGTTGCTGGCGCAGTTCCTGGATCGTCATGCCCTCCGGCACCGTTTTCCGATCCAGGTCCGCCCGGTGATTGCAGGCTTCGCAGAACAGGCTGATCGTGAAACTGCTCCGGCGGGAAGTCCGATACCCGTCTCTCAGCGCCCGATGTTTGCAGGTCGCTACACTTAGCCGTCTCGGCTGCGCATAACCCCTCTGCCGCAACAGTGTTTTCCGTCATACCGCTCCGATCTTTCCTACTTACGCCGGTTATCTGTCCGACATCGCGCCTACGTAGGCGGCGGTACTCTTAGCATAGGAGACAACAGCGCGGAGCAGATTGATGGACATTTTGGAGAAGAGGCTGCGTCACTTACTGTGGGAAGTCCGGATGATCGCGAACGATCCCCACCACCCCGTAAACAACCGGCGGCATCCCAGGCACAAGCAGTGGGTTGCAACGCTAAACCTAATCGAAGCGCATGGCGCGCGAACGCTCACCGCAACGCAACACGCGGATGAGGACCTGCCGGAGTTGTTTTCGAGCACCCCGAGTACGTATCCGGGTCGTTCCCCTTCTCCCGACCAGGTCCGCGTTGGGGCCCCCCTTGATCCTTTCACCTTTTATTCCCGGGTCGACCCCCAAACAAGAAAGGCGCCAAAACAAGAAGGGCCCCAAGTGGCGCTCCCTCCCCTATTTCGTCGGGAGGCTCTTTCAGCGCCTCAAGTCGACGCGGTTTACCCCTCGTCGATGCCATCGGTGACCGGGTTGTGAATCTTCTGATGGAGGTGGCTCCCAGGTAACCGGCCATTCCAGGCCGTTATTGCTGGGCCAGCGCCAGGTCTGATTTCATGGGGTTGTGGGAGAACCGCGTTTTCCACTCGCGTGGGGTGAGCTCGATGACGCGGCTGGCCGGATGCGCGCTGACGCGCTGCAGCACATCGACCAGGTAGACGTAGGGATCGACACCCTGGAGCCGGCAGGTGACCAGGAGGCTCTGGATAATACCAATGCGCTCGGCGCCGATCTCCGTCCAGGCGAATAACCAGTTCTTCTTTCCCATCGGGATGGGGCGCAGAGAACGTTCCAGATGGTTGGTGTCGATTGCCACGTCGGGATCGGCGAGGAACACCTGCAGACTGGCCTTGCGCGCCAGGGCATAGTTCAAGGCCTTCGCCAAGAGGCTGCTGGGCAAGAGCTCCGGTCGGTGGCACTGCTTGTCGCACCAGCCCCAGAAGGCCTGTACCACCGCCTCGCTGTGCTCGCTGCGGTAGGCCAGCTTCTCCTTCCCGCTCAGCCCCTGGTCACGGATTACCTGCTCGTGGCGGTAGAGTGCACCGATCAAGGCCAGGGCCTCGGCGCTGGCGGCGGGATCACTGGCCTGCACCCGCTCGAACCCGCGGCGACAGTGGCTCCAGCAGGCGGCGTGCGTCACCTCGGCGTTCTGCTTGGCGTAGGCCGCATAGGCCTCGTAGCCGTCGCTGAGCAAGGTGGCGCTGAAACCGCCGAGGAAGGTCTGCACGTGGCGGTGCGCGCGCGAGGGCGCATAGTGGAAGACGATCTCCTCGTCCTGCCCGTAGATCGGCCAGAAATAGGCCTGGCGCATCTTGCCTTTGCCCTGCCGCCCGGCCTTGATCGGCGTCTCGTCCATGGCCAGCACGCGGCTTTGCAGCAGATGCCGGGCTTGGGCATCGACGATGGGGCGCAGCAGATCGATGGCTCGACCGGCCCAGACGCTCAGGGTGCTGCGGCTGAGCTGGATGCCGCTCTGCAGCAAACGCTGGTGTTGGCGGTACAGCGGCAGGTGGTAGCAGAATTTGTCGACCAGCATCCCGGCCAGGAAGCTGACATCGGCCACACTGTTCTCCAGCACGTTGGCCGGCGCCGGCGTGGTGGCGATGCGCAGGTCGTCCAAGATCTTGTAGACCGGGCGGGTGTATTGAAGGATCACATAGCTGCCGGGGCGCTGCGCCAGGCGGTAGGTGACCTTCTCGCCGATGTGCACACGCCGCTCGGCGGGGATGGCCTCGATCTGGGGGTCGGTGACCGCGATGATCTCGCGTGGCACATCCTCGGCGAAGCGCAGACCCGAGTCATTGACCGCGGCATCGCGCGCCTTGGGCCGGCGTTGATAGCTGATCGTCTCGGTGGGCACCTCTGGCGGCGGTGGCGGTGCTGCCACGCCCAGGGCCGATAACAGATCGGCCTGCACGCTCGGATCCACATCCAGGCGCTTTTCGGACTTGGCGCCGAACAGCTGGCGTTTGAACCACTCCAGTTGCTGTTGCACGGTGGCGAGCTGCGCCTGCAATTGCGTATTCTCGCGCTCCAGTTCCGCCATCCGCACAGCTGCCGACAAGGTGGGTTATCCATCTGTTTTTGTTGTGAATATTTTAATCGATGCCGGCCCTTTACGCCACCATTCTGTAGCGCTTTCGCTGCCTTGTGATCACCAGATCGACCCCTTCGAGCAAGGCCAGCAATTCGGTGTGACACAGGGCGCGCTTGCGCGCACCGGCAGCGCCCGGCGCCGCGAATTGGCCCTGCTCCAGGCGCTTGCTCCACACGCAGTAGCCGCCCTCCTCGAAGGCCAAAATTTTGATTTGTGTGCGCCGCCGATTGATGAAGGCAAACCACTGGCCGCTGCCGGGGTCCTCCCCCAGATGCTGGCGCACCAGGGCCGAGAGACCATCAAAGGAACGGCGCATGTCGGTTGGCTGCATACACAGCCACACCCGCCGCCCGGGCGGGACGCTCAGCACGGACGGCGCAGGCGCAAGAACACGCCAGCACCCAGCTGCAATTCCACCTCCCATGCTTCGCTCGAAGCACGCGCGTCCGCCGGCAACTCCAAGAACACTGGCTCCTCGGCGATTACTTGGCGCGGCGCCACCGTTTTCCCCAGCTGCCGTCGCCAGCGCTCGAAACTGCTCACGCTCAGGCTCCGCTCGCGACAAAACTGCTCGCGGCTCTGCCCGCTGCGCTCGAAGCGCTCCAGCAGCGCGCGCCACTGATCGCGGTTGCGCCGAATCCGCGGCCGCCTCGCCGGTACTGTCGATGGGTCCATGCTGCCCCTCCTTCCGCTCAGAAAACGAATCGGTGGGCGACAGGATAGAGAGATTCACGCTGGATGGAATAACGGCTCAGAATGGCCGGTTACGCCCCGCCTACGCTGGACGACCCGGTCAAGGACTCGCTTGTGCCCCGGTCTCGAACTCCAGAATCACCTGCCCTACCGTCAATATGTCGCCGGGTCGCGCGCGCAGGTGGGCGATCTTGACGGACCGCCCGGCGCGCAGGATATTCTCCATCTTCATCGCCTCCACGACACAGAGCTCCGTGCCGGTCTCGACGTCTTGTCCCTCGTTCACCGCAATGGACCGCAACAGGCCGGGCATGGGGGAGAGCAGGTACATGGACATGTCCGGCGGGACCTTGACCGGCATCAGACGCGCCAGGCGCGCGGCGGTGCGGGTGTAGACGCGCACATGGACCTCCGCCCCGAGGTGGTAGAGGATGTAGCCGATGCCCTCGGGCACCACCTTGAAGCGCTCCGGGCGGGCGTTGACGGTGCAGCTCAGCACCGGGTCGCCCACCTCCCAGCCGCTGCGCACCGCGATCACCTGGCCCCCGTCGCGGAGGATGTCGAACCCCTCGGACGTCGCCTGGACGGAGACCGAGTGGTATTCGTCGTTGACCAGGACCTCCCACTCCTCGGGAATACGGAAGCGATAGCTCTGCATCTGGCCGCTGGTCTGGGCGGCGCGCTGCATGTATCTCAGGTGCATGAGGGCGGCGGCGCCGATGATGGCATTGAGGTCCTGCGGCTCCAGCGGTGCCGGGCTGAAGCCCTCGGGATACTCGCTGGGGATGAAGTTGGTGCTCAGGCGCCCCTGCAGGAACCGCGGGTTGGCCAGCAGCGCGGTGAGAAAGGCGATGTTGTGGCTCACGCCCTGGATGTAGAACTCGTCCAGGGCCATGCGCATCCGCCGCACGGCCTGCTCGCGGTCCGGGCCCCAGGTGCTCACCTTGGCGATCATGGGGTCGTAGAAACGCGAGATCTCCCCGCCCTCGAACACGCCGTTGTCGACCCGTACCTCCGGATCCTCGGCGGGTGTGCGATAGCGGATCAGGCGTCCGGTCGAAGGCATGAAGCCGCGATTTGGGTCTTCGGCATAGACGCGCGTTTCCACCGCCCAGCCGCGCAGCTGCACGTCCTCCTGCTTGATGGTGAGGCGCTCGCCGTTGGTGATGCGGATCATCCACTCGACCAGGTCCAGCCCGGTGATCATCTCGGTGACCGCGTGCTCGACCTGCAGGCGGGTGTTCATCTCCAGGAAGTAGAAGTTGCGTTGTTGGTCGACGATGAACTCGACGGTTCCGGCGGTGCTGAAGCCCACCACCTTGGCCAGCGCCACCGCCGCACCGCCCATTGCCTGGCGGGTCGCCTCGTCCAGGAAGGCCGAGGGCGCCTCCTCGATCACCTTTTGGTGCCGGCGCTGGATGGAGCACTCCCGCTCGGCCAGGTGGATCACATGACCATGGCGGTCGCCGAGCACCTGGATCTCGATATGGCGCGGCTCCTCGATGAACTTCTCGATGAATACCCGCTCGTCGCCGAAGCTGTTGCGGGCCTCGCTGGTCGTTACCCGGAAGCCTTCCTGCACCTCCTTTTCGGTGTGGGCGACACGGATGCCCTTGCCCCCACCGCCAGCGGCGGCCTTGAGCATCACCGGCAGACCGATACTTTTAGCGATCTGAACCGCCGCATCGGCATCCGCAATCGGGTCCCAGTGTCCGGGGACGGTGGGCAGGCCCGCCTCCTTCGCCGTGCGGTTGGCCTCGATCTTGTCGCCCATGGCGGCGATCGCCTCGGGGCTCGGGCCGATGAAGTGGATGTCCTCGTCCTGCAGGCGCCGCGCGAAGGCGGCGTTCTCCGAGAGGAAGCCGTAGCCGGGATGCACGGCATCGGCACCGCTCTGGCGACAGGCGGCGACGAGGTTGTCGACGACCAGATAGCTCTCGTTCGCCGGCCCGGGGCCGATGCGCACGGCCTCGTCGCAGATGCGGGTATGGCGGCTGAACCGGTCGGCGTCGGAGTACACGGCCACCGTGGGGATGCCCATACGGCTCGCCGTGCGGTGAATGCGAATCGCGATTTCCCCGCGGTTGGCAATCAGGATCTTTTTGAACATGGTGGCGGTTCCGTATCAAAGGGGCAGGTTGTCGTGCTTTCGCTGCGGGCTCTGGGACTGCTTGTCCCGCAGCATCGCCAGGGCGTGGCACAGGCGGCCACGCGTGTCGCGCGGCATGATCACATCGTCGATGAATCCGCGCTGGGCGGCCACGAAGGGATTGGCGAACTTGGCCCGGTATTCCTCGGTGCGTGCGGCGATGCGGTCGGGATCGCCCATCTCTTCGCGAAAGATGATCTCCACCGCGCCCTTGGGACCCATGACGGCGATCTCGGCCGTCGGCCAGGCATAGTTGATGTCCCCGCGCAGGTGCTTGGAGCTCATGACGTCGTAGGCGCCGCCGTAGGCCTTGCGGGTGATCAGGGTGACCTTGGGCACCGTGGCCTGGGCAAAGGCGAACAGGAGCTTGGCCCCGTGCTTGATGATGCCCCCGTACTCCTGCACGGTGCCGGGCAGGAAGCCGGGCACGTCCACGAAGGTGAGGATGGGGATGTTGAAACAGTCGCAGAACCGCACGAAGCGCGCCGCCTTGAGGGAGGAGTCGATATCCAGACAGCCGGCCAGCACGGTGGGCTGGTTGGCGACGATGCCCACCGGGGAGCCGTTCATGCGCCCGAAGCCGGTGATGATGTTGCGGGCGAAGTCGGGCTTGATCGCGAAGAAGTGCCCCTCGTCGACGACCTTTTCGATCAGCTCCTGCATGTCGTAGGGCTGATTCGGGTTGTCCGGCACCATGGTGTCCAGGGAGGGCTCGACCCGGTCGATGGGATCGTTGGTGGGTCGGGTCGGGGGGGCTACGCGGCTCGATCCGGGCAGGAAGTTGAACAGTTGGCGCACATAGAGCAGGGCGTCGATGTCGTTCTCGAAGGCCGCGTCGGCCACGCCGGAGCGGCTGGCATGGGTCATGGCGCCGCCCAGTTCCTCGGCGTTGACCATCTCATGGGTGACGGTCTTCACCACGTCCGGACCGGTGACGAACATGTAGGAGGTATCCTTCACCATGAAGATGAAGTCGGTCATGGCCGGCGAGTAGACCGCCCCGCCCGCGCAGGGCCCCAGGATCAGGGAGATCTGGGGGACGACCCCGGAGGCGTCGACGTTGCGCTGGAAGACCTCGGCATAGCCGGCGAGCGAGTCCACGCCCTCCTGGATGCGCGCCCCGCCGGAGTCGTTGAGTCCGATCACGGGCGCCCCGGCCTTGACCGCCTGGTCCATGAGCTTGCAGATCTTCCGGGCGTGGGTCTCCGAGAGGCTGCCGCCGAAGACGGTGAAGTCCTGACTGAACACGAACACCAGGCGCCCGTTGATAGTCCCGTAACCGGTCACCACACCGTCGCCCGGCACGCGCTCCTGCTCCATTCCGAAGTCGACGCAGCGATGCTCGACGAAGGTGTCCCATTCCTCGAAGGAGCCGGCGTCCACCAACAGCTCGATGCGCTCGCGAGCGGTCAGCTTGCCCTTGCGGTGTTGCGAGGCCGTGCGCTTCTCACCGCCGCCTGCGCGCGCAAGCGAACGCTTCTCTTCCAACCTTTCGACGATCTCACGCATTTTGGTTGCACCCGTGCATGCGACACCCCGGGGCCCGCACGCCAACAGGTCCGGAGGGGTCACAAAAAAGTAGACCAGCCAAGCAAGCGGTGGGGATGGGCGGCGGGTCGCCCGGGATAAGGGCACCTTGGCGGAGGTGCGTACTCATAAGAGATAACTTGCTGAAATCCCACACCATGCGGGCGCGAATCATATTGCGCTGCACAATCTCTTTGCAAGAAGATTTTGAAGTGTGCGTCAACCTCGCCGAAAACGATGCCGCAACAGCCGTGCTCGCTGCCGATTTGCGTCGTTGTATATCTGTTGCTGGAGGGCTGGAGGGCTGGAGGGAGTGCGCAAGAACGGTGCTTTGCCGCGTTCGGATCGTCCGGGAAACCCTCCGCGGCATTGATGATGCGGTCCTTGATTGTTGTCGCCGTCGCTGCACCGATTTTGGCGCTGATGGCGCAGGTTTTCGCCCGGCATCGGGAATTGCTGTGTCCTTGCCTAGGGCCTTGCTTGAGCCATCCTTCGATGGTAGCGTTCCTTGCCTTCCAACCCCGATACAGTTGGTTTCTCAGTTTCTATACCACCCACCCATGGACGAGCTCACCCTCCTCGCTGCCAACAACCGCCGCTGGGCCCAGGCCATCAAGGCCAAGGATCCGGATTTTTTCGAGCGCCTTTCCCAGCAACAGGCCCCGGACTATCTCTGGATCGGCTGTGCAGACAGCCGGGTACCCGCCAACCAGATCATCGGCATGGATCCGGGGGAGGTCTTCGTACACCGCAATGTGGCCAACCTGGTGTTGCACACGGACCTCAATCTGCTTTCGGTTCTGCAATTCGCCGTGGAGTACCTGAAGGTAAAGCATGTGATCGTCTGTGGCCATTACGGCTGCGGCGGCGTGGTCGCGGCCTACGACAACAAGTCCCTGGGGCTGATCGACAACTGGCTGCGCAACATCAAGGACACCTACCACCGCCACCGGGACGAGATGGAGGCCCTGCCGAGCCGAGAGGCCCGCATCGACCGCCTGTGTGAGCTGAACGTCATGGCTCAGGTGAGACGGGTCGCCCAAAACCCCATCGTCCAGAATGCCTGGCAGCGGGGACAACTCCTCTCCATCCACGGCTGGATCTACAGCATCCGGGACGGCCTACTTCAGGACTTGCATGCGCGGATCAGCGCTCCGGACCAAGTGGACCCCATCTATCGTTTCGCGGACTGATCCGGCTGTTTACGCACAGCCTCTGCCCCCTAGTCTGTCTCCTCTCGTTCCTTTTCGCCCTTCAACGGACATAGCGACCTGCCCGCGAGGCCAAAAAGCTTCGGGGTCTGACAATCAATGGAACGAAAACTTACGCTAAAGACTCTGCCTGCTCGACTGCTATTGACCCAGGGCATGTGAAAACGCAGAGAAATTTCGGGGTATAAGCTTCGCCGAGGTCTCTGCAGGCAGTTCGCCGGCCAAGGAAGACGGTAACCAACAGATACTCAACGAAATCTCAGCAAAATTGCGTTCGGCAGTAGGCCCAGGGAATCACGTCCTACTGCAGATTTCTGACAGTTTGGGCCAAAACCCCGTATCTCATGTCACGTTGCGCACCTTTATTGGGATAGGGCGAATACTCTGAGAGGAGAGTTCCATGAGAATCCGGGTGACTTATCTGTCGTCAGTCATCATCGCGCTCGTGATCGCGCTCGGGCTGCAACCGGCTCAGGTTACCGCCGATCCGGTGTTGCTAACCCAGCGTGGTAAGGCCAGCCACTATGGCAAAAGATTGCATGGCAAGAAAACTGCCAGCGGCGAGATATTCAATCAACAGGCACTGGTGGCGGCCCATCCCTCATGGCCGTTCGGGACTATCGTGCGAGTCACCAATATAAAAAACGGCCGTTCGGCCAAGGTCCGCATCGTTGATCGTGGTCCGGCGAAGAGGGCCAGGCGCCGAGGTGTCATCATCGATCTTTCGACTAAGACTGCCAAGACGCTGGTTTTTCATGAGAAAGGCAAAGCCCCGGTGCTCTTGGAGGTGCTGAAATGGGGAAAAAAGCCGACGAAGCACTAAAGCAGAGACGGACCCAGCCGTGAAGCATGACCTGCTCCCCGCATGGCCGGACACGCACGAGGCGGGGAGTACGGAGTCGATGAGCCGAAAAAGCAGTCGGTCAGCGCCTGGAAAAGTCCGCCAGCCAGGCGTGGTGTTGGGCACTGTGAGGGGTTTGGAGGGCAGCGGCGCAAGGGATGACATCTGCCTCATTGCGGCAGAGATTTTTTCCGAGTGACAGGACCGGCCCTATTCGAGCTGGAGTTGCAAAGGCTGGCTGCAGAGTGCGCGAACCCGCTCGGGATCCAACCAGGGGGCGGCGCAGGATTGACGGATGAAGGCGATGGCGCCGCGCACGCCAAGCTTCGGCGTAGAGGGTCTTGAGGTGGCGGGCGAAGCGGGCCAGGGTGTTGAACAGGTGGGCCATACGCATCAGGTAGTGATAGCCCTTCATGGCGTTCCAGTCCAAGGCAAAGGCGTGCTCGTAGTGGTAGCCCTGGTGTTTTTCCACCAGGAACCCGGCCTCGATGCCCCAGCGGTAGCGCGCGCCGAGGTTGCAGCGTTCATGGACGTTATGTCGCGTGAGCGGGCGGTTGGAGAGAGCCAGGCATGGCGAGCAGTTTTGGTAACGGTCTCGCCCCCGCTCGTCCACCACCTCCCAGGTCTCTTCGCAGACCACGACGTGCAGGCTCAGGCGTTGGCGCCCGGCGTTTGTGAATTCATACGTGATGGCGTTGACCCAGAAGAAATGCTGGTGGCGATCGCCCCAGGTGCGCTTGAGCCGATTGTCGGGCTGCAACGGGGCCAGCGCCTTGACCTCGTCCCAGACGCTGGGGAGATCTTTGTCCTTGAGCACGATCATGAACTGCCAGTTGTATTGGCGGCAGCGCTGCATCACCGGTCCGTTGGCGTAGAGCCCGTCGAGCAACAGCAGGAGGGGAAGGCGCGGGAACAGCGCCTTGAGCCGGGCGCTGAGGCGGTGGAAGGCGCGCTGCTCGCAGTCCTGTTTGTTGTTGTCGGTATCGCCCTTGGCGTACTCGAGAAACTCGCTGAGCAGGGGAATGACCATCCCGTTACGAAAGGCCAGGCTCGCCTCGAGGATGTAGACGAAGTACTGCGTGTGGCAATGCTCCCCCTTGCCGTGGGTGCGCTGTAACAGGTTCTCGTCCCACAGGGTGTCGCGGGCGAACTTCTGGGAGCCGTCGATGGCGATGGGATAGCAGTTGTTGATGAGGTAACGGCGGAACTTCTTGGCGCGGATCAGGCGGCCGACCAGCTCGATATGAGCCTGCTCGATTTGGGCGACGTCGATGTCGCGCAGCAGCCGAAACAGGGTGTCGGCGTGGGGCAGCGTTTCGAGTTCGGGAAAGAGCAGCCGCAGGTTGGCCTCGAACTGCGGGCGGGTCATCTCCCGGTTGACCTCGCGTCGGGAGGCGAATTGGAAGACGAACATCAGCAGCCCGTAGAGCAGCAGGACCGTCAACTTGTGCCGGCACTTATGCGGGTTTCTGAAATCGGGAATCTTCTCCAGTCGTTTGAGCAGACGGGGCAACTCGCGGCGCAGGATGCGCAGCTGCCCGGTTACGGCCTCCTCACGCGCCTGCTGCTCCTGGACGATCGTGGTGTAGGCCGAGCAGGTATTGGGCAGCGGCGGCGGTGTGCGGGGGAGAAGCCCTTCGCTTATCTGTCGGGCTCGAAGTGCTTTCTCTTGCTGTTTTTTTGACGCCGCTGCGCCTTGATGGCCTCGCGTTGTGGGCGCCGGGAAAGCTTGCTCATTGCACCCTCCTACCCGGCAACGGCGCGGCGCACAGGAGCTGGCGGAAATTGCTGTCCAAGGGCTTGGCCAACACCAGCCGCGAGGTGCTTCGGTAGGACTTTCCAGGTCGTGCCAGCCCGCGGCCGCTGGTCTCGCCGAGCCGCTCCCAGCCGCGCGCCCGGTAGCAGGTGCCGGCATACCGCCGCGGGTCCACGAAGGTCTCCATCAGCAGCGGGGAGAATCCCCTTTGACGCTGCCAATCCGCCGCCACCTGCCGGGCCAACTGCCCCAGCACATGGCTGCCCAAGTGCGGAACCCGAACGTGGGGAAAGATCAGAAATCGACTGTTGTTGATAACCCAGGGCAGGTTGCGCAGCCTCACCCGTTCGTCCCAGCCAATCCAGCGGTCACGCACCGCGATGGCTTTGGCGGCGCCGGCCAGCAGGACACAGCCCAAGCGCTGGGCGCCCGAGCGGATGAAGTAACGCAGCCGGTAGCCGAAGGCGCCCTTGTAGCCCAGGGGGTGGAAACGCTCGACATATTCATTCCAAAGCCCCACCTCGGAAGCTTCCGTCACCACTTCCAGGTGCACCGGTTCGAGCTCGCCCAACGGGCCCGCGAACGGCCTGTCGGCTACAGTCCGCTCGCCGAGCGTAACAGCGGCGCGGTTGCCGCGGCTACCGCCGTCGGTGCAGCGGATGTCGCCGAGTGAGCTTTGACGTGTGAAGCCGTAACTTCCGGTCGGGAATCGCAGTGGCATACAGACGGAAGAGGTCGTACTGAAGCAAGGGCTCCCGCTCTGGCAAAACGCGTTGCGCCGGGGTCAATCCACGGCAATCACGCGCATGTTCGCGTCACTTGCTGTGCCTTCGCTATTGTCCTTGAGCGTTCGAGCGAGGGGACCGACGAGTTGGTCCGGTCCGGCGACATAGAGGTGGCACTTGTCCAGATCGGGATGATCGTCTTGCAACAGTGAATAAAGCGAGGACGCTTCGGTTTGCTGCGGCAGCCTGGTCAAGCGGAAATTCTCCAACGCGTCCTCCCAGGACCGGAAAAGGTTGAGAACCTTGTCGCCCCAAGCCGGCTCGTGCATCAGGTAGACGTGCAGCCAGTCCGCATTGTCGATGGCGATCGCGTGCTCCAGCAGGCTCTTTACATAACCGATGCCCTCGCCGCCTGCGATCAGCACACAGGGGGCAATGGAATCTTCCTGCAGCACGAAATCACCCATCGGCCCGTCGATACGAACCATCTGGCCAATGATGCTGTCGGCAAGCACCGACTGGCCGAAGTCGTCATCGGCCCGGCGCCGGATCAGAAACAGCAGATGCCGACCGTCACAGGCACAGGAGGCGACCGGATAGATCCGGCTGGCCCCATCCTCGTTGGTCAGGCGTACGGTCTGTCCCGACATGAAACGCAGGGAATGCGTGCGCGGTGTTTTCAGGTGCAACAGCGCACCCTCGGGGCCCAAGTGCTCGATGCGTTGCACCGTGGCACGAACCTCTTGCACCGGGAGCTGCGCCGGGCTGGTGGCTTCGTGGGCCTCGATCACCAGGTCGGTAACGGCGGTCCAAGAGCAGGCGAGGAGATAGCCGTCCTCCTGCTCATGGGCGCTGAGGACGTAATCGTGTTCGCGTAACCGAGTCGCCTGCCCGGACAGGATACGGCACTTGCAGGTACCGCAGTTGCCGCTGGAGCAGCCGTAGTCCATGTGGAGCCCGGCGCGCAGGGCGGCATCGAGCAGGCTCTCCTTGCCCTCGACGACGTATTCATGACCGCTCGGTTTGAGTTTCACTTTGGCGGCGAGTAGCTTCAGGAAGGTATCCCGGGCGAAGATCTCCGCGCGAACATCGGCCTCGAGGGACGGCCCCTGCTGGCGGGCGGTGAGGCTCTCGCGCAGGGCATCCAGCCGGGTGCGCGTCGCCGGCTCGGCGCTCGCGCTGATCTCCTGCAGGCGCTGTACGATTTCTTCGAACCGCACCTCTCCCCGATTCAAAGCGGCCTTCGTGCGAACGAGCACCGACTGCATCTCTTTGAGTCGCGCCAACAACACGTCCGGTTGCGGAATCCAGCCGTCGCTGTATTCACGCTTTGGCCGCGCCGTCTCTTTGATGCGCTTTATCCGTTCGAATACCGGGTCTCGTTCGAGATCGATCTCGGGGTACAGCGACAACAGATCGCCGATAGCGATTTTGCCTTCGAACATGTTCAGGCCGCTCTTGCGCAGGGTTTCCTGTAACTCGCTGCGAGTGACTCCGGCCAGCTTGGCGGCACGCGATAGGGTTAGGGGCTGTGGCATAGTAAGTGGGCGTAAGTGTCATTTTCCGGCGTGAAATCAACCTGTGCATCGCGCGGGCACAGCGGGTGCTCAGCACAGGCGAAAACCGATCCGGGCTGTCGATCGCCGCTCTGATCAGCGACGCGCTGCCCTTCGTTGTCGTCAAGTGCGGGTCTGCACGAAGCGTCAAACGCTTGCGATGAAGCGCCGGCGCACGTAGAGCAGATCGCGATAGCTGACCGTCCGATTGCTCGCGGCCATACGCTTCAGTCCGGCGTTGGTGCCCAGGCCGTAGAGACAGAGCAGCAGGCGCTACTGCAGTTGCTCGCGTGGCATGACCTCGCGGCTGGCCAACGTCTTGAAGGACTCGGTGAAGCCGACGCGCAGATCGATCTCCTTGAGCACGCCGAGCAGGCTGGTCTCAGCCTCACGTCGGGCGCGCGTGCACCGGCACCGGCATCCGCTGAGGGAGGGCTATGCACCCACACGGCAAGCCCCATGCCGCAGCCGTGCTTCGTATGGCCGAAAAGGCCTCCAGGACCAGCGAGCCCAGTACGAAAGCCGTCAGGGTGGAGAGGATGGAAATCAACAGTAGGGAAACAAGAATCATGACAATATCCTCGGGTCCTATATGTATCGGATTGACGTATGCAGCACCGGCATGTGCCGTTCGGCGAATCACTACCATCGTGGTACGACTGTGATTCTGCCCAGATTCGCGCATAATTAATAATAAATGTTTAATATCGTATCGATAGATTTTAATCTATGTATATGAAACTGGCCTTTGCGACCGCAGGACCCTGCGGGATTTCGAGGACTCGATGAAACACGAGAAACACATGGGCGCAGCAGGAACACCGCCTTTCAAGCGAGCAAGGGAGAAGCTCTTGATAGCCCTAGGTCGTCTTGCCACACCCCGGGGCACCTCCGATCAACACGACAGGCTTGTGCGTTGCGTACCGGTCGGTTCCGGGTAGACTCTCCTGCGTAATCGAGCCGTTTGGAGGGCTGACCGCATCCCCATTCATGAACCCCCCTTCGTTTCGTTCATGAACCCCCCTTCGTTTCGGGCGCTTGCGCCGTCGGCATTCGAGCGCCGGACGTCTCACATACAGCCCCATCGTCGACGGCACAGATAGCCCCACTGCCGATCCAGAAGTCCAAGCCCATAGATAGGAAGTCGCTCCAGGGCATGTAGTGGGAGCCGTCGCAGGAGAAATTGAGCCCGACAGTTCCGTTGAAGATGTTCAACGACCCCGAGCGCAGATAGATGTTTTCGTCGATGAACCGAAGCTCCCGGAACCGATTCAGCACCTCCTTGATGCGCGGCGGCGGGATGACCGCGTCCTGCGGATAAGAGTGCCGCGGATAGGCGAGACATATCCCGGGGTCGGACAGATCGTCGAAGTCCAGGATGCGGTAGCGGAACGGGTCATCGATCAGCCAGAGGGTCGCCCGAGAGCTGGAGAAGTGCAGTTTGCTGTGGAACACGCCATGGACGGCAATCAGCTCGGTGAGCAGGTCCAGCACCTCGTCGATGTGCTGGTCCAGGAGGCTCTCGACCCGCTGCTGAAAGAACAGGCCGCCCCGAATCGCCGGATCGCCTTTGAGCTGCAGCCATTGTTCCGGCTGCGAATAGAGCTCGCGGGTCAGGGGCAGCTCCCGTAGGTCGAAGTCGGCGCCGAGGAAACCGAGTAAGGCGCCGCTGTCGTCCAGGATGCGTTGCACGGCGGTCAGCGAAGGCCGCCGCGCATTGCGGCTGATGTAGGCATCGGACAGCGAGAAGGCATCGCCGGCCAGGGCGTGGCTCAAGTAGGGCCGCCCGCTGCGGTCGCGCCCGAAGTAGTCCAGCAGCAGCCCGGCGGGGCTCACGTTGGCCGTGAGCTGTCGGTCACTGCCGTCGAGGACAAAGAGGTGCTTGCACCAAGGAAGGGCGTGGAGCCCCCCTGCCAAGCATTGCTCCAGCGCCGGGCGCTCGGGCCAGACGCGGGCGCAATCGGCTGCAAACCTCTGCATCGGGCCGGCGAGCCAGCTCTGCAATAGTATCCGTTGCCGTGCGACGATGGTCTTGGTAGTTTGGCTCATCAGCAACCGTCTCCTGGACTAACTCTCCGGTTGAAAAAGCTCTCTTGAATCACCTCGATGAAGCCCGTTGCACGGGCTCCGACCTCGCGTCCAGATGCGACAAAAATCTCACCCTTGGCTCTCTCCACGTTGGCAGCGCGAGCCAGGCATGGGCATCTAATCTCGCTCCGTGAGCCTGTAGTCGATGCTCAGGCGCTCCCCAGCGATGGGACGGAACAGTCCGGCTGCGAAGGCCACGTGATCGGCATGGTCGCGGTAGCTGTCTATGACCTTCTCGCTCGCAAACTCGATGATCCAGCAACAGCGGTACTGCGCGTCCGTTTTGACGGCACGGCCGGTGGCAACGCGCCGCACACCCGGTATCCCAGAAAGCACCTCCCGCCCCCGCGCCATCATGGCCTCCACCCCGGCCTCGTCCGCGCCGCTGGTGTTGTATAGGATGAGATGCGCGACGGGGTGCCAGAGACGGGCGCCCGCGAGAGCCCCCTCGGCCTGCCCGGCGGAGCCGAACAGATGGTTCATGCGCTCGACCTCAGCCTGGATGGCACTGCGTACGCCCTTGAGCAGGCCGGTATAGCCACCACCCGCATTGCGCGCTTCGGCCGCCCGAATCTCACCCGCCGCGGAATCGGACAGCGCCGTGAAGTAATTGATCTTCGTGACCCCGTTTTCGATCAGCCGGTGGTATTGCTCATCGCTCAAACCGGTGCCGCCGTGGATCACCAGGGGAATGCGCAGCGATTCGTTGATCTGGGCGAGCCGGTCAAAGTCGAGTTCGGGCCGCCCGCGCATGCGCCCGTGAACCGTGCCGATGGATACTGCCAGGCAATCCACCCCCGTCTGCTCGACATAGGCGCGCGCCTCCTCGACCGAGGTGTAAACGACCTCGCCCGGGTGCCTCTCGGCATCCTCGCCCTCCACGCCGGCGACGTAGCCGAGCTCACCTTTCACCGCGACGCCGCAGGCGTGCGCCATCTCGGCGACGCGCCTGGTGAGCGCCACGTTGCTCGCAAAGTCTACCTGCGAGGCGTCCACCATCACGCCATTGCAGCCGCGGTTGATGGCCCGTACCGCCGACTCGAAGGATGCCCCATGATCCATGTGGATGGCGACCGGGACCTCTGCGCGCGCGTACCTTCACAAGCGCGCAGGATTCCTTCCAGGAAATCCAGGCTTACGAGATCGAACGCCCCGACCGCGTAGCGGTTATGGTGGGCGTGATGGAGCATGTCTTCATGTCAACCAGCGGCATCTTTCCTCCTTCGGGGTAAGCCGGGACAACCGGGGCTACAACGCGCAGCGCCCAGTCCAACGCTGCACTTATTCAAAGTGCTCGTGGGCCACCCCGCCCCCGCGTTGCCTCGAGAAGCATCTTAAGGGCTCATATATATAGAAAGAAATCAAATATACATATCTATGCTATAGATAGATGTCTATACATTAGCTTGGGGATTGCCTGGAATGCGTCACACCACCTTGCGTCAGCTCGAGGTCTTTAACGCCATTGTCCGCCACGGCAGCTTCACCCGCGCCGCAGAGGAACTCTTCCTGACCCAGCCTACGGTGTCGATGCAGATCAAGAAACTGACCGATACAGTGGGCCTACCCTTGTTCGAGCAGATCGGCAAGAAGCTGTATCTCACCGACGCCGGGCGTTCCCTGCACAAGTTCGCGTGCGAAATTTTCGACCACTTCGCCCGTTTCCAGATGACCATCGCCGATGCGAAGGGTCTGAAGCAGGGGACTCTGCGGCTGGCCGTAGTTACGACGGCGGAATACTTCGTACCCCTGATGTTGGGGAAGTTTTGTCAGCGGTACCCCGGTGTGGATGTCTCACTCAAGGTGTCCAACCGAGAACAGGTGCTCCAACGCATATCGGAAAATAAGGATGACCTCTATATCTTTGGCCAGCCTCCGGACGCGATTCCCACCAGTGCCGAGCCGTTTCTGGAGAATCCGCTGGTGGTGGTTGCGCCGATTGACCATCCACTCGCAGGCGAGAAAACTATTCCACTCGAGCGACTAGCGGAGCAGCCGATGCTTGCCCGCGAGTCGGGTTCGGGTACACGCATGGCAGCGGAACGTCTGTTTGCTGAGCATGGGTTGAAAATGCAAGTGCGAATGGAGCTCGGTAGTAATGAGGCGCTCAAGCGGGCGGTGATCGGTGGCTTGGGTATCTCGGTGCTATCACAGCACACGCTCCCGTTTGAAACAAACGAAGCGAAGCTGACCCTGCTCGATGTGCAAGGTTTTCCCATCAAGCGCCATTGGTATGTGGTGTATCCAGAGGGCAAGCAGCTTTCAATCGTGGCCCAAGCCTTCCGCGACTATCTGCTTCAGCATTCCGCCGACGAGGCCATGCGGAAGCCTCAAGGCATGGCTTGATTGGGCGTTCTCCGGGGTGGTTTAGCCACTGAAACGTCTGCAAGGTACACGCGGTGATGGTGGATGTTGGCGTGCCGCCCCTTCTGACTGCCAGGTCGGCATATTGCCCCAAGTGACGAAGCTACCGGTAGGTTGGCTTCGCCTGCATTATGTCCTGCGACTTTGCCCCGCCGAGTCTCGCAACCCCCGGCCACTCAAGTGCTGCCTCGTGGCGCTGGAAACGTGTACGGACAACTCCTTTCGCTGGCTTCCGCAAAAAATGATGCGCGGTACGGCATACAGTCGCGTCTCGCGTCGCCCATCGCCCGGGCGACCCCCCTGCCTAATGACCGCTATCCAACTTCAAACCGCCGTTCCTGCCCGGTCGCCAAATGTCCGGACTTGGGGCCTTGGGGAACCAGTCAATCGAGTTAACCGACCGCCTTCTGACTTTCCCGCACGTAGCTGCAAAGGGTGGGCTTTGAGATCCCCATGACTTCGCAGATCTTGCCGACCGACATCTTCTTCTGCTGGTAAAGATCGATGGCCAAGACCCGCTTGTCGGGGTCCAGGGCCTTACGCCGACCTCCCTTGCGCCCACGCGCCCGCGCGGCGGCAAGACCGGCTTGTGTGCGCTCTTGGATTAGATCACGCTCGAACTGCGCCAGAGCACCGAACAGATGGAAGGTGAGCTTGCCGGTCGGAGTGGTGGTGTCGATGTCTTCTTTGAGGCTTTGCAGAGCAACGCCCTTCACTTCGAGCCATTGCGCCCACTCGATCAGATCGCGCAAGGAACGGCCCAGACGGTCGAGACGCCACACCACAAGCGTGTCCCCTTCCCGTAGAAGCTTCTTGACCTCAGCTAATCCCGGACGGCGGACCACGGTACCGCTGACCTGATCGACAATGACACTTTCGCAACCGGCCTTTTTCAGCTCGTCACGCTGCATGTCTGGGTTCTGGTCCAGGGTCGAAACGCGTGCGTAGCCGATCTTCATGGGAGGCCCTTCCTTCCAGTAAAGAAACCCGCCGCTGATGTGAAAAGGTTTCTGTTGTTTTCTTTACCGGATAGATTGCCCTTCTTATGCCCCTGATACAAGGAAAACGGTGGCAGCAGGAGATAGTAAAGAAAACCCTCCTTTTCTTTACTCATGCTCGTCGAGAAAGGCCCTGGCCGTAAGAATGCGAATGGCCTGGTGCTTGCCCAGGACCAACAAGTCCTTGTCGCCGGTCACAATGGTGTCGGCCTTGACGGCGAGCGCAGCAGCGATGACGTGGTCGTCGTCAGGATCGCGGCAAACGGCATCGATGTCTGGTAGCGGCCGAAGAATAACGCTGCCGATCTCGTGCAGATCGGCGCACCAGGCGTCGATTTCTGTGTCGCTATAGGAATAGGATTTTCTCAGGCGCGGATTACGCAGGGAGCGCTTGAGCTCTTCGAGAATGATCGGCGAGACGTGCAGGGCATAAGCGCCTTTTTCGGCCAGCGCCACAACCCGCCCCGGCACGCTGTCCGGGAACAGAAAGGCGCTGACCAGCACGGAGGTGTCAACGATGGCGCTCCGCAGCATAGGCTTTCCGTTCCTGATCGACGACTGCTAAGATTTCCGCCTCCTGTTCCGGGGAAGGCTCGCGGCTGCCGATACTCACCGGACGCAGCAAGATGCCTTCGCTCGTGAGCTCCGCTTCCAGATAGTCGCCTTCTGCCAGATGCACTGCATCTCTGATCTCGCGCGGCAGGGTAATTTGCGCCGCCCGCCGGACTTTGACAAGCGTCATAGGCTGCTCTCTTAGATCACGGGTATCGAGGCCATCCGTAGCAATTTCCTAATTTCGTATTATATCAACTTTCTAATTTCGTATGGCTATAGAGCGCGCGCGAGAGAACATTTAACTACCCTTCCCTTAGTCCGACGCTCTTCGTTACGTTCGGTTTGTCCGCCCCGCCGACTCCCCTGCCCTGCCCCACCTGCAGGCTCGTGACCAGGCCACGCGAGAACCTGCGCCCCGGCCTACCGCTCTCTGCTGGTGAACCGGTACATCGTCACTACCTGCTCACGCTGTCCGTGATGGGGGTGTACGGCGGAACCCCAGAAAATTCCGTCAGGCCGAGTTTCGCTAATTTCTCGCCAAAATTTTCCGTAATTGATCGATAAACGGAAAGTTCCCGTTCGTCGCGCCAACACCACCTACCGCAGCCGGGAGTACCTGTCGGAAAAGGAGGTCGAGGCGCTGATGGTGGCGGCGGCCAGCATCGGTCGTCATGGCGCGCGCGACGCGGCTTTGATCCTGCTCGCCCACCGCCACGGCCTACGCGTGTCCGAACTGGTCAGCTTGGGTTGGGATCAGGTCGATCTTCAACAAGGGTTGCTGCATGTCGCCCGGCTGAAGCACGGCATTGCGTCAGTCCGTCCCTTGCGCGGACCGGAGCTGCGTGCACTGCGCCGGTTACAGCGGGATTACCAAGAGACGGCCTACGTATTCGTCAGTGAGCGCAAAGCGGCTAGGGCGTGCAAAACGTGTGGAAAGTCCCGCTAAGGAAAACGCGTAGTTTCAACGAGTTAAAATTGAGCTTCAGTTGTTGGTCCAAGCAAAACAGAGGCTTTCTGCCAGTTTTCAAAAATCCGAGCACTTTGCGCCCCTGAACACCTTTCCGGGGTGAATTTTGACGAATTCGTCCTGGTAGATCCTCGAAAAGCGGCCGAAGTCATTGTAGTGAAGCCGAAAGGTGCCAGTTAGCTCCCACTTGGCCCAGTAAGCACGAAGCTGTCATAAGGTGCCAAATAAGTAAGCCCTGATATACCATCCCTGCGGCGCATCGGACGCATCGACCGATCCCGATACAGCCCCCCCTTTGGAAGCGATCCGCAGGCGACGGTTAGATGAGGCAACGCTGGAACGAACAGGATCTGATCGAGCATTGGACCCTGACAGGCGCAGATAAAAAGCTCTTGTTCCAGCGAACAAACCGAGGTCGCTTCGGTCTTGCCGTCCTCCTGAAGTTCTTCCAAGTCGAAGCTCGGTTCCCCCGATATCATAAAGAGGTACCCGAGGCTGCTCTCGAGTACCTGGGTGAACAACTCGCCATTCCAGCAACCCTTTGGTTCGAGTATGAGTTAAAGGGCCGCAGCGGCAAACGCAATCGGGAGCAGATACGCGATTATCTGGAGTTTCGTCCCATCTCTGCCGCGGACAGCAAGCAACTCCACGGATGGCTCGCGCGCGAAGTTGTTCCCGAAGACCAAGACCCCGATCACATACGGCTCTCCGTTCTCGAATGGTGTAGATCACACCGTATCGAACCACCAACGAATGACAGAATAGACCGCTTGATCGGGACGGCAGTCCGCATGTTCTAGAATACGTTTTTCGAGGGAATCAAATCTAATCTGTCACCGGAAACCCTCTCGCGACTTGATGAGCTGCTGAGCACGACGATCCAAGAAGACCAGGCGGCAGAAGGCGAACCGGACTACCAAGCGTCGGTATTCGGTATCCTGAAATCCGATCCGGGTCGAGTCTGTTTGGCGAGCGTGGAGAAGGAGATTGCCAAGCTGTCAAGCATCCGGGGACTCCAGTTACCAGACGATCTTCTCACTGATATCGCCCGAAAGACGCTGAAACGCTACCAACTGCGCACCGCAACGGAGTCCGCCTGGCAATTGCGCCGTCATCCGGAGCCGATTCGCTACGCACTATTGACGATTTTCTGTTGGCAACGACACAAGGAGATCGTCGATGGTCTGGTGGATTTGCTGATTCAGATTGTGCACAAGATCTCCGTCCGGGCCGAGAAGCAGATTATGGGGGAGCTTGTCGGCGAACTGGAGAAAGTCGACAGCAAGACGACACTGCTGTTTCGTCTGGCCGAGCCGGCGCTCGATCAACCGGAGGGGGCGGTCAGGGATGTCCTCTTTCCGGTGGTGGGGGAAAAGACCTTGGAGGCTTTGGTCAAGGAGCTCCATTTCAAGGGACCGACCTACCGACGGCAGGTTCATCGCTTGGTGCGCCGATCCTTCAGCCATCATCATCGCCGGACGGTCCCCCTGATCTTGGAGGCATTGGTGTTTCGCTCCAATAACGCCACCCACCAACCGGTGATCGAAGCCTTGGAGTGGCTGCGCGATCATCGGGACGATCGGCGCCAATACCTTCAGCAGGACGAGGTTCCAATCCAGGGCGTGGTAAGCCCGCAGTTTCACGAGATCCTCTTGGGTACCGGACCCGAGGGTAACCAGCGGATCAGCCGTATCGACTACGAAATCTGTGCGCTCCAGGCCCTGCGGAAGCGGTTGCGCTGCAAGGAGATCTGGGTGGATGGCGCAGATCGTTTTCGCAACCCGGATGAAGATCTGCCGGTGGATTTCGAGACCAACCGGGAGGCCTACTACCAGGCTCTGAAGCAACCCACGGATGTCGAGTCGTTCATCGAGTCGGTTCAGCAGGACATGCACCATCGGCTCGGCAAGCTCGATGCCCAACCGGAGCCGGTACAGCTTCTGCGCCTCAAAACCGAAGTCGGGCGGCGCTGGCCGGCCCATGACCAACCTTCTTGACGTGCTCAAGGAAACCGATCTTCGGGTTGGATTCACCGATGCCTTCAAGAGCCTGGGAAGCCGGGAGAACCTCGACCGGGAAACCCTGCAACAACGCCTGTTGCGCTGTCTGTGCGGACTCGGCACCAACACCGGCATTAAACGCATGGTATCGGGCAACCACGATGTGACCTACCCCGAACTCCTGTACATCCGCCGCCGCTATATCGAGAAGAACGCGCTCCGCGCAGCCATACGCCAGGTGATCAACGCCACCTTTGCGATACGTCTCCCTCACATTTGGGGGGAAGGCACCACGGCTTGCGCCTCGGACGGCAAGAAATTCGGTGCTTGGGACCAGAATCTGATGACCGAATGGCACATCCGTTACGGCGGGCGTGGCGTGATGATCTACTGGCACGTTGCCAAGCGCTCGACCTGCATTTACTCCCAGCTCAAACGCTGCTCCTCCTCCGAGGTTGCGGCCATGATCGAAGGGGTACTGCGCCATTGCACCGATATGACCGTCGAGAAACAGTATGTCGACAGCCGTGGCCAAAGCGAGGTCGCCTTCGCCTTTTGCTACCTGCTCGGATTCGATCTCCTGCCACGCCTCAAGGCCATTGCCTCCCAAAAACTCTATCGCCCGGAGACCGGCCGTCCCGAGGATTATCCCAACCTGGAATCCATCCTGACCCGGCCGATCAACTGGGAGCTGATTCGGCAGCAGTACGATGAGATGATCAAGTACGCCACCGCACTGCGGCTGGGCACGGCGGAAACGGAAACGATCCTGAAACGTTTCACCCGGGACAACCTCAAACACCCCACCTATCAGGCATTGATGGAATTAGGCAAAGCGATCAAGACCATTTTCCTTTGCCGCTATCTGACCTCGGAACCGCTGCGGCGCGAGATCGAAGAAGGCCTGAACGTGGTGGAGAACTGGAATGGGACCAACGCCTTTATCTTCTATGGCAAGGGCTGCGAGATCGCCACCAACCGTCTCGAAGACCAGGGGCTTGCGGTGCTCTCCCTCCACTTGCTCCAGTCGTCTCTGGTCTACATCAACACCCTGATGATCCAACAAGTGCTGGTCAATCCGGATTGGCTGCAGAAGATGGCACCCGAGGATTTCCGTGGGCTCTCACCGCTGATCTACAACTACGTCAACCCCTATGGCATTTTCGAGCTGGATATGAACCGGCGATTGCCGCTCGAAGAGTCCCGGACGGCATGGGCATGGTGATCGGTTGTCGTATACTCTTTACAAAATGCGCATTTTGTTCGGAGTTGCCGCAGTGAGGACGAACGCAATCAGCGGGTTACGGCTGACAAGTCGAGCCGGCCAATCGGCGTAAAGTAAAGAGTGACCCTCGATGTCTGCTTCCGAAGCTGTCGATCTGCACGAGAAGACCAAGAACTTCCTCACCGAGGCGGAGGTGGACCGATTTCTCCAAGCCGCGAAGTCCGGCCGCCACGGGATCCGGGATCATCTGATGATGCTGTTGCTCTATCGGCACGGTCTGCGGGAGACGGAGCTTTGCCGGTTGACCGTCTCCGCCGTGGATCTGGAGACCGCGCGGATCTGAATCGACCGTTTGAAGGGCAGCCTGTCGACACATCACCCGATCGACGGCGATGAGCTGCGGGCGCTTCGGCGCTACCTGCGGATCAGGGATTCGCGATTGCCTTGGCTGTTCGTCACCGAGCGAGGGGGGCAGTTCACCCGCCAGGGCATCTACTACCTGGTCCGCTGCATCAGTGAGCGCGCCGATCTTGGCAGGGTCCATCCACACATGCTCCGTCATGCTTGCGGGTACGCACTGGCGAACAAGGGGCATGACCTGCGTACCATCCAGGACTACCTGGGGCATCGGGATATCAAGCACACCGCCATCTATACCCGAACGGCGGCAAAACGGTTCGAAAACCTATGGCGCTGAGATCGGTAAACAACATTTTCGAGGAATGGACACCATCCCGAATTCGCTTGCTCGAAACCCAAGACTTCGAGCAGCGGGCGCCCGGAACCGTAGTGCAGGATTTCGAGACCCTGCTGAGCCTGATGGGCGATCAAGGACTGCCCGCGACCCCCTCCCATCTGCTCGCGATCAAGTCTCTGGAGACGATCAACCGCAGTCTCACCCACCCCTTGGAGCTGGGGTTGAAACGGGCGGTGCAGAAATCCTACCCTCCTATCAACGGCCTCTATCTGCTGTTGCGCGCCACCGGTCTTGCTCTGATCGATGCGAATCTCAAGAAGCCGCGGCTCAAGCTCGATTCCCAACTTATGGAATCCTGGCGCTCGCTCAACGCGGCCGAACGCTACTTTGCGTTACTGAAAGCCTGGTGGGGTCGTGCCACCGAAGAAATCATCGGCGAACGGGGACAGGGGCGCGGTGAAATACTCGCGAAAACCATCGCCTTCATCGAGCGCTTTGCGAAAACCGGAATCCTGACGGTGGAAGCTCCGCAGGACGCGGAGAGACTTCGCTACCGTCCCGGTCTCTATAACTTGGCGTTGTTGGAGCTCTTCGGCTTGCTCGAAATTCGACTCGGGTCGCTCGCCGAGGGTCGGGGGTGGCAACCCGAGCGGATGCGAATGACCGATTGGGGCAAAGCCTTGCTGGGCAGCTACGCGGACTTCCTCAAGCAACCGCCGGACCAAGAAGATGGATCGGCCCCGCCGATGCTCGATTTCATGGCGTTATTCCAACCCTTGGAATGCTTCGAGTCATGGAGCCGGACCGTGCGCCCGCACATCGAAGGATGGCGCAAAGACCTGGACATTCCCGAGCCTCCTTTTCAAACCCGGTACTCACCTGTTCAAGGTTTCTCTGGGCGCCGGTTGTTGGCGGCGCATTGCCATCGGGGGAGATTCTTCTTTCGAAGAGCTCGCGGCGACGATTCTAGATGCCTTCAGCTTCGATCCGGACCACCTGTACCGTTTCAGCTGCAAAGATCGTTTCGGTCGCTCCGTAGAAATCCATCACCCCTATTCAGCGGGCGATTTCGACAGTGCATCGGTCGCCGAGGTCACAGTTGGCGACCTCCCCCTGTACCAGGGTATGCGCATCGGTTTCCTGTTCGACTTCGGCGATCAGTGGGATTTCGATATCCAGACCGAAAATGTCAATGCCGACTCCATGATCGGAAAACCGCAGGTATTGGAAAGACACGGCGAGGCGCCGGAGCAATACAGGGGTTGGTAAACGCCACCGACGGCTTCTCGCTGCATTAGTTATTTCTTATTTGGCACCTTATGACAGCTTCGTGCTTACTGGGCCAATTAGGCGGTTTGTTGATTTGTCGCAACGAAAGACTTGACCCCATCCACCCCCATTGGAGTTTCATGCAGGTCGAGTACGCCACCGACGTCGTCTTCCGCCAACAAGCCAAATTCCAACCGCTTTACGAGGCGATCGTGCGCACCGCCGTGCATGTCGTCAAGGCCGAGCATGTGGCAATGTTCCTCGGGCACAAGCTCACCGGCGCCTATCAAGGCGAGCTCGGCAACGATTTCTCCACCCGCATCCAGGGCACTCGCATCCGCCATCACATGGGCCCCGCCAGCATCAAGCTCTACGACAAGGCCGGCCTGATCGCGCGCGTCGAGTGCACCGCCAACGATGTCTCTTTCTTCAAGCACCACCGCTGCGTGGAACAGCGCAACGGCGAGCGCGTCTTCAAGCTCGCTGCACTGCGCAAATCGATCTACAGTCTCAACGACCTGCGCCAACTCATGCACGCCGCCAACGAGCGTTACCTCGCCTTCATGGCCTGTCTCGACAACCCCGAGGCCCAACAGCAGGCGCTGGCCAAGATGGCCGCACCCGCCAAGGTCAAAGGTCGCTCCTTTCGCGGATTCGACCTATTCCTCGACCCCGACTACCGGCTGTTACTGACCCTCGCCCGTGGCGAGTGGTCCATCTCCGGCTTCCGCGCCCGCGATCTGCGCCAGCACATCGCCACGCCCACCCCGGGCCGGGCCTCGTACCTGATCAAACGCCTGCGCACCCATGGCCTGATCAAGAAGGTCGGCCACACCTACAAGTACTTCTTCACCAAACTGGGGCGCCGTGTCGTTGTCACCGCTGTGGTCATACGCGAGTACTTTGTCAAACCCACACTCGTCAGGAATGCGCTATGAAGTCTTCGTCGTATTGTTCAAGATTTCAGGAGCAAGGGACTAAGAGCCTGCCTGCGCGTGCTCATGCCACGCAGCCTCCTGGGTGCTGCCACTCTCCGCCATACAGATCCGAGTAGGTGGGGCCCCGTCGGCACAACGCCAGTCCCAGGACGGAGTCGAAGGCGGCCATTGGCCAGAACCTCCGGTTTAAGCGAAAAACGTACTCGTTGAGGTACGCCTGGAGGTGCTGCGGCGAGACGCCATGGTGGGTCCCGAGCAGCCATGCGTCCAGGTTGCTGAATGCGAGGTGAATCATCGGGAGATGCACATCTGTCTTGGCGTGGTCGCCCCGAACGGCGACGGGCATGTGGCGGTAGCCGAGCGAGGCCAGAGGGGCATATCCGATCCACCCGTCCGTCCTCACCTCTGCGCCTGGCGCGATGTTCGCTTGGACGAACGGCACCAGCGTTTCCTGCTTGCGGTCGGGCACGACTTGAAACCGCAAACGGCCCGCCACAAAACCGCGCCCGTGCCCGCCGCGATGTTGGCCGCGCGGAACGTTCGGATCGCGGCCTGCCCACTTCACGTCGGTCCGAGCCATCACCTCAACCGCGCCGACTACCAGCGTCTTGTGGTGTCGCCCGTGCCCTTCGCCCTGCGTGGCGCCCCCAACGAACGTCTCGTCCACTTCGACGGGATGCTGTTGCCCCGTTGAGTCGCGCCCCTGTCGGACCATCGCAGCCCGGAGCTTATGGAGCATGTTGAAAGCCGTCTCGTACCGCTTGATCCCGAGCATTTTCTGGAGCTGAAGCGCACTCATGCCTGGCGTGAGGCTCGTGACGAGGAACGCCGCGTAGAACCAGGTGCGGATGGGAACCTTCGTCCGGTGCATGACGGTGTTCGCCGTCAACGATACCTCGTGACGTTGGTTCGCGCGGCACCGACGCGTAGTGGGCCGTGCCGCGAAGCGGTACGGCTCCTGCGTGTCGCCGCACGTCGGGCAGATGAAGCCGTGCGGGAAGCGGTTGGCGAACAAGTAGGCGATGCACGCCTCATCGTTCGGGAAAATCCGTTGGAAGTCCGGGAGAGACTTCGGAGTGGTGTAGTCAGAAGGGGGGACCATCGGCTGAGCCTCAAATCCGACCGCGCCATGCGCGCGACGAGCCCGGAAAGTTTGGCGGCGCCGGCTTTAGGGGTCAACCGGATAGGCATGGTTTATTGTAGTTATTTATTTTTGGATGCTTTGTATGAGTTCTGACGGCATTTGTAGTGCAATGCCATTCAGTTAACGCATAACACGCTGTATTTGTTATAATTACCGCCACCATCAACCACCTCGACAAGAGAACAACCATGGTCCTCAAGCCGAAGAAGACACAGCCTACCGCGGAAGAAACCCAGCTAATCAGTCACATTTGAATTCATTTATACGCCCATAAATTAATTCTTGTTCTCCGAGGAATTCGCAGCGTCTGCCCGCATGCACGCGTCGGATTTCACCCGCGAAAGATCTCTCCCGTTGCCCCATCTGGTGGTCATGCTATTGAATCTGCGCAAGGGCAGCGTTGGCGATGAGCTTGGTCGTTTCTTCGAGGTACTCCACGACCAGCCGTTGGCTGACGGCGTGACCCCTTCGGCCTTCTGCCAAGCGCGAAAGAAGCTCAATCCCCTTGCCCTGCAGGCGCTGAACCGACTCTTGCTTGAAGGATTCCAGCACCATTTCTCGCCACGCCTGTGGCACGGCTTACGCTTGCTGGCCGTCGATGGCTCGACCGCCCGCCTGCCCAATACGACCGATGTCATCGCCACGTTCGGCGCACCGCCCAAGGGTACTTCGGTGCCACTTGCACGCTTCTCGCGCCTGTATGACGTCCTCAACGATCTGGCGATCGAGGCGGACATCGAGTCGCGCCACGTCGGCGAGCGTGTGCTCGCCGGCGAGCATCTGGCCGCGACCCGGGATAACGATCTGCTGCTCTATGACCGTGGGTATCCGGCCTTCTGGTTGTTTGCCTTGCACGCCCAGGAACAACGCCACTTCTGTGCCCGTATGTCGTTGGATTTCTCAAGCGAGGTCACCGATTTCCTTGCCAGCGGCAAGAAGAACGATGTGGTGCTGTTCTCCCCTGGCTCGCAAGCGCGCGAGCAGTGCCAGCTCTATGGGTTGTCGTGCGAGCCGATTTCCCTGCGCCTGATCCGCGTGAAGCTCAAAGGCGGCGAGACCGAGGTGCTGGCGACCTCGCTGCTTGACGAGGAGGCCTATCCGATGGGCTGGTTCAAGCGCCTCTATCATTTGCGCTGGGGCGTGGAAGAGGGCTACAAGCGCGAAAAATGCCGGATCGAAATCGAGAACTTCTCCGGCCTGAGCGCCCAGGTCGTGCAGCAAGATTTCTACGCCAAGATCTTCGTGCTGAACCTCGCCGCGATTCTCTCGTGGGTGGCCCAAGCCATCGCCGATCGGCTCTACCAAACCCGCAAACGCGCCTATCGGGTAAACTTCGCCAATGCGCTCTCGAAAATGAAGGACAACGTGGTCCGGCTGTTCGTCTTCGCCTCCCCGCTGCAGCTCCTGACATCGTTAGTGCTAGCGATGGCCGCAAGTGTCGAAGCCGTCAGACCCGATCGTTCCTACCCCCGGAATATCAAACCCGCGAAGCTCCACGGCTTTTATCCCAACTACAAGAGGAGCAGGTAGCAGCTAACTTAATGGCATTGATTTGTAGTGATGGTCCAGTGATAAAGCAAATCCTGCACTCGACAGAATCTACGCGGGATTTAGTAAAGAGCGTCATTTTACTACGTGAAAGTGGCGGTCGAATTGACTGGTCACCCAGTGGTGACTCTGTTCTCATCGATCATAAAGGACCTGACGGCTACTACGATATTTACCAGATGCAACCAGATGGGAGTGGGGAGAGGTGTTTGACCTGCGATACCAGTGGTGCACTTTCCCAGGGACATAATGGACAGCCTGTCTGCCATCCATCCGGCGAATTCTTTGTTTTTCAATCCCAGAAAAAGCATGATACAGGGCGTTGGGGCAGGGGTCTTGCCGCCCAGCCGGGATTTGGGCGGTACTGCGATCTTTGGCTCATGTATATAAAGACGGGGAAGCATATTCAATTAACTCATACTGAAGATACTGACAAGACAGGAGTCTTACACCCGCATTTCTCCAAAGGTGGCAAGAAACTCGCCTGGAGCGAAATGTATTCTGCAACAAATTGGCGGATCATGGTGGCAGACTTTTCCTCTGCGAACAGAATACCAGAATTGTCTCATGTCCAGATGTACGAGCCCGGCGATGCTGGTTTATATGAACTCTATAGTTTTTCACCTGATAACAGGAAGATTTTATTTACCGGCACTTTCGAAGCGAAGTCGGTATTCGAGTTTGGCGGTTAGCTCCTCCTGCCCCAACATCTTGTGTCGTCACCAATAGTAACCGTGGGTCACTTCTGCGTCGGTAACGGGTCCAGTAGACACCGCTTGTTCGAGAAGTCTTCGAAAGACAAGTCCACGGCTGCGCGAGGTACGCCGGTTGAATCGGAAGGTAAATTCCTCCAGGTATGACTGCAAATGCTCATCGGACACGGATCCTTGATGGGTACCGAGTATCCAGCGTTTGAGCAGACTGGCAATTCGGTGTACGCCTGGCATGGCGACATGTGCAGGGTCCTCCGAGGAGGACATGACAGTCTTCCTGTGAGTGTATCCGCATTGGGATAACCGGCTGTATCCGGACCAACCGTCAGTGAGGATCGTCGAGCCAGGAGCTACCATGTCGCAAACAAACGGTCGCAGACTGAAATTCGATGCATCGGGGACGTGGCGCATGCGCACTCTGCCGAATCCCTTGGGTTGTGTGACCTCCACCGCGATCGCTACCACGCATTTGTCGGTGCCGCGGCCAGGCTTGGCACCATGCTCAACACCGCCCACGAGGGCCTCATCTACTTCAACTTCGCCAGACAGTTGTTCGCGTTCAGCTCGCACCATTGCTACTCGAAATCGCTGCAGGATCGTCCAAGCCACGCGATATCTCGTGCCCAAAGTACGTTCGAGCGTTTTTGCCGATAGACCGTTCTTGGCGGTGGTTACGTGCCAAGCGGCTTCAAACCATGTCGTCATTGGGGTTCGTGTCTTGTCGAGAATCGTTCCAGCAGTAACCGATGTCTGGTGGCGACATGCCGAACACACCAGCCGCCCGCGGGTTTGTCTCCAGGGCTCTGCTGTGACTCCGCATGCAGGGCACTTGAATCTGTTCGGCCAGCGCAAGCTCTCCAAGTACGCCGCGCACGCTGCATCATCATGAAACGATTCGACGAACTCGCGATAGGTGCGAGGATAGTCACGTCCAGCAACCAGCTTGGATGGCGGCGTTGTACCTCGGCTCGACTGTTTCACCCCCACATATTGTGCCAGGAGGAGCTAACCGTCCACCCCCTTTCGAGTTTTTCAAAGCGGCCATTGTGTATGAATATGACCTTGTGAATGGACAGATGGTCAAGCTTGCTGAAGAAAAATATAACGAGTTCCCGCATCTTACCCCGGATGGCAGAAAAATTGTATGGATGACAAGTGCGGGGAATGTCAATAACGGAACAGATTATTGGCTTATGAACGCGGATGGGACCGCTAAGAGAAGAATTACAGATTTCAATAATCCAAGTCTCTCAAGCTATGCACGGAAGCCAGTTTACGCTGCTGATTTCAGTTTTAACCATCAATACACTAAGATGATTGCTTACTTGCAAACAAATCTCATTACCCAAAACGGCGCCACTTTCCTGATCGAATTAGATGATTATTGTGGAGACGGACTACCGCGCGCTGAAAAAAAGGGTTTCGTTCGGCAACCAGGCAGACGTGGAGATTCCCGCAGGCCATGGGCGCTGATTTGGTATAACGGGGTCTAGACAAACGGGGGCAGTTCTTTCAGTGTAACAAATCGGCAAACCGCCCTATTGTCGGCCAAGTGGACCCAGAATTAGAGAAGCCGTCATGAACCGCCATCTATTCATAACTTACTGATTAAGTGGGACGAAACCTACTCATAAAGATGGCTCGTTTTGGGTGATCGCTCACAACCACACGCTTTTGAGACGCGTTAAGCTTGCCCTGTTCGGTCACCCACATCTGTTGTGTGAACGTCTGCAGAAGAAAGGATACCGGCCGGTCGACGCTGTCCTTGACGGCAATCGACGTTACCCAAGAAAAGGGAAGCTCTTGAGAATCTCAGTCGTGCGCTTCACAGCCAATTCGAGGCACTCATCTAACCAGCACCTCCAGCACCTTGAGGCTGTAACGGCAGGTGGATTCCAAGCACGCTGTAAAGGGCTTGTCTTCCTCAACTGGCCGCTGCACTCATCCGTTCGCGAGATCCTTTGCGGTATGTTTTCGTTCTCGTCGAACGAGCGCCGGCGACTGAAGCTACGTCGTTGTTTGCGTTGAGACGCGCTATCAAAGCTGTCGTGACCTGCTTGAGATCATCGTATGGGTGATCGAAATCCACAGCGACCCGGAACGTCCCGGATCCTTTTGGATTTGTCTCTGATCCGAGAGCCTTTTGCCACAAAATTCGGCCACGCAGGTGCAGCGTCGGCAGATCCCCTAGCCCTTTGAGAACCAGCGGGACACGTTCGTTGGCCTGGATGGGCTCAAACACTGTAGTCTCCATACAGCCGGAACGGACTTGCTCAAGGGCCGCAAGCATCTCGCCGGGATCGAGAAAGCAGAGTTCCAGATCGTCAGCGATGGAGGCGTCTCCCGTGCTTGCCTGCTGCGCGCGCGACAGCATCGTGAACAATTGTTTCAGCTTCTTCTCGTCGCGCACGCGCAGCTTGGTGAAAACAACGCCTACCAGACAAAGCGCGGCGTTGACCTGCTGGTTCCAGACGACCCCGGCATGAGCAGAGAAGGAGCCACCGCGGCCCCAGGGGAATCGCAGCGCCACGGGGTCGTGCACGTCGACGCCCAGCCCCGGCACCAGGAGGCTGGCCCCATCCCAAGAAAGGTTCTTGACGCGACAGATCATAGGATCCGGTGCCCCTTCTCGAACCAACCCGACGCGGGCGTCGACGAAGAATCTGGGGTGACTGCGCTCGCGGCGCAGCGTGATTTCAGAGGTTTCAATAGCTTCTTGAAGCATCGCGGTTTTCGCTTGGCATAGTCGCGCCGCCTGGGCGCTTGTTGTTCGGAGAAAAAAAAGGTCTGTATCTGTCGTCTTCGACGGTAGACAAAACCATCCCATAATTGCGACATGTAGCTACCGGTCTCAGTAGATGATCTCGCCACCGACAGCCAGCACGGTGGCCTTGACCGCCGCCACATCGCTGCCCTGAATAATGAACCTTTGCGTCTCAGTCTGTCGAGAAAGCTGGACCACCGCAGCACCACCCAAGAGTGCTATCCCGAGGCTGGTCGCGAACGCGATTCGTTTGAGCGTGGACGTGAACATTCTCTACTAGTCCGTGATCCTCGATATCGACTGTGCGGCCGCTGAAACCCTATGGGGTCTGCACAGGCCCTGCGCCAAACAAAATGCAACCCCTGTGCCGAAAGTGGTTTTCGGGTCAGATCCGGCGTAGGGTGTGTGACCGCGCGCGCATTGCTGCAACTTGGAATCTGGCAGGGATCACAAACTGCGCCTGTGCCGAGCAAGGTCCTGTGTACTCCTCTAGCGGCAGTTGTCGGGGACAGGAGTCAGCGGATGAGAGGAACCCGGTGGTCGGACAAAAAGCGGTGTATGCTCGCCGCAGTTTCGGCAATAAGGGTGCCCAACAAGCACCGGGTCGCCGGAGGCGGTTACCCGCCTCCGGCTCCCACAGATCGCAGCGTGCAGATTTCCCGCACTGCGCTCTTCGAAAGTTGGTTCACAGCACAACGATCACGGTCGCTGTAACGGGAGATGTGGTTACAGGGGTTTAGCGATCATCGGAACGAAAACTTACGCTAAGCGCTCTCGTGGTATCTCAAGAATCGCGCTCCGACGAAGTCGGGCTGCCTCCGCGGCGAACTGCCGGAGCTTGGTATGGGCGATCCCGGACAGAAACGGCTTGGGATCGATGATATCGTCCAACTCCGCCAGGCGCTGCGTCCACCGGCGGATGTGCTTCAGCGTTGCCGGTCCCGGCGATTCCTTCAGGTGCGCTATACCGAAGACGCTCTCCCCCGATGGCACCTCAAGCAGGGCATCCAAGCGTGCGGCCTGCTCGGAATCGAGTTCGGCGGTGATCGACCGATACAGGGGTCTGCTCGGGACACGTGTAGATTTTTATCACTTCATGGCGCCACCGGGCTGTGACGGATATGTTTGACGATGTCCCCGACCACACCGCGCCCGATCTTCGCACCGATGCGCCGATGAATATCGCGCACGCTTAGATCCGTCGTTTTTGCCAGCTCCTCGACCCTTGCCACGACCCTCGCCGGCGTTCGCGGTCGACCCAGGTGCTTCCCTCGCGCCTTTGCCGCTTTCTCCCCCTCATGCCGGCCGTGACCCGCTCGCTGATCAAGGACGATTCCAGCTCTGCCATGGCGCGGATGAGCGTGAACATGGCCTTGCCCATGGGCGAGGTGGTGTCGATTCGGTCCTGGATGCTCACGAAACGGATACCCAGGTGATCGAACTCCTCCAGCGCCGTGAGTAGGTGCCTGGTCGAGCGGGCGAAGCGGTCGAATTTCCAGACCAGGACGCAATTGGACTGGATCGGCTTCGGCGGACCGGTGCTCAAGAGCGGTGACCCGGTGGAGCAGCTCAAGCAGGTGAAGTACATGGACCTGGTTGCCAATGCCGTGATGCTGCACAACGTCGCCGACTTGACCGACGTGCTCTCTGCCATGGTCGACGAGGGCTTGCCGGTGACCCGGGAGCTGGTCTCGCGCACCAGCCCCTACATGCGCGATCACCTCCGCCGCTTCGGCCAATACACGCTGGACATGGACGAGCAGCCACCAGCGCCACACCCACGATTGCTGCCGTTTTCCTCCGAGGATTCGAAGTGATAAAGAATTGGACGTATCCCGAGCAGACCCATTCTTGCGGCCTCCAAACGCGTCAAAATCGAAACCGCTCCGCAAAGCTCTCCTCCGACGGTCTGCGTTGTGTTCCCTCCGCCCAGGCGATCTGTGGTCCATTGAAAGGCTTGGAATGTCTCGGTTTCCGATCAGGCGCATGGCCATGGTGCTTTTGCCGGTACCAGCGTTTCCCAACAGGATGATCCTCATCTCTCTGCGACCTCACTACGGCACTTCGTGGTCGCGCTACTTTCCAGAGCCATGAGCAGGCCGGCGCCACATCGGCGTGATCGGCGGGCAACTGCCCTGGCGTAGCGGTGCACGGCGCTCAAAACCATGACGCTCGCAGAACGGAATATTGCGCGGATTGCTCGCTTCGAGGTACGCGGGCAGGCTGTCTCGGTCACACAACGCTAGTGTCGCGCGTAGCAACGCGGTACCCGGACCCCCTCCCCGGCAGGCCCCGTTCACACCAATCATCGGTAGATACCAATGCAGCGCGGTTGGATGCGCTCCATCCATCGCTTCAAAAAGGGCGAACACCTCGGCGTGCCTTTTCAGCGGGACGCTGCCTTCGATCACCGAAATCAGCTTCTCCTTGTCGGGCTCACCGCCCGGTGGTACCAGAGCGCACAGGCAGAGAAATCTACCGCACGCCAAGCAGTACCGCGTTCGAACGCTCCGCCGCCGAAGGCCCCGGCGAACGCCGGGAAGTGCAATGCATGTGATTCTTCGCTCCCTAGTCAACATCGACACCGCGCAGATACAGGCGCCAGAGCATCGCCGAGGAATCGACCATATCCAGAACGACGGTGGAACGTTGGCCAAAGATCGGGCCGTCGTTCAGGGCGAGCACTTCGTCGATCTCCCCGAGCTCAAGACTGGCTTTCGCGACGGCGATATCGGCCGGTTCGGTGCCGAGCAAGTGAAGATAGGCCCTGAGCACGTGTGCCATCACGAACTCGGGCGAGTTGGAAAGCGCCTGATCGGTCGTCGCCAAGGGATCGTCGATGTAGCACTGGAACTGCAGCTGCGCGAGAGAGAAAGGTCTCCAGGCTGCTTGGATCTGCGCCGGAATATGCCAGGCCCTGTTCGTCGTAAATAGTCATGGCTTCAACTCCGAACTGTTTATGCGCGACTTGCTTCGGTCACCGACGAGTCGCGTCCGGGCGTTTCTGATCACTTGCGCAAGGGGATCGAATGGGATTCGTCGCCGGCTGCAATCGTCGCGGACGATCGGGCAGTAGCCGATGCGTTCGAGTAATCGCTGTTTGCTATTCTGAATGCTGGTGGCGCCAGGCAAGCATGCCGGAGCGCCGAGAACTCGCGGCGCAGGCACCGAGCCAGACGGTAGATGAGCGAGTAGATGCCATGGACGCTTTGTCGGATGTGATGGTCGCGGTACGACTCACAAGCAGCGCCTTCCTCGGCGCGCGTTTGACGCCCCTGGTGCATGGCGTCCCAGATCGAGCCCGAAGACTGCGCGCCCCTTCGGTGCAATGCCTGCCCAGATCATCGCCTACCGTCACCTGGTCGCTGGACGCCTGTTCATCGAGTTGGCGGACGCAACACCGGTCGGGGTGACCGCAGGCGAGATCGTCCTGTTACCGCGCAACGATCGACACGCAGTCGGCGGCGCACCAGGGTGCAGCCCGCGCTTCATCGAGCACCTCGTCCAACCCCGACGGCACCCGTCCCGCCGTGCTGCGTCTCGGTGGTGGCGGCGAGGAAACACACGTTATTTGCGGCTTCCTCGGCAACGGGCCATCCAGACCATCCTTATCGCCGCCCTGCCGGCAATGCTCCGCTTGAATGCAACCGGGGGCATCGGGGGACTGGATTGGCGATTCCCTTTGTGTGCCCAAGCGTTCAGGACAGGGGGCGTGGCTCGTCGACCGTCTTGAGTAAGCTGGCAGATTCTGTTCGTCGGGCAGTGCCGGCGTCTACAACGGCCAACACGGACACCAAGACCGGTTGGTTGGCGGCAACGAAGGACACGTACAACGACAATACCAAGTAAAGGCGCCTGAGCGACCGGTTCTTCGACCGATCAACGAGTAGTTGGTCTAGCGCAAGGAGCCGCAGCGATTACCGCGATCGCTTGGCTGGGGTCATCGCAAAGAGGAGCGAGGATTGCGCCGTTCTACCACGAGAACCGCGGACCCGGACAGTGCGCGAACAATCACAGAACTGCTGCAGGCAGCGCAGTGTGGTCGAGGACATCGTCAAACGTGTCCGCCACAGCCCGATGATGCACTGAAGTGATAAAAATTCACACGGTGCGACACGAGGTTGCACGAGTACTTATCAGGGAAGATCCGGTGTTCTGCCACCGGCACCCTACCGGGCCGTGCGTCGGGGGTAACCCCGGGGTGCGAAGCGCCCGGGACACGGTAGCCTCCGTCTTATCGACGGGCAGCCGAACTGCAAGGGGACGTTGCGACTGCCAGCCTCATGGCGGTCGGGAGCTGGGCTTGGAGGATATGGTCAAGGTAGCTGAATCGCTGTTGAGCCGTCGTTAATTTAGACATGCCAAGAGGCTGACGAGCATGGATAGTGTATGCAGTCAGGATGGGGAGTGCCCGTGTTCTCCCACGCGGACGTTGCACTGCCGGCGGAAAGGCGGGACCTAAGTCCTTCTGGAATAGTGCGTGCGGAGCGTGGTAGGCAGCATTCCCATACGGATAGTGGGAGGTGGCCGCAAGGGCTGCGGAGGACGAGTGGGTATGGGAGGTCCGGGCAGGCCGGTCTGTCTGACCATGGACGGGGTTCGAGCTTTGCCCTACCCGATAAGGGTGCTGACTTCCGACTGGTCTTGAATCACGAGAAAGGTGCGAAAAGGCTCAACCCGAGCGGTTACTTGGACGATGAATGCCATTGGCGTCATTGAAGGCCCTCAGGGCGCGGCGGCACGTTGGTCCTCAATCGATTGGGCCAAGATACGCCGCCACGACAGCCGATTACAAGCCTATATCGTGAATGCGCTCAGAGCAGGCAGTTGGCACCGCGTGCGGTGTCTGCAGCGCCTGCTCGCCAACTCGTTTGCCACCAAGCTTCTGGCGGTGAAACGGGTCAGCTCCAATCGGGGCAAAAGGACCGCGGGAGTCGATGGCATCGTGCTGGAGACCCCCGCGCAGAAGTGGCGACAAGCCCAGCAGTTGAATGCGAAGGACTACAAGCCAAAGCCGCTCAGACGGATCTACATCCCCAAGAAGAACGGAAAACGCCGACCGCTCGGCATCCCTTCCCAAGCGGACAGGGCCGAGCAGGCCCTGGATTTGCTTGCTTTGGACCCAGTATCGGAAACGCTGGCGGACAAGTGCTCCCACGGATTTCGCAAGGGGCGCTCAACGCAGGACGCAATCCAAAGCTGCTTCCAGTTACTCTCCCGGCGAATCAGCGCCGAGTGGATTCTGGAGGGCGATATCCGGGGCT
>CALOFM010000001.1:0-18798 GCA_942492625.1 uncultured Gammaproteobacteria bacterium | reverse complement strand
GGCATCGATCCGGGAGAGGAGCGCTCCGCCATGGCGCGTATCACGCGCGCCTGCGAGGTGGCCAAGATCTCGCTGAGCGACGCACCCTTCGCCCGCATCGAGGAGGAGTACCTCCTGGAGCGAGACGGCAATCCGGTGCACCTGTCCCTGGAGCTGGACCGATCGGATTACGAGGCCATGATTACCCCTTACATCGACGAGACCCTGGAGGCTGCACACATTGCGCTCAAGGGTGCCGGGCTGGCGGTGAGGGATATTCAAGAGGTCCTGCTTGTGGGTGGTGCCACCGGTACTCCCCTGGTTCAGCAGCGCCTGGAGAAGGAGCTTGGCATACAGCCACGCGCTGAGGTCGATACGGATCTGTGCGTCGCCGCCGGGGCCGCCATCCAGGCGGCGGTGATAGCCGGGCGGAAGGTTTCCAGGCGTGCTGGTTGACGTTACCCCCTACACCTTCGGCACCAGTGCCTGGGCAGACCTCAACGGCGAGCCATATCCCTACACCTACGTCCCGCTGATTCGCAAAAACACCCCGATTCCGGTCACCAAGAGCGAGGCCTTCGACACCATGCGTGACGGCCAGCCCGCCATCGACGTGAAGGTTTACCAGGGCGAGGACCCGGATGCCCTTAACAACACCGAGATCGGCTCCTTCCGCATCGAAGGCCTGAGCGACGTTCCGGCGGGCAATATCATCGTGACAACCTTCTCGCTGGACGTGAACGGCATCCTTCACGTCAGCTCCCGCGAGAAACGCACCGGCTTGGAGAAGAGAATCACCATCGACAACGCCACCGCCCGCTTCGAGGAACAGGAGTTGGACGCGGCTCGCGAGCGCCTCTCCGCGCTGATCGAGGGCGAGGCCAAGGATGTCACAATCGAGGGGCACGAAACGGTTCAAGCACGCGCCCTGATCGAGAAGGCCGAGCGGCTCATGGAGAGCGCCAATCCGGAAGACAAGGAAGACCTGGTTAACCTGCTTGAGTCGGTACGGGACGCACTCGCCGAGGGCAATGCCGACGAGACCCAGCGGGCGGTCGCCGAGCTTTCCGACCTGATCTTTTACCTGGAGTCCTGATGGAGCGCTGTCCGAATTGCCGTGCGCGTGGAGGTGGCGACACGACCTGCCGACGCTGTGGCATGGATCTCGCCATGCTGATCGAGGTAGAGGAGGCCGCGGATCGCTTGACGGCGCTTGGTGTTGCACAATTGGCGGCTGGCGATCCTGCGGCGGCGAAGCGGAATCTCACCGGGGCGCTCGCCTTGTGCCGCACCCGCCTTGCCGAGTTGGTGGTCGGTTTTGCCGAGGCGCTGGAGGAACCGCGGGGCCCAAACCTAGGTGTAGGCCCGGTAAGCACGAAGCCACCATGAGGTGCCATATAAGTAATCTCTAAATGAATAGAGGCTAACTTGTGAGTGACAATTCTCTTTACAGAACGTGCATTTTGTTCGGAGTCTTCACAGTAAGCGCGTGCGGAATCAGCGCGTTACAGCTGCCAAGTCGAGCCGACCAATCGGCGTAAAGTAAAGAGTGACCATCGATGTCTGTTTCCGAAGCCGTCGATCTGCATGAGAAGGCCAAGAACTTCCTCACCGAGGCGGAGATGGATCGTTTTTTAGAGGCCGCTAAGTCCGGCCGGCACGGCATCCGAGACCACCTGATGATGCTGTTGCTTTATCGGCACGGCCTGCGGGAGACGGAGCTATGCCGGCTGACCACCTCAGCCCTGGACTTGGAGACCGCGCGGATCTGGATCGATCGATTGAAGGGGAGTCTCTCGACGCATCATCCGATCGACGGCGATGAACTGCGGGCGATTCGGCGCTACCTGCGGATCAGGAACTCGCGATTGCCTTGGTTGTTCGTCACCGAGCGAGGGGGGCAGTTCACCCGCCAGGGCATCTACTACCTGGTCCGCTGCATCAGTGAGCGCGCCGATCTTGGCAAGGTTCATCCGCACATGTTGCGCCATGCCTGCGGCTATGCGCTGGCGAACAAGGGACACGACCTGCGCACCATCCAGGACTACCTGGGGTCTGCTCACGAAACGGAAAATTCAGCACGTTAAGCCAAAAGCATGGCGACTCTTCTCACAAACGCTGGGATACTGTTGGCGAATCCCAATCAACAAGATTTCAAGAACTTAGTGGAAATGCGGTGATATAACGTGCCTTGCCAGTGACCCCCCTCCTGGATGCGAGCTCTCAATCAAGCCATTCTTATGCAAATCTAAATATCAAGGTACTGAAATATAACGACTTAGAATTCGCCAACAGTATCCGCTGGTTTTAGAGAAGTGATCATGAGAAATCATGCCGCTCCAGCTCTGGCCTAGCGTGGCTTGTTCTCGAAAACCGTTCTCGTATCGACTTGCCGGAACGACGAGTTTCGAGAACAGCCAAGATGCCACATCGAGAGCCGCAACACCGAGCAAACCCCTGCCGTTGCTGGAGGTCGTCATCCTTACCGTGCACTTTTGTCCGTTTCGTGAGCAGACCCCTAGTGGCGCAGGGGATGTTGTATCCCGGAGCCAGCGGAGAGAATCTGTAAGGGCATCCGACACCCCGTCCAGCCATATTTGTGGGCGCTGTGGGGCTCGGCTGGTGTGTTGTCGAGTCCCCGCTGCGACCGCAGGGCGGCCGCGGCACAAAATAAGTTGTCGCCATTGCCCGAGTCCCCGGCGGCATAGGACGTACCCACCGGGTTTCACGAGGGCTAAATGGCGACACGCCGGTACTTCCGTTATTGGCCGATTCCGGACTGTCACAACCGAAGAACTTTGTTTGGTTACAGGGTAATCTTCCCTAGGCTAATCTTCCCTCTTTTTGCGCTCACATACAGCGTGGATCTTCAACGCTATGTGGCGCACTTCTGCGTCAGCTTCGTAATGCCTGCCTGGCGAGGGTGCGATACACGGTCGGACGCGAGACGGAGAACAGCTCCGCCAGATCGCTGATGGAGTACTCGCCGGTGTCGTGCATCCGGCGCAGCTCTCTTTGCTGTTTGTCCGAGAGCTTCGGTCGCTTCCCCCTCAGTTTGCCCTTGGCGCGGGCGATGGCCATGCCTTCGCGTGTGCGCATCCGGATTAGGTCGGCCTCGAACTCGGCGAAGGTGGCCAGGATGTTGAAGAACATCTTCCCCATCGGATCGGCCGGATCGTACACGCTGGCCCCGAGCGCCAGCTTAACCCCGCGCTCGACAAGCGCGTCGGCGATTTGCCGGGCGTCCGGAACCGATCTGGCCAACCGGTCTAACTTCGGCACGACAAGCGTGTCACCTGCACGCACGGCGGCAAGCGCCTGATCCAGTCCCGGCCGGGCGCGGTTTGTGCCGGTCAGGCCGCGATCCATGTAGATCCGATCCGGCGCAACCCCGAGGTCCTCCAGCATCGCCCGCTGTGCGGCGAGATCCTGTTTGTCCGTTGAGCAACGCGCATAGCCGATGAGGGTTTCTGTCATGCGGAAAAACGTCCGTTAAGGCTCCCTCTAATGAGAAAAATATCGTACCATTCAAATGAGATGGAGTATTCTTCGATTTTGCATACGGGGGAAAGCCGGTTTTTTTTGTCCGGTGGACGATCCCCTTTCGGACACGGATGGACACGCCGTGAAATGGATATTTAGCGCTTTGCGATGCTCCGGCCGCTCATCGACGAGCATATCCCCTCCCCTTCTTTGAGGGCGCACGTTGTGCCAAGGATGTTATCGAGGCGGCTCGCAGCACCGTTGTTATCTTCGGCCCTCAAACGTCTCGTCGTCTCTAAGGCATTCTGAGAAAGCGCTTTTGAGACATGGAAGGAGACATGTCAGGCGTTACGTCCCGGAAACCATACGTTTTGCGACACATCGCCAGGCCGATCAACGTGTCACGCCGCGGCTAGAATCCGTGGTGATAAAAAGAGGCGGGGAAACCTGGTCCCGCCGCTTCGGGCAGGATTCTTCTGGTTCGCCTACATTGCCCAGGGTAACATTCCGACAATCCGATGGCTTCGGATCGGCACGTCTACGACGGGAAGAATCAAGAATGACGAAGTCGGACCTAATCGACCTCATGGCGAGCGAGCAGAGCAACCTCAGCGAACGCGACGTGGAGTTTGCCGTCAAGGCCATGTTGCAGCAGATGAGTGATGCGCTGGCGTCGGGCGAGCGAATCGAAATCCGAGGCTTCGGCAGCTACAAGCTGCATTTCCGTCCGCCTCGTATCGGGCGTAATCCGAAGACCGGCGGGGCCGTTGCCTTGCCCGCTAAGTATGTCCCTCACTTCAAGCCTGGCAAGGAGTTGCGGGAGCGGGTCGACACCACGACGGCTGCCTAGCATCGCAGGCCCTCGACAGAGTTCCTGAGCTGACTTTCCTCGTAGCTAGAGATCGGGATCTGAAGGATGCCTGCTAGGTCCGGAGGCGACCCTCTGCAGTCAGCGGCGCTACACAAACGAGTGCCCGCTGTATTGAGGTCAACAGACGTTGAGACCTTACCAACGGTCATTGCGAGCAAAAGAAAAGACCCGACCCCGCGGATCCCCGCGCCTGGCACACCAGAGCCAGCGTAACCACAGATCCGCGAAGCCCGGGCCAGGCGCGGCTGGGACCTGCGCCCTGGCCCCTAGAGTCCGACCATCCGCCAGCACACCCGACCGAGTGCGACCGGGTCGGCCAGCGACAGGTTGCCACCGCGACGCCTCCTTGCCCATACTGCTGCTTGGCCTGACCGCCCAGGCCGACGCCGGGTACTGCGTACCCGGCGTCTCCCAGCCGCCGGTCCGCCGGGACCTGCCGCTGGCTGCCCGCGTCCAACCCGTCCCACCGGCCGTCACCGCGCTCGCCCTGCAACGGAATCTGGTCAACGGGGTCGCCATCGAGACCTGGGGGCTCGACGCCCGATCCCCCTTTGTCCGGCTCTCCTGGCCCTTGGACGGCGACAGGCCGGGGACGGGTTGGCAGAGGCGCTTCCCGATGCTCGCCGCGGTCTGCCGCGCCTCTGGTCTACCACGTGGGGGAGACCGACCTGCCGTCGCTCTACGGCAGCATCGACCCTTACCAGGATTTCGTCGAGACCTTCGCCATCCATGTGAACACGCAGCTTCTTGGCCGCCTGTTCCGGGTCGATCTCTACCTCGAGCCGGGTTCGCATTTTCCGCCTCACCTCGCCTCCCCCTGGAAGTTGCTCCCTCGCCCACGGGCAAGCTCCCGATAGCGCCTCCGCCGGCCTTGCTCGGCCGCCCGCGTTCAGGCTATCGTCCGTCCGATCTCGTCGTGGGACGGTTGAATTTCCCTCGACCAGAACCTCCGGAAAGGCTCCCGCAGCGCCCGGTGGAAGTGCACAACCCAGAATGAAGGAGACAATGATGAACCAACGGTTCCCCCCCCTTACGCGTGTCCTGTCGGTATCCCTCACCACGGCGCTGCTGGCCCTTGGCGCCGGCGCCTTGCAGGCGGACGGCCTCAAGGCCGGAGCGGAGATTAAGGGCTGCACTGATCCCAAGATCTCCGGGACGGCGACCCTCACCGAGGAGGTGACCCCCGAGGGGATCAAGGCGGTGGCGGTCGAGATACAGGTGAGCGGCCTCACCGACGGCAAGCACGCGGTCCACATCCATGAGACCGGGGCTTGTGAGCCCTGCGCCGCTGCCAAGGGTCACCATGACCCGGGTGCCTTCGGACAGACGCGACCGGACAGCGCCACCGACGAGGTGCCGGCGAAGGACATCAACCACCCCTACCACATGGGTGACCTCGTCAACCTTGATGTGAAGGATGGGGTCGGGGTGATGAAGCACACCACCGACCGCATCACCCTGTCGCCGGGCCGGTTGAGCATCCTCGACACGGACGGCAGCGCCATCATCATCCACACCAATTCGGACACCTACTGCGACGAGGAGTCCGACCTCAAGAAGGGCTGCGCTGGCGGACCCCGGGACGCCTGCGGCGTGATCCAATTGGTCAAGTAGTCGCCGCTTGGGGCGGCGGCCGCCACCGGGAGCCGCCCCGCCCCGCCGTACCGAGCGCCTGCAGCAGATCGCGCTCGCTGTCCTCCCGCGTCTCTCGGCCGACGAGGGATAACCGGGGGGGTTTTTACGCAGGTAATGCAAAGCGACTAACGCCCGCCTGAAAGCGACCCCAAACTGCACGCTGCGCTCCAGCAATGAGCCCGATCTGGCTGTAGATGTTCAGTCTGTGGCCCTCCAGCCAGAGCCCGGGTAGGGCGCTCGCCATCGCCAGCGGGACCGTCGGCATGATCACCCGTGGATGGATGCAGCTCTCGAATTGGGCCGCCGGCACCAGGAACACCACTACGAGACCCAAGGCGAAGACGAACAGGATGCCCCCGCTCGACTCCTTGAAGTCCTGGGACTGGCCCTTGAAGTCGATCTGAGCTTGAATTACCGGCGTGTCGCCATTTAGGGGTGTAAGCCCAAACCCCAGATTTTTCCGGCATGGTAATTTCCCTTCTTACTTGGCAGCTCGTATGCCGTGCTCAATATCGACCTGACGGGCGAGGGTCCTGTTCGTCGATGCTGACGAGGAGGTAGAGGCGGGCGACTTTCATGGGAGATGGCCAAGATGGGTATACGCAACTTGCCCATCCTGGACCGCATGGCCAACAATTACCAGGAACGATGTAATTTAGCCATCAGCTACTTGGCTATCCAAGCTGGCCATATTTGGGCTGACGGAATTTTCTGGGGTTTGGGCTTACAACCCCTATATCGCGGCCCTGGTGATTCATCGCCACGCCATGCTCGGCATCCTCGATGCCGAGGGCTACCCGGTGGAGCCCATGGGGGTGGTCGAGATGATCGACAACGTCGTGCCGCTGGTCCGATCGGTGGGCAGCCAGGAGGTCATGCCCGGGCGGCGCTGCGAGGAGTGCGGGAGCTATGCCGTCATCCGCAAGGATGGCTGCAACTTCTGCACCGCCACGGGCGCTTGTGGATAGCAACGTGCGGTGTGTCCTACGCTCGTTGTATTTCCTTCGCAGGGCCCGGCTGCTGGCGCAGATCGACGACCTTCCTCTTGCCTGACGTACCGACGCCGCGAGAGCACTCATGAAGATCACCACCTCCGTGCTGATTTCCGCCGCGTTCTGCCTGAGCCTCGGCGCCTGCGCCCGGATGCCGCACGTTTCGCAGGCCGAGGCCTGCGCCAACGGCGTGGACCGGGCCTTCGCTGAGCTCGGCGATGCCAAGGCCAACGGCTTCAGCGGCACCGTTAGCTGGGTCAAGGCTGCCAGCCTGCTATCCGCGGCCAAGGTGCAGCAGCAATTCGAGAAATATCCCAACTGCATCGACAAGGTGAATCGGGCCCACGAATACATTCGCATGGCGAGACAGGGCGTCTGATCTTCGACCTCGCAGGGTTCCGTCGCCATCGCTGCTGGAAGGGCGGGCTCGATCGGTCAGTTGACCACGAATCCGCTAAGGCGAGTTTTTCAGCAACAATCCCAAACAAGCCCCGACAGTTGGGGGCAAATCTTTATCAAAGGAGACTTCCATGGCAACAACGAGAACAGCTCCGTTCGAAGAGCTGACAAAACTGGCATCCGCGTGGTTGCCATATCTGAGCGCGTGTTGTCGCTAACTTTATCTCACCGGATTTTCTCACAATAAACCGCGCCGACTCTGCCGGATTCGTCCACCGTTGCCGCTGCTGCGTGCGAGGCGCTAAGAGCCGCGGTCGTCTTGGGTAGCCATTACGACAGCAGTCAAGAGCGGTCACTCGGGCCACCTTTCCTGAATGTCCGCAATATGTTGTATTGTTACCCGACTTCGTCACGTTGCGATGCACGATGCATCGCCAACACAACCAGAGGAGACGGTCATGAGAGCAAAATTACGGTTTGTTGTACTCAGCTTTGTAGGCTTTGTCTTTCCACTGGCTGGTCAAGCGGGAACGCAGAACGATCTGGTCAAAGCAAACGACTGCGAATACCTCAATGTTCAAGAGTTCCTCGATGCACAAGGAACACAGTCCAGTTTTTTCCCGCCCGTGCCTGACTACAACGGTTGGACCGGGACTTCTCCTACGTTTGAAAACTTTGCGCTCGTGGATTACGCCGGATTGGCGGATAAGGCCGTTCAGGATCTGGGAGGACATCCGAAATGGCAGCCATGGACGTTGATCGAGGATGAGAGCTATGTCAAACGGTGTTCGTTCTCTGAGGATCGGGACGAGATTAAGGTGCGCCTGGTCAGTGAGAATGCAATGGGGTTTGCGCAGTCTCTCCAAGCAATCATCGATAGCATCGACCCAAAGACCGGGCCCGACTTCCTCGGCACGCCAACAATCTTCGGAAGCAAGGTTCAAGGAACACCAGGAAAAGGGAAGTGGAGCAACCCCGGAAAATGGGCATTCGGGTCGGCCGTACTGTACACGACTTTCACCATCCCGGTCATTGACCCCCTGCCGGATTTGGTCAACGTCATCGGCGACGCGACAGAAGAATTTTTGCCGGTGACGTTGAAGTTCAATTCGGCAACCCAAGGGCAGGCCAACGAGAAAACACGTTGTCTCATAGTGACGCAAGAAGCTGCCGCCACCACCGAAAATGGAGGCCTGGTATACACGACAGAGATTGTAGAAATTGAGCCTCAACCGTGCGCTAATAATTGATTTTTTCAGCCAGCTGTCATTCCGCCGGTGCCGGTGAGGCAGAGGGTGTTGTCGCTGCCGAAACGCCTGCGCGGCTTTCTGCACCGCGACCCTGCGCTGGCAGGTCGCATCTTGCGCATCTTTCTCGCGGAAGTGGAGCGGGCGGTGTGCCACCAGTGTCAGACCCCAAGTTCGCCGAACACCAGGAGGTGTTGAAAGCCTTCTTCAGCTGTCGCAACGCGATCCCAGGAGTGCGTTGCCTTCTGGTGGCCGATTGCTGTCGTTTGTTGGACTCTCGACGGTCCTCGATCCGCGATAGTCGGAAACCGACCCAGAACGGCCACTGACGCGCGTCGTGCGAAGGTCAGCAGTCCGTCAGCAACCGGACTATTGGGTGTCGGCGACGGAAAATCGTTACGGCTATCTGAGCCCAACCCCCCGAAACGGACAATATTAGTCGGAGCTAATGCGATAACTCGATGATATTTTAGGCATTTCGTAACACGCCGGTTTTTCGTGGCTTGGTGGTAGCCAGAACACCTGGAGTATCGTAACTGATTGAAGTTCCGACAGTTGGTATATTCGTGTTCCCTTATTTTTACCTTTTCGGGGGGTTGGGCGCAAAAGGCCGACCTGCAAACATCCGGGCCGACCCGGATTATCTGCAAACAGCATTTGCTGTCACAAGGGAGCTTCGTCAAGAGTCCGGAAAGCCACGAAACCGGACCATCAGACGCAGTCCGGCGAAGGGCAGCACCCGGCCATAACCTGACGTCCACGCGCCGGGCTTGTACGGCAGCTCAACGCGCAAATCGGGCTTCCATGATCGCCTGGAGCAGCGGCGGCTGAATGCTGAAACCCGAAAGTCAGTAGTCGCAACTGCTCACTCTTCGGTTCTGACCCTGTTTAGGCGTTTTCCCTCCAGATTTCAGCGGCCGTAGTCTGACGGACACCGGACATTCCCCGTTCGCTGGAACGCCGATGGGCCGAAACAGCTGCTGCAGCTAGTCTGTTCGAGCTGCGGCCCGGACATGCGCATCATCGCCATCGTGGCCGACGCCGCTCCCGGCGAGTAGATCCTCGCTCACGTCCGTAAGCTGTAAAATGTTGCTCGCGTAATGGTAATTTGGGGCGCGCCAAAATCTCTTCCGCTGTTGGAGCCCGATGGGGTTCCTTGGGCCGCACGGCGAGCGCGGGGTAGTCCCTTATAAGGATGTTGCTCGCCTCTGCTGTAGAGCGTCTGTCATCAAAACCTTGAGGTGTGGGCTATGGGAAAACGACTTTTTGCACTGGGAGCAGTAGTACTGATGGTAAGCGCGGGGTTCGCGCAGGGAGCCCAAGATAAGGAGCAGGTGCACGCGTCTTTGGGCGCAAGCTACAGTCGCGCACTGACGGCTCCAGAAACCTTGGCTGCGATAACTGATCGCCCGGAGCTTTGTGTGCCAGAGAAGCTCGACGAGGAACTCGGCAAGGTACTCGCCGGAAAGATCATCAATGGCATCGCCCGTGGCATCGCCTTTGACCTGTTTACCGCGCTGGAAGATCAACTACCGCTCACAAAGTTCATGAATAAGGAAGGCCGGATACCGCGTTCTTACGCCACTCCCTGGGGCTGCAGCTACTCGAAGCCGGACTGCGGCTTGCGAGGTTTGACGGAGCAATGGGATGCTTTGTACCAAACATCGCTGGTCCCGAGCGCCGATGGGGAGTTCTCCACCATACGGTCGGTTGACATTGGGCCAGTCAACAACGGGGTATCCTATACCTGTGCCGATGGTTCTGCGGAGGAGCAGTTTGGATGGCTTATCGAAGACATTTGGTCAGTCGTGATACAAATTGCGGAGGATACTCCGGACGTACCGATTGTGATCGCGGACTATCCCACGGTTGATGAATCGCAGCTGCAGGCTCTCGTCGATGCCGGTGTAACTCAGATCAAAAATACATCAGATTACTATGCGTGGCGCAACAACTTTCGGCAGCAGGTCTGCGGACTTGCAGCCGTGTATTCGCAGGTTCGGGTAGCTTACCCGTGGGGGTTCAAAGGCAAAGGTACCGAGACAGCGGTCATGTTCAAGGAGTTCAAGCTGGCGGAGCTATTCAATGTACCAGGATACATCGGGTTTCATCCGGAGGACGCGTATATGGAGCAGTACGCGACTGCCATCGGGGAAGCGCTCAAAATGACCGACAAGAAGTGGGAAAAAGCCAAGATGAATATCTGCAAGTAGCGCGAGAGGGCGGAACGCGCTAGCGGTTCCGCCAATCGCCGGGATCGAACCGAAGCGCGCCTCAGCGAAGCCTGTTGGGGGTAGGCGTCGGGAGTAGTCAGGGGAGGGATGACGTTACCATCACCCGGCTCCCAGCCCTAAGAACAGTCATGCGACTTTCACCGCCCCCAGCACTGATAAGGCACCGTGAGGCACCCGACGGTCAACGGTGCGCGAGTTGGCGAGCAGGCGTTGCAGACACCGCACGCGGTGCCACTTGCCTGCTCTGACCGCCTTCACGATCCGGGCTTGTAGTCGGCTGACGAGACAGCGTACCTTGTTCCAATCGATCTCGGACCAAGGGTCTGTCACGCCCTGCGGGCCTTCAATGACGCCAACGGCGCACATCGTCCAAGTTACCTCGCAGGTTGAGCCTTTTCGTACCCATCGCGTGATTCAAGACCAGTCGGAAGTCAGCTCCCTTCTCGGGCGAGGCAAAGTTCGAACCCCTATCCAATCGATTATAGACCGGCATTTGCTTCCTCCGACCTCCCATACCCACTCGTCCACCGGCACGCCCTCGCGGGCGGCTTTCCACGTTCCCTGTGGCCCCCCCCCCCCCCCCCCCCCCCTCCCCCCCCCCCCCCCCCTCCCCCCCCCCCCCCCCCCCTCCCCCCCCCCCCCCCCCCCCCCCCCCCCCCCCTCCCCCCCCTCCTCTCCCTCTCCCCTTATTTTTATCCTCCCCCCCCCCCCTCTCCCCCTTTCTTTCCCCCTCCCCCCCCCCCCCCCCCCCCCCATTTTCCTCCCGCTCCCGACATGGCGAACTGGTTCCCCCCCCCTAGCAAGCGAAGCTGCTGTGAAGTGCCATATAAGGTTCCGCTAATGCGCTGGGCGTCAGGTGGCCTTCGATGCCACCTTTCTCAACGGGAGGCGATGAAGGCGAACGGTGCGATCGGTGACCGTCACCATCGCACCGCGCTCGATCTGGTCTCCAAGCTGTTCGAGGACCTGGCCGATCAGTGCGGCGACGTCGGGACCGCGAAGGCCTTCGCGCCGGATGCGGATCACCGACGGAGCGCTCGCGCCGCTGATCGCCAGCAACCGATGGAAGTCAGAATCCAGGGTCACGATCGTGCGACCTTGCTCGATCGCCAGCGTAGTGATCTCGGCATCGCTTGCCCGGCTGTGCCCAATGTCGGCCACATGGCTGACATCGAAACGCCGTTCCTCGAGGTGCCGAACGGCACTGCGTGGCAGTCCTTGGTCCAGCAGCAGGCGCGTCACGCGGCACCCAAGGTGATGATCTGGTCGTCGAGGCTCTCGGCCGCATACTCCAGCGCTTGGCGGATATCGTCGTCTTCGAGCTCGGGGTACTCCCGCTTGAGCTCGGCGCGATCCGGATAGAGTGCAGCGGCCTCGACCACACGCCGCACCGTCAGTCGCATGCCGCGGATACAAGGCTGGCCGTTCATCTGTTCGGGATCGATGGTGATGCGATCAAATGACGTGTTCATGGTGTCTCTGCAGCCGCTGGTGTTTGTGTCAGTCGGTCACGGGTTCGGTCGGAACGACCTGGATGCGTTTCTTGCCCTGCAGGCGATCGAGCCAATGCAGGGCACTTTTGCCCCGACCCCAGGTCGTGAGTCGGACGGTTCCGTCGGGACGTATTGTCACTTCGGTCTTCATGCTGCGTCCGCGCAGGTAGTCAGTTTGTACGCTCAGGCCGTTGTGGCTGAACGAGAGCGCGTCCATGAAATCGGCCACCGTCAGAGTATCGTCCGCCGCGAAGTCCAACTCCGACATGCCACGGGGACGTGCGTCATGGAAGGACAGCGCGGCAAGGGCGAACAGAAAACCGAACGCCCCCCACTCGACGATCTCCTCGGGCTCGACGTCATGCTCGTCATCCTCGAGCACCAGGTCCACGCGCACGAAGAGGTTCTCCCGGTCGGGCGCAACCTCGGTATGGGCGTCCAGGATTCGGAACCGCACCAGGGTTCCGGTGTCGAGCAACCGTTGCTCGGCGGATCGCAGATCGTCATTGCCCATGAGAGTCAGTGCCAGAGGTTCTCGAAACGCTTGGCGGCCGTGCGCGTATAGATGGCCGTGTGCTTCGGGTCGCGGTGCCCGAGATAGTCCTGAATGGTCCGCAGGTCGTGGCCCTTGTTGGCCAGCGCGTAGCCGCAAGCGTGACGCAGCATGTGCGGATGGACCCGGGCCAGTCCGGCACGTTCGCTAATTCGCCGCACCAGGTAGTAGACACCCTGGCGTGTGAACTGGCCGTCTCGCTCGGTGACAAACAGCCATGGCAGGTGGGAGTCACGCACCCGTATCCAGCGCCGGATAGCCCGCAGCTCGTCGCCCTCGATCGGGTGATGCGTCGAGAGGCTACCCTTGAGGCGCTCGACCCAGAGGCGTGCGGTCTCCAGGTCCAGGCAGGACAGCGTCAGCCGGCACAGCTCGGTCTCGCGCAGGCCATGCCGATACATCAACAGCATCATCAGGTGATCGCGCACGCCATGGCGGCCCGTCTTGGCTGCTTGGAGGAAGCGCGCGATCTCCGCCTCGGTGAGGAAGTTCTTCGGCTTTTCGTGCAGGTCGACGGCATCGTTTTCGGGCATCGGTCCTCACTCTTTACTTTACGCCCGTTGGCTACCAAGATTTCGTCTACCCAAGCTACTGATTCAGTGCATCGGGCTCAGTCTAACTCTGAACAAAATACACCTTCTGTCAAGAGTCTCAGGCCGCCATGGCCCAGTCGATCGGCAGGCGCTTGGCCATGTCGAGCTCGAAGATCCCGTAGGGATTGATGTGGAGGTAGATCAGTGGCGAGAGCGCGCGCAGGTCCTCGGGCCGCATGCGCCCCATCCAATCCGGCTCCTCGAGGACCTGTTGAAGCATCAGGGTGTTGACGTAGACCAGGCTCGCCTGGAGCAGGTGCAGGGCCAGCGCTGAGGTCTCCTGGTCCTCGCGTCGATTGCTGGCGAGCTCGGAGCCGCGTCCGTAGAAGATGAAGCCGTTGGCGCTGTTCCAGTTCTCGACCACGTTGAGGCCCTCGTGGATCTCGCGCCGCAGACCCTCATCGTGGAGGTAGCGGCAGAGGAAACAGGTCTTCACCGCGCGTCCCAGCTCCTCGAGGGCCCGGTAGGTCGGATGCTGGAGGTTGTTGCGCGTGAATCGGCGCAGGATGTCCTCGGGGTTGGCCGTATCCAGACGCAGCGCCGTGGCGTACTTGATCATCTCGTCGTACTGACGCCGAATCAGCTGCCAATCGATCGGTCGGGTCAGGATTGGCTGCAGCGCCTCGTAGTCGCCGGCGGCACCGGCCTCGGGGCGATAGAGCCGTTGCACGGCGATGTTCTTGAGCCGCGGCATCAGGTCGAAGCCGAGCAGATGACAGAAGGCGAAGGCCACCTCGCTCTGGCCGTGGGTGTCGACGTAGTTGCGCTGGATCTCCATGTCCGTGCAGTGGCGCAGCACGCCCTCGATCATGGCCGCGACCTCGGAGGACGAGCAGCGCTTGAGCTGGGAGTAGATACAGGTCGAGCGCTTCTCCACGTGCCAGTAGATCATGACGCCACGCCCGCCGTAGCGGTTGTGCCATTCGGTCATCAAGTTCTGGTCCCAGGCACCGAACTGCTTGCTGTCGGAAGCACACGAGGTGGTGCCTTCGCCCCAGATGTGCTCCAGGCGCGCAGCCAGGGTGGCGTTGACGACGCGGCGGATGGCCTCGCGCAGGGCGGATTTCTCGATGAAGCGCCGGCGCACGTAGAGAAGATCGTGGTAGTTGACGTCCAGATTGGTCGCGGCCATGCGCTTGAGACCGGCATTGGTGCCGAGACCATAGAGGCACAACAGCAGTCGTTCCTGCAGCTGCTTGCGCGGCATGACCTCGCGGCTGGCCAGGGTCTTGAAGGCCCCGGTGAAGTCGATGCGCAGATCGGTCTCCTTGAGCACATCGAGCAGGTGGGTCTCGGGCCAGCGGCGGGCGATCTCGCCCTTGAGAAAACGCAGCTGGGTCGGTTCTGCTTGAGGATCCAACGGGCTTAGGACGATGCGGTGCTTGCCCTTATCGCGCAATTTGACCTTTGGATTGCGCGAGAGACCGGCGTCGAATGTCTCCAGGGCTTCACGCATCTGTTGCTGGAGGTTCGCGATGAAGACCTCGGGGTCCCGGGGCTGTTTCAGGGCCTCATAGAAACTGGCGCGATTGGCCTCGAAATCCGCTGGCAGATCCTCGTCAGGGTTGCGGAACCGGTCCGCGCCCTCGACCCAGATCTCCTTGCTGCGCAGCCGTTCCCGCAGCGTCTGCAGAACACAGATCTCGTAGTCGATGCGGTTGATGCGCCGGCCCTCGGGGCCGTCTTCGATCAGATCTTCCTGCATTCCGGCACTGACGGCACCATTGAGCGGGATTTCGGCGCAAGGGATCAGGTTGCGCCGATCCTCCCTGTGGGTATTCAACCAGCCGAGCGCCTCGATGACCGGCTGGTGGCGGCTGTTGTTGGAGCGGAAGACCAACGCGGACAGAATCAGCGGCAGCATGCGCCGGTAGTGGTGCGCGTAGGAGCGATGGATCCGCCGTTGGACCCGCTGCCGGAACGTCGGTGGCTTGGCCTGACTTTCTTGCACCAGCGCCGCCAGGGTCGTTTCATCGACCAGGGGGAAGAGCACCTCGCGGATCGAACCCTCGGGATTCTCCAGCGCCGCCCAGGCGATGCGGTACAGGATGCCGGGCTTGTCCCCGACATGCTTCAGCTCACCGACCATCTCGGTGGAGATGCGTTTCTCGGCCCGCACCGAGAGGCGGTGGACGATCTGGATGAGCAGGTCGAGCAAGCCATCGATCAGCTCGCGTCGACGTTGATAGCAGTAAGCCGTGAGCAGTGCGTAGCGCACTGCCGGTCGATGGCGGCGCAGCTCCCGGGCCGATTCGGTCGCCGCGCGAGTGCGATACCGGTCCAACAGCTTCGGGGAGATCGTCCGCGCGGCGGCCAGGAAGACATGCAGATCGCCGTTGAACACCAGCAGCTTGCCGCGATGGCGCCCGAGCACGATCGATTGCCCCCCGGCGTTGTAGAGATCCGGCCTTTTTCGCCTCGCCCATTCGGGCCAGGCGCGCCTGCCGTGCAGCGGCTTGGGCGGCAGCAGCGCCCAAGTGACGAACGCCGGGATCGCCACCGCCACGCCGGCCTCGTGGTCGAAACTGGGCCGGAAAGAGCGCGGCGGGCTTTACGTCATGGATCGCCCCGGCAATCCAGACCCAGGGGGTGAATTGGACGTGCGCCAGCTGCGCGTACACCCAGGACGCGCTCGGGATCAGGGCAATCAGTCCGATGAGCACCGCCGCGGCGATGCCCCACCAGGTCGCCGCCGTGGCCCGCCGTCTCATTCGCCGCCCTGCCCTCTTGGCAGGAAATGGATCTCGGTGACCTGCTTTCTCTCCATCTGGATGATGACATCGACCAGGTTGGTGACCAGGCCGCGGATGTCCTCGCGCGTAAGTCCAGCGCCGGCGCTGGACTGGCGCAACATGAGCATCAGCTGCTCGATGGCCGCCGTCGCGCTGTTGGCGTGGATGGTGGTGATGGATCCGGGGTGCCCGGAGTTCACATTGCGCAGGTAGTAGTAGGCCTCCTCGTCGCGCAGCTCGGCGAGCATGATGCGGTCCGGCTTCATCCTCAAGCAGGACACCAGCAGCTCCTTGGCGGTCACCGGGGAGATCCCGGAGCCGTCGCGCGAGTAGAAGAGCCGCACCACGTTGGGCTGCGAAAACACCAGCTCGTAGGCGTCCTCGATGGCGATCAGGCGTTCGTAGTCCGGTATCTCGGCGATCATGGCCTTGGAGAGTGTCGTCTTACCCGAGCCGGTGGCCCCCGAGATGACGACGTTCAGCCGATGGCCGACCAGCTCGCGGATGATGTGCGTGATGCTCACGCTGTCCTTGCTCGCGCCACCCCATCAGATGCCGGCGCACCGCTTCGCGATGATCGGCCGAGCTGCCGTGTCCCTTCACCACGGGCTCGAAGGTTCCGCCCGCTTCCAGCTCATCGAGCGTGAACGTCCTCGTCGAGGGCCGGCGGATGGTGATCGAGGGCTGCTCGGCCGCCGGCGGCAGGACGATCTGGATGCGCTCCCCGCCCGATAGATGGTTTCTGGGCAGGTGCCCGGTCAGGATCGGTGAGCGCTCGTCGATCTTCCCCTCCATGGACGAGGCGACGGCCTTGGAGAAGGCGCGCAACCAGTTGTTGGTCAGATTCTCGGCCGGCATCTGCTCCCAGCCGCTGGTGCTCTCGACGAACAGCAGGCCGGGGCCGTTGATGCAAACGTCCGTTACATCGTCGCGCGCCAGGATCGGCAGGAGCGGCCCGAGAATATCGTTGACGAGCACGTGGGTGTTGCTAGCGGACATAGCTTGTATCCAGTTTGTAGACGGAGGACAGGTCCAGATCGCGGGCGACGGGACATGAGCATGGGAATGCCGACTCCGCTCCCAATGGCCAGGTGTCGATGTGTCCGCCCATGCCGGCACGGCCCAGGGCGGTGCCCGGCGAGTCGATGTCGATCGCCACGCCCTCGGGGGTGCGGATCGACGACCAGACCACGAAGATCCGGCGCTTGCCGTAGGTGAGCGTCGCCGTCTTGTACTCGCCCATGGCTTGCGAGCCACGGTCGAGCAGGACGACGGTGTTGTCGGCGCCATAGATGTCCTCCGGCACCGTGCAGGAGATCATGCCCGTCTGCCCGCTCTGGATCGCCGTGTTGAGGATGCAGCCGATCTGCGTGCCCTTGGGGATGGTGAACGTCAGGTCCCGATAGCGGGTTGCAACCGATGCCTCCGTCTTGGTCACGGTCAGGTCCATCGTGGACGCGGCCTTACGCTCGGCGATTTGCCCGTCCGGCGGCGGCGCCCCGGCATCGACACTGCCGCTCAACGCCGCCTTCCAGGCCGGCGCTGCGCCAGCAATCTCCGCCGAGAGTCCCTCCTGCGGCGGCGCGTCCGCAACCCGGCACCGGCAGTGGAATGACGCTCGGGACGGTCTTGCGTATAGATCGTCTCCGGTAGCGGGGCTCGGGAACAGCCGGTTCGACCACAGGCGCAACGGGTTGCAGTTCCGGCTCGGGCTTGGCGAAGGTCGGCGGCGAGAGGCCATCGGACTTGAAGCTCAGCCGGGATTTCTCGTCCTCTTTCTCTTTGCTCACCACGCCACCGCTTTCCAGATCGCCGAACAGCAAGGCGCCCAGCACACCGAACCCGACCAGGAGCAATGTGGCCAGGAACAACCACTTCCAGATCGGACTTGGCCGGCGCAGCTCCGGGGCCTCGGCCCGCTCGACGATCCCTTCCCGGCTCATTTGGCTGCCCTCACGATGCCTCGATGGGTGGTCTCGCCCGGATTGTCGCGTCTACGTGCGGGGCGGGCGTCGTTGCGGATGCACAGCACCGCCTCTCCGTCGCGCAGGCGCCATTGGCGCTCCACGCCCGGAACGAGCAGCCAGTTGTCGCGTACGCTGGGATTGACCAGGCGCTCGCCGCCGATCCCGGTCGCGAAGATCGCGGGAAAGCGCTGGCCCTCGGCGAAGCGCATGAAGGTGTGCGAGCCGTTGTCGAAGACTTCCTCGGGTTGGATGCCGGTATCGCCGCTACCGGCGTCCCGGGGATTTCTGTTGCCCTGGCAGTCGAGGTCGATGGACTCGGCGGGAGGCGGCCTTGAGCTGCTTGGTCCTGGCCTTCTTGCGCGCTTCGTTGGGATAGGAAAAGCGGATGCCGTACATGGGCGCGCGTTTGTCCAGCGCCAGCTCGAACACATACACGCGCTCCCGGTTGGTGCTGATGATGAGGTTGGTTTCCGGGGTCTCGGCCTTGGGCTTGATCGCCACCAGGTTGCCGTGCTTTCCGACTTCCCAGGCCTCCGAATCGCCCGTGTAATACTTCTCCATCTGCTCGCCCTCGGCGAACTGGATGAAGCAGGCGCGCCCGATGGCCACGTTCAGCCGAT